>CAVTRS010000017.1:0-593552 GCA_963737185.1 uncultured Acidobacteriota bacterium | reverse complement strand
TTCGTTGCGAGTTTTGTGCACCTCCTTCCGGTGATTCTTGCTGCGGCGTGGTTGAGCGGGTTCTTGGCGGTTGTGTTTGTTTGGTGCGCGCGCTGGCGGCGGATGTCGGCGGCGATGCGGGAAGCAGTACCGTTGCGCGAGGGCCGCGAAGTGCGGGCGTTGCGCAACGTTGAACGCACGGCAAGGATGCGAAAACGGATCGATCTGTTTTTGTCCCGCGCATCTTTGGAGCCGGGGATTTTCGGCATAGCGCGGCCTGTGCTGGTGTGGCCGGAAGGAATTTCCGCGCGCCTTGAGGATGCACACGTGGAAGCGATTCTCGCGCACGAAGTGTGGCATGTGCGCCGCCGCGACAATCTGGCCGCGGCGATCCACATGTTTGTGGAGGCAATTTTCTGGTTCCACCCATTGGTTTGGTGGCTTGGAGCTCGTCTAATAGAAGAACGCGAGTGCGCCTGCGATGAAGAAGTCCTGGAATTGGGCAGCGATCGCCAAGCGTATGCGGAGAGCATATTGAAAATCTGTGAATTCTGTGTTGGCTCGCCGTTGGCGTGCGTCTCGGGAATCACAGGTGCAGATCTGAAGAAACGGATTGTCCGCATCATGACTGAAGGCACCGCCCGGAAACTGGATTTCAGTAAGAAGCTTTTGCTCGCCGCGGCGGCATTTGCCGCCGTCACCACACCAGTCGTCTTCGGCCTCGTGCATGCAACGCCCAGCCGGACTCAGTCACAGATCCAAGGCACCCCTGCAACTAAATATAAGTTCGAAGTCGCTAGCGTCAAATTAGACAAATCTGGTGGCGATAGGATCGCGCTGTACTATTCGCCCGACGGGTTTACCGCGGTGAATGTAAACTTGCGTGTGCTCGTCCGATTTGCATTCGGGCCAATCGAGGAAATCCGGATTTTAGGAGGGCCGGACTGGCTTAACTCTGAGAGGTACGACATTGAGGCCAAGATGGGAAGTCCGGTAGTCGATGATTTGCAGAAGCTTGGCCCTGCCCAACTCAGGATTGAGCGGCAGCGTATGCTTCAAGTACTTCTGGCGGAGCGCTTTAATCTGACGGTGCACCGCCAAATTAAGGAACTTCCAGTCTATGCTTTGGTCATCGCCAAGAACGGCCCCAAACTTCAAGAATCAAAGCCCGGGGATACTTACTCCAACGGACAAAAAGCACCTGACGGTAGTACGGGAGCGGGCTTGTACGGAGGGGTAGCAGGCAAGTTAGTGGGTCAAAGGACCGATACCGCCGGGCTGGCAAACGGATTGTCTCGTCAGCTAGGCCGGATTGTTCTGGACAAGACCGGGCTGAAGGGCAGCTATGATTTCACGCTCCAATGGTCGCCAGATCAGGGCCAAGCTGCAACGCCTAACGGGGCGGACGGCGGCCAGCAGACAACTGAGAACACGTCCCCGGTCCAATCTTCCGGCCCATCGATCTTCGAGGCGATTCAGGACCAGCTTGGGCTGAAACTGGAATCACAAAAGGCCCCGGTGGACGTCCTCGTCATTGACCATGTCGAGAGACCATCGGGAAATTAGCGGCAGCACTGGCGGGTTATGTGGGCAAATTGGGAATAAAAGCACAAATATTATGCGACATTGTTAGAAGGCATGTGAAACTGGGAGCCAGGAATTGCGTATATATGTAGAGGGCTCCGAACATGCGTAGATTTGCGTTCATTTCAGGAAGTCTGAGGAAGCAGTTGCTGACCGCGGCGACGGCGGTGACCGTCACTGCGACAATCGCGTTTGGCCTGATAAGCGCGACGCCGGGCCGCGCGCAGAGTCAGGCGGCGGGGCAGGCGCCGGCGCAGCCACAGAGCGCAGCCGCGCCGGCAACGAATTACGAATACGAAGTAGTTTCGATCAAGCCGGACAACTCGCCCGGTTTCCCGAATGTGACAACCGGAGACGACGGTCTCACGGTGCTGAATATCCCGCTGTTGCCGCTTTTTTATACGGCATTCGGAATGGGTAAGGGTCAGATCGTGGGAGCGCCGGAGTGGCTGAATTCCGAGAGATATGACATCAACGCGAAGATTGATCACGATACTTCAGAGGAGCTGAAGAAGCTCAGCGCCGACGATCGCAAAGCCGCGCGGCAGCAGATGTTGCAAAACCTATTTGTGGATCGGTGCAATCTGAAGTACCACCGCGATACAAAAGACATGCAGGTGTACAACCTGGTGATCGGAAAAAATGGCCCCAAAATTCAGCCATCCAAGGATGTCGGTGCGGCCGCACCAAGCCCTAACGCCGCCAACAACGTACGCGTGGGACGCGGCGGGGTTGTGGAGTTTCATGCGCTTCCCATGGCTGCGCTGGTGCAGATTTTGTCGCAGCAATTGGGCGCGACCGTTGTGGATAAGACCGGGCTAACGGGAATGTATGACTTTACGTGGCAATTTGGGCCCGATGCCGGCCCGGGCCGCGGGGCTGCGGATTCCCAGCCGCCACCGGGAAGCGGGGCGGGCGGCGGGGGGCCCGTGGCATCGCTGGATTCGGGTGGCGCATCTGTGTTTACGCAGGTGCAGGAGCTCCTCGGATTGAAATTGGAATCGTCCAAGGGGCCGGTTGAAATCATCGTGATCGACCATATTGAGAGGCCTTCGGCAAATTAGAAGAGCGCCGTTCTCACATTGGGGAATTCGCCCGGTGGATTTCGCGTCGGCGCATATCCAAACTCTAGTCACAATCTGTTCGCGGCCGTCGTTACATGAAGGGAGTATTTTGGCTTTAGGAGAAGGGCGGGGGCTTTACCGCAAAACCGCCGATTTGGATGTGAAACTATAGGCGTAGGGCGGCGTCTATAATTTAGGGGATTCCCGGCATGAAAAGATTTGGCACGCAACTTGGAGGCTGGAGAGGACGAATATTGAGCGCGGCTGGAATGGCAGCCGTTACACCGCTGATTGTATTCGGAATGTTCGGCGCTGCGCCAATTCAAGCTCAATCGCAATCACAAACCGCCCCCGCCGCCGAGCCGGCGCTTCCGCCCGTGTTTGAGTATGAGGTTGCGTCGTTCAAGCCCTTCAATCCGGGAACAAGTGAAGGAATCCGGATGGGGTTTAATACGGCGCCGGATTCATTTACCGCAACGGGCTTCACGCTGCAAAACTTGATTACCATGGCCTACGGAATCCGAGACTTCCAACTTTCCGGAGCGCCGAGCTGGCTCAATTCCAATCGATACGACGTCACCGCGAAGATGGATAGCTCCGTCGCCGATGCGCTGCAGAAACTTAGCCAAGACGATCGCAACAAGGAGCGACAGAAAATGCTCCAGGCACTCTTGGCGGATCGCCTCAAACTCACAGTCCATCGAGAAACCAAAGAGGGACAAGTCTACATGCTCGTCATCGGAAAAAATGGCTCGAAGCTGAAGGAGGCGACGGCTGACGAATTGGCGCCACCTCCTGCCGCCGGTCCCCGAGGGGGTGGTGGCAGAGAAGGAGGTGGAGTCTCAGGAGGGCGCGGAGGACCGGGGACAATGATGATGTCGATGGGGCGTGGGGGAACTCAATCAATGACATTGCAAGCGATCCCTATCTCGAGCTTTGCGGATATGCTGGCAATAAACGTCGGCCGCCCCGTAGTAGATAAGACAGGCCTCACAGGTAAATACGATATCAAGTTGGAGTGGACGAGAGATGACATGCAAATGCAGTCGCCACCACCGGGAGGCGGGCCCACCACCATGAACGGCCAGCCAGTACCGGATTCTAACGGCCCTACCTTGATGGCAGCAATTCAGGAGCAGCTGGGCCTGAAATTGGAGTCGGGAAAGGGCCCAATTGAGAATATCGTGATTGATCACGTGGAGAAGCCCTCGGATAATTAGCTGTTTTAGAAGTACTTATTCGTTCGCGTGGCGTCAAATTGAGAAGCGCCATCGTTCACTCTGCCTAGCTATTGATTTAGACGTAACCGGACGATTGGGGAAACGTCTATTTAAATGAGCTTCGGGCATTTAAACATTGAGCAATGTGTAAGGACTGCGTCGCCGGCTGGGTCCCGTATCAGCAAGGAGATTGGAATCATGAAGCGAGTACTGGCCGGAATAAGTTTCCTGGCCCTTCTCACGATGGCGATTTCCGGCCAATCTCCTGCGACGCCTGTTGCATTTGACGTCGCGGATATTCACAAGAGTGCACCCACGCTATTTCCTTTTTTTCAGGATGGCGTTCTTCGCGGCGACCGCTACATCCTGCGGGACGCGACGCTGGTGGATCTAATCGCAACGGCATACGGAGTTGGAAACGAAAAGGTCCTGGGAGGACCCAGCTGGCTGGATTCCGACCGATTCGATGTGATCGCCAAGGCCCCGGGGCGCGGCGAAATTGGAAACAAAAGAATATCAAGTTGGAATTACTTTAACCGGTCAATTTAAGAAAGATTCGGAAAAATAGGCAGCGGGCGGTGGATTGAATGGCATTCGGGCGAATCGGCAAAATTCTCCGTCTCTTCTGCGCTGTTGCGCTGCTGTTTATATGCGGCCTTGCGGCGGCCCGGGAGCACCACGGAAGTGTTACGTTCAACGGCGGCCCGGTGCCGGGTGCAACCGTGACGGCAACACAGGGCGACAAGAAATTTGTCGCCGTGACGGATGACCAAGGCCTCTATTCCTTCCCCGACTTGCCGGATGGAACCTGGTCGATCGAAATTGAGATGCAGGGCTTTTCGACGTTGAAAACCCAGGTGGTAATCGGGCCGAATGCGCCCCCCGCGCCGCCGTGGGAATTAAAGATGCTGCTGCTCGACCAGTTGAATGCCGTCGCGAAAGTGGAAAATACGCCTGCTCCTTCGGCACCGGCTGCGCCGGCGCCGGAAGCCAAGAACAACCAGACAAAGCCGCCGGACAAGAACCAGCCAGCGACACCGCCGGCGCAGACCGACCAGGCGAAAACGGCGCAGAATAGCGCTCCCGACGCAACGAAACCCGCCGAGGAGACCGACCAGCGCGCCTCCGACGGATTTCTGATCAATGGCAGCTCAAATAACGGCGCCGCTTCACCCTTTGCGCAATTGGCGGCGTTTGGCAATAGCCGCAATAACGGAAGGAGTTTATACAACGGTGGAATCGGATTGACCTACGGCAACTCCGCGTTAAATGCCAGCCCGTATTCCTTGAGCGGAATCACCGAACCAAAGCCAAACACCAATCAGATAACGGGTGTGGCGAATTTCGGCGGCCCGTTCAAAATTCCGCATGTGCTGACGTTTAAGCGGCCACTCACCTTCGTTGTCGGATACATTTGGACGCGAAACGGGAATGACACAACCGTGCCGGGTATCGTGCCAACACTGGCGGAGCGCGAAGGAATCTTCCCCGAGACAATCATCAATCCGGCGACGGGACTCCCATTCCTGAACAATACGGTTCCCATCAGCCCTCAAGCACAGGCTTTGTTGAATCTCTACCCGAAGCCGAATCTCGTTGGCAGTTCAATTTACAATTATCAGGCTCCGATCGTAAACAATACGCACGTTGATGCGCTGAACGTGCGTCTCTCGAAGTCGCTCAACACCAAGGATTCGCTGAACGGAACCTTCTCTTTTCAGGACGTTCGATCAAGCTCTCCAAACCTGTTCAATTTTCTCGATACGAACGATACGCTGGGAATCAACACCAACACAAACTGGATCCACCGCTATAGCTTGCATTTCATACAAACCGTCGGGTACAGGTACAACATCTCGATGACGCAGGCGACTCCCTTTTGGGAGAACCGTGAAAATATTTCGGGCGAGGCCGGCATCACCGGAAATAATCAAGACCCCACGAACTGGGGTCCGCCGACGCTCCAATTCCTGCAGACCGGCGTTTCCTCCTTATCGGATGGGATCGCCGCTCGTAACCGATTTCCAACAAGCTCAGTTTCTTACAATATGCTGTGGTTACACAGAAACCACAGCATTCAGTTTGGAGGCGATTTCCGCAGGCAGGAGTTTAATTACCTGACCCAGTCGGACCCGCGTGGGATTTTCCAATTCACCGGCGCGGCGACGTCGGGAACCTATAACGGCGCCCCGGTGTCCGGTTCTGATTTTGCTGATTTCCTGCTGGGAATCCCGGACATCAGCCAGATTGCCTTCGGCAACGCGGATAAATACTTTCGGCAATCTGTTTACGATGCGTATATCGACGACGATTGGAGAGTGAATTCGACACTCACAGTCCATTTGGGGGTCCGGTGGGATTATGGCGCGCCGATTACGGAGCTTTTTGGCCGCCTGGTAAATTTGGACGTTACTTCCGGTTTTACAGCTGAAGCGCCCGTTTTAGGCACCAATCCGGTCGGGTCGCTAACCGGCCAGAATTATCCGACCTCGCTCGTCCGGCCAGACAAGCACGGCATTCAGCCGCGCGTTAGTTTTGCGTGGCGGCCGCTCTCCGGCTCGTCCATGGTCGTCCGCGGCAGCTATGGAATCTACTACGACACTTCGGTGTATAAAAATATCGCGCTTCTGATGGCGCAGCAGGCGCCCCTCTCAACGAGTCTGAACGTGTCCAACACCGCCGCTTGCCCGCTCACGCTGGCGAATGGTTTCGTTCCCTGTTCCTCGGTCACGCCTGATTCTTTTGCGATTGACCCGAATTTCCGCGTAGGCTACGTGCAGACCTGGACGCTATCGGTGCAACGCGACCTGCCCGGCTCACTGGTGATGACGGTATCCTATCTCGGAAACAAGGGAACGCGTGGGCCCCAGGAATTTCTGCCGAATACGTACCCCGCCGGGGCCACGAACCCCTGCCCCACTTGCCCAACCGGGTTCGCTTTCCTGACCTCCAATGGCAATTCGACCCGCGAAGCGGGCACCCTTCAATTACGCCGCAGATTGCACAACGGTTTGACGGCGACGCTGAACTATACTTACTCGAAATCCATCGATGATGACGCGGCCATGGGGGGACAATTGACCTCGAATCCCATACTCGCGCAGAACTGGCTTGATTTGAATGGGGAACGGGGCCTTTCGACATTTGACCAGCGTCATCTTCTCAACGTGACCCTGCAATACACCACGGGCATGGGGATTGGCGGGAAAACTCTGATGAGCGGATGGAGGGGAAGGATCTACAAGGAATGGACCTTCTACAATGTGATCAATGTCGGTACCGGTCTACCGGAGACGCCATACATTCCCGGCGCGATAGCGGGAACTGGATTCTCCGCAAGCCTCCGACCGGAGCTTACCGGCATGCCGATTTATGCGGGCACCGCCGCGGGATATTACTTGAATTCCGATGCATACGCATTACCCCCCGCAGGTCAGTTTGGAAACGCAGGGAGGGATTCGATCACCGGCCCGCCTGTGTTTAACTACAGCGCCTCATTGGCGCGCACATTCCAATTAAATGACCGGCTCAATCTCGATGTGCGGTTTGATTCCCTAAACCCCATTAACCACGTAACGTTCTCGAATTATTACACGACCTTTGGCAATCCGCTTTTCGGATCGCCGGCGACCGCCAATGGAATGCGCACGATCACGTCTACAATGCGCCTGAGGTTCTGAATCATGAAACGGATTATTGCTTTCGTCTTCTTATTCTCGTTGGCTGCCGCGGCGCAGCAGGTGGGCCAGAATAAGTCTCCTCAAACCACCGGTACACCGCAAATAACCGTCACGACCAACCTCGTCATTGAGCAGGTGTCCGTCAAGGACAAAAAAGGGAACCCGATTAAAGGCTTGACCGCGAAGGACTTCACTCTTACCGAGGATGGAGTTGCGCAGCAAATCCGCTCCTGCGATCCCATCCAACTGCCCGAGATTCCCACCGACGAGCCCATTGTTCCAAAGGAACCCGAAGCAGTCACGATTTACAACAAACTCTCCAAAACACAGATTGCCCCGGAAACGGTCGGGACCCTTCGCTACAAAGACCACCGCCTGATCGCGCTCTATTTCGACATGACTGCCATGCCGCCCGCGGACCAATCCCGTTCGCTGCTCGCGGCGCAGAAATTTATCAGGACGCAGATGACGCCGGCGGACCTTGTTTCCATTTTCAGATATGAGGGATCATCGGTTGACGTGCTGGTGGATTTCACCGACGACCGCAACAAGTTGCTGAGCATCCTCGAAACTTTGGTCGTGGGAGAAGGCCAGGGACTCGATGAGACGGTCAGCGACGCAAGCGCTTCCGACACCGGAGCCGCTTTCGGGCAGGACGACAGCGAATTCAACATCTTCAATACCGACCGGCAATTGTCCGCAATCCAGACCGCGGCCAAAATGATGGGGCACCTTGCCGAGAAGAAAGTGATGATCCTCTTCGCCAGCGGTCTGACGCTGAATGGCCTGGACAATCAGGCGCAATATCACGCCACAGTTGACGCTACCATCCGCTCAGGTGTGGTGCTTTGGGCGATCGACGCGCGCGGCCTGGTGGCCACCGCCCCGCTCGGAGACGCCACACGGGGTTCGCCCGGCAACATCAATATGTATTCCGGCGCTTCGGCGCTGGCTGTGAACACAAATTTTCAGAAGTCGCAGGATACGCTCTATGGCCTGGCCGAGGACACCGGCGGGAAAGCGCTGCTCGATAACAACGACCTGGCAAGGGGAATCGTGCAGGCGCAGCACTCCCTATCGGATTACTACATACTGGGGTATTACACGACCAACCCTGCAAAAGACGGGAAATTTCGCCACATCAAGATCACGCTAAATTCAGACGTCGCCGCCAATCTGGATTATCGCCAGGGGTATTTTGCCGACAAAGTGTTTGGCAAATTCACCGTCGCCGATAAAGAGCGGCAACTGGAAGACGCCCTGATGCTGGAAGACCCGATTACAGAAATCACGATTGCAATGGAAGTTGATTACTTCCAGTTGAACCGCGCCGAATATTTCGTCCCAATCATCATGAAGATTCCGGGACGCGAACTCGCGCTCGCCAAACGCGGCGGCGCCGAGCACACCGTCATCGACTTCATTGGCGAGATAAAGGACGCCTACGGGGGCAGGACGGTATCCAATCTGCACGACAAAGTTGATACCAAGCTGAGTGATGCCACAGCGGCGGAATTAGCCAAGCGGCCGATTGAATATGCGACGGGATACACCCTTCTACCGGGAAAATATAACATCAAAGTGCTCGCGCGGGATGATGAAACCGGAAGAATCGGGACATATCAAACCACATTTGTGATTCCCAACCTCAACAAAGAGGAAAAGCGAATCCCGATCAGTTCCGTGGTGCTCAGCAGCCAGCGCGTTGATCTTAAAGATGCGCTATTTAACGCGAAAACAAATGTCAAAGAAGAAGTGGCCGACCCTCTGGTTGTGAATGGCGCGAAATTAATCCCCAGCGTGACCCGGGTCTTCAGCAAAACCAAGGAAATGTACGTCTACCTTCAGGCTTACGAGCAGGGCGTGACGGCCGTCGAACCTCTGATCGCATTCGTGAGTCTCTACCATGGCCAAACGAAAACGTTTGAAACTCAGCCCATAAAAGTAACGGCGGCGATGAGTAACCGGCTGAATACGATGCTTTTAAATTTTAATATTGGCCTTAAAGAAATTCCACTGGGAGAATATGACTGCCAGGTCACCGTACTGGATCCAACCGGCCAGAAGGTGGCCTTCTGGCGCGCCCCCGTCATGCTCGTGCCATAATTTTTGGTGCCCGGGGTGGGAGTCGGACTCAAGACGGCCCTTTAGAATGTGTAACTTACTGATTCTAAAAGCTCGTAGAAACTGTAAAAACCGCAGAAGCGCCCGATATGGGCACACTGTGGGCACAAGGCCCCAATCACGGCACAGTGATACAAAGGAATTTGTGTTGGTCATAAAAACTAACTAACCACGCGGTTTCGAATGCGTCTGAAGGAAAGTCTTGCATGAATGCGTATCGAAATACGCCGCCTCCGATAGTCTTCATTCGCTTTGTCAAGATGTCTATTTCTTCGCTCAACGCAACCGCGAGTCTTGGCTGGTTTTCAATCGAGACAAAGTTGAAGGGCACGGAGTCCGGCAGACACTCTTCTGTGTGGTAATAAAACAGGCCCCTCACAATTCGACGCAAAACGATACCAACGCGGTTGCGATCAACATTAAATCCAGCCGGACTAGGTAGGTAACTTTTCGAAAGATATTCGCGGAAGCGGCGGCTCTCCGGCCTTGCTAACTTATTGATAGTCTCTAATGAGTCCGCATTTTCCGTCGCAAATCTGTCTCGATCAATACCGAGCTTTACCATAAAATTGAAGTATTCATCCTGCTTCGACATCCCGTTATTGCAACCAAAGCAGCTCGGAACCGTAATCAAGTCGCTTGGACGCGGCTCGCCAAACAGACTTCGAGGTGGAATATGGTCACGAGTGATCGGACGCCACTCGCCACAATAAGCGCACTTTCCCGTTTCGGAATTGTGTCTCTGAATCAACGCTCAATTATATTACACGTCCAAAAGCATTTCCCTAACAAGACAGCAAATTTAGCTTGAGCAAAGGACTATCGGCCTCCAAGTGCCACACTCGCCTCATTCTGCGCCCGCAATCTGTACAGTCTACCTACGCGGCTCTTTTCCAATTCCTCTCGCCAATTCTTGATTGCTTCCCGTTTCGCATCATCCGGCGCTTTCTGCCAACCGGAATTTTGAATCACCCTTTGCAATCGCTGGTAGAGTAAGCGGCCCTCTTGAGCCGCGAGCGCCGCCCCCTCTTCGGGTGTGATTGGAATTTCTTTCTTGCCCGCCTTGATTGTTGACGGCGGCTGTTGAGTTGAGACGCCTAATCGGGCGAGTTCCGTCAAAACGGGATCGCCGCCCTTAACTGAAACTGGAAACGGATTTGCGCCGCCAAGCGCAGACGCCGGGCGCTGCGCGGGTTTGCCAGTAGCATCTAGGACGGCGGGCACGTTACGAGTCAAGCCGGGGATGCGGCCCTCGGCTGTTTGCGCTATCGTCCCGCCTAAACTGTTGCCGCTTGGGTGTCGGATCGTCCGATCTGTTGCCTCTGCGATATTCGCGGACAGAGCGGGAATAAAACTTCCAACTTGCCGGGCAATAAAATTATCTACTCGCTTGCCGGAAGTGTCCTTGAGTGCGTCCATGATTGAGGAAACTTGAAACAAGAACGGAAGAGAAGATACGTTGCGCTCAATATGGGAAACCGCGTTGTCTGCTTTCGATTGCGTTACCTCTTCGGGATCGCCTAGCCTTTGTCCGGCTACGGTGTCCGCTACCAGACCGAAAACTAAGCCTAGAGGCTCGGCGCGGTTGTAGCTGTAATACTTGTTTCCAATTTTGATTGAATAGGGTTGCCATCCGGTAGCCTCAAGCGTTTCCTTTTTCTTGAAGTCTGTCGGCCCGCCGCCTGTAACCTTCCCGTTCAAAGCAAGGTAAGCGATCCCCGCCGCGAGAGAGCTACCCACTAACCCCCGCGCCTGTAAATCTGTGTCACCCTTTGCGATGCCCTTAAAAAGTCCATAGGGCGAAAACTCGCCGCTCGCTTTAACCAGGTTGATAGGCGTTTTGAAGAATGGGAATAGGTACTTTGAGACGCCGGAAGGATCGCGGCGGATCGCGCCTTGAATCATGCTTCCGAATGTCCCTAGCTTTTTCTGAAACGTGTTATGTAGGGCCGTTTCGTTTGCGGCGTCTGCCATTTCATCCGTTGGGTTTTGGACTAGATATTCCTGGCGGGCGTAGAGTTCTTTCCCGCTCAATCCTTCGGAGATCGCTACCCGCGCAGCTTGGGCGTTTAGCTCCCCAAAATAATTCAGCATGTACATAACATTAGTCTGCTTGGAGAGAATAGTTGACGGGATTCTGATACCAGAGCCTAGCATCCCTTTAATTGCCTGTTGCCCTGTCCGCTCAAAATCGGGCGAGTCCGCTAAATTGAATTTACCGGACAGAACGGCGGGGATATGGCGCATCGCGTCAAGCACGCCCTTGCCGTACCAAACAGATTCACTCGCGTATCTTTCCGGCGAATCATCTTTTAATTTCGACAATCCGCCCGCTACGGCTTTCTTCGTGGCTTCAAGCGCCATCATCGCTATTTCGGAGACGCCTTTAACAATCACGGTGTGCGGACTAGAAAGCAAAGCGTTGCGGTAATACTCGAAAATCTTTTCCGGCGTAGTAGAGGGCCGGATTTGTTCAATAAATTTGTTGACGGCGGCGGGATCGTTTTCGTCCATTTTGGAAAGCAGTTTCGCGGCCTCGCTCAAGGCTTTGGGGTCTAGCTTTGAGAACGCATCCGAAATTTTGAGGGCGGGCAAGTCAGTATCTTTAATTCTGAAACTTCCAAGAGCGCGGCCCGTTTCGGCTGCAATCCCCCGGACGGTTTCGGTTACGGCTTGATGCTGCGCCAACGCCTTAGCGAATTCAGTTTGATATGCCTCGTCTCCCATCGCGGCGAGCCGGGCAAGGTTCATTACTCTTGTTTGAGAATCGCGCAGTAGCGCCCGTGCTGCTACCGCCTTTTCTGCGTTCCATGCTTCGCCGGATTTGCGGGCAAGCAAGTCCTCTACGTCCATTCCTAAATCAGACGCTAGACTTTTCTGCGCGTCGAATCCAATTCGAGCGCCAACGCGGGGGTCAAGATTCGCCTGTATATGGCCGCTCGCATCCTCTAGCATTTTGGAAACGTCCTCGCGGCTTTGGATTTTCTCCGGGTCAACTCCGATTTCTTGAAGCGCCCCGGAGTTGTCAATCATGCGCTGAACTGTCGCGGCGAGTACCGCATCCTGAGTAACAACGGGGATGTGATTCTCTGGAACTATCTTCGCGGTTGGCTGCGCCTCGCCGGAAGAGCCGCCAGTTACCCGGTTGTAGAATTCGCGCAAGTCCTCTTTGCTCGAAATTTCTTTGTCTAGCGCATCTTGAAATGACTCGGACTCCGCTAGCGCGTCTTTAATCGGCACAACTTTGACAACTCTCGCCTTAGCGGGATCGTCAACGTAAAACTCATTCCCGAATCCACGATTAACTTGCTTGTAGGATTCGCCCGGCACGTCACCCATATCAATCAACGCGGCGTACCCGCGCTTGGGGTATTCGGCTTCCCAATTTTCCAAGTGGGAAGTAATCATTAGCTTGCCCGGCTCCATTTCGCCGTTTGCCAAGCTGGACATATCGCGCGGCCCTTTTGCGGGATCAATCGTAAAGTTTGGATCGTCTGTAATGTGCCAGTATTGGCCGTGTTTTATTTCGCGGCTAAAGTTGCTCTCAAATTCGTCAAAGCTGGACGCCTTTCGCGCCTCGCTCGCCAACGCTTCTAGCGGCCCGTATGATTGCGGCTCGGCTTCTGATTCTTTTGCCGCGCCCTGTGATTCGAGATCGTCTACCACTAGCGCGGGAATAGATTTCTTGCCTAGCAGCTTCAATGCGTCGAAACGGTTTCCGCCCTCTAGGATGTACGGGCCGTCTTTATCTATGACTACAATCGCCGGGTCAATGCGCCCGGAGTCTGTGATCTTGTCCGCAAGTGCTTTTACCTTTGCGGATTTGCTTATGGATTGGTTTTCAAAATCCGCAATCGGAACTTCGCGGATACCGGGCCGCTCTTTCCAATCTGTCAAGCTGGCGGATATTGAATCTGTATTCGCTACATGCTCGCCAACCGTTAGGCCGTCCGCAGTTTCGCCAACAATCGGATAGCTGTATTTATCCGTCTTGGACGGCTCGGCTTTCTGTGCCAGCGCCTTATCAATCAAATTCTCGGCGGGCGCGGTTGTAGTGGGTTTGGTTTCTGTCTTAGTCTCGGCGGGTGTTTCTTTCGCTTCTACTTGTTGCTTCGCAATTTCGTTTGCGACTAAGCGGACATCGGGCGGCGGCTCGCTTACAACTCTGTTGATTGGGTTGGAATCCTCAACCGGGATCGTCTTAACTTCACCGGGCGCGACGGCATCCCCGCGCAGAGCGTGTCCGCTGGCAAGCGCAACCCCCGCAGTTCCTACCGCCATGCGCCCGGCGATTCGTTGGGCCGCGTCATAGTCTTTTGCATCTATGGCGGCGCGAAAATCTTTTGATTGATCGTAAAGTCCCTTAATCATGTCCGCCGAAAATCCGGCAGAGATTAAGCGGCTAAGTGTCGCGGCTCCCTCTGGCGTTTTCGCAATCGCGCCAATCCCGCCCGCCGATCCGAAAATAAGCGCGAGGGATTTTGGCGAAGTGAAACCGGAAACGCCTTGCGCTACGCCCTCTAAGAGCGGGTGTCCTTTGGGAACTGCGGCGGACAGGTCTACAAGCGGTTGGGCGAGCGTATTCTGCGGATCAATCGCTGCGCCAAACTTCAGCATTGATTGTGCCCGCAACGGCGATTTTTTATCGTGCTCGGCTTTCAGGTCTGGCGGGAGCGAGTTAATTTGTGCGCGGGTAAGGTTCGATTCATTCCAACCCTTTGATTGAATATAGCTTTTGAATTCCGGCGAATACTCAAGTTGCGATTTATCCTCTGGCGGAGGCAATCCTGCCCCGCCTGCTAAAGTTCCTGGCCCAACAAGCATATTTTTTATCCGCTCCCAAACTGTCGGGGGTTTCGGAGTAGCGGGCGCGGGAGTGGGGGCGGTTTGCTTTGGAGCTAGGGCTGCGTCAATTAGATTTGTTTGCGGTTGTGTTTGCGCTGGCGCTTGCGAGGTAGAGGGCGCAGCTTTTGGGGTTAGAGCCGCGTCAATCAGATTAGGAACGGGCGGGGGCGCTTGCGCCTGTTGCGCCAAGCCATCGTCTATTAAATTTTCCATTTAGATTGAATTACTGCGGGAGCTTTAGGAATTTCTTGACGGCGGCTTTTTCTTCCGGCGTGAGGGTTTGCGAAGCATTGATCTGCGCTAACTGTTGGTCTGGCGGTAGAGCTTTTATGATCCCCGCTACCTGTTGGGACTTCGCATCTAACGCGGCTTGATTATTTGCGGACGGCGTTTTGCTCTTAGGAGTTTTTGACTGTCCGCCGCTTTGCAGATTCGCCGTAGCTTGATTGAACGTCGCAACCGCCCCGTCAAGTTTTTCCTTCGCGGCCTTAATACCCTCTTCGTCAAATTCAGATTGCGCCGCCTTCAATTCATCGCGGGCGGATTCAACTTCCAACCGGGCGGCGTCATACGCGGCGGTAAGAGCTTGCTTGCTGTTTTCGTTGCTAGTCTTGTTTGCCTCTGTTTTATTCTTATTTGTCTCGGATTGAATCCGGGCAATATCCGCCTCGCCCTTTTTCCAGGTCTGAAGCTCTGTAGCGGAAGGTTCGCTTAGATCACCTGTGACGGTATTGCGGCGTTTCAGTGTTTGCCCGCCCTTGTCATCGTTTACTAGGACAAGTTCCGGTTTAACGTCACCCTGTAGCGCACTCTTTTTGGCTTCTGAGATTTTGTGATAGAGAGTGAGAAAGTCTCTAGCGGAAACCGGATCGCCGGATTTGAGCGTGTCAAAGTTAGAAATGCCCGCAAGTTTTCCGTACTTCTGAAGATCGGTTTCCATTGCGGCGGGCAAGGCAATCTGTTTGTTTTTGTCGAATCCAGTTACCAATGCAAACGTAGCCTCTTCGCGCGGCGATTTGTCCGCGTTGAGAATTGGGTTTCCTTCACTGTCCGTTACGGGCCGATACCCGATAGGTAGGATCAAATGATTAGTAATGAGCGAAGGGTCTGCGGTTTGAGCGGCCCTCAATTCCGCTTCGCTCATAAACTGTGTTTCCAGTCCGGCGTCTGATAAATCCCCGGCGAGCGTAGCGTTAGATTTGCGGATAGGGTCAAGGTCATTTTGCATTTTCAGATTCGCCATGTGCGTTGAATAGTTCAAGGAATTGGAACGGGCGATCTCGTACTGCTGCATGATGGCGCTTTGCTTGTCGGCAAAGTCTTTTTGCGCTTGTTGGCGTTTGAGTGCGTCTTGTTGCTGGTTTTGTTTTTGTACTGCTTTGAATCCCGCCCCGGCTCCGGCGAGCGCAGAGGCAAGGCCAGATTTCTGTTGCGGTACTTCGGAACCTGCGGCAAGTCCTGTGAGCGCCGCTGCGATGAGCCTTTTGACGCGATCACCGGGCGAAAATTGCGTGGGAGTTGCGATTGTCTTTCCGTAGGTAGGACTAGCGGGGTTATCGTCCACTTGATAGGAAACACCTTGAGCGGAAGGCGAAACTAAATTAAGTATGCGATGCCCAAGCGATAGCGCGGCCCCCTGTCTCTGCGGTGAAACCGTTACCGTCGCGCCTGGAACGGGCGCAGTAGAAACTTGCGGCGATCCGGGCGGCGCAGCTTGAGGTTGAGGGGCGGCCACTGGCGGTTGCGGCGGTGCGAGAGGTACGGCATTTTGGGGCGGCTGCGTCGCGTTCGTAACGGCGCTTTGCCACGCCGGATTAACTTGACTATTCGGATCGTCCATGTTTTTCTTTCGTTTTTCTAACAGATTTGCAAATAAGGTTGACGGTGGCGTTTCCGTCGCGTAAGTTTGTTTTCCCCGTACCTCTACCAGAAAACCAGAGAGGCTTATTCCAATGGGGAGAACTGTTCCAACTTATGTCCAGTTGATTTCAGAGACGGCTGCAACGTGGTCTAAATTCCGCCGCGCACTTCGCCGGGAAGATCAACTCCATTTCGATAGATTGATTGCAAGCGTTCGCTACTATTCGCCAGCAGGAATGTTTCAAGCCTCTGACGATCCCCGCGAGTCAATTGTGCTTTCAATCCTGATAGATTTTCAGAAACGGCTTGCGGCTGTAGAAACAAGATTAAAAATGCCGGAGGCAATCATTCCCGTCAAAGAAACGGGGGAGCTGTTTTCAGATTCAAGCGGCCCCGTTGACTCGGTAGAGGTTGGCGAGCCTACCGAAACGACATAACATTACCCGATGCTTTCGCTAGCCCAACCGTTCGATAGCGTCGCGGAAGGTTTTATCTTGCCTTACTCGCTCTCGGAATTGATCGCTACTTAATCCCTCTAGCTTTTTGCGAAATGAATACTTGCTTGGGGTAGGGGGATGGCCGGGGTACTCGCCCTCACGCGCAACAAAAGTAGTCGCGTTGTAGGTTTGTTTTGTGTCCGCGTTGACTTCGATCTCTCCGGTTAGCCTCAAGAACTGGAAAGCCTCTTTCAAAGCAGGCGCAGTAATCGGTAGTTCGTTTTCGGATAGGTAGGAAAGCATTTTTGCTTTCGCGGACTCACTCGAAACATATTCCGGGTTGGTTGACAAAAACGTGTTTATCTCCTGCCCGATGTCAAACACTTGCCGGGGAGATAATTCGTTGTTCTGTAATTCGGGCGTTTCTTTTTTGAATTGGTCTGCGCTCAACTTCGCAACTCTGCGGCGTTCCTTTTCGGCTTCGCTTGGCGCGGGTTTCAATAATTCGGGCAAGTTAAGATGCCGCTTCAACTGATAGCCTGTGACGGATGTTTCCGTACCCGCTCCAATCTTGGAAGGGTCTAAAATTAACTTCCCTTCAATCGCCAGCGATTCAAACGCGGACACAAAGTTTTCAAATGTAAGTAAAAGCCTATTCTTTTTCAGGCGGTCAACTATCGCGGATGTATTCTCCGTACACTCAATAAATTGCGGGTACGTTTTCGAGAATTTGTTTGCAACTTTGAGGATCGCGGCCACGTCTGCGGGAGTTGCGCCGCCGTCCAAAATTCGCGCGGTTTCCTTTTCGATTTGCTCCCGCTCTGCGGCGGCTTTGGTTTCCGGCTCCGCAATCGCGGCCTTGAGCGCATCGGTATTAAATTTGTCATGCCAATCCAATTCATCGGCGGACATTTGGGCAACGTCTAGGGCAGAAAGCGCCCTCGCCTTGAAGCCGTACCTTTGCCCGATATATTCCAACTCCCCTATTGTCTTACTCATTTTGATTTATCCTTTTTTTCTGGTTATGCCCGCTCGCCGCGTGCTAGACGTGTCCGGCGAATGTCCTCGCGGTGCTTGAGGTTTGCGGCGCGTAGGTTTTCAACTTCGGGATTCAATCCGCCGTTAGGCCGTGTGTTTTGCATACGGGTTAGATTCTCTAGCGACTGCTTTTCGTTTAGTGATCTCGCCTCTTCCCAAGTCTTAGCAACAGGGGGCGGGGGCGGCTCGAATTCTGGTAGCCGTTCAACTCGCACAAAGCCAGGGAAGGTTTCAGGATGATAGAGCAAACCATCCGTGTGACGGATCACGCAAAGATTATTTTTTGGCCGAATCAAAACCGGAATACGTTTCTCGCCTGTAGGTGTTTGAAAAACCGCCTCGCAATCACTCTCTACAAATTCGGACTCGTACCGCAACTGTCGAATATCTATATCCGCTTCCCTTAAAATCCCACTCACGTTGCCTCGCTTTCGGTTTGTTTGTCCCAATCACTTTCGCGGGCGATCCCAAACACAACGGACAGGCGCAACGTACCAAAGAGAAATTTGTACATCCGGCCTGGAAAGGTTGTATGCGGGTCTAGCCTTTGAACAAAATCCGGCCCGGCCAATGAAACGGACGCGGGCGAAAGTTTTGTGATCCTAAGCAGAAATGTCATAGCGCGATCCCTGCCCGCTCAAGTGCGGCGCTTAAAACGGTTTCCTTTTCTTCGGGCGGCTCTAAACAAATTTCAATCGGGTTAGCTCTCCACTTGCCCGGCAAACCGGGATGCTTTTCAATTCCAATGTAGAGCTGCGATCCCTCTCGGATAGAGTGCCAACCCTCTGTAACGCAATTGTCTTGGTGAAAGAAAATCTGTCCGCCAAGCGGACGAATGGCGAAACCAAAACACCGCTCCGGGTAAAAAACGGAAACGGTTACAAGCTCCCGATAGTCGGCGGGCATTGGCTCAAACATTTTTCGAGAGATAGGAAAAACGTCCGTTGCTTTTCCCGCGTCCTCGGCATAGATAGAAAACAAAACGGTCTCGCCGGGTACGAGATAGCAGCGTCCAAAATTATCGTGCCGGACACCTTTTCGAGCGGCGGAGAACCTCGCTTCCCCGTAAATATCGGTCAAGGTTCCGAAACCTGTTTTGTCATCCCATGCGAGGACGATCCCGCGTAAGCGCGGCTCCGCGTTTTGGTCTGGTGCCATAAGTGTTCCTTTTAGAGTCCCACTGTGTTCAAGTGCTTGGGTGTATACTCCCAAACAGAAAAGGGGGTGCCATGCCGAAAACCTCTCCGTTTTATTCAATAAAAGAAAAGCGTTATCACGACAACACTAGGTGCGGGCCGGGGAGTGAAATTCCAAAAAAGAATCGCAGATCGGGTAAAGGGGGGAGATACCACTGTCACGATTGTGCGGAACTAAACGCCAAAGGCAGGTAGTCCAAAAAGCGTTAGAACGTGCTGAAGCCTGCCCGCCTGCCCCTAATTTTAGGGCCAAGCTCGTACCAAAGTTCTGTGTCTCTCGTAAGCAGGTGGACAATTTTATAGACTAGCTTTCTCATAGCTTTTTTCTGATTCTCCTAAATTCAAATATCCTTCGCGGGCGCTACCCGTTTTGGGTTCCTTTCGAGCGAGCGGCAAAAAGTTGGTAGTACCCCACTAGGGCGGGGAGATCGCCGTTTCTACGGCTTGGGCTACCCCGCTACAGGGGGTTTTGACGATTCTAGAGGGCGTTGTTTCCAGTCCGGCCCGCGCTGAAACCCGCTTTGGCTTGATACCCGCCAGTTTGAACGCTAGCCGTACCTGTGCTTTGTTGGCGGGATCAAAAAGCAAGGTTCCTTCCGTCTCGGCGTCCTGCCTCAAAATAAATCCCGCCGCTACTGCCCGGCGCTTGTAGCTCTCCCATTTACGGGTCGTCTCAAGCAAAAGGCACAACCCAAAGCTCTGCCCGTTGCTGTAATCGAAAACATGCGAGTAATACTCAACCCGATCCGGCATCCCTTCCGCCATAAACTTTCCGGGGATAATCTCTTCGCCGCAACCCTCACGGCGGATTTTAACGCGGTAGGTATCTGCAAATTCTTTGACGGTCAAGGTAAGTCCTTTCGGCGTTCACTATGCGTACAAAATTCTGGCGCTAAATTTTTTGGGGTTTGGTTTGGAGTCCCTGGAAAATTTTTTTAGGGCATCGCTACGGGTTGGGAATCGAAAAGAAAAGTTAGGGTTACCGGGCAAGGGCGTCCGCGCTCGGCGTGAAACCAAAAGGGCACCCACACCCCCGGACACGATCTCGCTAGGAACCTTCCCCCCGCCTTATCCGCCCCGCGCCCCGTGAATAAATCATCGTCTCCCGCGATCCCCGCTAGCCGTAGGACTCTGCCCGGCTGCTAGCCTGTCCGCGATGCGTTGCGGGCAAGTGAAAGGGTTGGGTTGCTTGCGGCTGTGCGATCCGCGCCAAGCGGCAATAATCGGAAACCGGGCGGCGTTCAACAAAGCACTTTCTGTTGAACGTCAAAAAGGCGGAAAAGCCGAAAATAGGTATTTTGGAATCAGTGAGTTGCAGCCGCCAACTTTAGGGGTTTGTTGAACGGCGGGGTTTAGGCCCTAAACTGGCGATAGGCCCAACGCAAGAGTAGGAATATGATCGCGTACCCGGCGAAGCGGTTAAACCATTTCGACATGCCAAAACCTTTCTGTGATCCCGCTCACTTGGCGGACAAAGCAAGAAACTCAACAAATTCCTGTGAATTATTAAAAATAGGTTTGGGGGTGTCGGTAGTCGGCTAGGATGCGGTAATCCGCCTAGTAACCCTGTCCGGGGTTTATTCACCTAGTGAATTCTGTTCACAAAGTGAATTTTTTAGAGATTTTCGGAGCGTTTCGGGCAAGCTGTGAGACGCCTAGTAACCCTATCGGCTAAGTCCAATAAACTCAACGGTTTCCTTTTTTCACTTTATCGTCTGCCTGCCGTGTATCTGTTACGGCTTTGTCGGGAAGCGCATCTAGGGTATTTATTATCGTAACGGCATATTTCAGGACGCCAACCTTGTCCTTTGCGCTTAGATCGGTGCCTTTAAGCATTTCGTTTGCTCTTCGCAACAAGCCGCGCAGCGTCCGGGGAGATAAGTGCTTTGTTGACCGTGCCCCACGCTTGGCAGGATCAAAGATATTGCTCGCCTTCACTTCACTTTTCCCTTACCCAGTTCTTTAAGGTCATCGCGGAGTCTGGAGCATTGGCCGACAAGACGGATAAATTCTTTGCGGCTAAGTTTCTCAGTCTCCATCCTACCGACTAATTTAGTTATAGCTCGGCGGATCGCCCATTCGGTTAGAGGTTTTGAAGCACAGGGGGTTGAGGTTTTCATTAGTTGAGCGTCTCCGTCCGCTTTCCAATTTCGAGCGCGGTATAATTCAGAATTTGATCTTCCATCTGTATTAGGGACATTTCGGCAATCGCTAAACCAAAATCGTTAGCGGGCAAGGATTGTGCGGCTGCGGTTTGGCGCATCGCTTGGACGGCCTTTTCCGCATCGTCAAAATCATTTAGCATTTTTTCTAGTTCGTTTGTCATATTTTCCTTGTTCACAAAGTGAATTTTTTTAGGCTCCGATTGGCTCTGACTTCCCAATCAATAAGTTAAGTTCAGCTAATCGGGCGGTGTCCTGTGCTTCTGTTTCGGCTCGCACGTTGGCATCGTCCGCTTGCTCCCGTTGCGCCTTACGGTCTGCCGCTTGCTTGGCGCGGTATTCGACGTTTTCGCGTTCGATCCGTTCCAGGGTTGCCGCGATTAACTTTTGATCTTCGGCGGTTTCGCGGACGCGCTCTAAATACGGGGAGCACTCGGAAGCAAAAAAGCCTAACGGGAAGTCAAGCTCTAGCGGGTCACGGTCACGGCCCCTAATCCAACTCTCAAACGCTAATCCAATTTCGTCTAGCGTATATTCGCCGGTAGCGGAAACCACGTTAGCGATCTTGGCAGGATGTAGCTTTGACTTGCCCGCGTTTTTCCAAATGCCCCCTAGCCGTTCCAGAATTTGTTTTTGATTGGTTTGGCCGCTTTCACCTACAGGGTTGGGACTACAGGTTTTTACTACTAAGTCTTTACTACGTATTATGTCCTTAGAGTGAGGACAGGCTTTTTGCGACTCTAAGGACTGGTTCCTGTCCTTAGAGTGAGGACAGGCTCCTGTCTCTAGAGTGGGTACAGGATTCGTTGCTTTTTGTGCTTTTACCTGCCACTTTTCCCGCCACTTTTCTAACTGCTTTTCGGATGCAATTCGAGGTTTTTTATATCCATCGGGCCGCTTGCCGTTGTAACACCGCCCCGGATGTTTCTCCGCCCATTGACTGTGCTCTAGCACGTCGTATGGAATGGACACGATCCTGCCCGTATCTTTGTTGCGAGTGTGGCGGTCGTTTCCAGTGCGGCGGGGAATAATCCAACCCTCGCGCTCTAGGCATTGAACATAGCGGGTAATCGCGGCCTTGCTCGCTCCGTATTGCTCCGCATCGTACCGATCATCTCTATTGAACACACCCGCCTTTTCATAACGACGGTGTACATACCAATAAAAGGAATCTACAGCGGGGGGCATGTGGCGGCGGGGGAAACATCGGTCAGTTTGAGTTGCCATCGTCGCTACTCCCATCCTGTCGCACAACTTCGGGAGTTAGCGAACCAATTAGTTTTACATTGATCGCGCACGGTTTACCCATGCGGATTGACGGCTCGAAAGAGACACGCTCCCCTTTAATCAGGAATCGCCGTCCGCTTTCTCGCTTTTCTGCTACGCCCGTGTAATGGACAAAAAAATCACGGTCTGTTAGGGCCGCTCCATCCTTGCGGATAAATCCGTACCCTTTCAATTCGGAGTACCAAAATACAAAGCCGAATAACATATAAATGCCTTTCTGTTTTTTGTGATTGTGAATCGGGGTTTTACTGCGCGGCTGCGCCTGATTCGCTTGAACACGCTAGCATCAATTCGAGCAAGTCCAATCGTGCCAGCGCGAGCCGAAAAACTGCGGGGTCTGATATTTCAATTCTAAACGGGTGTAGGCGATCCCAAACCGCCGCAACGTCATTAACCGCCTCTTCGATCCTGGCGCAGCGTATCGCGGGCAACGGGCGGTGCTTTAGATAATCCGTCACACGGCCCGGCACAACCCCCGCCAACTTTGCTACATCCGATTTAGGAATTTTCAGACGGTCAATCGTTTGGATCGTGTAGGATCGCTCGGCGTACATTGAAAGAATCTTTCTACCTTTCAGGCATATTAAAAAAGGCGTTCACAAAGTGAATTTTGTTCACTAAGTGAACGGATCGGGGCGCGTTGATACACTCTGTCCTACCTATAGGGGGAAGTTTTGGAGCATCCCAAAAAGGGCCGTTGATTCTAAAGGACTTACGGCGCATGTTACGCAAGACTTTTTTTGACTTTTTTTCGGCCCGGTTTTTTCAGCTTGGGAAGTAACCTTTCTACTCATTGGAGCGCGGAGTTGTTCACAAAGTGAACGGCTTACGCGCTTGATTCGTCTCCATAATCATCCTCTAGGCCGCTACCGCCGTCAAAATCGGCTCCGTCATCCGTCCACTGGCAACCCCGGTCAAATGACTCGCCTCTAGTTTTTGCAATATGTCCGCCGATTTCTTTACCCCCGCTTTGGAGAATGGCCGCATCCTGGGCCGCGTCAATCGAATCTAGGGCCGCTTGTAAATCGTCGCGCGATCCTATCAATGGCCGCCGCTCAAAATTGGGAAGTACATGCGGGCAAGCGAAAAGGTACTGCATTACAATCTGATTTTCGAGATCGGTAAGATAAACTTGCGCCGCTTCAACGGAATTCCCCAAGTAAACCGCGAGGTCTGCTATCGGCTCATTCCGCATCGCGTAACGGTTGTAAATGTTCTGCTCGCCCGGACTAAATGCTCTGGCAACTTCGGGCAGGTCGTCAAACAACCTTGCTACATCTTGCGTACTTAGATTGCAACGGACGCGAAGCGGCTTGGAATAACGGCGGTTTCTGAAACTTGACGGCTCTGAATAATAACGTGACATAACATATCCTTTGAGTTTGGTTACTGCGGGTAGGCTCAATAATAAAAACTGAGGCTAGAAAATCCTGTCAGAAAGCTAGAGATAGATGCTACAAATTAGACGCGATCCTGCTCGAAAAGGTTTCACGGCATCATACGATCCGCGAGACTTTTCCTTTTCAACTTCGGGAGAGACGCGGCTACGGCTGCGGTCTGCCCCAAGTAAATATCTACGGCGAGCCGCAAGAGTTGGGCCGGACGCAATCCGGTTTGCTTTGCCCGCGTTCGCAATCCTGTCCGCTGGCGCTTTGTCAGAAAAACATTTGTTCTAATCATGTGATCTCTTTCTCATTGTTCCGTGCGGCTCGCATACGTCCCTCATAATCTTACACACCCGCCAAAAGCGCCCTTCCATTCACTAAGGATTTTTCGTCAACGCTTTATTTTCAAGCAGATAGGTAGGCAGAATTGTGCGCTGAAATTGTCACTCTCGGAAAATGCCCTCGCCGGGCGTGTTTTAAGATTTTTTCACGTTGTGACGGAATTAGCGTTAATTTGCCGGGGTTAAATTATTGAAAGGGCAACGGTTAGCTGGAAACTTTAGGCAAAGTGAAACAAAGTTGGAAATAGTTTTGTAACGATTCGCGCGACGTGTGTATATCGTGTGCTTTCAATACTTTACGCTGAAAAAATGAAAAGGGCCATTTTCACAATCATGCAAATACCCAATAAATATGCGGGGTTTTGATCTACAGACAAGCGAGCCGTGAGCCAACAATTTAACTTTCGGGCGAGATCGGCCCGGCTCTAGTTCGCTTTGGGGCAGGCGGCACTACCAATTTTCAATAACTTAGCCCCTAGCGAGCCGCAATTTTAGAATTAGCCTCTCTCATACTATCGTCGTCACTTGAGGCGAGAATTTTTCGCCAACCCGGATACGCTTGCAACCAGTTAGGGGGCTGGCCGTAGTCGCAACAAAAAATTGGTGCTGTCCTAAAGTGGTGGGCGGAGCATTTATGAATAGGGGCGGCTGCGTGGTTTTGGCATGAGAGTTGCGCTACAAGTAGACTTCAGGCCGTTCCATGATCGTCCGTAAATTCGCTAGACGCATCCTAAGAGTGCCAAACTCGCCTGCCGCATCCATTGAAACTCGGTTATAAGCTATTGGCGGCCCGCCTCCGACTTCCTGTAGAAACACAGATACCGCTTGAGCCGAACAAGATTCTAGATATTTTATAGTTTCTTTCTCCCACTCTTCTACGCTCCTTTTCCATTCTCCAATTACTCCGCTGGGTGCGTGCCCTACGGGGGCACTCTGTTGCAACCCCAAGCCCTTAGCCAATAGTGCGGTTATTTTGGCTAGTTTAGGACGGTGGGTGAAAAACCTTTTGATCGCTATTACAGCCTCCGCTCCGATCACAATTAAAACAAGAAGCTCAATTACGAGCATCCAAATATCAATGGGCCGTGTATCGCCGCCGAATATGTGTCTGAGCGTGTCCACGATAATTAGGACTACGATAAGAAGCCTTATGTAGCGTTTGCGTGAGTCACTATATATCCTCCGCCGTTGCGAAAAAATCATTAAATACCTCTTGGCCTACCTGAGCCGCCCATAAAAAAGATTGTTCACTTTGTGAACGGCACCCCCTAGAAGTTTGCGCTTGACACAGGCATATCAGGTATGCATATACTAGGGCATGTTAAGACGCACAACAATTTTCTTGGACTCCGCGCAACTCAAAACCTTGTCAAAAATTGGCAAGAAACTAGGCAACGTCAAAACGGCGAGTCTTGTCCGAATGGCGATAACTGAATTCATTGAACGGCAAAACCGAAAGGAAAAACGCTAATGCGTACAATCATCTACGTCCGTTGCAGTACAGGCGAGCAAAATCCCGATATGCAAATGTCGGAACTAAACGAGTACGCGTCGCGGCGAGGATTGGAAGTTGTCGGCCAATTCACCGATATAGCGAGCGGCGCAAAAGACGATAGGCCCGAATTAAAAAAGGCGCTGGCGCTCTGCCAACAAAGAAAGGCGGACACGCTACTGGTTTGGAAAATAGATCGGCTTGGGCGCTCGCTCCGTCACCTAGTGAACACGCTAGCCGAATTGGAAGCGTGGGGGGTTACGTTTGTATCGCTGAAAGACAACCTAGACTTTTCAACGCCTGCCGGAAAGCTAATGTTTGGAATGATTGGCGCTTTTGCACAATTTGAACGCGACATAATCCGTGAGCGGGTCAAGTCTGGATTAGCAAACGCGAAGCGTAAGGGCGTCAAGCTAGGACGGAAACCTGTAACGATTGATTCTGCCCGTATCCGCGAACTGCGCGGGCAAGGTCTATCATTCGCCGCAATCGCTCAACAAACAGGTCACAGAGTCGGCACGGTGTTTGCCGCATCGTGCGTCAAGAATTAAGGCGTGAAATGACTAGCGAAAAATTTTACATGCTGAAAGACGCGGCGGACATGGTAGGCGTCCGGCCCGCCGTCTTGTTGGGTTGGGTCAAGTCTGGAAAGGTCACGCCGGACGGCGATTGGCGCGGATTGGGAACCGAAGATTATTTGTTTATGGAAAGCTCGCTCCCAAAATTGCTCAAGCTGGCGGAAAAAACCGATCCCCCGAAACCTAGCCGCCTGCCCGCCTGGAATCCAAGCGCGGAGCCGGGCACGCATTGGAAAGTCAAACAATTGGCGCGAGGTTGGAATCTTTCGGAAGAGACAGTCCGCAAAGCGTTAGAGGATGAGCCGGGCCTAATCAAACTTGGAAACGAAAACCCGCGAGGCAAACGGCGGTATGTCTCCGTCCGCGTCCCGCATAACGTAGCACTCCGCGTCTGGCGGAAACTCTGTAAGTAAGGGGGCGAGCTTGAGCTATATACATTTATTCCGGCGTCACACTCCCGATTGCAATAAATCCAGCCGGGGGGATCGTAAATGCTCTTGCCCGATCTGGTATGACGTGCGAAAAAACGGGCGGCGTATCCGTAAGCCAATCGGTACGCGGAATTGGGGTAGCGCGGAAAAATTCGCTCACAATATGGAGTTGACCGGAACGCTAAACCCCCACGCGACACAGGCAGGGGATCGCTCGGATATTTCTATTCAGGAAGCAGTCAAAGATTTCAAAGCGGACTTAGTAGCGCGTTGTTTGCAAGGCTCAACTATTCGCAAGTATGACTTGCTCTTTCGCCAACTCGAAACCTTTTGTAGCAGTAATTCTCTTATTCAACTGCGCGAACTAGACAAGAAAATGTTAGGAAATTTTAGAGCAACTTGGAAGTTAGGGCCGCTTGCATCTGCTCGCCATCTATCACGGCTTCGGGCATTTTTCCATTTCTGCCAAGATTCGGACTATGTGTCCAAAAATCCCGCGAAACTAATCCAAATGCCGGAAGAGGCGAAGTCCAATGTAATTGCATTTTCGGATCAAGAGATCGAAAAGGTTTTTAAGGCGTGTGAGAATTTCAACGGCAACGGCCCGCGAATCCGCCTGCTATCAGAGCTAATGCTTAATTCCGGCTTGAGGATCGGAGACGCCGCTACGGTCAAGCGAGACGATTTTGTAAAGACGGCGAACGGTTGGCAGGTTGAGTTGACCGCGAAAAAAAATCGCCGCGAGGTTTCTGTACCTTTGCCGGATGCGCTTGTAACCGCGATTATGGAACTGCCGGGCGAGCATCCGTTTTGGACTGGCGTTAGCACGCCCTCGAATTGTGCAAGCATCTGGCAGGAAAGCTATCGCCGCCTATTCAAACTGGCGGGCGTAAAGGGACACCCGCATCAATTTCGGCATACATTCGCAAACCGTCTGCTAAGAAATTCCGTGCCCCTCGAAACGGTTTCGAGGCTCTTGGGACATACAACAGTGATTGTGACGGCCAGCCACTATTCAAAATGGACAAAGGATCGGCAGGCAGAAGCGGAAGCCGCCGTCCGTAAAGTATGGGCACGCTTTGGACACACTAAGAAAACAACTACTAGAAAACATGCATAAGCATTGAGAAAAAGTAGAGTGCCCGGGGTGGGAGTCGAACCCACACGTCCCGTTAAGGACAAGGGATTTTAAGTCCCCCGCGTATGCCATTCCGCCACCCGGGCACGGATTGCGTAAGTCTACGCAGACCGCGAAATTACTGCAATGCGTTCCGCCTAAACGTAAGCATGTCCCATTCGGAACGATCAGCTTAATTTGAATCGTTCTGCGAGAGAATCATTTCCAAAAGACAAAGCGGAGGCTTGTGGCCTCCGCTTTTTTGCTGCTTTCGGGGGTTGAGGGGTTGCTGGTTTACTGTAATGGCGAATCGGTTGCGGCCGCCGTCTGCGTGGCATTGAAGCGGATCACGCCGGAGGCATCCGTGAAGAAATGGCGGACGCCCGTCGTATTCACCGTGATTGGGTCGCCATTCACGGTATAGGTGGCGCTGCCCGCGCCCACGGTATATTTGAAGTTGTATCCGCTTTTCTGCGGAGTAGCCGCCCCCAGCACCTGGTCAAGCAAGTCAGAAGACGTGCTGGTAGGAATGGCGCCATTCGACGGGCCGAGATCGGAAGACGACGCTGGGTAGTAACCGTAGGTCGAGTTGTAGGTAATGCAGGCCGTATTGTAGGTGCGAAGCGAACTGACGGCGGAAGCTTCATTTGCCGATATTCGCGCCCGAAGCAGGTTTGGGATCGCGATCGCGGCGATAATGAGAATGATCGCCACAACGATCAATAATTCGATGAGAGAGAAGCCCTTCTGGGTCTTGCGCATTTGGTATTATCTCCGACTGAGATTTGGACCTGTGAGCGGTTTGCCGTTTGTGGTCTTTTCAGCCGTGAAAGGCCAAGACACACTCGGCGCGTCTGCTTAGGCAGGAGCAAGCAGTGTTCCAGTTTCAGAGTGAACCGCTTAATTCAGGAGGATCGGTGGTAAAGCTCTTGTTTGCAGCAAGTTAGAAATTGTGACCCAATCTGAAACGTCTGTTTCCACGCATGTTTCACCTTGGAAACCACAAATGTGCCCTTTTGTGTCATTCTCGGAGGCCGGTTTCTGTCACTATGGCCGCATTCGGCGCGCGCTCAAGGCGTGGAGGGATCCGACTCCAAGAGGGTTCGCGAAATGAGTTGATTCAATTCTTTGCAATGGCGAAGCAATCCACGCTCCGCCCGTAACCCTTAAATAGATCAGTTTGCACGGGAGGTAGCTCTTCGGATTACCCCCCGCCAACTACCGCAATAGAGTTTCAGAGATGCGCTTTTCCTGTCGCCACTTTGTAGACGACAATGGCTGTTGCGGTATCCACCGCAAATTGCTGGACGTTGGCCGCTGTAATGCCAGCCGGGAGTTTCATCAGTCCGGTCGTCTGCAACGCGCTAATCAGGCTGGTGATATTCGCCGTCACTTGCAGCCAGTTCACTGTTCCCGTCGTTGACGTTGCCGCGAGTATGTATCCATCCAGAGCGCGCAGGAATGCGCCCGGCGAAATCGTCACACCGGCGTTACCCGCCATCCCGAGTGTCAATTCGCGGGCGAATTCCTCTATCTGAGCCGAGGTCGTCTGCGTCGGCAGTGTGATGATTTCGTCTTTCAATCCCGCGGCGATAATCGCATTCACAAATGTATTTTGCGCCGCAAGATCCTCGGTGCCATCCGCGTTCGTTGGCGGGACGGCGTCCGCTGCGGCGCTTGCCATCCCCAGCAGAAATATGGCTGCGGAGGGCGACTGCAGGACCTTCGAAATGGACACCCCATAGGCCTCGTATTCCGCCATGGTCATGCCCTTGGGAACAGCGAGCAAGCCCGTTGAAACTCCATTCTTTATAAAGCAATCCACGGCTTCATTCTGGCTCCCCGCGCACTGCGCGTGGCCCGTCGCGCTGGTCAGCAGCCCAACGGCGCCTACAAATACACTCATAATCAGAATCTGCTTGATATGTCGCATAGCTCCGCTCCTTCAAACCAAAGTGCTGCCCTGTTCGATGGCGAAGCTTGCTGCAGGCTGGGTGGCCCCATTACGCATTGTCATAGTGGGCCTGATACGGAGATTGCGGCTACTGCTCCGAGGGACAGGATAAGAACTCGAAGAGGACAGTCCCTTTTAGGGGAAGCTTTACTTGCGGGAGTGAAGTCTCTTCAATCTGGGAAAGCTGGGAATTCTTTAGTCGGGCGCGCCAGCCTCAGTATCATCGGTCTCATTTGTTTCGTCATCCTCCGCCTGCGACTCGGCCGAACCATTGGAGGAATCGGCCGGCTGCTCCGCGTAGGATAAATCAGATGCGGGCGCCGCCGCAGCGGGCGTTTCCATTTCAGGCTTCTCGGATGCCGGCGTCGATTGCACCTGCGCATTGACCGCGGCGGGCGCCGACGGTGATTCCGCCGGGGCCTCGGGAGCGGGCGCTTCCAATGCAGCCAGACGCGCGGTGAGTACGGATACAAGGAGGTCAATCAGCGCGCGCGCCGAAGCGCCGTCGGGATCGAGAGCCGGATTGTAAGTGCTGACCTCGAGAGCCGCCACATTCTTGCGCGACGCAAAAATGGTCAGCGCAGTTCGGGCGTCGGAAAAACTCAGCCCGCCCGGTCCAGTGTATGTAGCCGCGGGAAAATCGCTGCTCGAAATCGTGTCCACATCGAAGTGCAGGATAAATTCATATCCGCTGCTGTGCAGGTGATTGGCGGCGTCTTCCGCCACGGCAGCGGCGCCCTTGTTGCGCGCGTCGCTCGCCCGATAGACGCGAATCGGCGACCGCGCCAGCGCCTGCTCTTCGGGCGCGTCCATCCTGTCCACGCCAAATAAAAGGATGTCCGGCTCGCGCACCAGCGGCGGTTCGCCCCAGAAGCGGACAAGCTCCGGCGCGCCGCGCCCCGCCATGTGCGAAATGACCATCCCATCCACGCACCCTGTGGGCGTCGTCGCGGGCACATTCATATCCGCGTCGCGATCGATGTAAATCAATCCAACGTGACGAAAATACCGGCGTGCCGCGGCGACAGCGGCAAGCGCGATGCTGCAGTCCCCGCCGATAATCAGCGGCAGGGCGCCGCTCTTGACGGCGATCTCGATGCGCGGCCGCAAGTCATTCAGCGCAGCAACCAGTGCGGGGATATTGCGTGCGCGCGGATGTTCGTCATCCGGCTTGGAAACCTGCGTGATGCAATCGCCAAGGTCGGTGACTTCGAACCCGGCTGATTGCAGCCGCTCGATTAGCCCCGCGGCGCGCAACGCGGCGGGCGCGCGCTCGTGGCCGGCGGTCGGCGCTGCGGCGCTCGTTGGCGCGCCAATCAGGGCAATCTTCTTCGGCTGCCTGACAATCTTTACCGCCAAAGGAGTCTCCTAAGCGGACAACTTACCAGCGATACAACAGCGATGCAAATGATGAGGCAACTGGTCCGCGGATAATTCCCCTGTGCCGCGGAATATTGCGAACTAATCTTTCTTTCCGCTCGTCGCCACTGCCGCCAGTTCCGAAGGCAGCGTGAAGCGCACGTCTTCGCGGATCAAATCAAAATCGCGCTGATCGGTGAAACCCAGGCTCGCCAGCCGCTCGCTCACGTGTTCGACAAGCACTTCCGGCGCGGAGGCGCCTGCCGTCAGGCCCACGCGGCTCACGTTCAAAAACCATTCCGGATCAATCACGCTCGCATCATCAATCAGCCGCGCGGAAACTCCCGCGCGCGCTGCAACTTCCACCAACCTGTTTGAATTGGAGCTGTTGGGCGAGCCAACAACCAAAATCAAATCTACGTCCCGCGCGATGTGCTCCACCGCCTCCTGCCGATTTTGCGTCGCATAGCAAATGTCGTCCGAAGCAGGCCCCTGAATGCTCGGGAAGCGATCCCGCAGGCGAGCCACGATTTCCTGGGTGTCATATAAACTGAGCGTCGTCTGCGTAAGGAATGCGAGCCGCTCCGGATCGGTCACCGTGAGCTTGTCCACGGCCTCAACGCTGTCCACAACCACGGTCTGCTCAGGCGCTTCGCCCGACGTGCCCACAATCTCCTGATGGTCCTTATGCCCAATGAGGACGATCTGCCGGCCCTCGCGCGCGAATCGCAGCGCCTCCAGATGAACCTTGGTCACCAGGGGGCAGGTTGCGTCAATTACGCGTAACTCGCGCATTTTCGCCTCGTCGCGCACCGTAGGCGGCACGCCGTGCGCGCTAAATATCAGCACTGCGCCATTCGGCACCTCCGCCACCGTCTCCACGAAAATTGCGCCGCGCCGCCGAAGCTGCTCGACCACGTGCCGGTTGTGCACAATCTCATGGTGCACGTAAACGGGAGGCCCGAACGCCTCCAGCGCCAGCTCCACAATGTCCACGGCCCGCACCACGCCGGCGCAGAATCCCCGCGGACGCACGCGCAGCAACACCTTGCCTTTGCCATTTGGTTTGGCGCCCGGATTGGCGCTGCGACTAGAAACCTGTACCAGCGGATCGCTCATCTGAATCGTTGCTCCCGGATCCCTGCGCCTGACCCACTATTCCCGAAACAAGCCATAATACCGCATTTTCGCCCGAAGGCGTAATAGGAGGGGGCAGAGCCTTTGACCTAGGTGGCCAACCTGCGAGAAATCGTCTCGCTCGTCGGACTGCCGCTCCATTTAGGGCCTCCCAGAAATCTATGATTGGGGAGGGTTCACAAGCGCGCTGAGGCGATCCACCAAGTCCTTGCCCGCGTGGCTTGCGTCCGCCGTGGAAAAATCGGATGAGAGCATCAGGAATTGGGCGTTCGGGGCGGCTTCGCGCAAATTCTCGATTGCGAATTGGTCGGCATGAATTCCGGGACCGCAAACCATCACACTGGGTTTGGTTACCTTTGCAAGTCTCCTCGCATCTGAGAGGCTTTGCGTCGTGAGAACTTCGTAGCCGGAGCGCTTGAGGAGCGCGTTCAAATAGGCCAGGAGGTCGGCGGAAGTATCTACGCACATGACTTTGGCGCCGAGCGTCGAAGATTGGGCGGAGTGAGATTGCGGCCCTTCGAGAAATGCGTCAACCGCTTCCTTTTCCGAGGGATAGGTGTGAAACACTTTGTGAAGCGACGTGGCTTCCAGCACCTGCAGCACAAAAGGAGAAATCTCGCAAAGTTTCACATCTCCGTGATGGGCGCGCATCACGCCGGCAAGGCGAACCATGGATCCCAGGCCGCTGCTGTCAACGAATTTGACCTCCGCCATGTGCAGGACGAACTTTTTCGTTTCGATGGTGTGCTTCTCGACTTCCTGTTGAAGCGCCTGGACCTCGGCGCCGGCGATGATGCGTCCCTGGCAGCGGATCAACATGACCTTTCCCATTCGTTGGGACTGGAGAGTGAGTTGCATGGACGGGAAGATATCACAATCCGGGCCGCGAAAAAGGTCTTATGTGAAACAGGAAATGGAACATGCCGGAGAAAACCTTGGATTCGTGCGGGTGGCCCATTTGAGAAGCTTCTCGATGCTTGATGATTTGAAGTAAACTACGAGGCATGGCAACGAACTATCTTTTGAAGACGGAACCCTCGGAATATTCCTTCGCGGATTTGGTGCGCGATAAAAAACTGTTTGGGATGGCGTTACAAATCCAGCGGCGGTGAAGCACATGCACGAAATGGAACCGGGCTCACGGCTGATCATCTACGAAACAGGAAATCAAAAATGCGCGGTTGGAACGGCTAGTGTAATTTCTGTGGACGTGCGAGATCCGAAAAATCCGAAACTTGAAATTGAGGCGGGGAAACCGCTTGCCAAGCAGACGTCGCTCGCTGAAATCAAAGCGAATAAGTTATTCAAGGATTCACCTTTGGTGCTGATAGGCAGGCTCTCCGTTGTTCCGCTTACGAAGGCGCAATACGAGGCGCTGGCCGGGCGCTGACTCCCGGGCCGACGCCAATTGATGTTGCGAAATGAACTCCGCCCGCTATATTCTTCCCCGAAAGTCGGTGCCTTAAGACGCGTCTTGCGCGAAGATATGAAATCTTGCGACGGGACTGCCGGACAAAAAAGGAGAAAAATGAAACCAGCCATTGTTTGTGCCGCTGTGCTTGGCTTTGCATCGCTTGCGGTCGCAGCCACGATTCCCGCCGGTTGGAAAATTACAAAAGATCATCAGGGAAAGTGCCAGTATGCTGTGCCGCCGGACTGGAAAGTAGGGGGATTTGGGGACGCCACTTCACCGGACGGAAAAGCAGCAATGAATGTATATGGCTCTCCGCAATCGATGGCGGCCATAAAACAGAACTCAGGGATGGTGATGCCGGTGGATAAGGTAATTGAGGACACGCCCAGCCGCTACTGGTATGTCTACAAGGCCCAGGGATCCGGCGAAGTGGACAACACGAATTGGTATATTGCGGTGCCCGCGAGCAGCAACGTGACGTGCATCGCAACTCTCAGCTTCAAGGGTGCGACGACGGAAGCGGTCGGAAAGCAAATTGTAAACAGTATGGGGCCTGTGAAATAGCAGGAGTTTAGCCAAGCAACGATCGAACAACGAAGACCCAACCGAACAGAGTTACTGCGCGGACGGCGTTAACGGCCTGGGGGAGCGTCAGGCATGACGGTGGATTGCCAGGCAATTGCCTGCCAGTGTCCGCCACGACGGAGAAACGTGCCGGTGTTGCGATAATTCAAGATTGTGGCCGGCCTCTCCGCGCCGTGATCATCGTGGCGCACGAGACGAAACGCCACGATAGCCGTGTCGCCGTATTCATGAATGGTGATGTCTTCCGCTGTGTATGTGGTTGTGGGCGCGCGGTTTGGGGCTGCGCCGCGCATGGATCTCATGATGTCGGCCTTTGTGATTACGGAACCTGCCGAACGCGTGTAAATCACGTCGTCCGCGAAAAAGCTGTCAAAGCCTGCCGCGTTTCCGTGCGTCGCATCAATCATAAACTGCTTTAGAATCGCGGTGAGTTCGCGCGCGGCGGGTGAATCGTTTTGCGATTGTCCAAGAATTCCCTCCCCACTCGCCGCGAGCGCGAGAAATAAGCACAGAGCCAAAACAATTTGTTTTGAAATTTTCATCGTGGTCTCCTTCAAATGCGAAGGGCGGGTTTGAAACCCGCCCTTCAGTAAGAGTGGAAAGCGACAGACACGGGCAGAGATTGCCTCCAACTAAAACGAAGACTTAAGTAGCGCAGTCCATCGCTGCCAGGCTTGGTCGAGTGCCGCCTTGTTGGCCGCATTCGCATTACCGGGCGTCATGCCGAGACGCATGAAACCGTGGTCGGCATCATCATATGTCACTGGATCATATTTCTTGCCAGCAGCCTTCATCGCATCTATCGCAGCAGGAATAGTGGCCGACGTGCGGGCATCATTCCCTGCATAGAATCCGTAAACTGGCGCGGTTATCTTCGTAACGTCCTTTGGGGGCCCGCCATAAAAAACAAATGCGGCGGAGAGGTCGGTGCGATTCGTCGCAAAACGAAACGACTGGCCGCCGCCCCAGCAAAAACCGGCGACGGCGAGCTTGCCGTTCGCGGCGGGGAGCTTCTTCACGTAATCGGCCACAGCGTTCAAATCGGCGGTGACCTGATCCGGCGGCAGACTGCTGACGGCGCGATTGACGTCAGCAGGAGCGAACGCCGAAGTGCCGCCCCCGCCAGGACCCATGCCCGAAAGCAAATCCGGAACTATGGCGATGTAGCCGTTCGCGGCGAGTTGGTCGGCCACCGTTTGCACCCAATCGCTCAGGCCGAAAATTTCGTGGATCACCACAACAGCTGGAGCCTTGTCTTTCACCATGGGATAAATAATAACGGCATCCACGGTGCGCGATCCGTAAGTGACTTTCACCCATTCGCGGTGACGGGGAGACTTCACGAGTATTTGCTGCGCCCAATCCTGCGCGAAAGCAGGCACCAGGCAAAGCAAAAATGCAGCGGAAGCGAGGATAAATCGTTTCATTTTGTTGCCCCTCGTTGGTTGAAGTTGTCTTGATCCAAGGAAGCTGAGTCTATCGCACCAGCGGGAATCGGCCAAGAGCCACGCGGCCCGTGCGACGAAAGCGAATTCCCCTCAATTGAAGCCGATCGTATTTTCCCGGGATGGAGAGCGGACGTGCACGCAGGATTTTTGGTATCTTAGTGGGCGAGCCGAACAAGTACTTGCGGCGCGACACAATTGAAATGTCAGAGGAGATTCCATGCGAATTAGATTTGTTGCAATATGTACGCTGATGATTGCGGGCTTCGCGATTGTTTCGCTTCAAGCGGCGGCACCGGAACTGCAGGACAAAAGCCAGCGCCCCAGCCCTCCGGCAAGCGCCAAATGTTCACTTCCGGGCGGAGGCACGATCACGGTTGATTACTCGAGCCCGCGCATGAAGGGCCGAAAAGTTTATGGCGGGCTTGTGCCCTGGGGACAGGTCTGGCGGGCCGGCGCGAATGAGGCGACAACCTTTGTGCCAAGTACTGAAGTCCGCGTGGGAAACCTGGACGTGCCCATGGGGGCATACACGATTTTCGTGGTCCCCGATCAGACGAAATGGGCGCTCATCGTCAATAAGAAGACCGGCGAGTGGGGAATTCCCTACACTTGGGCGTCAATGGAATTGGGGCGGACGGACATGAAGGTTTCCACCCTTTCCGCGCCGCTTGAAAATTTCACGATCGGATTCGACCAATCCGCCGCCGGATGCAAACTTTACATGGACTGGGAAACGACCCGAGCGTCCGTGGAAATTATGCCGAAGAAATAACCGGCGGAGATTTGCGGGCAGCCCGAGAGTTATGCGCGCCGGAATTGCCATTACAGCTTCTTGATTTGGTTTTTTCCCGGGAAGTCCTCCCGTCAAGTAAGCAAATGCTTCTTTAGGTTCAGCCACGCTGTTCCCGATTACCGGCGTCGGTGTACTGGACGAATGCGTTGGCGACGCAACTTTCACATAGATGAACTTTTGGGACGTAATTCGGATTTCACTTGTCACGCTGGGCCGCAACAAAATGCGGACCACGCTGACGATGCTGGGCATCATGATCGGCATCGCCGCAGTGATCTGCACCGTGGCGATTGGGACCGGCGGATCGGATCTGGTTTCGGAGCAATTGGACACGCTCGGCGACAATCTGGTGTGGATCGAGTCCGGCGGGCGAAACCTGCAAGGCGTGCGGACCGGCAGCGATTCGACAAAAACACTGACTGCGGACGACGCAGACGCAATCCGCAAGGCCGTCACGTCCGTGAAGCGCGTTGCGCCCAACGTGAGCGGGCACGTCCAAGTCATCTACGACAATATGAATTGGAACACTTTTTACCGCGGCAATACGCCCGATTTCATCGCCGTGCGCAAATGGAATATCGCCTCCGGCAGAATGTTCACGGATCACGATGTGGAAATGCTCGCCAACGTGTGTGTGGTCGGACAAACAATCATCGAGGATATTTTTCGCGGTGAAGATCCCGTGGGCAAGACGATGCGCGTGGGGTCCATCCCCTGCCGCGTGGTCGGGACGCTCGAGGCAAAGGGTTTGTCGGTAACGGGTTGGGACCAGGACGACTTTATCCTTATGCCCTACACGACCGCAGAACACAAAGTGAAAGGCGTAACCTGGCTTGACGACATCTTTTGTTCAGCTGATTCGTCGGATGATTTAGGTCGCGCAGAGGACGAGATTGAACGTTTGCTTCGCCAAAGACATCATCTGCGCGCCGACGAGCCGGACGACTTCAGCATTCGCCATCCGGAAGACATTTTGAACGCGCGCAAACAGTCGATTGAAACTTTCGGGATCATGCTCGCGGCCACTGCTTCCATCGCACTCTTGATCGGTGGGATTGGGATTATGAATATCATGCTCGTTTCCGTGACGGAGCGGACAAGGGAAATCGGCGTTCGAATGGCGGTGGGCGCAACGGAGCGCGATGTGCGCGGTCAATTCTTGATTGAGGCGCTGGTATTGAGCCTTTTCGGGGGCTGTTGCGGAATTGTTCTCGGAGTATTTGCTTCGGCGGGGATCTCAGCGATGCTTTCATGGCCGACCTCGGTTTCCGTGATTGCAATCGTGATCGCCGCCATTTTTTCCGCTGCCGTCGGAATCTTCTTCGGCTACTACCCTGCCAATAAAGCCGCAAGTCTCGATCCCATCGAAGCGCTACGCTTCGAGTAACGCAATTTGGGCGGTGTACAAATTAAGAATGCGCTGCTCCGATTCGAACCCGGTAGATATTGCTTTGTTGAATTAGTCGGGGAGGGTCGCATCGCCCGTGATGCGGAATTGAGTTTTCACGCCGGGCGGCGGAGATTGCCCGCGCCCCGCGACGGGTTGCCCGCCGCCAATCCAAACGTCCACAGTTCCGGAGACAATCCGCGTCTTGCCGGCATCATCGACGATGCTTAGCTGGCGGTCGCGTAAAGTGAAGGTTACTGTTTTCTGCTCGCCGGGCGCGAGATGAACGCGCGTGAAACCCTCGAGCGCGCGGATCGGCGCGCCCTGCACCCCAGCGTGGGATAGATAAAGCTGAACGACTTCATCTCCGGCCGCCGTGCCCGAATTCTTTACGTCAACGGAAACTGTCACCGCGCCATCGGCAGTGATTTCTTCGTGATCCACGCGGGTGTTGCTGTAAGTGAAATTCGTGTAGCTCAGACCGAAGCCAAATGGATAAAGAGGCGTGTCTGAAAAATAGCGATAGGTCCGGTGGGCCATCGAATAATCATCGAATGGAGGAAGCTGGTCGATGCCAGTATAAAACGTGACGGGCAAGCGCCCGGCCGGGTTGTAATCGCCCGCGAGCACGTCCGCGAGCGCTGCGCCGCCTTCTTCGCCCGGATACCACGCCTCCAGAATTGCCGAGGCATGGTCCTGCGCCCAATTAACGGACAACGCGCTGCCGCTCGTCAGGACGACAACGAGCGGTTTGCCCGCAGCGGCAAGCGATTCCAGCAATTGTTGTTGCGGGCGCGGCAGATCGAGACTCGTGCGGTCGCCGCCCGAAAAACCCTGCGCACTCGTCTGCATCTCTTCGCCTTCGAGTTGCGGTGTGATGCCGACGACAGCCACGACCACGTCCGCCTTTCGCGCGAGTTCCGCAACCTGCGCGCCCATTCCCGGCGGGGACCAAAGAAGCCTCGCGGCCGATCCGCCCGCCGCCTGGTAGTACTCAAAAACAATTCCATAAGAATGGCCGCCGAGAAGATGAACGGTTGTTGTCCTGGTGCGCTCGCCGTGAACGCTCCAATCGTCGACAATCTTTTCACCTTCGAGAAACAAACGGAATCCATCGTCCGAACTTCCGCCGATTACGTAATCACCATCCACGGGGGCAACGAGTTCGCCGTTCCAGCGAACGGAAAAATTCGTTCCGCGAATCCCAGAGGCGGGCGGCTGGCCATCCCAATCAAAATTGATTTGCGGATCAATGCGTTCGAGCACGGGCTCGCCGGACAGGTTGGTGCCGCTATAGAAAACGGCGGTTAATCCCGGCTGCGAACGAGGGCCGCCGGTTCGCAACACATCGGCGGGAATTGGAACAGCATCGAGCTCCGTCACAGGACTTCCCATGGCATACAGGATTTTCGCTCCGGTGAATCGCTTGCGGATTCCTTCGAGCAGCGTGACATAGCGCGAAGGCGTGCCGTTGTAATTCCCCAGCAGCACGTTGAGCGAATCGGCGGTCGAGCCGATGACGGCGATTGTTTTTACACTTCGATTCAGGGGGAGCGTGCCGCGGTCGTTCTTCAACAGAACGATGGATTCGCGCGCGGCTTGAAGCGCGAGCGCGCGGTGCTCGGGCGTATCGTTGTCCGCGAGCGTTAAATTCGACCAAGGTACAATTTCCCGCGGGTCAAACATTCCGAGGCGGAAGCGCGCGGTGAAAAGGCGCTTCACTGATGTATCGATATCGGCTTCAGAGACCAGTTGATCGTGCGCTGCCGCTATAAGCGAGCGGTATTCGCTTCCACAGCTTAAATCCGTGCCGGCTTTTACCGCATCCGCCGCTGCGTGGAGCAAATCCGCCGCATAGCCGTGGCCCTCGAAGATGTCGCCAACGGCGCCGCAATCTGAGACGACATAGCCGCTAAATCCCCAATCGCGCCGCAGCTTGCCGAACAGTGTGTGATTCGCGCAGGCAGGTTCGCCCAACAGGGAGTTATATGCGCACATCACGCTATCGGCATGGGCTTCGACAATCGTGGCGCGAAAAGCGGGGGTGTATGTGTCCGCCAAGTCGTGGAGGGAAACGGGAACGTCAATGCTGTGCCGCGTTGGCTCCGGTCCGCTGTGCACGGCGTAGTGCTTTGGCGTCGAGACTGCTTTCAAGTAACGCGGATCATCACCCTGCATTCCAGTGACGAACGCGACGCCAATACGCGCCGTTAGAAAGGGATCCTCGCCATAAGTTTCCTGTCCCCTGCCCCAGCGCGGGTCGCGGAAAATATTTATGTTGGGCGACCAAAACGTAAGGCCGTAATAGCGCGAGAAGTTTTCGTGCGATTGCGCGTCGTTATACTTCGCGCGCGCCTCGGTTGAAATTACGTCGGCCACGCGATGCATCAGGTCCGTGTCCCACGTGGAGGCGAGACCAATCGCCTGCGGGAAGACTGTCGCGTGGCCTGCGCGCGCCACTCCATGCAGCGCTTCGCCCCACCAGTTGTATGCAGGGACGCTGAGGCGCGGGATTGCAGGCGCAACGTCCTGCATTTGCGAGACTTTTTCCTCGAGCGTCATTCGAGAGACGAGGTCGTTCACGCGCTGTTCGATGGGTAAAGCCGGATCGAGATATGCAGGCTTCGTCTCCTGTTGGCCCTGTGGGGCGGCGCTTGCGGGCGGCGATGATTTAGAGGATTGGGCCTTTGCGGGGACACGACTCAAGAGCAAGACAATCGTTGCAATAAGAACGCGGCGCATTCAATTCCTTCCGCCTTGACGGTTGAGACTTCCCGCGCGCGATTATGCAACAGAATCGGCGCGCCGCGTAAGTGATGTCATCCTGCTCACTGCGACCGCAATGGGGCCCAAAAACACTTCGGCTCCGATGAAGGAATCCATCATCGGAGCCGAAAGAAACGCTACGCTTTTCGCGAAAACTTTAAAATGTCGCCCTACTGTTGTCCGTTGAACCCGAATCACTGCCGGGCTGTTTCTGCGGCTGTGATTGCGGTGGCGCACCCCGACCCGGGCCACCACGTCCGCCCGGACCGCCGCCACCCGGGCCCATGCCCGGCCGATTCTGCATCATGGTCTTGATTTTTGCCTGTTGGTCGGCGGTCAGGATCGTGCGCATCGCGAGTTGGTGATCGATGTTCGCCTTTTCCGAGGCCGATTGCGCCGCAGTGACTTCCGCGAGCTTCCTGTCAATCGCCGCACGGTCAGGCTTGTCGGCACGCATCAGATCATTCAGCTCCATACGCTTAATCTGCATGGTGGCACGATTCTGAATGCCGGCCTTCTGGAAATCCTCATTCAATTGGTGGAATTTCGCGACCTGCTCATCCGTGATTCCGAGTTGCTGGCGCATGGTGGGATTGTTGACAAAACGCGCAAGTCCCATCTGCCCGCTACGACCCATGCCGCCGGGGCCAAATCCCGGGCCCATTCCGCGTCCGCCGGCGCGCATTCCACCGGGACCCATTCCACGCCCGCCACCGTGCCCGCCGCGCATTCCCATGCCGCCGCGGAAGCCCATCGCGCCGCGCTGACCGTGGCCGCCAAATCCGGGACGATGATGATGCCCCCGGTGACGTCCATGTCCGCGCCACGCCGCGTGGCCGCGCATCCCGCCGCGCCCCGGCCCATTCATCTGCCCGCTGGGACCGAATCGCCGAGCCATGCCCATCGAGCCGCCGGGGCCGCCCATCTGCCCACGTCCTCCGGGCTGACGCTGCGCTTGCCCTTGTCCCTGCCCTTGAGTCTGACCCTGCTGGGATGGAGGAGGATTCTGCATTTGACCTTGAGGGGAATCCTGCGCGAATGCGAGGGGTGAGAACGCCACCATCGTCAAGAGAGCGAATATCGCTTTCGTCTTGATAGCCATTTTTAAGCCTCTTCTTCCGCGAAATGTCCCGCGGAAACAGCTGTGCGCGAAATATAACCCAAGTCCCAGCCTAAAGTTGCGTTTTTCTTAGAAATCTCTTACCGCACCCTAGTTCGTATTTCAGAGAGTTGGACGCGTCCACTAACGGCAGGGTTACCCGCCATTTGGCCGGGCGGGAATACATGTGCAGTACAAAGCTCATTCCTAACTTTTTCTCTTTCCACAGCGTCTATTATGCTAAAAGCTGGGCAACATGGTCAGGCACAATTTGCAGATGGGGTTGAAATGGCGGCCAAAGGAAATCGTACAGAGGCATCGCTTGCGTCCGACCTGCCCAAAGGTAAGACAACCAGCGGATTTGTCGAAGGGCTGGCGCAAGACCTTTCCTATGCGCTTCGCCAGCTTCGCCGCAGTCCGGGCTTTGCGGCGGTTGCCGTCCTTACGCTTGCGCTCGGAATCGGCGCGAACACGGCGATCTTTACGCTGATCAATACGGTGATGCTGACGCGGTTGCCTATCGTCCACCCGGAAGAACTTGTCCTATTCCATTGGGTGTCTCACTCGAAAGGGCCTTTCGTCTGGAATGGCTCCAGCTCCTACGGCGGCTGCGACACGCAGGACCCCGGGTCCGGCAGATCCAACTGTTCATTTTCCTATCCGGACTTTGACAACTTCCGGTCGCACTCACAGTCCTTTCAGGGAATCGCCGCTTACGGAGGCGGCACATTCGTGCAAGTGGATATGAACGGCCAGGCAACGCGCGCAAGCGGGCAATATGTGAGCGGAGACTTTTTTTCCGTGCTGGAAGTGCGGCCAGCATATGGCCGGATGTTGATTCCATCCGACGACACTCAGGGCGCCGTCCCGACCGTGGTGCTCGAATTTAATTACTGGCAAAAACAATTCGGCGGCGATCCAAGAGTGGTTGGTGACACAGTGCTATTCAACAGCGTCCCTTTTACGATTGCGGGGGTTGCGCCGCCCGAGTTTTACGGGCTGGCGCCCGGTTCGCGGCCAAGTTTCTGGATCCCGCTTCATGTAAGAGACAAGCTCGGAACCAAACCCGATCCGGAACGATTTGAAGCGCGGTCAATTTGGTTGTACGTGGTCGGCCGGTTAAAAGCGGGAGTTCCTGTCGAAAGGGCGCGGGCGGAAATCGAGACAATCTTCAGCGGCTCACTAAAGAATGAAGCGACTGCCGCGGCCGCTTCGCCGACGAAATACGAGCGCGAGCACCCGAGCAAAACAGGCATCGACACAGACCTAAAAATCGTATTGTCCAGCGCCGAACGGGGGCTCGCGTCTCTGAGACAGCGATACTCGACGCAGCTTTTTGTGTTGATGGGCGCGGCGGGGCTTGTGCTTCTGATTGCGTGCGCCAACATCGCCAACCTGTTCTTGGCCCGGGCATCCACGCGGAGGAAGGAAATCGCAGTGCGTCTCGCGCTTGGTGCGAGCCGCGGTCGGCTGGTGCGGCAATTGCTCACTGAGAGTTTGCTTCTCGCTCTGATGGGCTGTGCCGCAGGTCTGCTGGTTTCCTACTGGGCAACCCGAGGACTGATCCTGGTGATTTTCTCGAACCGGTCGAGCACGGCATTTATGGCCATGTTCCGGCCGAACCCGGTCGTGTTTGGATTCGCGGTGGGGATCGCCACTTTTGCATCGATTGTTTTTGGATTGATTCCAGCACTTACGAGCACGCGCGTCTCGGCCGGCGCTACGCTGAAAGCAGCGGGAGGCAGCGGAGCGCCGTCGGAAAGCCGAAACCGTCTAGGGCGCGCACTGGTCGCGGTGGAGATGGCCCTCGCGCTCGTGCTCGTCATCGGCGCGGGACTATTTTTACGGACGCTCGTTACGCTGGAAACACTCAATCCCGGATTCCGTACCGACCACCTGCTCACTTTTTCTATTTCACCATCAGCCGCGAGAATATCCGACGACAAGGCGCCAGCTCTCGGCCAGGAAATCCAGCGGCGGCTTGCCGGGTTACCTGGCGTGGAAAGCGTTACGTGGTCGGGATTCACACTGGTGTCCGGGAGCCTATGGACAACAGACATCAAGATCCAGGAGCATCCCGATCTCGGCGAAGTGGATTCACAGGAGATGAGCATCGGGCCGGGATATTTTGAGACGCTCAAGATCCCTTTGCTTGCCGGCAGAAGCATTAGGGAAGCCGATTGCCGCAAGGATTTCACAGGCATCTGGGTAAACCATGCATTCGTGGCGAAATTTCTCAAAAACGCCAACGCCCTGGGACTCCACATCACACAGAATGACAAGGCGCTTGAAATCGTGGGGGTCGTGGGCGACGTGAAATATCAGAGCATGCGGGCCGATTTCAATCCCACAATTTACACAGCGATCTCCGCGGGCGACGTGAATTTCCAAATCAGGACGGCATCCGATCCGAAATCACTGGAGAGTTCCGCGCGAAAAGTTGTCAGTGATGTTGCGCCGAATCTCCCCTTGGGTGATATGACCACGCTGCAAGAAGATATTGACAGCGACTTGGCTTCGGAAAATTCGCTGGCCAGGCTTTCCTCCGGGTTTGGGTTCCTGGCGTTGCTTCTAGCGGCCATCGGAATTTACGGCGTGCTTGCGTACTCGGTCGCGCGGCGCACCAGCGAGATCGCCATCCGGATGTCGCTCGGCGCGATGCCCGGAAATATCCTGAAGCTCATTTTGAAAGAGGGGCTCTCGCCCGCGCTGCTCGGCGCTGGATTGGGTCTTGCCGTTTCGTGGGGACTCACGCGCCTGGTTCAGAAGTTCCTGTATGGCGTGAAACCGCTTGACGCGACGACTTTTTTCGCGGCGACGCTCGTTCTCTTGCTGATCGCAACTCTGGCATGCGTCATCCCCGCGCGCCGGGCGATGCGGGTTGCCCCGATGACCGCGCTGCGATATGAATAGGTTTCGCGTCCATATGCCGGCGTAATGGTTTTCAAAGTACCTCCAGAACATGGCTGACCGGAAGGTTACAATCTGTTGATGTGTCGCTTTGCGCTTTGTGGCATATTCACGCGGGCTTGAAGCTGCACGCCTCGCTCCCGCGAACAGCGGCGCGGATGGGCGCCGGATTCGCAGGGATCCGGCCCTTTTCATTTGCCGGCCGGCGCACACACCACATACCAATTTCTGATATTCTCGGCGAAGTGCGCGAAAGAACGATCGGTCTCACTCTTGTGATTCTTCTAGCCACGGGGATTGCCGCTCTCGCATCCCTTGGCGCGGCAGAGAGACAATCTGCGCCACCCGCGCCCCAATCTCCTCAACAGCAGCTCCAACAGCCGCCCGCGGTTTCACCTTTCCCATTGAATGTGGTTGTCCTGGACCCGGCGCACGGCGGCACGGACTTGGGCGCACGCGGCGCCGGCGGCATCAACGAAAGCGACGTTGTCCTCGAATTCGCCCGCGCGATTCGCCCCGCGCTTGAATCCAAGGGAATTCGTGTCGTGCAAACGCGCAGTGGCGCGGACGACCCGTCCTTCGACGACCGCAGCGCTGCCGCAAACGCCCAGCGCGGCGCGGTCTTCATCACGCTGCATGTTTCTTCGACCGGAACGCCCGGCCAGGTGCGCGTATATTCGGAGCCGTTGCCCGGCCCCCCTGAGTCAGCAATCTCTGGAGCGCCGTCCACGCCATTATCTTTTCCTGCACACAATGGATTACTCCCCTGGGACCGCGCGCAGGAACCTTATGCCGCCGCAAGCCGAAGGCTCGCCGAAATCGCACAGTTGGCACTCTCGCAGAAATTTTCCGGCTCGCCTGCCGCCCCGGAGTTTGCCCCGGTCCGCCAATTGCGCACAACCGCCGCGCCCGCCATCGCAATCGAAGTTTCGAGCGTCTCAGTCGGCAACCGAGAGCAGCTTGTCCAAATGTCACCGGGCTTGGCCGACGCCATCGTGCAGACGATCGCCGCTTTCCGGCCAATCTATGAGGCGGGAGCGCACTGATGACGCCCCGATTCAAGATCGCCGTGCTGATCATGAGTGTCGCAGTTGTTGCGGGCCTTTTTTATTTATTACACCTGCGCAGTCGAGCCCGCGAACTTGCAAGAATTCAGCAAGCCGAAGAACAGGCCCAGAGCAAGCTTACGCAAACCTCCATCACCACTCCCACTGACGCGAAAGTGAAAGTACGACTGTTCTGGGCATCGGCGTCAAATCCGGCGTCGCTCGATCCAGTGGAAATTGAACTGCCGCTTTCCGCCGATCCCATTCAGCGCTCGCGCCAGCTCGTTGACGAGTTAATTCAATCGCCGCCATCCGCGCCGCAGCGGACGCTTCCCGCCGACGCATCGCTTCTGGCGTTTTATTTGCTGCCGGATGGGACGGCCATCGCGGATTTTTCCGATTCGCTTTCGACCGGCACTCCTTCCGGGATCCTGAGCGAAGAACTGGCCGTTAATTCCATCACGCAGACGCTGGGCGCTTCGGTGCCGCAGATCCACCGGTTGAAGATTCTTCTGCACGGGCAGGAGGCGGACACGCTTGCCGGACATCTCGACCTGACGGTCTTTTTCCCTGTGAACACCGCGCCGCCTGCTTCAGCATCGTCTATTTCGGCGCCCGGAGGACAGCCGGCCGCGAAACCAATTCAGTAATGCCGCGCGTCAGCGGTTGACAGTCCCGCCTGCGCCATTCACACTCGTCCATCTTAGTTTTGAGCGAGGGAGGAAGGATTGCGCACCGACGGCCGAACCGCCGACCAATTACGTCCGGTGAAAATTACGCCGGACTACATTACGACCGCTGAGGGCAGCGTGCTTATCGAGGTTGGCAAGACACGCGTTATCTGCACAGCGACGGTTGACGACGGGGTGCCGACTTTTTTGAAGGGCCAGGGCAAAGGCTGGGTGACCGGCGAATACGGAATGCTGCCGCGCGCCACGGACGTGCGCACGGCGCGCGAAGCCATGCGCGGACGCCCCTCCGGGCGCACTCTCGAAATCCAGCGGCTAATCGGACGCGCACTTCGCGCCATCGTGGATCAGCAAAAACTTGGCGAGCGCACCGTCACTCTTGATTGCGACGTGATCCAGGCCGATGGCGGGACGCGCACCGCGTCCATCACCGGCGCGTTCACGGCGCTCGCGCTCGCGCTACAGCGGCTTGTGACTGCGCGGATCCTGAGGGAGCTTCCACTGCGCGATTCGGTCGCGGCCACGAGCGTGGGCATCGTCGGTGACGAAATGCTGCTTGATCTCGCCTATGACGAAGACTCCCGCGCGCAAGTGGATATGAATGTGGTGATGACCGGCGCCGGGCGCTTCGTGGAAATTCAATCCACCGCCGAGGGCCGGTCATTCACCGGCGAAGAGATGCAGCGCCTGCTGGGCCTCGCCGCCGAGGGGATCGCCAAACTCCGCGCGCAGCAGGACGCGCTGCTGCGAATCAACTTCAGTGGACGCTCCCGCTAAATTGCTTTTGGCATCGTCGAATTCCGGCAAGCTGGCGGAATTTCAGGCGCTTGCTTCCACAAATGCAGCCGGCCGGCCACTTGAACTTGGCCTCTTGCCGGGGTTTGCTTCCCTGCCTGTGTTCGACGAATCCGCGCCGACGTTTGCGGAAAACGCCGCCGGGAAGGCGCTGCACTACAGCAGGTTTACGGACGAACTGGTGCTCGCCGACGACTCCGGCCTCGTCGTTCCCTCATTGGGCGGCGCTCCCGGAGTCCATTCCGCGCGGTACGCCGGCCCGGGCGCGAGCGACGCGGACAAAATCCACAAGCTGCTCGGCGAAATGCGCGGCAAGAATGGCGACGCGCGGGCGGCAAAGTTCATCTGCGTCCTTGCGGTTGCAGAGCAAGGCCGAGTCCTCGCTGTGGTTTCGGGCTTTGCCCCCGGCATACTGCTTGAATCGCCGCGCGGCGCAGGCGGGTTCGGATACGACCCCGTTTTCCTCGTTTCTGATTTGAACAAGACCTTTGCAGAACTTTCACGCGCGGAGAAGAACCGCCTGAGCCATCGCGGGAAGGCCTTCCGGCGATTGCTCGATGCGTGGGGAGCGAGTCCCGGGGCGATGTGAAATTGAATGCTGTGCTATATTTCTTCGGCTAACCCAATGAATAAAAAAACAAAGAAGCGGCCAGTGAAATCGAAACCAAGCAAAGCGGACGCATCCAAATCCCAAGCGAGAGCGAAGTCTTCAGCGGATAAGTTGAGAACCGATCCGAAGCGTGTGGCTGCGATCCTCGCGGGACTGGAGAAGGCCTATCCCGCGGCGACCTGCGAACTGAGGCACGAAAACCCATTCCAATTGCTTATCTCCACGATTCTTTCCGCGCAATGCACCGACGTGCGGGTGAATGAAGTCGCGAAAACTCTTTACGTGAAGTACCCGACGCCGGAGGCATTCGCTTACGCGAATCCGCGCGCGCTTGAGCAGGAAGTCCGTCCCACGGGCTTTTTCCGCAATAAGACGAAATCAATCATGGGCGCGAGCAAAAAGATTGTGGAGGAATTTGGCGGCAAAGTGCCGAAGACGATGGAGGAAATTCTCACGCTGCCGGGCGTCGCGCGCAAGACGGCGAACGTGGTTCTCGGGACGGCGTTTGGAATCGCATCAGGCGTGGTGGTGGATACGCACGTGATGCGCCTTTCCAACCGGCTGGATCTTTCCCACAACACGGACCCCAGGAAAATCGAAGTAGACCTGATGGCCATCATTCCGCAGGACAAATGGATCGTATTTTCACACCAACTCATCTGGCACGGACGCCGTGTGTGCCAGGCGCGCAAGCCCCGGTGCACGGAATGCAACCTCGAGTCCCTTTGCCACTCGAAGGAGAAAACAATCTAGAATTCGGGCGAACCGGGGCGCGCTTGATTCAGCGGCCCCGGTCCTCATTTACTCGGGAAGACAACGCTCGCAATTTCTGGATCAACAAAACCAAGTCCAACTACTTCTTGGTCAGCGGGCCGATAAAATTTCCCGCGGGCGGATTGAGCGTGTTGTTATCGCCCTTGGTGAGAACGAGAGTTCCCGCACCACCCTGACACGTGAGCGTGACGGACTTGCTGTCTTCCACATAAGTGCAAGGCGCACTTTGGCCGGCCATGGAAAGCGTTGCTTTCCCGCCGGATTGAAATTGGATCTGCAAAACGCCTCCCGCAGATTGATATGTGCTTCCGCTTACTCCGCCGCACCCCACGAACGCCAGCGCTGCCAGCGCGGCGATGACGATCATGGTCTTTTGAAAACTCGTTTTCATTTCCTTCTCCTTTTGGCCCCACCCGAATGGATTCTCCGACATGCTGACGCCTCCGGCATCCTGAGCCAATGCGCCGTGCCTAGAGTGGCCGAGAGACTAGCACAACCTTCATTTCCTGTGTGTTGATTTTTGTTGATAAGCAGGGCCCATAGAACCAATTGGCCGGCTCAAAAAAAGCCGTATAAGGGACGGGAAAGCGGCAGGAATTCTTTAAGTCCTAGGCGGACCCGGTCTGGAGGATGCCGGCGGAATTCTCCGTGAAGAGTGTTTCCGGAATGCCTGTTTCAAGCAATTTGGCGAACTGCTCGGGCGCCACAGGACGGCTGAAATAATATCCCTGCGCCTCATCGCATTGATGAGCTTGAAGGAACGCCATCTCTTTTTGCGTTTCCACGCCCTCGGCAACAACGCGCAGCTTCAGGCTTCGCCCCATGCTGATGACGGCGGTCACGATGGAGGTATCGTCGGGGGCGGAAGTCACCTGGCGGACGAACGACTGGTCAATCTTCAAAGCGTCAATCGGAAACTTTCGCAGATAGCTCAAGCTGGAATAGCCGGTGCCGAAATCATCTACGGCGACCTGTACTCCTTTGGCTCTCAATTCCTGAAGGACGAGAACGGCGGTTTCAGCGCGCTTCATCAACACACTTTCCGTCAGCTCAACTTCAAGGGAGCCCGGATCCAAACCGGTTTCGTCAAGTGTTGTGAACACTCGCTCCAGGAATTTTTCGTCGCGGAACTCCAACGCGGAAATGTTCACAGCCATGGAAGCAAGGGGCAGCCCGGCGTCCACCCAGGATCGCGCCTGCCTGCACGCTTCGCGCATGGCCCACTGGCCGATCGGAAGGATGAGGCCGCAATCCTCCGCAACGGGAATAAATTGCCCGGGATAGACCAGCCCTCTTGTTGGGTGCGCCCAGCGGATCAACGCTTCCGCCCCGGTAATCTCTCCCGTTTTCAGATTGATCTTCGGTTGGTAGTGGAGCGCGAATTCCTGCCGCTCCAGCGCCCTGCGCAAATTTTCTTCGACGGATTGCCGCTCCACTGCCTGGACGTTCATGGCGGGTTTGAAAAACTGATAGCTCTGCCGCCCATTTTCTTTTGCCTGGAACATTGCCGTGTCCGCATTCTTGATAAGCGTCTCCGTGTCCGGACCGTCATCGGGATAGACGCTCAGGCCTATACTCGCGGAAATGTGAAGCTCATGCCCGTCAATCGAATGAGTTTCCGCTACGGTCTGAAGCATTCTTCTCGCTGTATGCGCGGCATCCTCTGATTGGTCGACTTCCGGAAGCAGAACAACGAATTCATCGCCGCCCTGCCGGCTTACGGTGTCCGAGCTGCGCACGCATGCCACCAAGCGCTTGGCGATGGATTGAAGGAGTCTGTCGCCAATCGGGTGCCCCAGAGAGTCATTGATATGTTTGAAGTGATCCAAGTCAAGGAATAGAACCGCGAATTTGCTCGCGTGGCGGCAAGCCGCGGCAATCGCCTGCGTAACGCGATCGTTCAAGAGCACTCGGTTGGGCAAACCGGTCAGAACATCGTGCTGGGCGGCATGAGTCATTTGAGAGCTCATTGCTTTGGCAGCGCTCACGTCATGAAAGACAATTACGGCGCCAGTCACGCGCCCCTGCCGGTCATGGATGGGCGCAGCCGAATCTTCAATGGAGGACTCTACCCCGTCAGACCGGATCAGGATGCTGTTTGCCGCCAAGCCGACAGTTCTGTCCTGCTGAATCGCCATGTCCATTGGACTTTGGCAGGCCTCGCGCGTGGCGCCATCAATGATGCGGAACACTTCGGCGAGAGGCCGGCCGATGGCATCTTCACGGGACCAACCCGTCATACTCTCGGCAACGAGATTGAGGTAGGTGATCTTGCCGGAGATGTCCGTGCTGAGCACGGCATCGCCGATGGAATCCAGGGTGACCTGTGCGCGTTCTTTTTCGATAAATAACGCGTCTTCGATGGCCTTTCGCTCGATCATGTTATTGAGCGCCCGCGAGAACGAATAGCTGTCCAGATAGCCCTTTACCAAATAATCGCGCGCTCCGCGCTGCACACCTCGAAGGGCGACATCTTCATCGTCAACGTCGCAGAGGACTACGATCGGAATCTGGGGCACAGCCTGCAAGAGGCGGTCCAGCGTCTCGATGCCGCTGCTATCCGGCAAATTCAGATCGGCGAAAACCGCTCCCACTTTTTCCTTTCGCAATTTTTCGATTCCATCGGAAAGTTTTCTGACCCATTCGACATCGTATGGGCCGCCGCGTGCATCCGCGATTGCGCCGCGAATCAGTCGTGCATCGGTGGCATCGTCTTCAATGAGAAGCAGTCTGCGGTCGGTGACTGTGATCTTCAACGGATTCTTTTGGCGCCGCCGCTGGCCGTCAACTTCCGGCGTCGGCTTGCTTTTGAGCTGTTCCATTTTGTTCTCCGAGAAATAGGTGAATCACGGCCAATAGTTCTTCGTTATCAACGGGCTTTTGAAGGAAAGCCTTCGCCCCTGCTTGCAGAGCGCGCCGTCGGTTTGCATGGGGGTCGCGCGCTGTAATCACGACCACCGGTATCACAGCGAGGTACATATTCGCCTTAAGCCTCTCCATGACCACAAACCCATCGCCGGCGGGGAGACCGAGATCGAGAAGGATCAGATCCGGCTTATGCTTTTTAGCTTCCATGATGCAAGTAAGAGAATCAGCCGCGAAGAAGGTATCGTAGTTGTTGGCTTTCAGCCGGATGTGATAGCCCAGCCGCACGTCCGGATCATCTTCGACGATCAGAATTTTCTTGTTACTCATGTTCGCACAGTCCTCGTTAAGCTTTCCGATTTGATTAGGATTTCGATTTTTGCGGCCATTTCATCCGCAAGACCAGTCAAGGGCGCCTTCACATCTCTTCCATTTGTTTCGAGCAAACGGTGGGATGTGGAAAACGTCATGCCCGGTTCCTTGCAGTGTTTCAGACGAATGAATTGCTCGCGGATTCGTTTGGTGAGCACTCCAACTCCTTTTTCATCAGCGAATGCAATGATCTGAAATACTTCCGAGGCGCCACCCGAACCCATCTTCGGCAGCAAGACATCCAAATCAGGCATCAGGCACCGTTGCAGCAACGTCCGCGTGTCGCGCGACCACTCTTCCCGCATTTCCTTGGAAATCCAACCGTCCGGCGAACGGATTTCTATCGTCACCAGGGCCACCCAATCGGCCGGCCATAGGTCATTCTTCAGAAGTGGAGACACCAGATGGGCGAGCGAAAAAATGGGGAGCGTAAACGAAAAAGTGGCTCCTTGATTCAGCGTGCTTGTAACCCAGATCTGGCCGCCCTGCCGGGTAACCAGTTCCTTGCAGATATATAACCCCAGTCCAAGGCCTTTGCGGCCCGCCTGATTCTGATCGGTCACCTGATACAGGCGTTCAAAAACGCGTTCGGTCATATCCGCGCTGATTCCACATCCCGTGTCCGCCACTGCCAGAAGCAGGAAGTCAGGCTTTTCCGGAGAAATTTGAGCGCGAACGGACACGACGCCCTCCGCCGGAGTAAATTTGAGCGCATTATCCAACAAAATAATCAGAATTTGGCGAATGCGTGTGGGGTCGGCATACGCCGGTGGCAGAATTGTCGGCAAATCAAAAGAGAGAACAATACCCTTGGCTCTGGCAGTCCCTTGAAGTGTTTTGACTGTATAAGCGATGGCATCGGAGATGGATGTGCGCTGCGGATCGACGCTGAGCTTGCCTTCCTGCGCCCGAGTGACTTCGAGCAAATCGCCGATCATCGCCTGAAGCTGCCCCACATTTCGCAGAATTACCTGCAGGCATTCGCGCTGATCCTTATTAACTCCGCCGGCCAATTCATCGGCAAGGATCGTGCCAAATTGATGGATGGCGGTGAGCGGCGAACGAAGCTCGTGCGAAACGTGGGAGAGGAATTCATCCTTGAGCTGGAGCTGGAGTTTCCTTACCTGGTCCGTTTCCACCTGCATGCGCTGGCGTTCAATGGCATAGCGAATGGCTCGAATTAAAGCGTGCGAATCAATCTGTCCTTTGATGAGATAGTCCTGCGCGCCCTCTTGCAAAGCTTGAATCGCCAGAGACTCATCATCCAGACCTGTGAGCACAACCAAAGGGATGCTGGGCGCCACCGCGTGGACTTGTCTTACGGCAGCCAATCCCTCCGCGTCCGGCAAGCCGAGGTCAAGGAGGACAATATTGGGAGTATTCGCCGCCAGATGATCCAGGGCGTCGGTCAAGCATCCGAAATGCGCAAGATCAGTCTTGACCGACCCCGGCTGTTTGAGCGATTCACTTAGCAAACGTGCGTCTCCCGGATTATCCTCGATCAGAAGTACGCGGATAGGCTGACTGTTCATTTCTCCACTTCATGAGGCAACTTGACCTTCATCAACCAGAATTCGTCGATGCTTTTCACCACACCCATGAACTCATTGAGGTCGACGGGCTTCGTAAGATAGCAATTGGCGTGAAGACGATATGTTTTGAGGATGTCTTCCTCGGACCCTGAAGTGGTCAAGACCACTACCGGAATCATTTTCAGTCTGGCGTCCTCTTTGATCAGCGCGAGAACCTCTCGGCCATCCATTTTTGGAAGATTCAGATCCAACAAGATCAGATCTGGGCGCGGAGAATTTGCGTGAGCACCCTCGCGCTTCAGAAAGGCCATTGCTTCGACTCCATCGGTGACGATATGCAGCCGAATAATTGTTTTTACATCCTGGAAAGCTTCCTGCGTGAGCCGGACATCGCCGGGGCTGTCTTCTACAAGTAATACTTCTATAGCCATGTCATTTCCCTCCGCCATAACCATGATTTATTTCCTTTCACTGCCGACAAGATCGAATCGAAAAGTTGATCCTTGTCCTGGTTGCGACTCGACTGAAATATTCCCTTCGTGCCGCTCAACAATCTTTTTGCAGATGGCCAGTCCGATGCCGGTGCCGGCGAACTCCTCGCGTTTGTGAAGCCGTTGAAACATGCCGAAAATCCTTTCAAAATACTGCGAGTCAATTCCCAAACCATTGTCCTGCACTGAAAAGACCCACTTCTTCCCGTCGTTCCTGGCGGCGGAGATGTGCACGCGGGGAGTCCCGGGGCTTTGATACTTGATGGCGTTGCCGACAAGGTTTTGAAACAACTGAACCAGTTGCATATCGTCCGCGACAACCCTGGGCAGGGGGTCGTGCGTAATTACAGCGCCGCTTTCCTCGATTGCGGCACGAAGGTTCAGGAGCGCGGTTTTCAATGCTTCCTCGCTTGAGGTGTCCGCCAAATCTTTTCCCTTTGTTCCGACACGCGAATAAGTCAGCAGATCCTGGATCAACCGCTGCATGCGGCTCGCGCCGTCAACCGCGAATGCAATGAATTCGTCGGCATCGGCATCCAACTTGCCCTTGTAACGCCGGGCGAGAAGCTGCGTGTAACTGGCCACCATTCGCAACGGCTCCTGCAAATCGTGCGAAGCGATCGAAGCAAACTGTCCCAATTCCCTGTTTGAGCGGGCCAGCTCCTCCACCTTTTGGATGAGATCCGCGTCTGATTTTTTCCGCATGGCGATGTCGCGGATGGCCACGGTCACGAGAATTCCTTCATCGCTTTCAAGCGGGCTCAGCATGATTTCTATCGGGAAATCGCTCCCATCTTTCCGTTGCGCGGTGAGCTCAATCCCGGTTCCTATCTGCTGCGCGAGCGCGACTTCAGTGGAACGAAGCGCGTCCGCGATCAACCTTTCCGCGAAGCCTTCTGGAATAATATTTTTCATCTGCTGGCCGATAAGTTCATCACGCCGGTATCCGAATTGTTTCTCTGCTTGAACGTTAAGAAGAACGATTTCGCCCCGTGTGTTCACTACGACCATCGCGTCCGGTGCAGCCTCCAAAAGTCCGCGGTATCTGCCCTCCATCTGCGCCAGATGCTTTTCCGCGGTCTTGCGAACGCTGATATCGCGCACCGCCGCCGTCACCAGAATTCCTGCATCGCTCTCGAGCGGGCTCAACATAATCTCAATTGGAAAATTGCTTCCATCCTTTCGCTTGGCAATCAGCTCGATTCCGGTGCCAATCACTTGCGCGAGCGCCGCTTCCGTGGATCGCAGGTCGTCCGCGATCAGGCGTTCCGCGAAACCCTCCGGAATGATGTTCGTGACCTTCTGTCCGAGAAGCTCATCTCGCCGGTATCCGAATTGCTTCTCGGCCTGCACATTCAGTAGAACGATCTCTCCGCACTTGTTCACAACGACCATTGCGTCCGGTGCGGCCTCCAGCAGGCCTCGGTACCTGCCCTCCATCTGCGCCAGATGCTTCTCCGCGGCCTTGCGAACGCTGATGTCGCGCACTGCGGCGGTCACTAGGATTCCCCCGGCGCTCTTTAGCGGGCTCAACATGATTTCGATGGGGAAATTGCTTCCATCTTTTCGCCTGGCAATTAGTTCAATCCCTGTGCCGATTTGCTGCGCCAGCGCGACCTCCGCAGAGCGCAAGTCGTCAGCGATCAGGCGTTCGGCGAAGCCTTCCGGAATGATGTTTGTCACCTTCTGTCCTATGAGTTCGTCGCGGAAATATCCAAACTGCTTTTCCGCCTGAAGGTTCAGCAAAACGATTTCCCCAGTTTGGTTCACCACGACGATTGCGTCTGGAGCCGCTTCCAGCAACCCGCGGTATCTCGCCTCAGACTCCTTGCTTTCACTTAGATCGCGGCTTATCTCGGAATACCCACGCAGATTCCCCGACCTGTCGCGCAACGCCGTGTAACTGACATTCGCCAGAAATCTTTCGCCGTTCTTCCGGATGCGTGTGTTTTGTTCTTCGTATCTTCCATTCTTGATGGCTAACAGGAGGACCTCTTCCGGCCTGCCTCGCTGGATATCTTCGGGTGCAAAGAAACAAGAAATGTGTTTGCCGAGAATCTCCGCCGCTGTGTAGCCTGTAATTCGCTCCGCTCCGGCGCACCAGCTCGCAACCATCCCGCGCGGGTCCAGGAGAAAAATTCCGTAGTCCTGCACCCCGTCAAGCAACATCCCGTATTTTTCTTCGCTGTCTCGAAGTTCCGCCTCGGTTTGCCCCCGGCTGACGTTGTCGCGAAGCGCGCTCCAACCGGCGCCGGTAGCGACCAACACGCCCAACAGCGTCCCGAAAATCAAAATAAATTTGGTTTCGCCCAAACGCTCCCTTGCATCCGCTTCACGAATCGCCAGCAATCGCATCTCTTCGTTCTGCATCTCGCCAACAATCGCTTGATACTCATCCAGAATTCGCTGTCCCTCGCTGTTCTGGATGACTTCCGCGGCTGCCTCCATCCCCTTCGTCCGGCGGAGATCAATCACCATTTCGCCACGCTGGATCTGTCTTGCGGCCAATTCATCGAGTTGTGGAAATTGCCTTTGCTGTGCGGGATTGTCAGAAGTCAAGTTGCGAACTGCAGCCTCGTCATTCTCTGCATTCAAGATCGCGGCGTGGTAAGAATCGAGGTAAGGTTCTTTCCCCGTCAGCAGGAAGCCCCGGTAGCTGGATACGACGCCCTGCCTGGCCGAGAGCATGTCCTGAAGTTTCTCGAGGACCTCGTGCGTGTGACGCACCCACCATTCGCTTTCTCCAGATACGGCCATGCCGCGATAGGAGATCGCGCCCACGATCAGCAGGGTCAAAATGGCAGACCCGAACGCGAGTTGCGTCTTGCGACTCAATGGTGAATTCGTCTTCATTTCACACCAGGATGTAAATGGAGGTTCTATTCGGGACACGACTCTGAAGACTGAAAGAGGGCAGCCTGTAGTCGAGTGCCGTTTACTTTAGAAGGGAATCTAATCTTATACCGGCTCGCGTGAGCGTCAAGCTGGGTTTACAAGCAGTTGTCCAATAGACCATGAGCAGAGAAATTTTGAGCCTCGTGTTAAAGTTATTCACCAAGGTGCGCGGCGTCCTCCATGGTGGACTTGCGCACATCATTTGCCGGTCGGGGCGTAGCGCAGCCTGGTAGCGCGCCTGCCTTGGGCGCAGGAGGTCTGGAGTTCGAATCTCCACGCCCCGACCAAATCTACAAACAGAATCAATGAGTTACGCCGCTACCGATTTCCCTGCCTGCTGCATTTTGGTGCAAGTTGGGAACAGTTGGGAACAATACGTCGCCCAATCTTGAGACCGCATCGCGTTCGGACTTGGAAACAGGGTGCGTGTAAACATCCATTGTTGTTGCTGCGCTGGAGTGACCCAATAGGGTTTGTTGAACCTTTATTGGAGTTCCCAGATCGTGAAGCAACGTGCTGTAGGTGTGGCGAAGCGTGTGCCAATCGATTCTACGCACTCCCGCCCGCCGACATGCAGAAGCCAGTTTCTTCTTCCGCAAATTGTCGGCTGATAGCGGATCGCCATCAACCTTGGAGAACACTAGCGCGCCAGCCGATGTGTCCATGCTCCGCAATCGATGTGCATCGAGAGCTTGAATTACAGCGGGTGCGAGAGGGGCTTCCCTACGGCTAGCCTTGCTCTTCGGAGTACCGAAGACTCCCTTGTAACAGATTTCCTCGACCTCTAAAGTGCATCGGTCAAGGTGAATTCTGCCCCAACGAAGACCAAGGATTTCTCCGATACGCAGACCAGCCAGGGTTGCGATCACCGTGATGGTTCTTTCCGGTTCATTCATCTTAGAGAGGAGCATTCGAATCTCCTCAATCGAAAGAGCCGTGTGTGGACGCTTGAGCTTTCGTTCTGGCATCTCGACGCCCAAAACGGGGTTGTCCGCGACGTACCGCCATTGTTTGGCGGTGCCGAGAACTTTACTGAGCAGGTGCCGCATGTGACTGGCACTCTCCCATGCGTATCCCTGCTTCATCTTTTCGAGAACGAATCGTTGAACCTCTGGTGTAGTTATCTCCGTCATGCACTCCTCGCCAAAGCGAGGCAACAAATGTTTGCGCAACAGGAGTGAATAAATCTCCTGTGTTGCAAATTTCATTGTTGGAAGGACGAGCGGTACAAACTCGCCTTCCACAAACCGCCTAAAGGTCATGATGGACCGAGGCGCTGCCTTACCTGTGTTGAAAGGCCGCAGTCGATCCTCCAAGAGATTCTGGGCCTGACGGCGTGTGAGTTCCTTCACCGCTCCCAAGACTTCAGAGCGGAGAAGTGTGCCCGTGCCGCCATTTGAAGTCAGCACTTGCTCTCTCCAACGTCCGACCCATACCTTCGGGCGTTTACCGCGAACAAATAAACATCCAAGCTGATACCTGCGACGAGCCATTTTGTCCTTTCCGTTGGCTCGTCCAGTCTTTCGCGCATCGCGGTTTATTTTATCTTCAAACTCGAGCATTTGTAAGCTCAACATGGCGGCTCTCCTCTAACCATGCCTTTATGTCCGCGAGTCTGAAACGCCAGTATTTCCCGATTCTGAAACCGGGAATCCGGTCCGCAGATCGCCGTCGCGTACGTTCGTAAACCCATGAATTCGGAACTCGTAAAATTACGGCAACATCTTCGACTGTTAGTAATTCTTCTTCTGTTGTGTGCATTGGAATGGCCCCACTAAGAATTGTTTTCAGCGGTGTTCGGGCTTCTGAAATATGGTATTGAATTCAAAATCATCTGCGTCGGGATCACATCTGCGAATTTCGAGAACTTCGGAAATGAATCGGTGTCCTGGTCGGCGTTCAATCTGTACGACGATGTTGAGCGAATCTCCAATGTTGGTTTTGATGGCGCGGTACGGCAATTCAATTCCACTTTGGAGGACGCAGCTTGTGAAGCGTGACAGTCCTTGCTTTGCAGAGTTGGCGTGGATTGTCGAGAGTGTTCCCGAGTGGCCAGTGTTGAGGAGTTGAAGTAGATCAAACGCTTCCCCGCCCCGGATTTCACCGAGGATGATGCGGTCTGGCCGGTGACGAAGTGAGGCTTTCAGTAGGTCTCGGATCGTTACTGCCGGGAGTCCGTTCTGCGCTTGTCGCGCTTCGAATCGGACCAAGTTGGTCTGGCTTAATTGAATCTCTGCCGTGTCTTCTATAAGCAGGATTCTCTCGCCTTCTCCGATGAACTTTCCAAGAATGTTGAGCAGGGTCGTTTTCCCGGTTCCTGTTCCGCCGACGATTAGAATGTTCTTTCTGGTTCGAACGTAGCCTTCAAGTTGTTTGGCGACATTTTCGTCGAGTGTGCCCGCACGAATCAGGTCTTCAATATTGAAGCGTCGAGCGGTGAACTTGCGGATGGTCAGTGTGACGCCGCCGAGACTGCACGGCGGGATGACCGCGGCAACGCGGCTCCCATCCGGCAGCCGCGAATCGAGAATGGGCTTTTCTTCTGAGATGTCGTTGCCGAGTCGTCGAGCAATGTTTTTGACGGCGACAATGAGGGACTGCTCGCTGATAGTCACTTCTGGAACTTCGAGCAAGATGCCAGCGCGTTCGATGAACACATGGTCTGAACCATTGACCATGATCTCGCTGACCGAGTCGTCGCAAATCAGGTGCTCTATTGGTCTAAGGAAGGGTAAAATGATTTCAAAACCGTTGGTCATAGCTCTTGAATGAGACCTTTCTCTTGGAATTTGGGTGAACCGAATTCCAAGGTGGAATGGAACTGAGGTGAAGATATGACAACGCACTCTGAAGCTGAATTGGTGCAACTCAGGAAGACGGTTCCTGAGTCCTTTAACAGTTATCAAGCGACGGTCGCGATGCTTTCCATTTTCCTTGGATTCGTGTTTGCTGGTCTGCTTCAGGTACTGAGCAGCAACGGGTCACCTCCTCGGTTTGTCGTAGGCGCTCTTATCACTGCATTGTTGGGGCTCATGACTTCGTTGTTGTTCTTCCACTTAACCGCCCACCAAGTCTTCAAGTTCTGGAAGATCTTCTTCCCAAACAGTTGGGTTCGCACGATTGGCGGGATGGGAATGAACGTCGGGCTCCTGTCGATGTTCGTTGCGGTGTTCGCTCTACTGAGAGAGAAGCAAATGTATCGGACAGGATTGATTGTTTTGCTGTACGGAATTTTGTTGATGGTCGTCGTCTGCATCTTGCACTTCCGATTGCTTTGGGGTGCCAAGCATGTCGTTTGGGTAGGGCGCAGAAAACCTTGAAGTAGGTATTCGGGCTGTCTATTCCGCCTCCTAGAGCTCTTCATCAAGCACCTGCCTGAAATAGGATTTGTTTACATCGTTGTAATAAGGCTTGAGGTAACAGAGCGTCGGCGGCATCGGATTGAAGCCGTCGTACGCAATCGTGATGGATTCCGCATTCTTGAGTTCCGTGAAGATTTTTGTGTCGAATCGAAAGTCGATCTGACTGTGATAGCTCTTCGACGCGCTGATGTTGGCTTTGTCTGAGGCAGGCTTGCCAGTGAGCCAACTGACGCGCGCATCGTGGCCGCTTTCCGAGATGTTGTAGCTGACTTTGAGTTGGTCTTCACGCCCGCATAAATCTGCGGCGGCACGGGCCGAAAACTCGTCGGAGAGAGCGAGAAATATCTTCGTGCGAAAGGTTTGGAGCAACGTACGCCAAGCGTCACCGGGCAGAGATGATTTCAGCGAGCTGATGCTCTGCGTGGCGACGATAGGGATGCACTTGGGCTGGCGAGAGAGGCTGAAAAACTTTCCGTCACCTGTGGGTTCATTCTCCCCCACGGTCGCAAAATGGTGGTACTCGTCGCATAGAAAGAAGACCTGCCGGAAGTAAGTTTCGGGATGCGCCTCCATCTGCGGAACGCGATTCAGGACGGCGCGCTCGAAGTCGAGCTTCATCATCACGCCGAGGGCGCGAGCAAGGCCGGGGTTCATGCCGATGGGAAAATTCAAAGCGCAGACGGACCCATTCTCGATGAGCCAAGTGAATGAAGGCAGAGGTTTGCGGAACTCACGGCCAGACTTGGTGACTCCCTCGTAGCTTTCCTTCGGGGGGCAGAAAGTACGTTTCACGTCCGGGTTGTCGTCAAAGAGTGAGAGGAATACAGAAATGCCTTCGACGATAGAGGTTCTGAGCTTTGGTTCGATTCTGCGCCAGTCGTTGTCGAACCAGCGCCTCACGGCTTCAAGCTGTTCAATCTTGCGAATCTCTTCCTTTGTTTTGTTCTGAAACCGATCACTACCGCATTCGATTCCGAGGGATTCGAGCGCATGGCGGAGTTTTTCGGATTCCGGTGCTTGGTAGATTCGTCGTTCACTGTCGAGAACGAAGCCCAGTTCCTTCAATTGCGCGATGTGCTTTGCGTATACCTCGGGCGTGAGTGAGATTACAACGCCCTTTAAGAGCCGCTTTTCTGCTTCCTGAAGTTTCTTTTCGACAAGGTCTGGCGATATGGCGCATTCGTAGACATCGAAGAGGGTGACGTAATCGTAGGCGACCTTGTGCAGAAGTATGATGAATTTCACGAGGTTCGTGTAAGCCTGCTGCCAGAAGGGTTCCTTCCCTTTGCCGAAGAGATTATTGAGAAGCGCAGCTATGCTGTAGGCCAGCGCGTAGGCGTCGAGGTCGTTGTGCAAGGGGTTGTAGCAATACTCGGAGTGGAGACCGATCTCAATATAGTCCTCGGCTCTGCCGTGGCGCTCAAGAATGCCCTTCACTTTGCCGCAGAAGTCGCCTTTGACTTCGAGTACCAGTCCACCTATACGCACTTTCTTGTCATCGGCTTTGAATGCGAGGATCTGCTCGGCGAACGGATACATACAGCAACTCGTCTTGCCGGTCCCGATAGCGCCCAAGATCGCGATGCCTGTATAGAGGCCGCGTTCTGGAATTGTGAGCCAGCGCGGGGTCTCAGATGGCACGGGTTTACGAGGGTTGTGAACCTCGCCGACAACTACAAACAGTTCGTCTCGTTTCCGTGGATCGGGATAAAGAGGAAGCTGCGTCGGAGAGATGTGCCTGTGAGACTTGAGCGCGAATATGTAGAGACCGGAAAGCAGAATTGAAAAAGTGATGTAAGGGGTTGTGAAAAGCATGACGAGGTATGAGTACTTGAGTCCGGTGAATACTTCGGGCGCACGCAATGCGATGAGCTGGAGAATGATGTTGTCATCAGGGAATGGAGCCTCGAAGAACAGAATCGTTCCCGTACCTAAAGTGAGAAGGCACGCGATGAAGTTCTTCGAATGTAGCGCCCGTTGGATCATGACTTGGTTCCCGATGTAGCCAGTTGAGGTCGCCCTGGTTTGTCTTCCGAAGCAGGCTTCTGCGTTGGCTCGTGAGCTTCTTTCTGCGCTTTGAGCCAACGCTTGAACTCGTAATCCTTTTTGAAAACGAGTTGAAGCGCTGAGGCAATGATGTGGTCAGAGGTTGTCTCAACGAATCGGCAATAGGCTTGTAGCGTCTCGGTCAATGGCTCTGGAACGTGAGCCTCTAACGTAACCATCTTTGGTGGCGCTGCTGGTTTTCTGATGATGGACATGGTCTTCTCCTTTGGTTTTATCGACTTGCTCTTGAGGGACACGGGCAAGCGAATTGGAGAAAGGGCGGGAGCGATCCCACGGAGTTCTGGACGGCTGAAAAGCCGCCAGAGTGGGGTCGCTCCCGCCCTTTCCGCGTTTTTTCCCGTGTCCCGATTTGTACTCTTAGTTCCCGCATCTCATTCTCTTATCGTGGTTTAGGTACTTCATTGGCGGAAAACCGTAAGGAAAACCGTGAGGAAAACCGACTACCGGACGGTTTTCCGCTAACTTTTGAATTCTGATCGAATAGGAAGTAATTACAGGGCAGCTCGTAAGTCTTGAATTGGATGTTTCGGTCGTGCCCTAGAATACGTTGCGCTTCAACCGTGAGTTGGTCTTCTCCAAGACTTCCTTCAATCCATTTTGTATAAAGAGATTCAATCGCATTGCCAGCAAACTGGGACTTTGCATGATTCAAAAATTCAAGGTCGTCATTGGAGAGAGCCTCATATCGTTTCGAGTCCCAAGCCGAACGCAAATGGAAGTACCTTACCGCTTGAGCGGCTTGAAGATGGGCTGGACCGGCTATGAGGTCGTGGAAAGCTCGCGCGGCTGCGTGAAATGTCTTTGTGAGCGGACATGCATAGATGAAAGCGAAGTGAGGCAGGTATTTCAAGAATGCGGAGTAGGCTTCCAAGTGAAGCCGGAATCCCTTCACGTTCTCGAATCCCGGATCAATATAAGTGAAAGTTAAGACTGGTTGTTGGAAGGAAGATGTCGGTGCGAAGAACATCGGGAACTTATCGACGAAGTACCGCACCGTATCTGGACTTTGATTTGACCCTTTGTATATTCGGCCCGGCATATCTTTGCGGTCTATGTGGTGGCTCTCTTCAAAATATCGGACCTTGTCGGGCTCACCTTCTAGGAAGTCGTTGTCGAGGTGCTCCAGAACAAAGTCGAGAATAGAGAGCCGCGTCTTGATGAATTCGAGGGAGTGAGTACGGCGGTTGCGAATATTTTCTTTCTGCATGGATTCGTAAATAGGTTTAAAGGAAAGCTGATAGACGCGGCCATTGTTCTGGAGCGCAATCTCTTTCAGATGTTGTTTCTCGGATGCCCTTTCGATGAAGGCGTGAACCGACCTTCCGGGTCTGCATTCGATGAGAGTTCCAAACTGCCTCTGCGTGAAGTACCCGGAGTGCACGGCGACGATATAAAGAAACGTCGCTTCTGCTTCGGTATAGCCGAATGTTCGGATCGCTTTGAGATGTTCACTCGGAATTTTCATAGCGATAGGATTTCCGTCATGAGGTGGGGGTCTTGAAGTGCTGCGCGGACGCGACCAGCTTCGTCTTTCGGGGCGTAAATGGAAAATCCCGCCTGAGCCTTTTCCGCAAGGTGGTGGCCACGGTAGTCGCTCGTGGCCAACTCCAAATCCATGCGGGCTTGCTCGTGGTCTCGGTTTTCGTATTCGATGCGAACGTCGGGCAGGGGAATCTTCCCGTTCACGACCTTGAGGCCGTGTTCTTGGGCGATTTCCTGTTTACGCTCTTCTTGTTCATTCGGCGGCAGGGCCTTGACCTTTGCGAGGTCTTTGTAGAGTTCCTTCTTCAATTCGTAGTCGAGGACGACGCGAAGATTCTTTCCGCCATTGTGTTCAATTCCCTCTGCGGCCTTTTGGTAGAGACGGTAGAGGGCCGCGTCGTGTCGGGCTTCGCGGGGCTTCACGAAGCCCTGATGAAAGACTTGCTCTTTGTGGACGCCGTCACGCCTGTTGTGCTCGATAAAGTTCTTGCCGTTACGAGTAAGGGTGAGTAGTTGCCCTGGATCACGTCCATGCAAAGTTCGCTTCTCAACGAGACCTTGAGCCGAGAGATTCCGCAAGTCTGCCGATGCGCGTTCGCGATCCCCTTGGTACTTGAATTCAATAAGGTCTTCGGTACGAATGGTTCTGAACTTTGCGATTTCGGTGAGGGACTCAACCTCGGAATCGCGCAGCCGGTAGTTATGCTCTCGATCTCGGTGAACGTGGCGGGGGGCCGTGCGGGGATGTCTTTCTGAGTTCTGTTGCGTGCGGCTCTGGGTCGGGGATGGGGTCGGCGTTTCGTTTGAGTCTTGCGGCCCGCGTGACGCTGTTCGGTCGGTGGAGTTCTCGGAAGATTGCTGTGGGACTGGGCGCGAAGAGACGCGTTCGCAAGCGTCATCGAAGTCGCGCCCGCGAGACATCTTAGTTGTCCTCCGCGTCGTCGCTGGGAGTTGGAATTTGCGCTTCGCCGATTCCAAACTGCTTGTCGAGGTGTGAGAGCTTTTTGCCGGTGTCCTTCAGGAAGAACTTACGGTTGAGGGCATATGTGACCGCAAAGAGGTTTGCGAAGAGCAATCCGAAGTACGCAAGGATCAACCCGCTGTACTGGTTGAGTAGCAATGTTTTGTAGGGGACGAGGAATTTCAATTCCCCCATGAGGAAAAAGGCGATGGCGAGGATGATAGCCAAGGTAAAAAGTAGAGCGGTAGCGACCATAGGGGTCTCAATGTTTCGCCTTGTGAGTGCAGACGTTGTTGGTGAACGAGTGTGACCTGAAGTTTTGCTGTGCCTTTCCCCCAAGAAGAGTGTGCCTGTTGAGCGGGCGGGAAGCCGTCAAGCAATGGAGGCTCACTCGAAGCGCGCCTGGGTTATCGCACAGTGAGAACGAGCGGATGGGATTCGGCGTAACTTCGGCTAAATTCTGTAATTCGAGAGTCGGGGTGGCGCGCGTAGGTTGAGCCGATGTTGCAAGGCGACCGCCCGCGACTGCCTCGGGTTTCGTTTGGATTTCGGCACTCATTTGAACGCCTCGTCCTCCCGAAAGTAAGTGATTGTCAGACCGAGCGGATTGATCGGAATGAGTTCATTTGGAACTTGGCTTTTGAATACGAAGACGAAGTTGGCTGTATAGAGGTCCCGCTTCATCTCACTGTGGTCTGCGGGTGAGTAATAGACCATGTAGAAGTCCACGCGCGCGCGATACGGGGGCGTTTGCATTTCTTCGAGTGAGACTTTCTTCACTTCAATATCAATTTCGGGTGCGGCGGTGTTCGTTATGAATTTCCTAACGATGTCGTCCTTTCGGTAAGCGTCGAGAATTCCGTCAGCAAGTTTGCCGTCAAGGAAGTACAGCGCTTTTGAGAAGTCGTCCTGAATCGTGTAGCGATTCCTGCGATAGAAGAGCGTGCAGAACTGAGAAAGAAAATACTTCGCTTCGGCATCCTGCGGTTTGTACTCGAAGTTGTGATAGTTGATCGCTTCGGCGCGGCCCAAGTCGTCAATGCGAATGACGAGGGGGCGGAAGTTCTGGAAGGTGCGAATGGTTCGGAGGTCAATCAATCCAAGGCCGACAGCGACGAGCGAAACCAATACGAGTGCAATCTTTAGGTAGGTGTTTGTGACCATTGGATCACCGTATTGTTCAAGATAGAGACGCTTGGCGTCGTCGAAACTCCGGTCGGCGCTCATGAGAAAAGCCCCAGAATGGCTGCGGAAGATCCGCCGGAGGAGCCGCTGAATATCTGATTTGTGAGAGTGGGAATCTTAAGTAGCGCATAGATAGCGGCGAGGAAGGTAATAAACAGGACCGGGAATTCGGACAGGAGTTGGTCGGTCGAGATGTTTCCCTGCGGCTGCAAACCGAGAATGCCAAGAATGAGATTCGAGATGATGAAAACAACGGCGGCGGCGATGACTTGGTAGAAGGCATATTGAATGAAACATTTGAGCCATCCCCAGAAGAGCCACTCCATTTGCGGGACAATAAAAAAGGGAATGAAGATAGGTCCCACAAGAACGCAAACAGCGGTGGCGATAAATCCGTAAGCGATCACGACGATGGCGATAGCCTGGGCCGTCGCGAGCAAAATCATGATGACAACATAAATGATGTCGCCCAAAATATCGGCGAAGCCGGGTGAATCCATGCGGGATTCAAAGTCGGCAATTCTTTCTGTAACCGTCTGCAATTCGACCTGGTTGATTTCGTTCGAAAGAAACTGCGCCTCATTGGTGATCAGATTATGGAAGCTCACGCCGATGCCTGGGATGGGCGTGCTGTAGTAATTGACCATCCCAAAGCCAAAGCTGATGGTCAGAATGAGACTGGCGAAGTTGTCCAGCGGAAAGTGTTTGCCCCCAGCGGCAGAGAGCGCCGACTTCACGCCATACCAGACAATCATAATGGTGGCGAATCCACGGAACATGTTCTGTCCCATCGCGTCGAAGAAGCCGAGATTCGATTGAAGGAGATTCGTGACAGCCTGAAAAATGAATTGGAGGTAGTCCATGATGCAAGCTCCTTCGACGCGCGGGATTTAAAGTGCTGCTGTTACGGCATCCTGAAGTTCTGGAGAGAGCTGTTCAGGGTTCCACTGAGTTGGGCCATATTGCTTGCCATCGTTGCGCTGCGTGCGATGTCGTTATTAATGGAGCTTGTGGCCGCGTCGCGTTGCTGCTTGGCAAGGATGGTCTGTTGTTCAAGCAACGAGGCGAGAAGTTTGTTTGAGTCTTGAAGCGTCTGAAGAGTGAGGACGCCGGATGCGTTGATTTTGTTGAGGACTCCAACCTCGGTGTTCAGGTTGGGGTCGGAGGATAACGAGTCCTGTTGGAGATTGGCGATCTGGTTTTGAAGGTTTTGGGAGTTGCCGCGAATGGAGCCGATGGTGGACATCGCGGTTGTGTTCGCACCGTCCGAGAGTTCCACGGTCGCATACTGCGACTGCACGCGGGCAAGTTCGTTCGCGTTCATGCCGGAGAAATAGCCGGGGTTATAGGGAAGGAGTTGCGTAGTGGCTTGTTGGTAGCCGGTGTTGACGGTTGGGACCTGGCCGGAATTGATGCCACTCACCCACGTTCCGGTATTTCCGTAGGTGTCCATCGCCGAAACATTCCGCCATTGAGAGAACATCGCTTCATATCGAGCAGGCATGTTCTGGATGCTTTGTGCCATCCGCACGGCGAAGTTGTACTGCGCAACGAGTTGTGAGTAGCTGTTTTCAAGTTGGACGAGTTGCTGCTGAAGCTCCACATATCGCAGCACGGCATTTGTGTAGTTGCTGGGGTCGAAGACGACGAACTGAGCGGAGACGACACCAGCTCCCATTGTTAGTACGAGCAGACTGATCAGAAACCTGCGTTTCATTGAAGTTCCTACCTTTCCTGCCTTCACATATCCGAAGGCATCTTGTGGTTGTTGTAGTCGGGCAACGCGAGATCGCCCGAGAGGTAGACCTTTACGCGATGCCCTTCGCGGATCGTGACCGTGGGAAGCACGTTCAAGAACTTGTCGAGAATCTGCGCCGAAGACTGCGCGGTGCTTTGCGCGAATCCCTGCCGCATGAGGTCGCTGCTTGTGGTGACAAGTCCTGTGCTGGTTCCTGCTTCCGCAACAGCTCCGATTGCGCCAATGGCAAGCGAAACACCGAAGATGCGGAGGTAATGGTTGTTCACCTGGTCGCGAAGTCCGGTGCCGCCGATCTGGTCAAGGCCTTTGAACTGGTCGAGGTTGACGGAGTACCCGTCCGGCATGAGAAGCCGGTGGAAAACAACGGCGAGTCTTGTCTGGCCGGAGTTTTCCACCTTTCGTGTTTCACCAAGCAGCTTCGTGCCGGCGGGAATGAGAAGGTGCTGCCTGTCCTGTGAATAAACATCGGTGGTTAGAAGACATTCGACAGGGCCGGCGAATTGCCCTTCGAGTCGGTTGATGAGAACTGCTTCGAGAATGCTGCCTTCAAACAGAACGTAAGTCTTTCCTGTCGCCGCATTCTTCGCTTCATTAGATGGGGCGGCAGAGTGGGTCACCTCCTTCTGCTCATGTTGTTGCTCACGGTCTTGCTCGTTAGCAGGCGGTGGGGATGGGGCGCGTTGAATTTGAGGAACGGGAACTTGCTGCGTGGGTGGGGGCGAAGCGAGCGGCGGCTGAAGGGTTCTGAGAATCTCGGCAAGTTGCGCCGCCTCCGTGCCGATTGGAGATTGCGCGGGCGGGCCAGAGGGTTGGTTCTGAGAACCTGAATCAAATGGCGTGGCCTGAGTTCCGTTGCGATAACTTAACGCGACATTGGAAGCAAAAAGTGACAAGTAGGCGCGTTTCTTGCGCTCCGCTTGGATCAGGTCTTCGGGGCGTTCCTGTTGTGGCTGGCCGTTTGCAATCTCGGGTTGGGGCGGTTGTCCAATCGCAGGCGGCTGCCCTGTCGGTGGCGCTCCGAGAAGGCGCGTTTGCTGAGTAAGAGCGTTCTGCGCCACAAGCTGTTCGCGCTGAAGCTCCTGGATTCGGTTTTGTAGTTCCGCGATCTTCGTCTCATTCACTTCTGCGGGGAGGGGGACTTGTTGGATAGAACCATTCGCCCTAGGTGCGGTCGGTGGTTTCTTTCCGCCCGTGAGCCACATGATGGCGACCATCAGTAATGCGAGGCCGATAATCACCCACGATTGAACGTTCTTCGGTAGAAGGCCGGGCGGCTTTGGTGCTTTCTCTTGAATGGCTTCGTTCATGGCAGCTCCTTACTTCGCGGCGATTTGTCGTGCGAACGTAAGCTTCTTCTTGCCGATAGCGAGGTATCCGTTGTCGAGAACTTTGGGCGCGATGTAGACGCCGTTTTGAAGTTCGAAGCTGATGAGGTTGGGCTTGCCGTCCTTCACTTCGTAGAGAGTGGGTTTCTCGTGAGCGCCGCACTGAATGTAGGTGAAGGTGTCGTCGTGGTAGATCGCCGAAACCAGAAACGGGTCCTGGGCGGCACCTTTTCCGAGTGAATAGTCGAAATGGAGTTTGGTCTGGTAGTCAGATCGGAATTTGTTGACCTGCTCGGCAACGTGAGCTTGGGCTTCGCGGATTTGCTTGTCGGTGTCGGAACGTAGAGTTTCCAGTTCCTTCTTGTACGCCTCGGCTTCACCGGCTCGGACATAGCCTTGCAAGGAAGTGCTGCCGGAAACACCGGAACTTTCTTTTGGCTCTATAAAGAGCTTCAGGTCGGGTTGAGCGTTTGGTTCGTTGCTGATCTCCGTTAGCAGGAATGAGTAGACGTGGCCCGCGGCTGTGATGAGATTCAAGTTGCTCCGTATGCCCGCCTGGGCGGGGTGAATGTAGCAAAGGTTGTGCGCGCCGTTGATGATCCAAAATTCTTTGTCACCCGTGGTGAAGTCGAGAATCTCCTCGTTCTCGGGCAACACGATGAGTGTCGAGTATCGGAGCATCGCCCGGACAGGAACGATGTCTTCTTTCGAGTATTTGACGACACGCGCGCCATCGGCGGCGGCAATCGAAGGCGCGTTGCCAAAGATGACGAGACCGAAAACGGCGACGGCAAATGCCAGGGTGCAAATAAAACGAAAACGGTTCGTATGGTTCATAGATCCGCTCCTAGTGGGTGTGAGGTTTCTGGTTTTCACCAGAGAAAGCTTGCAAAACGAAATGCACTGCGAAAATGAAAACGGTCCCGATCACTGCTAGCGCGAGAGGCAAGAAGTCGTAGAGCGATGTCACGGCTTGCCTCCAGCGAGGACTTCCAATCCCTTCTCGAATCCGTAAGTCTCAAACGCTTCCTTGCGTTTGCGGTTGTCGTAGGGGTCGTTCGTGTAGAGCCAATAGCTCTTGGCGTCCACGGTGAGGTTTGCAACTTTCGCAAGCTCCGGCGTCTTGATGAGAAATTGCTGTTTGGGAATGAGCGTTGGGATGAGTTCTACTTCACTGTCGTTCAAATTGAACTGGCGACGGTAGAGATCGCGATCCATGTCGGGGTTGGCGAGAAAGATTTTTGTCGCGCAGCTTTCGATGATGATTTCGAGAATGTCCGAGCGCCGCAATTCGTCGAGCGATTGCGTGGACAGGATCATCGCCGCGTTGTGCTTGCGCCATGTCTTCAGTGCTTCGACGACGTATCGCTGAATGTTTGGGTTCTTAAGAAACACCCATGCTTCGTCAATAAAGAACGCCTTGAAGACAGGCGCAATCTCTCTGTTGGTGATGACGGCATTTGCTCTGTGAAGGATGTAAAAGAGCAGGGGTTCGAGAATCTCCGGGTACTGACTCATTTTCTGAAAGTCGAAGCACTGGAACTGCGAGAACGAAATGGTGTCTTCGGTGTTGTCGAAGAGAAACCCGAACTGCCCGCCGCGAGTCCATTTCGCCAGGCGATCCGAGAGGTCGTGTCCGAGTATGTTTGCGAGGACGCTGAGCGTCCGAAGGGATGGGTCTATTGAATAAATATTTTCAATTTGCTGGAACAGATCACGCTCGGTCGTGGGGCTGAGTTCAAGCGTCCCTGAACCTTGCATCAAAACCTTCACAAACAGAGCGAGGAAGTCGAAATTCTCTTTTGTGGGGGAAAGCGAAAAGGGATTGATTTTGAAGTCGCCCGATTCAAGACCCACTCGCACGTAAGAGCCGCCGAAAAGCTGTGTGAGGTTTTCAAAGCTGCCGCCTAGATCGAAGATGAATGTGTGCGGGTTGTACTTTTGGAGATTAGTGATGAGGAAGTTCAAAAGAAAAGATTTTCCTGATCCGGTTCTTCCCAAAATCATTGTGTGGGCCACGTCGCGGTAGTGGAGGTTCAGGAAGTAAGGCGTATGGTGATTGGTTTCAAGTACGGCGAGGTATTCTTGTCGGAGATGCTGGTTCTTTCGCTCTCCGCAGTGGAGCGTGAATAGGAATGAGTAGTCGGCGTAGTTCGTGTTGAGTAGAAACATGTACCGTAGATTGAAGGCATGGTTTCCTGGGACGGCGGCGAGAAACGAATTCAGTAGGTTGTAATTCTCTTCATAAAGTTGGGCGTCGTGAACACTGAAAACTTTGTAGAACTCAGAGCACGCCCTTTCGACTTTCGCCAAGTCGAGGTCGTAGATGACGACTGTTAGTGAGAATTGGCCGAAATAGTTGCCATGAAGTTCGATCTCCTTGATGCCCTCTCCGAGTTCGCGCACCTGAGATTCTTTGGAATCGTCGGTTAAGTGTTCCTGTTGCGGGGCGTCGCTCATGTTGACCTGGCTGAAGAACGAACGCTTGGTATTGTGAAAGTGGCGGCGTTTCGCCTGAATCGCGCGGCGCGTTTTGCCTGAGTCCTCTTTTTTCCATTCGGTTACGACGTAATAGTTGGCTTGCGCTTCAAAGAGTCGTTGGAAGATGAGAGGAAAACTTTGCGAGGATGGTTCCTTGAGTGTAAGGACCCGGACGTAATAGTTGTCCACTCGGAGATACCCGCGATGGCATTCAATCTGTGATTCGGTGAGGTAGTAGTCGAGGAATGTGTCGTGCTTGAGCCGGGCAAGGTCTAATTTTGCTGCCGTAAAATTGAGTGTCTTTTTCAAAACTCGGAATGCTTCTTGCTTGTCGAGCGCGCGGACAGGCAGAAAATCGCTAACTTGAAGGATAAAACTCTGAACTTTCTGCCAAAGAATTGCTTGGGCCTTGTTGAGTTCACTGGTGAGTACGACAACCTGCTTCCCGGTTGAGAAATGGCCCCACAACTCCTTGATTGCTTTGCCGGGATGTTTCGGAAATTCGGCGAGAACGGGGCCGAGTGTTTGCGTGTAATGGAAGCCTTCGTAGAGAATGACGTAGTAGATGGAAAGTGAAAACAGAGTGTCTGATTTGCTTGCGAGGTAAGCGATACGGCTTTGAATCGCGGCATCTACGACCGGCTTCCCGTAAAGCTTGAATGGGATCGTCTCGTTGTTCCGCTTGAACAGGTACTGATAGATGCGGTAGTGCTCGTCGAACAGCCTGAAGGCAGATTCAAGGCGCTTTGTTAATCCTTCAACCGTTTCTACGTCTAGGCATTCGTAGTCCACTCCGCGCACTTCAAGGATTACCCCAAGGTCTCCGGTCTTGGTCAGAAACACATGGTTGTCGATAAATCCGTAGAGGTTCACCTGCGCGTTGAGTGAGCCGCTCTCGGTGTAATTCTTGAAAATATGCGAGAGCCTAAGCATGGTTTACCCTGCGAATCGTGATTGGAGTGAGCTTGGCGGGGTCGTATTGGGATTTGACCTTAGCCGCTGTGAGCAAGAGCTTTAGAATCTGCGGATCAGTTTTCGTCGCCCAGCGAGCAAACAAATAAAGCAACAGAAACATCAAGAGTCCGCCCGCCAAACTCGCAAGTAGATTAAATGTGGCCGCACCGATGCACATCGCGAAGAAAAACAGTTTCCGCTCCGCGCCCAAGATGGTCAGTGGGCGCGAGAGCGAGCGGTGAACGAGGTTGATTCGCCTGGCGTTGGGCATCGGTGTCTCCGCGTGAAGCGATTTCCCTTAGCTGCCGGGGAAAAGCCACGTGAGGAAGTTCACTGCGGCGATGGCCATGCCGACGCCGAAAAGCACTCCGGCGAGAACTCGCTTTGAGCCGCCTTCGCCAAATGCGAACGTCAGTCCGGCTACCACAATGGCAACCAGTGAAAGTCCCCGCGCGATGTCGCTTGTGAATGCCGTCTGAAGAACTTGGACGGCGTTTTCCCACGGTGAATTCGCCGCTTGCGCAAATACCGGCGCGGCGAAAAGCAGCCCAAAACCTATGACTGCAAGTTGTCGCGCCGTTGGCCGGAATCGGATTGCCTTACGTAAAATTGTTTTCATGTCCGTTGTCCTCCTGAGAAGAAAAATGCGTGCCAAGAATTGAGAGGGAGTTCTTGCCAGACGGTGGAGCGGGGACAACTCTGCGGGGACGAAGGAAGAACGCTGGGCTGGTTTAATTGCCTCAATGCTCATCGGGGCACACTTGGAGCACATGCTCCCTCCAGTAGGTTTAACCCTCGCGTCCGCTAGTGTGGTCGTCGAGCGGCGCGCGATGCCCGGCGGCAATCCGTGTGGCTCCGGCGCCGCCGGGCTCGCGAGGAGGATCTGACGAAAACTCCCCTCATTTACATAGAGGGGAAAAATCGGAGAAACGTGACATCGAAATAAAATTTATTTTGTATGGGTAGTTCTAGTTCTTCGGACTTGGCGCAGCGTGCTGCTGTAAAAGCGGTAGCAAGGTGAGCAACGAAACAAATGGCGAACGATGGAGGATTCACCAGAGAGAGGTTTCTGTGCAAGTCGCGCGAGCGATTGTTCGGGAGGACAACCTCTTCGATGGGGATTTGGAAAATCTTTCAGAAGATGTTGCTTTAGAAGATGGAGAAAAGCTTTCTCGGAAGGGAGTGTTCCTCCCTCGTTCTTGGTCTTCTTGCTTGCCTGAGGCAAAACTTGAGGCCCTCCTCAAGCGACTCGTCCTCTCACTCGAAACATTCCTCGAAGGTGCTGGATGGCCCTGCTGTACCGTTGCTTCGCCGCTGGTAAAGGAATACCGAGATCACGCTCGATTTCCCTCCATGAATAACCTTCGAGCCGGTGAAAGATAATTTCACGGGTCACTCTATCACAAGTTCGGAGGAGTTCACTCGTCAAGATGTGCTGGTTGAGATCGTCGTTTTTGCGAAGGGTTTCTGGCATGAGGGCGTCAGCATCCGTTGAATCTTCAACGAGAATTTCTTTGCTTTTTTCCTCTCCGATACGACGTAGAAAAGCACGGAAAAGATAGCCGCGCATGTCGCGGATCGTTGGCGCTCCTGAAACTGTCTTGTCGCGTAAAGCGTGACTAACTGTTGCGGCGGCTTCCTCAAGAAGGTTCATCGCCAACGCAGGATCGCCGAGTAGTTTCTCAGCGTAACGAAGAGCGCGAGGAGCAATCTCACTTGCGACGGACAGAACTGTAGGATCAATAGTTCTGCCGAGTCTGTCTACTGAATTCAGCAGAAATGCGAAGGGCCGGTATCGCTTTACATCTGGCCGCATGGGTTCGCCTTACCGAGCGACGCCGCTAGCCTTGCTGTGCATATTGATGCCGAATACTGGGTGAAGGGTTTCCTTGCGAGGAACGTGACGTGAGTAACAGTACCCGGAGGATGCTGCATTTGTGTGCAATGGATTTTGGATGGGACGTTCTCTGTCGCTAAGAAAAACAAAAAGGGCCTCGGCTTCCGCCGAGGCCCCGAGACTGAGCGGCGTTCAGTAGGGAACGTCCCCTGCTTCTGCGTCGGGCGGCAGAGTTTCTGCCGCCTGCGCGCCTTTCACGCGGTTAAGTTTGCGAATTGACTGCGCCCTGACTTGCCAGAACGTGATCTGCACTGTAGTCGCGTTCTTGCCTTTGTTCAGCTTCTTCTCGTAGATGCTGCTTACGAGAGTGCCTTCGATGTAGATGTGATCGCCCTTCTTCAGCTTCGCCGCAGCGTATTCGCCCAAACCATTCCAGGCGATGATGCGGTGCCAGTCTGTCTTGGAATGCCATTCTTCGTCAGCGCCTTTCCATGCTCGCTTAGTTGCGAGTGAAAAAACTGTGTACTTGCGATCTGATTGCTTCGCGGATTTTTGCTCCGGGTTCTTGCCGAGATAGCCGATGAGATGAACTCTGTTTTGATACATTTTATTTCTCCGTTTCTGCCCTTGTAATTGGGGCACCTCGGAGCGAGCGGATTCTGCTCCCAAGGCGAGCGTCTGCATTTCGGGAGGGACACAAGAAATCTTCATCGCTGTTTCAGAAGATTTGTTGGGAGGAACCGGAAAAGCAGAAGACGCGAAATCCGCCGGGCGCAGGAATTATCCCGAAGCAGTGCCCAATGGAAAGGTAGAAACGAAGAAATGGATCGAAACAGATTCTCGGAGCGAAACCGAGATTGAATCGGAGGGCAGGGCGCGAGAAGTTTTTCCTCCGTGTGAATTTACGCAGATGCGTCGTGAGTTTGCCTAAACTCCTTGCGTTGAGATTCGAGTCAACTGCAATAACATTTCAAGCATGGCAAGTACTTGCTGGGGCGGAGGCATGTAGGTTTTCTGTCCATCGTCAACAAGCGCGGTGTATCTCAAGGCGTGGTTCTGATGCTGCGAATGCAAGCCGTCTATTAGACGGGCGGTAAGAGGAGTTACTACTATTCCACGCTTTTGCAGTTCTTCGAGAAGTCCGCCGAGGTTGTGCCGATAGTCAAACTTTTTCAGCTTTCTTTCCGGGAATCCTCTCTTCAGCAGAGCTGCTTTGAGGAGCAATTCCGCAGCGTGAGACACGAGAAAATAGAAAGGGATGGCTGTGATTTTCCCGGGAGTGCCGTCAGACTTAGTCTCAAGCGACGCACTCAATACTTTCGCGCTCTTCCAAAAGTTAACTCCAGTCATGCGATAAACACTAGCGAGGTAAATTTCGTCGGACACAGCCAATCCTCGGGTGTATGGCTTCGGTTAGGCGCTACTGATCCTCGGGTTCACTTTATCTTTCTACTTGCCAGCTTCGAACTCTGCAACTGTTGATTCTGATGCTGAGTTCTCAATCAGCGCGACTTCCTGATCGGTAAGTCCATAGTGTTGATAAACGAGCTGGTCGATCTGGCGATCAGTAGCCTCGATCTGCCTTTGAAGAATGGCCGTCTCCGAGACTGACTTCGCTGTGACAAGCTGCCTATGAAATCCGAGGATCGAATCGACCATAGTTACCACGCGGTCGTGGCGCGATTTTTCAGCGGGATCTGTAAAGTTAATTGTTTTTATTGGAAGCGTTTCGACATACTGCTTAGTGCAAGTAATCCAGCCGCCGCGAAAAATATTGCTGATGGAGCGAAGTCGCCAGAATAGAAGCCGTGAATTCAATAATCCCAAAACGTAATTTGGCGAAAGCCCGCAAGATGGGCTTACTGTGACACTGAAACCGCCGCTTGCCATTAAACAAAAGGCCCGTTTAGTTTGCGGCAATCGACAAAACGATCCTTTCTCAGCTAATAGCGGTACGAAGAAGTGTGCCTCGTCGTGAACCTCGAGATTGCGCGGCGCACTAAAGCCATACCAGGTCGCAAATTGTTTTCGGCGGTCCAGTTCCTTCTTCCGAGTGAGCAGATACTTGTAAGCCTTCGGGAAGTTCCGTTTCATTACGGCTTCGGGTTTAATCTCATACGCCAGATCGGTAACAACGTAAGGAAATATGATTGATTCGCCCGAATGTGGAGCGAATCTATACCGTCCAAAGTCGGTCGCGTAAATTGGAGTTCTTAAAATATCGCCTTCGAGATCGACGGCCTGTCCATCCCTTGTTAATAGATTTTTTCCCCGGTGGGTAAGGATGAATACGTCATCATTTCCCGAGCTAGAGCCGCGCGCAATTCTAGCGGGTAATTGTCCCAGCGGAATCGACCCCTGGCTGATCTTTTTTGAGATCGAGTCCTCCTGCTTTCCAGAAAATAACCATGAGGCGGCTGTAAGGCTTTTGCTTTCAAACGAGGTGCCTTTTACATCTCCGGTAGCAAGAATGAGCGGCGAATCAACTTTAGCGTATGTCCCCGCCATCAGAGGCGCACGGGATAGAAATAAGAGACAGGTATAGTTGCTGGCTCCTTCGAAAACCTGCGCCTGTCCGAAGTCCACAACTTTGCGAAGTGATCGCGTCTGACTGATGATCCCACGCAGGGCAGCGCCATAGTCTGTCGCAAAAAACTTACTGGGCAGAATGAAACCCAATTGCCCTCTTGGAGTTAGCAACTGCAACCCCCGCTCCACAAAAACAACATAGATGTCGTAATTGCCCGTTTTCCCGGCTTGGAATGAGTTCTTGTAGATTTCGACTTCCAATGGTGCCCATTCCTTCATTGTCTGAATGCGAATGTATGGAGGATTGCCGATGATGCAGTCAAATCCTCCGGTCCTCGTTGCGGCGGGAAAAGCTTGCTTCCAGTCAAAGGCGTTGACTCGTTTCATTTCTTCTGAATCCGGAAACATCTTGCCCGCGAAATAGTCCGGCCCGATCAAGGAATTGCCACACCGGATGTTTTGCGCCAGGTTGGGTAAGGCTCGGTCGCCGAACGCAAGCTGACTCAACGAAAGACTTTGGTCAGTCTCACCTTCAAGCACTTTTAACAGTAATGAAAGCTTGGTGACTTCAACTGCCTGTGGGTCAATGTCCACACCGAAGATATGTGTAGTTAGGATTCGTTTCTTTTCTTCAATAGTTAACCGCCAATGACCGTTGCGAGTGTCCTTATAAACGGCTTTGCTGAATTTTTCCGGCTTATTTTCAGTGTACCAGTTTAACTGGTAGTCCAGAATGCGATGGTACGCGCCCAAAAGAAATGAGCCGCTTCCGCAAGCCATATCTAAGACGCGAAAAGGCGGTTTATCTTTGGAGCCCGCAAGTTCTGCGGGACTCAGGTCTTCAATTTGCTGTCCTACGGTGTGGTTGACGATGTACTGAACGATATAAGCAGGGGTATAGTAGACTCCTCCCGCCTTGCGTACGTCGGGCTTTTCCTCAAGCTTGGCTTGGTGTCCAGCCGTGAGCCGGATCACCTTACCTAAGAATCGCTCATAGACAGTTCCGAGAAGTTCGACGGGCATGACGCCGAACTGGTAGGGCGAGCCGTGAGCGAAATACAGACTTTGCAGTATCGGCCTGAATACTTTGTCGTCTACCACAAGCTTCGGAGTTATCCGGTCAGGCTCGTCGGAGACCCCGCTTTCTTTCTGGAAATGGAACAAGCCGGAATTGTATTTCTCGTCGGCCCGGCGGGATAAGTCGTGCATGAATCGCGAATAAATGTCTGGACGCTCGCACAGCTTCAGAAGCTGCTCGTATGGTTCCAGTCCGCGGTCTTCCGCCATGCGGAGGAACACAACGCGGTCAATCGTCAACTGAACGGCCGCATTCAGGTCATCAAGAGAAATATTCTTATTCCGCAGCGCGATATTGCTGGCAAGCGCGAGCCGCCAGCCTTCCATCTCCTTGAGGAATTCCTCGTCTACTTCCGAAGTACCGCGTTTTCGTTTTGAGGCGGCGTATTGGTCGAATGCGCCGGACCAGACAGCTTCGCGCGAAAAGAGATCCCACAATTCTCGCCAGCGGTCAGGGTATTCCTCAAATCGGAGATACTGAATGCGTGCGTAGCTTGCCTTTTCGGTCGGACTGGGCCGCATCGTGCAATCGTAAATGGCGAGTTCTTCAAAGTCGGTGAGAATGGACACCGCGAGTTTAGCGCTCCACCCGTACCGCCGAAGTTGAAATGCAGGGGCGGGGTCGGAACCAATATTTACGCCGCACTTTTTTGCTTCGGCATAAAACTTAGGCATCGCGCCGACTCGGAACGTGTAGTCCGGGGCTTTCTGCTGTCCCTCTACGTCCAGACTATCTTCGGGAATCACTTCACGATACTGAGGTGCGATCATCGCCGTGTTGCCAACATCCCAGCCGAGAGCTTCAAAAAATGGATCAATCAGCGATTGACGGATGTGGGCTTCTTTGACGCCTGAAGCGAGGAATGCTTGTCGGTTGGTTGTGAAGTACCGGCATAGCTTCGCAATTTCTTCTTTGCCGGATTCAAATTTTTTAGCCGGAGACGGGTCCATGCGACGATGATTCTAACCCGGTATTGCGAGAATTAGGACATCGCCGTTTCCTCAATAGCTCAGCAATACGGCAATGTATCACTGCTTCGTGAGGTGTGACCGCACGAAAGCGATTTCTTGAGCCAAATCTTTCATTTTAGGATTCTCATCCCTGTTCTTGAGGGGACTCGTGACGTAGTCATATACGGACTTACCCGTTACCAGATCAACCTTTACAATTCCTCGAACTGCATTTATCGCTTGTATCCCCGCCGAGAGATTTGGGCCGACGTAGAGAGAGTATGTAAGCCCCGGCACGTAGAACCAGAGGCGTCCGCACGCCTGAAGATTGGCCGTCGTGACTGGCTGCATCGCTTGTAATACTTTCTTGTACGGCCAAATATCAATGGTCAGAATTACATTGCTTGGAAAGGGACCAATCCCAAGTATGAAGTCGCGCATCTGCGTTTCATATTCGGCCAGATCAACCGTAGGCGCTTCTTGCCCTGCGCTCGACTTCCAACAATGCACGGCTCCTCTCCAGAAGATGCTAATTCCGAAATACACTAGCTTCTTTACGTCAAAAGCCCTTGTTACGGAAACATCGTAGACGTTGCAGTCATTCCCTATGATCATCGGATTTAACGGTGCGAGTGCATCTTGCAATGGGAAGGGCGCGTCATAGCCTTTCGGAATGTTTTCTAAGACCCATTTCTCACCGTTCTTGTTCAACAAGTCTTCGCAGGTCTGACAGAATACGTAACCCCGATATTGGTCAGAAATTTGTCTCAATCCCCCTCTTCCATCCATCACAGGGTTTGGATTTTTCAATTCCCTTGCATTCAAGAACGCATAAATGCGTTTCGGCATGTAGTGGCTATCACAAAGTAGTTTCACTTCGTCACACAACTTGCACTTACCTGTCGGTCTTTGTTTCGCCATTCAGTCTCATTTCATCATTCCACTCTTAGTCTGCGCTCCACCAAATACCAATTTTCGATACTCGAATGCCGCAATTGATTTCCTCATCTTGTTTTCCTTATAGCCGCGTGTGGGATTAGTCTGGATCGCTAGCCAGCAAATTGAAGAATGATTGCCTTAAGTGCCTTAAGCCTAAATAAGTTGATGTCCTCCGTATGTGCTACGGAACCTTTTCGTTTGTTGTATTTGGGGAGTTCGTAGTGGAGGTCTCTGAATGTTGCGAGCAGGGCTGACTCAAGGTGCTCCCAGGTTTTCATCGCTTTGCGACCCTTGGAAGTTGCGATATGTACCCTAATTTCTTTCACGCCTCGTAATTCGCTAAAAGCCTCGCTCGCTTTTTGTATCGCCGATGTCGCTGGTCTGTTCCCGCCCTTGCCCGTCGTGCCTATGTAAATAACATGAGACTTTCGACCACTTTTGTATTTGAAGGCCTTATTGGCCGCGAGGACATAGACCATCCTCCTCGTCCATCGCTTGCTCCGACGGACTGTAAGTAGGGAATCCTTTGTACACCTGATTTTTAGAGTACGCATTTGTTCAGTCTATAAAACGCTGATTGCTGATAATAGTACCGTGAATGCCAGAGTCCAGACAAAACATTCCAGTTGACCTCCGCTCTCTAGACCGGCGGCGCGGAGGAACCCTCCGCGCCGATTGCATTGAGGATACGAGTAGCAGTCTGCTGGATGTGTTCCACGCTCTCCGCTAGCAGCTCGGCATCACCTTCGTAGAGTTGAATGTAGTCCTGCGCCGCCGAACCATTCTCAAGGCCGATTCCACTGCACACGACGAATGAGACTGCCTCTGCTTCAGTTTCACGGACTCGCTTTGTTGTCTGTGCGCGGCGCTGGTCACGATGCAACATTTCGTGCGCTAGTTCGTGTACAAGCGTCGCAAATTCTTCAGGCGCAGATTGGCCGGGCAGCAATTTTATTTTGCCACCTGCCGATGTGCCCCGCGCCGGTGCGATGTCTGGTGAGTATTCGAGAACGATGCCTTGCTCCGCGACGAGTTTACCAAGCCGCTCGCGGTATTCGCTTGGGTCGCCATTCACGCTTCCAAGTTCGGGGAGTTCCTGGCCGTCCGTTTGGCTGATGTCGAAGACATACGCCGCGCGGAACCCAACCGGCGTCGTGGATTTATCGGTTTCAGTTTGTTCAGTGTTTGAATTCTTGGCTCGAACGATGGGGGCGAGAATCATGATGCCGTGCTCACCCTTCTTGACGAAGCGTCCAAGTGTGCGCCACGCGTGAAAGCCAGCGACGTGCGTGGCGTTTGGATTCTGCGATGCGATTAGCATTACGTTTCGCAGACTATAGCGATGGAATCGGCCAATGGCCGCGAGGTAGTTCTTGAGCGTCTCGCTTTGGCCTCTTTCGAGGGCCTGACTGAGTTGCTCGATGGCTTTGTTTGCGATTTGTTTGGCTTGTTCGATTTTCATTTTCTGTTCTCCTGTTTCGGGGAGTTCTTGCTCCCTTCACAAAGGGGCGAGGGAGCAAGGACGCGAAACAGGAAACAGCAGCGGAGAGGTTGGTGCGTTCAGGTCGCAACGGGTCGCACGCTGGAGTGACACTGGCTTTTCGTGGCGCGAAGCGTGCTAGTGGAGACCGGAGGCGTGGCGTCTCTCGCGCCGGGACGTGGCAACCTCGAAGCGCGGGATTCAATCAGAACAAGCCGGGTCTGGAGCAAACAAGAGCTTCGGAGGAGCAGGCTGAGGGGCGGAGCCGGGGCTTAAGACAATTGGGACAAATTAATTTTGGGGCATTAGAATCAGCGCGCACGTAGTGCGAGAGGACTGGATGATGACAACAGTCTCGGATAACTCCCCAAGAGCACCGCTAGTGCGAAGTCAATTGGCTCGGGAAGAAATGTCGCGGTGCACTACAATTTTTCTCACCTCTACAGGTACAAACGCCAACGCGACATTGGCCATGCTGCAACCGGAAAATCAATTTTTTCTACTCACCGCCCAACACGTAGCTAGGATGATTGAAGAAAAAAGAGAGAAATGGTCTTACCAAAACCCGAAGCGAGTTGTAAAGTGTCTAAACTATCCACCCATAAGAACTGATCTCGGGAAAGAGGGATTGTATTCACAGGATTTGACCCTGTTCGAGCTTCACGCTGAAGACGCGGCTGAAATGGTTCGCTTGGGATTGAGTTTCTATGATTTGAGGACGCCGCAATATTCGTCGGATGAAGAATATGGACCCGATTATTTCATTATCGGGGCACCAAAATCTGCAGAAGTCATCGCTAATGGTGAGTTGAGCTTCGAAATTCGGTGTGTGGGCGTAAATATCTTGCATGAAGTCGTGGTAGACGACGCAACGAGGTTTGCGGAAGTCGAAGCGGTTGAAGCGGACTATAGTGGCATGAGCGGAGGAGGATTATGGGAGATTTCATATCCCGCCTCCGGTGGTCATAGGGTTTTTCTCGTGGGCGTTGTCGTTCGAGAGCCTCAACACTTGCAATCAACCACGGATACTTGCATGGCTATTGGCTCAACTACGATTCGGTGCAGCTCACGAGGTTCAATTAAGGAGGTGGTTGCAAGGGCTCGTTCTGTAGTTCTAGGAGCAGACGAACAGCATGGCTAGACCTGCAATTGCAAAGGCCGCACCCACAACTAATAGCCCAACAGTCTGTCCCATAACAAAACTTCCGATAGCCATAAACGTTGGCAATGGGAGAGACCTCGTACATAATGCCTTGGCTGTTTAACGGAATTCGCTCGAAAATTGGCAAGCAAGAAAGATCCCGCCGCCGTCAAGCTTGGACGGAAGGGTGGGAGGGAGATCGCCAAGCGCGGACCTGAATACTTCCGGCAGTTACAGGCGAAGCGAAAGAAGCACAAGGGCGGTCGGCCTCCCAAGTCCAAGAAATCTCGCTGAAAGGCTCCTTGTAAAACAACGAGCGCTCGTTGTATATTTGAGCACGATGCGGAGTGCTATATGATTATAGGTGATCGCATTCGTGCAATCCGGGAGCGGAAAAAACTCTGTCAGGTGGATTTGGCTGTGCGTGCGGGATTGCTTCGATGCTATCTGTCTAAAGTAGAGGATGGAGAAGCCGTTCCAGATGTTGGAACATTGGAGCGAATCGCGGCAGCTCTGGAAGTCCCGCTCCACAAGCTATTCTATGATGGTGACGAACCTCCATCGCTGGCAAATCTTCCTAATCGGCGCACTGCTGATGATATAGTGCGGGAGAGCAAGAAATAGATAACTCTGAAAACGAAGTCACTTGCAAGGATGTACGTTGCTTGATGAAGTTCCGCCAACCTCTGAACAGGATGGGTAATAACGACGGGCACTTACCGCTCTTACTTGCGCAGAAAATGAATAGAAAGTGCGTCTCGATTCGATGCTCCGCAACTCAACCCACCCGGGCGGAATATTTTTGCGTGAGCCAAGTAGGGGGAAAGTCCTTTATCCAATGCGATCACTGAATTTGTCCTTCATGCAAATTCACGCATAACTTGACACTGAGCCCAAGCAGGGGTACACACTGAAATACGGCACCAGTTATGCCAGCTGGTGAATGCTGAGTCGTGGTAGGACCCGCCACTTGAGTTCTTCGGGGTGCGGCGAACGCGCGTTGAAGCGGACTCGGAGCAATGCAAGGCTCGCGGGTCTGGCTCACGGTTTCACGCCGTGATCCTTCGAAGGTCCCCAGACATGAACTTTTTAATTGAAGCAAAATTGAGAATAGCCGGAGGTGTTGGCGACATTGTTGGAGTGGTCGATTGGCTCGCGAGAATTGATTTCGTGAAACAATTATTCGGGAGATTTCTACGAATCCATAGTGGAAGACACCGAGACAGACCGCTACTGCGAGGCTCTGTCGAAGAGTTATATATAGATGCCCTTCGGCAAGAGCAGACTTTTTTGCCAATACACACCGTTCACTGCTGGCAAATATTGGCGAGGATCGATGTTGTTAATGAGCACCCCGTTCCCACAACTGCACACAATTTTAAACTCACAATGTGCATCGGAGGAAAAACATATGGAGGCCAGTATTTGCCGATGCCACATGGCGCATTCGTCTTTGACTCAAGAAACGATTTGTTCACAAATCCAGATAAGATCGCAGACTTCGCATCTGATATTGCCGATAGGCCACTGATTCAGGGAGTTGGGCGGCAAAATCTATGGATCAGATTCAAGGTCGGAGGTTTGGAGAGGATCGAGGAGGGCCCCGATACTGGCCAAATTGAATTGGAAATTACGGATGCTTTCAGGCAGAAACATGCCCTGACAAGCGAACGGCCTCTGAGATTGCAATTGCGAGATTTAACTTTTCCTCGGATGGCGAGATGAGCGTTGGGTATTGGAGTTAATTCCCAAGCGTGGAAATCTTATAAGAAGTGGATAAGATATTGCCGTGAAGCTTTCGTCGAAACGAGCCGTTCGGGATATGCTGTGCCTACTTGGGTGAGTTATAGCTTATGTTATAACAAGTGTTGACAGACGAATTATGGAGGCGTATCTTTGACGGGTCATGGGTTCTGATCAGCTTGCCGCGATACGTAGAAAACTTGGCTTGTCTCAGGAGCAGATGGCGCATCTGTTGGGGGTGTCCTTCGCCAGCGTCAACCGATGGGAAGGGGGCCACTCTAGCCCAACTGGGCCAACTCGCGATCTGTATGTCGCGATTGATGCAGCGGTTCGGGCTGGCAACGCTCCGGAGGCAATTCGGCAGGCGGCGAACAATGAGCGTGGAGCGTTCTTGTATGCATTATTCAGAATGGCCTATTCGCGGGCTAGGAAAGGGTCTCGATGAACTTTAGGATACTGAATCCTCGACAGTTGAATTCGGGTGGTAACGGTGATCTTTTCATCGGACAGCGAAGTGATTCTGGGGAGGATGTTGTTGTTAAATGCCTGCGCGAATGTCAACTGCCGGAAGCACGTAAGGCGTTCGCGCGGGAAGTACGCATTCTTGCGCGCGGGTTGCGCGGCATAGTTCCCCTTATCTTCGCGGATACCGGGGCAGACCGCCCGTTTTATGTAATGCCGTATATGAAGGGAGGGCCCCTAACCGCGTATGGGGGAAGGCTTACGGAGAGTCAGCTACACAATGTCGCTGCTGAATTGGCCGCGACGTTGGCCGGACTGCATGCCGCGTGGGTTGCCCACGGAGATTTCAAGCCGGCGAATGTTTTGGTTTCGCACGACGGGGAATTACGGGTCGCAGATCCATTAGGAAATGGATTTGGCTGCACAGTATTGTTTTCAAAGAACCACGGAGGAACGCCTGGGTATTGGCCACCAGAAATACGGGCCGGAGCGCCCATATCAAAGGCTGGAGACCTCTATTCGTTTGGCGCGACACTGTACCAGCTGTTAACAGGCCGCGAACCAAATGACGATCAGCCATTCAATTTCCAAGGCGCGGCTCACGCCCCAAAGATTCGCGAGATAATTGCGGTGTGTTGCCAACATAATCCCGATGCTAGGCCGGGCATAGAGGAAGTAATTCGGATGCTTGGTGGAGCAGCATGGACGGAAATTCAGTTGGCGCGAAAACAACGTGATGAATTCGTTAGCGCAGTTTCTACCATTGGTATAGCAGGGCTTTTGTTATATGGATTTTCACGTTTGAGCCGCGCGTGAGTGAAATCAAGCAAGTCTTCGTGCGCCGGATTTGTTTTTTCTTCGCGGCGGCACACTTTGAAGGAATTTGGTCATCTTGTGCTTCTGCCGAAATCAATTGAAGCGTCGAATGTTTCGCCTGCTTTAATCTCTACAATCGTTGCCTTAATCTTGCTGATTGGCATGGTGAATCCGCGGCCTATTCCAAGAGGCCTCTTGGAATGGTTTGATTCTATGACCAAGGTATATTGGCCAACAGGGATATCCAATATTTCAAAATTTCCGTTTCCATCCGCGACCGCGAACCTCACGATTTTGTATTTGGTCGTAACCTCTTCTGGTTTTCCCTGATTTATTTTAACTGCCAATTCGAGGTGCTTTTCAGAAACGTCCCAAACCTCGGCAGAGTCAAGTATTTCTACGCTTCCCTTAATAAGCCATGCTTTGCTCCCTACGTCTGCTTTGTCGCCAGAGGTTTCGTTGAAGTAATACGTCAGAGTTCCCTTGATGCGTCCAACCCCGACCTCAGGTGTCTGTGCGCGCACCCATCCTAGAGACGTAAGTATTAGTACAGCAAATAGGAACAATCGCTTTAGGAGATCGGTGTTCATATCTCACCTCCCGTGCCCGGCGTAAGGGTTTTTAAGCGTGTGTCTTTGGAATCAAGTTGGCTCATAAGAGGGTGTTTCCCGGAAACTCCTGTTCCCAAACACGGATAAGTGGCCGGATCGAAGCGTGGCCTACTTTAATATCCTGGCTCCAAACTTCTTCAGGCACAATCTCACGAGCGTGCTGGAATAAAACTCGTGACCAGTCGTCACAATCAACGAACGGCTCTCCAACATCCTTCATTTCATTCGCGCCCAGAAATCCTAGGTAAACCAGAACGACCGAAATGTCCATTGAAGCGAGCTTCCATGCCCATGCAAATCGGTTCGATAATTGATAATGCCAATCACGCGAGAGTTTCCAACCCGAAATCACTGCGTTCAATCCTGCCGACGCGGCAAATATGGCACGGTTAATTTGTTCGTGATTGGCTCTTGAGTTGATAAACGCATCCTTCTTTAGAGGTTTACCATCCATCTTTAATTCGTTGTCATGGGCCTTAGCCTCAACAAGAAGCAACCCAGATTTTCCACCGATTGTACAGGTGCTCGCGATGTCCCAGTTTGGAGTATTCGCTCGCTCCCGAACAGCTAACCACCAGCTTGTGACCCTGTCGCGCTGGTCATCGGAAAGGAAACCTATTACTTCTCCGAGTTTTGCTTCCTCGATGAGACTCATGTCCCACTCGCCATTGGCCTTGAGCACCGGCAATCCTTTGGGCATCCAGAAGTCGTTTGGTTCGACTCGAACGTCTGGTAGCCCGACAAGTTTTGTTAACTTGTGGGCGACGATAGTTCGATCTTCACCCATGAGCAGTAAGCAACGAGGGAAGCTACCGCGTCTGCGATTTTTTGGCAACGCATCAAGCCACTTCATCACTCAGCCTTGTTCTTAGAACCGAATGTCGTCACTTTTTCTCAGCGGTCTGTGAATACGGGCTTCGGCGTATCCCGCCCCACGGACCTTTGCGGCTTCTTCTAGAGCTGCCATTTTCTCATCGCAGCTTTTTGTTGAAAGCACCGTAATCCTTGAAATGATCTCTTTGATATCTTCGCCACACAATGTCCTTGCAACTGCGTTGCAGATGGTATTTTGAAAATCACCGGCACATACCACTTCAATCTCTTTCAGTAGGGCTTGCTTCAATGTAATAACCAAGTTTCCATACGATTCTACTAGCTCGTGCTTGCGTGCTGTCCGGCCCTCACCAAACTGTTTTAGATTCCTCCCCTCAAGCAGCACAGCGATTGACACGAATGTGTCACCGTATGGAATGCCATGCTTATCGCAGAAAGCTCGAAGAACAGGTGCACAGTCATCTGAGTTCCTAAAGCCTTCAGGGTTCTCGAAATACTCCCTAGAGTTGGTGCGGACTTCGAGTCTTATTCCCATTAAACGAAATCCTCCATATCTGACCTTCAGCACTCTCGAAAAGGAAATCCCAGCTCAAACAGGTTCAACAAATACTGGTCGCATTTTTCTAAACATCTCTATGGCATTTACGAACGGGATCTGAAAAGACATTCCGATTAGTTCGGCAGCCAGGTTATCCACAGATATGCCAAGTCGAAAGAGAATGCGCGTTTTTGCTTTTAGGGAAAGTGATGCGCTCCAGTTTTTCATTTCTTCGACTTTTTGGAGTTCGGCATTAGAAACATATTGCGGCATTTGTTGCGCCATTTCGGTTAATGATGGAAGGTCCCGCATATAGAGATTTATCGCTTCCTCTGCTAGATTGCGCGCAAGCGCCATGGTCGGCGATTCAGACAAAAGGCATTGCAATTCTTCGAACGCTTTCGCGGTATAGACCTGAAAAACGTCTTTCTCGCTCGCGAACTCATCCTCTCCCAGGACTGCAACTGCCAGGCAGTAGAGTGCCCAGAGGACATCGCCGCCGGCGGGTTCGGCTTTCGCAAGGCTCCCTCTTGGAACAATTCCATCCGCGTCAAGATCATTCTTGGTTTTTTCAAGACCCTTGACGATGCTTTCTGTCATAGCAAGAAGGGTTGCGGCGAATGCAGTTGGAGTGGTTGGTATTTTCAGTCGGAGCGCTTTTATCAGCGATGACGCGATTCCTTGAGGAAGCGTTCGCCCGACGAGTCCTACGAATTTCAATGAAATCTTTGCTCGGAGCATCTCGTCCTCTGTGCCTATTGGTGCGCCATATGTCGGGCCCAAATCAGAGCCCGCGTTCCACACTCAAGGTAATCCGCGTATAATACTCTAACTAATATAACTCTTCGCCCCAGCGACCGGAGGTGCACGATGACAAGACAGAAACACGGAACCGGCGATGAATTCTGGAGCTACCTTAGCGAATGGGTGCGCGGCGTAAGTGCCACAGAAAAGCTGGCGTGTCGAAGTTTATCGGCGCGGGAACTCGAGCTGCGTTCGCAGAATGGCCACACTTTGCATGTCAACTATTGGCCGGAAAATGAACTTCGCCCACTGAATTACAGTTTAGACCGCGCCTTTCCAATGGAGCTTCAACTCGTATATGCCGGGAAGACGTATTTCCGATACGAGGGAGTTAACTATCGCCCCGAAGCCTTGGGGCGCAAGATGATTCGCGAATTCCACGCAGAATGCGACTAGAGGTATCTTGGAACCTTAGTAGCCGTGCTCGTTTTCGTCTCTTGTTCGTTATGTTCTGGCTGACGCCACTATAATAATTTTGGATGGTTTGCCCGTAACCACTTCTCCAAGTCCTTCCGAAGACCCAACGCCAACTCAATCATTTCTGCGACTTCACGATCCGAAATCCCGCCGCCCATTTCGTAATTGCTGACGTTTCGCTTCTTCCGAAAAGCATCCAGACCGCGAATCCGCGCCGCATCGCTTGCGAGGGTAAATTCAAGCGAATGGATCGTGCGATAGTGGTGACTTTCCCGCGAGGCGCGGTATCCAGATGCGGCCAGCGCCGCTGTTGCCACTTGTAGGGCCGCATTGTATGCAATCGCGAATCGCCAGTCGCTCGGAATACTCACCATCCGGGATGTAGCGAGATCGCGGTCGATAATTCCCAGAAGCGAGCTTATCTCTTCCTTGCTACTCTTATGCTCGGTCAACCAGCCGTTACGAAGCCAATCCGGTAAGCTCATTTTCATCTCCGAGGATGAACAGTTTCTTTTGGCGCAGAACACTCTTCAAGAAATGATTCTTCGCTTTCACTTTCGATTGAAATTCAGCGAGCGGATAAACGGTGGGATTGATTTCGCGTCCTAGCCTTTCCTGTGCAGACGATATGGCCGCGACAATCTCGGCGAAAGGGACTTCTCCGACGACCATTAGGTCTATGTCGCTGTCGGCGCGTTCCTCATGACGGGCAACGGAACCATAAACAAAAGCCACTCGAAGTCGCCCGTGCAACGGGAACAAGGCCTCTCGGAGAATATCGTGGGTTCCAGCCGTTTTCGATACGATGCTCTTTAGTTCCTGAAAGATTGGGTTTTCCCGATTCGCTTGATAGAAAACCTGATTGCCTCGCACCGAACGGCGCAAGATCCCGGCTTCCGCTAGCTTTACCACTTCGCGTTGGACGGCTCCGAGGCCCGTCCCGGCGTGCCGCGCTAGCTCCCGCAAATAGAAGGGTTTGTCAGGCTGACTGTAAAGAAATCCCAGGACTGCCTGCCGCGTTTGACCGAACAGGACATCGGTAAGATTCGCCTTAGGTTGCTGTGTTCTCATATCGAGTACGATTGTACTCGTAGCGGGTACGATTAGCAAGGGCCGTCGCGCCGGAGAGCGCTACTTGCAATTGAGATCGTCAACACTTGTTGAAAATAAACAGAAAGGTTTCTCATGCTCGGATGATCGGCGGGCATAGCCGCAAACACTGGTGACGGGTCATGCACATCCCCGTCTGCGTCGCGATAAATCCAGTGGAAGTCACTTCCGTCACGCGGTTGGTGGGTGGCTACTAAATGGACGCACGGCAGAACATCCGCTGGACAGCCGTCGCGCCGCAGCACTCTAAAGCCCCTCTTATGGAGCCAGCTTATCCATTGCTCGACTGTAACAAGCCCCAAAACGGCTTGTGGAAAATCCTGACGAACCTCGTCTTCCGAGACGCCTGAAAGCTCAGCGAAAACTGGGATGGAGCATTCACGTTCCAGATTTTGACGAAGTTTTTGCGGTTTAGGAAAATTGAAGGCCATTATCCATTTTAAGCGACCATCGTTTTTTACATTTTTGTTTCGGTGAGCTTCTGCTCTAATTCTACGAAACTTCGGCCACGCGGCACCGGCAAAGGTTATTGCGACAAATCGCTTCCGCTAGTTGAGGCTCTGCCAGTCAGTGACGTTGCCAGCAGCATCAAGATACACGAATTGATGTTCGCCATAGACCAATTGGAGGCCGCCACTGCCGTAATTGTTCTCCTTGCTGGGGTATCCCCAAGAAAAAAAGACAGCCTTGCGGGACATACCGCGAAAAATTTCACGTTCTCGTATCGCGGAGATTTCCCGTGACGTTAGACCCGCCGGTAACTTCGCTAGCAGCGTGCCGATACTTCGACCGAGAAATGAATTGTCGTTCCCATTGGGGCTAACATCCTCATCGCGATATCTGGCTGCGCTTATGACTTCGCGGCCACTTGGGAAGCGTAGCTTCCACACGATGAAGTCATATCGTTCGTTGTACTTAGCCCCCACAACGGTCATTTCATCCAACAAGGGCACGTCCCGGATTTGTCCCGTCAGGCGGCTACCGAGATCCATTAGATCTGCAGCAGTAATATCAAGTCCAAATAAGAGAGATTCATGGACTGCATACACCTTTTGCCCGATTGCGTTCTGAAGCTCTCGCGCGATAATCTCGGCATGTGCATCGCGAACTGAAACAAGAATGAATTCCTTATCCCATGAAAATGGGGAAGCGCCATACCGAATTGGAAATCGAGGCTCGATTGAGTTGATATAGTTTGTATACTTCGCGAGTTGGCCGTCGTCAAAGCGGGCAAAGACATCTACATACGGGTTGACGACATCGTCGTCCTTCACCGTCTCACCCATCGCGTTCTCCTGTCCGGCTTTTGACGAAACCGATCCACCCACCGTGCTCTGCCGAATAGCAACTACCGTCGGCGTCTGGTCTTTGTAACGGAAATCGATAAATGCACCCTTGCTGAAGTCGTTTTGAAAAGAACCATCCGGGTCCTGCTTCATCGGTTGCCAACCGCCCAAAGACCCGGGCTTGTTTACGTCACCAACGTGAAACGCGCCGATTTCCGTTCCCTTCAAGATGATGATTCTTTGATTCAAGTATTTCTTCCGAAACTCTCCAAGAGTCATATCTTCGGAAACGGGCTTGGAGGCGTGGACGGGAGAGTTCGTAATCAGATCGTTCGCTGCGTCAGAAGTTTCCGCATACGCTTGTCGCGACTGAATGTCGCCTGTACTTCGTTCTACGCTGGATGTGTCATGTGCGGATGTGCCACCAAATTGCGCCTTCACCAGAAGGAATCCAAGCACGCCGCAACCGGCAGTGACCCGTATCAAAAAGCCAAATGTTGGGAAAATGTTTCTCACTCCCGTCTCCTTCGCCCGCGTCTATGATCCGGGCTCGCACCGGATAGATACATTTCAGAGGCAAACCATTGTGGGAATGCATGCTCGCGCGTTACAACTCCCACAATCAGCGTGCTAACTTGCACAGGGGCGGTGGGCAAGTTTTCGTTCGTTTGAGCAGCAATTTCTCGGTAGCCGCAAGGAGCCCAACGTTTAATTTGCTCCGTTGAAGTGTGATAAGCCCGCCATCGTCAAATGAACATCCACTCCCACATTCTCCACCCCACTCCTACTAACAGAGCTGTCAACCGTTCAAGTCCCCGCTGGTTTTCGCGTTAGCGGGCTTTAAGTGCGTCTCCCAGCTGTTCCAACGCACGAGCCACCCATAATCCATCACGCGCCAACTTTGGGGTGGAAAGGTTATGGTAGCGCCATCTCGCAGTTGTACTCGCAAATATTTGTCGGGCAGTTCTTTGACCAGATAAGCTTCATCGTTACGCGCCAGATAAAAGTTCATTGTCCACCGCCGGGCGGTACTCGCCCTCTTTGTCTTTCACCACGTCAAACGACGCGCCTCCAAGTGCCAATAACTGCCTAACAATCACGGGTTGGCACCCTCGCTCAAGCGGGTTGCCAATGCGCGGCCCAATTCTTTGTGAAGATAAAGCATGACAGGTTGGCGCGCACTGAGAGTATCGCCGGGTGCGCAGTAGGTTCCGGCGAGCACTTCAGAGACTTCTTTTGAAATCGCTTTACTGCGACCATTATTTGTTGCCGACCATGGAGCACAATAATGGTTTTGAAATTCCGCGATGGACGTTTCGTTTTGCCAACGAAGGGCATGATAACGCGGTTCTGGCTTCCCTTCTACGATAGTTGTCGCTGGCGGCAGATTATCAGTGAACAATCTCCAGAGACGTGGGTACTGTCCACAGTGATTCAAATAAAAAGCAAGGTCAGGACCGGAAGGTGGCGGCTCAAGACAACTAGAATCGTCGCCCGGAGTCCTCACCATGATCTCTGCTAGCTTGCCATCGATGAACGTTGCCTGAACGCGTAACGAGAGTCCTGGGATCGGTTCGGTGCCATAGCTACATCCCACGATACCACTTGCCACATCGTCTGGTCGTCTCGCGTTCATTCCGACTTGCGGGACGATGAAACAAGAAGCTTGCCCTACCAGTGGACTCGCTTGTGGGCCATACTTTTCGGTCACTGGCGCGGGATGTCTGGTCTTGAAGTCGGCAACTGACATGCCAAGCTGAATGTCTTGGAAGGAATAAGGCTCTGAGTGACTCGACTGCGATTGGATGGGAAATGGAGTGAGGTACAGCAATCCGATTGAAACGATCAGGAAAAGTCTGCTCATATTGAGTTGGAAGGACTAATTTCCAAACTCCTCCGCTTCCAGAGTTCTAATACTATTGGATCTTTTATCTTCCAAAGGTTCCTAGGGTCAAGTCACCGCTCCTGTGATTAGTTATGGATCGCAGACGAGGTGAGCATAAGTCAATCTACCAGCGGCCTGCAATCGGGTCTGGCTTTCGCAAGGAGCAAATTGCGGTAGTCGCTCCAAAATACAAATTGGTGACATTCAATAATGAGGAGTCAGTCAAATCGCAAACCTTCGTACCATCGCGCCGGTCATCACGGTTTTGGAGAGTGACTCTCGGAGTCTGAAGTTAGCCGAAATAAATCTGCTCTCAAAAGGACCTTTATGACTGCGAAACAATTCCGTGACGAACTCGCGAAATATGATGACGACACCGACATCGTCCTGTTGTCGGAAGAGGGTGCAAAGATTCGGTACTTTGATGTAAACGGATTCGCGTTACAGAAAGGTACTCCGCGTCGCGATGAGGACAATAATCCGCAATTCGAGTTTGATCCGAACGGGGCGTCAACAAAGTTGTTCATCAGTATTACTGACGACTTCTAAGACTTATCGTCGCAAGACTATGAATGGAGCGCATCTGGGATTGCAGAGTGTGCTTGGAAGATCAAAACGCAGAAAACTTCGTCACGAATCCATAAACACAAACATTTAACAACCGTCGTATGTACTGCTATATTTATGCTCATGCCCCTCGAACTTGGAATTTGGCGTGTTGATGCAGGCCTTAAGCGAGTGGATCTGGGTGGACTCAACCTGGAATCTCGTCTTGAAGAACTCCTTCATCAAGACATTTCAATCCTGTCTCCCAACTGGATGATTATTGGGCGGCAAGTTCGGACAGCGTACGACAAGCTCATTGATCTGCTTTGCATAGATCGAGATGGGAATCTTATTGTCATTGAACTGAAGCGGAACATGACTGAGCGAGAGGTGGTTGCGCAAGTGCTTGATTATGGATCGTGGGTGCGGACCCTGAACGTCGAAGAAATCCGACGCCTCTTTGAAGAATACGGCAAGAAATACTGGCCAAAGGAACGAACGGTTCCCATCGACGAGGCGTTCTGCAAGCGATTCGGAATCGATGAAATGCCAGAGGATTTGAATGAGTCACATGAACTGGTAATCGTCGGCGCGACGTTCGACGCTTCCACCGAAAGAATCGTGGAGTATTTGGCTTCGGATTTCGACCTGCGAATAAATGCGGTGTTCTTCAGGGTTTTCAAAGACGCAGAGCGAGAATACTTGCTTCGAGCATGGCTTCGAGATCCAACAGTACCTGAGGCACTGGAAAAGCCGAGCGGACATCAAGAAAAAGGCGAATGGAACGGAGAGTATTACGTTTCATTTGGTAATGGAATAAAGCGAAATTGGGAAGATGCCATTAAATATGGATTTGTGAGTGGGGGCGGCGATCCTTGGTATTCACGATCTCTGGGGATGCTCGAAAAAGACTCTAGAATCTGGGTTCGTATTCCAGGTAAAGGATATGTCGGAGTCGGAATAGTGACCGATCCGGCAGTGAGGGTAGACAAGTTTACTGTCGCTGGGCCAAGCGGTAGTCGCATCCCAATTTTGGAAGCGCCACTCAATGCTTCAGAATTTGGTCGTGACGCAGATGACGCTGATTTAGCTGAGTTTGTTGTCCGCGTGAATTGGCTCAAGACCTTCCCTGTCGTGCAAGCTATAAAGGAAAAAGGACTCTTTGGGAATCAGAACACTGCTGCAAGGCCGCGCGCTCCGAAGTGGGAATACACCGTGCGACGCCTTAAGGAACGGTTTGGAATAGGTTGACGCGAGACCCGCCCTGAAAACAATATGAAGCAAATGACTCATTCGGAACTACTCTTTGAGAGATACCTGACGGAAAGGGGTATTCAATACGAGTGTGAGCCACAGATTGCATGCAAGCAAAAACGACCCGATTACTTCGTCAGATCTAAGGGTAGATCATTCCGCTTTGAGGTGAAAGAGTTCGGCTATCGAGAGAGTACGCCCGTGGGCGCATACGATCCGCTGCCACCTGTACGCGAGAAAATCGAAGCTGCCAGAAAGCAATTTAGAGAGTACAAGACCGATTGCTGCGCCGTTGTGCTCCACGCATGTGGGTCTGCTTTCCGGTCGTTTCACCCACCGTTTGTGATGTCGGCTGCCTTTGGACAATTTGTAAATATCGAGTCCGGGTCGGGGACAATTTTCCCCGATAGACCACTGCGACTCCGATTCAGCGGGCGATCCATTCTTCGGAAAGATCTCAATACAACTATCAGTGCTGTCATAATCTTGCAGCACTTCCAAGTAGAAGAGCGATTTGTCGAGGTATTCAGCAAGCTTAGGAAGAGGCACGAGAACGGAGAGGGTATTGGGCCGCTCGAACATGCGTGGATGCTCCAGACGGAAACTGGATGGTCCGAACGCATCCTACATAAGAATTCCGTTCGGGCTGTCGTTTTGGAGAACCCCTATGCTCGAATTCGTTTCCCGTCTTGGCTCTTGGATGGGCCACTCGATCAACACTGGAGCAAGAACTCTTGGACGCGGTGGTATGAAATCCGACGCATGGGGAGCCAGTTAGTGGACCTGCGCCGAATGCCAAATCCAGTTCCTTATGCGATGCTCTGAGTCGTACCCCCTCCAAAGCGATCATCAAACAGTTGTTCGTCATGATTGCATTTTTGCGGAGGATGCTTTGGAGAGATCACCATTCTTAATGTGTTCGTTTACTTTCGCTCGGGCGATCCCATGAATGAAACCTACATGCTCGACACGAACATCTTTAACGCCGTGCTCGATGGAAAAGTATTACCCGCATCGTTCGTAGGCCGTCGTCTACTCGTCACCGACGTCCAGGCTGATGAGTTACGCGCTACCGGAAAGCCAGAAAGACGAGCGGCGCTTCTCGCGGTATATGAAGAGATCCATCCTACCTCGTTGCCAGCGTCCAGCTTCGCATTCGGCATCGAAGGTGCCGGTTTCGATCAGGCCTACTGGAATGACGGGAGTGGAAACTTTGAGAAGATGCTCGCCCTACTCCAGCAGCTCGACCCGAAGAACAAGAAAGGTCCCAACCAAGTGCGGGATATTCTGATCGCCGAGACGGCTATAAAGAATCAAGCGACTTTGGTCAGCCGGGATTCAAACTTGCGAAGAGTAGTTTCGGAGTTCGGAGGCAGCACCATAGACCCGGACCAATATTGCTCAGGCGACCAGACGGAGTAGAATCTCAATTTATGAACGAACTTAGCGGCGCACAGCGTTTCCAGCAGCTCTCAGACGACAATAAAGCGCGGTACCTTGCGATAAATCAACTGATGGTCCGACTCGCAAGGGATTATGCGGTCCCAATTATCTTTGCTCCTCCGCCAAGCGTCGGAGGAAAAATCAACGGTGCGAGCGGCTGCGTGGTACAACTTGCATCGGGCATATTTGTCGTCACTGCCTCCCACGTTTTGGCGGGTTATGAAAAACGTGTGGGAGAAGGCGAGCTGCTGAACTGGCAGGTAGGCAACCTTCCTCCGTTCGATCCACTTGCTCGCATCGAATGGAGGGGCCCCGAGAAGGACATTGTGCTCTTGCGTATCTCCGAGAATGAAGCGCGTAAAATAGGACCTTGTACCATTTCGGCTCCTCGGCGCTGGCCGGTACAGCCTCCGAGAAAGGGACAATTAGTGTTGGTAGCCGGTTACCCTAAGGGGCTGCGCGAGGAAAACCCATCTGCGGGCTGGATCGGTTCGGGTCCTTATTCGGCGATATTTCGAGTGACTATTGCGGAAGCCGACCGTTGCAAATGCCTAATTGAGCGCAAGGATCTTATCGGCTTCGACAAAGGACGGTTGCCAGAACTAGGCGCAGACATGGGGGGCTTGAGCGGCGGTCCGGTGCTGCTAGTCGATACTCTCGACTTTCCTTTAATCGGCATCGTGACCGACCGTTGTGAAATGAGTCTTGCAGAGCTGGAGATTCTCCAGTTTGCAACTCTTGAAAACATAACGAGTGGCGTGACGTGAAGAACAGCAATTACAAGCTCGGACATCAAGTTGTCACGTTTTTCGATGTGCTGGGGCAGCGCGAGATACTCAAAGTTCTGCGCCTGCCCAAAAATGCGGAGGACGAAGGCCAAGTCAAAGTTGGGAACAACTTGGGAACAATAACCGCCGAATACCCCCATAAACCGTGATATAAGATGCGCGAAAAACATAGACGAACCAACTACATAGCTATCTGACGTTTATCTTGGGCGCAGGAGGTCCGCGGTTCAAATCCGCGCGCCCCGACCAATCTTCTCAATAACTTACGGGAGGTCATCATCATCCCTTTTACTGCACTGTAGTGGAAATTGCAGTGACCCTCTGTCTTCCCTCGGCCAATTTGATTGCGGAAGACCCACCGCCACGGACGCGTCCCGTGGGCCACGGTATCTCTATCGCCCTTCTCGACGCTCGCGAAATCATCCGTTCAAGAATGCGAATGATTAATCCACGCTCAAATCATGATGGAATGTTGTTCGCGTCCCGTAACCTTTCTGACGCTGCATTTGATCACTCGCCGCCCGCAGCAAGCTTGGTAAGAGTATCTGGTCAATCAGTGGGAAGACTCCACTTAATGCACGAGTTCACAACAGACATTCTTCAGATACGATTTGCGGAAAACGCAATTGGCCGCATCATCTTGGAGTCTGTTTTACTCCAAGACGAAGTCCGGGCGTACGCGGGTCGCCGCGATTAGTTCTACGAATCGGTCTAGCGAACCTTAGCGACCTCGCTTGCGATTACTGGCTCACAAATCCTTACCCAGAGATGTAGCGCTTCGGATCCTCCATCAGACGTTGCAAGGGGAGCAGGGTGCCCGCGCAGTAATGGCCGTCGTTCACGCGTTCATCGAAGCTCCAATACACTTCCAGAACTTCGCGCAGATCGGCATCGCCGGCCCTGTCGACGACCATTTTCTTTTTTATATTCCCAACCACAGCATGCAAGCTGCATGTCCCGTACTCGTAGAGATGGTGGTGCGCGTTGGCGATTCCGACCGATCCGCCGCTGGTGAGAAATATGCTCGAGTACATCGGGTCAGGCTCAATCAGCGACTTGGGGAGAATGTTGAAGCGGTCAAGCCAGCGTCCGCCGGCGATAACCAACCTGAGAAGAGGGCCGGGCAACCGGGTGAGAACGCGCAGCTCGCGGTCGAGTTGCGATTCGCGGCCCGAGCGGCTGTCGCTTACCGCGCCGGAAATCCTTTTCATGGCGTCATCAAAACTTTCATTCGGCGGAAATTTCAGCTTGACCGTTACGATCGGGGAATCATCCACAAGCCGCTTCTTGACCACGAAAGAAACCCACACATCTTTGCGCTGATAGATACGGCCGCCAACCACAAACCGGTTCAGGCCCGGCCGTTCATTCAGGGCTCTGGCGCAGGCGTAAATGAACAAATAAAAGAGGCTGGCATGCAGATTTTTCGGCCGGGTGCGATTGTATTCGCGAATCCACGCGCGTGTTTCCGCAATCTTCAACTGCATGGTGTGAAACACGACCGATTCGTTGCGCCCGCGCATGACGAACGGCATCATGCGCCGGGAATCACTCATCTCCGTAACTAATTTCCCATCACTCCGGCGGAAAAGGGGCATCGCTTATTCTCCCATCAGCGAGGCGGCTTTTCGCAGGGGCGCCACGGGAGCGGGGAAGGCCGGATGCCTGGGATCGATCCTCTCCAATTCCTCGGCAAGGGCGTCCGTCGCGGCGCGAATCTGCTGTTCGCTGTGGCGGGCCGTGATGAAGAAGCGCAGGCGTGACATTTGCTCCTCGACCGCCGGGTGGAGAATGGGTTGCACGTTGATGCCGCGGGCCGCCATCGCGCGGCTGAGGCGCACGCTGTCCATGGAATTTCCAACAATGCAGGGAATGATTGGAGTTCCTTCGCTGGAACCGGTGTTGATGCCGCGCTCCCGGCTCAGCGCAAGAAAAAGGCGGCTGCGTTCCCGAAGGGTGGCGATCAGGCCCGGCGATGCCCGCAGCTTGCGCAACGCCGCCAGAGCCGCGGCGGCATTGGCCGGAGACATTCCCACGCTGAAGACGAATCCCGGATTGCTATGTTTTAAGTAATGCACAAGTTCCCGGGATCCGGCGATGTAGCCGCCGCAAGAAGCCAGGGACTTCGAGAGTGTGCCCATCCAAAATTCCGCGTCGCCGCGATTGATGCCGCAGTGCTCCGCGATGCCGCGGCCGCTCGGCCCCAGCACACCCAGCGAATGGGCCTCATCAACAAACAGCATGGCATTGTGCCGGCGCTTCACTTCGATGATGCGCGCGAGCGGAGCAATATCCCCGTCCATGCTGTAGACGGCTTCCACCGCAATCAGGACGCGGCGCGCTGATTGACGCGTTCGACGGAGGATCTGGTCCAAGGCATCTGGATCGTTGTGCGGGAAGGCGTGCCGTTTGGCGCCCGACAACCGAATACCAGTAAGGATCGAATCGTGCGCCAGGCTATCGTGCACAACAAGATCCTGCGGGCCGAACATGTGTCCGATGACGCTTACGTTGGTTGCATGGCCGCTGACAAAAACCACGGCGTCCGGGCATCCGAGAAACTCCGCTATTTCGCGCTCCAACTCGCCGTGCAAGGGTTTCTCTCCGGAAACAAGCCGGCTTGCGCTTACGGATGTCCCGTAGCGAGCTATCGCCTCCACCGCCGCAGCCGATACTTCAGGATCCCCGGAGAGCCCCAAATAATTGTATGATGAGAAGTTCGCATATTCGCGGCCGTCAATCACCGAAGTCTCGTTCGTCACGCGCTCATGAACAGAGAAATACGGGCTTTCTATTCCCATGAGGCGCGCCGATCTAACTACGTCCCGCAAAACCTTCACTTCCGGGAATTCATCGATTCTCCAGCTCGACGAATCGATTTTCGTCAACGCGGCGGCATGGTCATGCCCGTTGGCATGCGGCTTCGCGCGGCGCTGAACCATTTTGCAGCTCAGGCCACGCACCTGGATCAGCGCGCGCCCTTCCGCGTCGAGGAGATCAAGATCGCTGGTCAAAACGCCATCCGCGGTCGTCTGAAGTAATCCGGTGATGCGGAGTTCCTCCCCGGCTTGAGCCCGCGCCAGCACGCGGATCTCGTCGGCTCCAACCGGCAATCCTGTGACACCCAAATTGACCAAAGCCCAATAGGCGCAAAGTTGCATCATGCCGTCCAAACAAAGTACGTCCAGCACCGCGCCTTCCGGCCCGTCCATGCTACCGGGGGCGCGCATCAATCCAGCGACGTGAGTTGGCCCCACTTCCAACACCGATGTGAGAGCGCGAAATCTTGGGCCGTGGAAATTGAGGCGTTGATAAAATTCAGCAATTGGCAGCTCTGGAGATTTGCCGCCCGGTGGGAGCGTGAGACCCGCCAAAGGTTCCGAAGCCGCCGTGGCTTTCAAACTGACCGAGGGATGTCGCCTGCCGTGGTCAAGGCGGCTAATTTCAATTTCGGTTGCCTTGTGATTACTGTGCGCAGCGATTTCAAGTTGAAGCGGCCCCGCCTCCGGAACCTGAAAAACCTCCGATGCAATAACTTCCGAAAGGGCGAAGCCGCGTCCCATTCCCAGGCGCGCCGCCGCGGCAGCATAGTCCAGAGAGACTGCGAGCGGTACGAGGATCCGGCCGTCGAGCTGATGATCATCGAGCCACGGCTGGTCCGCTCTCGAAACCGTAATAACCGAACACTCCGTGGCAAGTTTCTCTTCGAGTCCCGCGCCTATGACAATTTCACCGGATGCACCTTCGGCGCCCAGCTCGGAAATCACATGGGAGAGTCCAGTCTCATCGTCAAGAAATCGCACGCGACTTCCGAGAGCTTGCCTGACCGATTCGGGCAAGCCATTTATCATCCCACTGCCTTCCCACGGCGGCAGGTCCATGGTGATTACACGAACCATCGATCGTTTAGCGGCGAGCACGGATGCCAGTCTGCCCAGAAGATGGTTAGCCGCTGAATAATCGGATTGAAATGCATTCCCAAAACGGCCGGCCCAGGATCCATAAATAAGGAATGTACGCAGCGGATCGGATTTCGCCGCTTCCCACAGTGCCAGACAGCCGGCAACTTTGGTGTCGAACACAACCGCGGCGCGGTCCAAGTCCTTGGACCCGATAGGCCCGTCAGCCAAAACGCCTGCGGCGTGAACAACATACTGAATAGGACCGAACTTCTCACGGCACCGCTCGAAGGCCGCGCATACCTCGGATTTATTTCTGACGTCGCATTTGATGTAAAGCGCGTTGCCTCCAGCCTCAAGAACCGATTGAATCGTATTCTCGGAGTCCGGCGAGCGCCCCAGCAGAAGAAGTCTTGCCTTGTGTCGTCGCGCGAGCTCCTCGGCGAGCTTCGCGCCCAGGCCGCGCCCACCTCCGGAAATTGCTACAACCGCGCCTTCGGGTAGCGGAAGATATTCAATGGATCGCTTTTCCAGCGCCGGCAACTGTCTCGATCCGGATGCGTAACTGACTTCAACCGTCTGTTTTTTGCCGGCCAGTTCCTGGAAGACTCGTTCGGCAATCACTTCTGCCGCAGTGCCGCCCGCTATCTCCACGGATCGGACAAACGCTTCGGGCCATTCGCGCGCAAGGGCCAAGGCCACGCCAGCCATTCCGGCATTTTGAACACCGGCGTGAATCGTCACGAAAGCGGATGGAGGGATCCCATCAGCCGCCATGGCGCTGGCTCGCCGGAGCGTTGCTACCACCGGCCGTCGAAACGCGCCGGCATCATCACCGTTCTCTGCCGAATCCAATCCTGAAAGGTCAATCAGGGCGCGCGCCCCTTCTCGAACAAATTTTTCCTCCGGCAAAACTGTTCTTACTTCGCAGCCGGCACGCTGCAGCAATCGGGTCAGGATTGGCGCGACTCCAAGTTCGTCGGGGACCATCGCGACCGGGCCGGCGAACGCAGGCGGCCCTGGCAACCGATTGGAAATTTGCTGTTCCACGGGGACCACGACGTACCGCTGAATCTCGTCCTTCACTCCCGGGCCCTGCGCCTCGCGGTGATTGACCACCGCGGAGACCTCTCGCATCAAATCTCCGACCGTGGTATCCGCGCGAATCAGAGACTCGGGCAGATCTCGCGTCTCAGGGACCGCCGCAAGGAGGGCATCATACAAGTCCATCCACATCAGTGAATCGAAACCCAAGTCCGCGCCAAAACGCAGCTCCGGTTTCAGGCCCTCCATCGGAAACGCGGTCAATTGAACAATCAGATCGAGAACTTTTTGCCGGGGCTCGATTTCGTTTCCACTGGCGACGCCCGGGGAGATTGGCGCGCCGAAAGCGGATTCGACTTCCTCCGGTTCGGAGACGGCTGCCGTCCCGACATCAATCGTGGGGGGCAGGATTTCAGTGCGCTCGGCCCTGTGCGATTTTGATATCACCCAATACGGACGCGTAGGGAAGGGCGGACTTGGGAGACTGGCCACGTGTGCGTTCGCAAAGAGCGGCGATAAATTCAGAGGAATGCCAATGACAACCATCTCCCCGAGTGCGCTCAATAACGCCTCACTGGCTTCTTTCTCTGCGTCCAGGAAATTTACGATGTGTGGCGGAACGGTGGAATTCATCGGAGAAAGCGTGCGCACCATTTCCTCTGGCACGGGACTACCGCCAAACTGAACGATAATGTTGGCGCCCGTGCGCACGAGCGAGCGGATCCCTTTCTCGATATCGAGGCCCTCCGAGTCGGCGTGGGAGAGTATCTCCGCAATACTCGCGGCATTGCCGGCGTAAGGACTATCCGTGACGCTGGAAATGATGGGGATGCGTGGGGGCAAAATTTTCAACGCGGCCATGCTCTCTAAAGTGAGCGCGTCGGACGATCCATTCGATGGCGAGGAGTGCAGCTCGAAGCCAAGCCGCGCAACAAGCCGCAACGCTTCCTTCTCTTCAAGTATCCCGCCAGCCGTTGCCGCGATCAGTTCTCCCACGCCTAGGCCGGCTGCCACGTGCGGCATCAGGCCCATGTCCGCCAAAAAACCGGACATCGCCAGTTGAGCCGCGGCAAACGGTAGATTGCTGTCGCGGAGCTCCTCCATCTTTGCCATCCCGGAAACACGATTCTGGTGGCCGTTTCGTCCAGCGCCGGCGCGAGCATGCGCCGTGTGTTCACGGATTGCGTCCAAAGCCGCGGCGATTGCATCGACTCGCGCTTTCAGCGCGGGAAATCGCCGGCATAACTCCGAGCCGGATTGCGGCCATCGCATTCCCTGACCCGCGAACAGGAATGCGATCTTGCGTTGCCCTTCGGCAAGCGGCTCGGCCCTATAGAAAACGCCATCGCACTGGTCCTGATCCACTCTCCTGACGGATCTCTTTAGCTTTTCGAGGAGATGCGTCCGGCTGTGCGCAACGAAAGATACGCACGCGGATTCCCGTCGCCGCCCCGATGTAAGGGAATAGGCCAGATCGGAAAGCGGCGCGGCCGTTTCCTCGAAAGCCTCAGCCAGATTCGTCAGATGTTTTGCCAGATGATCCGGCGTCGCCGCTGAGATCACGAATAGCTGCGGGTCTTCGGGGGCGGAGACAGACACAACCGCGGCCCTTCGTTGCGATTCAGGCAACTCCTCGAGTACCACGTGAACATTTGTGCCGCCGAAGCCGAATGCACTGACGCCGGCGCGGCGCGGCAATCCCCGGCGTGATTCAAAAGCCCCGGGCGCACGAGGATGTAGAAACCCGATCCTTCGAGTCCGAGTTCCGCACGAACAGATTGCAACCCAGCCTGCGGAGGAATTACGCGCCGGTTCACCGCCAGCACCGCCCTGATGAAGCCCGCGATCCCTGAAGCGGTCAAGCTGTGGCCGATATTCCCCTTGACCGAAGCGACAGCGCACCGGACCGCGCCTTCGCCATTCGATCCGACGTTCTTTTTGAGAGCGGCGATTTCGGTCAAGTCTCCCACCGGAGTTGCGGTGCCGTGCGCCTCAATGTAGCCCACGCCGTCAGGCGAAAAATCCGCATCCCGGTAGGCGCTCTCGAGAGCGTCCACCTGGCCGCTAAGCCGCGGGGTCATTGGTCCTTCCCCTCGGCCGTCGTTATTGAGTCCTACTCCTCGAATGACCGCCCAGATGTGATCTCTGTCGCGTTGGGCGTCTTCCAGTCGTTTGAGCACGATCAATCCGGCGCCCTCTCCGACCACGAAGCCATCGGCGCTTTCGTCAAACGGCCTGCAAGTGTCGCTTGCTGAAAGCGCACCGACCCGGCTGAAGCAGATCAACGTGTCGGGCGTGCAGATCGTGTAAACGCCGCCCGCAATGGCGGCATCGCAGATCCCATTTCGCAGGTGAAGTACCGCCGTGTGAACCGCCAGCAAAGCCGAGGAGCACGCGGCGTCCATCACGAGCGCGGGTCCTTGCAGATCAAACGCTCCGCTCACGTTGCATGCGATCATGTTCAAAAGCGAACCGACCATCGTGTACTTTTGGACAGGGGCGACGTCTCGAACGAGTCCGGTCAATGCGTCCGCCGGGAGCGGTGGAACTCGACCCCATTCACCTCCCAAGAGTTGCCTGGCACGGAATCGGCTGAGCACGAGTTGGTTGTATTCCGTCGCCGACGCGCCGAGATAGACGCCTGTCGATTTTGGCAAGCGGCGGCCGCGGTAGCCCGCATCATCCAAAGCGACGCGCGCCTGATCGAGGATCAGTCGCTGCTGCGGATCCATGAGGTACGCGCGTCGCGGCGGTATGCCGAATTGCTCCGGACCAAAGGATTCGATGTCGTCGAGGTAGGCGATCTTCCGGGCATAAGTCGTCTCACGGCTGCGGCGATCCGGACTATAAAACGCAGCATGATTCCACCGATTATCAGGAATGTCGCGTGTGTGCACGCATCCATCACGCATGCTGCTCCAAAACGAATCCAGGTTGGGTGAACCTGGAAATTTACAACTCATACCTACAATTGCGATCGGGTCCGACTTGGTCATGCGATGTGCCCCGCTTCTTTTAACCAGGCGATGGTGGGTGCAAGAGTGGCGTGAGCGTCGCGAAATTTCACTCCCAAGTCTCTTTGCGCCTTGGAGCTATCGACAAACCAATAGCGCGTGGCATAGGGGATGACATGCGCATTGTAAGGCAGCGGTAGCCTAAGCTTTTTCGCGATCTTTGTTATGCGTCGAATCAACCGGTTGGGCAAAGTCAAAATTCTCGGCCGCTTGCCTGCCAACTGCACGCAAAGCGTCGCCAGTTGTCGAATTGTAAGGTTTTCCCCTCCCAGGATGTATCGTTCACCCGGACGACCACTAACAAGAGCGGCGACAATCCCCTCTGCGACGTCATCTACGTGAGCGACACTGGTGCCCCCGGAACATACCAAGACGGGGTTCGATCGAGCGAAATCAACCAGGTTCCCCGCAGTGATAAAGGAGGTGTCCGCGGGTCCGTAAACCTCGGCAGGATTAACTATTATGACGGATACGCCCTCAAGGAGCGCTTCCCGGCACAGCGCTTCCGCGCAGTGCTTTGCGTGCGCATATCTCAGCTCCGGATCGACGAGCGTGAATTCGGACTCCTCGTTGAAAACTTCAGGCTTCTCGGAGCCATTAACTGCGGTCACGCTCGAGACGAAAATGACCCGGTGTGAGGGCAGAGCCCGGGCAGCTCGCAGAACGTTCCGAGTGCCACCCTCCACGACTTCCTTAAGAACGGGCGAATTTATTTCGTTCCAGGATGAGAGACCCGCAAGGTGTATGGTCGCCTGGCAACCCTCCATGCCCAAACGGACAGAAGTGAAATCGCGAACGTCACCCACCCCTCGCTCAACGGGCAGGCCATCTATGCGCCATGTGTTGCTGGTCCGGCGGAGTAAGCAATGAACAGCGTGCCCTGACTCGACAAGCTTACGGACGACGACTGAGCCAATAAAGCCGCTCCCTCCAGTGACGAAGACCTTCATGTAATCGAGACCCCATCAATTGAACCGGTCTATGTGCCTAGAAGAGCTGCCGAAACTGTATCGATGACCTGGCGCATTCTACTGCTGATGTCTTAGACCCCGCAAGCCCCATAAAATCGTCCACGATTAAGAATTTGATTTTCAGGACAATGTGAATCGATCACTTTGAATGCGGATTAAAACCGGCCGTCAATTCAGAACTTGAGGGGGCTCGCCGCGAGCCTCGAGGGTTGGGACATTATCCCGGCACGAAAGATTGCCGGGTTCGCTGCTCGCGGGGAAAACTTCAAGTGCGCCGGAAACATCAGGACGGGTTGAGGAGACCGGACTTCGCCACTCCTGCGCCGGCGCGGGCTCCCACCAGCGTTGCGCCAGGGACATGATTCCCGTATACAAGAATCCCCATACGAACAAAAGCAGGAGCGGTGCGGTCCTGTAAATCCCAAGACGCATCGAATAAATAATCGCAAACAGGAAGTAAAGGCCAAAGGAGATTTCCAGATAAGGCATCCATCCCGCGGAGTCCCGGTATTTCTTGCCGCGCCAGGATCCGGACTTTCCATCGATGTTGAATTTTGGAGTCCTCACAAAATCCGATTTGACCCCCCAAAGGGCTTCGAGTACGGCCTTGGTTACGCGCAGTGACATCCCGAAGCCCACCGCCATCATGAGCGGCAGATACAGGATGGTTCGTAACCAGGAGGTTGGATGAAGCACACGCTGCGAAGCCACGTAGAATGCCACCACCGAGATGGTTACCGCAATATTCGGCAGGTCGATCAACGTGGAGAGGAATATGTTCTGATTGAATCGCACGATCAGGGATGGCAATAGCAGCGCGGAAATAGCGACCATAAAGGGAAGCGAGATGCCCCCGGTCAGATGCAGAAAAGCTTCGACCTTTATGCGCAGCCTTTCCTTTGATTTGAGCAGCCGGGGCAATAGTTTCTTCCCTACTTGCATGGAGCCCTTGGCCCAGCGCGCCTGCTGCTCTTTGAACGCGGCCATCACGACCGGCAGCTCCGAAGGGCACTCCATATCCAGCAGATAGAGAAGCCGCCAGCCGTGAAGCTGGGCGCGATAAGACAAGTCAATATCTTCAGTCAGCGTGTCATGCTCCCAGCCGCCGGCGTCATCAATAGCGGCGCGGCGCCAAACGCCCGCGGTGCCTGTGAAGTTGAAAAATATTCCGCCGCGCGAACGCGCGAGATGCTCCATTCCGAAGTAGCCGTCGAGCATGATCGTCTCGACTTTGGTCAGCACGGAGAAGCCGCGATTCAAGTACGTCCAGCGCGTCTGCACCATGCCGATCTTAGGATCGGCAAAGTGCGGCACGGTGCGACGGAGGAAATCGGGCGTGGGGACAAAGTCGGCGTCGAAGATGGCGATGAATTCACCGCATGCCGTCTCGAGGCCCGCCGCCAGCGCGCCCGCCTTGAAACCGGCTCGGTTGTCGCGGTGCAGATAGCGTATCTGCAGTCCGAGCGCCCGGTATCGCTCGACACACGCTCGCGCGACTTCCTGTGTCTCATCCGTCGAATCGTCCAGGACTTGAATTTCGAGCAGTTCCCGCGGGTAATCGAAGCGCGCTATCGCCTCCACCAGCCGTTCGACCACGTAGCGTTCGTTGTAAATGGGAAGCTGTACGGTAACCTTGGGCCATTCGATGGGCGCGGGCGGCGGGCTTGGCGCTTTCTGACGATTCTTGAAATAAACGCAAACCAGCCAAAAGCGATGCAGTCCGTACACGGCCAGGACCAGCGTCACGATGCAATACGGAATCATGATCGCCAGGTAAATCGAGTTGCGCTGGGAAAGCCCGGCGAAGCGATTCCAGAAGGAACCGGCGAACGCCAAAAAATAGTTTGAAAGAAGATTTTGCGCCGCGGCGGCCAGAGTCAGAGCATGTTGCATAGCGATTAAGTCGTCACCCGATTATTCGAACCTCAGCGATTCACATGGATCGACTTTGGCCGCCCGGCTCGCCGGCAAATATCCAAAAAAAAGTCCAAATAAACAGGAAACGATTAAAGCGAGCAGGGGCGAGATCCAGGAGGACTGCAATACGATCGTCTTTTCCAGCATCGGTCTGACCAGCACGGGAACTACCAGCCCCAACGCGATGCCGGCCGACGCCCCGGCCAGGCAGATAACCAGCGCTTCCAAAAGAAACTGGTGGAGAATTTGCACGCGTCTCGCGCCGAACGCTCTCCGAATCCCGATTTCGTGCGTGCGCTCCGTCACCGACATCAGCATCACGTTCATGATCCCCACTCCGCTGCAGACCATCGCGATCAATGCGATCACCAGCATGACCAGCCTCAGGGCAAACCCAACGTGGTCCGCCAGGCTCAGCATCGGCCCCAAATTCTGCACCCTGTAAACGGCGGGACCCGGGTGGCGGCTTTTGAGAATCCGGGCGACACTCTGCGTAACGGAAGCAACCTCACTGGATGTGCGCGCCTGTACGTAAAGGACCGAGACCTTCCCGTCGCCGGTAAGGTATTTCATCTGCTCGAACGGCACCAAAATGGACTCACTCTGAATCTCGGCCAAACCGAAACTCGAGACCCGCTCCATGAATACTCCGATGATGTCGAATCGCAGGTCTCCCAGACGAATACTTCTGCCGACCGGATCTTCCCCGGGCGAAATGCGTTCGGCAAGACTCGAAGTAATCAGGCAAACCTTGCGGCGGGATTTGGCGTCACCCGGTTCGAAATAGCGCCCACGCAGAATCACAAGTTTTCGGATCTCCTCGAATCCTTGCGTGGCGCCAATCAGGTTGGCGGGCGCAACATTTCCATCGAGTTCAGCGGTAATGGGGATCCAGCGAGTTCCCGCGGACTCAGCAACCTCGGGAATTCCTGTTTTTACCGCCTCTACATCCTCCAGGTTGATGTCCTCGTTGCGCGCGGGCGGGTGGCCGGGGTCATAATCGTAATTGGCGTAGACCAGATTCGATCCGATGCCTTCGATTTGATCCGATACGTAGCGCCGCTCGGTCAGGGAAACGGTCACCACCAAAACGATGCAGGCGCTGCCGATCATCACTCCAAAAATCGCAAGGCACACTCGCAACTTGTTGCGGCGGAGGGAATCAAGCGCGGTAGAAAGCGACTCATTTCGGAACATTGCGCACTCTGGATAAGGGAAAGGACAAGCTCGCGTTCTCAGAATCTTGTTTTCGAGAACTAATCCGGTTGCGAAGCTTACAAGTCCATGCCGCTCTGCCATCGCGCCGCGCCATTATTTGCGTCGTGACCGGCGCGAGCGAGTCATTACTTCGCAATTTACTCCGACGAGCCTCAATTCGTGACTCTGCCTGCCACAAGACCGTTTGTCAAGGCGGATTGGCTGCGCTGTTGCGCCATACTCGAATGGAGACACGACAGAAGTTGATACTTCAAACATTGATTCCGCCCGTCAACGCGAGATTCCCGGAGCTGAAGTTAATTTCCAATGTCATTCTTCGGCAAAAAGCCGGTTTGGTCGTAGCACGATTCACCATCCAGCGCGGCCGGTACGATCACCCTCGCGGTTCGGACACAATACGGCCCGTGATAGCATGGCGCCATGATCTCCATTGTGATTCCCACCCTTTGCGAAGAGAAGATCATAGGGCTCACTTTGTCCTCGCTCAAATCGCAACTTACTCTCCCCCATGAAATCATAGTTTCTGATGGGGGCAGCAAGGACAAAACGGTTGAAATCGCCGCCGGATTCGCCGATAGAGTCGTAGTCCATCAAGGCACGAAACGGCAAACGATCGCGGAGGGAAGAAACAACGGGGCAAGAGCGGCTCGAGGCGAGTTTCTTGTGTTTCTGGATGCCGATTGTTCCATTCCTGATCCGGATCGGTTCTTTGGGGCTGCCATTTCTCATTTTGAAAGAAATGCCGGACTGGTCGGCCTTACCGCATTTCTGCGCTTCCTGCCGGAAAATGAAACCATCTCCGACAAAATGGTTCTGGGATTTATTAATGGGATGGTGCTCTTCAAAAATAATGTTTTACGGCAAGGCGAAGCCCCCGGGGGTGAGTTCCAGATGATTCGGAAAAAAGCTTTCGATCAAATCGGCGGTTATAACGGGGAACTAGTAACTCGCGAAGATCGGGACATTTTTATCCGCCTCTCGAAGATAGGACGAACTCTGTGCGACCGGCGTCTTACCGTGTTTCATACCGGAAGAAGAATTCACAGCGTTGGTTGGCCTTATCAAATCGGGCTTTTCTTCGTCAACACTCTATCGTTCCACATTCGAGGCAGAATACGCTCCAAGGAGTGGACACCCGTTCGATGAGAGGCTGCGCGAGACCCCGCATTTTGGAAACCAGCGAACTGCACAATGCCCCTGAAGCAGGTTCTGCGGGGCCTTGGCCACGATTCACATGAGGAAAAGAATTCATTCCCGCGCGAGCGACTTTCCGAGCCCGATTGCCAATTTGTCGACTGATAGTCGAGGCTTGATTGTGTCCGCCAAATTCACGCTACAATACGCTCGGCTCGTTGATTGAGCCCAGAGAAATCAATGGCGAAGACGAACTGGACGAGCGATTGGCGTGTATGGGGTGGCGTGTTTTTAGGCGCCGCTATTCTCGCGATCACATATTTGTGGTTCGTTGGCCGTGATGGAATTCCTACCGTGCAGGTAGTCCAAGTGACGCGGACGGCATTCACCGACTACGTTTCGTGCAACGGCAACATCGAGCCCATTGAACCCCACGTCTACAGGGCGGAATTTGAAACTTTTGTCACCGGGGCCTTCGCGAAGGAGGGGCAACCCGTCAAGCGAGGCGAAACGATTCTGACGCTGGATGCGAGCCAAATTCGCGCTGACCTGGCGCAGGCCAGAACTCAGCTTCTCGCGGCACAGGAGGGTCTCCGCAACGCCCGCGTCGGCGGGCCGCCGGATGAAAAAGCACAGCTAATAGGTGACCTCCGGCAGGCGGAGGTGGATGTTCAGCGGCTACAGGAGAGGCACGCGGTTTTAGAGAAACTGTTTGAGGCCCACGCCTCCACGCAAGAGGAGGTCAACCAAAACACCGCAGCTCTAGCCCGGGCGCAAGCGCTGCTTGATACGCTGCAGAAGAAACAAAATGACTTTGCGGAGCGCGCGACCGAAGAGGAGAAAAGTTATACGCTGCGTGCGCAGCAAGCTGAGGAGCAAGTTCACCTGTTGGAGAGCAAGCTTCAATCGGCGACCGTGACCGCGGGCATGGACGGAACGCTCTATTCATTTCCTTTGCGAGTGGGCGACTTCGTGCGAGTGGGAGAAACATTAGCGGAGATTGCCGACCTTCGTAAGGTGCGGTTACGAGCCTTTGTGGACGAGTCCGATCTAGGTCAATTGAAACTGAACCAAAACGTGGAGATAACGTGGGATGCGATGCCGGACCGTGCATGGTCCGGGAAGACCGAGCAAATTCCCAAACAAGTTTTGACGCGGGGAACGCGAAGCGTTGGCGAAGTTTTTTCTACTGTGGACAATACCGGGCTCGAGCTACTCCCTAACGTCAACGTTGATGTTCGCATTCTCGTGCAGGAAAACCATAATGCCCTGGTGGTTCCGCGGGAAACCGTCCGCACGGAACAGGGGGCACATTTCGTCTACGTGTTAAATGGCGATCGCATTCATCGGCGCCCGGTATCATTGGGTCTGGCAAATTCAACGAGTTACGAAGTAGTTTCCGGTCTGAACGAAGGCGAGTTCGTGGCAGTGCCCGGCAACTTCGATCTTCACGACGGTTCCGTGGTTCATCCATCCGAAACGAAATGAATGTTAGACTGCTCCTCGCCGCGTCGGCGATTGCAAGGAGCCCAGCAGCTTTATCCGACCCGGCCAAACAATCCCAACGAACGGACGGGTATTCTCATGAGAATCACAGGAAAAGGAATCGCCGCAGGCATTTTGGGAGTCGCAGTTCTTTGGGGCGGAGTACCCGGCCACGCTCAATCTTCGCCGGGGCTTACGCTGGAGCAAGTTGTATCGTTGGCCGTTCAGAATAGCCGCGATGTCGCCCTGGCGCGGGTTCGGTATGATGTCGCGACAAACCAAGCGCGAGTTGATCGATCCCCCTTCCTTCCAAGCATAGAGACAGGCGCCAGTCCATTTTACAACTACGGCTTTCCCGTGGCGATCAATGCCCAGCCGCCAACCGTATTTCAGCTTACCTACTCCGAAGAAATCTATGATGGGCCGCTTAGCGGTGAGTTTCACGCCCAGCAGGAGCACGCAAAAGGTCTGGAAATCGAAGTCACACGAACACGGGACGCAGTGATCGTCCGTTCCGCCACATGCTACCTGGAGCTGGCAAAAGCGCGCCACTCTCTGGATCTGCTGCGCAACGAGCGCGATAGTGCGGAGAAAATCGTTGACTACGTGCGAAAACGTGCGGCCAACGGGATGGAACTTCCGATCGAAGTCACTCGAAGCGAACTCATCTTGGCCAAAATTGAGCAGCGTATAGTGCAATTGACTGGCCGAAGTCAGATTTTAACCGGCCAACTTCACGATCTGACAGGGCTTCCTCCGGAGAAACTCGAAGAAATCTCCCCGGAAGACTTGCCGGCGATGGAGATTCCATCGGATGATCAAGTCCAGAAGGCAGTGGAGACCAGCCCTATTTTCAAGGAAATGCAATTCGAGCGAAGCGCTCGACAAGACTTGCTCAACGGAGCGGTGAAAGGTTACTGGCCAACTGCCGAGATAGTTAGCCAGTACAATGTGTTTGCAAAATTTAATGATTACCAGAATTATTTTACGAGTTTTCAGCGAAACAATGTCGCATTCGGCGTATTGATTCGGATTCCCGTATTCAATTTCAAGACTTCGGCGAGCGTAGCTCTCGCACGAAGCCAATTGTCGGAAGCAGATTTGAACCTCGCAAACTCGCGCAACAATGCAACAGCCGAAGCGGAACAGACCAAGATTAGCGTAGCGGACAAAAACGCCTCGCTCGACGTCGCCCGGCTGGAACTGAAGCTGGCACAAGAGAGTCTTGGTCTTGTCCAGACGAGATTTGATCAAGGTCAGGCCAGCGTGAAAGACCTTGAGCAGGCCCGTCTCGATGAGGGGGAAAAGTGGCTAGCGTTCTTGGATGCGGACTTTGCACGGCAGCAAGCCGATTTGGCGCTAATGCAGATGACTGGCCGATTGTCCCAGGTGTTCAAATAGTTGGATAAAATCGATTGAAGACTTCGGCTTGGCGCAAACTGAAGAAAACCGCCGGGATTTCACTCGACGTCGAGTTCACCCACGCGGTTATCGGCAATCGCAAGTTCTCTCGCCTTCCTGTCTCGCTTGAGATCCAGATCGCCCCGCTGAACCGCGACGAGAGATGAACCGTCGGATTCAATGACAGCGATGGATTTCATCCCAGCAGAACGAGCGGCCTCAATGGTCTCGTTCCCGCAAACACCCGATTCCGTCGGTCAACCACGGCAGAGCAACCAGCGCCATATTTCTCAAGAGACTTCTCGAGAAGTTCGCGCGGTCATTCCTATCTGCGCTCACGCGGAACAGATTTTCATCCCATTGAGTCCGGTAATTTCGCGCGAAGGCCCAAAAGAGCCTGTCGTACGCTGTCTGGCCCGAACGAGAATGTTTGCGCTGAGAGACGGCGAGTGACCGCCGAAGCGCTGGGTTTTCAAACAAGAGGCCCCGATGAGAGCTGAGAAGGCGTTTAAACGAGCTCAAAAAGAGCTCGATACCGTGTAACATGTCGGCGCGCCATCGCTGGTTCCTTGTGAATGGCAACAAGCCATTTTGGTGAATGCAGAGGCGGACAGAATTATGGCGAACGACAGCATATGAGCCACGCTCGAATATTTCTCAGATACGTGACCATCGTCTTTCTCGCCGGGGCAGTTTTTTTCCTGGCCCATAATCTCCAGGTTTCGCGGGCCCAACAGGATCAGGTGAAGGTAGGGCCAGTCACGGTTACCCGCGCGATGAAATTTGATACTTCTCCTCCGCTTGCCTCCCTGCGCGAAGCCCGTCGCGCGATGGACGCTCCCGATTGTCTTGGGGAAGCCTGCGGTTTATCACCCGGCGATCCCAATGACCTTGACGATCCGGATAGCCCGGACGTCGATCAAAACCCCGCGGAGCTTCCTCCTCCGGTGATCACCGATGCAGGAGCGAAAGTAGAACAGACTTCTCAGGGGCAGCGCCCGCCGGCAACACTAGCGGAAAATTTTGAAGGACTCGGCGCCGGATTTGAAGGGCCCAGCCCGGCTGCCACCTTCCGCAATCCTTCGGACAATAGCCTTGCCGTGGGACCAAATCACATCGTGCAAATCGTCAACTCACGTCTTGCGGTTTACTCGAAAAAGGGAACGCGCTATCCAAAAAGCGGAACCTTGGTTTACGGCGACGTCCCGACGAACACGATATTTGCCGGCTTCGGCGGAGCATGCGGAGCTCGCAACAACGGTGACGCCGTCGTCCGGTACGACCAGCTTGCAGGGCGCTGGCTCTTTGTCATGCCTATTTTTTCCCGCGTCGCTCCAGGCCAGTACAAGGAAGACAATGAACCAGTGCTTCCCGGCCATCCCGCTATCCCCGGTCAGCGCGCGGCGGCGGGAGAGGCAGCTTCGCCGGGTCCGCCCGCCGCGCCTCCGGCAAATCCCCCGCGGCCGCTGCCTCCCGTAGGCCGTGGTCGCGGGCAGACTCCAGCCCCGGCCGCGAATCAGCCCCCTCCCGTGGGAACGTATGCGATGTGTTACGCCGTGAGCGTCAGCGACGACCCCCTTGGCGCCTATTACCGCTACTCCTTTGAACGCACGCTTTTCCCGGATTATCCGCGACCCGCGGTTTGGCCCGACGGCTATTACGTCGCGACGAGCACCGGTGACAACGTGATTCAAAAACATGTTTGCATCGCCGACCGCGCCAGGATGCTAATCGGTCAGCCCGCCACCGAACAATGCATCGTGATTGATGGTGTGAGCTTTCTGAATAACTCTGATATTGACGGCCAACGCCTTCCGCCTGCCGGCGCGCCCAATATAATGATGGCCGCGGGCGGCACACAGCTCAAAAAAATTCTTGAAGACGATGGGATCTATTTCTGGAGCGTTCACGTAGATTGGAAAAATCCTGCGAATACAAAGGCCAGTGGCCCAACCAAAATTGAAGTCGCCCCATATCACTTTCTGTGCGGCGGCCAGCTAACGAACTGTGTGCCGCAACCGGGCACCGACCGGCGGCTGGATGCGCAGGGCGACAAAATAATGCAACGTCTTGTGTATCGCAAGGTGGGTAATCACGAGTCCATCGTCGCCGCCCACTCGATTTCAACGAAGGCTGGGGGCGGAGGCGTTCGTTGGTACGAGTTTCGGCTCGATAAGAAGCGGAATCCCTATTTATACGAGCAAGGTACCTACGCGCCCGATGGTTTCTATCGCTGGATGCCCAGTATCGCGATGGATAAGAAAGGGAACATTGGCGTTGGCTACTCGTTCGGAGGGACGCCGAATTTCGCCGGCCAGCGTTTTGCCGCAAGGCTTGCAAGCGATCCCAAGGGCGCGCTAAGTCTTCACGAAACTGTGCTGGTCAATGGAGAGGCCTCGCAGACAACCACGCTTAGATGGGAAGACTACGCGACGACGGCCATCGATCCGAGCGACGATTGCACCTTCTGGTACGTGGGGGATTATCTCAAAGCGGGTGGGACCGCCTACAGTTCGAGGATCGGATCATTCCGGTTGCCGGGCTGCAAAGGCGGGCGTTAAAGATACCGCTGAACGCAGGAGGGCAGTATGAACCGCGACGGTCAAGATTGTTGATACCAAGGGCGCACCGGTTCTCGGCGAGCCTCGCCTCAGTTCGGGTTGGCTGTCATGCTCGCCCGGCGTCCCGTTACAATTGAAAAATACTCCATCCATTGTTTGCGAATTCCATTCGTTCGTTCGATTAGATGGGGACTCGGCTTGGCGCCCTCCTGAACAACAATCACCATCCCCGTATTGAACTGCCGCTGAGATTTGTCCACCGCGGGCAAGCGCGGTCCCTCGGCGGCGATCACATCTTGAATGGTGACCTTGGTCCTCTCAGCCTTGAAAATCGGGTGCCCATTCGCATCGCTTCCGGCTGGAATCAGGTTGCGGAGAATGAAAAAGTCGGGGACTTCGGCAGGCGAGATCAGCCCCATCAAATAAAGATCGAGGTAGGAGTATCCAGTCGCGGGTACGTAATAGTCGTCGTCGAGTTGAGTGAAGGTGCCATCAAAGTTGTCGTGCCAAACACCGCCGCCCATAATGGAAGCTTCCGTCGGCCGCACGTACGGAAACGGAACCGGAGCTTGCAATCCCCTGGCCCAGTGCGTGGGACCCAACGGAATCGTCTCGTTGCCGACCTTCGCTGAAACGAACGCCGACCAGCGGTGCCCCATTTCATGTCCGATTTGCGACATTGCATACATATAAGGAGGAATCTTTCCGTTCTGCGAAATCTCGCCGAGTTGATCCAGATAACCGGTGATGTCACGATTTCCCATGGCTGGCGCATCCTTGGGCGGCCGCTCCTGCATTTGGATCGCTTCCGCGTAAACAGGTTGGATGAATTGCCATTGGAAGCGGCCCTTTGAGCAGTAGGATTCGAGGCCCCGCTGGTTCGCTCCGATTCCAGTCACCGGCCCTCCCACAGCAGTTCCCAGTGGACCCGTGCTCGGCGTGCCCGCCTCCTGGTTGTCAACGCGGAAATCTGAATAGTAAGCGAGCATGTCGAACTTGTCGCCGAGGGCTTTAATCACCGTGCAAGTTAAGTCGCGCGGATTCGGCAAAGCGTAATAGTGGAACGCCTCGTAGACGATCGGGAATGGGCCATCCTGCGCTTTGAGGGCGGAAAGATCCGCTTCAGGGCTGCGGATTCCATTCAGCGCAACCGAGTGAAAAAGAACCTGCGAAGCCGGTGCTGACGATCCGGCCGCGGTGGCATCGGCGCGAACCGAAATTTGCGTCGCGCCGCGCAATTCCTCTGGCAGAACTCCTTGGACCGAAATCGTGTTGCCACTTGTTTTTACGTTTCGTGAAATGCCCGGACCTGCGGCAACGTATCTCGATCCTCCACCGTTGGCGTTGTTCCGGGGCGCAAAGCCGCGAATCGTCCACACAATACCGGCAGAGGTGGCGCTATCTGGCGTGTGAGTGGATTTGTGAGCGCTAAAATAAACGTGATAGGTAATGCCTGAAAGCGCCGGATCACCTTCGGCCAATGCCGGCCCCGAAGTTTCGAATGCGACCTTCAGGAACATACCGTCAACAACAGAAAGTTTCAGGTTCTCCAGGTCAAGATACGCAGGGACGGAGGAGTTTTTTGTGCCCGGGAGAGTGGCGAGCGGCTTTTCATCGCCGCCGGTGACGACCGGGTAGACGCCGACGATTGCATCCTTTGCCGTAAGCTCTTGATAGGACATCTCAATCCTGCCGTCTTTGTGGAGCACGGCCTGGAATCGATTGATGGTTTTAGTCCACGTAAAGTCCTGGATATTTCCATACGGTTCGGTAACGTCCCAGGTTACAACCACGCGATCTTCCAGCTCTTTCGCAAACCGGTTACCGGTCATGCGTGGTTTGAAAAAAACGCAAATCGCCGGGACCGTGTTCACCAGGTTCTGAGCCGCTTCGGACAATTGATCAAAACGGGCAATGGAAACTCCGCCCGGGTCGCCGCGTCCGCCGCCTTGTCCCGCCCCCGCGCCGGGCGCAGCAATCGGCGCGCCGAACCGGATCGATCCGGTAACGCCGACGGAAAACGAATCCCAAGTCTTGCCGGAAAAAGGAAATTGGAAGTTGTGAAGACTTACCTGAGGGCCGCTGAGCTGCTGGCCGAAGTCCGCATCCCACTCCACCGGCAGGTTTTCAACGCGATATCCCGTGCCTTCCGGCGTGAAGCGAACCGTGCGCCGCGCGAGATCAAAGAGGTTCTGCTGGCCGAGCGCACCCTTATTCAGCTCCATCAGAATCAGGTTTCCCACGACAGTGACCTTGCCGATAGACTTGCCCGGCTCCTCCCGTCCCTGCGCACGCACAACTGTTGCCGCCAGTTGAACGACAAAGAGGATTAGCAAAACCCGCAAAGAAAAATGATTACGTTTCGTCACGCACTCTCCCGGGGGAAAGGCGCATTGTACTTACTCAATATCCAAAATTGAAAGTGTTTTCACTCGAGGAATCGGCTGAAGATCGAAATATCCAAGCAGAAATTCCATGCGGCTCACCCAGCAGCCGTCTCCAAAAGCGCGAGCGTCAATCCAAAATCCGGGCGCATGGATCGTACTGGGCCTGTCACAATCTGCTACGCAAGCCGTGATCGCAAACCTGAGAGCAATCAAGTGGACGCTGCTGTGCTCTGGTGACTCTACGTCAGGTCCACGTTCTAGGGCACTTTGGTGTTCATTTGCGCAGGCGTCGGGAGCTGCGTGGCGTCCCAACCACCGCCGAGCGCCTCGATCAATCCCACACTGGCCGTCATCTGCTGGATCCGAAGATTCTCCGCGGTCTGCTGATTGGAAAGCAGTGCGGTTTGTGCCGTTATCACGTTCAAGTAAGGGTCAATTCCCAATTTGTAGCGGTCGGTGGCGAGCGCAAGAGTTCTTTCCGCGGACTTGACTGCCGTGTCCTGAAATTGAATTTCGACGGACAAAATTCGCAGCGAAGCAAGGTTGTCTTCCACTTGTTGAAACGCCGTCAGAACTGTTTGCCTGTAATTGGCCACGGTCTCATCGTATTGGGCTCTGAATTGTTGCATAGTGGCCTGGCGCAACCCCGCGTCAAAAATTGTCTCCGCTGCTTGCGCGCCAACCGAAAAAAAGCGGCTCTGCCATGTGAACCAGGTTGCGATGGAAGAGCTTTCCAGTCCTGCCGCTCCGCTTAGCGTAACCGTCGGAAAATAGGCCGCTCTCGCGATGCCCACTTGTGCGTTCGCCTGTGCAACCAGGCGCTCGTCCGCGGCGATGTCAGGCCGCCGTTCAAGAAGCTGTGACGGAATGCCAATGGGAATCGCGGGGGGACTTGAATTCAAGGGTTGGATCGCAATTGAAAAGGTCGACGCTGGTTGGCCGGTCAACATCGCGATGGCGTGTTCAAATTGCGCTCGTTGAACACCAAGAGCCGCATCCTGCGCCTGCGTGGCTTCCAGTTGAGTCTCCGCTTGCGCCACGTCTTCTTCCGAGTCGATGCCTGTTTCGTAAAGAGCTTTCGTCAGTTCGAGTGACTCCTTATATGCAGCAACTGTGGAATCCAACAATTGTCTTAGCGCATCCTGGCCGCGCAGTTGAAAGTAATCGGCGGCAAGATCGGCATGTATCGTGAGCCGGGTGTTTTCGAGATCCGCGGCGCTGGCCTGCGCCCCATAGGCGGCCGAGCTGATGGTATTCCGGATTCGCCCAAACAAATCCGGTTGCCAGGTCGCGTCAAACGGAAGATCAAAATCACCCGTTGTGCCTTTCGAGGAGGATGTGGAACCGCTCCCCGAACCAGAACCTGAGGAGCTTCCCGATCCCCCGCTGGATAAGTTGGCCGACGACCTCTGCGCTGAAATGGACGGACTGGTCGAAACGGTGGGGAAAAGCTGTGACCGAGCCTCCCTGACCAGCGCGCGAGCGGCAAAGAAATTCGCGGTGGCGGCTGCAATATTCTGGTTTGAAACATTCACTTTCTCTTCCAGAGCATTCAATTGCGAGTCGTTGAAGATTTCCCACCATTTGCCGCGAAGCGCGTCGTCCTTTGGCTGCGCCACCTTCCAACCGTCCGTATTCTGATAATCGGCGGGGGTAAGTTCCTTGTACGCGGGAGGGGTTTGCGCTGTGGGAGTGTGGTACTTCGGGCCGACCATGCATCCTGTTATGAGGATGCCCGTGACAGCCAGGCACGCTGCGGCTCCCAAGCGAGAGGAAGTCATAATTTCGTCCGCTCCATCATGGCTCCAATTAATCCGCAGCGCTGGGCGCGGGTCCCATGCCCTGCCCCAGGATTCCGTGCTGTCTTCCCTGCATTCGAAGCCGCAGCCGGTCGAACGCCAAATACACAACCGGCGTCGTGTAAAGCGTAAGCAGCTGACTCAGGATCAGTCCTCCCACAATCGTGATGCCGAGCGGCCGCCGGAGTTCATATCCCGTGCCCGTCCCCAGCGCCAGCGGCAGAGCGCCCAACAGTGCAGCCATCGTCGTCATCAGGATCGGACGGAAGCGCAACATGCACGCTTCAAAGATTGCGTCAAACGTGCTCTTTCCATCCTGGCGCTCCGCCTGGAGCGCGAAATCAATCATCATAATCGCGTTCTTTTTTACGATGCCGATCAGCAGCACGATGCCGATGATGGAGATGATGTTCAGATCCTCTTTAAAGAGCAGCAAAGCCAGCATCGCGCCCACGCTCGCCGATGGCAGAGTCGAGATGATCGTCAATGGATGCACGAGGCTTTCGTACAGGATACCGAGAACGATGTACACCGCAAAGAGCGCCGTCAGAATCAAGATGGGCTCGCTGCCAAGAGATTGCTGGTAGGCCTGCAGCGTGCCGGCATAAAAACCCTGCAGCGTGGAAGGGGTGCCAAGCCGCTGATGCATCTGGTTGATGCTCAATGAAGCGTCGCTCAAGGAAACGCCCGCCGCAAGGTTGAATGAAATCGTGACCGATGGAAATAGGCCCGTGTGGTTTATGGAAAGCGGTGTGGTGTTGGCGCTGCCCTTGGCCACTTGCAGCAACGGGATCGCCCCGCCGCCGGAGGTACGAAGGTAGATGTCTTTCAATCCTTGCGGACTTTGCCAATATTGCGGAGCGACTTCGAGCACCACGTAATACTGGTTTAATTGCGTATAAATGATGGACACTTCCGATTGCCCGAACGCGCCGTACAGCGCCGAATCCAGCGACTGTGTTGTAAGCCCGAGCTTTGCGGCGGATATGCGATCATAGGTCATCAGCTCGTCAAGACCGCCGTTTTGCTGATCCGAGCTCACGTCCTGAAAACCCGGCAGGCGCTTCATCTCAGCGAGGATGATCGGTCCCCACTTCGTCAAATCATCCGGGTTATCGCTTTGAATTGTGTACTGGTATTGCGCATTTCCTCCACGTGCGCCAATGCGCAGATCTTGCGCGGCCTGGAGAAACGCGGATGCCACGGGCAGACGATTCAACTTGGGGCGCAGCCGGTCGATAATCTGGGATGCGCTGGCATTTCGCTGCGTCAACGGTTTCAGTGCAACATAGAGGTTTCCTGTATTCGTGGCGCCACCGCCGCCGGTAAACGCAATCACATTCTGGACGCCAGGGTCTTTCTTAATCACCGCGCCGATTTGCTGAATGGCGTCGTTCATCGCGGGAAAGGAAGAGTCCTGCGGCCCTTGAACTCCACCTGTAATCGCTCCCGTATCCTCCGTCGGGAAAAAACCTTTCGGTATTTTGATGATCAGCACAACGTTCAGCACTATGGTGATGAAAAGTATGCCGAGCGTAAGCGCCGGATTTTCCAGTACCCAATGCAGGGTGCGCCGATACAATGACAGAACCCAGTCAAAGAATTTTTCACTGAAGTTGTAGATGCGGCCGTGCTTTACCTCACTCTCGTCTTTCAGCATGTAGGCGCACATCATCGGTGTCGCGGTCAGCGAGATCACCATGGACACGACAATGGCCGTGCACAGCGTGACGGCAAACTCCCGGAAGAGACGGCCGACAATCCCGCCCATCAGCAAAAGAGGGATGAACACCGCGATCAGCGAGATGCTGATGGAAAAGACCGTGAATCCAATTTCCTGCGCGCCCTTCAGTGCGGCGGCAAACGGCTTCATTCCCAGTTCCAGATGCCGCGAGATGTTTTCCATCACAACGATCGCGTCATCGACCACAAATCCCGTTGCGATGGTCATGGCCATCAGCGACAAGTTGTCAATGCTGTATCCGAACAGATACATCACCGCAAACGTGCCGATCAGCGAGACCGGCACGGCGACGCCGGGAATGAATGTGGCGCGGATGTTCCGGAGAAATAAAAACACAACGACGATCACAAGCCCTATGGAAATGAGCAGCGTCTTTTCCACCGTATCGACGGAGGCCCGGATGGTTAATGTTCGGTCGAGGACAATCGTCGTATCAATGCCGAGCGGGATGGATGCCTCAATTGACGGGAGTTGCGCGGTTATCCGGTCAACCGTCTGAATAATGTTTGCCCCGGGCTGGCGAAAAATAATGATGGTGATGGAGCGCTTGCCGTTTAAATATCCCGCGGCGCGGACGTTTTGCACGGAGTCGGTCACATCAGCGACATCGGACAGGCGCACCGCCAGCCCGTTTTTGTATCCGACAATGAGCGGCTTGTAGTCTGCCGCGTGCGATATCTGGTCGTTCGCAATGATGTCCGCGGTCACATAGCCATTTGTGATTTGGCCTTTTGCCAGATCAGAGTTCTGCTGGCTTAACATTGCCTGCAAATTTGAAACCGTAAGGCCATACCCGGCCAATTGTGCGGGATTTGCGTCCACACGCACCGAGGGGAGCGCTCCACCGCCGGCGGAAACTTGCCCCACACCCTGAATCTGTGACAACTTCTGCACAATGACGGTGGAGGCCTCGTCATACAATTTATCGGGACCGAATTTGTCGGAAGTAAGCCCGAGAATCATGATCGGCGCGTCGGCGGGATTCACCTTGCGATACGTCGGATTTCCTGGAAGATTGGCGGGCAAATAGGATCGCGCTGCGTTGATCGCGGCTTCCACATCTCGCGCCGCTCCATCAATATCGCGGCTCAAATCAAATTGCATGGTGACGGATGTGCTGCCGAGCGTGCTCGTCGAGGTCATCTCCGTCAAACCCGCGATATGGCCGAACTGCCGCTCCAGAGGTGTCGCGACCGACGACGCCATGATTTGGGCGCTGGCTCCCGGCAAGCCCGAACTGACTGAAATTGTAGGAAAATCCACCTGCGGCAGCGGCGAAACCGGCAGCACCTCAAACGCAATCGCGCCGGCAAGCGCAATTGCCACTGTCAGCAGCGTTGTGGCAACGGGCCGCTGAATAAATGGTGAAGAGATATTCATGCCGGCCCTTCCGCCTTTGCGTCGCCGGCTACCGGCACGTGTGATTTGTGTCCAAAGCGGTGCGCAAGATTGTCAAAAAAAATGTAAATCACCGGCGTTGTGTACAGCGTGAGTGCCTGGCTCAGAAGCAGCCCGCCTACCATTGCGATGCCAAGCGGCCTCCGCAATTCCGAGCCGAATCCGCTTCCAAGAGCGAGCGGCAGCCCGCCAAGTAGCGCCGCCATCGTGGTCATCATGATGGGGCGGAAGCGAAGCAGACATGCTTCGTAGATTGCGTCCTTCGCGTCTTTCCCATGCTTCCGCTCGGCTTCCAATGCAAAGTCCACCATCATGATGCCGTTCTTTTTCACAATGCCGATCAGAAGAACGATGCCGATGATAGCGACCACGCTCAAATCCTGGTGAAATAGAATCAACGCAAGGAAAGCCCCAACGCCCGCGGATGGCAGCGTGGATAAGATCGTGACCGGGTGGATAAAACTTTCATACAAAATGCCAAGCACGATGTACACGGTTACCAAAGCCGCGAGGATCAACAGCGGCTCATTGGAAAGCGAATTCGTGAATGACGCCGCGGTCCCTTGAAAACTCGCCTGCAGGCTGGGCGGCATATGCATGTTCTTTTGCGCTTTGTCCACGGCCGTGATCGCGTCGCCCAGCGCGGCATTCGGTGCTAAGTTGAATGACACAGTGATTGCCGGAAATTGGCCCTGATGGGTAATCGAGAGCGCTTCGGTCGTTTTCTCGAAGTGGGAGAACGCGCCGAGCGGCACTGCATTGCTCGTGGCTGAACTTGTTGTACCCGCTGAACTAGCTCCCTTGCTCGACGAGGCCGTGGAGGTGCTCGCCGAAAGAGCGTTTGCCGGAGGAGTAAGCGTGTTCGCCGAGGGAGTGTAGAGCGCCGATCCTGTAAGCGCGTTCGACCCGGCCGAGGCGGACGCGGAAGAAGCAAATGAAGTCGCGGCCCCGGTACCCGATCCGCCTACGGACGTGTTGGACTGGATGTAAAGGTGGTTCAGCTTATTTGGATCCAGCTGAAATTCAGGTTCACTCTCCAGCACAACGTGGTACTGGTTCACCTGCGTGTACATCGTATTGATTTGCCGCTGGCCGAAAGCGTCGTAAAGAGTGTTGTCGATCGTCGATGGCGCAATGCCAAGGCGCGAGGCGGTGACGCGGTCAATCATCAGAGATACCGCGAGCCCTCCGTTTTGCTGATCAGTCGCCACATCCTCCAGCTCCGGCAACTGTTTCAGTTTGGCGACGAATCGATTCGTCCAATCGTTCAGCTCACTCGCGTCCGGGTCTTCCAGCGTGTACTGATACTGCGTGCGGCTCACCCGGTCGTCCACGGTGATGTTCTGCACAGGTTGCATAAAAAGAGTGATCCCCTGCACCTGGCCAAGGCTTGTCGTAAGCCGGCGAATTACGTCTGACGCACTCAGCTCGCGTTGGTTCAGTGGTTTCAGGTTGATCGACATCCTGCCGCTGTTCGTCGTCGTATTCGTTCCATCGGCGCCGATGAATGAAGAGAGGCTCTGCACGGCCGGATCCTTCAGGATCACCTTCGCAAGCTCCTGCTGCTTTTCCGCCATGGCTTTTGAGCCAATCGTCTGTGCGGCTTGCGAGATGCCCTGGATGACGCCCGTATCCTGCACGGGGAAAAATCCTTTGGGGATAATGATGTAAAGAAAAACTGTGAGCCCCAGCGTGCAAAGAGCGACAAACAATGTAATCGTCTGGTATCGAAGGACAAACTTCAGCGTGCGGCCATAGAACGCGATCATCCGCTCGAAAACGTGTTCTGAACCCCTGTAGAATCGGCCCTGCTTCTCCTCCGGAACGTGCCGCAAAATCCGCGAACACATCATGGGCGTGAGTGTGAGGGAGACCACGGCTGAAACGATGATCGTGACTCCGAGCGTCACCGCGAACTCGCGGAAAAGCCGGCCAACCACATCGCCCATGAACAAGAGCGGTATCAACACGGCGATCAGTGAAACGGTCAGCGATAGAATCGTGAACCCGATTTGTTCCGCTCCCTTGAGCGCCGCCTCCATCGGCGGGTCGCCCGCCTCGATGTACCGCGCGATGTTTTCGATCATTACGATGGCGTCGTCCACGACGAAGCCGGTGGAGATGGTCAGCGCCATCAGCGACAAGTTATCCAGGCTGTAGCCGAGGATATACATCGCCGCGAACGTGCCAATCAACGAAAGCGGCACAGCCACGCTCGGGATGATGGTGGCGTATACATTTCGCAGGAAAAGAAAAATCACCATCACAACCAGACCCACCGTCAGCAACAACTCGAATTCAACGTCTGATACGGACGCCTCGATGGGAGTCGTCAGATCCGTCAGCGTGGTGATCTGAATTCCCGTGGGCAGGTTGGCCTGAAGCTGTGGCATCAGGCTATTGATGCTTTTCACCACTTTAATCGTATTGGCTCCGGGCTGGCGCTGCACATTCAGGATGACAGCGGGAGTCAGGTTCATCCACGCGGCTTGATTGTTGTTCTCCACACCGTCCACAATCTTGGCGACATCCGTGAGCATCACCGGCGAGCCGTTCCGGTAGGCGACTACAACGTTTTTGTAGTCCTTGCTGGTCACCAGTTGATCGTTCGCGTCAATCTGGTAATCCTGGCTCGGCCCGTCGAAATTCCCTTTTGCGGCGTTTACGCTCGCCTGTGTCAGCGCCGCTCTCAAGTCCTCCATGTTGATGCCGTAGGAAGAAAGCGCTGTCGGATTTGCTTGAATTCGGACCGCGGGTTTTTGGCCGCCGCTGATGGTCACAAGTCCCACGCCGCTTAGCTGCGAGATCTTGGGAGCGAGGCGCGTATCCACCAAATCCTCGACCTGCGAAAGCGGCATGGAGGTTGAAGTAATCCCAAGAGTCAGCACGGGAGCGTCGGCGGGGTTCGTCTTACTATAGGTCGGCGGCGCGGGCAGAATGGATGGCAGCAGGCTCTGCGAAGCGTTGATCGCGGACTGCACCTCTTCTTCCGCTATATCGATGTCCAGCGTGAGCGTGAACTGCAGCACGATCACGGACGTCCCTCCGGAACTCGTCGAGGTCATCTGGCTCAAGCCCTGTAATTGCCCGAATTGACGTTCGAGTGGAGCCGTCACTGTTGTCGCAACCACGTCCGGACTCGCGCCCGGATAAAACGTCACCACCTGGATGGTCGGATAATCCACTTCCGGAAGCGCGGATACCGGAAGTTCAAAATAGCCGACAATCCCCACCAGCAGGATTGCAACCATCAACAGGCTGGTTGCAACGGGCCGCAGAATAAACGGGCGAGATGGACTCACGGAGCGCTGCTCCCGCTTGCGCCGGCTGGGGCAGCCTTATTCGAAATAACCACCGCGGAGTTGTCCTGCAACTTATCAAAACTGCTGTTGGCGACGACGTCTCCGGGGTTGATTCCATCAACCTGTGTGACGCCGCCGTCCGTGACGCCTACCTTTACGCTGCGCATATGAGCGAAATTATTCTGAATCACATAAACAAACGATGCCTGTCCATTTTGTTGAATGGCGGATGCCGGAATCAGCGTCACGCCTTGCAACGTGTTCACCAGCAGACGCGTGTTTACAAACTGGTTCGGGAAAAGTCCATTATTCTTGTTGTCGAATTGTGCCCGCCCTTTGACGGTCCCAGTCGTGGTGTCAATCTGGTTGTCGAGCGTTAATAGCATCCCGCTCGCAATCTTTGTCTTCGCGGCTCGATCGAAGGCGTCGACGGCGAGCTTGGCGTTCTTCGCCAAGCGGGCCTGGACGGGTCCCAGACTGTCTTCCGGCACCGGAAAAATTACGGTGATGGGTTCCAGCTGCGTGATGACCGCAAGAGTCACGCTTCCGCCGGACTGCACCACGTTCCCGGGGTCCACCAGCCGCAAACCCACGCGGCCGTCGATTGGAGCGGTGATGTGGCAGTACTCCACCTGAATCTCGTCATACTGCACTGTTCCCTGATCGTTTTTGACGACACCCTGATCCTGCAAAACAAGTTTTTCCTGGTCATCCACGATCTGCTTGGCCACGGCGTTGCGCGCCAGCGCGGCCCGGTAGCGTTCAAGGTCCATCTGTGCCTGCGCCAGTAAATTCTGGTCTTTCTCCAACGTTCCCTGCGCCTGCAAAAGCAAAGCTTGGTACGGACGCGGATCAATATCCACCAGTGGATCGCCCTTGTGTACGATCTGACCCTCCACATAGTGCACAGTTTGGACAAGTCCATTCACCTGGCTGGTAATCGAGTCGGAATAGACCGGAGTGACCGTTCCGATCGAGTCGAGATAAACGCCGATGTTCCCTTTCTGCGCCGTTACAGTCGTGACGGTGATCCCCGGTGCGGGCTTTGCCGCGGCTGCCGCTGCGGCTTTTTTGGCTTCCTCGTAGTGATGGATCAGCGCGTACCCGATCACGGCCAATATCAAGATGATGAAGATCCAAAGAAGAGTATGCCGGCGTCTCGTCGGAACATAAGGCGGGAGCTGATGGTCAGGCCCGGCGCTTGAATGCTCGTTCATATCAGTTGTCAATCCGAGTCTCCTTCTTCAGGCTCATCTCTCTCTGACCGCACTCCGCGCGAGCTGTCTTGAAAGGTACACAATCTCAGGGTATCCAGTCCAGAGCACAGGGTTCGAGCACGGCCCGTCTCGCGCCCGCGCGACTACGTTGCTCCGGCTATCTGAAACCTGAACTTGGGAGGGGGACTTCCAGCGAAGCTCGATTCTCCATTCAACATCCGTAAACACTCGAGGCCCATTGAAACTGCCCACAGTGAATATGCCAATTCCGCGCCAAGCATAATAACAAACTAAGGATGCAAATTTTCAGACGATTGCATCCGGCAAGTAAGTCCGATGCTCCCACCCGCCACGCCAAGCCATTCCTTTCATATCGCCGCTCCTGGATGTAGAAGAGCGCCCGGGAAACTCCGAAAACCTGGTAGGTCTGACTGGCGTTGCCGCTCACGCGATGCGCATTCCGCAGCATGCGCAGCGTGGCCTTCGCTTTCCTCGCCTGGAGCAGCTCGTAAACTGGATTCTCAATCCCGAACCTCCTTCGGTGGGCTGTGAAATTACCCCGCCAGTCCGGGATGTCTATTAGCGGCTACAAGAGTGACTTCCTGGATATGGGAACTATTTCGGCAGCTTTGCCGGTTCGGTTTGGGGCGCGCCAACGCTCCCGTTTTCCTGTCCGGCTACTAATTTACTTAGGCATATGGCGGTTCCGCCTTCCTCACATTGGTATATGGCGGAGAGAGGAAGATCTGCTTGCTTAACGACATAATCGCCCTTAAGCACCGCGGCGATGTCGGCGCCACTTTTCATGACGAAAGGGTTTTCCGATCGGACTCGCACGCGAAACTGATCTGTAGAAGGTTCGTAATCGTCGTACTCAAAACATTGGCCGATGCAAGCCCGGGGGATGATGCCGTTGATGGTAATTCGATTGCCTGGCAGAACGAGTACTTTCCTGGTGACGCGTTGCCCGCGTGGCAGCGAAGCCACGAGCCGGTCAGTTTGATCTTCCATGTTGCTGATTTTGGCGGTGTCCGAATATAAATAGGAGAAGAATATTGCCGCCAGAGCAGCGAAGCAGGCATAGTGCCACTTTCGGGGCTTTATCTGCGCCAAGATGCAACACCCAAAAATCGCCACTACAGACGTTAGCCTGTCCGTAATAAATCCGAGCGGCACCATTGCTCCAAAGCGATGAGGTACTTGAATTGTGGCAGGAAGCATACGAACCGCCAGCAAAGCAAGGATGTAGAGTTGCACCGGCAGTAGGTACGGTTCCTTCCACTGTGGCATCCCCCATTTACGTAGAGCATCAACCAACAAGGAAACCACGAAGAGAACCATGATCAGGTAGACCGGTAATAAATAGTGCGGCGCGTAGAGCAGCAACTGATCGGCGCCGTTCGCCAATAGCCTGAAATTGGCGCCCGCCGGGCGATGGATAAAGCTCCCTAATACATCCCATTGGCGGACCCTGATGTAAAGGTGCAGGACGAGTAGAATGAGAATTGTTTCCGAGAGCAAGTAGACGTGGCGCGCCGGCGGCAAGTATTTGGCAGCCACTATGTAGATGCCGGCGCCCGCGAGCACGCACAGCCCCAGCGGATGCGCCAGCCAAATCAACGGAATTAGAAGACAAACAGCGAGGATGTCTGGGACGAGAGAACCAGATGGTCGGCCATCGCTCCGCGCGAGAACTGCGAGGCCAAAAAACGCCAAGCCAATCGAGATATAGTAATTCATGAAACCCATTTCGAAGGTATATCCGTAGGCGAAAACAGCAAGACAAGGAGCGAGAAACCATGGAATCGATTTAGGGCTCCCCGTGTGTGAAATTGAGCATGCTAAGGCGAACGCTCCCCAAAAAAATATCAACACAGCCGCGGAGACCGCCATTTTCTCGGCTGCCGCAAGGCCAACCAGATTCCCGAGTCCGCTAAGCGCAAAATCGAAGAGAACGTTATTCCATTGACGCGCCAAGTAGAGGCCGGGCGCTTGGCCTTTGACGATCAACTGCGCCAGCCAGGCGTTGTACACGTGGGTGGGGAGATCTCCAGCTTCCAGATGACGGTGCCAAAAACAAGGGATCAGCAGAACTGCGGAAATTGCCGCGTTCCTCAACCAATATTTTCGTAGGAATTCACATCCCGCCTCGATCGCGGAAATACTCGCTTTGGGTTTCGTCGCAAGCTCGGCATCTTGCATGATTTAGCGGTCCTTCCAAATAAACTTATCGACTTCGATAATTAATTATTAGGTTTAGCTTGGCAAGCCGGCTCTTGGGCAGGTTGGATGTTAACAGCGAAAAACGCCTGGCTCAATGGGCCGCAAGAACTGGTCTGCACAGTACCGGAGTCCCGGTGCGCTTGTGGCCGACTCCCGGGCGGGTGGGACAGCCTTAGCTCGTGGGTGCCGCGCCCTTTGCTTTTCAAGGGTGCGGCTTTTGACTTTGTCTCGTCTTTGCCTTATTTCGTCTTCGCGGTTCTTGCCTTCCCTCTTCCGCTCTCTACGTGTTATGTCTCACTCTCATTCTTCCCCGAAGGGATCAATGGTCACCAATCCTCGCTCGCCTTTCTCGTAATACGACCAACTGCTCCACGGCCAATCTTTCGGGTGACGCACCAGTTTCCGTTTCACCGGGTTGGCGTGCATGTAGTCCAATTTCTCTCTGACTTTACGCCAGCTCCACAAATTGAAGTCGTAGAATCGTCTCTGCCATAGATGCTTTGCTTCCAGCATGGTTTCCCGGAATTGCAATCGCAACTGCCCCTTCGGGATCCTCCTTCGCTTTCCGCGCACTGCACGCGAAGTTCTCTGCTTCAATACCTGAATCACCTTGGAAAGATCGCCCTTCTCGGGCTCGCTCAATAACAAATGCACGTGATTCGGCATCACCACGTATCCAGCCAAACGAATTCCTTGCCGCACACGGACTTCACCAAGAGTTTTCACAAAGCAGTCGCGTGCGCGCCGGGTCCCAAGCAAGGGCTGGCGCCGGTAACAACTGAATGTGATGAAATGCAAATGGCCGTGCCCGTAATACCGGCGCAATGGGTTTCGCATGATGAAATGACCCGCACACTTCGGGAGCAACGAAGTGCAAGGGACAAAGAGCAAAAGTCAAAACACGCACCCTTAAAAATCAAAGGGTGCGGCACCCGCCCTTGCTTCCTATTTGAAGTAGTACCGGGGTGATATACTCTGTCCGTGTCCCATGGTCAAGAATACTATCGGATCAAATTCTCTGGCCCACCCGCCAACTGGATACATGCTTATAACGGATTCTATTTCATTAACTGGATCGAACCATCGCAAGGGAACAGCGGGCACTGGGAGTATGATGACCAAGGAATAAACAATGGATACGTGTATAACGTGTGTACGAGCGCCGCGCAGTAATCTGCTCTGCGTCGGATTGGTCTTAGGAATTCTTTACTGTGTTCCTGGTTGGGGGCAAAGGGTAGAAAGTACTCCGCTTCAGCAACTTTATCTTGTCTCTGGTACGACCACCAAACATACGCCTCAATCATTTCCGGTTCTCTTATATCGGGTCGGTAAGAGCAAAAAGCTTGAACTTGTCCGAGAGGTGGTTCCGCAGTCTGATGGCATTGGGTATGTGTTCGCGTGGGGTGATGCCATTTTCGCACTACATCCGCACACAATGCCGACTAGTGTCGCTATCATCCACACTGGTAAACCAACGCTTTCAGATGATGTCGTATTCAGTTCCCAATTTGTGTCTCCAAGTCCCGTTGCCACGACAATAGCGGCGCCCCCAGGAGCCAGTTTAGAATTGCTTATCCCCTGGATTACCGACATGACCGATGTTTCGCATATTAAAGGTACTCTCGAAACGGTTTCCAGCAACTTTGCAGGATCTGGCCCAAGGGTTCACCATGAGACATGGTCTGACTATGCAAATATGCGGCGCGAGGGAGCACCCGGCGGACCAAATGACGTTTCAGACATCATTGGTTCGGCGCAGGATGACAATATTGTTATCAACGTCTTTGGCCACCCGACGGTTATAGACGCACTCCCTCCGGGTCTGCACGGGATGAATGGTAAGATTGTGCCCGATATAGTTGCTGCAAGCGAGGAGTATCTTATTCTGATGCTTCAGTCCACTTGGGAAGAGGTACGTGGGGGAAAATTGGGAGAGTCGCGGAAATTGTTCATCCATGATCGAGTTGCGGACCGGTGGAGTACTATTCAAAGCGAAGGCAATTCTCCAACGATGAGGCTCTTCGGCCCGTGGCTTGCGACGATCGTCGGAAACTGGAGTCCGGATCATGCACCCAATCCTGGAAGAGACAATGAGCGTACAGAAACAGAGGCGACGGGTCGTCTTCCAGCCGTTCAAATCCTGTATCGCTCTTTCAGAGGCAATACGCTCTTCATGCCTGGTATTCTTGTTCTTCAAAATCTTGCTGACGGTCGAAAAATCCGAATCGAGACGCGCCAGGAAGATAGTGAAATACTGTGGGTGGGAGCGGACAGAGTACTTTATCGCGTGAACGACACCATTTATCAGGCAGGAATTATTGGCGACAAGCTGCAGGAATCCTCGATTGTGGTGAAGGATGAGGATGTCCCCGAAATCCACTGGGTCTTCTGGTCCAAGTGACATCTTAACCGTCCTATCGTTTTGAAATTTCTTTTTTCCCTCCTTTGCGCACCAGAACTTGTTATTGCCAGGAGACGGGGACAGACGGGACGTTTTCTGATATCTTCACGTGTATTGTATGGCGCGACGTCCACTTATCGTAGCCGTTAACACGCCGCACCACATAACGCAACGCGGCAATGCCACGCAATTTATCCTCGCGGGCGACTCAAGAGGGCTTCGGGCACTGACGGTGCCTGACCATCGTCAAAAGGTGATTATCTTTGACCACTGATCTTGAACCGTTGACTGACGGCCGCACTTCGAGGATTGCATGCCACCAAGAATGGAAAACGTCCCGTCTGTCCCCGGTCCCCAGATTGGATTCAAGGTCTTTCACCCTCGAAACCGATCATAGCCCAGCAACCCGACCCCTGGAACATGACCGATTTTCCCCACAGCACAAAGGATACGGGTATCACATCCAAGTATTTCGTGACGACGATTGGAACAACGCATAACAACGTCTTCACAGCCCTCGCATCTGTTACATGGGGTTACGATGTATCTAGCAAGGGCAGAACTCAAATCTACAATCCCCGCCAATCGACTGCCTCGGAACAAACAGGTTCACTGGCAGTGTTGCGAAAGGAAAATCCAACATGGACGTTCAAGCCGCAATGAAGCAATGGTTCTTCTTCGCAACTGTGGTCATTACTGGTGCGACGCTTCTCGCGACAATGGGTAACACGGTTCAGAATAGCGACAATGACCACGCGGCTCGGCAGCGCGTGCGCCAACTCGTTCAAAAGGGCGACCTCAATGTGCGTCTATTCTATGTTCCACGCGAAGGCGACTTCGCTCCGTATCCAATGATATTTAGGATGGTTCCCTCAAGCGATTCACGCAAGGGGACAGCGAAATCTGATAGGCGGTTTGGACATACCGCTTTCCTGACTGAATCTGATCTCACCGGGATTGTTGGCATCTTATTTGAGTTGAATTTAGAATGGAAAGTGTCATCCCGCCCGATTAATTTTGATCTAGGACCAACGCCGACGCCTCCCTATGACCCTCGCGGTATGAGAGTGGAAATGACTGGAAGCGCAGGCTCGATCTCGGCGTTCCTTCCTGCTGACATGGTTTGCAAAACGCTGCCGCGCCTTGATTCCGTCCTTCCCAAAATGGAGGTTTTCTGCGAGTACCTCCGGTTTAGAGCTGGTATCGCCTGTGATGTCCCCGACTATGATAAGAAGTGCGCGGGTTCCCCCGCGCAATGAGGGACGGCGGTGGGCGAGTGGGCCGTGGCTGATTAGATGACCTTGCCGGCTCCTCCTTCCGAGTAGACTTGGTTGCGCTAAACGACCGAGGCTCGGAAGAAAGGAGCCGAGCAATGATGATTATGGAGGGGGGCGGGGGGGCGGGGACAGACGGGACGTTTTCTGATATTTTGGGCTTACTGGATGACGCTGTCGGCTCCTTCTTGACCACTGATTCTGAACTGTTGACTGACAGCCGAAGGACCGCACTTCGAGGGTTGCCTGCTGGCAAGAATGGAAAACGTCCCGTCTGTCCCCGGCCCTGTCCCCGGCCCTAGAACACGGTCGACAGTATGAAGACGGGGAGTTGAATGTGGCACAAGATCAGAAAAGGAAAGTGGGTTTTTTACGACCACGACCGGACTGACGAAGCAAAGGCATTCCAAGCTGGCTTCGATGCCGAGCTTCCTTCTCCCGGGTCGGGCGACTTTTTGAATGGTGTCTATAGAAGCCTTAATGGCGGGGGCGTAGCCGCGGCTGTTGCATACCTGGGCGGCGTGCATGGCGGGGAATATAGGGCGCTTCCTGCAGGTCCTCTGCCCTTGGAGCCTACACCAAATGCGAGACTTCACCAGTAGAGCTTTAGTATTAGCCGGACTCTTGGCCTTCGTTCCTATCTCGGAGACGGCGGTGGACACAATTCCGCTTGGTATCGTGGAGTGTGAAGTCGTGTGGAGCAGCAAAACGTCGAAGCCCCCAGAGGATCACGCTCCCGGGGTGATCGTGCGGTTGTTCTCGAACGACGGGAAACGGGAAGCGTTTGCCATTTCCGACAAGCTTGGGCTTGCCTTTGTACCCCTTCGTCCTGGAGATTACTGCGTTGAGGCACTTGACGACAAGGGGGCTGCATTGGAATTGGATAGAGATCAGTTCAACTGCTTCAAAATCAAAAGAAACGAGCGGCCGACAGTCGGCGTCGTCCTTGTCTGGCATGGACAAGGAGCTAATTAGATGACGCTGTCGGAGGACGGGGACAGACGGGACGTTTTCTGATATTTTGGGCTTACTGGATGACGCTGTCGGCTCCTTCTTGACCACTGATTCTGAACTGTTGACTGACAGCCGAAGGACCGCACTTCGAGGGTTGCCTGCTGGCAAGAATGGAAAACGTCCCGTCTGTCCCCGGCCCTTCTGGCCCACCCGCCGAACCCGGTAGAGGCGGACCAGCAATGAGCGGAAATATATGCGACCAATAGCAAAAGATGTCGAGGAAATCATCGCGGAGCACGAAGTGAGAAACGCTGCGCTTCGACGTAAATTTATCGAAAGGGGAATTGACTTAGGTGAGCCCAGGCCTATCGAGTGTCATTTTTGGGCTTGGACGCCTGGCGACGCGAATAATCTAGCGAATGAATTGAATCGGCTTGGATTTCGAATACTTACGAGGCCTCCGGCTGCATCGGTTAACGATCCATCTTTGTTGAATATTGAAGCAGAGATCATCCAATCAATTGAACTTACGCTACGCCGTGAATTTACCGATGAGCTTGTCCGCGTAGCAGCCTCTCAGCATGCTCAGTACGACGGATGGGGAACTTCGATTTGATCGGCGGGTGGGCCAGCCTTTTTCCGTGGTGGCGCCTGGCCGCCGCTTGCCGCCGGCTAGGCAGGGTAGTCATGGCATCCTTTCCGCGGAGCGAAAGCGTGCGGATTTTGGGGACGGGGACAGACCGGATGTTTTCTGGTATCTTCGCGTATATTTTATAGCGCGACTTCCACGAATCGTAGCCGGGGGTGGCGTATCCTTGCCGCGGACCGGAAGGGTGCGGCTTTTAGTTCTCGGCCTTCGACCCTCTTGACCTCCTCCCCCGCTGAAAGTGCCGGTCGTGCATCATTCGAATGGCTCTGGATTTTCGCCACCGAATCTCGCAGTTTGCCCCCAATCTAAATACATCATTTTTCGACTGCCAAATTGAGTGGAATGACTCATCCAATTAGTATCTTCCCCGTTTTTCGGCTCCCAAATTTAGTTGAATGACCAATCAAATTTATCCCCCCCCCGCCTTCCCCCTCCCCTCATTCCCCTAAGTCATTTACTTTCAATGGTTTACACGCCATCCCCCCCGCCCATTGCCCCCCTCCCGATCGGAAGGTTGCACACGTTTCACTCACCAGTCATTTTTCAGGTATCCTCATTCGCGTAACGGAAGGGCGGCGAAAAATGCAACTGGCGGAACGCGTGGCGATTGTTACGGGCGGAGGGCGCGGCATCGGCCGCGCGATCGCGCGGCGGTTTGCGATGGAGGGCGCGCAAGTTGTGGTCGCGGCGCGCACGGCGGAGCAACTCGCGCACGTGGTGAAAGAAATTGAAGATCACGATGGCAAAGCGGTTGCCGTGACGGCGGACGTTTCGCGCGAAGAAGATGCCGCGCGAATTGTGCGGATGGCGTGCGAGGTTTATGGCGGCGTGGACATCCTGGTGAACAACGCGGGAATTTACGGGCGGGTCGCGCCGATTGAGGAACTCTCGCTCGAAGATTGGGACCGCGTGATCGATGTGCAATTGCGCGGCGCATTTCTGATGACGCGCGCGGTACTGCCAGGAATGTACAAAGCAGGCGGAGGATCAATCGTGAATGTGTCGAGTGTGGCCGCGCGCCAGGCGAATGCGTGGGGCGCGGCGTACGCGACATCGAAGGCCGGCCTTCTGGGATTGACGCGGACAACAGCGGCGGAAGGCGCGCGGCGCGGCGTGCGCGCGAACGCGATCCTGCCGGGGCCGGTGCCGGAGACGGAAATGTCACAGGAATTAGGGCGGGGACTGGCGGCTCGCGTGGGTGGAAACGCCGAGGAAATGTTCAAGGCTTATGTGCAGGCTTCCATACTTCAGGGGCGGACCGCAAACAGCGGATGAGGTTGCCGCCGCGGCGTTGTATCTCGCGTCAGATCAGGCGAGCGCCATCACCGGACAGGCGCTGAGCGTGGACGGCGGAATGTCTTTTTGCTGACCTCCTCGGCCAGCTCCATACCGCGGCGGGCCATGGGCTCCGCAGCGGCGATGGTTGATTCGCCGGCGCGGCCGACAGCGTAAACAATGGCCGTGATAATCGCGCCGACAAAGAAAAGTCCCGCGAAAATTACGAGAATCGCGAGCATCTCTCGCACATAATAAATCTGGAAAACCAGGAATGCCGCGACGGCGAGCCAGATCAACTTGCGCCAGGACTTCCCACTCGGCGCGACGGCTGGCGAGAATTCTCCCTTCAATTCTGTGGCTTCTCGTCGTTCGGTCGCTGTTATGGATTGCGCAAAGACTGCACGTGCTGGAGCTTCTTCAGATTGATTGGACCCAAGGCTCTCCACCACTTTCCCTCCAAAGGATTCAACACTAATGAGATGCAAAATATGCTTCTAATGATGCGACGGTATCATTAGGCTCCCGAGAAAAACTGTTCACAAAGGAACACAAATATTAGGAGTACTGGGACTTCCTCGCCAACTTCCCGAATCAGGAATGAGGGTTTAGGAGGCTGAAAAGTTGGATTCGCTCTACTTCTTGACTGGGGCCGCGGAGAATTCGCGCCAACGGCGGACGAGCCCGCTGCGAACGAGCCACGCCAGCGTTTCGGTGAAAAAATTCCGCGAGAGATGCTCGATTTTTTCGGCGGGCCAGTTGCGCATGGAGGCATGGCGGATGAGCGCTGTCCGCTCGGATTCGTAAAACTCGAAATGCGGCGGGCGATGCGTTAGCCAGCGGATGTAGCCCAGCGTCCATCGTACGGTGCCCTTTGCGTCGCGCACCTGCGCGTAGTGAACGGCGCCGCCGATGGGCTCAATGAAACCAAATATGAGGCATTCAGGCGCGGCGGGCCTAAGATGGGCGAGGGCGGCGGACTCGACAAGATAGCCGACAAAAAAACCGAGGGTGGTTTTGCCGCGCGGCGGGCTTAGCGAGAAAGAAAAACCGCGGAGACCGTTTGCGCGGATAGATTTGGCGTGGTACCCGCGCAGGTAGGGCTCCGCCAGCGGGCGGATCCAATCGAAGGAGAGATCGGGCTGCCGGGCTTCGGGGTTTTTGGCGCGCGCTGGGAAGCGAATTGTGCGCCGGCGAATTTTTCGAGCGCTGTTCTTTCGCGTGCCCGTCTCTTTGCGAATGCGTGAGCGTTTTTGCTTAAGCAAGGTGCGGCTCAGCGTCCTTCAAACGGGTAACGGTCGGCGGACTGGACGGCGGCGGCGACGCGCCGGCGCAGACCAATGGTGTCAATGGGCGCGCGCTTGGCGAAGCGCTTGAGCACGGCCATCTGCGTGGTGAGCATATCGCCTTCGTGCACGGCGGCAAGGGCGCGGCGGGCATCATGTTCGACGCGGTCGGCGGCGTCATGAATGAATACGCGAGCGGCATCGAGCATGACGCTGGAAGCCTGTTCGCCGCGAGCGGCGGCGGATTTTTGCGCGCGCAACAGCGAAGATTCCACCGCGTAAGTTTCCATGACGATATTCGCAAGCGCGGCGACAAGTTCCTGCTCGTCGGCAAGCTTCTCGCGGAATTTCTGGACGGCTCCGCCCGCGGCCTGCAGGAAAATTTTCTTTGTGTTCGCGACCATCTTCGCTTCCTCCGCGAGCACGCCATCGGAGGATCCGGGTGCGGATGGGCCGCTGAGAATTTCGTCGGCGAGTTTCATCGCGGCGGGGATCAGCGGGAGCGCTCCGGAAAGCGCGCGCCGCATGAGCATCTGAATAATCAACATGCGGTTGATTTCGTTTGTGCCCTCAAAAATGCGGTTGACGCGGCTGTCGCGATAGGCGCGGCAAACGGGATAGTCTTCGTGAAAGCCGTAACCGCCAAAAATTTGCACGGCTTCATCCACGGAGTAATCGAGCATTTCGCTGCCATAAACTTTGGCGATGGAACTTTCGATGGCGTACTCCTCGAGGACGCGCATCATGTGCTGCGTTTTGTCGCCCGCGGCGCCCGCGGCGATCGCGGAATCAAGGATCCCTGCGGAGCGGTAGACCATGGATTCAACGGCAAAAATTTGGATCGCCATTTCGCCGAGCTTTTCTTTCATCAAACCAAATTCGCCAATGGGTTTGCCAAAAGCCTTGCGTTCTTTTGTGTATTTCGACGCGGTTGCCAGGATGTTCTTCGAGCCACCAACGCAAGAAGCGCCGAGCGTAAAGCGCCCGGAATTCAGAATGTTGAAGGCCACGATATGGCCGCGGCCGATTTCGTGGAGGAGGTTTTCCTTCGGGACGATGCAATTTTCCATAAAGATCGGCGTGGTGGAGCTGCCGTGGATTCCCATCTTGTGCTCTTCGTTTCCGGGGGTGAAGCCGGGGAAGGTGCGCTCGATGATAAACGCGGAGAATTTTTCGCCGTCCACTTTGGCGAAGACGATGTAAACGTCAGCAAAACCGCCGTTGGTGATCCACATTTTCTGGCCATTGAGGATCCAGTTTTTGCCATCGGGAGAAAGCTCGGCGCGCGTGAGCGAGTTCTGAGCGTCGGAACCGGCCTGCGGCTCGGAGAGACAGTAAGCGGCAATCCATTCGCCGCTGGCGAGCTTGGGAAGATATTTTTTCTTTTGCTCTTCGGTGCCGAAATAGACGATGGGCAACGTGCCGATGCCGGTTTGCGCGCCGTGGGTGACGGCGTAACCCGCATAAACGGAAAGTTTTTCCGTCAGCATTGTAGTGGAAACTTTGTCGAGGCCCGCACCGCCATATTGTTCGGGAACGCCGGCGCCGAGGAGGCCCAATTCGCCGGCTTTTTTCAGGAGCTGGACCATCAGGCCCGGCTTTTTTTCCTCGAGATCTTTTACCAGCGGGAGAACTTCCTTCATGACGAACTCTTCGGCTGTCTGGCCGATGAGCCGCGCGTCATCGGAGACATCGGCTGGCGTGAAAACTTCAGCGGGTGTGGCCTTCTCCAGAAGAAATCCGCCGCCCTTGGTGATATTGACGGGCGCCAATGTGGTTGCCATGGTGGGTCTCCTTGGTGATATTTCTAGACTAATTCTACACCGAGCGCAGTGACCGTGGACACAAGGAAGGCGTTAGTTTGCGCCAGCTTCGGCGCGAATTCCAGCGATATAGTCGGCGGGAAGGTTGTGCTCGGCGGCGCCATCAAGGATTGTTTGCAAATAGTGCGGCGCGGGGCGGAGTCCCTTTTCGACTTTGGTGGCGATATAGGCCTGTGCGGAAACATTGCGGCCGTCGGCTGCGGTCACCTGGACTTCAATACGGCGGTAATGGACGGGAGCGCCTTCATAACGATCGAGATTGCGGTAGGCCGATTCGGAAATTTGATAGAGAACGCCGCGAACGCTTTTTCCGGGCGCAGGCTGAATATTCGCGGAGGCCGTGCCCCCGCGAACTTTCTTGTTGAAGCGCAGCTCGTAACCCTTCAGTTCGCCGACGGATTCTTCCAGCACCATTCCGGCGCGCGTGCGGAATTGCGCGCTATTCAGGTTGCTGCCATAAGCGAAATACCAGGATGTATTCGGAGCCATTCGGAACTTCCGACGCGGCATGAACCTGCGCGCGGCTTCAGTAGTATCCATCTTACGCGGAACGGGGGGAATGAGCAATTTATGGGCTTCGGTGCGGGCCTAAAATCTAGGTGATCGCGCACGCAGAGCGTAGCGATATTGAGATCGCCGGCGTACCCCTCCGTTTGAATTGATCTTCGTGAACAATTAAGAGAGGCGCTCGAAAATTCCGGCTGCGCCCATGCCACCGCCAATGCACATGGTGACGAGGCCGTAGCGACCGCCGCGGCGAGCGAGTTCGCGCAGAATTGTCGCGGTGACTTTTGCTCCGGTGCAGCCGAGGGGATGTCCGAGTGCGATCGCGCCGCCATTGGGATTGATGCGCGCAGGATCCAAACCCGCGAGCTTGATTACAGTGAGCGCCTGCGCGGCGAAGGCTTCGTTCAATTCAATTACATCAATTTGATCGAGCTTCAGCCCCGCGAGCTTCAGGGCCTTGGGGATTGCGTAAACCGGGCCGACGCCCATTTCTTCAGGCAGGCATCCGGCAACAGCGAATGAGACGAGCCGGGCCATCGGCTTCACGCCCAGCTCGCGAGCACGCTCGGCGGTCATGACGACTGAGGCGGCCGCGCCATCGCTCATTTGTGAGGAGTTGCCGGCCGTCACAGTTCCCTTCACATGAAATGCAGGCTTCAATTTTGCGAGCGCTTCAAGTGAGGTGTCCGCACGCGGGCCTTCATCAGTGTCGAAGATGATCGTGGATGTGGAGACTTTCGGCTTGGCTGCGCCACCATTCGCGGCGGCAGCATTCGCGAAAGCCGTGTTGCGGACTTCGACGGGCACGATTTCATCCTTGAAATTTCCGGCGGCAATCGCGGCGAGAGCCTTCTGGTGGCTTGCAAGGGAGAACTGGTCGGCCTGTTCGCGCGTGATGGAATATTTTCGCGCGAGATTTTCGGCGGTGAGACCCATGGCGAGGTAGGCGTCCGGATAATTGTCCATCAGCCAGGGATTCGGCGAGACCTTGTTGCCGCCCATGGGCACCATGCTCATGGACTCGGCGCCGCCTGCGAGCATCACATCGGCGCCGCCCGCGGCGACGCGTTCGGCGGCAAGGGCGATGGCCTGCAATCCGGAAGAGCAAAACCGGTTGATAGTCATGGCGGAAACTTCGACGGGCAACCCGGCGCGGAGCGAGGCGATGCGCGCGAGGTTCATTCCCTGCTCGGCTTCGGGCATGGCGCAACCGAGGATTACGTCATCCACTTCGCGCGCATCGAGGCCGGGGACGCGGGCGATGGCCTCGCGGATGACGATGGCGGCGAGGTCGTCGGGGCGCGTGGCCTGCAGAGTGCCTTTGGATGCTTTGCCGACAGCGGTCCTGATGGAGCTTGCGATTACGGCTTCACGCATGGGTCACCTCGATGTGCTTCGCGCACTTGCCCGCGGTTGGTTACTGGCGAATCTTCTCACGAAAGATTAGATGAGGGAATTAGCCGAGCGGATACGTGGCGGCGACGCGGCGGGACTTGGTCAGATAGGAGCGCCAGATCAATGTAAATGCGATGTCGACAATGATCGTTGTAACGGCCGAGGTCCCCGCGGTGTCCGCCCGATCCGCGGGTGGCAAGAGAAGAAATGGCATGACGGAAACGAGGAAGGTGGCCGGCAAATAGACAAAGAGAAGAAACTGTTTCGCGCGGTGGACTGTTCCGGGGCGAATCTTCCAGAGGCTTACGCCAACCATGAGTCCCCAAACTGCGGTGGGAACGATCAGTATAGATTCCACAACGGCGTAAGTGACAATTTCCGGACGCTGACTGGCCATCTCGCCGGCGGCAATCAGCAATTCGATCAAACTGAAAAGGGAAATCAAAGGCCCGAAAACCGTGAGGCACAACACGAAAAACATCAGCCAGCCGCCGACTCCGACGGGCGAAGCGGAGGCGGGCGCGGCGGCGTAGGGATATTGCGGCGGTGGATAAGGCTGCGCCGGAGGCGGGTAATAAGTTGGAGCCGCGACGGGCGGAGCGAATGTCTGCGGCTGCGGAGGCGGCCACACCGGAGGCGACATTGGCTGCGGAGGGTTTGGCTGCGGCTGTATTGCCGGGGATGGCCCCACGTCAACCCAGCTATTTCCGGAAGGTGGCGCGGGCGGAGGCGGAGTCGCGAGCGGCCGGGCGACAGGGATCGGAACCTGCGGCGGCGCGGACGCCGCGGGAGGTTGCGTTGCGGGAGATGGGCCCATGTCAACCCAGCTATTTTGCGGGGGCGGTGCCGGCGGAGCCGCGGGCGGCGATTGCTTCGCCGGGGAAGGAGCCACGTCCACCCAACTGTTTGGCGAGGGTGGGGAGGGCGGCTTGGCAACTGGATTTGGCTGCGGCGATGGCGCGGGAGTCGGGGCAATGTCCACCCAACTAATTCCTGAAGACTGCGCGGGCGCAGGCGCCTGCGACTTTGCAGAGGGCGGGGGCGTGGTTGGGCCCGAAGGATCAATCCACGTTGCTTCTTGTTGAGCCGGTGGCGCAGCCGGTGGAATTGGCGGCGCAGCCGGCGGTGGTGCAGGCGCGTCGAGGTGAATCCGCTTGCCGCAGCGGCTGCAAAATGAAGCTTGTTCCGGGTTCGGAGTTCCGCAGAATGCGCAGTACATGTCCGCCGCTTTCAGAAAAGAAACGCCGCGATACTACCAAAGGCCCATGCGGGCGACAACCGGGCGCGCAAAAAGAAAAGAGGCTTCCATCACGGAAGCCTCTTTTGTAAAAGGAACATTGATCACCGCCCATCTCATAGATGTTTCGACGGGCTGTCTTGCGATTCCCAGCGGTTAAAACCGCCAAATTCCTGTGATCTTTCGGCGCGGCTGAAGCCGCGCCCTGATACGCAACACTTCCGAAGCGACTTCCGTGTGAACAATCGATCTACTTTACGGGCGCTTCTTATATTCCTCGTAAAGCTGCTTGTGACGATTGTCCGTGCTGGTTTGCACGCCGCGGATGAAGAGATAGCGAACCTCGGTGTTCAGCTCGAGCGGGTCGCCATTCGTGACGATGAGGTTCGCCATTTTGCCGACTTCGATGGTGCCCAGCTCTTTGCCGACTCCGAACATTTCCGCGGGATAGATGGTGAGGGCCTTCAGGGCTTCGTCATACGGGAGGCCGAAGGCCACGGAGTTGCCCGCCTGCTGCGAAAGGCGGCGGGCGAATTCGTTGCCGAAGCTGCCGAAAGCGAACTTGACGCCGGCTTTGGAGAGTTCGCCGGCCAGCGTAAGCGAAAGATCGTAGGGTTCATCCTCGCTGCGGACGAGAGTGAGCGTCGGACGAAGGACAACCGGAACATTTTTCTCCTTGAGGAGATCCTTCACTTCGCCGGCAGCGGTTCCCGTAGCGATAATGATCTTCACTTTTTCCTTATCGCCGAAAGCGACCGCTTCGCGGATCTGGTTTGCCTGGTTGGCCATGATGAAGAGCGGCATATCGCCCTTGATCACGGGGACGAGCGCTTCGAGCTTGAGGTCACGCGTGACGTTGCCCGGATTCGCCTGCATCGCCTGCGCGTAGTGCCGCGCGCGGTCGAGCCATTCCGCCAATTCCGCGACGCGCTGATTATAGGCAGCCTGCGTGTTGCCGCCTGCGGCGCCGGCCGCGGCTGCTCCGCCTCCGCCGCGCCCGCCTCCCCCGCCGCCTCCGGGCACCGCGGGCCAATTGACCGTCATGGCGGCTGACCGCTTGATTTCCATTTCATCCATGGTCCAGCCCGCAAGATTAAAGAGCGAAGCCTGGCCGGGGATGACCGAGCCGCCGCCGCGCCCACCGCCGCCGCCCACGCCCATCGCGGAAATTACGTGCGTGATGCCGTCCGCGCGCGTGACGTCAATATGCGCGCTTGCGGGATTTACGGCTGAAGCGGTGACAAGCTGCGGGTTATATTCGCCAAGTTCGGCGTTGTCCACCGAACCGGGGGCGCCCTCACCAATTTCATTGATGCCCATTTCGGTGATGGCGTTGAACATGCCGGGATAGACGTTGAGTCCTTTGGCGTCAATTATTTTCGCGCCGGAAGGAATCGGGACTCCCTTGCCGACAGCGGAAATTTTGCCGTCGCGAATGACAACCGTTGCGCCTTCGATCGGCGGCCCGGAAATCGGGAACACTTTGCCGCCGGTGATGGCATAAGTCGGCTGGGCTTGCGCCTGCGGATGGGCCGCTTGCGCGCCCGCGACGCCCGCCGCCAGGATTGCAACCAGAGCGATGAGAATTGCTTTGCGTGTTGGTTTCATGGCGGCTATTCCTCCCGATTCTCGATCGTGCTGCCCGTCCCCAAGCCCTGCGGGGTTCCTCGTCCGCCGCCGCGGCCACCACCTGTGGCCTGGCGTTCCTTTTCGATGAGCGCCTGCTTTTCCTTGGCATTTTCGGCGCGCATGGCGATGTCCTTCTGGCGGTCGAAGTAAACTTTGCCGTCGATAAGTGTTTTCTGGACGACTGCGTAAACGCTCAACGGATCGTGGTTATAGATGACAAGGTCGGCGTCTTTGCCGACTTCAATCGAGCCAACCTGTTTATCAATCCCGAGCTGGATGGCCGGGTTGATGGTGAAAAGTTTCATGGCTTCGTCATGCGACATCCCGCCGTACTTCATTCCCTTGGCGGCTTCCTGATTGAGGTGCGTGGCTTCCTCGGCGTCATCGGAATTGACCGAGACGATCACGCCCTTCTGCGTCATGAGCGCCATGTTGTAAGGAATGGCGTCATACGCTTCGAGCTTGTAGGACCACCAATCGGAGAATGTGGAAGCGCCGACGCCGTAGGCCGCCAACTCTTTGGCGACCTTGTACCCCTCCAAAACGTGCTGGAGCGTCCGGATTTTGAATCCGAATTCGTTTGAGACGCGCAGCAACATCAGGATTTCGTCGGCGCGGTAGGAATGGCAGTGAACATAGCGCTTGCCCTCGAGCACTTCGACGAGCGGATCGAGGCGCAGATCCTGGCGCGGCGGAATTAAATTCTGTTCACCGGCGGCCTTGCGGCGGTTGTAATCGTCCCATTCCTTTTTGTACGCGACGGCTTCGGTGAAGGACTGGCGAATCACATCCTCGACACCTTCGCGAGATTCCGGATAGCGGCGAACCTGGCCGGGAATATTCGGAGTGTTCGAACGCTTGGGATTTTCACCGAGCGCGAACTTAATGCCCGGCACCGCGCCTTCAAAAATCATTTTGTCGGCGGGCAAACCCCAACGAAGCTTGATGACGATCGTCTGGCCGCCGATGGCGTTCGCGCTGCCGTGAAGAACATTCGCCTCGGTGACTCCGCCGGCGAGGTCGCGGTAGATATCCGGATCTTCGTTATTGATGACGTCGCGGATGTTGGCCATCGAGGAATCCGACACGCTGCCTTCATTCACGCCGCCTTCAATCGCGATGTGCGAGTGGCAATCGATGACTCCGGGGGAAACGAACATTCCGGTGCCGTCAATGACGGTCGCGCCCGCGGGAGAGGCAATCTTGGCGCCGACTTCGGCGATCTTGCCGTTGCGAATGAGCACCGAGCCATTTTGAATGGTGCCCTTCGTCACGGTGAGGATTGTGGCGTTCTGAATCAACATCACATCGGAGGCGTCCTGCGCTTGTGATGGCCGGGAGCAAACAGCGATCGCGGTAATCGCCGTGAGCGCAACCGCGAGGGCCAGCGTCAATTTATTCTTCATGCCGTAGTTGCGGGCGCGTTTCATTGCCGCACCTCCTCGCCGGCGGCGTTCGGCTTTCGTCCGGTGAAAGCAATGTCATAGCCGCTGACGCTAATTGTTCCAGTCATTTGACTGCCAGTGACGGTACCGTTGAAGTCAACGGGAGTATCCGCACCCTGGATTTGCATCACGATTGAGAATTGAAAGTTATTGCCATTGAGCCGGCCACGCGACACCGGGGCCGTGCCCATTTGTGAGCTAACCGTCCCGCTCAAGGTGCCATCCTGCATCATTTGAAGAACGGCAGTCGCGGTGTCAGGGCCTTGCTCGGTCGTGAAACTGAGCGTCCACGTGCCGCTCATGTCCGCGGCAACCGGCCCGCCTCCGCCTCTGCCGCCGCGGCCGCCTGCCGGCGCTACCACCGCCGGTGGCGGTATGTAGAACTGGCCGTCAACGAAAACGTATTTCACATTTGTGCGGTCCGCGAAAATGTCGCCATCGGTGACGACGAGGTTTGCAATTTTCCCCGCCTCGATGCTGCCGAGCCGGTCGGACACGCCGAGGATTTCAGCAGCGCCAAGCGTCATCGCGCGCAGCGCCACGTCGGCGGGCAAACCGGCGGCGATGGACTTCGCGACGTTCCGCAAGGTGTCCTTTGGATTTGTGACGCCGCCCGACATGAACGCAAACTTTACGCCGGCCTTGTTGAGCAGCGCGGGCGTGGAAGGGGCGCGATCGCGGAAGCGAAGTGTGCGCAACGTATCGCCCTCTTCTCCTCCGCCGCGTCCGCCGCCACCGCCTCCTCCGCGTCCGCCTCCGCCGCCTGCGGCGGCAGTGGGCCAATTCACGTTGATGAACACTGGAACATTCGCGGCGGCAATCTCATTCGGGACTACATAACCCTGTTGAGCGCCGCTGAGAGCCCAGCGCGCGCCGAGCATCGGCGCCATCCGGATTGCACGAAGAATCTGCGTATCCGTTTCGGCGGGCCAAATTACGAGTTCTTTATTTGCGAGCACATGGCCGATGACAACGTCGGTGTGATCGTATGCGGGCCGTTCCCTGCCCTGGGGATGCGCTTCGTAGGCCTGCATCGCATCGGCGTACCAATGCGCGTCAATAAAAACCTGACGCACATAGGAAAGTTGTCCCATCAGCGCGCTCGGAAATCCCTGATACTCGCCGCGCCCGCCCGTCAAATTTATGGGCAGCGCCGCGGGAGTTTTCACAACGAGCTCTTCTTCACGCTCGGCAGTGCCGAAATCGACGATGGCCGCCTGACCGGGGAAATAACCGTTGCGCGGAATCACGAGTGCGGTTGTAAATCCGGCATTGCGCCAGCTTTCTATGCGAGCGTCATCGGAGTGCAGCATGTCCGCGGCGTTTTCCCACGGAGTCGTCGCGGGGCGGTCCTCCGGCCCCATCGAAAGCGGCACGTTTGCGCCAGCCGCGCCGCGTCCGCCACCACCACCCCCACCTCCGCCGCGCCCACCGCCGCCGGCAGTTGCTGCAACGGCGCCGAGGCCGACATCGGTGCCCGCATCAATCAGCCCGGGGTAGACAGTCATCCCCGAACCATCAATTACACGCGCCTCAGGCGGGACTGTGACGTTCGTTCCCACGGCTTGGATAACGCCGTGCGAAATGACAATCGTCCCGCTCGGAATCATCGGCCCGGAAACTGGTACGATCCGGGCATTTTTAATTGCGAAGAAAGGCGGCTCGTCGGCATGAGCGTGATGTGCGGCAAGAACAACCCACACGATCAGCGCGCATGTGACGGCCACGAGTGCAGGCAGAATCCTGCGGACTCCTCGAACTCGCATGAAAGGCTCCTTCGATAATTGGCTTGAATGGTTCAGCGTTCGGGCCCCGGTAATGCTTGATGCAGACGGGGGATGCTATCCGTCGGTTTGAAGAGTGTCAAGCGCGGTATAGGTGTCGAGAGCGCGGACCATGAAAGATCTGCTATCGCAGATAGTTGAGAGGCTGCGGACATCGCGGCTCACTCGAGCAATGTTGCGCCCGCGCCCGGGCCAGCGGCCGCGAGCTTCTTATCGAGAGTTGCGAGGGGAAGCTTGAGGCGGAGGGCTGTTTCGAGATAGACCGCGTCATAAGCGGAAAGCTGATATTGCCGCGCCAGCAGGAAGGCACGCCGCACGCTCAGAGAATCCGCATCGCTTTCGATGGCTTGTTTCACGAGGATGTCGATTTGGATAAGGCAATGGTCACAATCGGATCGAGTGAGGATTCCACGGCGCTCAGACATGGCAAAGCCGTTGGCCATCTCCAAATGCCACAGCATGGGGACGACTGATTTCGCGCCGCGCGAAATTAAATTGCGCACATGCTCCGCGTATGGAGGAACTGGGCCGTCAACAAACCATGCCAAGGAAACGGAAGCGTCGAGGACAAATTTCGTCAAATTCGCCCCTGTTCAATCAGTTTTTTGGCGGAAAACCCACGGGGGCGTTTCGCGCGCTTGCGGATCTGCTCGATTTCCTCAAAAACTTTCTTAAGATCCTCTACGGTTTGCGGAGGCGCGATGATCGCGGCGAGCTTGCCACGGCGGGTGATGCCAATACGCTCGCCATCCTCAGCCCTTTCCACCAGTTCCGAAAGCTTTTGTTTCGCCTCAAACAGGCCCACCGTTCGCATAGAGACTCCTCTTCATATCAATCTAGATTATTAGTCTAGATTAATAGCTATTTTCCGTCAAGCAGATTTCCGCCACCTTCCCTCATCAGCAACCCGACTTCCATGAACAGCCGATATACAATGCCCGCTCGGGACGGCGAACCGTATTGAGTTTGAGGAAGCTTTGGATGACCCGGTCAAACATTCATAAGAAAAAGTTGAAATCACGGGAAGTCGCGCTCGGGGCTTCTGCCCCGATTGAAAAGCAGGGCCCATCCCGCGAAGCGCGCATGGCCGCGGGGAAGGCGATTCGCGAAAAAGTTCCGCGCACCTCGCACGCGAAATGGACAGCGCCCGATTCTCGTCCGGACCCAGTAACGCAATTGAAAGCGACCGACAAGGGACGCGTGTCCGACCTTCTCCCCATCCGGTACGGCCGGATGAGCCTTTCACCATTCGGTTTTCTGCGCGGCTCCGCGGCGGTGATGGCGCGCGATCTTGCGGGCACGCCCGTGACCGGAATCCGCGTGCAGGCCTGCGGGGATTGCCACGTCTCAAATTTCGGCGGGTTTGGCACGCCCGAGCGCGAACTCTTCTTTGACATCAACGACTTTGACGAGACTTTACCCGCGCCGTGGGAATGGGACGTAAAGAGGCTGGCGGCGAGCATTGTCGTCGCGCGGCGCGTGGCCGGGGCGCGCGAGCGCGAGTGCGCCGATTCCGCGCGAATCGCGGTGGAGTCTTACCGCACGCGCATGCGCGAGTTCGCCGGAATGCGCGCGCTTGATGTGTGGTTCATGCACCTCGGAGCGAACGTTCTGATGCGCATGGCAACGGCCCGCTCATCCAAGAAGAGATGGCGAAAGCTTGAGGATAAGGCTCGACGGGGAACGGCGGCGCATTTCCTGCCCAAGTTCACGGAGCTTTATCGCGGAGAGCGCCGCATCTGCGACCATCCGCCGCTTGTGTACCATTCGCGGAACAGCGCGGAAATCGAAGAGTATGTCCGCGAAACCGCGCGCCGATATCGACAAACTCTTTCGCCAGAGCGCCGCGTGATCCTCGACCGCTACAGGATTGTTGACGTCGCGCGGAAAGTGGTCGGAGTCGGGAGCGTGGGGACACGCTGCTCCGTGGTGCTCCTGATGGCGGATACCGACGACCCACTATTCCTGCAAGTGAAGCAAGCGAGCGCCTCCGTGCTTGAGCCGTATGCGGGCAGGAGCCGATTTTCCAACCATGGCGAGCGCGTCGTGGTGGGCCAGCGGATGCTGCAATCGGCAAGCGACCCGTTTCTTGGTTGGACGAACCATACCGATGGCGACGATTTTTATTTTCGCCAGCTCCGCGACATGAAAATGGCCATCGATCCGCTGCAACTCTCAAAGGACGATTGGCTGGAGTACCCGGCCATTTGCGGCTGGGCGCTGGCGCGAGCCCATGCGCGCACCGGCGACGCGGCGAAAATCGCGGGCTATCTCGGCAAGAATGAAGTGTTCGACGAAGCAATCACAAAATTTGCGTGCGCCTACGCCGATCAGACCGAGCGCGATTACGCCGCGCTTCTTCGGGCGATCCGCGCGGGGCGGATCCGCGCCGCCCGCGTGTGACGGGACGGGTAGATTGATGCTATCCATTGGACGCACCACCAGCGGCGGCACAATCCGGCAAATTGACTTTTCAAATTTATCGCGCGCCCTAGTATCAATTCTTAATATCAATTGACAATCCCGCAGGGACATATAGACTCGGCCCCAGGTTCGCAGGCCTGCATTCAGGTTGCAAAAATCGAATAGGAGAAATGAAAAAATGAAGAAGGTATTGGGAACAATTCTGTTGGTATGTGCGTGTGTTGGGCTGGCGTATGCCCAGGCAGCAAAGACGTCCTCCAAGGCTCCCGCTGGCCCGAGCATTTCGGATTCCGTGAAGCAGCTTGAACACGATTGGACGGATGGATCGATGGCCAATGATGCGGACAAAGTCGGCGCAGTTCTTGCCGACGACTGGGTCGGCATCGGCCCCGACGGAAAAACAGAAAACAAGGTTGCTTATCTTGCGGACATCAAGTCCGGTGCGTCAAAACTTACTGCGTTCGATTTTGGACCCATGACCGTCAAAGTGGTTGGGAGCGTTGCCATCGTGCAGGGCAGCGACACCGAAAAGAGCATGGGCAAGGGCAAAGATACCAGCGGGAAATATGTGTGGATGGATGTGTTTGCCAACCGCGGCGGCAAGTGGCAGGCCGTCCGGTCACAAACCGCAATGGTGAAGTAAGTCGTCTCTCCCACATTGCCTGAAGGCTGAGGCCAAGCGGACTTATGGCCGGGCGGATGGACTCCGCCCGGCTTTTCATTTGCGATGCACAAAAATCCAACCTATGAATTTCGAGAAAGTGTGATCTAGTTTCTGAGTGGTTTTCCCGTTTTTAGGGTGTGTGCGATGCGTTCCTGCGTTTTGCGTTCTCCGCAAAGGGAGACGAACGCCTCACGTTCGAGATCGAGCAAATATTGCTCGGAGACCATTTGCGGCGCGGAGAGCGCGCCTCCGGCGAGCACGTGTGCAAGCTTGCGCGCGACGTGCGCGTCATATTCGCTGGCGTAACCGCCGCGCAGCATCATGTGAATAGCGAGCTTCGCTCCGGCTTCGAGTTGTTCGCCGAGAACGCGAACTTCGGGCCGGGCCGCGCCTTCGGCCACGCTCGCGGCAAGCGGCTTCCAGCCCGAGCGCACAAGCGCAAGCGCCGTGGCTTTTGCGTCAGCGACAAGCCGGTCGCGATTGAGCGAAACGAGATCGCCCGGGCGCAAGTAGCCAAGGCCGCGCGATTCTTCCGCGCTCGTGCCCACGCGAGCCATCGCGATATTCTCAAAGATTGGCTTCATCGCGTGAAATAAATCCAGATCCTCGAGGCCTGCGGCATGTTCATTCGAGCGAATCACCATCTCTTTCGATCCGCCACCACCCGGAATCAGCCCGACGCCGGTTTCGACGAGTCCGATGTAAGCCTCGCTTGCGGCGTGAATACGAGCGGCGTGCAAGCCGATTTCGCAGCCGCCGCCGATGGCGAGTCCCTGCGGCGCGACGACAACCGGGCGCGGCGCATATTTGAGCGCCATCGTCGCGCCCTGAAACGTGCGGACAGCAAAATCAATGTCGTCCCATTCTTCTTCCTGCGCGGCAACGAGCAGCAGCATGAGGTTCGCGCCCGCGGAAAAATTCGCGGCCTGATTGGCGACGACCATCGCGTCAAAATCGGACTGCAGGCGCTTCACGCCCGCATGCAGCATGGCAACGATATCGCCGCCGAGCGCGTTCATCTTGGTGTGGAATTCACAGCAGACGACGCCGTCGCCCAAATCCACAAGTGTTGCGCCTGAATTCTTCTCAACGATTGCGCCTGCCTGCTTCAGAGAAGAAAGCAGAATTAATCCCGGCGGCTCGGCGGCCGGCTTGTAATTGCCGGACGCGAGATCGAAGCATGAAAGTTTTCCGCGCTCGCTGCGATAGAACGATTTATTTCCGGAGGCGAGGAGCTTCGTGACGATCGGCGGAAGCGATTCGCCTTCCTGCGTGAGTTTGTTCGCGACGGCTTCGACGCCGAGCGTGTCCCACACCTCAAACGGGCCCATCTCCTGCGCGAACCCCCAGCGCATGGCGCGGTCAATATCCACGATGTTGTCCGCAATTTCCGGGACGCGCCGCGCGGCGTAAAGGCATGCGCGCGAAAGCAACCCCCACAGAAATTTTTGAGCTTTGTCCCCCGGCTGTCCGGCAATGACGGGACCAAGGATCGCGCGCAGCCGCTCGCGCGTGTCGTCAATTGTGCGGCCCATCTCGATGCTTGCGAATCGCGCTTTCTGCCGTGGGCGATATTCCATCGTCTTGGGATCGAGCGTGAGGATTTCGCTTTCGCCGTCTTTCTTCACGCGCTGATAGAAGCCGCGGCCGGATTTTTCGCCGAGCCAGCCGCGCTTGAGCATCTCGTCGATCAGTGGAGGGATGCGGTAGGTCTCGCGCGATTCGTCATTCGGCACGTTGTCATAGATGTTGCGCACCACGTGAACGAGCACGTCAAGGCCGACGATGTCCGCGGTGCGGAACGTCGCGGATTTCGGCCAGCCAAGCGCGGGGCCGGTGCAAGCGTCAACTTCTTCGATGGTCATGCCCAGCTCGTCCATCAAGCGAAGAGAATTCATCACGGAAAAAGTGCCGATGCGATTGGCGATGAAATTGGGCGTGTCTTTTGCAATCACGACGCCCTTGCCAAGCACAACGTCGCAGAAGTTGGAAAGCGTCTCGACAACTTCGGGCAGTGTTTCTGTGCCGGGAATTACTTCGACCAGCTTCATATATCGCGGCGGATTGAAAAAGTGAGTGCCCGCCCAGTGGCGGCGGAAATCTTCGCTGCGTCCCGCGGCGATGCTGTTCACGGGCAGGCCGGAAGTGTTTGTGGTGATCAGCGTGCCAGGCTTGCGATGCTTTTCGACTTTTTCGAGAAGCGCGCGCTTGATTTCCAAATTTTCGGCGACCACTTCAACGATCCAGTCGGCTTGCGCGCACCAGTCGAGATTGTCCTCGAAATTACCGATCTGTATCCGCTTGGCGGTTTCGGCGGTGAAGAAAGCGGCAGGACGCGATTTCAGCGCGGCGTCAATTCCGGCGCGCGCGAAACGATTGCGCGCTTCCGGGCTTTGCATCGTGAGGCCGCGAGCTTTCTCGGCGGTGTTCAATTCGGGCGGCACGATGTCCAGCAGAAAAACCGGCACGCCTGCATTGGCCAGATGCGCCGCGATTCGCGCTCCCATGGTGCCCGCGCCGAGGACAGCAACCTGCTGAATGTGATATTTCATCCCGGGACCTTTCCGAAAGATTGCAACAGTCCGAGCCCTGCCTCAAAGGAGATTACAGTTGCGACATGGCGGGGTCAACCAGTGTCCCAGGCATCTCGCAGGACGGTTACGCTTTCCAATATGGTAGGGAGACGCAAGTTCATGGGCGGCATGTTTGACTGGCTCACCGGAGGCGTAGGCCGCCTGCGCGATTTCGCTTACAGCGGACCATCGCAGAGGTCGCCGATGCCGCGCGTGGGTCTGGCCCTTTCGGGCGGATTCGCGCGGGGAATCGCGCACATCGGCGTTCTGCGCGTGCTCAAAGAGCACCACATACCGATTGACGTGATTGCCGGGACGAGCGTCGGCGCGCTGATTGGCGCGGCGTACGCCTCGGGAACAACCCTTGCTGAAATGGAGCACCAGTCGAAGATTACGCGCTTCACCGATTTCGGGCGTTGGACGCTTTCCCGGCTGGGTCTGGCCAGCAACCAGAAACTCGAGGAATTTCTTGCCCGATTTGCGACCGCAAAGCGGTTTGAAGATTTGCGCGTACCGATGGTGATTGCCGCGACGGACCTCGGCGCGGGCAGCACCGTTTACTTCTCGCAGGGTGACCTGGGCACAGCGGTGCGCGCGTCGTGCGCCTATCCGGGACTTTTTGTGCCGGTCAATCTGAATGGCCGGGTACTTGTGGACGGATTTCTTACCGAGCCCGTGCCGGTGGAAGGGGCGCGGCGCGCCGGCGCCGATATCGTGATCGCCGTGAACCTTTCGAGCCGCATCGTGGAAGTGCACCCGAAGAGCATGTTCGAGATCATCGGCCGCGCGTTCACGATCGTCCAACAAACCAGCGAATTTACCTGGCGGCGCCACGCCGATGTTGTGATCGAGCCGGAAGTAATGCAGGTGCTGTGGGACGAATTTGAGCGAACGCCGGAATTGATTGCCGCCGGCGAATCGGCCGCGCTGAATGCGCTGCCCGCGATACGCAAGGCAATCGCTTCATTCAAGCGCGCGGAAGAAGCCGCGGCGCTGACCGCAAATTAATTTGCTTCCGACCGAAATAATTTCATTTCTCCCTTTGAAATGCGTGGCAGATTTATTATTGGTGTGAGGATTGTGCTGCGCCAACCGGGTCAAGCCGCGTGAACTTCCACGTGAATAGGCTTTCCATTTCCCTTGCCGCGTTGTGTGAGCCAGGCTTCGAGCGCCGTCGCCAGATGCGCGGGCACAACCCGAAAGCTCGCTTCAAGGCGGCCTTCGCCTGTCGGTAGCGTGTCATCAAAAGCGGCGTCGTTAGTGAAATTCCTCATGCAGAAAGCGTCAAGCCATTCGAGCGGGCAGAGCTTGCGCTCATCGCCCACGGTAATTTCGACGGCAAGCTTTTGCGCGTACATAGGGCAATTATACATGGTGCGACGTGCGGTGCGTCGGCAGGTGGAGTGATTGCCGTCACAGCTTCGTATACCAACCGGAGGCACAATCGCACTGTGCGGCTTGCCATGCGGTGCGCGGTACAATAGACTTTTTCATGTTTGGGTGCGCGCGCGGCCAAGCGCTGGCGCGGCAGCCGGTTCCCTCTCGCCCGGTACATCCTGCATAACCTGGCGACATTTTCAAAATTTTGGCCAGGAGGCGTGTTGTCCACACCGCTGGAAAAGTGGGTTGAAGAAGCCGCGAGGATGACTCGCCCGGAGCGCATCCTCTGGTGCGACGGCTCGGACGCGCAGCAGCAGCAGTTTTTTGACACGATGCTGCGCGAAGGCCGCACGCTTGCTCTGAATCCGCAGACCTACCCGAATTGTTACCTGCACCGCAGCGACCCGAACGACGTCGCCCGCACGGAAAAAGTCACATTCATCTGCACCTCCAAAAAAGAAGATGCCGGGCCAACGAATAACTGGATGGCGCCGGCTGACGCGAAGCAGCAAATCGGGAAACTTTTTGAGGGCGCGATGGCGGGCCGCACGATGTACGTGATCCCGTACATCATGGGCCCGGCGGATTCGCCCATGAGCCGCATCGGCGTGGAAGTGACGGATAGCGCGTACGTCGCGGCCAGCATGCGCATCATGACGCGCATGGGCCGCGTAGCGCTGGAGAAGCTCGGTCACTCGGATGATTTTGTGCCCGGTCTGCATTCGCTCGGCGACCTGAACCCGGAGCGCCGCTTCGTCGCGCACTTCCCGGAAGAAAAATTGATCTGGAGCATCGGCTCGGGTTACGGGGGCAACGCGCTGCTCGGGAAAAAATGCTTTGCGCTGCGCATCGCGAGTTACCTCGCGCGAAAGCAGGGCTGGATGGCCGAGCACATGCTCATCCTCGGCCTCGAAGATCCCACGGGCAAGGTGACGTACATGGCCGCGGCGTTTCCAAGCGCTTGCGGCAAAACAAATCTCGCGATGATGGTCTCTGCGCTCGAGAGCTCCGGTTATCGCGTGTGGACCGTCGGCGACGACATCGCATGGATGCACGTCGGCGCGGACGGATATCTGCACGCGATTAATCCTGAAGCGGGCTTCTTTGGTGTTGCGCCCGGCACCGGATTGAAAACCAACCCGAATGTAATGGTCGCGCTTCATAAGAATTCGATTTTCACGAATGTCGCGATGACGCCCTCCAACGAGCCCTGGTGGGAAGGAATCGAGACTGCTCCCCCGGAAGGTTTGGTGGATTGGCAGGGACGGCCGTGGTATCCGTCGCGGGGGCCTGCGGCTCAGCCGAATTCGCGATACACGGTTCCTGCGGAACAATCGCCAAGCATTTCGCCGCGATGGCAGGACCCGCAGGGCGTTCCTATCTCCGCGTTTATTTTCGGCGGCCGCCGCGCGCGGCTTGCCCCGCTTGTTTACGAAGCCTTTGACTGGCAGCACGGAGTATTCGTGGGCGCGGGGATGGCGTCCGAAACAACGGCGGCGGCGACGGGCAAGGTCGGCGTGACGCGGCGCGATCCGATGGCGATGCTTCCCTTCTGCGGCTACAACATGGCCGATTATTTCCGTCACTGGCTGGAAATGGGCAAGCGCATCCCACATCCGCCGAAAGTCTTTCACGTAAACTGGTTTCGCAAAGGCGCCGACGGAAAATTCCTGTGGCCGGGCTTCGGTGAAAACGTGCGCGTCCTGAAATGGATCCTCGAGCGCACCGAAGGCCGCGCCGAGGCGGAGGAGACTCCGATTGGATTCGTGCCCACGCCGAATTCGCTGACGCTGGATGGATTGGACATCTCTTCGCAAACAATCGACGAGTTGCTCGAGGTTAATTCCTCCGATTGGGCAACTGAACAGGAAGAAATTGGCGCGTTCCTCGCGAAGTTTGGCGAAACGCTGCCCACGGGGCTGCGCGAGGAACAGATGCGATTGGCGAAGCGACTTGGCGCCGTAGGCGCGGCTTCGCGGTAGATTCAAATCCCCGGTTCAATTTCCATCCCAACTCATAATTCAGAGAATTTCGCTGATCGCGGCGTCAATTGTGACGTGCGTGTAAGGAAAGCCGTTGATGGAATAGGCCGTGGCTGGCGCGGTGCGTTTGGATGAACCGGCAGCGCCGGCGCCCGCACCCGCAGCGTTCGCGGCATTTGTGAAGTGGAAGAAGCGGCTGATGTGATAGTCCTCATCGAAAATGCTGAAAACGCGCTCGGTCTCCTCGCGCGTGAGGCCGAAGCGGGAAAGCTCCACGGGCTTGCCCAAATCCCACTCCAGCTTTCGGTACTTTTCGACGATATCGCGAAGCTGCATCGAGGTTTGTGAAGCCGCGCGATTGCCGCGGCGTGTTCTCCGGTAGAGCTATCTTGACGCAAACAGGCGCCCCGCGCCAATTCTTTTGCGGCGGAGCCGGATTCGCTGGGCATTCCTCGCCAGTGCTATGATGAGTCGGTCTTATTTGAGAGTTACGCAAGCAATTCGCTTCGCGCGAATCATCCAGTTCAATCAATGGAGAGAAAAATGGCGATATCGGTGGGACAACCCGCTCCGGATTTCACGCTGAAAGACCAGAGCATGCAGGAAGTAAAGCTCGCGGATTATCGCGGGAAGAAAAATGTGGTGATCGTGTTTTATCCGCTCGATTGGAGTCCAGTCTGCACGAATGAGCATGCGTGTTTTGTGAACGACATGAAGAAATTTGAATCGCTCGACGCGCAGGTGCTCGGACTAAGCGTGGATAGCGCGTGGTCGCACAAGGCCTACGCCGAGAAAATGGGAATTCACTACCCGCTGCTGGCCGATTTCCAACCGCGTGGCGCTGTGGCCGAAAAATTCGGCGTCTATCTTGCCGACAAGGGAATCACCGGCCGCGCCATCGCCATCATCAACAAGACAGGCAACGTAGCGTGGTTCAAGAGTTACGATATTCCCGTCGTCCCGGATTTGAATGAAGTTGCGCAGGCGCTGGCACAAGTAAAGTAGGGCACTTAGAATTTGCAAAGCCCCCAGGCAGGAGCCTGGGGGCTTTATTTTCTTGGCGGCAGGAAGAAGGTATCTGTTCGCTTCCGAAATTTTTGCGCGACGCCTACCTGCCTCCGCGCCCTGCGGGCGTCTTCGGCACAAACGTGCGCAGGAAATTCACAAGCTCCCAGCGCTGCTCGTCGGTCAACTCCATTTTGAATGACGGCATCGGCTTCCGCCCCTGCGTCATCTTCCAAAAAATCTCGCCGTCGGTCATTCCGTTCATCATCTTCGCGTCATTAAACGCGGCAGGCGCGGGCGTGTACATGTCCGCTTCGGGGCCGTCGCCGGCGCCTTTGTCGCCGTGGCATTTGGCGCACTTGTCCGTGTAAATGGCGCGGGCGGTGGCAAGATTATCGGCGTTGGGCGCGACGGGATTCTTCATTTTCTTCGCTTCGGGCGGGACTGGCCAATCCTTATCCATCGCCGAGGCCCATCCGGCGAGGAGCAAGGCGGCGGCGAGGGCAGCAAAAGTGATTGCGTTTCTTCTCCAGAAATTTGTGAGCCTCATGAAGTTCGCAGTGCCTCCATATGAAGAATTGGATTAGCCGATCTGAATTCCCATGATTACATAAGACGCGGAAAAGCCGCGCCGCGTTATTCAGAATTGAGTTCTCAATTCTACATAGACAAATACGCGGGGAGTCACGCCAGTATTCCGGCTGAATCGGGTCAGCGGAAAATAAGGTAAAGCAACAGCCCATTGAGAGCGATGACGGCGGCGCCGGTCGCCCAGGCCAGCGCCGTGACCCACGGGCGATTGGTAAATTCACCCATTTTTGACCGGTCACTGGTGAATTGCACGAGCGGGATAATGGCGAAGGGAAGCTGAAAGCTTAAGATCACCTGGCTGAGGATGAGCAGGCGCATCACGCCGCCATCCCCCATGATGCCGATTACGATTACCGCCGGAATAATCGCCAATCCGCGCGTGACCAGACGCCTCAGCCAGGGCTTCAACCGAATGTGCAGAAACCCTTCCATGACGATCTGTCCGGCGAGCGTGCCGGTCAGCGTCGAATTCAGCCCTGAGAAAAGAAGCGCCCAGGCGAAGACTCCGCTCGCGAGGCTCACGCCAAGAACGGGCGTAAGCAGTTTGTAGGCCTGCTCGATTTCGGCGACCTGCGTGAATCCATTGTGATGAAATGCCGCGGCGCCGAGGACGAGAATTGCGGCGTTCACAAAGAGCGAGAACCCCAGCGCGAGCGTGGAATCGAGCGTGGCAAATTTGATTGCTTCGCGCTTCGATTCCCTCCCTGCGCCGAAGGCGCGCGTCTGCACGATGCTGGAATGCAGATAGAGATTGTGCGGCATCACCGTCGCGCCCAAAATCCCGATAGCGATGTAAAGCATTTCTCGGTTGCGCAGGATCTCCAGGCGCGGCAGGAATCCGCCCGCCGCCTCAATCCAAAGCGGCCGCGCGAAAAAAATTTCATACGCGAAACAGGCGGCGATCGTGCCGATCAGAGTGATGACCAGCGCCTCAATCCAGCGGAAACCGCGGCCCTGCAGCGCGAGGATGATCAAGACATCGGCGCCGGTGATCAGCACGCCGTAGAACAATGGGCAATTGAACAGCAATTTCAGCGCAACGGCTGATCCAAGCACCTCGGCGAGGTCGCATGCGGAGATGGCGATTTCGCAGAGCACCCAAAGGACAATCGACGTGCGGCGCGAGTAATGTTCGCGGCACGCCTGTGCGAGATCGCGTCCGGTGGCGATCCCGAGCTTCAAGGAAAGCGCTTGCAGGAACATCGCCAGCAGACTGCTCAATAGCACAACGCTTAAGAGCGTGTAACCGAACCTCGATCCGCCTCCGATGTCTGTGGCCCAGTTGCCGGGGTCCATGTATCCGACAGCGACCAGGTAGCCCGGGCCGGCGAATGCGAGCATTTTGCGCCAGAAAGACGCATCAGAAAATATTGGGATGGAGCGGTGGACTTCCGGAAGAGAAGGCGACAGTGGGGGAGCCGCCGCGGGAACGGCGGAAGAGGGCGGTGGAGTTTCCAAGCCATTCACTTCGGAAGGGGCCTCGGTTGGAGCAGGGTTCGGCGTCATCGATTAACTGCAATAAACTCTGCGAATAAACTAGCATTAACTATTTCCGGAGTCAATCCGACTTGTGCGCAAAGACGCACGCCGCGCGGGGCGGCTTCGTGTTTGCTATACTTCTGCCCTCTTCAGTTGCGCACTTCCGGGAGGAGCAAGATGGACGAAGCCGCGAAACAGCAGCAGGTGCAGATCAAAGCCGACGAGAAGGAACTGCTCGGGCAATACAGCAACCTGGTGATGATCCACCACGGCCCGGAGGAATTCACGCTGAACTTCATCTACATTTTCCCGAACTCAAGCGCGGGCGCGCCGCAGGGGAAACTTGTGTCCAGCCAGATCGTAAGCCCGGGCCATGCCAAGCGGCTCTGGAAGGCGCTGGGCGACAATCTGGCGCGGTATGAAGCGCAATTTGGGCCGATCAAAGACGCCCCCATGCCGCCGCCTTCCGTGGGAATCATCCAGTAACGCGGGAACCGCGGGGCGGATCTAAGTTCGAAATTTCAAGTTTGCGCGCCGGAAAAACGAAAGCGCCGGACGCCGCCTGCCTGGCAGCGTCCGGCGCTTCTATGAAAAGTTGCGCCAGTTTATTGTCTTCGCGAGTTCCTCCTCCTTACCGGTTTAGCGTTCTTTCCGGAGCCGCGGATGGGTCAATCACCCAATGGCCGCTTGGCTCCAGGAATTCCAGGCCGATGGCATAACCTGCGTCGGCATCACGCTGGCAATATGCGACCCGCGCACGGGCGCGAAAATCTCCAGGCAGCGAGAGCAGCAGAATGCGTTCATTCGGCAGCCAGTGACGCGACGTCGTGACGCGGGCGCCACGCGCGCTGACGTTTTCGGTGAACGTGGTTTCCACGCCGGGAGCGCTCTCGTTACCCGATATTTGCACGGCCACCGCCATCGGAAATCTCTTTTCCCCGCGAGGGGCGCCTTTCACTTTGTCCACAATCCCCCCAGTTGGATCTTTTTCTTACAAACACACCGCGATGCGCGCGAAGCTGAGCACGCCGTCGCTGTGCCCTTTCATTCGATAAAGGTCGCGGTCGGCCGCCCCAAGCAGCTTCTCGATTGAATCCCCATCATGTGGAAAAACAGCAACTCCAAAGCTTACGGTGAGCTGCGGAATTTCCGGATCGCTGGCAAGCTTTTCGCGGACGCGGCGAGCCACACGCAGGGCGGCTTCGGCGCTCGCTTCGGGCAGCACAATCGCGAATTCATCGCCGCCGTAACGCGCGCCGGTGTCCGTCGAGCGGCAATGCATGCGAAGCACATTCGCCAGGCGGCAGATCGCGCGCGATCCGACCAGATGGCCGAAGCGATCGTTGACGGATTTCAATCCGTCCAAATCAAAAAGCGCTACGGCAAAGGGCCTGCCGCTACGGCGAGAGCGTTCCATTTCGCTTTGGAGCGCATTAATGAGGGTGCGGTAGTTCGCGAGGCCGGTGAGCGGGTCCGTCACCGCCATGCGCCGGACTTGGTCAAACAAACGTGCGTTATCCACGAGCGCCCCACCGAGCAGGACGCCGTAACTCGAAACTTTCAAGACCTGCGCCAGCATGGAAGGTCCGTCAAGGAGGCTTTCCGATTGCATCGCGGCGATGTGGCAGGCAACGTTGAGCCACGCGGTCCAGCAAAGCGCCTTATCGAACGCGGATGCCGTGCGCTGCAATCTGCGCCGGAATCCAAACCCCGCCGCGAGGAAAAGGGCAGCTGGGACAAGTTCCCACGGACGCGCGATAAACCAACTGGAGTGAATCGTAATTCGCCAGGGCATGCTCAGAAATGCAGCACTGGTCAAATAAGCCGTGCCGCCGACGATGATAAAAGCGACGGCGATTTCGCGGCCGGGTTCACGCGAACTTGGCAGGCGGCGCTCCACCACCAGCGCGAGCAACAGCAACACTCCAAGAACAGTGCGGCTCACCATCCAGGCGAGAGGCACGTGTGCCGGCAGCGCAGCGCCGCCGTAAAACACCGAATACAAATCGTAATTTCCGCCAGTCTCGATGAGTGCCGCGAGCGCAAAACCCAGGGCAAGGATAAGTGAAATGCGGTCATGCGTGCCGCGGAATCGGACGAGCGCGTTCGCAGAGAATGTGAGAATCAGCAAACTTCCAAAAAGGGAGAGCGAGACGTATTGCAGCGGCTCAAAAGAAAGGTGCGCGGCGCGCAGCCAGCTCAACAGGACGAGCGAACACGCCGCGCCCGCCAAGGCGAACACCCAGCGAAATCGGCTGAGCAGGCTTCCGAGTCTCTTCAATGCATTCACAAGCATTCCAATAGTGCCTGGCAGGCACAGGCGGTTTCACAGAGGAGCATGTTCGAGGCCTTATGGAAGAAGTTTTCCCAACGGGGAAGTACCTGTAAACTCAATGGCTTACGAGAGGGAATGGAAAAACATTGGGACTACTGGCGTGGCCAAGAATACGCGGGCGTGTAAATTGGTGTCAGATTGGGTTAGACGCTTCCCAATCTGAAAGTGTGCTTTGAAACAGGGGTCTAGACCTATGTAGACTGCTTCCTAAACCGACATAAAGTGGCGGCAGAGACGCCGCTGGAATGCATTAGGGCTTCGGCGCGGGTGGCGGAAGCTCCCGGGCCAGTGACTGGTCTTGAAAGCCGCATTGCTTGTGGGCGCCGTCGCAGAAGGGCTTGTTGGCGGAATGGCCGCAGCGGCAGAGTTTGATGGAGGTGCGGCCCGCGAGGCCATACTTGTTGCCCTGCATGTCATAAATTTCGAAGTCGCCTTCGATAAGCAGCGGGCCGTGATCGCGAGCGGTGATTTTGGTGGCCATTTTTTCTCCGGATATTTCGTTCGTTAAAGGCTTCTCAGTATTTCGGGACGCTCGGATCCACCTCGTCCGACCAGGCCAAAATCCCGCCCTTCAAATTCCAAACTTTGCGGAAACCTGCCTTGCGCAAAAATTCGGCTGCTTCGGCGGAGCGCTTGCCGCTGCGGCAATGTGCCACGATTTCGCGCGAGCTGTCCAATTCATTAACGCGCTTCGGAACATCTCCAAGCGGAATCAAATAGCCATTCAAATTGCAGATCTGGTATTCGTGCGGCTCGCGAACGTCGAGGATGAAAAGGTCGTCGCCGCGATCAAGCCGAGCCTTCAGCTCGCGCGGGGTCATTTCCGGCACAGTGGAAGCGGGTGCAGGAGCTTCTTCGCCGCGAATGCCGCAGAATTCTTCGTAGTCAATCAGCTTCGTGATGGTGGGATTCGGGCCGCAGAGCGGGCATGCCGGATTCTTCTTGAGTTTCAATTCGCGGAATTTCATTCCAAGCGCATCGAAGAGAAGCAGACGACCGATGAGCGGATCGCCCGCGCCGAGTATCAGCTTGATGGCCTCGATTGCCTGAATGGATCCGACAATTCCCGGAAGCACACCGAGTACGCCGCCTTCCGCGCATGAAGGAACGAGCCCCGGCGGAGGCGGTTCTGGATAAAGGCAGCGATAGCACGGCCCATCCGGCGCGCCGAAAATGCTGACCTGCCCCTCGAATCGGAAAATGGAGCCATAGACATTGCGCTTGCCGAGAAGCACGCAGGCATCATTCACAAGGTAGCGCGTGGGAAAATTGTCGGTGCCGTCGACAACGATGTTATATCCACGGAATAGGTCGAGCGCGTTCGCGCTGGTGAGTCTCGTCTCGTAAGTCGCAATCTCGATTGCCGGATTCATGGCGGAGAGGCGGTCTTTCGCCGCGTCAAGCTTCGGGCGGCCAACGTCGCTCGTTGAAAAAGTCACCTGCCGCTGAAGATTCGTGAAGTCCACGACATCGAAATCAACGATCCCCAAATGCCCCACGCCCGCCGCGGCGAGATAAAGGCCAAGCGGCGCACCCAATCCGCCCGCGCCGATCAACAACACGCGCGCCTGCTTGAGCTTCAGCTGCCCGTCCATGCCGACTTCCGGCATGATTAAGTGGCGGCTGTAACGCAGGATTTCTTCTTTTGAAAGCTGCGGCGTCTCCGCGACCTTTGCCAAGCTGGCCATACACTGAATCCTTTCCATTATTCATCGCGCGATTGGACGCGCACCATCCGAATTTCAGCGCCCGCCCGCGATGGACGGAACAATGCTGATGGTGTCGCCATCTTTGAGCGGCGTGTTTTCCTTATTGAGATAACGGATGTCTTCGTCATTCAAATAAACGTTCACGAAGCTGCGGATGCGGCCATCATCGGTGTAAAGGTGCTTGCGCAGTTCGCTGAACTCCGTTGTAAGCGAGCCAAGCGCTTCGCCGACGGTGCCGGCCTTCAATTCGATGGAATCTCTCTTGCCCGCAAAGGGCCTGAGCGGCGTGGGAATCATTACCTTGACTGCCATTTCGGGGTTCCTCCTGTTAGTTCCAAATAAAGCCCACTCAGGGCATGGCGTTCGCTGTCGCGCCGGCGGAGATCTTCTCCGGCTCGAAGCGCATGCGGTCATCCGCGAGACGCCAGCTTGCCAAAGTCTGCGCTTCGCCTTTCGCGACGCTTACAATCACATAGCTATACCACGGCCACGCGTGCTCGCGGTCAAACTCGCTCGGGATCGCCGGATGGTCCGGATGCGAATGATACCAGCCCACAACATCGAGCCCCGCGTCGCGTGCCGCGCGCTCGGCATCGAGCACGTCCTCCGGCGTAACCGAAAACCGGTTGCGCGGCGAATCGGTGCGCCGGTTCACCAGCTGAAACAATACCCGGACTTCGCGGCCCGCCTCGGAATCCAGTCCGAGCAGCGCGCCGCAGCATTCGTGCGGATAGGTCCCGGCACCGTGTGCGCGGATTCCCTTGGCGAGCTTTTCGTTGAGTAAGAGAATTTGCATTTTATCTGGCGTCAGTAACGGCGCCGCTTTATGTCGCCGATTCCTCTCCATCTTCCCAGAAACGCTCGCTCAAATATTTGTCCGCGGAATCGGGGAATATTGTGACGACTACAGCGCGCTCGCCGCGCGGAATTTGCGCCACAATGGCAAGGCAGCCAGCGAAAGCCGCCGCCGAGCTGGGGCTGACGAGCAAACCCTCTTCCCGCGCGAGGCGCCTCAGCATCCGGTAAGCGTCTTCGGTGCGAATAAATAGATTCTCGTCGGCAAGCGACGGATCGTAAATCCGCGGAACGATGGCCGTAGCCATGTGCTTCCATCCTTCGAGGCCATGAAATCCGGAATCCGGCTGCAAGCTGACGCACTGGATTTGCGGGTTCAATTCCTTCAAGCGGCGCGCGATGCCCGTGAAAGTCCCCGTGGTCCCGAGGCCCGCGCAGAAATGCGTAATGCGGCCGCGAGTCTGCTCCCAAATTTCGGCAGCGGTGGTTTCATAATGTGCGCGCCAGTTTGCCGGATTGCTGTATTGGTCGGGATAAAAATATCGCGCCGGGTCGGCAGCGTAAAGATTCTGCGCGAGTCGAATCGCGCCATCAGAGCTTTCGTCCGCGGGCGTGAATAAAATCTCCGCGCCATAAGAGCGCAGGATGCGCTTGCGCTCGTGAGATGCGGACTCCGGCAGGCAGAGCGTGACCGGATAATGCAAGGCCGCGCCAATCATGGCGTAAGCGATGCCGGTGTTGCCGCTCGTCGCGTCCAGGATGGTCTTGTCCGCGCGCAATGCACCGCTGCGCTCGCCTTCGCGTATCATCGCGAGGGCGGCGCGATCTTTCACCGACCCGCCGGGATTAAACCATTCCGCCTTGGCGTAGAGCTCAATGTTAGGAAATTCGCGCGCGACGTTTGCCAATCGGAGGAGCGGAGTGTGGCCAATGCAGTCGAGCAGAGAGGTGCCCATTGCTCCGGCCTGTTCGGCCGTCCGAAGAAGTTGGTCTTCGACCAAAGAGTGGCCCAGCGCGCTCATGAAAGTGCGCCCCCCAGAGATTAATTCTTCGCGGGCAAGCAGCCGGTCAACGGTTATAGCAGTCCGAGAACTAACACCGTAGAACAACAACCGCGGGCTAATCTGTGCCCCTGGTACTTAGATGCGGAGGCGGGGCGTCCGTATTCAATTGAAATAGCACAGGTTAGCGGCATTCTCCAGTGAATGGCAGGGAATGGCAGGATTCGAGCGTTGAACAGCCAATGGGGCTATCGAACAGGACGTGGTTCGAACCCGGCCTGCTTCATTTCGCAGTGCGCCGCCCGCGGCATCTTTACAATGCGCGGCAACTTCCCTAATCTGAATAAGCCATGTGGGACGTAAAAGAGCGGTTCGCCGAATCCCTGATTCTTGAAAAATTGCACACGTTTGGCTTTGCCGTGGGCAACACTCGCGGTGTCGTCCGCGTGGAAAAATACGGCTGCGGCGCGGAATTCCGCCGCACACCGGAAGACACTTACCAGATGACGATTCTTCCCTCCATCATCATCAATGGACAATTCACCCGGCTGTGGGATGCGGGCTACCAAAAATTTCTGTTGTTTGATGACGGAAGAAAGCTCCCCGCGCAAGCCGAGCAGCTTGTGAACCTGCGAAAGTTCAACGAGGAGCTGCGCGCGGCTCTGGGCATTCCCACGTATTACAACGAAGCGCTCGGCTCAACCTGCCGCGTGACTGCTTACGACCGCGTGAAGGGCAGGCCCGGTGACATGCCGGAGAAAAGTGTCAAGACCTTCGCGACATCGGAACTCCGGAAGCTCTCCAATGCGGTAAAGACCGGCGAAAACGCCGGCTGAAGAATCCTGTCTCGCCGGCGCAACATCATTTTTTCTTCGCGCGATTGATCCCCGCGGAGTCTACATCCGAATACGTGAAGGCAATTCCCTGCTTTGCTTCTTCAAGCTGGCGGCGCAGCTGCTCGAGATTCACCGTATATTTCGCGACCTTGCGCGGGCCGAGGAACAGCACCGGCACCTCTTCATTGTAGCGGGCGCGCAATGCGGGATCGGCGTCAATGTTTACTTCGCGGATTCGCGCGCCGAATCGCGCGGCGAGCGGCGCGACACATTTCTTCGCCTCGTCACAAAGATGGCAGCCGGGGCGCGAATAGAGCGTCAGGTCGCGCGGCCCTGCGATGGCCAGTCGTCCATCCTCAGTTCGGGAAAATTGGCCCGCATCTTCGCGCAACAGGCCCTGCGCGAGAAGGTGCTTCACCTCCGCGCGCAATTGCTCCTCTCCCGCGGCGCGGCTGCGCGCGTGAGCCGCAAGCGCGGAAATGTCGTGCGAATCTCCCCCCAATGCGTCAAACGCGGAGAGAATCTGTGCGGCAAGACGGTTCATGAGCGGCGATCCATCAGAAATGACCGTTGCTACGGCTTCACGGTGTAATAGTTCTTGAACGCGCCCATCTTGGGATAAAAGTGACTCGCGCGGTAAAGCTCGGAAATCTGCTTGATGTGGCCAAGATCGTGAAATGCCCATTCATGCAACTGGTCGGAAATTGTGATGCGGCCGATTTCATTGTGCTGGCCGAAGCGCATGAGCGCCCCCTCGGGAACGTAACGCAGGAAAGAAAGCGCGCGGTCGCGCTCGTGGCAAAACTTTTTCAATGGCTCGCGGCCCGCGCCGGTGGAATATTTGCCGGTGGCGTAAACGGCGTTCTGGTCGTAGCCCGGAAGCGACGGATTATCTTCCTGCGCGATGCGCCGCGTCCGCTCGAGGAAAAACTCGTCAAGGTCGGCAAGATGGGAAAGGACTTCATTGATGGACCAGCGGTCCTTCGCGGGCTTCCAGGACAACGTGGAATCGGGCACATCGAGAAGAATTTTCTCGATAATAATGGGCGTCTGCTCCATCAAGGCGATGCCGGGAAGTGCGGAAGTGGCGCGCGGTGACATGAACTCCCTCCATTGCGGAACAATTCGTTATACCGCAAACCGCCGGCCGATGTCGAAATGCGTGCGAATACCGCGGAATGGTGCCATTGGCGCGACGGATGCTATTCTGGCGGGAGTCCTTTTCGGGAGAATGCAATGGGAATCGTGTTGGCGCTGGTGGATGACCTTTTCTTTCGCGCACGGATTGCGGAAACGGCGCGGCACACCGGCGTGGAATTCGAGGCAGTGCCTGCAGGAAAGGATCTGCTCGAAAAATTGCGTATGGCTCCCGGAGGCGCAACACTGCAGGGCAGCGTCCCGGCGCTGATCCTTGTCGACTTGAATGCCCGAGGCGGCCCGCTGGAAGCCTTGCGCGAATTGCAGGCCGCAGGCAACCAAATACCCGTCATAGCGTTTCTCTCTCATGTACAGACGGAGTTGGCCGAACAAGCCCGGGCGGCAGGATGCGCGGAAGTATTGCCCCGTTCAAAGTTCACACAGAACCTCGCGGCGATTCTCGGGCGGGCAAAGGCGGGAGTTGGCAATTGAAAGGTCGAATGCGAAGCGGAGGATACTCCGAGCGGTGCGAACCTAAAGGCCTCACAGGCGCAATTTGCGCGTTGGCGCTTGCGTCTCTGCTGGGGACTTCAGGCCTTCAAGCTGCGCGCGCCGCGCAAGTGGCCCCCGGCATGCCGGACCCCTCCGAGACGGTCGCGGAAATGATCTCCGTGGCCTGTCGGCAGGACACCGCCCGGTTTCCGGAATTTCTAACTCGCACAAACGCGGCGTATTACAAGCAGCTCCCCACCGATCAACAAGTTGCGATTCTTCGGAGAATCGTCCTGCTTCAGGAGGCAGGCCGCTCTCTTCTCAGTTCGGACCCGGCCCACCACCCGGTCGTGCACTGTGAGACGCCGGCTTTCACTCTCCTGATCCGGATTGGCGCGCCGCGTGTCGAAGAAAACCTGGCCTATGTTCCTGTCGCCCTCACAGCTGAGCGCAAAATTGAATTTGGGATGATTCTGAGTAACGGTGGATGGAAATTCATCTCGCTTGGGCTTCTGATGTTCGACCTTCCCCAGCTAACCGTGGAATGGGCTGCTCAGGACATGGAAGTGCGCGAGGACGGCGCGATGGCCGCCCTGCGCAAAGTCGCGCAGGCAATAAATACTTACTACAAGGCGTTTGAGAAACTTCCGGAATCGCTGGCGCAACTCGGCCCTCCTCCGAAGGAGGGAATTTCCGATCAGGCCGCGGGCCTCCTCGACGCAGAATTGGCGGCGGGACGCACCGATGGCTACGCCCTACGTTATCGCATCGTCTCTGCCGGAGAAGGTGAAAAGGAGACGCAATTTGAATTGGCCGCCACGCCGACTAAATATGGCACTTCGGGCGTCCGATCCTTCTTCCTCGATTCCAGCGGCAAGATGCGCGGCGCCGATAAACAGGGTGGGCCCGCGACGGCTGCCGACGACTTGGTGGAAGAATCCCCGGCAATCCACTGAAGCGCTGGGACGTAACTTCCCCGTATACCCATTTAACGCCGGCGTTGCGGTGCGCACCAATATGCCGCAAAATAGGTGTCCCCTTCCGATTTGTGCGGACTGCGTATTGCAGACCGCAAACCCCCTTTCAGAAAGCACGAGCGCCCAATTTATGCCGGACGCTGATGGAAAAACCTCGCGCACTGCCGCCTTGGCAGTTGCGGATCACGCCGAGCGTCGCCGCGCCCCGCGCTACGGGATCAACGCGGATACGGAAGTGGAAGAACCCGAAACCGAAGCAAAGGTCTCCGGCCGCACGGCCGACCTCGGCCTGGGCGGGTGCTACGTTGACGCGGTGACGACGTTTCCCGCCGGCACAAATGTGCGAGTACGAATTTCGCGCGGCGGACTTACATTTGAGGCAAACGCAAAGGTTCTTTACGGCAAGCCGGGCATGGGGATGGGAATCTCATTCCTCGAAATGGGCCGGGAAGAACAGGCTCTTCTGACGCGTTGGATCCAGGAGCTGTCCGCAAGTCCCAACCCCGGCGTGAAGAAATATGTCGCGCCTTCGATGAAGGATCGTGAGGGCGTGGAAGTCGCCGTGGTCGGGCAATTGATCACCCTCCTCATGCGAAAAGGGATGCTCAGCCAATCGGAAGGCGAGCAACTCCGGCGCGAGTTGGACCGGAAACCCCGGGAATTGTGATGATCCGAGCTATGAACGCCACTGAAGGAGCTCAATCGCGATGACGATTTCAGATTCGTCTGCGAAGCACGGCGCCCGGACGCGGAAGCCCGCGAGAGCCGAAGGAGAAGAGCGGAGGGTATCGGATCGAGTGATCCTGAGCCTGGCAGCGGAGTTGATCGAGTCACAGGCGGGAGCCAGGATTTCGGGCCGGATGTCCGACTGCTGCATGTTTGGCTGCTTCGTGGACACCATCAACACATTCCCCGACAAGACGACTGTCCGATTGCGGCTCCGCAAGGGCGCTGACATGTTTGAAGCGGAAGCGGTTGTAGCCTATTCGCAGTTGCGGCTGGGGATGGGCCTGGCGTTTACTTACATCTCGCAGGAAAATCGCCGAAAGCTGGAATCCTGGATTGCTGGCGCATCAGATCAACAAGTCCATGGGATGGCGGCAGCCGCAACGGACCCGGAGCATCGGGTGCAGGCGAATCAATCCAAACGATTCGAGAGATTGGTGCGGCTCCTTGCGGAAAAAGGAATTTTGAAAGATGCGGATGCTCGCGAATTGCTCGGCAATCCAATGCTTTAGGATCACTCCTTCTGTCTGATTGTAATCCTCTTGAATCCCCCGGGATTCGCACAGTGGATCCTTTTCACTACCGTTGCCGTATCCTGATATGGCAAGGTATTTCTCGGAGGGCGAATCCGTGCGAATTCGAAGTTTGACTGGAGCCGCGCTGATTGCGGCGATGCTGATTTCAATAACCGCAGCCGCGCAGGCGCCGGCGCAGCAGGATTATGAGGCGATGGCGCGGGCGGTGATTGGCGATCTTGCCGCCAGGCGATTCGACAGAGTGACGGCGCGCTTCACGGAGCAAATGGCGCAGGCTTTGCCGGGCGATAAACTGGGCACAAGCTGGGATGCCGTTATCGCGCAGGTTGGCGCGTTCCAATCCATCACGTCGGTCGAAAATGATGAGGTCGCAGGCAACCACATTGTTCTTGTTACTTGCGCGTTCGAGCGGCTTACCTTGACGTTCCGGCTCGTATTCGATTCGCAGGGAAGGCTCGCCGGATTCTCCTCGGTGCCGCCGGGTTCACGCTCGCCCTGGACCCCTCCCGATTACGCCAAGCTGGATTCTTTTGAAGAGCGCGGCGTCACGGTCCATAGCGGGCATTGGGATTTGCCCGGTATTGTGACGATTCCAAAAGGCGGCGGCATATTTCCGGCGCTCGTGCTCGTCCACGGCTCCGGCCCGAATGACATGGACGAAAGTATCGGCCCCAACAAACCGTTCAAGGACATCGCGGATGGCCTCGCGAGCCGCGGCGTTGCCGTCCTCCGCTACGAGAAGCGCACGCACAAATACGGCATGCAGGCGGTCGACGATCCGAACACCATGACCGTGAAGGATGAGGCGATTGACGACGCACGCGCCGCGGTCGCCCTTTTGGCCACTATGCCGGAGATCAACCCGCGCCGCATCTTCCTCGCCGGACACAGCGAAGGCGGCTACCTGGCGCCCCGGATTGCCACCGGCGATCCGCAAATCGCGGGAATTATTTTGCTCGAGGGAAATTCGCGCACTCTCGACGAGCTGATTGTGGAGCAGGTCCACTATATTGCATCTCAAAGCGGTCCCATCACGCCGGAAATGCAAAAAGCGATTGACGATGCGGAAACTTCCGCGAAGGAGTTGCGCAATCCCGATTTAAAACCGGGCATGACGGTTCATGTGATGGGCGCGCCGCTGCCCGCGAGCTACGTGCTCGACCTCCGCGCGTATCACCCAACGGAAGTCGCGGCGGCCCTGAAGATTCCGATCCTCATCATCCAAGGCCAGCGCGACTATCAGGTGACCATGACCGATTTCGCACTATGGAAAAAAGCGCTCGATGGCCACACAAATGTAACTTTCAAAACTTTTCCGGCGATCAACCATCTCTTGATGCCCGGCACGGGGCCTTCAATACCTGCTGAATACAATAAGGCGAATCACGTCGAGCAGGACGTGATTGAAACTATTGCCACGTGGATTCAGCACGCGGGAATGGCCGCGCCTGCAAAGTAATCTTCGGCGCTGTTTGCGACAAAAACTGTACTCAGGCGGGCTGGGAGAAGTGATTTTGCGCCCGCGATTCGCTACTGTTCTAATTTCCATCTAGGCGGTTTCGCTGGGGAAGGAGGCCTATCTTTTTGTGGACCGCAAGTGTTACAGAGGTCAAAAATCTTTTGTCTGTGTATTCGCCCGAAAGAAACGAGAAGGATCGAAAATCCTGGGAAAAAAACGCCTGCCTGCGATGTAGACCGCCATCGCACAAATCATTGAAAGTGAAAAATCCCCAGTAAATCTGGCCCAAAAGCCCGGAGTTCCATATGCCAATCCGTCGTAGTGCCATTCCTTCCAAATGTCTGCCGCAGACATGGCAAGGCCGAAGTACAGGCCTTGGTTTATTGTTTTTTTCCAGTTCATAACTGCTTCTCTACATACGCTAAGGTATGGTATCTCAGTTTGACGAAGCGTTAAACCCTTCGCAGGCCAATACTGTTATCCATCCGGGAAGAGGCGACACATATGAGGAGCACACCCGTTATTTACCAAATTTTGAGAATCCCGCCGGGTATGCTAGTCTGCACTAGAATCGGCTGAAGTGAGAGTTCCCATTCCGGCTGGCCGTTCGTCCCGCACGACGCAGAGTCCCTTCCGGCCCGGCAAGCAAACGGGAACGTCTCTCTGCGGATCGTGTCCAATTTTTCGATTGGCAAGTGAAAGTGGCAAAGATGCCCAGCGAACAAGCCACAACCCGCGCCATGGAAATCCGGCTGGCCCATTCCCCGGATTCGGATGACGCATTCATGTTTTATGCCCTGGCCACGAATAAAGTCCGTTCTGAGGGCCTGAAATTCACTCATGTCCTTTCCGATATCGAGACGCTGAACCGCGCCGCCGACACCGAAACCTATGACGTCACGGCAGTAAGCTTCGCCTCCTACCCGCATCTCAAGGAAAAATACGCGCTCCTGGATTGCGGAGCCAGCTTCGGCGATGGCTATGGCCCCTTGATCGTTTCGCAGAAGCCCCTGCGCCGCGAAGATCTCGCCGGAATGCAGGTTGCCGTGCCGGGCCTGCGCACCAGCGCCTATTTAACCCTCAAGCTCTACGAGCCGACCGTTGAGCCCGTCGTGATCGCTTTCGACAAAATTGTGGAGGCGGTGAAGGATGGCGCCGCGCCGGCAGGCCTGCTGATTCATGAAGGTCAGCTCATGTTCCCGCAGGCCGGCTTGCACCGCGTCGCGGACCTCGGCCAGTGGTGGCACGAAGAGACCGGCATGCCGCTTCCGCTCGGCGGAAATGCCGTGCGCCGCGCGCTCGGGCACGATGTGGGCCGCCGCGTCGCGCGCGCAATCCGCGATAGCGTCAGCTACGCCCTCGAACATCGCGACCAGGCCCTGAACTACGCCATGCAATTCGCGCGCGACATGGAGCAGGAAGTCGCTGACAAATTCGTAGGCATGTATGTGAACAAGTGGACGCTCGGCTACGGCGAAAAGGGACGCCGCGCCGTCCGCGAATTCCTGAAGCGCGGCGCGCAGGCCGGAATCATCCCCGAAGCGGGCAAGATTGACTTCATCGGCGCGGACGCTGCGTAACACGCACCACCGATGCGCCCGCCTGTTATAATGGTGTTTGCACTTCTGGAAAGGAGATCACTCTAACCAGCACATCTTTCACTCCACGTAGGGAACAATCTTCAGTTGCGGGCAAGCCTGGGATCACGAACGCCGCTCCGCAAAACACGCATGGGGCTCCAGCGGGCAAAATGAAAAACCTGAACGAACAATCGCGGCTGCTCGGCGAACTGCTAAGCGAGCGCATTCTCGTGCTCGATGGCGCCATGGGCACCATGCTGCAACAGGCCCAATTGACCGCCGCGGATTTCGGCGGGCCGAATCTCGAAGGCTGCAATGAAAATCTCGTCCTTACGCGGCCCGATGTAATCACCGGCATTCATCGAAAATATCTCGAAGCCGGCTCAGACATCATCGAAACAAATTCGTTCGGCAGCACGCGCATCGTGCTCGCCGAATACGCGCTCGGTGAACGCGCCTACGAAATCAGCCGCGCCGCCGCAACTCTCGCAAGCGAAGCCGCGGACGACGTTTTCCACTGCCGCGAAGCCGCGCTTCGTCGCGGGCAGCATGGGCCCGACGACTAAATCGCTCACCGTCACCGGCGGCGTCACCTTTGACGAACTGCGCAAAAATTTCTATGAACAGGCGCGCGGCCTCCTCGAAGGCGGCGCGGACATTCTTCTCGTCGAAACTTGCCAGGACACGCGCAACATCAAGGCCGCCGTCGCTGGCGATCCAGCAGCTCGCGCAAGAGCTCGGCCAGAAAATTCCGGTGATGATTTCCGCGACCATCGAAGCCCATGGGCACGATGCTCGCCGGACAAGGCGTCGAAGCGCTCTGGGCCTCGCTCGATCATCTCGACCTGCTGTCGCATCGGCCTCAACTGCGCCACCGGCCCCGAATTCATGACCGACCACATCCGCACGCTCTGCAGGCGCTCACGAACGCGCCGTCTCCTGCTATCCCAATGCCGGATTGCCGAATGAAGAGGGTAAGTATCTCGAAACGCCGACAACGCTCGCCGCGCAGCTCGAACGCTTCATCGAGCACGGCTGGCTCAACATCGTCGGCGGCTGCTGCGGCACCACGCCCGACCACATCCGCGCCATCGCGCAGATGGTCGAAGGGCAAGCCGCCGCGCCGCGCGCCCGCGCCGCATCATCGCGCTTTCTATTCCGGCATCGAAGCCGTCGAAGCCGAAGAGTCCACCCGTCCTCTGATCGTCGGCGAGCGCACCAACGTGATCGGCTCGCGCGCATTCAAGAATCTGGTCGCCGCCGAAAAGTGGGAAGAGGCCACCGAAATCGCGCGCCGGCAGGTCCGCAACGGCGCGCAAATCGTCGACGTCTGCCTGCAATGCACCGAGCGCGACGAAATCAACGACATCCCGCCGTTCTACGAAAAGCTGATCCGCAAAATCAAAGCCCCGCTCATGATCGACACCACCGATCCCAACGCCATCGAGCTCGCGCTCACGCTACTGCCAGGGCAAAAGCATCATCAACTCCATCAACCTCGAAGACGGCGAGGAAAAATTCGAGCGCGTCTGCCCGCTCGCCCGCACCTACGGCGCGGCGCTGGTCGTCGGCTGCATCGACGAAGACAAGCTCCAGGCCCAGGCCTTCACGCGCGAGCGCAAACTCGCCGTCGCGGAGCGCTCCCACGAGCTGCTCACCGAAAAATACGGCATCGCGCGCCGAAGACATCATCTTCGATCCGCTGGTCTTCCCCTGCGCCACCGGCGACGAAAACTACATCGGCGGCGCGGTCGAAACCATCGAAGGCATCCGCCTGATCAAGGAAAAGATTCCGTACGTCCGCACCATTCTCGGCATTTCCAACGTCTCCTTCGGACTGCCCGCCGGCGCGCGCGAAGTGGTCAACTCCGTTTTCCTCTACTACTGCACCAAGGCCGGTCTCGATCTCGCCATCGTCAACGCCGAAAGCATCGAGCGCTTCGCCTCCATCCCCGAAAATGAGCGCAGGCTCGCCGAAGATTTGCTCTTCAACCATCGCCCCGCGCATGTGGCGGAGGATCACCCGAACGCGGCGCTGCTTCGTGAAACGCCCGAAGACTGGCGCGAGCAAACGCGCGAGCAAAAAATCGCCGTCAACCAATTTCACATCGCCGCAATCGCCGAGCACTTCCGCGTCGTCAAGAAAGCAGAAAAAGCGAAGGCAGCAGATCTGCCGCTCGACCAGCGCCTCGCCAATTACATTATCGAAGGCACTCGAAGACGGCCTCATCGCCGACCTCGACGCAAAGCGCGCCGAAGGCGTCACGCCGCTCGACATCATCAACGGCCCGCTGATGGCCGGCATGGGCGAAGTCGGCCGCCTCTTCAACAACAACGAGCTGATCGTCGCGGAGGTTCTGCAATCCGCCGAAGCGATGAAGGCCGCCGTGAGTCATCTCGAGCAATTCATGGAAAAAGCGGACACCGCGAAGCGCGGCAAAGTCGTCCTCGCCACCGTGAAGGGCGACGTCCACGACATCGGCAAAAATCTCGTCGAAATCATTTTGAAAAATAACGGCTATGACGTAATCAACCTCGGCATCAAAGTCCCGCCCGAAGATTTAATCCTCGCCTGGCGAAAGCACAGCCCCGACGCCATCGGACTCTGCGGCCTTCTCGTAAAAAGCGCGCAACAAATGGTAATCACCGCTTCCGATCTTCGCGACGCAGGCATCCGCGTGCCTCTTCTCGTCGGCGGCGCCGCACTTTCCGAAAAATTCACGCGCACAAAGATCGCGCCCAGTTACGCCACCGCCGTCTGCTACGCGAAAGACGCCATGTCCGGCCTGCGCATGATGAACCAGCTCACCAATCCCGCCGAGCGCGATGCCCTCGTTCGCGAGCACACTTTTGAGGAATCCGCGCCGGTCGCAACCGCCACCGCAGTCGCCGCCGCGCCCGCCAGCGACGAACGCTCGCCCAAAGTCCGCATGGATCTTCCCATCCCGCGCGTAGCGTATCTCGATCGCAAAGTTCGCATCGTCCCCGACCTCGCCGAGGTATGGAGTTACGTCAATCCTTTCATGCTCTTCGGCCGCCACCTCGGCTATCGCGGCAATTTTGAAAAGGCGCTCGCCGAACGCGATCCCCGCGCCCTCGAATTATGGAATGACATGGAAGAGGTGAAGTCCGAAGCCGCCACGTTCATGAAAATCAGCGCGGTCTGGCAATTTTTCGAAGCCGAGCGCGCCGGAAATTCAATCGCGCTCTTCGCTCCCGGGGCCGCCGCGCCGCAACACGTCTTCACATTTGAGCGCCAGCGCATCCCCGGCGGCCTCTGCCTCAGCGATTATGTTCTCCCGGCAAATGGCGGCGAACGCGATCACATCGCGCTCTTTGTCGTCACCGCCGGTGAAGGAATCCGCGCGCGCAGCGAAGAGGCCAAGCACGCCGGACATTATTTCCGCTCGCACGGTTTGCAGGCGCTCGCGATTGAAACCGCGGAAGGTTGCGCCGAATGGCTGCACCGCCGCATCCGCGAAGATTGGGGCTTCCCCGATCCGCCCGAGATGACCATGCAGCAGCGCTTCACCTCGCGCTATCGCGGCAAGCGTTACAGCTTCGGCTATCCCGCGTGCCCGAATCTCGATGATCAGGCCGGCATCTGGACTGCTGCTTCGCCCCGAAGATATCGGCGTGCAGCTAACCGAAGGCATGATGATGGATCCCGAAGCAAGCGTAAGCGCGCTAGTCTTCCATCATCCCGATTGCACATATTTCACCGTCGGTGATTCCGGCGATGTCGCTGCGGATTCTTCCGAGCCGCCGATTAAGCCCGCACGCTGCTAAGCGAGCCGCCGCACGCACGTATCCGACGTTCGCGCCACTCCAATCCTCCATGCTATTCTTGCCGCGAATCACGGGAGCAACATTCATGCAAGTCCATATTTTCAAAGGCACAGGCCGCGTGTTTGCCTGCACCGAAAATGCAACGGGAGCAAACTTACCCGCGCAATACGGCCCCTGGGCCGCCTTCAAAACTTTAGATTTGAATCGTGGCATGGAGCCAATCGGGGGAATGAATATCAACGAGTGCCTCGATGACATCGAGAAGCACGGCCTTTACATCACCGATGCGCATGTCCGCATCACCCAAAATTTAGTTTGATTCCCGCCTGACGTCGGAAGGCTGAATCGCCCCAAAGATACATGCTTCCATCTGACCGAATAAACAAGTAAGGAGCTTGTCCCTTCGGCTCCCTTGCATCCTAAACAGCAAACATGGCATCATATGGGTATGCCAAAGCGGTCAAGCATGGTACAAGGCGAAGTTGCCGACCAGGGTGCAATCAGGGTGGTAAACGCCCCGACCACGGACGAGAGCGTCCTTAAACCGATAGAGAAGAATCTCTACGCCGTCGAATTGGGGAGGTTGGGCGGTCTTAAGGGAGGCCCCGCCAGAAGCAAGAAACTATCCGCCAGAAAACGATCTCAAATAGCGTCAAAGGCCGCGAAAGCACGTTGGGGGAAAAAGCAATGACACTCTTGGTTGGATTGCGGGGAGCAGACGGAATAATCGTCTCGGCGGATAGCAGGGGGACGTTTGGGGACCCCCGTGGCGTGACAGCGCAAAACGACGCCCAGAAAAAACTCTATGTAGCGTCTAAGTATGCATGCATTCTAGCGGCGGGCAGCGGAGAGCTTGGGGCGACAGTTTTGGCAGAAGCCTTGCAGATCATTCAGGAAAATGACGGTGTCTCTACTGTTCTGGAGAAGACAAGGACTCTCGTACGCCAAAAATATGCGGATTGGTTCCCCGGCTTTTCCATTCAGCAGAATCAGGAAGGACACCCGGTCCGTCCTGATTTGGCATTGCTTATCGCAGGATATGATGTTTCAGCTGGAAATCCGCCTCAGCAAAAGATTTTTCAGCTCGTGAGCCAACTAGATTTCGCACCGATGTTGCACAACTATGGATTTGCTCTTGTTGGGGTTGCTCAGTACGCGCTCTACTTGTTGAACCGCCTTTATAAGGACAATTCCAACGTTGAACAATTGAAGGCGTTAGCAGCGTACGTCACCACGGAAACGGCCAGCCAGGATGGGAAGGTGGGAGGGCCAGTACAGATGGCGGCCATTCTTCCCGGAGGCACGAAGGAATTGAAATCCGAAGAAATTGCTGCTATCGTCGCGAACAACACGAAGAAGAATAAGGGTCTTCAAGATTCATTTTTCAAGGATGGTGAGGCATGAGCACCCCAGAGAACAAGCTCATAACAGTCAACGGGCCTGTGGTTAAGTACTCTCGCTCGGGGGAAGTCCAAAGCCAGATTGTTTACTCAATCAGTCTGTCCAACGGAATGGTAATTACATCCCCCGACCGATTTGCAGGCATTGATAGCGCAAATGAAGAAAAGCCCGCCAGTGAAGATGCGAAGTAGCCTCAAGTAGTACCAGAAGTTCAAATACGACCTCGACCGCTGCTCACCTTGACGCTCCGCACCCTTTCGCATAGATTCATTTCTTCACCGAAGGACAACCATGACACGCAAAATTTCCGCAATTCTGGCTGTGATTTCGCTGGCTCTGCTTCTCCTGATCTCCGGCACCGCGCGCACCGCGCCGCCGCAATCCACTGCTCAGTCCCAATCGACTTCTCAGTCCCAATCAACGGCCCAGCAATCGAAGCCGTCGCAGCAGTCCTCTGACCCCATCGAATACCAGGAATCCGATATCGCCGCGCGCCACTGGCCCACCGAGGCCGTGCGCGCCTCGCAAGGGATGGTGGTCAGCGACAACCCTCTCGCCGACGCCGCGGGAATTGAAATCCTCAAGCATGGCGGCAACGCGGTGGACGCGGCCGTCGCCGTCGCTTTCGCGCTGGCCGTCGTCGAGCCGCGCGCGGGCAATATCGGCGGCGGCGGTTTCATGCTCGTGCGCATGGCGAACGGGAAAAAAACCGAATTTGTGGACTACCGCGAAGAAGCCCCCGCCGCGGCATCGCGCGAACTCTATCGCAAAGCCGATGGCACGTATGACACGGACGCCTCGCGCACCGGTTACCGCGCTTCCGGCGTTCCGGGCACGGTCGCGGGCATGGCGCTCGCGCTTAAGACCTACGGCAAGCTGAAACTCCCACAAGTGATGGCGCCCGCGATTCGCTTAGCCGATGGATTTCCGGTCAGCGACAAACTCGCAACCTCCCTCCGCGATTCACAAAGACGCCTCATGCAATTCGAGCGCAGCCGCCGCATCTTCCTCGATGACGGGCGCTTGTGGCGCGAAGGCGACATGCTGCGCCAGCCCGAGCTGCGCGAAACACTGGGGCGCATCGCGGAAAAAGGCCCCGACGAATTCTACAAAGGCATCACCGCTCAGGAATTGGTGGAAGATATGTCGCAGAACGGCGGCCTCATCACGCTGAAAGATCTCGCCGCCTATAAAGCAAAAATCCGCAAGCCGCTGGAAGCGAGCTACACAGTCAATGGCGTCAATTGGGAAGTGATCACCAGCCCGCCGCCCAGTTCCGGCGGCATCGCCCTAATCGAAGCGCTGAACATCCTCGATCCCGTGCAGCTCAAGGGGTGGGATGACGCGACCTCTGTGCATTGGGTCGCCGAGTCCATGCGCCGCGTGTTTGCCGACCGCGCGACTTTTCTCGGCGATACGGATTTCGTACGCGTCCCAGTGAGCGGACTCACCAGCCCGCAATATGCCGCCGTGCGCCGCGCAACGATTGACCCCGCTCACGCTTCATCCAGCCAGACGATTGGCGCGGGCGACCCCGCAAAATTTGAAGGCAAGTCCGCTTCCACGGGCGGGCGCACTTATGAAGTAGCGCAACTCACGCGCGAAGAAGCCGAAAACCTGTCGCTCGCGGAGGCGCGCCGCGAAGGCCACACCACTCACTTCAGCGTCGTGGATAATGACGGCAACGCCGTCTCAAACACTTACACCATCAACGACAGTTACGGCTCCGCCGTTACCGCGCCCGGCGGTTTCCTGCTGAACGATGAAATGGACGACTTCACCGCGCAGCCCGGCCAACCCAACATGTTTCATCTGGTGCAGAGTGAATTGAACACGATCGCGCCAAGCAAGCGGCCGCTCAGCTCCATGATGCCGACCATTCTTCTGCGCAATGGCCAGCTCAGCTTCGTCACCGGCTCGCCTGGCGGCCCGCAAATCATCAGCGCAACCATGCTCACCGTGATCAACTGGATGCGCTTCGGCCCAACCAACGCCACCGGCGCGATGGCCGCAATCAATGCGCCGCGCTTCCATCACCAGTGGATGCCGGACACCCTCACCTTGGAACAGAATTTTCCCGAAAGCGTGATGCAGCAGCTCATCGCCATGGGATATCAGGTCACCCGGCGCGGCTGGATCGGCGAAGTCAACGCAATCGGGATTGATTCCGGCTCCAACTATCGCCTCGGTGCGCCCGATCCGCGTCGCCAGGCCGCCGCGCAGGGCTACTAACGCGAATGCCGGATAAGCCGATGCAATGGGATGAACACGACCGCCGTAAGGCCGCGGGCGAGCAGAATCTGATTCCGCCGCGGCGCGATCAGCGCCTCGAGCCGCTCGTCCAAGCGCTTGAAGGCAAGCGGCGCATTCTCTCCACCTATCTCTGGGTGCAGCACAAACTCGCGACTGCGTTGCTCGACGAAATCGAGCGTGCAGGAATCCAAGGTGTGGAGATCTTCTGTTCCGGTGGCCACTTCGACTATCGCGCCGCTGAAGTTGTCCGTGAAACCGCTGACTGGTTCGCGGACCACCATTTGAAATTGCATTCGCTTCACGGCCCCACTTCGCGCGACTCCCGCCCGGGACGCGAAGGCGGCGGCTCACCCATTTCAATCTCTGATCCCGAGCGTATGCGGCGGCTCGATGCTGTCGACGAAGTAAAGCGCGCGATTGATGTGGCCGAGCAAATCCCTTTTGAAATCATGGTGCTGCATGTGGCGACCGTCCGCGACGAAGCGGACCAGCGCCGCTGGGATGCCGCGTTCACATCGCTCGAGGCCCTCGTTTTATTCGCGCGGCAGCGCGGCGTCACTCTCGCGCTCGAGAATACGCCCGGAGAAATGGCCACGCCCGCGAACTTGCGCCATTTTCTTGCGGACACGCACCTTCCGAATCTGCGGCTCTGCTTCGATTCCGGCCACGCGCACATGGATGGCGGCGCATTGCAGGCGCTCGAGGCGATGCACGGCCTCATCGCCACAACGCACTTACACGATAATCACGGCGAAAAGGACGAGCACCTTCTCCCCTTCGAGGGCACAATCGAATGGGATAAATTGATGCACGCAATGCCCGCCGATTTGCCGCGCGAAATCGAATTGCGCGAGCAGGCAGGCCAGCCGGTGCCATCCTTCGATGCAATCCGCGCTGCATTTGATAAGCTGGATGCCGCGCGCGGGGATGCAACATAATCCCAAGCCGATACAAGATAAACCCGAGCCGCTGGAACATAAACGCGAGCCCCCAGGCTCCAGCCTGGGGGCGCTTGAAAATCGAAGAGGAGCATTCGCAAATGCCCGTAGTTTCCATCGCTGACATCGGCCGCTACGACGGCCAGGAAATCACCCTTCGCGGCTGGCTCTACAACCTACGCGAATCGGGAAAACTCCTCTTCCCGCAATTTCGCGACGGCACCGGACTCATCCAAGGCGTCATTTCCCAGAAAGAAAGTCCCGAAGCGTTTGAAGCCATGCACGGCCTCACACAGGAATCGAGCGTCATCATCACCGGAAAAGTTCGCGCCGATAAGCGCGCCCCCGGCGGCTTTGAAATGGACGTGACGAAAGTCGAAGTCGTCCAGCGCGTCCCGGAATCCGATCCCTATCCCATTCAACTCAAAGAGCACGGCGTGGATTTCCTTCTCGATCACCGCCATCTTTGGATCCGTTCTCCGCGTCAGGCCGCCATCCTGCGCATACGCGCCGAAGCCATCCGCGCCGCGCGCGAGTTCATGGACTCGCAGGGTTACACGCTCACCGATCCTCCGATTTTCACCCCCGCTGCGTGCGAAGGCACTACGACTCTCTTCGGTGTCGATTATGTCGACGAAAGCAAAGCCTATCTGACGCAATCAGGCCAGCTTTATCTCGAAGCCATCGCCGCAGCCCTCGGCAAGGTTTACAGCTTCGGACCAACCTTTCGCGCCGAAAAATCAAAAACGCGCCGGCACCTCACCGAATTCTGGATGCTCGAACCTGAAGCCGCATACGCGCACCTCGATGACATGATGCTGCTCGGCGAAGGTCTCGTCAGCCACATGGTGCAATCCGTTCTTCGCAACCGCGTGCGCGAATTAGAATCAATCAAGCGCGATCCCGCCAAGCTCGAACCCGTCAAGCCGCCCTTCCCGCGCATCAGCTATGACGAAGCCATCGCCCTTTTGCAGAAATCCGGTAATCCCGCAAAGTGGGGCGACGATTTCGGCGGCGACGAAGAGACCATCCTCTCGAAGCAATTCGATTGCCCGGTAATGGTTCATCGCTATCCCGCGGCCATCAAAGCGTTTTACATGCAGCCCGATCCGCAGCGCCCCGATCTCGCGCTCGGTTTTGACATGCTCGCCTCGGAAGGCTACGGGGAAATCATCGGCGGCGGCGAACGCGTCGCCAGCTACGATCTTCTCGTCAAGCGCCTGAAGGAAAACGGCTTGCCCGAGGAATCTTTCCAGTGGTATCTCGACCTGCGCCGTTACGGCTGCGTGCCGCACGCCGGCTTCGGCCTGGGCCTCGAGCGCACGGTTGCCTGGATTTGCGGGACTGAACACATCCGCGAAGTCATCCCCTTCCCGCGCATGATTTACCGCGTGTATCCTTAAAGCTCCTCCGTCGCACGCAATTCAGGGGATCGCGGAGCACAATCGCCATGCCACAAAAAGTGCGCATTATCGGAGTCCCGATGGACCTCGGCCAAAGCCGCCGCGGCGTGGACATGGGCCCGTCCGCGCTGCGCGTTGCCGGCCTGCTCACGCGACTGAAGCAGCTTGGCTGCGTCGTCGACGACATCGGCAACATTCCCGTGAAGCAGCCCGAAGAGCAGCCCTACGGCGAAAAGCGCGCCAAGTATCTGAATGAGATCGCCGAAACCTGCCGCGGCCTCGCGGAGATCGTGGAGAAATCCCTCACCGAAGGTTTCCTGCCGCTCGTTCTCGGCGGCGATCATTCCATCGCCGCGGGCACCGAAGCCGGCGTCGCAAGTTGGTATCGCAAGCAATCCAAGCGCATCGGATTGCTGTGGCTTGATGCGCACGGCGACATGAACACGCCCGATAGCTCGCCATCCGGAAACGTTCACGGCATGCCGCTCGCAGCGGTGATCGGTTATGGCGCGCCGGAACTCGTGGATCTTCTCGGCGTGCATCCCGCAATCGAGCCGCGCAACGTCGTTATTGTCGGCGTGCGCGACCTCGACGCGAAGGAGCGTCGCCTCATCAAGGAATCCGGCGTGCACGTTCTCACCATGCGCGATATTGACGAGCGCGGCCTGCGTGAAGTGATGAGCGAGGCCATCAAGTTCGCCAGCGACGACACCGACGGAATCGCCGTCAGCCTCGACATGGATTTCGTGGATCCGAGCGACGCGCCCGGAGTCGGAACGCCCGTTCGCGGCGGCGTAACTTACCGCGAAGCGCACCTCGCGATGGAGATGATTGCGGATAGCAAAGCGATGGTTTCGCTCGAGGTCGTCGAGATCAATCCTGTGATTGATCTGCACAACAAAACGGCGCTGCTCGGAGTTGAAATGGTTTGTTCGGGATTGGGCAAAAGAATTTTGTAACGATGATTTTTTTCAGCGCCAAGAATAGGCGCGTCTCAGCGGCGCGTTAAATTAATCGCCGCGCGAAATTTAGGAGACCTGCTCCTCACCCATGGCCACGCAAGGCAAACGCATCCGCGTCGGCGTCCTCTTCGGCGGCCGCTCCGGCGAGCACGAAGTTTCGCTCAGCTCCGCCGCATCCGTAATCCGCGCGCTCGACCCGGAAAAATATGAAGCCGTGCCCATCGGCATCTCCAAGGACGGGCGCTGGCTCGTCGGCACCGGCGCCGTAAAAATGTTGCCGGACGTTCTCAAATCCGGCGAGCGCGTAGTCCTTCCGCCCGACCCCACCGCTGGCGCGCTAATGCCGTTTTCTTCCGGCGCGGGCCATCCCAGTGTCATGGTTGACGTCGTCTTCCCCGTCCTCCATGGCACGTTCGGCGAAGACGGCACCGTGCAGGGCCTCCTCGAACTCGCCGGACTTCCCTACGTCGGCGCGGGCGTCCTCGGCTCCGCCGTCGGCATGGATAAAGATGTGCAGAAGCGCCTGTTCCGCGACGAAGGCTTGCCCGTCGCGCCCTACGTCGCATTTCCCCGCAGCGCGTGGGAGCGCAAGCCCGCCGACGTCCTCAAGCTCGTCGCAAAGCAGCTGCGCTTCCCGGTCTTCGTCAAGCCCGCCACGCTAGGCTCTTCCGTCGGCATGACCAAGGTCCACAATCGCCACGAATTGCCCAAGGCGCTCGACCTCGCCGCCGAATTCGCGCAAAAAATCCTCGTCGAAAAAGGTCTGAGGGCGCGCGAAATCGAAGTCGCCGTGCTCGGCAATGACCAGCCGAAAGCCTCCATCCCCGGCGAAATCGTTCCGCACCGCGAATTTTACGACTACGCCGCGAAGTATCTCGAAGACGGCACCAAGCTCCTGATCCCGGCGCCGCTGAAGCCCGCGCAGGTGGCCAAGTTTCAGGACTTCGCGCGCCGCGCGTTCCGCTGCCTGGAATGCGCCGGCATGGCGCGCGTTGACTTTTTCCTCGAGAAGCGGACCAGCCGCATCTACATCAACGAAATCAATACGATTCCCGGCTTCACCTCCATCAGCATGTATCCCAAAATGTGGGAAGCCAGCGGCATCCCCTATCGCGAACTCATTGACCGGCTGATCCAACTCGGCCTCGAAGCCCATCGCGAAAAAGCGCGCACCAAATACGCCATAGAACTCCCCGCCGGAGCCGGTGGCGCGCTGGAACCCTAGCCCTGCCCTTGGCTTTGTTCGTGTAGCGCCGCCCTCCGTGGCGGCTCGTTTTAGGTCAAAACCTGCCGGCAGCGACGCCGGCGCTACAGAGTGCGCTCCCCCCACCCCCATCTTTTCGTAAGAGTAGTGCAACAAAGGACTTACGGGAAAAAGGTGCGGTAAGAGTAGTGCAAGAAAGGACTTAGAGCCTTTGAAGGCATCAAGCCACTGATTTTTGCCGAAACAGTACGGCACCCCTATCTTTTCGTAAGAGTATGATTCTAAAGGGGTTACGGCGCCGATGGCCGCTAAGAGTATGATTCTTAAGGCTTTACGGCGTTTAGCTTGTAGTATACTAAGCATAATAGAATCAATCACTTACGAAATCCGGTCAAACTTGGCTTGTAAGAGTGTGATTCTAATAGACTTAAAGTCCCTGCCTACCGGCAGGCAGGCTTTAGAATCATACTCTTACGGGCATCGTGCGGGACAGCGAAAACGCGGTCTCGACAGGGGCGACTTTTCCCCCGCCCGAGGCGGGGAACTCTCCTTTGCGAAAGGGACGTCGCAATCAGCAAAAATATATTACCTTAGGGTTATGGCGAATGTCAAGCGAAATCTGGCGGGGAACACAATTTCCTAAAATTACGCTTCAGTCTGACAATTTGATTCGCCCCAAAGAAGAAATCTGCGGGCGACCCAGGTCCAGATATGTTCGAGCTAGGAGCGTGCCCAATCCAAATCGCGTCCGATGAGCAATTCTTTCATCTCTCTGTGGTGCGTCCCTTTCATTGCTATCAGCTCGACGTCAAAGTTGTGCTTGCTGGCAAGATCTTTAACGTCGGGAGCATTGTCATATGTCATTAAAAAGTCGCCAGCAATTCTGCTGGTTACCTCGAATAATTTTTGATGATCAAGTTCAAAATGTGTGTATAGACGGGCGCCGGCTCTCTTTCCGCCAGCTGTGTAAGGAGGGTCAATGAAAAACGCCACGCCTTTCCTGTTTAAATTCGCTTCGATAACTGAAATGCCGTCGGTTTCCACAAACGTCAGCCGATTTCGGTACTCCTGAATTGCTACGATCCTTTTTTTGAGAGTCACCGGGTACCACCTGGAGAGTAATCCTTTGCCGTTCTCACCATTCTTGAGCTGACCCGACCCCGGGGCCAAGATTCCCCCGTGGAAGGTCCGGTTCTTAAGGATCGTTTGAAACGCTTTCTCGCGAACTGTGGCAGGTGCCCGGTCAAGTTCCTTAGACAAGGATTGCTTATTTAGATTGAACTCCACAATCCTATTTGCCAGCCACTGGCCGCTGCCGTTAAGAATGGTTCGCCAAACCGCTGCGATTTCCTTGTCAAGCTCGACCAGCTTAACGTGGTCGGCAAGACCTTCAGCTGCGACTGTCAGTCCGATTATCGCTCCACCCGCAAAGGGTTCTATAAATTCATGCGGCCTAACGTCCTTGCTCCAGAGCCAGCGTCGAATCTGAGGGACCAACCACGTTTTTCCGCCGGGGTAGCGGAACGGGCTGCGTTGCGGTATCGAGGCAACGTTTACTATTTTTTGCAGATGTTCGTCAGCGAAGAGAGCTTGCTGAAAACTCACAGACCCATACCTCCGTCATTCCAAAATGAGGGTCCCGCCAAGCGATGGAGCGTCGGGAGGGTTCTCAAGTTTCGCATCGAGTTTAGCTTGCAACTGGGCAACGAAAGCTTCCACCGGCCCTGGATCAGCAGTCGTAATAGTCATCATAGCAGGTTGGAATTGGGTGTAGACGACCCTCGATCGTGTCATTTTGAATCTGTTCGTCTCCTTTTGGAATTTCAGGCTGTAGATAAGCCATGCGAGATCTGCCTTTTTCTGCCCAACTTCTGCCAATTTCGGCAGTGTATTAAAGAATTCTTCGTGAACGACGACCGCCTGCTTTTTCCCCCATTTCCGGAGGATTCCCCCTTTAAATAGCAACTGAGGTGCCAAACGCTTTCTCGAAGATGAAAGATAGTCTGGATGTGGATAGTTCAACTGTCCTCGCCAATCCATATTTCCCCTTCGACCCGGGTTCTCCATGTAGCTCTCAAACGGTGCGCGAATGTTCCCCGAGATATAAACGGATTGAACCTCGCAGGAACCAAAGTCGATGATTCTTCCTTTTTCATTATACGAGACCAAAACGAGATCTATGTTCCCCGCTGACTCTCCATGTTTGTCTTTGAGGCGCACCTCCACGAGGGAGGTCCATTGAGTTCGAGGTGGGAAGAAAAAGCGGGCGGCGTCTTCGGCGATTAACCAGTCCTCGCGCAATCTGATCGGGCAGGTGACCGCCAACGATTCCCCATCATATACGGTGCAGACGCCGAGAGGATCCTCAGCTTTGTCTTTTGTGCAATTCGGCACTTTGTTATTGAACGGACAGAGTCGTTGCTTACGATATCGCGCAGCCTCTTTGGACTGATTGGTGACAGGGAACCCGAAAACCTCGGCGAGAGGGTGATTAGGCATCGCCGGTACTTTAGCATAGGACAAAGGGTGTCTTGCAGTCGGCGGAGGGAGGATTATTCACTCTCTGGATGCAGGATTGCGAAAAAACCTCTAAGCATTGCAAACAATTGTCGCAACTGAAACACGTCTTAAATTTTTCGCCCCGCAGCTCCCTACTCACTTGGCGCCAGGTAGTAGACCGGTTCTAATGGAAGAAGCCGCTTGTCGGACTCTTCGATCCTTGAGTAGTTCTTGATCCACAGGTCCACGAGTTTTCTGAGATCCAAGAGGGTCAGTTTCCTAGTCTCTTTTGTGCGAGCTTCCGATTCGGCCTCTGATGTGAATCCCCCTGTCGACACGAAAATCCCGACGTCATGGTCGCCTAGGACGGCGATGAAGGACCGGAGCCCATCGACACTTATTTTGTCTATGCGACGCTTAACTTGGACCTTTATCCTCGGCGTGCTAGTTCCAAGGGGATCGTTGTGAGCGAGAATATCGATGCCTTTATCGGGGCCGGGGGGCGCAATCCAGGAGACGTGATACCCCATCGCGCGGAGTAACGCGGCGACGAGTTTCTGCAAATCATATGGGTTCATCACCTGAATGTATTGCTCAATTTCGCCCCATGCGGTTTCCTCGGCCTCTTCATAGGTGCCTGTGACGCTTGCTTCTTTTCCAATTAATCCGGGAACTTCTGGGAATTCGTCCTCTATTTCCAAATCGTCTTTCGGCTGGCGGTCCTCCCATTGGCGATAAAGGCGGTGACTCTCGCGTAGAAATTCAAGCGGATCTTTATATTTGTGAACTGCTTGTTTCCCCTCCTCGGTTAGAGACCATTTCCCCTTATCTTTGATCATCCATCCGGCCTTCACCGGGCCGATCGTGGCAAACCTGATCATCTTTCCAAAGCGTTCAACGCCGGGCCGATTGGGATAGTCACTCTTTTCAAATGTGGTGGGAGGAACGATTTTTCTTACCCGCTCAATTGCTTCCTTAGCGGGTAGCCCGTCGGGTTGGTCGAGGAGGGCCTCGAACACTCCAATCATCAATTCACCGACACGGTGCTTTGTCACTTCAGACATTTGCTTGGGCCTCCGGAATAAATAGCGCCATAAGTAAGGCGGGATGATACCACTAGGGTGAGTCACGGTGGGGTAATGGGTCATTGGGCAGGTTAGGAGTGCTTCGGCGTGGAGGGAGTAAGAGAAGAGCGCGCAGACGAGAATGTCTACGCTACTCTAGGGCAACTGCGCGGCGGGGGGAGTAGCACAGGCATTCCTGTCTGTGCCAGGTGAGGCGAAACACGGATCATGCCATCGTCACAGTCCGATAAAGTGCCACGAGTTGGGAGGTGCTTTGCGCTGCAGTCAGCGAAGAGCGCACAGACAGGAATGTCTGTGCTACGGGAGGCAACGGCTGGCATTTACCGCACGTCGAACATCTGTTAGCTTCTCAGCGGTGTCTAATAGTTTCGGAAACGCAGGGTTAGAGCGGAACTTTAGTCACCGCGACGACACTTTTTTCGAAAACAAGAACGAGGGAACGAATGGGATTATTTGACGGCACAAGCGAAGACCCGGGCGCGAAGAAGCGTCGCTACGCGATCATGGCCGCGACCGCGGTGGTGCTGGGCGCCCTGGCAATCTATTGGCTGATTTTCGGATACTTGCACATGCCGGAGCGCAAGGCCGCGAGCCACTTTTTTGACACGCTCTGCGCGGGGAACACGGAGCTGGCCTACAAATTGTGGCAGCCGAGCCATGCGTATGAGTACAAGGATTTTCTGGATGACTGGGGCCCCAGCGGGATGTACGGCCCGGTGAAAAGCTACCAGATCGAATCCGTCAACGCGCCCACGAAGGGAGGCAGCGGCGTGATCGTGGTGGCCGAGGTGAGTCCCTTCGCGCCATTTCCGGATCCGAATGACATTGCCAAGACGCGCAGCAATAAAGAGGTGCGCATCTGGGTGGAGTCGAGCGACAAGAGCTTGAGCTACCCGCCGTTCTAGTAGGCGCGCTTCGCGCGCGGACATGAGAAATAGGCTTGGCGTGATGCTGAATTAGATTGATAGCGAATTTTTAAGCGCGCGACGGGACGTTGCGCGTGGGTGCGCTGGCTTCGTCGGCAAGCATGACCGGGAAGCCGTCGCGAATCGGGTAGATGCGGCCGCAGGATTCGCACTCGAGGCCCTTGTCGTCGGGCAGCGCGCGGACCGGCTTCAGGCATTCGGGGCACGCGAGAATCTTCAGCAATTCTTCGTTGAGCGGCATCGAGCGGCGCCTCCGGAGATTGAATTTAGCAGATGGCGCGAATGCGGCGCAACTTCGCGAGTAGGAATTACGGATGCGATTTGGCGACCTTGAGCCGCCAGACGCCGCGCCATTCGCCGCCGGGCGCGAGCTCGACGGGGAAAAAAGCGAGGATTTGCGAGCCCTGGTAGACGCGCTCGAAGCCGTCTTCGGATTCCGAGACGGTTTCAATCGGCGCGATCCAGATTTTCGCGGCGTCGCCTGAGGCGATGGCTGGCGCGTCGATGACGGCGGCGACGTTCTGCCACTCGTCAACGACGCGCAGGGTGGGCGCGGAAATCTCGCCGCCCCAGCCGAGGCGCTGTCGCTCGGGCTTGGCGTCGCGCTGAAATTCAAAATAGCGGTCCGGCTCATTCGGCGCGAGGAAATTCAGGATGATCTCGACGCCGGCGAACATTCGCGCCGCGCCGGAAGTTGGATTTGCGGGGAGCGGAGAATTCGCGGCGGGAGTTGAACTTGTGGCGACGGTTGAATTCGGCGCAGTCGCGCTCAACGCCGCTGAATTCGCCGCTGCGCCAGCAGTCACGCCGACCGCCGTACGCAACGTGACCGCGCAGCGCACGCTGAATTCCTCTCCACTTTCCTCAAATTGAAATTCCTTTTTCGCCGCGACGCGAATCGCTGGAGCCGCCGGCGAATTTGCATTCCACTCCAGCGGCGATTCCATTTCCAGCGCGACATTTCCTTGCGCGAAATTCGTCACCTTGTATTCACCCGCTGCAAACGCTGCGTTCTCATCGACCTTGATAGCTTCATAATCCGTCCACGATTTTCCCTGCGGGAAAAGCAGTAGGCGGAAGGAGTTGCGGGGCCAGCGATCGTAACGCAGGTGCTGCTCGAGGCCCGGCTCTTTCACGCGCACGATGTCGTGGATGGATGCTACGCCGCCGCCTGTGGCGTTGCGCGCGGCTTCGGCGAGGCGCGAGTGATACGCCTCGGGGCGTCGCTGCAGCGAATCGATTAGCGCAACCGCTGTCGGGCGGAAATCGAGCGCGGCGATGGTTGCGCCGTCGGACGGTTTTAGAATTGCCGCGAAGTTTTTCCCTTCTACGCAAGCTTCGTTGATGCCATCGACGTCGAAGTCACGCAATTCGCTGGTGATGCTTTTCGTTTGCGGCTTGCCGCGCGCGTCGAGAAGGGCTTCGGCGCGGATCAGGTCGCGCCAAAGTTCGGTGCGCAAGTGCGGTGAATAGAGGCCGCCGAAAACGCCGTGCCAGTAGGCGTCATTGCATTGCGCGCGCAGAAGATGTGTGTGCGCATCATTCACTTTGCGGCGCGAGGGCGCGGAAAGTTTGGCTTTGCTCGTGGCCGCTGCGACCATTCGCGAAACGTGGAGCATTTTCTTGTGCAGCAAATTCACTTCGGAATATTTGCTCAAGAATCCGCGCCAAATTCCGCCGCGAAGAAAGCGGAGTACGTCGGGACGCGCGGAGAATTCTTCTTGAACGGCGTGGAACTGCTGCCGCGCGGGAGTCGGCAAAACCCATTCCATTAATTCGGTGTAGGACGCGGCGGGCAAATCGGCGCGGCCCAGCGGCGGGTGTTCGCGCAGGTATTCGCCGGGAGGCGTAACGGCGAGCCAATCCTGATTGCTCTCGAGGGCGGCGAAAAAGCGCTCGATCCAACCGTCACGGTAACAGTGGTCGTAAGTGCCGGGCCACGCGCCGAATTTTTCGTTGTCATCGCCCATCGCGGCCATGCCGCCGGGATGTTTTTCGGCGGCGGTACGGAGGAAGGAAATCGTTTCTTCGACGTCGCGGAATGGAACGAGATAGCGCAACGATTTTAGTCCCGGAATCACCTTGACCTTTGCGCCGCGATCTTCCGCGATGTAATAACCGAAGAGATCCTCGGGCTCGATTCCCGCGGAAGTGAAATGCACATCATCGAGAAGCGTGTATTCAGCTTTCGCTTCTTCCAGCGCGACGGGAAGTTGCGGTTCCCAGACGCGCTCGGCGAGCCACGCGCCCGCAGGGGCGCGCTTGAAACGCTCCCTTATGTATTCGCTCATGCGGCGAATCTGTTCCTGCTGGTCCTGCGGAGGAATGGAAATGAGAATGGGCTCGTAGAATCCTCCGCCGAGGATTTCAATTTGGCCGCGCCCGGTCATCAGCGCCAATTTTTCAATGAATTCGGGATGATGGGCTTCGATCCACTCCAAAAGGAAACCGGAATAGTGCAGGCCGATTCGCACGCAGGGGTGCCGCGACAAATGATCGAGGAAGGGCAGATAAGAGTGCTGGTAAACATTCTCGATGACCGAGTCGAAGTTGCCGACCGGCTGATGAGCGTGAATCACCAGAATGAGATGAATCTTTGCCAAGTGTAAGCTCCGCCAGTGGGTGACCTGACCGTGGAACGGGGTTGATAACGCCGCAGCTTCGCGAGAGAAAGCCCGCCGCGGCCGAGATGCTATGCGCGCCCAGTGCTCCGGGCTTTGATATTATGCCGGGACTTGGACGCGAAAGCCAAACCGGGCCGAGGCACGCGGCGGAAGCACAAGAAGAGCTCACGCGCCCAAAAATCGCGGATGAAAGACGATCGTTCCAAGGAACAGGCGATTTTCGAGCACGGAGTGGCGCTGTTCAATGGGCGGAAATTTTTTGAGGCGCACGAGGCTTGGGAAGAGATCTGGCTGCACGAAGCGCTGCCGGAGAAAACTTTTCTTCAGGGATTGATCCAGGTGACCGCGGCATTTCACCATCACACGCGCGGAAACCATCATGGAATGGAATCATTGCTGCGGAGGGGGCTCGCGAAGCTTGACGAATTCCCTGCTTCGCATCGCGGCTTGCGAATCGGAGCCTTGCGCGCTTCGGCGCGAACATGGCTCGCCGCACTTCGTGGGAAGGATTTGAGTGAATCGCCCTGCCTGCCTACCCTCAAAACTCAAAGCTAGTATTTCTTAATTCGGAAAGATTTGCCGGCGGGGCCTTGCCGCTGAATCGGGCGCCTGCTGTCAAAATGCCCGGAAAGAGATGCAGCAGCGGCATGACGCTCGCAACGGCTGCTGGGCGCATGGCCCAATGAGCGATCAGCGACGCGACATGAATACGAGGCGCGAGATTCCGGCGCCACGCGGCAGCATAATCCGCGCGCACGGCGTCCGCCACCTTGCGGGAAAAGGAGTCGACTGGTTGCGCGGTGAGACGTTCGCATAAAAGCGATGCCGATTGCATGGCCATGCCGATGCCTTCGGCGACAACGGGATGAGCTTCACCGGCGGCGTTTCCAACCAGAAAAATATTCTCGAATGCGCGCCGCCGGACGCCCGGACGAATCGGTCCGGCCGAGAGCCAGTCGCCTTCCATGCTGGCGCCTTCGAGCGCCTCGCGTGCGCCGCGGCAATACTTCAGGATATGAGCGAGGACAGCTTTGCCCGCTTTCGCGTCACCCAATTCGCGCCGCGCCTTTTCCAATTGGTCGCGGCGGATGCAGCAGGACAGACTCACGCGGCCGCTGTCACTGTGAACCATTCCGCCGTATCCGCCCGGAAAGGCGAGAAGCGGCATCATGCCCGAAGGCAACCGGCTGTGAAGAAAATGCGCCTTGAAACCAAAAAGATCAGATGGCCGCGAAGAGGGGCGCGCCAACTGCGTGGGCAACGGGCCGGGCCCCCACGAGCCGTGCGCGGCGATTACGATTTGCGCGCGCAACTCGAGGGAGTCGCCGGTTTCCCTGCTGACGATCTTGCAATCGTATGCGTTCCTCTTCTTGAGCAGCTCGACGGCTGACCATGGCTGCCAGACGTTGGCGCCGCAAGCAGCTGCGTGTTGCAATAGAAAGGTATCCAGATGGTCTCGCCCCAATGCGCGGCCCCATGCGCCACCGGTTCCGTCGCCCCTTCGGGGGCGGGGCATGTTTGCGGTGATTACGTGGCCGCCGGCAAAGAGGCCGACTTTGCGCACATTCGGGCCGGCGAGTTCCGAGAAGGAATCGTCCACTCCTAAGCGCGACAGAAGAGGCATGTTAGTAGCTGAAATAAATTCGCCGCAGACTTTGCCGCGGGGAAATGCGGCCATTTCAACAACGGCAACCGACCAGCCGGCTTTTGCCAAGAGAATTGCGGACGTCGCGCCGCCGGGGCCCCCGCCAATGATCAGAGCATCGAAGGAGGTGGGAGTCACAAGTGTTCCCCATTGATCCGCTGCGCGACGAAGCAATGGCTGAAGAGCCCGGCCCGGCGTTCCGCGAGCCGCCAACCTTCGCCGCCCGGCCACATTTCCGACAGTTCGTTTTGCGCGAATCCGGCACGCACGCTGGCCTTTGCATCGTGACGAGTTACACCATTGCAGCCAATGAATCCAAGCATAGCCGCGCCAAAATACGAAAAGCCGACGCGATGCGGCTCACACGCGAGAAAGAAACCGGTTTGCCGTGACGCGTGGCGCAAAAGAGTTCGAAGATTTTCTTCGGTGAAATGGTGCAGAAATAAATTTGCGATGATCAGGTCGGACTGTTCCAGTTGAGGCTGCTGCAGCCACTCGAAAACGTCCATCTCCAAAGATTCGACGTGCCACGAGAGCGCTTCAAATTCCGCCATCGTTTCCGGACTCAGCAACCCTTTGCGGTCAACCAGAACAACGCGCGCGGGTTTCCAATTCGGGGCGGTGCGCTTCGCGAGACGCAACAGGAGCGTGCCGTCACCCGCACCCAACTCAATAATTGTTTGGGGAGGGCGGGTGCTGAACGCGCTCGCCAGCACGCGCCTCATGATGCGCGCGTGGCCCATCAATGCGTTCACTTTTTGCAGATCGTGACGGGACTGGATCGCGCGAAGGTCCGCGGACGGCAATTCATCCAACAGTTCGGGCGTGACTTCGCGTTTCATGCGCTCTTGTCCGCCTGGATTTCGAACCGCTGAAATAATCTCGGAAAGAATCTTGGCTTCCCTGCCATCGCCGTGCGATAAGCAGGGTTGGCGAGCAACACCGCATCCTCAACCGCCGATCGGCTGTGCAATACCCACGCGTTGAAAATGGCGCCGACGAGGGCGGTGATCCAAGCCGTGTAAATCAGCGGAAGTGAGACCAGTTCGACAAACACGGCGACGTAATTCGGATGGCGAATCCAGCGGTAGGGGCCAGAGGTAACCACTCCCAACCGCGCGGAATCAACCACCTGAACATTCCAGTGTCCGCGAAGCGAACGGATCACCCACCAGCGCAACGCGTTGGAAAGCAAAAAGAGAATTCCCATTGGAATGGCCAGCGCGGGGATGAGCGGACGGTGCAGAACAATCACTTCAATGGCCGCGCCAATCATCACACCGGCATGAAGAGCGACCATCCAATGAAAATGCGGCTCGGAAACTTGCGATGCGCCCTTGGAGATCATGTTCCGCTGATTGCGGCGCGAAAGGCGCATTTCGGCGAGCCGGCCCGCGCCAGCCACCGCCAGAAGTCCGAGGTATGCGATTTGGCTTACGTCCACTGAAGCAGCGCCATATCCGTGCTGAAGCCCGGCCCAAACGCGGCAAGGAATCCATAATCTCCCGCGGACATCCGCGCTTTGGTGAACCATTCATGCAGAACGAACAGCACCGAAGCGCTGGACTGATTCCCGTATTTTTTGAGGACATCCCAGGAGGGTTGCGTCTGCGAGCGCAGCAGGCCAAGCTCTTCTTCGATGTAAGCCAAGAGTTTTTGACCGCCGGGATGCAAGATATATGCGCTCAAATCCTCGCGCCGCAACCCGTGCGGCGCAATCAGCTCATCCACCAGCCCGCCGATCTGTTCCCGGACGAACTGCGGCATATCCTTTGACAGAACGATGTGGAAGCCGGTCTCCTTCAAATCAAAGCCCAGGGCATCCAGGGAATTTGGAAAGATGTGGCTGCGCACGTCAACAATGCGCAGGCGGGGCGCAGGTTCCGCTGATTCATCGGGGGAAGCTTCCTCCGCCCGAGGCCGGCGCGTCAATGCGACGGCCGCGGCGCCATCTCCAAATAGCATCGCGGAAATCAAATTTGCCGTTGAGGTATCTCGCCTTTGAAATGTAAGGGACGGAAGTTCCACGGCGACCAACAGGACGTTCCCTTCTTTCACGCCGCGCAAATAATCCCACGCCCGTCCAAGAGCCGCTGCGCCGCCGGCGCAACCAAGCTCCGTGATGGGCATCCGGCGGACATCGGGACGAAATCCCATTTGATTCACAAGGTGCGCACCGGTTGATGGAAGAAGGACACCTGTGCAGGAGACGGTGATGAGCAGGTCGATATCCACCGGGTTGAGTCCAGCGCGGTCCAGGCATTCTTCGGCCGCGCTGCGCGCAAGAGAAACCGCGTGTTCCTGGTATTCGAGCGTGATTTGGCCGAGCGGCCGCGGCTCAATCAAGTAGTCGATGGGGAAAACGCTGCGGCGCTGCTCGATCATGGCGTTTTCAATCACATCGAGCATCATTGCCGTCCGGCCTTCGCTCAATGTGAACAATTTTTTAAGATAAAAAGCTACCTCCTCACGCCCGAGTATGTGAGGAGGCACGGCGGTGGCGATCCCCGCGATGGTAATCGGAGATTCCGAAGCAAGCGAGCTGGCGACAATTTGATTTTCGTCCGCGGAGTGGACCTCCACGGACTGCAACGCAGCGACCGATCGCATTGAATGATCCCCCAGAGGCCCGGAAGGAGTAAGCGGCGTTCGGCTCACCGCCTGACGAGCATTATATCGAAATCAGATTCGATTTCGCCTTTTGCATTCACGGCGCCGCGGGCATAGCGGTCCGGCATTATTCTGTAGTAGCAGCATTAGAGCGTGTCTAAGTTTCAGTCCCGGGCCGTTCTCGATTCTTGTCTCTACAATGGATTGTTGTGCGGCGCTTTGCAGGGCCAGCTATCCACGATCGGAAGATATAAATACGCGCACAAATTCGGTTTTCTCGCAAGAAAGCACCGAACATCCTTTTGGCGCACAGGCTGCTTCCAACCATCTGATTCGGCGAAAATCCCAAAGGTTGCAAACCGTGCCGGAAGATACAGCCCTTGCCTTTCAAATGGGTCAATGTAAACTGGAGATCTCAGATACCCGGGTCTGAAGGCTTGGTTGGACGCAACAAAGAAGGCTGAAATATGGCGGACACGATCGAAGAACAAGTCATCTCGACTCTGGCATCGGTGAAGCACATTTCGCCGGAAAAAATAACGATTGACAGCTCACTGGCCGAGCTTGGATTTGATTCACTGGATACAATTTCGCTCCTTTTTGAGCTCGAAAACACCTTCCAGATATCCGTGCCCGACGACCGGGCCCGGTCCATCCGCACGGTTCGTGAGATTGTCGATGGCGTTCGCTCTCTGAAGGAAGGCACACCGTCACAACCGGCGCAGGCCGGCTAAGCAATGTCACAACGGCGAGTCGCTGTAACGGGTATAGGCGCTATCTGCGCCATCGGAGCAAACACCGCGGAAATCTGGGAATCCCTGCGGTTGGGCCGAGCCGGAATCGGCCCGCTTTCGATTGGAACCCCACACCACCTGCGATTCAGCAATGCCGCCGAAGTTCGCAATTACGACCCCAAAAACCATTTCAATCCTTCGCAAATTGATCACATTGACCGCTTCGCGCAATTTGCCCTGATTGCCGCCCGGGAGGCTGCGCGGGATTCCGGTATTGAGTGGACGGACAAATTGCGCTCACGCGCCGCCGTCATCACCGGAACGGGGATTGGCGGCCAGGGAACGCAGGATGTGGGATTTCTGGATATTTATGTCCGCGGCCGCGAGCGCGTGAACCCGCTGACGATTCCGCGAACGATGCTGAATGCGGGGGCAAGCCATATTTCGATGGAATATGGGCTGACAGGACCTGCCTTTACACTTTCCACGGCATGTTCCTCCTCGAACCACGCACTTGGACTGGCGCTTCAACTCCTGCGGGGCGGCGGCGCGGATATTGCGTTTGCGGGGGGAGCGAAGCTCCGCTGAGCATTGGAATGCTGAAGGCCTGGGAAGCGATGCGTGTGATTGCGCAGGACACCTGCCGGCCATTCTCACTGAATCGCCGCGGGATGATCCTCGGCGAAGGCGCAGGGATGCTGGTGCTGGAGCCGCTCGAAGCCGCGCGCGCACGCGGCGCGCATGTCTACGCGGAATTTGCGGGCGCGGGGATGTCCGCTGACGCGCACCACATTACGCAGCCGGTCTCTGCCGGGCCCGCAGGCGCGATGCGCGCTGCCCTGGCCGACGCAGGATTGAGTCCCGAACAGATCGGCTACATCAACGCTCACGGAACGGGCACGCCAGGCAATGATCCAACGGAGACTCGAGCGATCCGCGAAGTGTTTGGCACTCTGGCCGAAAAAATCCCCGTCAGCTCTACGAAGTCCATGCACGGGCATGCGCTAGGCGCGGCGGGGGGAATCGAAGCAGTTGCAACGCTGCTGGCCATGAAGCATGGCATCCTTCCGCCGACCGCCAACTACATCGAACCTGATCCGGAATGCGACCTCGACTACATCCCCAATACGGCTCGTCCGGCGCGCGTGGAAGCCGCGCTATCGAATTCATTCGCGTTTGGCGGATTGAACGCGGTGGTGGCGTTCCGCGCGGTTTAGTTCCCCTGAATAAAAAACGGCGGAGAATTGAATTCCCCGCCGCAAAAATTTGGAATATCGAAATCGAGCTGCTCTTACGCCTTCTTCGCGTACCAGTCCGCGTTGACGGCGTAAAGCTGCCCCACTTTTCCGGCAAATCCTCGAGCGCGAAAATCGCGGTTACCGGGCAAACCGGCACGCACGCGCCGCAGTCAATACATTCCGAAGGGTGGATGTAAAGTTGCGTCTCCGACTCGTAGTTTGCCTCGTCCTTGCGAGGGTGGATGCAGTCCACCGGGCAGACATCCACGCAGGCGGTGTCTTTGGTTCCGATGCAGGGCTCAGCGATTACGTAGGCCATTCTGTTTCTCCTTGGGTGTATTAGCGCCCGGTGCGTTCAAATTCGCCGCGCCAGCAGAAATTTAAGATATATCACCAAAGGGCGCGAGAGACAAGCGCGGCTGCTCCAACGTGTCGTTAGCACATCATATGTCCGGTTTATTAGCACATGAAATGTCCGCTTTGCACAGGCGGCTTGGAGTAGACCTCCGGTTGGGAGGTGGGCGGGATGAAGTTCTCCAGAGCTGCGATGGAGCGGGCGATGAAAGCACAAGAAGTGATTTTGCGCGTGATCAGCAAGCAGATGACCTGGCTGCAAGCGGCCCAGGTGTTGCGCGTCGGGCCGCGGCAGATGCGGCGGCTGTATTGGAAGTATCAGCGGTTCGGCTATGACGGTCTGTGGGATCGCCGGACGGGAACACCTTCTCCCAAGCGCGTGAAGTTGGAGGTGGTGGAGAAGGTGTTGGTTCTGTACCGGGAGAAGTATTCCGATTTCAGCGTGAAGCACTTTCACGAGAAGCTCGAGGAGGAGCACGACATCCACCTCAGCTACACGTGGGTGAAGCTGGCGTTGCAAGGAGCGGGACTGGTGGCCAAGGCGCGACAGCGGGGCCTGCACCGGCGGCGGAGAGAACGAAAACCGATGGCCGGGATGATGTTGCACATCGACGGCAGCAAGCACCGCTGGTTGAGCGGAGACCAGTGGCACGACTTGATCGTGGTGCTGGACGATGCGACCAGCGAGGTGTACTACGCGCAGTTGGTCGAAGAGGAATCGACTCCGACGGTGATGGTCGCGTTGCGCGAAGTGGTCGAGCGGCGGGGAGTGTTTTGTTCGCTTTACAGCGACCGGGCCAGCCATTTCTGGGTAACGCCGAAAGCCGGGGAGCCGGTGGACCGGCAGCGGCTGACGCAGGTCGGGCGGGCGTTGAGTGATTTGAAGATCCAGATGATTCCGGCCTACTCACCGCAGGCGCGCGGACGAAGCGAGCGGAACTTCGGCACCTGGCAACGGCGGCTGCCGCAAGAGCTGCGGTTGCATGGGATCACCGCGATCGAAGAGGCCAACCGTTTTCTGCGCGAGAGCTACATCGCGGAGTTCAACCGGAAGTTCGCGGTGGCGGCGACGGCACCGGAGAACGCCTTTGTGCCGGCGACGGGCGAAGACCTGGATCGGATCTTCTCACTGCAACACGAGCGGGTGGTGAACCGGGACAACACGGTGAGCTGGGGCGGCCGGGTGCTGCAGATCGAGCGGGTGCGCTGGCGCGGGACGCTGGCGTGTTGTCGCGTGACCGTGTGCGAACATCTGGATGGGCGGGTGAGTCTGTTTTACGGACCGCATTGCGTCGGGCAGTTTGGCGGCGAAAAAAAGGAAACGAAATCGGCGGCGGAAAAGGGCTGTGGAAAAGACGCTGCGCTTGGAAATCCCGCCGAAACCGCGGGATTCCCACTTTCCCACAGCCCCGACGACGGCGCGGTGAATGTCGTTTGAGGAGGAGAAGGAAAATCAAAAGCGGACACATCACTTGCTAACAAATGCGGACATTTCGATTTGCTAACAACAGCGCGGCTGCTCCAACGCCTTTTGCGGGTGGAGCGAACTGATTTGAATCGGCGTGCCGCCACCGAATACAATGGCAATCATGCGACCTGGCACTAGGACGTGGCGAATCTCTGGTGGCGCGTTATTGGGGCTTCTTGGCCTTGCGGCCTGCGGGTTGGCCCTGGTTGGTACAGGCCAAGCCCTGAATCCACCGCCCAAGGCGGCGCCGAGGACAGCGTCGCAATCTTCGTCCGCGAAAGATATGGCATTGATTGACCTCGATGGCTACCGGAAGTTGCTAGCGGACCATCGCGGAAAACCGCTGCTCATCACATTTTGGGCGACCTGGTGCGAACCCTGCCGGGAGGAGTACCCGCTCGTGAACCAACTCGCGAAGGATTATGCCGCGCGGGGCCTCGTGGTGGTTGGCGTGGATATGGACGACGATGCGGAGATGACGCTCGTCCACCGGTTCCTGGATAAGAACGAGCCCATATTTCCCAACGTACGCAAAAAAATGGGGCACGAGGACGCATTCGTGAATGGCGTGGACCCGCGATGGCATGATGTGATGCCCGCGAACTTTTTCTATGCTGCCGACGGACGTCTCATTGGATTTATGACCGGCGGGCGCCCTCGTCAGGATTTCGAGCAGATGATTCAGGCAACACTGGCGGCTTCGCCGCACGCGGCGGCGCACCCATAAAATTCCCGGAGGATTTCATGCTGAATACGCACGGAAACAAAATCACCTGGCTTGGACATGCGACCTTCACCATTGCAATGCCGGATGAAAAAGTTGTCATCATCGATCCCTGGACAGTCGGCAACCCTGCTTGCCCGCCCGCTTTCAGGAACCACCCGCGCGTCGACTTCATGCTCATCACCCATGGGCACACGGACCATATCGGCGACGCGATAGCAATTGCCGCGCACCACAGGCCGCAGGTCATCGCCATTATTGAGATTGCAGCCTGGCTCGGGTCGAAGGGAGTCCAGAATGTGGTGATGATGAATAAGGGCGGCACGGTGAAGGCAGGCGGGGCCGAAGTCACCATGGTTGACGCGCATCATTCCAGCAGCATTGAAGACGACGGCCGCGTGATTTACGGCGGTGATCCCGCCGGATTTATCGTAAAACTTCCCGGCGGATTTACGATTTATCACGCGGGCGATACCTGCGTGTTCGGCGATATGAAGCTTATCGCTGAGATTTATAAGCCGGAGCTTGCGATGCTCCCGATTGGCGATCATTTCACGATGGGTCCGCGCGAGGCCGCGCACGCCATCCGGCTGCTCGGCGTGAAGCACGTTATCCCCATGCACTACGCAACATTTCCCATGCTCACGGGCACGCCCGAGGCTTTGCGCGAAGCCACGCGCGATATCGCCGGGCTCGAAATCCATGTACTGAAACCCGGCGAATCCATACTATAATTAGAGTTATATTTAAGAGAGGTTATCAATGCCCGACCCAGGTCATCTGAAGGACTGGGCAGAGGTCGCGCTTTACATCGTTAGTATTGCCGCGGTTCTGGCATCTGCGTGGACGTACCGCCGCAATTCAGCGCGGGAACGGTCACAATGGCTATACGACCTTTATCAACGATTCTGGGATCAGCAATCTCTTCAAGAAATGCGAATCCACATCGACAAGGGGAATTTGTCTTTCATTCAAATAGAAGAGCCGATCTTCATGCCTCCCCTCGACAATTACCTTAATTTTTTCGAGTTTGTCGCCTATCGATGGAGGAAGAAAGAACTGCCTAAGGATGAGATAGATTCGATGTTTGGGTATTTCCTGCATCAGATTGGAACAAGCTCGATCTTCCGGGCCTACCTATCCAAGTACGGCTACGAACAACTGAATGCGCTGCTCGACGAATTGCGCTACTCTGTTAGTTAGGATGACCACAAGTAACATGCTGTTTGTTTACGGGACTTTGCGCCGTGGATTTGCGCTTCACCACGCCCTTCAGCGGTCGGGGGCGAAGCTCGAGGGGAAAGGCAGGATTCACGCCCGTCTGTTTGATCTCGGAGACTACCCAGGGGCGGTTTCACCCACGAAATCGACAGACTTCGTTGAAGGGGAGCTGTATCACCTCCCTTCGCCCTCGAAACAACTTTCCATCCTTGATGGAATTGAGGAATTCGATCCCAAGCACCCAAGGACAAGCTTGTTCCGCAGGCGCCTTGTGGGCGTTCGGCTCCCGAATGGCAGAAAAACTAAAGCGTGGGCTTACTTCCTAAATCGAAGGCCCCGGCATGCCCGTCTCATTCCACATGGAAACTATGCCGCCGCATCGAAGCGCTCGGAGACCTCCCAGGGAATTTAGGGGAATCCTCCGATGAACATTACCAATCCTCAAGTGGAAAAATATATTTACGGGATCCTGCCGCGGCGTGATCCCGTGCTTGCCGAGATGGAAGCGTACGCGAAAAGGCACAGCGTCCCGATTGTGGGCCCGGCCGTGGGACGCTTGCTTGCCCTGCTGGTCGAGCTCTCCGGCGCGCGCCGCATCTTTGAGATGGGCAGCGCAATCGGCTATTCAACACTTTGGATGGCCCGCGCCGCCGGCCCTGATGCGGAAGTCTTTTATTCCGACGGCAATCCCGCGAACGCAAAGCGCGCGCAGGATTCTTTTAATCGCGCCGATGTCGCATCGCGCATCCACGTTCAGGTTGGCGACGCGCTCGAATTGCTCGACAGCGCGCCCGGCGAATTCGACATCATTTTCTGCGACGTGGACAAGCACCAGTATCCCGACGCTTTCCACAAAGCCGTCGGCCGCATACGCAGCGGTGGACTTTTTATCGCCGACAACACTCTCTGGTCCGGCCGAGTAACGCGCAAGCCGAAAGCCTCGGACCGCGACACGCGCGGCATCCTCGAATTGAACAAGCTCTGCTATGCTTCGAAGGAATTGTTCCCCGTTCTCGTGCCTCTTCGCGATGGCGTGCTTATCTGCAGAAAACGGTAAGCGGAGCCGCTTCCACCGCAGCAATTGCTGGAACCTCTTACTCAAGAACCGGCGCACCAAAACAAATTCCCCGTCTTTTTCCGCCACAGCGGAGAAAGACGGGGAACCATGCATTCCGACTTCAATTACCGGTTGCTGACAGCTGCTTTTGAATCATTGTGCGGTGCGCTCTTTTCCAACACGTTGACCAGATGGCGTCCGGATTCGGGAACTCCGATTTTTCCGCTCATCACGATTTCGCGTGCAGTCAGTTTGCGGCCATAGACGTCGGCTGTGGCGTCATTATCCGGCCGGAGGGAAGCTCCCTCGAGGGAAATACCTGCGAATAGACCGCGCGACCTCGAATAGCTGAGGACTTCGGCGCGCAAAGTCGCGTCCGTGTCCGCAGAAGCATCGCGGCCCACTGGGCCCGCGGCAACTGATGCGTCGCCGCCCAGCTTAACCTGGCTGTCGAGAATCGCATTCGCGCCTCTGTCATTCATGACCAGAAGAACGAGATCGGTAGCTTCGCCGCCGATTTGGAATCCGACGCTGCCGCCTTCCAGCGCGTACATTGCCGGAGAGCCCCATGGCCCCCTGAAATGCTCGCCGGTGCGGCATACCATCGCCCCGCGGCCATAACTTCCACCGACCACGAATGCGCCCTTCAGGACGGACGGGAAAACAATTACGCACTCCGCCTTGTCCATAACCGACTGTGGAATGTTTTCCGGCACGTTCAATACCTCTTGCATGACGACGCCGGCATTCTCCAACCGCTCTTGTTCCTTATTCATCGCGGCATAAACCGTTGTTGCCGCGATTAGTCCTACACCGAGAAAAACTAGTGATTTACGAATCATCTCTGACCTCCCTGATCAGTGCTGCGGTTGCGGAAGTTGGCTCTACCCGAAACCTTTTCAAATTGAGTCTCAAATTGTCGTCTTATGGCATGAATTTCGCCGGCTAAGGGTCAATCTCTGGATCGTGAAGATTCACAGGCTGCACTCCAGCGTTGAACATTGCCAGCCTCGGCCTCACTCATTTTTTTGCTTCGCTCCCATGACGAGCAGAACGATTCCTCCCATTACACCGAGGGCTCCGAGGATAGGAGGAATGGAAATGTGTTCAGGTACATCCGCCGTTGCGTGGATGGCTCCGATATCCAGGACCGTCTTCTGGCGGTGGTAATTTATCCCTTGATAGGCCAGCGCAAGGGCTCCCAGAACAATTAAGACGATCCCCGCCATTGAGATTAACTTCATGATCTTTACTCCATTTCAGGAGGACATCCTCCTCTCTCTAATAAACCTGATAACAATTGTTACGAGGGCCAGGACTAAGAGGGTGCAGATAAACCCGCCGAATGTGTAGGAAGTAGCCGCTCCCAATAGCCACAACACAAGCAAAGTCGTAACGATCGTCCCAGTCATTCCGAACCCCTTGAATTACTCTCCCGAGATGCAGGGCAGGAGCCGGCCCGGCTTGCTTGTGGACTGAATCTGCGTAAAACCCCCGGCCTCTCCCGCACAACTGAATCCTAAAGGTCTGGCTGGATTGCTTCTGTTCACTTGTGAGCATGTTTGGAGAAATCCGCGGCGGTTCGGCGCGCCTACACAATGCCCCGCCACTTGAATCGTGGCCTGAGATTGGCAATACCTCAGGCCGGCTTCCGCAAATCGTTTACAAGAGCCCTGGCCTCGCGCATTCTGTCTTTGTAATACCTGGGACCGATGGAGACTTCCTTGTTTCCCACTTGAAGCCGTTCGTTGATGCCCTCTTTGGACAAGAATAAGGCTAGCGCAATGTACGTCTTGATTTCCTTCTCTAAAAATTGAACTGCTTTTCGTTTGGATTCTTCCACTTTCCCACCTCCCGCTTGAATGCCCTTTTCCAGTCGATGCCGATCCGAAATTGACCAGCCTCAATGGGCAGCGTGAGCCGCCCCTGAAGCTGAGTTGAATCGTCGCTTAGATCACAACGCTTATGGCAATGCGCGCCCCGGGATAATACGGGTCGTACAAGTAGTAGCCGCCATCGACAAAGTTGATATAAACGTCGTCGGTGTAATACCAACCCATTGGCCATGGCTGGACGAAACCGAACCAGAAGCCGCCGTATTGGAAGCGGGAATATCCGCCTACCATTACCGGGCTGCCGATGCGGAAATTGTGTCCGACTCCGAAATTGGCGCGGAAGCGATCGTCAGGGATACGGCCTGACCCTCTTGCGCTAAGCCGCAACGCAGGAGCCGAGTTTTGCTTGCTGATCTCAGCCGAAGTTCGCACCACATGTTGCTGAGATTGCTTCGCCCCTGTTTGCTGTGCCTTGGCTGTTGAGGGCTGAGTCTTAGTAGTTGAGGGCCGGCTCTTGGAGGCGGCTGGCTGAGTCCTGGTTGTAGCTGATGAAGTTTTCGCCGGCTGAGCCTTGGCCGTAGCGTGCTCGGTTTTAGGGGTGGCCGCCGGAGTCTTGGCTGGCTGAGCCTTGGCCGCAGCCGGCTTCTGTTGCTGTTTTGGCTGTGCCGCCGGTTTTTGTTGCGCTTGCTGTTTTGGCTGTGCCTGTTCCTTTGGTTGCGCCTGTTGTTTGGGCTGTGCCTGTTGTTTTGGTTTCGCCTGCTGCTTAGCCGGCGGCGCCTTCTCTTCCTGCTTTTCTTGCATTGAATATGCGGAGGCAACACCGCCCAGTGATAGGAGCAGGATTGCCGCGCTGATGATTCCAAATCGTTTCATGAGTCAGTCCTCAATTTTCTGTGTCAGTTCTAATTCTGTGTAATCGTTTGAAGCGTGGGGAACCCAAATTTCGAGTTCGGCTCTCGCCTTAGTTTGTGCTCCGATTCGTGTGTTGTTCCTTGAACCGTTCGCGGGAGCTTGGTCATCTGTTTCAAGCGGGCTTAATTAATTGCCCCACGAGACATCATGATAGAAGAGCCTCCCCGTGATATCTGTCCTGTTATGGACACTTCGTCATTTCTCTTGCGCCCTTGTAATTGAGGGCTAGAATGGTTGCATTGAAAGGGGTGCCGCGCATTTGGCTGCAAACCGAATGAAACTAAAGAGCAAGGCTGTCTTCAACGCGCAAGAATTTCTCGATTCCGCGGGTGTGGCCAGAAAAGTCGTGAAATTCGCCAAAAACGAAACGATTTTTTCACAGGGCGATCGCGCAGAAACCGTCCTATACATTCAAGAAGGCTCGGTGAAGCTTTCGGTCGTCAATAAAGTCGGCAAAGAGGCTGTCGTCGCGATCCTGGGCCCGGGCGATTTCTTTGGCGAGGGATGCCTTGCAGGACAGCCGCTTCGGATTGGGTCGGCCACCGTAATGAAGCCGGTCACTTCACTGGTCATCGAAAAAAAAGAGATGACCCGCGCGCTCCATGCCGAACACGCCCTTTCCGACCGCTTCATCTCATTCATGCTGGCGCGAAATATCCGAATCGAAGAAGACCTGATCGATCAGCTTTTTAACTCCAGCGAAAAACGCCTCGCTCGCACCCTGCTGCTTCTGGCGCGCTACGGCAAGGAGGACGTGCCCCAGACGGTGCTTCCGAAAGTATCGCAGGAGATGCTCGCGGAGATGGTGGGTACCACACGCTCTCGCGTGAATTTCTTCATGAACAAATTCAAGAAAATGGGATTCATCAAATATAACGGCGGGCTCCAAATCAACAATTCGCTCATGAGTGTTGTCCTGCACGAATAGTGAGCGATTCCTGCCAACCTTTGAGGCGGCCCGTGCGGGCCTGACCGTTACATCTGAATTGTGAGGAACTTTCCACACATGGATCGCTTCCGAGGATCAGAGGCTCAAAAAGGCAGTAATGTTTGGGAAATGTGTATCTATACGAACCTGTCCAGAATTGAACAGCCTCAGTTTCCATATCCCTATATGTTTCATTCTGGGACAAGACGGCGGGCCCACCAGTGACTGGGGGGTATAACGCTTTTTCTGGTGGGCCCGCTGGTAAATTTGCATGCACACATCCACTCAAAACAAATCCAACCGAACCCAGCGTGAGTTTCAGACTGGCCGAACGACTGCCTTCAGGCACCCACTCCTGCGCGTCCTATTCGCCCATTGCGACGCTACGGAAGTGAAGCGCTGCCTTCGCGAGTTGCAGTACGTGAATATGCAAGTCAAGGCAGATATCGTTGAGACTTCCGATGAGTTTGTCAGACAACTGCATTCCATCTCTTATGACATCATCCTTACAGAGTATTCCCGCCCCAATTGGAAGGGTTTGCAGGCGATGGACCTCCTTCTTCAAGAGCAGCAGGGTCACATCCCCTTGATTTTTCTGACGCGAAGAATACGCCGCGAAACGGTGGCGGAATTAATTACGAAAGGCGCGGCTGATTGCATTGAGATGGACCACATCGGCCACCTTCCTGTCGCGATTCGGCAGGCTTTGAGTGAAAACAATTTACGCAGAGAGAGGGACCGGGCGGAGAAAATGCTGCGCCATTCAGAGGCGCAGTACCGTGCGCTGGTCGGAAACCTTACGTATGGGATTTGCCGCTGCAGCATGGACGGCACGTTCGTAGACGTCAATCAGGCACTCGCAACGATGCTTGGCTATTCTTCAAAAGAAGAACTTCTGGAGATGAACCATTTCCTGCCGACGATTTGCGAGCCGCTGAGGCTGGCGCAGTTGCTGTGCAATTACTGCGAATCGGACCGCGCCGACGCCGTGGAAGTGGACTGGACCCGAAAGGACGGCGAAACCCTGAAGATTCGGCTCACCGGACGCAGGGTTGCGACCGAGGAAGACACCGAGGGGGGCTACGAAGTGATCGCGGAAAACGTTACCAAACAGCGCGCACTGGAGGATCATTTGCGCCAGCAGGCGGCAAAGGATCCCCTTACCGGCCTGGCCAACTACCGTCAACTCGTGGACATTCTCGACGGGGAAATCAAGCGGTCCAAACGCACGGATCGGGAATTTGGACTCTTGCTTTTTGACCTGGATGGATTGAAGCGAATCAATGACGTTCACGGCCACGTTGTCGGCAGCCAGGCGCTTTGCCGGGTGGCGGACGCACTGGTAATGGGTTGCCGCGAGATTGACACTCCGGCCCGCTTTGGCGGAGACGAGTTTGCGCTGGTCCTGCCGGAAACGAACCTGGATGCGGCAAACTTCGTCGCGCGCCGGATCAGCGAGAGCATCGCGAATGACGGCGGCGAGCCAAAAATAGCTGTCAGCGTCGGAGTTGCCATCTATCCCACAGACGGCGAGCGAATCGACGCACTGTTGTCGTCGGCGGATGCCACGATGTACCTCATGAAAAACGCGCACCATTCCTCACCGATCCCCGCGAAACTATAGAGCCCAATATCCCTGAGTTTTCGATCGGGCAAATTCCTGCGTTTGCTTGAATGTACGCTATTGGACAGCCCGGCCAGGTCCATTCCGGTATCATTGATGCTTCGGGCGACTCCGCATCTTCCAGCCAGTTGCCGGTGAAAAGAGGGGCAATTTCTGGAGGAAGCTATTCCCACAACCACCAAATCGATTCTTCGGATTATCTCTTCCGGACATCTGGCGGCGGCCCTGCTGGCCGGGTTTGCGTTGCGCCTATTCTTCATCGTGCATTTCTCGGCCTACGTGGGCGACTCACAGTTTTATCGGGAGTTGGCGCGCAACTGGCTGGATCACGGTGTGTACGGCCGCTTCTTCCTGGGCCATCTGGTGCCGGTTGACATGCGCATGCCAGGGTATCCCGCGTTCCTCGCCGGCGTTTACGGTCTCTTCGGGCGCGCGGACAAGACGGTCATGCTGGTTCAGGTTTTCGTTGACTTGATGACTTGCGTCATCGTTGCGCTGATTGCGGCGCGGCTCGCACCTGCGCGCACGAAAACTCTTATCGCAACAGCCGCGCTTTGGATGGCGGCGCTCTGTCCATTCACCGCCAACTACACAGCGGTGGTGCTCACCGAGGTCCTTGCGACATTCCTCACAACATTGGGAATATTTGTTTTCGTTTGCATCCTTGTTCACCCTTCCATGGATGCCCCTTTGCGCTCATTCGGCGGGAAAACCAAATTGCGCGCCGCCGGGCGGTTTCTGCTCGCCGGAGCGCTCGTTGGCATGGGGACGCTTGTGCGCCCGGAAACGCCTCTCCTGCTCGTTGCAATGGTTCTCGCTCTTTGCATCCGCTGGCGCCGCGCAGTGAATTGGCCGAAGCTCGCACTGGCAACTTCCTGCATGGTCGCCGGACTTCTTCTCCTCTTGATGCCGTGGGCAGTGCGCAACGCGCGGACACTCGGCCATGCGGAATTCCTCGCTCCGCGTTACGCGGAAACGCAGAATGATTTCATCCCGCGCGGCTTTTTCAAATGGACCGGGACATGGATGGTGCAATTTGAGGACGCGTATCTTGTCCCATGGAAATTGGGGAAGGCGCCCATTCTTGTGGATACGCTTCCGGCTTCCGCATTCGATTCGGCGGCGGAGCGCGATCGAGTCGAATCGCTGCTTGGCAGCTACAACAGCAACCTGAAAATGACGCCGGAGCTGGATCGGCAATTTGCCGATCTTGCGCGAGAGCGGACGGCGCGCGAACCGATGCGCACTTACTTCTCGATTCCCGCGGCGCGCGCGCTGGCGATCTGGTTTACCCCGCGAATCGAATTGCTGCCTTACTCCGGAAAACTCTGGCCGATGGATGAAAAGTGGCATGCGAATCCGGCGGATTTTGGCGTAACGCTTGGGTTCGGATTCTTGAATTTCGTTTACGTGGGCTTGGCCTGCGCGGGCGCGTGGAGTTGCCGCAGGCATCCGGCGCTGGGATTCCTGGTCGCGTTCGTCATCATCCGCACAGCACTCTTGACACAGTTGCAAACGGTTGAGCCGCGCTACGTTGTCGTCTGCTTGCCCGCGCTGATGGCGCTCGGCGCACAAGCTTGGGGAAGCGTTATCGCACCCGTACTTTCGCCGGCCGCCCGTGGGCAAGCCGCTGCTCCCTTCGCATTGGCCAGGGCCAATTTCTAATCGTCTCTCGCCCGCTACTTGACGTATCCACTTTCAATCGGCAGAATATCCCGCATGTCAAGAAAGTTCTGAATCCGAACCGCCAGACCCGGGAGGTCTGCAATGAAGCTGCGCCGTCTGTCGCTCTGCCTGTTTGTCCTCGCGTTTGCCGTTGCGCCCCTGTTGCACTCTTCCTCCTTTCTTGCCGTTGATGCCTTCAGCCCGCCGCAGCGCACGTTTCATTTCACTTACACTTTCGTCGTGAAGGACGTCCCCAAGGACGCGCGCCTCGTCCGGATCTGGGTCCCGGTGGCGCAGAGCGACGCGCACCAGACGGTGCGGCTCGTCAACGTAAAATCTCCCGTGCCCACGCAAAAAACGCGCGAAGCAGAGTATGGCGACCAGATGATTTACGCCGAACTCCGCGCGCCCGCCGATTCCACGGCCACATTCACGCTCGAATACGAAGTCACGCGCCGCGAATACACGCGCGGCGACTTCGCACAGCTCGAAACGCGCGACGCCAGGCCCGCCGCCGTCCCCGCGTCATTCAACCGCCTGCTCGCGCCGGACGCGCTCATCCCGCTCGATGGCAAGATCAAGACGCTCGCTTACGATGTGACTGGCAACGCGCCCGGATCCGTCGCAAAGGCCCGGGCCGCCTACGAGTATCTCTTCACCAATTTTCGCTATGACAAAACGGGCACAGGCTGGGGCCGCGGCGACGCCCTTTGGGCCTGCGACGCCAAGCACGGCAATTGCACCGACTTCCATTCGCCCTTTATCGGGATGCTGCGCGTTGACGGAATTCCCGCGCGCTTTGACATCGGCTTCCCGATTCCCGCCGGGAAAGACTCCGGTGACATTCCCGGTTACCACTGCTGGGCGGAATTTTACGCGGGAAAAATCGGCTGGGTGCCCGTGGACATCTCCGAAGCGTGGAAGGCCAAGGAAAAGCACGACTACTTTTTCGGCAGCGTGGATGCCAACCGCGTCCAGTTTTCCACCGGACGCGACGTCACGCTTTCGCCCAAGCAGGCCGGCGCTCCGCTAAATTATTTCGTCTATCCCTACGTGGAAGTTGACGGCAAGACCTTCGATGGCGTAACCACGGCCTTCAGCTTCGTCGAAACCAAAGCCGCCGCGGCTGCGCACAATTAGCGGCCCCATTCGTCACGTCAAACGGACCGCCGGAACTGGCCGCGATACACGTCGCGGATGTGCTGGTGGCGAACCCGGATGGCCTCGGCTTCATCCTCCAGCCTGAGTTCCCGGGTGATTCGCCAGGCTTCGCTCAGCATCTCGTCGGCGACTTCAAATTGCCATCGGATCTCAGCGTCGGTGTGGACTTCATACATCTTGTCGTAAGCCGACTCGGCGTCAGCTCGTAGCTTCGTCAGGCGCGCGAGTTGTTTGTTCCGGTTTTCGTCCGTCATAAATTGAAGCGATCAACGATGATCATCGCTGAGCCACTCTATCCTAACTTCGGGCGGCTGGCGGGCCAGCCTTTGACGTGGGTGCCCCACCCTTTATTCGCTGCGAATAAAGGGTGGGGCTTTTGGGTTTGGTTTTTGTTTTGACTTCGTCTTGTCTACTTTGACTTTTTTCTATTTTGATCCTGTTTGCTTCTTCAGTCCCCGCTCTAATCAACGTCATCAATCCACACGATCCCCTCTTCTCCTTTCGCATAATGTGAGTAGCTGCTCCACGGCCAGTCTTTCGCATCCCTCACCAGCTTTCGCTTCACTGGATTGAAGTGCATGTATGTGAGTTTTTCGATTTTCTTCTTATGACTCCGCACGTTGAAATCATGAAATCTTCGCTGCCAGAATTGACGCGGAAGCGCCTCACCCCCTTTGAATGGCAGACGGAGCTGGCCTCCCGGTCGCCTCCTCTTCCTGCCGCGCAGACTCCGCGAAGCTCTCTGCTTCAACACCTGCATCACCGTCGGGGGAGTGCCCATTCCCGGCTCGCTGACCAGCAGATGAATATGATTCGGCATCACCACGAATCCGACGAGAAGAAAGCCGTAGGTGTCCCGCGTCTGCGCGAGAATTTTCACAAAGGCATTTCGCGCACGGGCGGTGCCGAGGAGTGGCAACCGCCGATAACACGTACACGTAATGAAATGGAGATGCTTCTTGCCGTAGTAGCGCCTCAGATTTTTCGGCATGGGAGCGAAAGCAAGGGCAAAGGCAAACGCAAATTCAAAATCGAAAGCAACATCAAAATCAAAACCAACGTCAAAGGCCCCACCCTTTGCCTACACCAACCCCACAAAGGATGGGCCACCCCGGGCTGTCCCAATTCGCCAGCCCGCGAACTTCTCATCGCCTCATATTACTCCACGCAAATAATACTCGGTGATATTATCAGCGCGTGAGGAACAAAAATGAAATATCGGGGGAAAGCCTGGCCCACCCGCCCAAGACAATATTTTGAGACTAATAATGCAGGCTGCCCTGGCTTTATGCCAAGCTATTCTGCCTGTGGAATTGAGTATCCTGCGCTTACCGCGACCTGCAATGACATAAGTATCGCAATCATGTTTGGAGGTTCAGACATAACCAACACCACAGTAAACGTCGTTTTAGGGCAGCAGATCGCGCTCACAGCGGATTATGAATTAGGCGACGACGATCAGTCGGCTGGCGAAAACTGGTCGATTGGCGGGACGACAGTGGGAGGCTGGACTCCGGGAAGCCAGCCAAGCACTGTAACAACAAACCAAGATACAACAACCTTCTACTGGATCGCCTCTGGGAACAGCCTTACCGTGACCTTCACCTTGCAACTTGTCGACAACAATCCGCTCCAGGCATCCGCGACCTTCAACGTGGCCGGGCCGACCTCGCCGGGCATTCAGGTCACTCCCGGCACTGTCAATGTGGGTCCGCACCCCAATGTAACGGGTACGACCCTGCAGCTCGGGGGGAGTTCTCAAAACCTCGGGATTCAGTTCCAGGCATCTGCCACCCCACCGCAGGGCTACCAAAATACCTTTGTCTGGGCACAGATCATCAAGACTGTCACATTCACGTACACGCCAACAACAGGCAATGTTTCGACATGCACAACGCAGACAGCGCCACCTGGGCTCGACACAGTATATCCCTATAAAACCACGAGCGATCCCACCCTTACCAATGACAATCCCTTCGTCTTGCTGCAGTCGTCAGGCTACTCAGAACAAACCGAGGCCTTCTCAGCTACAATGTATCTGATGTGGAGGCCTAATCTTACTTCCGACATACCTATCCCATTGGGTACCGTCACGTGGAGCTGGTCGGGCGACGCATTGTTCAATCAATCCACGGGAGTTTGGGCACTAAATCCAAATGGCAACAATAGTGTGAGTCCGGGGAGCTTTACACCCGGGAACACCTTTCCGCAATGGTCAGGGACCATTGAGTTCACACAACCCTTTTCCTGTCATTAGCTAATGCGTTGGAGGATACTGATGGGCAAATCAATCTTTATCATGTCCTTGGTCGTGATCTCAAGCCTTTTGCAAGCTGCGCCTAAACCTGCGACCCCAAAGGCCCCCTTCGGCCTTCGAATAGCTGCCGAATCGCCGTCGAAGACCGGACCAGGCCTTCAAATAAAGGTGGCCTTCGTGAACAACTCAGACCACAAGCTGACGGTATTTTTCCTCTGGACCGCCCCCGCGTGTGATTTTGAAGTAGATCTTCGCGATTCGCACGGGTCCCTTGTGCCGCAAACGTCCTACATGGAGGATGTTTGCGGCAGGGAGCCGAAAGAGACACAACCGACGAAAGCGCCCAAACATGGCGAGTCAACTCAAATACACGTGATTGCCGGCGAATCCATAGCCGATTTCCTTAACCCGGGCCAATCGAGAGAAGTCGACCTGCCTTTGGGTCAATTATTCAAACTGAACCCAGGGACCTACTCTGTGCGAGTGCGGCGCACGATCCCCGACCTTTGGAAAACGCCCGTGGAATCAAACACCATAACAATCATATCAACGAAATAGAGCCGCTCGGGTACCAGGCTTGGCAGATGTCTGGGTCTGCTACCCTATCGGGCGGCACTTGGACTGTAACCGGAAGTGGGGGTGCGACAGGCAATTTCGTTTCGGCTCTTGGCACCTATCCGACCTGGGGTGGTAATTCATCGTGCAACTGAGCATGGGAGGCGGAACCATGAGAATTCTTCTTTCGATATCTTTGATCGCGACCTCCGCGTTAGCTGCGCTCGGCCATGCATCCGTGTCAAAACAACCATTCACGATCGCTATCAGTGCCGAGAAATCAGTCGTGAAGGTCGGGGCTCCGGTCTTGGTAACACTGCAGCTGACAAATACCTCAGATCATGAGATTCGCCTCGGCTGGTGGGGACAAGACAATCTTGGCGTAATCGACGTTGTTGATTCGTTCGACGTCCGCGATAGCCACGGGCATTCATTAACAAAGAAAGAACGCAACCCCAACTTTCCCATGATGGGAAACTTTGGAGGCGTAATGGCGGTGGAACCCGGAAAGGTCCGTTCGTATGTCCAAGACTATAGCCGATGGTTTGACCTCGGTCATCCAGGCGAGTACACAATCCAAGCACTGCGCCCAGTTTCGGAGAACAAAAAGGACGGCGTGGTCAAATCGAACAAGATCACGATCACAATAACAAAATAGCGTCCGCGATTTCGAGCTCGCCCTTTGTTTCGTGGTGGGTGGCCAATTCTTTTTTCGCGGCGGAAAAAGGGTGGGGCATTTGGCTCGACGGATTGGTTCCCCAATTTTCCCATTCGAACACTCATTCGAATAGGTTTTGTTGCAAATCTTCCCATAATACCTAAAGAACTCTCTTGACATTAGTTTACTTCTGTTGTAACATTACGCATGAATTCGCCGCCCGATCAAGCTGCCTCACGCCAGAAAACCCGTAACTCCAATGTTGCACTACTCTTACAGCCAACATTGCACAATTTTAGTGCACTCGCACCCGTAAATTGTTTAGATGGAGTCACTTATCGCGAAAATTGCGGAATATCCCGTAAGTCCAATGCTGCGTTACTCTTACCGCATGTTTTCGCCGTAAGTCCTTTGTTGCGTTACTCTTACAAAAAGATGGGGGGTGTAGGGGTATGCGCCTTGTGCATCCCGATGGTTTATATCGGGACCCCCCTCCCCACCACCTTACCTCGCTGCGCGCCACCTATTCCTATCTCAGCGAGGCCAGAGCCACCCGAACGTCCCCGCGGTCAGCAAACTATAGATAAGTCCATCGAAAACTTCCTTGAGCACTACGCTCCAGGGCTGGCCCCTCCAGATGCCATTAGCGAGGTTTCCCAATCCGTACGCGAGGAAACCCGCTGTACCGGCCACGCGGAAGACCGCCAAGTAATCCGTGCCGGGCGCAACCGTTCGTCCAGTGAGGTACGCGACAAAGAAACCGACGATAAGCAAGAAGCCAAACCAGAAGCCAAGGAATTTGGGCAAGTTGACAGGGCCGGTCGGAAACATGGTGAGCATCCCGACGGGCCCTTGCTTGTATTTTTCCATCATGGCGGGCGACTTCATTTCCTCGTGCGTGGTGTGCGGGAAAACATAGAGACCGCGAGTCACCCCGGCGGATCGCAAGGCGGCGAGAACTTTGTCCTCGTCCGGAAGTTTCCGGTAGTCGTTGCGGTGGAAGGGCAGCACCATGTGTAACAAAGAGCTGGCAACGAACACAATGACTGCGGACAGGATGATCGGGAGCCAAAGTGCGGTGAGAGGGACCATGCGAAGCCTCCATTGAAAAAGCCGGGCGTTGGCCCGAATTGTCCACGCGAAGTTACGCTTGGCGGCGGCGATGGTCAAGCCTCAGCCAATATTTTGGCCGCGCACTGGACAGGGGAACCAATGCGGCGCACACTGGAGATTCAAACCGTAAATTCCGGCGACGATTGCGGGAATTGGCCAACAAGGAGGCCCACGAACATGATGATATTTGTCATTCTGCCGATATTTATCATCATTGCGCTCGTGGCGTCTCTCCCCGTTTGGCGGCACAGCAAGAATTGGGGCTTTCGTCCCATCGGCGCCATTAGCGTGATCATCCTGATTATTTTGGTTCTGTTTTGGTTCGGCCGCTCGGGCCACTGGTTCCACTGATAGAAAGGGTTCGGCACGCTCTAATTACAAACGTAAAGCGAAAAACGTAGTCGGCCCGGTGCCTGACATCGCGATCATCATGGCATCCGCAACAAATCAGCAGGCGGCATCCTCGCGAAAAAAAGCTGAGCCGGGATTTCGCCCGGCTCAGCTTCGCAATCGAAATCAAATCTCAATTACCAATTGTGGTCATGGTCGTCGTCGTGATCCCTCGGAGCCAATGCAACCCCGCGGAACGCTTCACCCGCTTTTGCCTTGCGAATGGTCACAAACCTTCCCAAGCGGTCATCGCGGTCGTGGTCACCGTCACCCGCCGGCAGAGTGTTGTCGCTGACTCGATCCGTAACTTTGACCAGCTTATTCGGATCGGCGCCAGTATCACCATTGGTGCTGATGGTCGAAGTGATCGCGTAAATCGTCACAGTGCCGTCGCCGTTGTGGCGGCCGGCGATGTTGCGGCAGCCGCCGGTTGCCGGATTCAGCGACGTCGGATAGTCCTTCACGCTGTAGGGCACGCCGATATCAAGTCCATCCTGGATGATGTAGAGCAACTGCCACGTGCCGTCGACCAGGCGGTACTTTTGGAGTCCAGCGGTAGCCAGCGACGAAGCATCCGCTACGTTTCCATTCACAGGCGGCGATACGAGCGTGCCGTCGCCTTCGTCACACACATAGAGAGTGGTCGCATCGGCGAACCAGATCCCGAAGGGGAATGTCCCAACTGGATTCGCAGAAGATGCGGTTGGAAATCCCGGCAAAATCGTAATCGGTACCGTCGCCAGAGTTGCCGCCGTACCGGTTGGAAGTGTGCCTGCTGTGCCTACCTGATAGACGGTATTAACTCCATTGCCCCCGCTGCCCTTGGTGACGTACAGCGTGTTGTTGTAAATCCTCAAGCCGCGGAAGTTGGTTTCTTTGCCGAGCTTGTCTCCGCTAATCAAATTCAGGCGGCCAATCATGCCCACGTTCGGCGGAACTGGCGTCGGCGAGACTCCGGGCGTGAGTACTTCCGCTCCGGTTGCATTCACAAGGTTGATGCCGTCGGGAGTGAGCGGAATTTGCTTTTTGCTGAGGTTGCTGTTGTTGGAGTTCCCCGCCATGTAGTACAAGCCATTTGCGCCCTTCGCTGCCGCGCGGCCGTTGTCACCGCTGTAGGCGTTCCCATTGGTGATCGTTATGTTGCCCTTGTCATCTACTTCCGCCACTGCCCGGTAGTAGGCCGTGGGAACAATCGAACCGGGGGTAGGTTCATACGACGTGATGACAGGATCTGTGGGGTCGCAAATGCCTGGCGTGTTGGATGCCGAGACATCAAGAAGGCCTGCCGCTGTGAATGAGAGCGGAGAGGCGACAGAATTTCCGCATCCCAAGCCGCCGACGTAGCCCATGAACGTGATGGACTTTCCATCTACGGAGCGGTTCAGGGCCAGCTCGGATTTCGAGCTGAAACTGGTCACCATCATGTCAGTGGGAATGGGCAGCGTGCCGAGCACTCGGCCATCGTCGGAAAGATTGTCGAGGAAAATCTGCGATGAGACGCCGAAGCTGCCGTCGCCTGTGGTAATCACGCCGGCGGGGTTATCAGCAGGAAAAGGCGCCGTAAGGTTCGTCGTGGTGGTAACGGCGTTGTTCCATACGTTGTGGGTATTGCTGAGATTCGGAAATTCGCCATTGTCGACGGCATCGCCGCATGGAACCGCTATGACGTCGACGCCGGAAGCCGTGGTTGGAACGGAGACGTTTGAGCTGAGGGTGGCGCCACCCGCGCAGCCTAGCGGCAAATCCTCGCCGATGGTGATACTCGGCTGTGTGAAAACGGTTCGGCTGAGCACTATCGAATCATCTTGAAACTGAAACTTGTCATGGTCGTTCGCGAACAATCCCGCAGTTGCTAGGGCAACCACAAATGCCATCGCAATCGAGGCTGAAATTAGATTCTTTTTCATTGATCCCTCCTTGGGGGTTTGGGGAAATTACACGGCTTCCGCGCGGGAGGGATTACGCCTCTGCTACAATTCGATGAACAAGGAGTAACCCTCCGGAGTGTGAAATTAATTTCACTCGCCAAAATGTAAAAATGGATTTAGCAGGTTTTGATGGAAATTTAATCTTTGAAAATCGTTCAACCGCGGAAGAAATTCTTTACGAAGAAGAACATGTTGGCGGGCCGCTCGGCCAGGCGGCGCATGAAATAGGGGAACCAGTCGCGCCCGTAAGGGATGTAAACGCGCATATTGTAGCCGCGCTTCACAAGGTCGCGCTGCAGGTCGGTGCGGATGCCGTAAAGCATCTGGAACTCGAACGCGCTTTTGCCGATTCCACGATCGGCGGCAAATTGCTCGGTGGCCGCGATCATCCGCGGATCATGCGTTGCAATTCCGTGGTAAATCCCGCTCGGCAACAGCAGCTTCATGCAGCGGACGTAATTCGCATCCACGTCTGACTTCGCGGGGAACGCAATATCCGGCGGCTCCTTGTACGCGCCCTTGCAAAGCCGCAACCGGCAGCCCGCCGCCAACAATCCAGGCACATCGGATTCCGTGCGGCGCAGATACGATTGCACCACGACGCCGACCGAGGCCGTCTTTGCGCGCACGCGCTTCACGAGATCAATCGTCCGCGCGGTGTACGGCGAGCCTTCCATATCCACGCGCACGAAATTTCCGTAGCCAGTGGCATGCGTGACGATGCTTTCAAGAAGTTCCTGGCACAGCGCCGCGTCAATATCCAACCCGAGCTGCGTCAGCTTCAGCGAAACATTCGCGTTAAGTTTTTCCGCGGCGATGCGATCAAAAATTCGTAGGTAAGTGTCGCGCGCCGCTCGCGCCTGCTCGGCATTGGTAACGCTTTCGCCGAGCAAATCCAGGCTGACCTTGAGCCCGTCGCCGTTGCACACACGAGCGGCGGCCACAGCCTGGTCTAATTCTTCCCCGGCCACGAATTTTTGCGACATCCGTCGCGTCGTCTTGTGCGTTGTGACCCAGCGCGCGAGGCCGGGGCTATTCGAGAACTTCAGCAGAATCGCCCGCATCATCGCTGGGCGCTCCGCGGGCGCACGCTCCAGCCGGATTTACATGGGGATTGATCGTTCACGCGTTCGGGTGACTCTCGAGGAATCGTTCCGCTTCGATTGCGGCCATGCAGCCCGAGCCGGCAGCCGTCACGGCCTGCTTATAGACGTGGTCCTGCACATCGCCCGCGGCGAAAACGCCTTCAACGCTGGTCAGCGGGCCGTCATGCGTGATGAGGTAACCGTTCGTGTCCATCTCCAGCTTGCCGGCGAAGGGCTTCGTGTTCGGGTCGTGTCCGATGGCCACGAAAATTCCTTCAGCCTGGATCACACTGGTCGCGCCAGTATCCACGTTGCGGACGCGCACCGATTCCGCCGCGCCTTTTTCGACGCCGTGAACTTCCTCGATCACATACGGCGTCATGAATTGAATCTTTGGATTGGCGCGCGCGCGCTCCAGCATGATCTTGGAGGCGCGGAACTCCTTGCGGCGATGCAGCAGCGTGATCTTGCTGGCGAAGCGCGAAAGAAACGTGGCTTCCTCCATCGCGGTGTCGCCGCCGCCGACGACAATAATTTCCTTGCCGCGGAAAAAGTAGCCGTCGCACGTGGCGCACGTCGAGACGCCGCGCCCGATCAACGCCCGCTCGGATTCAATCCCGAGCAGCCGCGCCGACGCGCCGGAGGCAATGATGAGCGTCTGGCATTCAAAATTTTCATTCCCGGCTGTCAACCGAAACGGCCTTTTGCTCAGATCCACATCGGTGATGGCGCCCGAGCGGAACTCCGCGCCGAATTTCTGCGCCTGCTTGCGCATTTGCTCGATTAGCTCCGGCCCCTGGATGCCGTCGGGGAATCCGGGAAAATTTTCCACCATCGTGGTGATGGAAAGCTGCCCCCCGGGCTCGTAGCCATCAAGCACCAGCGGGCTCAAATTGGCGCGCCCCGCATAAATCGCCGCGGTCAGCCCCGCGCACCCGCTGCCGATGATGATGACGTTGTGCATGAATTTCTCCGTGTAAAACCTTCACACGTTTGATTCTCCAGCCCCCTGCTTCGATGCAAGGGCGCGATACCGCAACGAAGCGCCGCAATTGTAACATCGCGAGGCAAACGGAAGCGCGGCGCCGATCCGTGAATTAAGGCAGGTTTTGGGCGTGATGCTAATCGGACAGCACAGCGCCGCAAGACCTCATCAGTTTCCCGGCGTTCGCCTCTGCTTGATTGTGCTGACCAATTGCTGGTAACGCCCGTCCGCCGCGTCGGAGGCCCATCCAACCAAATTTAACGCCTGCAAATGTCGGAACCCCAGTGGAGGGGGCACATCGTCAATCAGCACGGGAATCAGGACATTCCGCTGAAATGCATCCAGAGCCTCTTCGCGCACCCATGCCTTCGTGACCGAAACCTCTGACCACAGCACAACCACGGAACGAGCAGTTTGAAGCCGCTGCTCGAGCAGCCGATCCCACGAGCCGCCGGGCGGTAAATCTACATCCCACCAAACAGCGAGTCCATCCTTCTTGAATGCTGCTACGAGCAGCCGAGCCCGGTCGCGGTCCTCGTGCGAGTAGCTGATGAACACGTCGCCCGCCGAAACACCCGCAAGCTCCGGCGGCTCAATCGCTCTGACCTGCAGCACACGAATGCGTTTTCCCACCAGCGCGCCCAGACATCCGAAGAATCCCGCCCATAATCCGGCCAGCGAAAACCTCATCATCTCCAGCGACGATTTCTTCCAAATCTGGTGCGCGTCATACTGGCTCTTCTCCAGCAGATCCTCGAAATGGCCCGGGCATTCACCTTGTGTGTTCATCAGCAGCGTTTGTGCTACGAGGCGGCCTTCGTCTGTAAAGCCGCAGCCCACCACGATGCGCTCGCCGGTCGTGGGAAGCTCAAAGGTGAATCGCTCGAAGAGCAAAAGGTAACCCGCCAGGCAGAGGCATCCCCCGGCAAGCAGCATGATTGTGATGGACCGGCCAGCCCGCTTCACCGGTGTGCTAGCGCGGAATTGGAAGACGAACAGGAGATACAGGCCAAGACATCCGGCCGTTATTACGGCCGCGCTATGCGGCCATGGCGGAGAAAATCCAATGCTGACCACAACAGGAGACACCAGGACAAGGAGCCCATAGAGAAAACCGCGAACGGATTCCGTATTGCGCTCTCTTGGCGAGGCCATGGTCTATTTGAGGTTCAAAACATACGGCTGATCCTCGGATCCTCCGTTTTTCGTGTTTACGAGCACGTCGCCGACTTTTTTTTGGCCATCTGCCGCCGTCAGCACGTAGCGGTAAGCTCCGGACAGGAGCATCGGTACCTTTCCCACGGTCTTCCACCCGTAGCAGACCTGGGCGTTCCATGCGTCCATTCCTCTCGCCTGGCAAAGCGTAAAGTGAAACGTATTGATCAGGAGGGCCGCGCTTCCCGTTGGAATCTTTACCGACACGAATATCTCGCCCGCTCCGCAACCTCCCTCGACCACATACTCCTTGCGATGAACTGCTTTGTTGAGCGCCTTTGCCAGCCTTTGTAGGAGCGGTTCATTATCTTCCTCCCAATTCCCCAGTTTTAAGACCGCTTTGAGATACAAGGGGTATGGTTTGTGGGATTTGGCAAATTCGGATTTGACAAATAAATTGGCGCGCTGCGTTTCGGCCTCTCCGTAATCCATCAGCTGTTTAATGTAGGGCGCTGCCACATCATAGGTCCCTTCCTTTTTGAAATCGGGAGAGAATAGACTGATCCAAATTGCGAGATCGGTCACGTTGGAATAGGGGTCGTCATCGGGCAGGAATTCATTCGTGACCTGTCCGCAAGTGTAAAGATCATGTGCGTACGGGACGCCCGCTCTGCCGGAATCGGCAATTTGGAGCGACGCGACCGCTTTCTCTGCAAAGCTGAGTATCGCGGAAAAAGATTGGTCTTCCTGGTTGGGACGCGCGCCAACGCCCCCTTGTCCTTGCGCGGAAGCGGTTGAGCGTTCCTGTGCAAGTGGGATAGCGAAGCATGATAGAGACGCGAGCACGGCCACGCTGGCGATGCCAATTCTCAATCGTTTCGGTGGCACTGGCCGCATGTTTATCGTAGGCATACCGGCAAGTCAAATTATAAGCGGAAGGGGCGCGGGATTCCGACCAAGTCCAACTGAGATGTTCCGGGCGATTACGACTCTCGAATGTCTGGCCGAGTTTCTGCCTGCGTGCCTTTGCACTCCGCCACGAATTAAGTTGTGCGTGAATGAACCAATATGGCGTTTGACGCTCCTTTCCGCGCGCCGCTATACTCGCGCTTTAGGCAATCTCAACGCAGGAGAGAAATATGCCGGATAAAGCCATCCAGGAAAAACCGGAAGTTGACCCGCGCTATCCCGTTGGCAAGTATCAAAAGAAAGGGCCGCCGAATCCCGAGGAGCGCAAGCGAATGATCGCCAGCCTCGCGGAAACGCCCGCAAAGCTTCGCGCCGCCGTTGCCGGCCTGAATGACAAGCAACTCGACACGCCCTATCGCCAGGGCGGCTGGACCGTCCGACAGGTGGTCCATCACATGGCCGATAGCCACATGAATATGTACATCCGCTTCCGCTTCGGCGTGACGGAGCCTGATCCGCCGATCAAGGCCTACGATGAAGGCACCTGGGCGAAATTATTCGACGCACGAACCGCGCCCGTGGAAGTTTCTCTCGCGATTGTTGACGGTGTGCACCATCGGTTGGTGTTGCTGATGCACGAAATGCGCGAGATTGATTTCATGCGCTCGGTCGTCCATTCCGAAAACGGCAAGATGTCGCTCGACGATGTTCTCGCGCTTTACGAATGGCACGGCCGCCATCACGTCGCGCACATTACAAGCTTGCGCCAGCAAAACGGTTGGTAGCGCGCGCCTGCGGATTATTCGCCGGCAGCTTCAACCTCTCAGGCAGGAAATAAATTAGAGTTGCCACAATCCGTGATTCACATCTCCCTGAATGTAGATCGCGAACGTACCCTTCCCCGGAATCTCCAGCGGAGGGTGCGCGACGACAGCGCCCTGCTTTACCGCGGCATCTAGCTCAGCTTTGATGTCGTCAACGAGCCAGTATGGTCGAACGACAGGCTCCTCCGTATCCCGCAAGGGACCGCGGATACCAATGCTGCCCCCATCCGGCAGCGGAGCCGTCCGCGCACCTCCAAGAAGTGGATCGGCCGATCCAAATTTGATTCCAAGCGCGGCCTCGTACGCAGCGCAAACAGCATTTACATCCGATGCGACAATCTCCAGGTAGTGAATTTTCATCCCAACCTCTCTAGTCTTTACTTTCTTACTCGACCGTGTGCTTACCAGACGTGCGGTAGCAATCTGTACCGCACCTTCTCGAGATATTCCTGATAGCCATCCAGTTCGCGTGCCAAAAGCTTTTCCTCGCCAAAGATCCGCAGCACGAACAAAAGAACCTCTGCTAGTGCTACAAGAAGCCCGCAAATGGAGCCGAGCAACAACGCGCCACCAACGAACATCAAACACGCCCCAAGGTACATGGGGTGGCGAACAAATCCGTACACGCCCGTTTCAATTACATGCTGGCCGCGCTCGGTCTGAATGCGCACCAGTTGCGACGCATACGTGTTATCGGTGAATGCGCGCAACATGAAGAAACTGCCTGGGAGGAGCAACATGCCTCCGCAGACCTCGCTCCACAGCGGCAGGTGCGGCGTCCAGCCGAAACGCACATCCAGCGCCGATAAGACGATCCACGCAATCCAGCCCACCTTTACGCCCATGAGGATTGCCGCATCGGTGCGCGATTCACCGCCGCTGCCGGGCTTGCGCATGCGCTCGGCCAGCAGCTCAGGATCCTTGTAGTGAAGCCACAAGAACATGGCCGAAATGAAGGTGAGCAACCAGACGCCGAAGATCCAGCCCTCCACCCAGCGCCAATTTCCCCGCAGCCATAACATCAGGGTCATTAACGCCAGAACGTAAGCGCCGGCGGCCGCGAACACCAGCCCGATTTTGATCGGTTTTGATCGCATCTGAGTCCGAAAACAGCATACTGCCGAGTCGTGCTTGCCTTCCACTTTCGGAGCGAATTCCCGCTGGGCAGCGGAAGAGCATTGCGGATTCCCAATCTTGGTGAATCGTTCTAGAATCCACCCGCATGAAAAGCGGCACCATAATTGCGGCCGTCATCCTGTTTGGGCTGTCGGCGGTTTTTTTGTTCGCGCCGGCGGTGTCGAGCGGCAGATTGCTCAATGCCCAAACCGCGCAGCCAATGGCGCCACGTTTTGAAGTCGATCCATTCTGGCCGAAGCCGCTGCCCAATCACTGGATTCTCGGATCCGTAATCGGTGTTTCGGTGGATTCACACGATAACGTCTGGATCATTCATCGCCCGGGTTCGCTCGAGCCCGGCGAAGTGCACGCCACCACAAATCCGCCAATCGCGCAGTGCTGCGCGCCCGCGCCGCCAATTCTGGAGTTCGATTCGGCCGGCAATCTCGTGAATTCCTGGGGCGGCCCGGGGCCGGGATACGACTGGCCCGAATCGAATCACGGCATTACGGTGGATTACAAAGGAAACGTGTGGATCGGCGGCAACAGCCGCGGAACGCAACCAGCAGTCCCTGCCCAAGGCGCGAACTCCGCAGCTGTGCCCACCTATCAGGATAATTCGATTCTGAAGTTCACCTCGTCGGGAAAATTCCTGATGCAAATCGGCAAGCCCGCCAGCAGCCGGGGAAGCAACGATGTAAAGAATCTGCGCCTGCCCGCAAAAATCTTTGTTGATCCGAAGCGGAATGAGGCGTACGTCGCCGATGGCTATGGAAACCACCGCGTAATCGTCTTCGACGCTGACACCGGCCAGTACAAGCGCCATTGGGGCGCGTATGGCAATCGCCCCGACGATCGCGACCCCGGCCCTTACCAGCCGGGCCAGCCGCCCGCGCAGCAGTTTCGCAATCCCGTTCACTGCGCCATGTTGTCGCACGACGATCTGCTTTACGTTTGCGACCGCGCCAACGATCGCATTCAAGTGTTCAAGCCCGACGGCACATTTGTGAAGGAAGCCTTTATCGAGACTGCGACGCTCGGCTCCGGATCCGTGTGGGACCTGGCGTTTTCGGCGGATCCGCAGCAGAAATTTATTTACGTCGCCGACGGAGAAAATGGCCGCGTACACATCCTCGACCGCGATTCGCTCGCCGTGATCACCAGCTTTGGCGAGGGCGGCCGGCAACCCGGCGAATTTTACGGCGTGCACAGCATCGCCACCGATTCCCGGGGCAACATTTTCACCACCGAAACCTATCGCGGGCAACGCGTGCAGAGGTTCGTCTACAAAGGCTTGGCGCCGGTCACGAAAAAAGATCAGGGAGTGGTTTGGCCAAAAGGAGCTGGAAAATGAAGATTTGCGCGGTTTTGCTGCTTGGCTTTGGTGCACTTCTCTTTCCACAGGCCGCGATGAATCCGAGCTGCCATGCCTGCTCCGCCACATACATCCCGCGCGAAGAAATCGATGCTTATCTGGAGCGAGCGCCGGGGCGAGTGGTGAATTCGGTTTCCGATCAGCAGGTGCGCGAAGTGGATGTCGGCAAATCTCACGTTGCTATCGGCGTGGTGTACCGCGACGGTGTGCAGGCGGAAGGCTCAGCTGTGGCCGAGCACGATCTCGTCAGCGAGGTTTACTACATCCTGGAAGGAACCGGCACGCTCGTCACCGGGCCCGACATTGTCGGCTGGCAACCAAGACCGGCGACCAATGTAAACGTAAGGCTCCTGAACGGCCCCGGCGGCAATGGCGCCAGCATCCGCAACGGCGAAACGCACGAACTCAAGCCGGGCGATGTCGTAATCATTCCCGCAGGAGTGGGACATTGGTTCACGAAAGTAAATGGCCAGCTTCGCTACCTCATGGTGCGTGTTGATCCGGATAAAGTAACGCCGGTAAAGGATGAGGCCGCCTCGAAGGCCGACCTATCCGCCGCAACCCACAAGTAGCCGCGGTCGCGGAAATTTTGCGACTCGTTTTCTGACTAATGCCGCGCGCCTCGGAAACTTACCCGCTGCCCTTAGAGGCCTCCGATTGCTTCCCCGCCCCCGCTGCGGGATAATCCACGCTCGCCGCAAGCGAAGACGCGCGGCGCGAGGAGAATGAACTTATGTCACGCGCCCCCGGGCTTTACGCGATTTTCGAAACTTCGCAGGGAAACTTTGTCGCAAAATTGTTTGAGAAGGAAGCGCCGAAAACCGTCGCCAATTTCACCGGCCTTGCCGACGGCAGCAAGGAATGGATTGACGTCCGCATCGCGCAGAAAGCGAAGCGCCCGTTCTATGACGGCCTTACTTTCCATCGCGTGATCCCCAAGTTCATGATCCAGGGCGGCTGCCCGCTCGGCACCGGCACGGGCGGCCCCGGATATAAATTCGAGGACGAATTCCATCCGTCGCTGCGCCATGACAAGCCGGGAAAACTTTCCATGGCGAATTCCGGCCCGAATACCAATGGCAGCCAGTTCTTCGTCACCGTCGCGGCCACGCCGTGGCTTGACGACAAACACTCGATTTTCGGCGAGGTCGTCGAGGGCATGGACATCGTGACCAAAATTTCAAATCTCAGCCGCGATTCGGGCGACCGGCCGAAAACTCCCGTGGTCCTTCAGCACGTGCGAATCGAGCGCGTCTGAACGCCGCGAGGCAATCGCACGTGCCCAAGCCTCCTCAAATGCTTCGCGTGACGAACGAAGCCATTTTCCTGCTTCTCGGCGCGCTGATTATTTTTGTCGCGCTCACCGGACATTACATGTTCAATCCGCGCGGCGTCGCGTGGATGGTGATGGCCGCGCTGCTGATCGTGTATGGCATCGTGACCATGCGCTGGCGCGCGGAAAAGCGCCTCGTCGCCTGGATTCGCGGCGGGTCGCTGATCATCGTTGGCCTCATCATGCTCAGCCTCGCCTACGCGACCATGGCCACGATCACGCCTCTGCTCATCACGGCGGGCGCAGTCCTGGCCGCGCGGGGGTTTATCGTCGTAGCGCTTGTTCTCAGTGGGAAGATTACGAGTTAGAATCGGCTGCAATCGAGCGCCGCATCCCAGCGCGGTCCAAAACATTTTCAGAATCGGGCCATCAACATAGAAGCATCCTGGAATCTCCAAAAGGAGGCAGCGATGTTCAAGGAATTCAAAGAATTTGCGATGAAGGGCAACGTCCTCGACATGGCCATCGGCATCATTATCGGCGCGGCGTTCGGAAAAATTATCTCCTCGCTGGTATCGGACGTCTTGATGCCTCCGCTCGGACTCCTGCTTCATCACGTGGATTTTTCAAATTTATTCATCGCGCTCGACGGCAACACGTATCCGACAATTGCCGCGGCGAAGGCCGCGGGAGTTGTCACGCTGAACTACGGCGTATTCATCAACACGGTCATCGAGTTCCTGATCGTCGCGGTATCGGTATTTCTCCTGATCCGGCAGGTGAATCGCTGGACGACCAAGCCCGCTCCAGCCGCCACGCCCACAACGCGCCCGTGCCCCTATTGCTGTTCGGAAATTCCATTGAAGGCGACGCGCTGTCCGGACTGCACGTCCAATTTGACTGCTTCATAAAAAGGAATTCACTGGGATTGCGGATCAGTTCGGCTTCGTGCGGCGGGATACATTGTCCTGCAAGTGCTGGCGGAGACGGTTGACGACGTCCTGTTCCTTGCCCTCGTTCATTTCCTGCTCAACTTCGTTGAGCGCGAAATGCACCACATCGTGGTGATGCAACTCTTCCGGCGACACCAGCTCGCTGAATTTCAGCCATAGCCCATGAATGAGCTTCACCTCATTGGCCGTCAGGTTGGGTGAATGCGGCCCGAGCAGATAAAATTCCCGGTCGCCTCCCGGTTGGAATATTTCCAAATTAAATTGCGGCCGCGGGTCGGGTAATTTCTCCCACGCAAGGCCGATGTCGCGCGCCTGATCCGCCACGCTCAGCTTCACCGAATGCCCCAGCACGATCGTGGAGGATTCCAGGCTTACCGCCGCCCGCACGATGGCCTCCCAGATATCGTTGGAACCCACGACGGCGAGCCGGATTGTTTTCCCGCGCTTCTCCGCCAATGCAAGCGCTTGCGTGAAAAGAAATTGTTCGATGCCGCCGAACAATTGCTCCGGCTCAAGCCCGCCTTCGCCCGATGCGGAGCGCCCCAGCAATCGCACGTGCAACACGACCACGTCGCGCCGCAGCGGCTTCACCCGGTCCAGCACCGCGGAAAGATGATAGAGCGAGTGAAAATTGCTCACCGGCACAAGAATGTTTCCCGGCCGCGCGCCCACCGCGTGCGGCGTCAGCTCGCTTCCCTGCTCGAGATTGAACTGGTCCATCTCCACGTGCTTGCCCTTATATTTTTTGTGGAGATGCCGCTCCGAAAGCGTGAATAAAATAAATAGCGCAAGCGAAAAACTGATGCCCGCAACCGTTGCCTGCGGCTTGGTGAAAAGGTTGATGATGGCGATGCCCAGCAAAACCAGCGTAATCAGCCCCAGCCCGATGGGCAGCTCAATCTTTCCGATTTTCAGATTCAAAGGAACGCGGTACTCGCGCGCGCCGGGATGCGTGAACCGCAACACAAGCACGGCCAAGCCCTTCATTGCGAAACTCCAAATTACGCCGAACGCATAAAGGTTCGCGAGAAAGAACACCTGCCCGCGGCTGATAATAATCGTCAGTATCTGGAAGAAAACCACCGCGTTGATTATCCGGAATGATGTGCCGAACTTCTTGTGCGGCTGCCGGAACCATTCCGAGAGAACGCCGTCTTCGGAAACGCGGTTCAGCACGCCATTCGACCCGACAATCGCCGTGTTCACCGCGCCCGCGAGGATCAGCACGCCGACGACCACCACAAATCCGTGGAACAGCAACCGCACGCCGAGCGGCCCCGCCAGGTTCATGGCCAGTCCGCCGATTAAGTTTTCAAAAAATTGATGCCGCTCGCCATCCGGAATGATCATCACCGCGAAAATGGATACCAGCGACGTGAATAGCAGGCTGTAAATAAAAATCACGAGCCCGGTCTTCTTCAGGTTTGGCAGCTTCGGGCTTTCGATTTCGCGGTACACCTGCGCGAGCGATTCTTCCCCGCTCATCGCCAGCACGGAATGTCCCAGGCCGACGAAAACCATGATGATCCCGATTTGACCGAGGAATGAATTGTGCAACCAGCCGAGCGCCTCTCTGCCGATGTGGATGTTGGCGGGCCGCGGAAATGGCGGCAGATGCGAGCCGCGCACCCAGACGGTGTAAATGCACCAGCCGATCAGCAGCACGACCATCACGGTCGTAACTTTCATGATCTTCAGCGCTTTGTCGCTCGACTCCGGAATCCCCTTGACGTTCTGCCACCAGAAATACAAAGTGACGATCACGGCGAAAAGCGCGGCCGTAAGGTCCACCGGGAATCGCACCGAGGAGTGAAGATAAATCGCGACGTCGTTCAGCAGCCCGCCAAGATATTGCCCCGCGGCCACGCCGCTGATCGGCCCCGTCAAAATGTAGTCAAACATCAGCGCCGATACGGAAAATTTTGCGAGCGATCCGCCGAGCGCTTCCTTGACGACGCGGTATACGCCGCCGCGCACGAACATGCTGCAGCTCTCCACGTAAATCGCGCGCACGCAGTAGGAGAACAGCATGATCGCGAGGATGAACCACGGCGCGGTCTTCCCAATGTACCGCTCGGCTTCACCGCCCGCGTAATACGCCGAAGACGCGAGGTCGTTCAGCACAATTGCCGCGGCACGCCAAAATGAAATAAACGTGAGCATGGCCGTAGTGGCCACGAGCACGCGCGGCAAGTTTGCCGAGCGAGCCGAATCCGGCGGCTGTGAGATAGGTCCGGTTCCCATTTGAAGAGGATGGGCTGAGTAGCGGGGAGTTATGCTCGCATGAAGCCGCGCGCGATGTCCAGCGAAGCGCGAAGTAGCCGCCGCAGGAGAGGTAACGCCTATTCAGCGTTGAAATGCGCTACGTCAGAAAACGCAGCGCCAGATGGCGGCGCAGCGCCACAAATTTCATGCCGCGCGAAAATCCCGCGCGCACTGCGCGCAAGGACAAATCGTCCGCAGCATATCGAAGCTGTAAATGCCGGTGGAGTGCCCGTCGTTGAAATCAATTTTTATCGCGTATTGGCCAACCGCCTGCGCCCCGCGCGCCTTCGCCTTCGGCTTAAACATCGGCAGCGCCGAAGTTGCCGCCGTCGCCGAGGGTCCGGCTTCCGCCTTCTTCGCGCGCTCGTCATTACAAGTCGCGCAGGGACACTGTTCGCGCAGGAACTCGAACTCGTAATGGCTCGCGTGCCCGTCCGCCCACGCGATGTCCACACCCGCGCCGGTCGTCACGTGAATTTTCACGTTCGCTGGTTTCTTCCGAAGATCGGCGGGGCCGGGCATGTTCCTTCCATCCTGACAAGATTTGATTCGCGAATTGTAAGTCCGGGTTAAGCGCAAGTATCTTCGAATGCAAAAATCACAGAGCTTCGGGTTTGCGGAACGCCCATGCCCACCGAGCACCCAGGCTCCTGCCCACAGTGTTGCTAACCATACACCAAGAGCCCCCAGGCTCCTGCCTGGGGGCGGACAACATTCAATAGTTCGCGTTTAGTGTTGCGGGCAACAAGTCCCCGGCGGAATCGGGTTTCCGTGCGGACAAGTCTTCGGATGATTCAAAAATGTGCAAATCCTGTGATCCAACTCCGGCGAAATAATATGCTCGAACTTGCATGCATCCGAATGCGCTTCCGGATCCGCCACGGAAAATGTATCCGTGAAGAGCCTTTCCGCAAGCCGGTGCCGACGCACGATATCCCGCGCGCGCTGCTCACCGCGCGGCGTGAATCGCACGATGCCGCCGGAAAGTTCCACCAGTTTCAGGTCGGCCATCCGCCCCAGCATGCGGACGGGATCGATCTCCTCATCCGTCTTCACGCTTTTCAAATCGGCTGCGGTGCCTTCCTCCGCGCAAACCCAAATTTGTTCGAGCAAGTGATCGAAACGCACCTCGTCTTCCTGCGAAAAAACTGTAATCTGCGCGAGCTTCCCGTGCGCCAGCTCGATGCGACGGTCGGCAAGCCGCCCAATATTCGGATCGTGCGTGACGATCAGAATCGTGTGCCCCGCTGCGTGCAAATCCCGGAACAAATTCAGAATAATTTGTTCGTTCGCTTCGTCCACGTTTCCGGTGGGCTCGTCCGCGAGAATTAATTTCGGCTGATTGATCAACGCGCGCGCAATCGCCACGCGCTGCTGCTCGCCGCCGGAAAGTTGGGCGGGCAGATGACGCAGCCGGTGCCCCAGCCCCACGCGCTCGAGCGCCCGCGCCGCTTCGCCTTCATCCGTGATGCTGTGAAAATATTGCGCGAGCATCACATTTTCCAGCGCGCTCAAATACGGCACCAGGTGATATTGCTGGAACACGAATCCGATTTTGTCGCACCGGAATCGCGTCAACTCGCTTTCGCCCAGGGCGCCCACATTCATCCCGTCCACGCGCGCGACCCCCGAAGTCGGCCGGTCCAGCCCGCCAAGAATATTGATCAGCGTGGTTTTCCCCGAGCCCGAGGGCCCCATGATCGCGATCCATTCGCCCGCAGCCACCTCAAAGCTCACGTCATCGAGCGCGCGCACGTCGCCGTACTGCTTTCTCAGCCCGTTGACTTCAACCAGCGCCGCCATCATTCGCCTCGCAGAATTTCCGCCGGACGCACCCGCCCGAGCAGCCGCAGCGGAAACGCTCCCGCCAGCGCCACGCCGACCATCAATGCCACCACCAGCGGCAAAACTTCAAGCCGCGCGTTTATCGCAACTCCAAATGCGCGCCATCCAATCCATCGCGAAAGAAAAATCCCCGCCGCGTATCCAATCAACGCGCCCGCCAATCCAAGTGCCCCCGCTTCGGTTAGAAATAATGCCACGATGCGGCTCATCTTGCCGCCAATCGCTTTCATCAGCCCCACGTCGCGCCGCCGCTCCATCGCCAGCGCCGCCATGCTCGCGAAAACGCACAGCGCCGTCAACACCAGTATCAGCGCCACCATCGCGTAAATCAGTCCCTGAATCCGGGGAAGCAACTGCCCTTCCGCCTGCGCGATTTGCGGAATCGGCCGCACATCCAGATCCGGCAGCGCCGCGGAAATTTGCGTGACCGCGTGCTCCACTTCCGCGGGTGTGCCGGGAATGCTCAACTGCACCAAACCCATTCCGCTACCCAATCCTCCGAGCTTTTGTACAACTTCGGAATTGGCGAAGACCTGATTGTCTTCCTGTCCCCCTGAATCAATCACGCCCGAAACCGCAAAATCGGCTGAACGTGTGCCATCCCGGTCAGTATATTGAAGCGTGAGCCGCGATCCGGGCTCCAATCCAAGCTGACTCGCGACGCTTCTCCCAACGAGGCAGTGTTCGGAATCACTTCGGTCAGTAATCGGCGCGCCCGCAATCTTCCACCAAGGCTCAAGTAATGACGCGCGGTCGAGCCACGTGCCAGTGAGGATTACGGGCTCGCGCGTCGCAGTTGTGCCGTGCCCGGAAGAATAAGTCGCAACAATGTAGACAAAAGGAGCGAACCTATTCTTATCGACTCCAGGAACTGAAGCCAGAAAATGCAAGTTCGCTTCACCGACGGTCGGCGAAGAGTAGGGATCGTCGACGGAAGATCTCGGCATGTTACTAAGAAGGTCGGACAATTGATCGCTGATTTCCTGAGGACTGAGCTTTGAATTCCCTTTTACGAGATTCTCCATAGCCGATTCCGATGCTGACCGGCTGGCCATAATGACTACGTTTGCGCCGAGAGTTCGGAACTCCGTGTTGAGCTTGCGCTCAGCATCCAAATGCAAATTGACCAAAGCCGTAGTGACTGCCGCTCCACTCGCAATCGCAATCATCGCAACGGCCAATCGGCCGCGGCTCGCGAGAAAAAGCTGTCGTAGAATCCGCCAGAACATTACTCGCCCCTCAGAATTGGCGCGGGATCAAACCGAGCCGCGCGCCGCAGCGGATAAAGACTTCCTGCCAGCGCGACAAGAATCGCCAATCCCATGGCTACTGGGAGCAAAATCACCTTTGCAGGAGCCGTCACGCCGAATACGCTCAAAGAAAGCCAGCGCGCCAGCAAGGCACCCATCGCAAAGCCCAGTCCGCCTCCAATAATTGCCAATAAAATCTGCTCGCCAAGAAAAAACGCACCGACCAGGTATTTGTTGGCACCGAGTGCCTTCATCAGTCCAATTTCTTTTTGGCGCTCGAGGACAGTCGTCGCTGCGACAGCGCCTACTGCGAGACCCGCCGCAATGAGTGCCGCGAGCGTCACGACCCAAAGCAATGTGCTGATGCGCCCGAGAATTTGGCTTTCGCCTTGTGAAACTTGCAGGATCGGCCGCACTTCTACTCCCGGCAGTGCTTGCTTGATGTTTGCGGCTATCGAAGAAATATAAGCGCTGCAAGACCAACGCTCAACTTCCGCCGGCGTCATCGTCGCGGGATCTCGGCGCCCAAGCGCGTCATCAGGCTTCACGATTGCACTCACCATGAGTCTGCGGAACTTAAATTGAGCTGAACTGGCGGAGGGATGCTGGGCACGCTCCAAAGGCGCCATAATTGCATCGTCCTCGGGCCCCCCAGTGGAGACTACACCGACGAAAGCGAGATTTATGCCGCCATAATATGTCCTGAGCTCTAGCTGATCTCCGAGGTGAACACCCAGACGGCGAGCCAGATTCCGGCCTATCACACACTCGTCGGCATCATCCTTGGCCCACCACCGTCCGCTTTCAATCCGCCACCACGGATTAGTTTTTTCAACGCCGGTTTCAAATACTTCGCCGTTGCCGATGTCGAGACGATGTTGGCGCCAAGTACCAATAAGCGTCGTTGGCAATTCTGGACCCGAGATGACAATGTCTCCCTTGGGCCCGAAAATATCCAAGACATCCACCGGCACATCCAAAAACGGCGTAAACCCCACAATATTATTCCGCCAAAACATTTGCTTCAGCTTCGGCAAATCATCCACCGAAAGATACGCGCCCGCGTTCACCGGCCGGTAATCCACTCCTCCAATTTCCAGCGGCAGCGTGTCCGCCTTCGGCGTGACCAGCAAATTCGCGCCCAGACTTCGGAATTCCGCAGCCAGCCGGTCGCCCACGCTCATCGCGACCGTAAGTGTCGCCGTCGCCACGGCCATGCCAAGCGCCAGCGCCGCACCGGTAATAAATTTCCGGCGCGGCGACCGCGCAAACGATTCGGCGACAATTCGCAAATACATTTTTCAGTGACTCACTTCGATCGCTTGTATCCGGCCCACAAATGGGCTGTCTCAGCTAAACGCTTTGTATCGGGCCCCGCCTTCACCCCTTGCGTGCCCGAAAGATTTGTATCGGGCCCCGGCTTCAGCCCTCCTGTGCCCCGAACGCCTTGTATCAGGACCCGGCTTCAGCCTTCCTGTGCCCCGAACGCCTTGTATCAGGGCCCGGCTTCAGCCGGGCCGATCAATCCCGCAAAGCCAGGGGTTTTAACCCCTGTGATCCCCAAGCTCCCCCGCTAGTCCATTTTTAAAATCTGTTCTCGCCTCTCACTTCGCCGGCGCTTCCGAAACCGCCTGCTGCAGCGCGGACATCTCCACCACCAGCGCGCTCCCGTCCACGCGCCCGCCAACTCCCACCGGATTGCATCCGCCCGATTCGCCAATCGTCGGAATATAAATTGCCGACGAGCAATTCCGGCAAATCACGTTCTGCCCGTCCTGCCGGTAGCCCGCCCAGCCGCAGATGCGGCATGCGTCCAGCGCCACTCCCCATCCGCCCGGCTTGCGAATCACAAAAAACCGGATCGCCGCATTCGCTTCGCGCGCTTCGTAAAAATGAATGTTGCCGTCATCCACCTGCGCAATGGGAATGTGCAGCGCGCCATCCTGCGGAAACACGGCCGTCGCGGCCGGGCGCGCGTCCGCCTGCCGCGCGTAAACAAAATCCGCCGCCAGCGCGATCACCACCAGCGCGCACAGCGAGGCCGCCGCGAACATCCAGCGCCGCGTGCGCCGACGCTCCCATTCCGCGCGCCGCCGCTCCGCGCTGTTTACTTCTTCCTGCGGTTTCGGCGAGCCCGCCGCCTCATGCGACGCCGCGAACCATTCGCGCAAAATCAACACCGCCGCCGCGCCCAATATCACCACAAAAAAGAAAACGTCGTTGCGCACAATCGGCCCGACCAGCGCCATCTCGCGCTGGCTTGACGCGATCCATTGCGCCTCGCTCAATTCGTGCACGCCGGTCAGCGCAAGCTGGAACGCAACCACCATCAGGATGCCGCTCGTAACCGCGAAAAATCGCCCAAGGTGAACGCGTAGCGTCCCCTGAAAAAAGAAAACTCCCACGGCCACGGCGATCGCCAATCCCAAAATCGTGCCGACCCAAACATTCACGCCCTGCGCCGAAAATTCCACCGCCCGCAGAATCAGCGCAAGCTCCGCCCCTTCGCGCACCACCATCAGAAAAACGAAAAGAAAAAGTCCCCACCCCGCCGCGCTCGAACTCTTTTGCGAATTTCCCTGCGAAGAGCCTTGCGCGATCCGGTCAACCTTCGCCTCAATCTCCTTGCGCAAATGCCGCGCCACGCGGTTCATCCAAACCACCATCGACACGACAAACGCCGCCGCCGCGAGCAGCATCACGCCTTCAAATCCATCCTCACTGATCTGCCAGCGCGAAAGCCCCCACGCCACGCCGCCGCTCGCCACCAATGCCAGCGCCACCGCCGCCCACACATATCGCGCGAGCGCGCGCCGCCCGCTGCGGTTCAAATACACCAGCACGATGCCGACGATGAGCGCGGCCTCGACGCCTTCCCGGAGTGCGATGAGCAGGGCTGAAAGCAATAGAGACTCAGTTGCAACTCTAGTTGCAACTGGTTTGCAACTAGATAATGAGTGTAACCACTTTGCACCAACGCGTCAAGGCAAAGCGCCGCGCCGCGGCGTCTATTAGAATGGGACGGGGCATCCACACCGCCCCAAGCCGGCGAAATTTAAAAGGCACTTGCCCTCGCACAATCCAATCCGCAAAGTCGCCGCCATCGCGGTGGCGTATTGTCTTTTCGCCGGGACGATTGGCTCGCAATCCGCCGCGCCGCCGCAACAGCAGTCGCCGGCTCAGCAATCGCCAGGTCAGCAGTCTCCCTCACAACAAGGCGCCGCGCAAAAACCAGCCGCGCCGCCGCTCCCTGCTCCGAAAAAGATGGCGCCTTCCCCGGCGCTCGCGAAGAAAGCTTTGCTTGCTGGACGCTTCGCGGAGGAAGCCGGCAATTGGCAGGCGGCTTACAACGATTACGCACTTGCCGTCGCCTACGCGCCGAATGATTCCACCGCACAATTTCTGCTTGAATTCGCGCGCTATCACATCGCGCAGCAGCACATGGACAACGCGGAACGCGAGGCGCTCGCCGGCAATCTGGACCGCGCCTCCGCGGAAGCGCGTCTTGCTGTCGGCCTGGATCCGAGCTACGCAGTCGCCCGCGAGCGCCTCGGACAAATCGAATCGTTGAATGCAGAGGAAAATCAGCGCCGCTTTGCGCAACTCGCCGGCCCCGCCACGCTCAAGCCCGGGCCCGGCACGCACACGTTCGACGTGCACGGCGACGCCCGCACCGCTTACACCGAGATCGCAAAACAATTTGGACTTTCCGTGGACTTCGACCCCGATTTGCCCAATCGCCCCACGCGCTTTCGCGCCCCCGATGCGGACTTCGCGACTGCGATGAAAATTTTGACCGAGCAGACGCTCACGTTTTGGACGGCGATCGACGACCACACATTTTTGGTCGCCGAGGATAATCCCGCGAAGCGCAAAGAATTTGAACGCGTGGCCACGGAGACCTTTATTCTGCCCAACAGCCTTACCGACGCGGAAATGGCGGACACGGTCCGGTTGATCCGGGAAATGACGGGAATCACCGCGACTTCCTTCAACGCGGCCACACGGGAGATCACGCTGAAGGATTCACCTCAGAAGATTGCCGTGGCGCAACAGCTCATTCAGGAAATCGATCAGGGCCGTGGTGAAGTGATCCTCGAATTCGAGTTCCTCGAAGTGGATCTGAACCAAGCGCAACTCCTGGGCGTCGCGCCGCCGAATTCCGCGAGTATCGTCTCGCTCTCGCAGCAGGAAATTCAGCAAATCGAAACCTCCACCACCACCCAGCAATTGCTCGGCATCATCCAGTCCGTTTTCGGATCCGGGGCCGGAGGCGGCGCGCTCGGCGGTCTGCTTCCCCCGCTCATCGCATTCGGTGGAGGAAAAACTTTTTATCTATCCACACTGCCGAGCGCAACCGTGAATTATTCGCAAACGTACAGCCTCGTGAAAAGCGCGCAGCGCCTGATCCTGCGCGCCCAGGATGGCAAACCCGCCACATTTTTTCTGGGCACGCGGTACCCCATCACGCTCGCGTCTCTCTCCGCGGACCTGGCCACAAACATTGCCAATCAGGCCTCGTTCCCCACCACGAATTTCATCACACCCGCGGGCCCGAGCGGAATTATCACGCCCTCCCTCCGCAGCAACGGCATCTCTGACATGGTCACCGCCAACAATGGCGCCGGCACGATCTCCGTATTCCTCGGAAATGGCGACGGCACATTTGCCGCGCGCACGGATATTGCCGTAGGGAACGGCCCGGTCGCTCTCGTTTCCGCCGATTTCAATGGCGATGGAAAACCGGATCTCGCCGTCGTCAACGCAACCGACCAAACGGTCTCCATTCTGCTCGGCAATGGCGATGGAACATTTACAAATGGGCCGGTCTTGACCACCGGGCGCGGGCCCGTCGCCATCCTGACCGCGGATTTTAATTCCGATGGGCATCCGGATCTCGCCATCGTCAACGCCACGGACAATACCGTTTCTATTTTCCTCGGCGACGGCGCCGGCAATTTCAATCCCGCGCCAACGCCTGCGATCATCACGGGCGAAAACCCGCAGGGCATAACCACCGCCGATTTCAATAGCGATGGTCATCCCGATCTCGCGGTCACGAACCAGTCCGGCAACACTGTTTCCATTTTCCTCGGAAAAGGCGATGGCACTTTCTCCACGGGAACTACTTTTTCCACTGGAAATGAACCGACAGGAATCTGCACCGCCGATTTCGGCTCCAATGCATTCCCGGGCCTGGCCGTCACCAATCAGACGGACAACACCGTTTCAATATTGCTCGGAAATGGTGACGGCACATTTCAAGCGCAGGTCACCTATCCGACCGGCAACCAGCCGGTCGCCATTTTTACCGCCGACTTTAATGGCGATGGCATTCCCGATCTGGCGGTTGCCAACAAGACGGACAGCACCGTCTCGGTTTTGATTGGCGCCGGTCAGGGAACATTCGTGAATTTTGCCGCGATCTCGGTGGGCGCTGGACCCGTCGCGCTTTCCGCTGCCGATTTTAATGGCAACACTCTTCCCGACCTCGCCGTTGCCGATCAAACTGGCAACCTCGTCTCGGTCGTGATTAACACGGCAACGAGCCTCCTCGCTCCAAGTGTCCCCACGCAGGTTCCTTACCCCGGCTCCGAATACGAGGATATAGGATTGAAAGTGAAAGCGACCCCGCGGATGCATCCCGATGGACGCGTGATGCTCGAACTCAACATCGAAATCAAAAGCCTCACCGGAACGAGCATCAACAATATTCCAGTCATTACGAACCGCGAGTATGACCAGACCGTCACCGCCAAACAGGATGAATCCACTCTTCTTTCCGGCATGATTGACCGCGAAGAAAGCCTGGCCATCTCCGGCTTGCCCGGTCTGGCGCTTATACCCGGAGCCGGCCTGGTGATGGGCACGCGGAATCCCACCAAGGCCGATACGGAGCTCCTCATCCTGATCACTCCGCGCGTCGCACGGCCCGTCCCCGGCGCGGGCCGCACGATTTATGCGGGCAGGGACCCCTCCGGCCGCTCAGGTCAACCTTAGTGACAGATGCCGAGAAGTGAGCCTATTCTGGAAACAACCATTCCGCCGCGCTGGTACGTCTAAGTGCTTGGGGAGTAGTATCCTCTACTGGGCTGGCTTCCGGAATTCCGCGTGGGGGTTCCTGAGTTGACGGATGGAAAACGCGGCGGATATAATGCCTGACTCGCATTTGGGAAAGTTCCCACAAGGAGAATTCAATTGAAGAATCGTGCATTCCTTCCCTGGGTGGCGCTCGTGTTGTTGTGCGTGTCCCCGGCAGTGAAGGCTCAAACAAACGCGTCGAACGCTTCTCAGGGAGCATCGGCAAACGCGGGCAAGATTGGAATCGTCCGGATGCAGTATGCCATCGTCAACACGGCCGCCGGCAAACAGGCTTCCGCGGAGATTAATTCGCAATTCGCGCCCAAGCGGGTGGAGATGGACGGAGTTAAGAAGAACATCGATGATATTAATAAGCAGCTCTCGACGGCCGGTAGCATGCTGAGCGAAGATGAGCAAGCGAAGAAAGAGCGCCAGCTCAAAGTCTTGCAGGATAAATATCAGCGCCTCGTAGAAGAAATCCAGGAAGAGGGCAATGCCGCCGAAGCAGACGCCGTGGAACTTATCGGTAAGCGAATGATGGATGTCGTGAGCCGGTACTCAAAAGAAAACGGCTATAGTGTTGTGATTGACGGCTCCAACCAGCAGGCCATGACGGTTCTCTACGCTGCGACGCAAGTGGACATCACCGACGATGTGATCAATCTTTACGACAAGCAGTATCCGGTGAAAGCAGCCGCAGCGCCGGCGCCTGCACCGAAGCAACCGGGCCAGACCCCGCCGCCGGCAAAGAAACCCGGCGGTCCGGGCGGCAACCTGTAAATTGAGTTGCAGTCAGAATTTGAATCGCAGACGGAAATTTGAATTGCAGATTGTAATTTGAAACGGATTAGAATTTAGCTGATGAAATTTCTCAGGCCTCGCAGCAGCAGGATTCGCTCCTGCCTCCGCGGGGCCTGATTTATTTTGGCCCGAAACGAATTCCAATCACGCCACCGGGCGCATTCGATCGAACCAAATCTCCTGAGACGCAAATTAAATAATTGCTCCGAATCCAGTTTTTCAGTTTCCCAAGCCCACGAAGGGCTTGGGAAACTGAAAAACTGGATTCGGAGTTGGATAGGCCCCTCTCTTATGGGCATGGATGTATTAGGACAGCTCCGTTTCACCACTGTGGCGAAACGGCGCACTGGTGGGGTTCGGATGCGGGGAATCGCCCAGCGCTCCGATCCCCATTTGGCGCGGGAGAGGATTGACAGGGCTGGCGCGACGCGCCTAATCTCTGGGTAATTGGGGTTCGCCTGGGAGGTTGCGATGCGAAAGATATTGCGTTGCGTCCCACTGGTTGCGGTTGCGTTGACGATTTGCGTTTGGGGCTACGCAAGGAAACCCGAACGGGGAGACGACTACGGCCCGAGCAAAGGCGTCTACTGCATTGCATTCACACCTGATGGAAAAACAATCGCCGCGGCTGGATTCGATAATCCCGCAAGTCTGACGATCACTCTGTGGAACATCGCGTCGGGGACGGGAAAACGAACTCTCACCGGCCCGAAGGACACACTCTTCGATGGGATCGCATTCAGCCCGGACGTGCGCATTCTCGCTACGGGAAGCACTCTAAATACGGACGCGAGCCATTACACCGTTACGCTTTTTGACGTTGCGACCGGAAAGACGCTCCATGCAATGCCCGGCCACACGAAGGAAATTGACGGCACGGCTTTCTCCGCGGACGGGAAGACGCTGGCCTCTGGAAGCCAGGATCAATCCATCAAGCTGTGGGACGTTGCGACCGGCAAATTAATTCGCACGATGTACGACAACGTGGGCATGGAGGGTCCCCTGGCCTTCAGCCCCGACGGGAATACCATCGCGAGCGGAAGCAACAACTACGCGGCGATGAATGACAATACCGGCGCGGACGAAATCAACACGATCGATCTGTGGGACGCCGCGACAGGAGCAATCACCCGCACACTGCCCCACCAGAAACAGTGGACTTCCGATGTAATCTTCAGTCCTCACGGGCGCACACTGGCCTCGGCGAATTGGGACAACACAATCACTCTTTGGGACGCAACAACCTGGCAACCGCTTGGCAACATGGCCGGGCACACCGACATAATCGCTTCGCTTGCCTTCAGCCCTGATGGAAACACCCTCGCCTCGGGAAGCGATGACAAGACTGTGAAGCTGTGGAACATCGCGACCGGGCAAGTACTTCAGACGCTCTCGGGGCACGCGGATGCTGTCACTTCCGTTTCGTTCAGCCCGGACGGAAAAACAATTGCATCGGGAAGCAGCGACAACACGATCAAGCTCTGGGACGCAGCCAGCGGAAAACTTCTGAAGACATTCGGCACGCCGAATCCCGTGGGCACAACCACGCCGAAGCCAAAGCCCGCGCATCATTAGAGGACAGAGCCTGTGTGGATCGCTTTATTCGTAGGCTGGGCCGCTCGGACTTTTCAGGACTAAGTTAGAACAGATCTCCTAAAAAGAACGTAAGTTTGTCCCTCCTCGCTGGCGTACAAACTTTGGGGCACGAGACTCAGATTGGCAAAGCTCTTGGAAAATCCTAAAACTAAGGGCCACATTGGCGGCGAAACTACACTCCCGAGGACAAAATGGTCCCACTGGAAACCGTGGGCGTCGAATTCAATTTCTGCATATTCATCGACAACAAAACCGAATGCTACCTGACTTTCTGCCCTTCTTCTGAAAAAGTTCGTCAAAATATTAATAATGCGGTCCGATTCTTGAACGGTTCTGCCACACAAGCTATAACTTTCGCAGAGAACCTCGCTGGTCAGCTCTTTAATCGAACAATAAAAACCATCTGATGGTCCAAGATAGAGGTTGAAGCTGACCTTACGGGACAGCTCGAACTCATTAACAAGTTCTTCCTCAGAAGAACCCAGCTGTTCTCCGATGGGCGAAAGTTTGGTAACCCGACCAGTTGCAGGATCGGCCAGAGAGATCCCTTCGAGCGTGAAATTGCGGACTAGTTCCTCGAATCGCTTCGACGCTGGTGGAGATTCATAGATGTAAACCCAACCGTGTTTCACGATGAGCCTTAAAGCGCCTTCCTCACAAATGTAAGAACAAGGATATCGGACGGGTGGGCCAGCCTTTCCCCTGAATTATCATTTTCCTTCCTCACGAGCTGATGATATCACCGAGTATTATTGATGTGGAGTAACATACGGGACGGGTTGCCCACAGGTTGTCCTTGCATTCTGAAATTCCATTGCAGGTAAATAATACCACTCTCGCAACTCACTGCGGCGTTAGAATCCCTTGGAAGTGGGTGCCCCACACGTCGTGGTTACGTGTGGGGGTTTTGACTTACGACTCATGCCGAAGAACCTCAAACGCCACTATGGCGACGGGCATTTGCATTTCATTACGTTTAGTTGTTACCGGCGTTTGCCGTTGCTCGGTACGGCGAGGGCGCGGAATCTATTTGTCGATGCGCTGGGAGACATTCGCGAGCGGTGCCAGTTTCTTCTGGTTGGGTAGGTGGTGATGCCGAATCATGTGCACCTGCTGATTAGCGAACCACTGAAGGGAACGCCATCTTCGATGCTGAAGGTGCTGAAGCAGCGGATGTCGCGCGATCTGCGGAGGGAGAGAACGCGCGAAGTTGCCGGACAACTGGAGGTGTCGCTCCGGGGGAGTGACGCCGATCTACTTCACTTCTGGCAGAGGCGGTTTCACGATTTCAATGTGCACAGCGCGAAGAAACGACGGGAGAAATTAGTTTATATGCATGCGAATCCAGTGAAGAGAGGTCTTGTGAAGGATCCGGGGGAGTGGATGTGGAGTAGTTATTCATTTTATGAGAAGGGAGAGGAAGGAGTTATATCGATTGATACGGTTGAGTGAGAAAAAGATTGAAGTCAAAAACTTCACAAACAGAAAGAGAACAAGACAAAATCAAGAACCCCACACGTAACTACGACGTGTGGGGCACCCACACACTCAAGCACGACAAGTCACAATGTTCCTGAAAACGTTCCGTCTGTCCCCACACACCACAAACAGAAACAAATTCAAACACACGGCAAAGTCAAAAGACCCACACGTGACTACGACGTGTGGGGCACCCACACACTCAAGCACGACAGGTCACAATGTTCCTGAAAACGTTCCGTCTGTCCCCACACACCAAAACAAACAAAATCAAATGCGAGGCAAAGTCAACACCCACGTCAAAGGCTGAGTCACCCGCCGGGCTTACTGAACTTGGACGGTGTAGTTGATCGTTGCGCAGCCGGAGCCCACACCGCTCGAGCCGCAATAGTGGAAGACATAGTGGTCGGTACCGTGGAAGCCTGGAGCCGGCTTGTAGACCAGCGAGAGCGTGCCGGTCTGCGTGAGCGTGCCGTGCGAGGGCGGCGTCACGATTTGGACCGAAGCCTGGGTCAGCTTCGTGGTGATGGTGTCCGCGCAGGCGGCTCCGCCAGCGGAGATCTGCAGTTCGTAGAGCGTGGCGCCGCTCATCGGGCTCACCACCCAACTGGTGGAGGTGCAGCCGGGCTTGCCGCCTGCGGGCGGCTGGAGGGGTGCCGTCGGCACATTTTGATAGTTGTAGTCGAGGCGGATCTGCAAGGCGCCCGCGCCACCGCTACCACCTCCCAGGAGGACGGAGAAGCCTCCGGGGTTCAACTGCGTTGAAGCCTCGATCGATCGTTCGACCTGATTCGTGTATCCAGCCGGAGGCTGGGCGAATACGCTATTCTTGGCTTCGGACAAGGCTGGGGATTGAACGAAATATCCCTGGGGAGTTGTGGCGATCGTCGGATTCATCGGAGCACACGCCCCGGAATCGGCTTGCACCGCCAGCTCAATACCGAGCGGCTCACTGGTTGAGATCAAAGTCGGGTCGCGATTGAATATCCAGGTGAATTTCACGTTCTGGTTTTTGCCCGCGCAAGGTGCGTTTCCCGGGCCAAGGCCGGAGGTGACGTGATACACCGCGTTCGCGGTGCCGCCGCTCGACGTTGGCGTCAAGGAGGTGAGGGTCCAACTCCCCGACACGACGGGCGCTGATGGACCGAGGGAAAATCCATGTTCCTGGGGAGTGCCAACGAGTTTGAAACTCACAATGCTTTGCGCCGAGGCCATCGATCCCAGCGAGAGTAGAGCGAATACCGCGATGACACCGCGGAAAAAGGTCATTTTGTGATTTCCCACATTGGCCTCCCGAGCCTTGGCATTGTCAGCGGCGGTCCAAAGCTCTTATTCGGTATTTTCAGATTGGCTTCCAGTGCGCGTACTTTATATCTCCCTCGCTCCCTTAGGCAACGAAATTTGGACGGGGGGCCCGCAGGTTGTCCCTGTTCCATGAAAATCCATCACAGGCGAATAATACCACTATCGCACCTCACTGAGGCGTTAGAGTGCGGAGGAAGTGCGTGCCGCTGCCCGCCGAGGGCGAAAGGACGACAGGCACAAACGTCGACATTGGCATTGATTTGTGTGGCGCTGAATGATCCTTCACTCCGAGCCGACATAAGTCATCGGCTCTCCGTTCAGGATGACAACATAAAACCTCGCGCGGGACGGGCTACACGAGCCCTGCGCGAATCGGTTGTGGTTAACGCTCGCTTGAATGCCATATAATCCGACGCGAATGTCACTTACGAGCGGAACGAAGATTGGGCCTTACGAAATTACCGGCGCGATTGGCGCGGGTGGAATGGGCGAGGTGTATCGCGCGAAGGATTCCAAACTCGGGCGCGATGTGGCGATCAAGATTGTGCCGGAGCAGTTTGCGCAGGACCGGCAACGCATGGCTCGCTTCGAGCGCGAGGCGCAACTCCTGGCGGCGCTGAACCATCCGCACATCGCGCACATCTACGGCTTCGAGGATTCCAACGGGACGCCCGCGCTGGTGATGGAGCTGGTGGAAGGGCCGACGCTCGCGGAACGGATTGACGCGGGGCCGCTGCCGGTGGAGGAGGCGCTACGCATCGCGCGTCAGGTGGCCGAGGCGCTGGAGTATGCGCATGACCGCGGCATCATCCACCGCGATTTAAAGCCTGCCAATGTGAAGCTGACCGCCGACGGCAATGTGAAAATTCTGGATTTCGGACTGGCAAAGGCGCTCGAGGATGAAAAGTCGTCGCTTGATATTTCACATTCGCCCACGCTGACCGTGGCGGCAACGCAAGCGGGAATCGTGCTGGGCACGGCGGCGTACATGTCGCCGGAACAGGCGAAGGGGAAAAACGCGGACCGGCGCGCGGACATCTGGGCGTTTGGCGTGCTGCTGTTCGAGATGCTTTCCGGGAAAAAACTTTATGAAGCGGATACGGCGCAGGAAACTCTGGCCGCCGTGCTGATCAAGGAACCCACGCTGGATTCGCTTCCGGCAAACATCCCTCCACGCCTTCGCCTTCTGCTGCGGCGCTGCCTGACGAAAGATTCGCGAATGCGATTGCAGGCGATCGGCGAAGCGCGGATCGCGATTGACGAAATTATTTCCGGGCCGGGTAAGGAAGAGGCTCCGGGCGCGAGTGTGCCGGTGGCGGCGCGCGGCAAGAACCGTGAGCGAATTGCGTGGGGAATCGCGGGGGTGCTGGCGCTTGTCGCGGCGGCGCTGACGATTGGCCTGGTTCAGCGCGCGCCGAAGCCCGCGCAGCCGATACGGCTGAGCGCCGAGCTCGGCGCGGATGCGACTTTCGGCGGGACCGCTTCTGGGTCCAATGCAATTCTTTCCCCCGATGGAAGGCGGCTGGTTTTTGTGGGCCAAGGCGCCGATAAGAAAACGCATATTTACGTGCGTCGGCTGGACCAATTGCAGGCGCTCTTGCTTGACGGCACGGAGAATGCGCGCAATCCATTTTTCTCGCCCGATGGGCAGTGGATTGCGTTTTTCGCCGACGGCAAATTGAAAAAGATTTCAGTGCAGGGCGGCGCGGCGGTCACACTGTGCGATGTTACGAATGATCGCGGCGGAAGCTGGGGCGAGGATGGCACGATTGTATTTACCGGGAATGTCCGGGCCAACTTGTCCAAGGTATCGTCGGCGGGGGGTACGCCCGAACCGCTGACTACAATTGATGCGAAGAAGGGCGAAGACACGCATCGCTGGCCTCAGGTACTGCCCGGCGGGAAGGACGTGCTCTTTACCGCTGCTGCAGCATCGGGCAGTTTTGACGACGCAGAGATTGATGTGTATTCGATGGATTCCGGCAAGCGGAGAACAATTCTTCGCGGCGGTTCCTACGCGCGTTATCTCCCGAATGGATATATTGTGTATGTACACGCAGGGACGCTATTTGCTGTTCCCTTTGACCTGAAGCGACTCGAGACGACGGGCCAATCCGCACCGATTGTGGAGGGCGTGGCCAGCAATCCGGACCTAGGTGGAGCGCAATTCTCGGTTTCCGATACGGGAACACTCGTGTATGTCGCGGGCTCTGCGTTGAGCCAAGACGTTTCTATTTTTTGGATGGATGCGGCGGGCAAATTTACTCCTCTCCGCGAAACCCCTGGAAACTACAACAACCTCGCGATTTCGCCCGATGGCAAACGCCTGGCGATGGACATAGCGAATGGGAGCAGAACCGACATTTGGGTTTACGAATGGGAGCGAGACACGCTTACACGGCTTACTTTTGCGGCAAATTCCAACAGCTATCCAGTTTGGACGCCCGACGGCCAACGCATCGTTTTCGCATCGGCAGAAAAGGGCGCTGTTCCCAATCTCTGGTGGATTCGCGCGGATGGTGGTGGGGATGCTCAGCGCTTGAGCGAAAGCAAAAGCATCCAGGTTCCCGTGTCGTGGAGCCCTGATGGCAAGACTTTGGCGTTCTTTCAGAATAACCCCGGGACGGGTTATGACGTCATGACCATGCCCATCGAAGGAAATGAAAAGTCAGGCTGGAAACCCGGGGAGGCGAAACCCTTTGTGAACTCTACCTTCACTGAGGTGCTGCCGGCATTTTCTCCCGACGGCCGGTGGATCGCATATTCTTCCAGCGAATCCGGCGCCTTCGAAGTTTACGTACGTCCATTCCCTGGTCCGGGCGGCAGGTGGCAGATTTCCACGGGCACGGGCGCCTTTCCCATCTGGTCGAAAAACGGGAAGGAACTGTTTTATCAAGCGAACGACGGAAAAATAATGGTGGTCAACTATACGTCTTCTGGTGAAACATTCCGCGCAGATAAGCCGAGCGTGTGGTCCCCGGGCGTATTTGCGGAGCGGGCGCAATCTTGGGCTTTTAGTCTGAGTCCGGACGGGAAACGCTTTGCGGTGTTGAAGGCAGGGGGCGCGGAAACGGCTCCGGCTCCAGTTAACAAGGTTAGCTTTATTTTCAATTTCTCCGATGAATTGAAGCAGAAAGTGCCCGGGGGGAAGAATTAACCTGTGCCGAATTAAAATGACTCATTCCATGGTGGTGTCGCGTTCTACCGGCTCAAAATGTGCGCGGAGATCGACGCCTCTTTTGATTTGCTTCCTAGTTGGCTGCGGGTCTCCACGAATCGAAAGTCGTCCACTTAGTGGGGCTAACCCGACTGAATATACTTTCGATTCAGTAATTCCATATGTCCAGCTTGCTTTGCGGGCAATGTACGAAGAGCAGTTTGATAATCGTTCAACCGTGGGTCCAATCTCCAAGGTACATTTGGAACCCTTTTCTTTGGAATTCCACGATCCATCTAGATCGGCCCCTTTCTACCCGGAGCTTCTTGACAAACCCGGAAATGAAAACGATGTTTTGATGAACTATTTTCATTCTCCGATGGAGGACTCCCCCGTTTATTCGCTAAATGGCAAACCTGTTCCCTACCTTGCGGATTTTTACCTGCACATAGAGAGCGTCGCCCCAGGAAGGACGTTGGTTCGAATCCAAACCCTAAACCCAGAGGTGATCGCTGGATTGACTTTTTTCCCGGGACCCCATGGAAGCCGAGCAAACATCTACGTCCCGGTACGTCCAACGACCATTGAGGAGTATCGTTTTTTGCTGCAAATCGGTGCTCATGTAGGGCAAAAGAACATGCCGGCATTGATTTCCCCAAGCCCAAATTAGGCTTGTCGGACCGGTGGTTTTGAGGGTATTCAGCCCCGTTTCGCGGGCCTCCCGCCCCGCCTTGCCTAAACAGTGTTATCAGGCTTATACTTAGTTTCGCTCTGAAGCGGGTCGAAGTCTCAAGTGGGCGCGAGCCCACTTTTTTGTTGGCGGCGAACAGCCTTTTGCACAGGCGCGCCGCGACGCTAGAGGACTCCCCGGCGACATTTTTATGGACCAGGATCGGATTCGCGCGGCGGCCGAGCGCGTGGCGGGCTCGCTCGGGCTGGAAATTGTAGAGGTCGAGTGGAAGGTGGGGCAGCAGCGCTTCCTTCGCGTAACAATCGACAAGCCCGAGGGCGTGAGCCACGCCGATTGTTCGGCGGTGAGCGAGCAGTTGAGCGTCATCCTCGATGTGGAGGATCTGGTGCCCGGGCCGAGGTACGTGCTGGAGATCAGCTCGCCGGGGATGGACCGGAAGCTGCTGAAGGCGGCGGACTACGAACGGTTTGCGGGGCGGCTGGCGAAGATTTGGACGAAGGAACCGGTGGTTCCGATTGAGGGAACGCGGGCGTCGAATTATTTTGAGGGGCGGCTCGCGGGTATGACGGATGGGCGGGTGCGCGTCGAAATGACGAGCAAGGCTGGCGTAAATGTTTTCGAATTACCTTACGAGAACATACGCAAGGCGAATTTAATTATCGAGTTTTAGGGTGACGGGAAATGGCAAGTTTGCTGTACCAGACAATCGAGCAGATCAGCCGGGAGAAGCATATCGAACCGGAGATCATCATCGCGGCCATCGAGGACGCGATGGTGGTGGCTGCGCGGAAATTTTATAAGACCGAGGAAGAGCTGCGCGCGAAGTTCGATCAGGAGACCGGGCAGATTACCGTAGTCGCGGTGAGGACGGTGGTCGAGGAAGTGGCCGATCCGAACCGCGAATGGACTCTGGCGGAGGCGAAGAAGCACGATCCGAACGCGGAAGTCGGGCAAGAAATTGTAATGGCGCGGCCCACGGACATGCTTGGGCGCATAGCCGCGCAGACCGCGAAGCAAGTGATCATGCAAAAAGTGCGCGAGGCCGAGCGCGACACCGTTTACAACGAATACATCGGACGCGTGGGCGAGCTGGTGAATTGCATCGTGAAGCGGACCGAAGGACTGGACATTATTGTAGACCTGGGCCGGACGGAAGCGCGGATGCCGAAGCGCGAACAATCGCGGCTGGAAACTTACAACCTTGGGGAACGGCTGCGCGTGGTGATCCGCGCGGTGGACCGGGCGGCGAAGGGTCCGCAAGTGATCGCTTCGCGCGCGGATCCCGTGCTGGTGCAAAGATTATTCGAGATGGAAGTTCCGGAGATTTATGACGGCACGGTGCAGATCCGCGCGGTCGCGCGCGAAGCCGGCGAGCGGACGAAGATCGCCGTCGCGAGCCGCGACAAGGAAGTGGATCCGGTCGGCGCATGCGTGGGCATGAAGGGGATGCGCGTGCAGTCCATCATCCGCGAATTGCGCGGCGAAAAAATCGACATCATTCCTTATTCGGAAGAGACGATTTCGTTTGCGCAGAAAGCGTTGAGCCCGGCGAAGGTTACGCGCGTGCAGATTGTGGACCCGGAAACAAAGAGCCTGGAAATTATTGTAGAAGATACACAACTTTCACTAGCCATTGGCAAGAAGGGGCAGAACGTCCGTCTGGCGAGCAAGCTGATCGGCTGGAACATTGACATCAAGAGCGAGGAAGAAAAGCGGCAGGAACTTGAGGCGCAGATGGCCGCACTGACGGCTCCGGGGACGCCGCTCACGGAACTGGCCGGAGTGGGGCCCAAGACGATTGAAAAGATTGAAGCCGCGGGAATCACGACCGTGGAAAAACTAGCTGACATGACGCCTGAACAATTGATGGAGATTCCCGGCATCGGCGACAAGATGGTGGAGAAGATCCATCAATCGGTGACGGCGTATTACGAGGCGCTTGAAGCGAAACAGGCGGCCGATGCGGAAGCAGCGGCAATTGCGGCAGCAGCGGAAGCGGCGGCGGCGGCGGAAGCGGCGGCAACAGCGGATTCGGTGGCTGCGGAAGAGGCGGCGGCAGCAGCGGCGCAAGAAACGCCAACGGAAGCGCCTGCGGAAGCACCCGAGGAAATACCGGGCGAAGCTCCCGCGGAAGAACCTTCGCAGGAATCGCCGGCAGAAGCATCGCCGGAGGCGGCAAACGAGACAGAGTCAAATGAATCGCCCGCGAAACCGGGCGACACGGCCGAACACCGGCCCAGCGAGGAATGATCCCCGAGACCTATGCCCGACGCCAATCAGATTCGAATCAACGAACTGGCCCGCGACCTCGAGGTCAAGGCTAAGGCGATTATTGACTATCTGCCTGAAATTGGCGTCAAAGAAAAGAAAACACACTCCAGCTCAATTGAAGTCGCTGCCGCCGAAAAAGTAAAAAAACATTTCCAGCAATTGGCCGACGCAGAAGCTGCCGCCGAAAAAGCGTCCATCGCTGAAAAAGCGGCGAGGGAAGCGGCCGCGAAGGCCGCGCGGATGCGTCCGGCTGCGCCCGCCGCGAAGCCCGGAGCGCCAGCGGCGGCTCCCGCGGCTGCGGCTGCGATTCCCGCCGGAGCCAAACCCGCCGCCGCGCCTAGCGCGCCCGCTGCGGCGCAACCTGCCGCAGGAGCTGTACCCGGCAAACCTTTGATTCAGCGGCCCGTGGCGCCTGCGCCGCCGGCTGCTCCCGGCACAACTCCGGTGCCGACAAAACCAGCTGTGCCAGCCGCGCCGCCCGCACCAATTGCCGCGAAGCCCGCGGCGCCGGGTACAGCGCCTGCGACCGGCAAGCCGCCTGTCGCGCCGGCAGGGCCGCAGCGCGGAGTGCCACTTCATCAACAAGCGAAACCGCCGTATCCGCCGGCATCACCGCGAGCGCCGCAACAGATGCGCCCCGGCGCGGCGGGCGCGCAGGGACGGCCGATGCGCCCGGGCCAGCCAATCGCGCAGCGACCTGGAGCGCCCGGCGGAGCACCCGGGCGATATCCGCAGCGGCCTACTGGCCCCGGCGGGCGTCCGCCGATGCGGCCCGGACAGCGAGCGGGAAGTCCCGGCGCGCTGCCACCGCCGATGCCGGGGAAAGCTGAACCCGGGAAACCAATTTATGAGCGCAAGCCTGCGTCGCGCGCGCGGCCCACAATGGACCGGCGCTTCGAGGAAGGCGAGCGCAAACTGCATCCGGTTCGAGCGCGGGCGGGCGCGGGGCCGCGTGCGATGCGGCCGGAAGCGCCGGCGCCTGTCGAACGCGCTCCGCGCGAGATTACGATCACGGAAGGCGTGACCGTGCGCGAGCTGGCGGAAAAATTGGATGTGCGCGCGAAGGAACTTCTGAAAGTTCTGCTCGACAAGGGAATGTTCGCGAGCATCAACCAGGCTCTGGACACGTCGACAGCGACGAGCCTTGCGGAATCATTCAACGGCATCGTGAAATTTGTTTCGTTCGAGCAAGAGGCGGTGCAGGAAGTTGCGAAGGAAGAGAAAGCCGAGAATCTTGTTCCGCGTGCTCCCGTGGTTACGGTGATGGGACACGTGGACCACGGCAAAACGAGTCTGCTTGACGCGATCCGCGAGACGGAAGTGGCCGCGGGCGAAGCGGGCGGAATCACGCAACACATCGGGGCCTACTCGGTGACGGTGCACGGGCGCAAAGTGGTGTTCATTGACACGCCGGGCCACGAAGCATTCACGCGGATGCGGGCGCGGGGCGCGAAAGTTACCGACATAGTTGTGCTGGTGGTGGGCGCGGATGACGGCGTGATGCCGCAGACAATTGAAGCGATTGACCACGCGAGAGCCGCGAATGTTCCCATCATCGTGGCGATCAACAAAATTGACAAGCCGGATGCACAGCCGGATCGCGTGAAGCGGCAGCTTGGAGACCGCGGTCTGCTGGCCGAGGAATATGGCGGCGACACGGTGATGGTGGAAGTATCCGCCAAGGCAAAAACAAATCTCGGAAAGTTGCTGGAGATGATTCTGCTGGTCGCGGACTTGCGCGAGCTAAAGGCTAATCCGAAGGCCCCGGCGAGCGGAACCGTCCTCGAATCGCGCGTGGACCGCGGGCGTGGGCCTGTTGCCACGATGCTGGTGCAAAACGGGACGATCCACAACGGAGATTTCTTCCTTTGCGGCGCGGTGTTCGGAAAAGTTCGCGCGATGTTTGACGACAAGGGCCATGCGGTAAAAAGCGCGGGGCCGTCATCGCCAATCGAAGTCCTTGGGCTGCAAGGCGTGCCCGAGGCCGGCGACCAATTCCAGGTTACGGATGAAGCCAAAGCGCGGCACATTGTTGATTACCGCCAATCGAAGTTGCGCGAAGCCACGCTGGCGAAATCGGCAGGAGCGCGGCTCACGCTGGACCAGTTGCACGAACAACTCCGAGTGGGCGAAGTGAAGGAATTGCCAATCGTTATCAAGGCGGACGTGCAGGGCTCCGCGGAAGTGCTTAGCGAAATGTTGCCGAAACTTTCCGATGACCGCGTGCGATTGAAGGTAATCAGCGCGGGCGTTGGCGCGGTGAGCGAGACGGACGTGCTGCTCGCTTCCGCATCGAGCGCGATCATTATCGCGTTCAACGTACGCCCCGAGCGGAAGGCGGCCGATCTTGCGGCGCGCGAAGGCGTGGAAATCCGCACGCACTCGATTATTTACGAAGTGTCCGACGAATTAAAGAAGGCAATGACCGGATTGCTGGAGCCGGTTATCAAGGAGACAGTGCTGGGGCACGCCGAGGTGCGCAACACATTCCGTGTGAAGGGCGTGGGCACGGTGGCCGGCTGCTACGTAGTGGACGGCGTGCTGAAACGCGATGCGCAGGTGCGCGTGGTGCGCGACAGTGTGGTGATTTACACCTCGAAACTCAGCTCGCTTAAGCGCTTTAAAGAAGATGCGAGTGAAGTGCGCACGGGCTTTGAATGCGGCGCGGGCATCGCTAACTTTAATGACGTGAAAGTCGGCGACGTGCTCGAATGCTTCAACGTGCAACGAATTATTTTAAGCGACGCCTCCGCATAGAAATCCGAGTAACGCCGGAGCCGGCGATGCCCATAGGTCTTCTGACGCTCGATATTCACCTTCCCGAGTCGCACTCGCTCAAAGACAAGCGGCAAGTGCTTCGCAGCCTGAAGGACCGGTTGCGCGGGAAATTCAATGTCGCCGTCGCCGAGCTGGAACATTCCGAAATCCTGACGCGGGCAACGATCGGCATCGTAACGCTTGGAGATCAACCCGGATTTGTGGAGCAATCGCTGCAGGTGGTACTCGCGGAGTCGGAGCGCCAGTTGGGCCGGTTTCTGGTGGACCACCAGATCGAGCTTTATTGAATTTTGTTCGAAGGATTGAGAATTCTTGATTTTAGGCTTTCAACTTTGGGGATTCGACTCTACACTTTAATCAGGAACGGATTGCCATGCACGCCGCCGGACATCGCCACGAACGCATCGCTGAGGAAATCCATCATGAAGTGGACTCGATGCTCGCGGGCGAGTTGCGCGACCCGCGGCTGGAGGCGAGCGTAACGGTGACCGAGGTGCGCATCCAGCCGGACATGAAACACGCGCGCATCTTCGTGCAAATCATCGGGACGCCGAAGGAGCAATCCGACGCGCTGGCCGCACTCGTGAAAGCCACCGGGTACATCCGCCACGAACTTACCGAACGCATCCAGATGCGGCGCAGCCCTGATTTGCAATTCCTGATGGACACATCGGAAGAGCAGGCCCGGCGCATTGAGGAACTGTTGCGCATGTCCAAGCCGCCTTCCAATTCAAACTCCGGCCCCGACAATCCCTCGGAGCAATCCTGAGGTAATTTTCCCGACATGCCCCGAAAACCACAGCCCGCGGCCTTTGAGGGCGCGCTCGTGATGGATAAGCCGCGCGGAAAAACTTCGCACGATGTTGTGGAAGCGGTGCGCCGAATTGTCGGCTTCCGGCAGATCGGGCATCTTGGGACGCTTGATCCGCTGGCCACGGGAGTGCTTGTGATGCTGCTGGGCCGCGCGACGCGGCTTGCGCAGTTTTATGCGGGGCGGCGCAAGCGGTATGAGGCCACTTTCCGCTTTGGTTTCGCCACAGACACTTACGACGCCGACGGCGCTGCCACCGGGCCCGACGCGGCGCCCACTCTTGACCGCACCACTATCGAAGGATTTGCCGCGAAACTTACGGGGCGATTCTCGCAGATGCCGCCCGTCTATTCGGCGAAGAAATTCCACGGAAAATCCGCGCACTCACTGGTGCGCAAAAACAAGCCGGTGGAATTGAAAGCCGTGGAGATCGAAGTATACGAATTTCGCGTGGTGAATGTGGAAGGCTCGCGCGCTCGAGTGGCCATCGAGTGCGCCGCCGGGACATATATCCGTTCGCTGGCGCACGAGATGGGGATCACGCTGGGATGCGGCGCGCATCTTGAGGAGATTGTGCGCACCGCCGTGGGCGAATTTACTTTGGACCAGGCCGTGAAAGTGGAAGACCTGATGGAGGCCGGGAAATCGGCGAAGATCGCGGATTACGTGATTCCCCTTGAGCGATTGTTGCCAGAGTTGCCGAGCGTGACCGTGCTGCCGATTGTGGAAAAAGCGGTCCGGAACGGCGGGAAGTTCAATGTGATTCCCGCTCAGGTGAAAGCAGGACACGTGCCGATGGCGCAGGGCGCGCCAACTGAGCTTGATTCCGGCGAATGGAAACCCGCTCGGCTCCGCGTGTACAGCGCGCAAGAAAAACTGATCGCAATTGCAGAAGCGATCGTGCCGCGAACGTACCGGCCGGTGGTTGTGCTTGCCGCGGAAAACTAGCCATGCGTGGCTCCCCGCACTAATCGGTTTTGCGGGCAGTTTTATCGACGTTCTCGCCAGCTGCCAGTGGACGTCCATTCTTGGCCCCCCCGCGGTTTCCCCAATTCCACGGCGGAATTCGCGACACCTGAAAACACATGCGATTGTGACGCCCATCATTGCAGCCAAAATCCGGAAGCGGCACCCTTGATGTGTGTGAAGGAACATGTTGTGAGGGGGGGGCCAATGACAACGCTACGGAAAGGATTGGAGAGGGGCTTGCAACTAACACTGGCGCTTGCACTAATCGCTTTTGCGCTCCCCGGTACCAGCAGGCAAACCAAGACCGCGCCGAATGGGGATAAGCAGTCTCCACAGTTGATCCGGTCTCTCAGGGGACCGGATATGTACCGCGCTTATTGCGCCGCCTGCCACGGCCTGGACGGGCGGGGCACCGGGCCGACAGCCTCCGCATTGAAGGCAAAGGTTCCCGACCTGACCCTTTTGAAGAAGAATTATCATGGGCAGTTTCCCATTGCATATGTGCGGCAGGTGATTCAAGGCGACTTGGTGATGGGGGCACACGGCACGCGAGAAATGCCAATCTGGGGACCCATATTTCATCAGGTGGAATCGGACATGGACTGGGGTAATGTAAGGGTGTCCAACCTCATTGACTATTTGCAATCCATTCAGTCTTCCACACCTTCTAGAATTCCATCGGGGGAAGAACTGTACGAGCAAGACTGCGCCATCTGCCATGGAAAGGATTTGAAGGGAACCGGGGGTGTCCCTGAACCATACCGAGAACCGCCCGACCTGACCACGCTTGCGCGCAAACACGGGGGCACATTTCCCGCCACTTACGTAAGAAACGTTGTGGAAACCGGCAGCACAATCCCCGCGCACGGACCGGCGGAAATGCCCATCTGGGGAACAGACTTTGTGAGAGACGAGTGGACTGCGCAAGAAATGGCGGCGCGTATTGCGAATCTTGTGAATTTCATCAAATCACGCCAGGCAAAGTGAGACGGGAATCGACAGATTGTGCGCGGGCCGGGGACCGGCGGTGAACGCAGGGGCAAAGTTGCCACGAAGGAAAAGCACCACTCACAGAAAAGCTGGCCACCATCTTGGAATTCACCGCGCCGCGGAGGAATCGGCCAGCCGCAATCTTCCCGTGAAATCTCCGCTGCTGCACAATTGACATTATCAGCGGCGGCTCTGCAATTATTATTTTTTCAGAGTTGCGCCGGTCAGGAGCGCGGTTGCCGCGAGAGTTGTCTGCGTGGCGTTCAGGCCGAGACGGAAATCCTTGTCATCATACGTGGAATATAAATCCGTCGGCTGATGCCAATTCGGGTCCCACCCATTTCCGATTTGCGTGCCGCGCTCGTTTTCGCGAAGGCTGATCGAGGGCGTCAGATCCATAAAAGGGCCGGAGTCCGTGTTGGTCATGTGGCTGCCGACGGCGGCGGGATAATCGGTGGCGTATTTTTCGTTGGCTGATTCAAAGACCCACGCGAGTGCTTGAGCCTGCGCCGCCATTTTTGAGGTCACCTGGAATTCAATATTGACGTCGGCTTCCGCGCGCTGCTCCTTCCTAAGCGTGCCATCCGGGAGCGGCATTCCGTGATCAAACATCATCATGTCATGCTGAATCATGCCGAGCCATTTCGGTTCGGGATACTTGCCCGACCCCGGCGGATCTTCCTTGCCCTGCAAGGCGGCGCGTTGCGCGACGTACGCGCGGCTGCCGTTTGTGCCAGTCTCCTCGTTATTCCACAGACAGAATCGGATGGACCTGTCAGTTTGCACGTCGGGGCTGCTGAATACGCGCGCGATCTCCATAACGAGCGCGGTGCCGGAGCCATCGTCGTTGGCTGCTTCGCCGTAGCCGATTCCATCAAAGTGGCCGCCGATGATGTACATCTCCTCGGGATGTGTCGTGCCGACTTTCGTGCAAAAAACTTCTTCGCGCTCGCCGGGAGTGGTGGGCTGCGAATCGAGTTCGCGGAGCTTGAGATCGGGCTGGTTATTGGGATCGTTGTTAACGCCAGTGCGAGCTTTGATGCCTCGCGGGCGCCCGCCGCCTGAGGAGACTGGATTTTCGCCGGGAGCGGGGCCGCGGCGTCCACCGCCTGCGCCGCGACCTGCGCCAGGGGCTGGAGGGTTGTATTCATATTTAATGCGTTCGGTGTTTGTGCAGCCGTAGCTTTTGAGCTGCGCTTCGATCCAATCCAGGGCGGCGCGATTGCGGTCCGTGCCCTGCCGGCGGTCGCCAAATTGTGTGAGGCCTTTAATGGTGGCTTTGTATTTCTCCAGGTCGAGGCGGGCGACCATGGTTTTTACCGGGTCTTCGGGCGGAGGCGCCTGAAGCGGCGCCTGGGACACGGCTGCGCCTTGCAGCGAAGTAGCTTGCGATTGAGTTCCTTGTGATTGTCGCGCTGGCGGATTCTGCTGTTGCACAGGCGTGGCTCCGTTCAGTTGCGCAATTACGCGTGCAGCAAGCACCACGACGAAAACAACAATCACAAATACCGAAGTTTTCAAACGATTCGAGCGCATGTGTCACCTTCGCAAGAAGAATGAGTTGCAACGAAATGCGAGCGGAATCCTACGTCGGCAGAGAGAATCAGTCAACGAGAGCAGCGAAGAATTCTTCAGGCGCAAGCGATGCGCGTGACGCCATCGAGAGCTGGGATTCCGCACGGCTTGTGCCGGCGCCTTCATCTGCGGCAGAATGCGCACGCGCTTTTGATTGGTAAGGACAGCTCAATCGGGTTACTTGCTTGGAGGTTTTTATGAAACGCCACACGATGCTTTTCGGGCTTGCCGCAGCTTTGTTCGCAATGGCTGCGCTGCTGCCGGCATTACTAGCGGCCACGCCGGGAGTGCAGGCGCAGGCGCCGCATCGCATCGCAATCCGTGCTGGAAAGCTGATTGACGGAAAAGGGGGCGCGCCCATCGCAAATGCACTGATTTTGATCGAGGGCAACGCAATCGTTTCCGTCACGCCCGGAGGCGCGCCGCCAGTTGGGGCGGAAATTATTGACCTCTCGCGAGCGACAGTGCTGCCGGGATTGATGGACTGCCACACACACATTCTGTTGAACGGCGACGTGCTGCCGCAGGATTATGACGATCAACTCTTGAAGGAGTCCATTCCCTACCGCGCGATACTGGCGGCACGAAACGCGCGCGTCGCGCTCGATCACGGCTTCACGACGATGCGCGACCTTGAAACGGAAGGGGCGATGTACGCGGACGTGGATGTGAAAACGGCGATCAACCGGGGCGAAATTCCCGGGCCGAGGATGATTGTCTCGACTCGCGCAATGGCGCCGACAGGAACCTACCCGCTGCAGGGATTTTCATGGGAATTGGAACTGCCGCATGGCGTGCAAATTGTTGACGGCGCGGAAAACGCTCGCAAAGCGGTGCGCGAACAGATCTCGAATGGTGCAGACTGGATCAAGTATTACAGCGACCACGGCTACTTTTATGGCCCCGACGGGGTGCTGCACAGCCAGGTGAATTTCACGGACGAAGAGGCCCGCGCCATCGTGGAGGAAACCCACCGCCTGGGCCACAAGGTGGCAGCGCACGCCATCGGCAATGACGGCATCGCCGCCGCACTCCGCGCGGGAGTGGATTCCATCGAGCATGGCGACGGAATGAGCGAGGCGCAGATGGATGAGATGGCGCGCCGCGGGATCCCGTGGATCCCGACGATTATGGTGGGCGCGGCCGTGGTGGACCGCGGCGGCAACTGGCCGAAAATGGTGGAGACGGAGAAGCTGGCGTTCCAGAAGGCGCTGAAGCACGGCGTGAAGATCGTGATGGGCACGGACGCCGGCGGCTTCGCATGGACGGGAAAAGGTTCGCTGAACCAAGCTGGAGAATTGAATTATTACGTGCAGTACGGGATGACGCCGATGGATGCGATTCGCACGGCCACGGTGAACGCCGCGGCCTTATTGGGGAAAAGTGATTCGATCGGAACGATCGAGCCGGGAAAACTTGCCGATCTGGTGGCGGTCAATGGCGACCCGCTCGCGGACATCACCGAACTCCAGCGCGTGCGATTCGTGATGAAAGACGGAATCGTCTACAAGAATGAAATGCAATAATGACCTGAGATGATTCCGCAAAAACGAATTAAAGCTTTCCACCTCTCTTAATTCGGAAGCGGCACGAGAAGCAGCCTGTTGTTCACCTGATCCACAATCAAACAGAGGTTGGAGTTCGGCACAATGGCGACGGAACCGAGGAAGGCGCCCTGGAGGGACAAGTTTGCGCGCACGGTCTGGGTAGTCGCATCAATCACGGAGACCGTATTGCTGGCGTTGTTCACCGTTACCGCGGTGTTGGTGAGGTAGTTGAACGCGACGGAGCTTGGGCCAATCCCCACGCGCGCCGCATTACTCGTGCCCGTGGTAGGGTTGACGAAGTAAAGAGTATTATTCAAACTGGCCGCAACAATGAAATTCCCGCTCGACGGGTCAAACGCGACACCCGTGGGTTGCGTGGAAACATTTGTTTGGCTTTGCACCACCGGCGGGCTCTGTGAAATGTTCAACAAGCTCGCGTTACCACCCCCTGCGTTTGTAACAAGGGCAAGCTGATCGATGGCGTCAATCGCAACAGCCACCGGGTTGGCCCCATTCGCAGAGGTGACGTTCACCGTAAGGGTGGCAATATCCGCGGCGCCGAAGGACGAAATGGAACTCGAGTTGATGTTGGAGTTGGTCACAAGAGTGGTTCCGTCAATCGGACTGATGGCCACGCCGATGGGCTCGCCGCCCACGGCGATCGTCGTGGTCGCCTGAGTGAAATCCGCCGAGTCTATAATCGTCGCGGTGTTGTCCCCTCGATTCGTAACAACGGCAATGCCAAACCCCGGGCCGGTGGCAACGCCCTGAGGATTGTTTCCCACCCCAACTACATTTGTGATTGCCCCCGTGTTGATATTTACGACGGCTGCCTGCGCACACAGGTTTTCAGTCACAAAGGCAATGTTCCGCAGATCGTCAACCGCAACAGCGCTGGGTTGTGGAGAAGGGCATCCCGAGGAAGTAAGGTCCACGGCCTGAACAACGGAGAAATACTCAACGTTGGAAAGGCCGGCATTCGTGGCCGTGTTCAACACATCCACGGCGAACCGCCGCGCGTTCCCGAGCAGTGTTCCGGGAACAACCACGTTCATCTCGCGGTCCGTGACAGTGCCGACGGGAGAAAGAATGTAACCATCGACGCGCGCAACCGAGGAGCTGTTAAAGCCCTTGCCGATCAGGGTCAATGGCAGGTCCGAGGGAGAAGCCAATGTGAGATCCGTGCTCAACTGCCGGTTGACCGGGAGAATCACTTGTTCGAGATGCAGCGGCTTGATTGCGCCCAGCGAAATAACAGTCACGTCGTTGCTGCCCTGGTTGGCGACCAGGACCGTGTCCGTGCCGGGATCGATAGCGACAGCGCCGGGTGTGACGCCGGGCAGAGATAACGTCGTAAGCCGGAGGGGGGTGCGAGGATCGATGACGGAGAGCTGGTTTGTCGCCGGATCTATCGTCACGGCGATATCCGTATAGGGGTTCACCGCTGAGTTCGTCGCTCCCGTTTCCGAGGTGAACGTAGAAATCGTCTGATCCAATATGCTCATCGTAAAAATTGATTGCGGAAGCGTCGGATCGGTGAGGACGGCGCGTTTTGCTTCCGAATTAATGCTGATGCCAGTGGTGTTTTCGGTGACGTCAACGGAAGCGAGCGGCTCCGCGTAGAAAATTGTACCGCCTCCACTCGTGCTGTCCGGTCCGATCTGGGTATAAGTGAAGGAAATTGATGACGGAACGGTGGTAACAATGAACACACCATTGAAAGTGGGATCCGTCACACCGGTGATGAGAACGGCGTCGCCGACTGTCAAGCCGTGAGGCGCCGTAGTCGTGATCGTGGAAGTGCTGGTTGACGAGACTCGCACCGCTCCGGTGGTTGCAATTGTGCTGGAGTTGCGCCGCGACAAGTCCACGATGGAAAGCACGCCAGCTCCTCCGGGAGTCACAAATCCCCAGTTCAAAGTCGGCACAACCGCGACCTGAGGATGCGCACCTGTCCCCACCGTCATAGCTCCGACGAACGCCGGAGGAGTTTGCGTAAGATCCACCAGAGCGCCGACACTAGTGTTCTGGTAAGCGATGAGCGCCATTCCAGTGATTGGATTGACGCCAACGGAAACGGGAGCGGCGGGAATTTGAGTGCTGACAACAGTCGTGGCATAGGTCGCCAGATTCACAACGGAAATTGTTTTGTCCGTGTTATTTGTGACGACCGCGAGATTGCGAATGTTGTCAATGGCGACGCCAGTCGGGCCCACGCCTACAGGAATTGTTTTCACAACTGGACAGGCGCATCCAGCCGGGGTGGAGCCCGTCACGTCTATAAGCGTGATTGAGTTGGAAGCAAAGTTGGTGACAACGGCGATTCCAGTTGCCGTATTCACCGCGATTCCCATAGGTGTGGTGCCAACTGGAAGCGAGGCAACCGAAACAGTGGGTTGCGGACATCCCTGTGCCGGCCCCAAACACGACTGCACAGCAAAGTTCGTGGCAGCGAATGTTTGAGGGAGAACGGCCGGGGTTGCCACGAGGGGATTCGTCAACGTGACCTGATGCAACCCGGCAACGGAAAAGTCAGCGTTGTTGATTGTTACAGAAGCCTGCCTGGGGCCTACAGGCGATGCAGCCGCCAAACTACCGTCGAATTGCGCGGTGACGCTGGGAGTTGAACCTATGGCGCTGGTGCCAAAGTAGCCGCCGTCAAGGTTGAATATAAATGGGTTCGTATCGTTCTGGTTGGACTGCGATGCACTGTTGGGTGAAGCAGCCACGATGGCGGGGCGTCCGGGGACAATGGAGAGCTGGCACGCCTGGGGTGTTGGAGTACAAGTGACAGGCGATCCCCCCTGTCGCTCCACTTGGATTGTGAGAACTCCCGGGGGCGAGCTCAACATATTGGAAGGGATACGCGCGCGCAAAGCGGCTGGGTCGGGATTTGAAATCAATGTGGCGGGAAGAGAAGTACCGTTCACGAGCACGTTCGTCGTCGAGAGGAAATTCGAACCAGCCAACCAAACGTCCACAAAGAGGGACCCCTGGGTGATTTGAGTGGGATACATCGTGGCAACGGAAGGGTCAACCGCCGCAATAAGATTGATCGTCGCAGCACCCACCTGATTCACGTCTTTAGTGGATACGGCTTGAATCGTCACGGGATTCCCGCTCGGAACCGTGCCGGGAGCCGTGTAATTTCCGAAAATGTCAATCGTGCCTAAAGTGCCGGTTGTGTCCGCAGTGCATGCGGATGTCGTCGAAGAGTTCACCTGGCACACAACCCAAGTGACAGTATTGTTTGGAGGGGCGACCCCGGTGACCGTGGCGGTGAATGGAAATTTCTCTCCGGTGCCGATATTAGCCGTAGTGGGGGAAACGGTAACGCTGATGCCGGAAGAGATTGTTACCGTCGCACTTGCGGAAACGGTTTGATCCCCATTGGAAACAGCTGTAACTGTGACAGTGTTTGGCACGGGGACAACAGTAGGGGCGGTATATAAACCAGTTGAGTCAATCGTGCCTGTAGTCGCGGAACCACCGGCGACGCTGTTGACCTCCCAAGTAACGGAGGTGTCCGTCGGGCCAACAACAACGGCGGAGAATTGATACGATGAACCTACGGCGACCGTAGCGGAAGTGGCACTCAGGGTCACCGTTGCCGCGGCTGTGGTTCCGGTTGTGGTGTGGCAGCCGGCCAGAATAAGACCGAGGCTTGCGCAGAATGCGATCCAAAAAGCCGCGCGCTTCATTCCATTATCTCTCAACGGAGATACTATCATCTTCGCCCGCCCCCGATCGGCAACCACGCTGCTCGCATTAATCATTAGAAAGTCCGGCTCACGGTAAATCGAAGCGTTGTCAATGGATCCGCATACTTAAAGGTGGCCGGATTCGATACAAGGTGCGTGATCTGCGGCAAAATCTGAAATTGCAAAACCCCCGGCGGCAGCGAATTCTTCACATCGTTGCTGATATAGAAATCGCCCGGAGGAGCTACCAAGAGCTCGTCATACCGCAAGAAATTATAAGACCAATAGAGCCGGAAAGGCGCCTGAATGATCGGCAATTGAACCACGAACTCGGCACCGGCCGAGGCTCGGGGCCTGAAATTCGAATCATGGGCAAGGATGAGACGGGAACTAAAATCGGTGTTTGGAAGCATTTGTTCCAGATTTGCGAGACCTGTCGAGTTCAATTCCAACTGGCTGCGCCGGAGAGCGCCGTTCATGCCGCCATCAAAAAAGAAACTGAAGCTGACCGGTTTTACGATCGGAATCCTGTATTCGGCGTTGAAAATTCCCTCGGTGTCGCCGCCGGGGAAAGAAATATTGTATGCCACATAGGGGACATTGAGAGTTTCCAAGATCGGGTTTCCCCCGCCGTCCAGCTTACGGGGATCAAAATATTGAATTTGCTGCACGGTCTCGACTGGAATGAACGCAACCGGAGAAACGGTCTGTAGGTCGAAGCCGCGAAGATCCTGCTCGCCCCCGGCAAAGGTCCGCTCGAATGGAGGCAATTCATCTCCACCGTAACTAGTGGCGAATGACCCCAGAAAGCGCAGGGCGATGGTGTTCCGCTTGTGATAATTGGGGCGGTAATAAGTGGTGGTAAACACCTGGGAAATGGCCTTTGTATTCCCCCCGAGCGGACCGCCCTCAAAAGTCACGGAATAGTAGTAGCTTTTGCCGTTGTGCGGGTCGGGCGGATAATCAACGGTCGAATAACTCAAGTTTCCGATCACCTGGCTCTGCTTAATGCCATTCAAGGCGGAAGGGCCGGCGACGCTCTCATACTGGATCGACTCAAAAAGGAGCGTAGATGCCGTACTGAAAGGTACGATGTCTGTGATTGTGAATTTGTAAGACAGGCCAATGCGGGCGAATTTCCAACGCTTGACTGGATAGCTGGCAAAAAGACTAAAACCCTTGGAGTTCTGGTTGTAATTTTGCGAGATCGCCGGACTCAGGTTCACTTGTTCCCCCAGCAGAAGGGAGGTCTGGCGGGACTGGTCAAAATTATACTTGCTCGCGAAGAGTGTGAATCCGGTGGAGATGGGGCGATCCATGAAATAAGGTTCCGTGAAAGCAAAGTTGAAGCCTTTCTGGACCGTGCCATATTGCGTGGAAATGGTCAGCGTCTCCCCCAAGCCAAGAAAATTTCTGGTTTGATAACTCAGTCCAAGGAAGTCTCCGGCGATTCCGCTCGCCCCGCCGGTGAAACTGATGGACTGCTTCTGCTTTTCCTTGACCTTGAGATTGAGATCCACCGTGCTGTTTTTGATATTCCGGGAAACCTGCGCGGCGGTTTCGGGCTTCAGTTGCTCGAAGAAACCAAGCTGATTGAGCTTCAGGACGCTGTATTCCCACAGATGATTATCGTAGAGGTCGCCTTCCGTAAGCAAAAGCTCGCGGCGAATGACTTTGTCACGAGTGGTGACGTTTCCGCTGATGTTGATGCGGTGGATCGTGTAAGGCTTCTGTTCGCTGAATTTGAGGGTGACATCGATCGTCTTTGTGGCATGGTTGATGTCAAAATCGGGTTCAGCGGTGAAATCCATGAACCCAAGCCGGCCATACAGTTTTGTGTAATTCTCGATCGCCTTGCGGATCTTATCTACGTCAAAAATATCGCCTTGCTTGAGGGGGAAAACCGCGATGAGCGCTTCGCGCCGCAGGGTCAGGCCTTTTTCCGGATCGGCGTTGATGATGAAGAGCTTGCCCATGCGGAAACGCTCGTTTTCCTCAATCTTGATGTAAATGTTCGTGGCTTTGCCATGCTCGGAACCCACGACGGGTATGGGCAGCCGCACGATGCCTTTGCGATTGACATCCACGGATTCAAGGTGGTCGACGTTGACGTTCGCCTCGTAAAACCCGTTATCCTGATAGAGGCCGCGAATACCGATTTCCAAATCCTCGTCCAGCTTCGCTTGATCGAAGGTTTTCGCCATCACATTCATGTGTATAACCTTGATGTCGAAGCCATAAGGCCGGGAATGATGCATGGTGCGGATGATGCGCCGGGAGGAAAATGCGTGGTTGCCCTCGATAATAATTTTGCCGACCTCAACTTTTGCGCCCTCATCAATGACAAAAGTCAGAATGACGCTATTCGTGGCGGCGACGTTGTCCTTGATCTCTTTTACGGTGGCGAATTGATGGCCGTGATCCGCAAGCAGCTCGCGGATAACGACTTCAGCTTTCTTCACTTTCGTCGGGTCGTAAGGGCTGTCCTGGGTCAAGCCGACTTTACGGTCTTTGAATGCGTCCAGGATATCGGATTCGCTGATCGATTTATTCCCCTTGTAAACGATGCGGCGAATGGTGGGCCGCTCTTTCACGGTGAAGATGACAATTTTCTTGTTGGGATCGGTGGGGCTATCTTCGATCGAAAGCTCCACATCATCGAAATAATTGGTATTCCAAAGCTCGTGCAGGTCGCGGTCGAGCTGAGCGGGGTTCAAAGGGTCGCCCGAATGGGACATGATGTGCGCCTGCAAAACATCCTTGCGGATTCGACGATTATTGAGAAATTCGATGTGGTCAATCGTAAACGGACTTTGCGGAGGCGGATTCTCCTGGGCCTGGGTGGCGGGATTTGAAGACGGGTTCTCCTGCGCTGCCGCGGAAGGAGTTGAGAGGCCCGCCAGAGAAATCAATAGCGCAGCCAGCCCGAACTCGATGCAGCGTCGCAGGCAAAATAGGCGGGATTTGCCGTATGCAGCCGTGAATCGCTTCACGACCGCCTGCCCCCAAACAATCGGATTACTCCCCCTGCCGGCCCCGGGATGACGCCGGCATTGCGCGTAGGATTCGTTAGTGGACGACTGGGGTTGCCTCGACGACCGGCCGGAAATCAAGCGCTTCGCCCGAAACAAAGATCTCGAGCGTAGCCGGCCGCTGCAGCCCCCCTTGAATCAGCGCCTCGGACAGCGGATCCTCGACGTATTTCTGCAAAGCCCGGCGAAGCGGACGCGCCCCGTAACTGCGGTCACCGCAGGTTTTCTCGAGAATCCACTGTCGAGCCTCCGGCGTGAGAACAATTTGGACCTGGCGATGTATGAGCGTGTCATTAATCTGCCCGGCGAGCAGATCAATGATGCGAAGCAGATCCTCGTCGGACAGCGAATTGAATATGATGATCTCGTCGAGCCGGTTCAGGAATTCAGGATTGAAGACGCGTTTCACTTCACCGGTAACCATCTCTTCCATCGTTTTGTTTCCAGCTTCATCGGCAGTGGACTGGAACCCCATGGTCGAACGCTTCTGCAGATAGCGCGCGCCGAGGTTGGAAGTCATGATAATGATGGTGTTGCGGAAATCCACCGTGTTGCCAAGCCCATCGGTGAGCTGGCCATCTTCAAATACCTGCAGAAGGATGTTGTAAACGTCGGGGTGCGCCTTTTCGATTTCATCGAGAAGGATCACGGAGTAAGGGGTGCGACGCACGCGCTCCGTCAACTGGCCGCCCTCTTCATAGCCGACATAACCTGGAGGCGCGCCGATGAGTTTTGAAACGGAATGCTTCTCCATGTATTCGGACATGTCAAAGCGCACGAGAGACTTTTCGCTTCCGAAGAGGAATTCGGCGAGCCTGCGCGCGACTTCCGTTTTACCGACTCCAGTGGGGCCCAGGAACAAGAAGCAGCCCACCGGGCGACCGGGCGCCTTGAGACCCGCGCGGCTGCGGCGGATGGCGCGAGAGAGCGCAGTGATGGCTTTGTCCTGGCTGATGACGCGCTTGTGAAGTTCCTGCTCGATGCGCAGGAGCTTCTGCTGTTCGTCTTCCTTGATGGATGTGACGGCGACACCCGTCCAGCGCGACACAACTTCTTCGATGTCCTCACGGCCTACGATTCCTGTGGAAGACTCGTCAAGTTTCAATCGCTCGCGCAACTGGCGCAACGCCTCTTTTTCCTTGCGCTCTTCTTCGGAATAGAACCTTGCTTTCTCGAATTCGTGATTGGCGATTGCCGTTTCCATTCGGTGCGTGTTGTACTTCACGCGTTTTTGGATTTCGGAGACTTCATCGGGAAGCATCGCCTGGCGAAGTTTGACGCGTGCGCCGGCTTCGTCAATGAGGTCAATGGCCTTGTCCGGAAGGAAGCGATCCGGGATGTAGCGATTGGAGAGATACACAGCGTACTGGATGGCTTCGTCCGTATAACTGACGGCGTGGAATTTTTCGTAGCGTTCGCGCACGCCCTGCAAAACGCGGATGGCTTCTTCCTCGTTCGGGGCGGAAACTTTCACGGATTGAAAGCGCCGCTCGAGGGAGCGATCCTTTTCAACGGACTTGCGGTATTCGCCCGGCGTGGTTGCACCGATGCACTGGATTTCGCCGCGGCTGAGCGCCGGCTTAAGAATGTTTGCCGCGTCAAGCGAGCCTTCCGCGGAACCCGCGCCGACAAGAGTGTGCAGCTCGTCAATGAAGATGATGGAGTTCTGGCTTTCCATCAGCTCCTTCATGATGGTCTTGAGCCGCTCCTCAAATTGGCCGCGGTATTTTGTGCCGGCGACGATGAGAGAGAGGTCAAGCGAAAGGATGCGTTTATCCGCAAGGAACGGCGGGACATCGCCGTCGGCGATGCGCTGCGCGAGTCCCTCGACGATGGCCGTTTTGCCGACGCCCGGCTCGCCGATGAGCACGGGATTATTTTTCGTGCGGCGGCACAGGATTTGAATTGCGCGTTCGAGTTCGTTCTCGCGCCCAACGAGGGGGTCGAGTTGGCCGTCCGTGGCGGCCTGTGTGAGGTCCCGGCTGAATTCCGCGAGCAAGGATGTTTCCTTGGGGCGGTTCACAGGAACTTTTTCGCCGGCGCTGCGCGCAAGTTCTTCGCGCAAAGCGGATAGGCGCAGCCCGCGCTCCTGGAGGATTTCCGCGGCAAAGCTCTTCTCTTCCCGCAGAATGCCGAGAAGCAAATGTTCTGTGCCGACGTGCTTGTGGCCGAGACGGTCCGCCTCTTCCGCGGCAAAACTCAGGATGCGCTTGGATTCCGCGCTCAATGGGACTTCGACTGAGGTGGAGATGCGCTCGCGAATGGTGATACGGGATTCAATTTCCTTACGAATGGATTCGATCGAGCCCTGCGCGCGCAGGTAACGGTTTGCGAGACCTTTATCCTCACGGACAAGACCGAGCAACAGGTGTTCAGTCTCAATGCACGGGCTGCCGTACTGACTGGCCTCATACCGGGCAAAGAAAATTACGCGGCGCGCTTTCTCTGTGAATCGTTCAAGCACGGTTCTCTCGCTTCCCCCTCAGTCGGCGGGCCGGGCCGCGGGGATTTCTCCAAGCGGCTTCAACTCGCCGTGCTCTAAAACCAGCACTCGGTCACAGCGCTCCGCGAGAGCGCGATTATGCGTGGCCATAATGGATGTGAGCCGGTGGACCCGATGTAGACGTTGCATCAATTGGAAGACCGCGTCCGCGTTTTGCTCATCCAGATCCCCGGTGGGTTCGTCGGCCAAAAGCAGCGCCGGCTGGCTGATCAGCGCACGTGCAATCGCGACACGCTGTTGCTCTCCCCCGGAAAGCTCCCCCGCCATTTGCCGGGCCTTTGCGGAAAGCCCGACTTCATCCAGCCAATTTCTTGCCGCGCCAAGGGCCGCGGCCTCTTTCGCGCCCCGCATCAAAAGGGGCATAGCGACGTTTTCCGCCGCGGAAAAATCCGGCAAAAGATGATGGCGCTGCCAAACGAATCCGACGGTCTGATTCCGAAAATCTTCAAGATGCGATTCAGGAAGCGTTTGCAGCGCACGCGAGCGAAAGTATACTGTACCGCTTGTTGGCATGTCCAGCGCGGCCAGAAGGTGCAGCAACGTACTTTTTCCGCTGCCGGATGGCCCGACAACCGCAATCATCTCGCCTTCGATAACTTTGAGTGCGATTGATTTCAGGACGACTTGTTCAGATGCACCCGAACCGAAAACTTTTCGCAATTCACGAGTTTCCACGACGAAGGCCGAGGCAGACGAAGATTCTGATGAGACGCCGGGCGCAAATCCGCGCGGTTCGAACTGCGATTTCGCCGTGACTGGGCTTATTGTCGTCAATTTCAGCCTAACATTTTTCCATAAATCGCTTCATTCGAGCCGGGCCTAACCTACCGACATGTCACCCTAAATGGCGCCCATAATCCTTAGATGCGTACTTTGCTCCCGGGGGCCGGGTGTGTGTTTCCGGAGACGCTGTCAAAAGGTTTCCCATTGACGTCCCTCCGGTTGCCACTCTAAGTGCCGACCCCGGTGGAAAACCTCTTAACCACCGCCAACCTATTGATTCCAATGGAATTATAGCACGGCTCAAAGTGCCAAAAATGAGCAAAAACCGGGAGCTATGCGACACCTAAGCGCCACAGCTAGATAGTGCAATATGCTAGCCAAACGGCAGGCGAATGAGACTGGCCGGGCGGTCAACCTCGTTGGGATCAGCAGCACAACAGGCAAGGGAGCTTACTCGTATCGGAGGATTTCAACCGGCAGGAGGCGCGATGCGGCGCGGGCCGGGACTAAAGTCGCGGCGGCGCAAATGGCAAGCGCGGCGGCGGAGATCCAAAGGGCGTCAAGGCCGTTTGGATGGAACGGGACATAAGGAATCGAATAGACCTCCGGGTTGAGAGGGATGAGACGGTACGTTCCGGCAACCCAAGCGACGAGATACCCGAGTGCGAGCCCTATGACGGTCCCCACAGCGCCAATGGCGATCCCCTGGAAAAAGAAAACGCCGCGCAATTGGGCACGGCGCGCACCGAGGGACATTAGAACGGCGATGTCACGAGCGCGATCCGTGACGCTCATGGTGAGAACGACAAGAATGTTTAACCCCGCAACGAATGTGATCAAGCCTATGAAGATTGCGGTGACCAATTTCTCAAGACTCAGGGCGCGAAAGAGCGCACTGTTTTCTTCCTGCCAAGTCGAAGCCTTGTAGCCGGGGCCGGCGGCGCGAGCGAGTTCGGCGGCAATTGTGGTTGCGTTATCGAGACGCGCTATACGGAACTCGATTACGTTGACCACATCACCGACGCCCGCAAGACTCTGTGCGGAGGTGAGCGTGGTGAATCCCCAGTTGGCGTCAAAATCGTAGAATCCGGAATCGAAAATCCCCGTGACCCGGAACCGCGCTGCTCGTGGAACCATGCTGAACGGAGTGAGCTGGCCCGAGGAGCTTATGAGTGTGACGTAATCTCCGGCGCGCAGCTTCATGCGGTCGGCGAGCAAGCGGCCGAGGATGACGGCGCCAATGCCGTCGGAATCGGGAGAAAAATCCGCGCGGCCTTCAACGATGCGGTTCAGCGCTTCGTTCGATTTCTTTTCGAGTTCGGGATCAACACCCTTGAGTTCAATGCCGCTGGATGTGCCCGCGGAAAGTAGAACGGTTTCGTAGATGGCGGGGGTAGCGGAACGAACGCCGGGCGTTTTCGCAAGGCGCGTGGCGAGCTGCATGTAATCGCGGATGTTGTCAGCGTCCGGATCGGTAAGCGTGATGTGAGCGGTGACACCGAGAAGCCGATCCTGCAAAGTTTCGCGGAAACCGGTGTTCATGGCGAGCGCGATTACCAGGGTGGCGACGCCCGCGGCAACTCCGATCATCGAGAGGACCGTGACAAGCCGCAGGACGGCGGGCCTGTGCGGCGAGCGCAGATAACGCCGCGCGACCAGCCATTCAAATCTCATGGCGCGGATCTCATGGGGTATTGGGCGGCGCTTCACCGGGCTCGCGGCGGGACTCGGGCCTCAGCAACGGAAATAAAATAACGTCGCGGATGGAATGTGAATCGGTGAGGAGCATCGTGAGCCGGTCAATGCCGATGCCCATGCCCGCGGCGGGCGGCATGGCGTGGCTCAGCGCGCGGACGTAGTCCATGTCCACTTCCTTCGGGGCTTCTTCTCCACCCTGTGCAACCTGCGCGCGGAAGCGCTTCTCTTGCTCGATGGGATCGTTCAGCTCGGAGAAGGCGTTGCCCAGCTCGAGGCCGCCGATGAAAACCTCGAAGCGCTCAGCGGTTGAGGGATCATCATCGCGGCATTTCGAGAGCGGTGAAATCTCAACGGGGAAATCGTAAAGGATCGTCGGCTGGATAAGGTGATGCTCGGCGACGGCTTCGAACAGAGCGCCGATAAGTTCGCCGTCGCTGAGCTTCGCAACATCCGCGATGGGCGCGGCGTGGCCTTGCGTGGCCCAGGCGTTGAAGCGCTTCGTTGCGTCACGCGGACCATCCGGTTGGCGAAGCTGCTCCGGCGTGGGCGCGGCGCCCGCGGCAGTGGGCCAATACTTTGTGATGGCTTCGCGCATGGTGAGGCGCTGCCATTTTGCGAAGTCAATTTCGTGGTCGCCGAATTTCACCTTGGTGTCTCCGGTAACCGCGCGAGCGAGCGTGGCGAAGAGTTCTTCCGTAAGGTCCATGAAGGTGCGGTAGTCGCTGTAAGCTTCGTAAAATTCTAGCATCGTGAATTCAGGATTGTGCTGCGTGGAGATGCCCTCATTCCGGAAATTGCGATTGATTTCGTAAACCCGGTCAAGTCCTCCGACGGTGAGGCGCTTCAGGTAAAGCTCCGGCGCGATGCGGAGATAGAGATCGAGGTCGAGCGTGTTGTGGTGCGTAGTGAAAGGCCGCGCCGCCGCGCCGCCGGCAATCGGCTGCATCATCGGCGTTTCGACTTCGACGTAACCGCGAGCATCAAAAAACTTGCGAAGCTCGCGGACGAGAAGGGCGCGTTTCAGGAAGATTTCGCGCGTCTTCGGCGTCGCGATCATGTCCACATATCGCTGACGGTAGCGCTGTTCGACATCGGTGAGGCCGTGCCATTTCTCCGGCAACGGAAGAAGCGATTTCGAGAGCAGCGTCAACTCGGTGACCCAGACTGTTAGCTCGTCCGTCTTTGTCCGGAACAGATGACCGGCAACGCCAACGACGTCGCCCATATCCAGCAACTGAAATAATTGGAAGCCGCGCTCGCCGATGATGTCGAGCTTGACGTAAATCTGGACGCGCGCGCCTTCGCCCTGAATGTGCGCGAAGCCGGCCTTGCCGTGAAGCCGAAGTGTCATGATGCGGCCCGCGACACGGACCTGGGGCTTGCTCGACTCAAGCTCTTCTTTGGAGTTTCCGCCGTACTTCGCGACGACGCCCGCGGGGGACAGCGTCCAATCAAATCGATGCGGGTAAGCGGCGTGGCCGAAGGCAACGATCTGCTCAAGCTTCTTCTGGCGCTGGAGATATTGGTCGAGCGGCTCGAAAGGCAACGGGGAGTCCTTTCCGCGGCCGGCGGTTAAAGATGCGCAAGCATTTCGCGGAGATTCGAGCGGCAGTATATCGGGCGGATTCGGAAAGCGTCAAGAAAACGCCGAAAGTTGCACAGACCTTTTTGTATGCCGATTGCGGGTCCGGATCGGTGAGCCGAGCAAGCATCCCGCTGGACTGGTCGGTGTTGCGCGCCGGAACCTTTCCCATTTTGGAACTAACCGGACAACCCCATTCCTTTCTCAAGCCTTCAAGGTCTATAATCCCCTCTCTCTCGGGGAGGCCATTTTGAATGCCTTGTCCAAGTTCCTAGCGTGGTTTCGGAAGAAGAGACGGACCGTCATGCAAGACTGGCGGGCTGAGCTTTCCCGGGAAAAGGCAGAGCTGTTCTGTTCCGTTCGGAGAAACCTGGAAAAATCCTATTCCATTTTCAGTGTCGTTTTGGATGAGGCTCTGGCAAGCCGCAGACAGGGCCGCCTGGGTGTGGCGCGCGATCATGCCGGAGTTTCCGGCGAACTTTGCGGACGGTTCGCCGCCGACCTGGAAGGGATGCTCGACGCGCTAGAACGCCACGCACGCCATTTCCCCGCTGCACCCCCGTTCAATCCTTTGAACGTGGAGGACTTTCAGGGTGAGAGGGCCCGCCAAAGAGCCCGCCTTCATAACGGGCTATGTCTCGTCCTCTTCAGCCGCCACTTCGGATTTTTGAGCAAGATCCGGACGCTTGGCAAGATTACGTCTGATCTCGCCGGTGAGTACACGGAGGCGGTCGCGGCGGTTGTCGAGGGCTCTTATATCTCGCCGGAGCGAAACTGGAATAGACTCTTCGAACTGCAATACGATTTGACGACGGTGTTTCGAGAGTCCGAGATTATTCTGAAGTCGTTTCTCTTGCAACTCCCGGGAGATGACGTGAGCACTTTCGGGAATAACATTTCCACGGCATTAGCGACTGCCCCCGCGATTGCCAATAGACGCGTGGCAGCGTTCCGACGACAATAGGAGCGCACAACCGGTGAACCCCGTGCGTTGTCGCGGCATCTGATGAAGCTGGCCGCGGGTGGCGTTTTCCACAAGGGGGCCGGGACAACTCAAGGGGCGTGGACGGCATCCCAAATTGAGGAACCGTCCCGTTAGGATTCGGTGGCCCGAGCGAGACGAACCGAAACGGGTGAGCTCACAGAAGCCGAAGCGATTCGGCGGGCTCAACAGGGAGACGCGGAAGCTTTCGAGTTTCTATACCGGCAGCACAGCCGGCGCGTCTATGCCCTCTGCTTGCGCATGGTCGGGCGCACCGCGGAGGCCGAGGATCTCGCCCAGGAGGCTTTCCTGCAATTGTTCCGGAAGATAGGGACCTTCCGGGGCGAATCAGCGTTTTCGACCTGGCTACACCGGCTCGCTGTAAACGTTGTGCTGATGAAGCTGCGAAAGAAGACGGTTTCGGAAACTTCCTTGGAAGAGCAGACCGAGCCGGACGAAGAGACGGGCGGGCCACGCAAAGATTTCGGCGCCCCGGACAATCTGTTGACGGGATCGGTGGACCGGATCAATTTGCAGCGGGCAGTGGAGCAATTGCCGCCGGGGTATCGCGCGGTGTTCGAACTGCACGACATCCAGGGATACGAGCACAATGAGATCGCAGGAATCATGGGCTGCTCAATCGGAAACTCGAAATCGCAGCTTCATAAAGCGCGCACGAGGCTTCGCGAGTTGCTCCATGAATTTGCCCGCACCCGCGCGCGGGACATAAGACAGGCGGCAAAAGCAGAAACCGCGGGCGAAGATGGGTAGCAGGATGCAAAGTTTTTTGTTAAGAAGGTGAAGGTGATTTATGCAGTGCAGTGAATTTGAAGCAGCGCTCGAACAGACAAGCGGACAGCCGCTGCCCGCGGAAGCCGCAGCCCATTTCGCACAATGCCGCAGCTGCCGCGCGCTTACGGCGGACCTCGAAACGATTACTCGCCTGGCGCGCGAATTGGCGGAGCCGCTGGAAGAACCGCCGGCGCGCATCTGGGTTCAACTGCGCGCCGAACTCGAGGCAGAAGGAATCATCCGGACGGCGGTGCCGGAAAAAGTTACGTCCCTGCAACCGCAGGGCAGATTCGCCGTTATTCTTGCCTGGATGCGCAGGCCGGCGCTCATTGCAACTTACGCGGCAATCATGGTGCTTGCGGCGGCGGTGGTGTGGGAGCAATTCCCTCCGGAGGCTCCGCAACCCATTGTTCCGACAGCCGCTGAATATGGACTCGACCGCCTGGAGACGCAGACTGTAAACGATCTGGAATCGGCAAGCCCTGAAGTAAATACGGCGGTACGCAAGGATCTCGACGTTGTAAACAAATTTATCGCCGAGTGTGAGAAAGCGGTCCGCGAGGAACCGCAAAACGAAGACGCCCGCCAGTATCTCTATGGTGCATACCAGCAGAAGGCAGAGTTACTGGCCGTTGCGATGGATCACACAAGGACGGGAGATTAAAGATGCGCACCCTGCCATATCGCTTACATCTTTCACCGGCTTGTCGCGTGGCGGTGACGGCCGCGTTCCTTGCGGGATCGGCGCTCTCCACGTCCGCCACAAAGATTGAAAAGCACTTTTCCGTGACCGGAAAACCTGTCGTGACCGTGAAGAATTCGAGTGGACGCGTCGAGGTCAAATCATGGGGCAAACAGGAAGTAATGGTTGTCGCCAATCAAATCGGCAAAAGCGCCGATGTAGAAACGGAACAGGCAGGCTCGCGCGTGGAAATCGTTACTCATATGCTGAACGATTCGGCTCGCGGGGCGGATATGCAGGTGGATTATCAGATCCTTGTGCCCGAAGAGACCACACTCCAGGTCCGGACGGATTCCGGCAGCATTGTGGTTGAAAGCGTTCACGGAGGTTTGACGTTTGAGACAATCGCTGCTGACGTGAACCTCAAAGGCGTCGGCGGTGAGATCGTGGTGACCACGGCGGATGGCTCCATTGTTTGCTCCATGTGCGATGGGAGTTCGTTCAAGGCCGAAACCGTGCGCGGCAGCGTTCAACTCATGCAGCCCATCATGGACACGATTCGGGTTCACACGACGGCGGGAAACATTTTCTTTGACGGAGATTTCCTAAGACACGGCTTGTATGTATTAAAGAGCGACACCGGCAACTCGGAAGTGCGGTTTGGGCTGGCCAGTTCTTTTGACCTGACCGCCCGCTCGGAACACGGCAGCGTGATCAGCCAGGCCAATCTGCAGCCGGATAAACATGGCGCCCACAAGTTGCCCGTTCCGAAATTTGGAAACGCGCTCGCGGGCACAATCGGCTCAGGGAACGCCAAGGTCGAGCTCAGTTCCTTCAGTGGTACAATCAAGATTCTGCAGCGGGACACGCAGTAAGGTTCCCGCGGCAACCTTCATTCCAATCATGTCGGCAACAGGCACACGTCCGCGCTTGAAGCTTGTCTGCCTCGCGGGATTCATGGGCTCCGGCAAATCCACAGTGGGGCGCCTGCTCGCTCAACAGCTCGGCTGGCGATTTGTGGACATTGACGAGCGCATCGAGAGGCAGTCCGGCACCCGAATCGCCGAAATTTTTGACCGGCTAGGCGAGGCTTCCTTTCGCGAGCTTGAACGTGCTGAACTTGAGCGCGCGCTGGGCGAGGCTACGGCTTCCCCGGTGCCCGTCGTTCTGGCGCTCGGCGGAGGAACATTTACACAAGCGGCCAATCTTGACCTGCTTCGCGCGGCCTGCTCTCCGGAAGGATTGCCCCGCGCGGGTTGCGTTGTATGGCTGGATTGCCCTGTTGAACAACTATTGGCGCGCTGCGTCATGATGGATGACCGTCCTCTATTCCGCGATGAATTAAGTTTCCGCAAGCTTTACGAAGAGAGATTGCCGTTCTACCGGATGGCGGATTTACACGTGGACGGGAGCGGTGAACCGAGGGCCGTGGTGGGACAACTACTTGCCGCCCTCGACTTAGAGGGCACAAACCGCGCAAATGGCATTGACGGTACGCAGGGCGCTCAGGTCAAATGGAAGACATGAGAAAATCACTTGCGAAAGGCGCGTTTTGCGCAATTCTGTTTGCATGCGGCGTCCTTGTTGCCCGACCCGTCCTTTCGCAGAAATCTTCTGGGAATGTTCTCTCCGAGGACAAGGGAAAACTGTCAATTGTGATTAACGGTCAGATGGTTGGCACGGAGGATTTTTCCATTTCGCGCAACGGGGATCAATGGGTGGCGCGCGGGACAACGGAGTTTCACGGGCAGAGCGGCGCAAACAAAGTGAATGGCGATCTACACCTGAATGCCGCGGGCGCTCCGCTCAGCTATGTGTGGTCATCGGAAGGCGACAAGAAAGCCACATCGACAACGACCTTCGATGGCATGACGGCGAAAATATCTCTGGATCTCGGCAAGGGCGGCGCTCCCTATCGACAGGATTTCACTTTCGCATCACCCGTGGTAGTGCTGGACAACAACCTTTATCACCAGTACGAAATCCTCGCGCGAATTTACAACTGGAATGCGCGCGGTCCGCAAAATTTCGCGGTGTTGATCCCGCAAGAGCAGTCCCCCGGAATGATCACGGCAGAATCGCACGGGACAGTGACGGTGGATGGCGTTCGATACGAAGAACTTGCCGTCCACACACCAGCTTTGGAACTAACGCTCTACCTCGATTCGGCGCACCGGCTTATGCGATTGAGCGTCCCCGCGGCAAAGGCTGAAGTTCTCCGGCAGTAGACAATCCATCCAAGTATTTTTTCAGATCAAAAGTGCAGGGTGACCAGATCTTTAGGTCTTTTTATTGGATATCCCTTGGCATCGTATAGTCTTGAGGGTTGAGCTTGCGCCATTCGCCGGCGATGATCTCCTTGCGGATTTGCGCCGCAGACTCGCCCTTGCGGGTCTGTTCATAGGCGAAAATGGCTTCCATTCGGCAGGTATTGCAACCACTGGCATGGTCGCTGAGAAAACAGTCGTAGAGACTGTGGTGGCCCTCATTGCGGTCACAGTAGCAGTAGCAAGGCTCCTGATAGAGAACGTTCCTGACTTTAGCCGCCATCGCATAGGAGTTTTTTGAAATGGGATCCGAGTATCGGTCAGGACTTACGGGATCGGGCAATGGCGATTTCGGCGGAGCGGTGTGATACGCCGGCACCGGGGCCGATGGGTCCGGCTTCGGGAGGGGCGCGCTATTCTGGGCGATTCCCAGTTGAGCGAAGGAAACTACTGAAGCGGCAACGCCCAGCGCAACCAGAAATCCAAGCAGTCGGAATTCTTTCACGCCCAGCGACCTATCTCGGCTCTTTCGTCCATCCACTGACGCCTCCACCGGGCCACAAATGGAAAGGCCCGGCGCCATTTTACTTCCTTAAGCGGCGCCGGGCCAACAGATGATTTCCCTTGTTGAGGTTAAAATGAAATTGGCCGAGTGTTGGCGCGCGGCGCCGCCGGATGGGTAACTGGCTGGGCGGGCTCGACGGTCAGTATCGTTTCCGCCCCGCGGCGCATCACAGTGACTTGAACCGTCTTCGCATCGCGCTTTTCCCGCAACCGCGACTGCATTTCATTGACAGTCTTGACGCGGTCACCATCAATTTTGATGATGACGTCGCCCGCTTTCAGCCCAGCCTTTTCCGCGGGTGACCCGGAATTGACCTCGCGCACCAGCACGCCTTCGCCATCAGGCACACCGAAGTAGACGCCCAATTGCCCCGTCACAGTTTCCGCGGTGACACCGAGCGTCGGCGTCGGAGAAGTCCGGAAAACGAAATTATTATTGCCGTTTCCCTCGCCCTGGCCGTAACCCCAGCCTTCCATGTCCGGCATGGTGAAGGAAAACGCGCGGGGCGCTGACGGAACGATTAATTCCGGATTCGGTGCGTTGTAAGTGAAATTCCTGATAATGTTTTGAGGAATTCCATCCAGCTGAACTGAGAACTGATTTGAGGCGCTCGCAAGCGTTACGTTGACAGTCTGAGACCGGCCATCGCGCCACACAGTAATGGAAACTGTACGGCCAGAGGGAGTCTCGCGCACCAGGCGCCGGAATTGGAGGACGCTTTCAACGTGCTCACCATTGAATTCCGTAATGACGTCACCGGATTTCAATCCTGCTTTATCGGCGGGGCTGTCTTTTTCAACTTCGCTCAAGTAAACGCCCCGGGCGGACGCGAGCTTTAATTCTTTTGCGCGATCAGCAGAAACGTCCTCAGGAGTTACGCCCAGCCAGCCCGTCTCATCGAGCGAGCCGAACTGATCCCCACCTACGTAGACACGTGGAGCCGCAGGCGCAGGCACGGGCGTGGGATTCTGCGCCGAATAAAGGACGCGGCCCTGAAGCCCGGGCGAGTTCGCGAGCGCAGCGCGAATCCGTTCGTTCACGCGGGCGGCAACTTCGCTGGTCACCGCGTTCGTCACTGGATTCGATATATCGGCAGACAGCGCCCGTGCAAGTTGCGCTTGAACTTGTGCTTGAACACTTGATCGAACCTGAGCCTGCACTGCTTGCCGCACCTGTGTCCTCGCTGTTTGGGGCGTGATCACGATGGTCGTGGCTCCACAATCGGTATCACGATCTTGTGCGGATGTGGAGATGGCCACCAGCCCAATTGCCAGCCCCGCCAGTGTGCCCATCGTCAGAATCTTTCTCGTTTTCATGATTCAACCTCCTGCCCATTTCGACGCTTTGCGCGACGCAAAGTGAGCAGCCGAACTGCTCCAGCTAAACCGTCGCGCTCCAAACAGCGATCTCAATGGCGCCATTCACCGTGCGAATCCGTAGCGGCGCGCCGCCTGCTCCGAGTTTCCCCCGGAAACTCCCGCGCGTGAAAGCACCATTTAGAAGAACGGGCTTCTGCGTGCGAATCTCACCGTTCATGCTCAGCGCGTCAATTTCCGCCCCGGCATTCGCCGGCAGTGCAATGAGAACCGAGCCATTCATGGTTTCAAGCTGCAGCGGCTTTGCCGCGTAGGATTGCAATTCTTCGCGAATGCTGCCGTTCGTCGTGCGAGCATTGAAACCGCCGCCGGCTTCGCTGACTTCGACGTCGCCGTTGACAGTTCGCAACTCACCGCTACCCTCCACGCCGCTGACGCGGACAGCGCCGTTGACTGTCGAGGCATTCTCGAGAATCACGCGCCGCGGGACTCGAATTAGGTATTCCACGGAGACATCGACGCCCTGATCCGCCGGATAGAAAGTTTCGATTTCGACCCTGTTCACGGAAGACTTGATTTCCACCTGGACAAGGTCCAGGTCCTCACTGCGCTGCGCGGACTTGACCGCGCGAATCTCGACCTCATCGCGGTCCCATCCGCGGATCTCAACCGAGCCATTTACATTTTCAATTTTAAGAGCCCCGCCGCGAGCGAAGGGATAAGTTTTTGTGATGGTTTGATCTTTCGCGCCGGCCGGCGCAACAAACGCGAGCAAGGCTAGCCCGATTATCCCAACTAAGGATTTCCGCATCACGCACCCCCTGATGGTTGAACGCCGCCCTTGCGTCCTTCTGAAAGGGCCGCCACACCCAGTTGAAACGCGAATGCGACCCCGAAAGGCGGGGCCGCTTCTTGCAGCACCTTTTTCAACGCGAAACTCTGCTCGAAAAACTATTGCAACCGAAATTCCAGATTCACAAAGGTAACCACGGTGACGGGCTTGCCGTCGAGAAGGAACGGCTGATAGCGCCACTCGCGCACGGCATTCGTCGCAGCCTCCTGCAGGGCCTGCTCACCGGAAACAGGCGTAACCTGATCGACTTCTCCATCCTTCCCGATCAGCACGCGCAAGGAAACGGTGCCCTCGATTCCTGCGTTGCGGGCGACATCGGGATACACGGGCCGCACTTCATGGATCAATCTCTTCTGCTGCTCCGCGGAGTCCACGCGTACACCGCCCCACCAGAATTCGCCCAGCTTCATCCACAGGACTTCCGATTCCGGTGGTGCAGGAGGGGGCATTGGCGTCGCCACATTCGGCGCTATACCCACAGGCGCCACTCCCCGCGGCCCATTCCCAAATGGTGCGGAGGAATTTTGAAACGCGGCTTGTACTTTCATTTGCGTCTGCCGCTCCACTTCTTCCATGCTCTGTTGGACGATCATCAGAGTGAGCCGCTGCTGGGCTTCCATCTGTTGCTGGATCTGTTGCTGCACCATCGCCTGCTGTCGCAGCCGCGCGTCGTCTGCATATCGCAACTGAATGTTGCCTCCGGAGGTGCGCAGGTGGACTACATCGCCGCCGCCGTTCACGGCGCACTCCCCGTGCATCTCCTTGCCGGAATCACCGTTGACGAAATTTATCTTCAGTGGGAGCGAAGGGTCCGCCGTAATGTGATGGTCCGCAGAGCCGTCAATCGAAGCCTCGATGGTCACGGCAAGCTGGCGCGGGACGTACACGATGATGTCGCCCTGTTTCGATTCGAGATCCGAATCGCCGGAGGTTTTCATGAGCGTTGGAGTGAGCCATGCGGTAATGGTTCCCGTGCCAGTGGAAGCGCGCACGGGACTATCCACTCGAGGGAGAAAAATGCTTCCGCCATTGCTGTCCAGTTGCATGGGGCCGGAAACGCGGAGTACGCGGACGCCGCCACCCGCGGCGTGAGCCTGGATCGGGCCTGCGGCCTCGCCAAAATTAATCTGACCACCGCCGGAGGACGCCATCACTCGTCCACCCGCGCGCTGGATTGAGACGTTCCCGCCGCCGGTCTCAACCTGCGCCGTTCCGCCAATGACGCCGGCGTGAATGTGTCCACCGCCCGTGGAAAGAACGGCGCTGCCCGTTACGTTTCCCGCGGTGATATGCCCGCCGGCCGTGGAGACGTGCAGGTCGCCCGCCACATCACCAACCAAAATGTGTCCCCCGCCGGTGCTCTCGATCCGCGCGTTGCCGCCGATGCGCCCCGCCGTAATGTTTCCCGCATTCGTGATGAGCGTGGCGCGTCCATCCAAATCATCCACTTGAATATTGCCTGCCTGTGTGGTCGCTTCCAGGTTATAGCGGCGTGGAACGTGAATTTCATAGAATATTTGCAGACGATCGAGGAGGTCGCGCCTTGGCACGACGCCAGAAATCGTCACACCGCCCTCAATCGATCTCGCGTGAAGAATGAATTGATTCGTCACCTCATTTTGTTGCGGGCGGCGCACATCCATTTCGACTCTTACGGTGTAGCGGACTTCGTCGGTCGCATCGGTGAAAATCCGAATGCTGCCGACTTCAGTATCCAGATGAAGCCGCTGCCCGTCGCGCGTGGGAAAATTGCCGTTTCTCTCTTCGGAAGATCGATCTACGTGAACACGGGGCGCCGTATTCAATTGTCTCCGTGGGGGGTGCAAAGGCATTTGCGTACCGCCCGGCAATTGAGGGGGAGCCGGAGGCGGCGTCTGGCTTTGCGGAGGGCCTTGCGTCTGCGCAGCCACAGGAACTGTTTGTGTCCGGGCGGAAGGAACCGCCAGCAGAATGACCAGTCCTGCCGCGAGCGTGAGATTCCGAAGGTGAGTACGTGTCAGCAAAGGCTTCCTCATGGAGACAGGCGCGCCATCGCCCGCATCATTGCGACGGACCCGCGCCCAGCCGACGCACCGTCGCGGCGGCTTGGAGCCTGATGAAATTGTTCGCGTCGTGCTCGCTCAGATCGCGCAGCACCTTCACAATCTGGGGGTCGGCACCCGCGTTTCCATCAAATACCATGGAGCGAACATCCGCGATGGCCTCAACGCGGACGCCGGGATTCGAATCATGCAAAAGCGCGTCGAGAGTCGTTTCGCGTACGGCCGCATCCTGTTCAAACCCGCGTAACGATTCGAGGGCGCGCAAGCGGACACCCGGATTCGCGTCATGCCGGGCGGAGGCGCAGAGCACGCGGCGCACGTCGGGGTCTTCCACACGGCTGCGCAAAACATCCACAGATTCGAGCCGGACGTCGGAATCAAACCGCTGCCCGTTCTGAAGCACAAAAGTAAGAACGCGGTTCACGTCATTATCGTTATTCACGATCACCGGCTTCATAGCGCGGAGGTCGACTTCAAAGTTTTGGGTACCCGAGTCTTCGTCAGGCACGGGAAAAATCCCGGTAACCGTCTGCACATTTTGTAATTCCTGGTCGGAAATCCGCGGGGTGACCGTCATGGCAGGCACAAGACCGGCATTTGTCTGCCCCGTGTTCGCCGATACTGGAAGCATGCGGCCCAAGCCAAGGCCGATAAGCACGAACAGCGCCGCGCCAAACGCAGGGTGCATCGCCAGTTCCATACGGCACCAGGCGAAACAACGCGCGAAAAATCCATCACCGCGTCCGCTTGCCCGCGCGGCCGCGAAATCGCGCCCTTCATCGAGCGCCTCGGCCAGTTCGCTGCGGCATTGTTCGAGCAGAGCCCCAGCCACGTCGAGCCCATCCGCCGGTTGAGGCAAGGTCGAAATCATCTGCCGGAAGCGCAACTCGCTCGCGAACAAAGCGGCGCATTGCGCGCAGTCGCCCACGTGCTGCTCGACGGCAGCGCGCTCGTCCGCCGCCGCTTCGTCGCATGAATAAAGAACCAGCAGCCGCTCAATTTCCGGGCAACGCATCGCGCGCTTCATATCTCCGGATTGTGTTTCCGGCGTCACAGCAAACCCTCCAATTGCACTCGCAGTTTTCGCGTGGCGCGGAAGAGCGAATTCTTCACCGTGTCTTCCGTAGTCCCCAGCATTTCGCCGATCGTGCGCAGCTTCAACCCCTGATGATGCTTCATCTCAAAAATCACGCGCTCGCGTGGAGATAGCCGGCCCATCGCCGCGGAGATTTTTGTGCCAATTTCTCTGCCAATCAGGCGGCGCTCGGGGTCTGTGCCGGAGCCCGGAGCGCGCTGCTGGTCGAAAAAGTCGTGGGGTGAATCTTCCGCACCGGCGATTTCCGGCGCTTGATCTTCCGGGCGGCTGTTACGCCGGCGCATCTGATCGAGACAGACATTCGTGACGATACGGTATAGCCACGTGTAGAAACTGCACTCGAAGCGGAAGCGATAGAGATTCTTGTAAGCCTTGAGGAATGCTTCCTGGTAAACGTCGCGGGCATCTTCGGTGCGGCGTGTCAGATTCAGCGCGAGACGCAAAACGTCGCGGTCAAATCGGTGGACCAATTCCTCGAACGCAAGGCGGTCGCCTCCCTGCGCGCGCTCGACAAGCGCGCGTTCGTCCAGACGCGAATTCAATCGGCCTGCGCGGTCTCCGGCGCCGCTTGTGATACCGTCCCCCGACAGAGCGATCGCGAGTCCTGGCAGTGGCATCCCAGCTAGTATAGACGCTCGGACGAGGCAAATGTGAGCACCTGAAAGGCTATGGAATTCCCGCGGGCTGGGGATTCTCAGACGCCTTGAATCGGTGTAAGTCTTTATTTCACAACTGCTTAGGGGAATTTCGATAGAAGCTCAGGGAGGAATCTCCCTGCTTCAATTCCCGAAATTTCGGTAGAGGCCCGAGAGACTCAGGCAGAACGGTTTTTGAGTCGTGTTCAATGACCACGATTGCGGTTGGAGCCAGCGCGCTCTTCCCCAAAAATTGCCTGAGGATCTCGAAGCAATTTTGAACATCGGCGTAGGGAGGGTCGGCAAAAAGAAAATCAATTTTCTCTTCCCGGCCGACAAGCTGAGCAACGCCTCGCTTCGCGTCCATGTTGAGGATTTCCGCTTCCGCAGAGTCGGCGCCGCGATAGGCCCCGGCAATGACCCCGAGCGCCGCCAGATTTTCGCGAATGTGATTCGACGTTGCTAAGTGCTTCTCAATAAAAATCGCCCGCCGCGCGCGTCTGCTGAGCGCTTCAATGCCCACCGCGCCGGTGCCTGCATAACAATCCACAAATATCGCGCCCTCGATTTGCGGGCCGAGAATGTTGAATAGCGTTTCGCGGAGCATGTCGCTCGTCGGACGCAGCGCAAGCTTTCCAACGGGCCTTAGCCTTCTGCTGCGATATTGACCTGCGACTATGCGCATCTCTCTCCCTACCCCACGTGCGCGAGCTGATATCTCTGTCGCCAGCCCGCGCCCAATTGCGCGAGCAAATGCGAAAGTTCAGCTTGCGCTGCCACATCATCAACCAGCGCGAACGCTTCGCGCCGCGCCAATTCGAGCAGTTCCCGATCGCGCAGGGGATTCGCGACGTGAAATCCGAGGTCGCCATGCTGGCGCGTGCCAAAGAATTCGCCCGGTCCGCGCAACTTCAAATCTACCTCGGCAATCTCAAAGCCATCCGAGGTCCGTGCCATCGTATCGAGCCGCTCGCGCGAATCGCCAACCAGTTCCTTCGGCGCGACCAGGATGCAATGCGATTTCTCACTTCCCCGCCCGATCCGTCCGCGCAACTGGTGAAGCTGCGCGAGGCCAAAGCGATCAGCGTGTTCTATCACCATCATCGTTGCATTTGGGACGTCGACGCCGACTTCAATCACTGTCGTAGCAACGAGCACCTGCGTTTCGCCGCGCCGGAAACTTTCCATCACCACTTCTTTCTCGTCACTGCGCATCCGGCCGTGCAGCAACCCTACTTTCAATCCAGTGAGCACCTTGTATGACAGTCGCTCGTATTCAGTGATCGCCGCTTTCAATTCCGCGCGGGACTCTTCGATCACTGGATAGACGACATACGCCTGCCGCCCGCGCGCTACTTCGCGCCGAACACTTTCCCACACGCCCGGCAGACCCGATTCGGGCACTAGCCGAGTCTCGATCGGAGTGCGTCCCGGCGGCATCTCGTCAATCACTGACGTATCGAGGTCGCCGAAGAACGTGAGCGCCAACGTGCGGGGAATCGGCGTCGCCGTCATCACCAGCACGTCCGGCGCGACCCCCTTTTCGATGAGCCTCTTACGCTGCATGACGCCGAAGCGGTGTTGCTCATCGACAATTACGAGGCCGAGGCGCGAAAACGCCACTGGATTTTCAATCAACGCATGGGTGCCCACAATCAGCTGCGCCGCGCCCGTGCGAATACGCTCGTTTGCAGCCCTTTTCTGTGCGGGCTTGATACCGCTGACAAGTATCTCCACCTTGTATCCGGCGGGCGCAAAGATTCGGCGCGCCGAAAGGTAGTGTTGGCCTGCGAGGATTTCCGTCGGCGCCATCAGCGCAACCTGATACCCGTTTTCGATGGCTATGGTCGCCGCTTCGAACGCAACAATCGTTTTCCCGCTGCCGACATCCCCTTCGAGCAAGCGATTCATTGGCACAGGCTTCTCCATATCCGCGGCAATTTCGCCCAGCACACGTTTTTGCGCTGCGGTCGGTTTGAACGGGAGGATGCGCTTGATCGCCTCACGCACCTGAGGATCGCGCACGCGGAATGCGATGCCCGGTTGTTTCCGCAGATTTTTTCGGCGGATTGCCACGCTTAACTGGAAAAAGAAAAATTCCTCAAAGATCAGCCGCACGTGCGCGGGCGACCGGAATGAATTCAGTTTGTCGAGCGACTCGGCCTGCGGCGGAAAATGAACGTAAAACAGGGCCTCGCGACGGGTGGGAAATTGATAGCGTGCGCGGATCGCCGCGGGAATCATGTCCGGCATTTCAGGCGGCAGCGCCGCAAGGGCCTGATGCACAAATTTGCGAAGCATCCGGGGACTGATCGAGCCAATCGCCTCGTAAATGGGCACGATGCGCCCCACTTCCGTTGAGTCGCTTCCCTCCGGGCCCAGCAACTCAACCTGCGGATTCACCATTTCCATTCGCGCGGGACGATACGGGTCGTAATCAGCTTTGCCATGCAACACGAGCTGCTGCCCCGGCTTGTATTTACCCTCGAGATATCCACTGTGAAAAAAACGGCAGTGCAGCCGGCCGGTCGCGTCCTTCACAACAAGGTGATAGAGGCCTCCATAGCGCCGCGCATATTTCAGGAATTGGCCTTCGACGACTTCCACTCGCAGCGTGTAAGTCTCACCGGGCTTCATTTCGCGGATCGTGGCGAAATGCGTGCGGTCCTCATAACGGAACGGCAGGTAGGCGATCAAGTCCTCAACTGTCGCGATCCCGCGTTTGACGAGCGTGGCCGCGCGTTGCGGGCCCACTCCCTTCATGAATTTCACTTCGTCGGTCAGCCGTATCATGTGCGTTCTTTTATACCATCTCGCGTGGCGTGGGCCCCCTGATGAGCTATTCGGAACGGTTCCACAGGGCGCGTCTCTTACGCACCACTTCCAGCAACAGGCACTTGCGCCACTTCGTTGTGTCTGGCTATATGGGGGGACACGATTCGCGGGCCATGGCACACGACGCGCATGGAGGAATTGGTGTCCGATACAGCCAGGCAAATGAGTTCCGCCCCGCACCTTGAAAAACTCGGCAGGAGAGATCTACGCGTCCTGCTCATTTGGATATTGGCCGGCGCACTCGGTGTGAGTGTCGCGTGGCGCTACTTCTTTCAGGCTTTTCCAGAAGCTTCCATCCGTTTTGAAGTCACGCGGAATCAGGCGCTGGACATCGCGCGACAATTTCTGGCGCGGCGGCACGCTTCTCTGGATGGCTACGAATCCACAATCGTTTTCAACGTGGACGACAATGCGAAGACTTATCTCGAGCGCACAGTTGGCCTCGAACAGGCCAATCAGCTTATTTCCACTCAAGTAAGCGCATGGTATTGGGAGGCTCGCTTCTTTCGGCGCGAGCAAAAAGAAGAATACCGCGTCGACATAAGCCCCTCCGGGCGGCTGGTTGGTTTTGAGCACATCGTCGACGAGAGCCGCGCCGGCGCGCGATTGGATCGTGATGCGGCGCTAGCCATCGCGGCGAATTTTCTCCGCGCCCAGGACCCGGCCCGCTTGACGAGATTCAAGTACCTGCCGGAAGAGGCCAACTCCAAAGAACCAAATCCAAATCGCCGCGACTGGACGTTTACGTGGGAATTAAGCGGTTTTCGCGTGCCGGATACTCCGGAGGGCGCCCCGTATCGTCTCCAGATCGGCCTGCAGGGCGATCAAGTGAGCAGTCTCGATGAATTTCTCAAAGTGCCGGAGACGTGGATTCGCGGTTACGAAAAACTGCGCTCGTCAAATGACCTCATAGCCACGATCGGATTGATCCCCTTCATGCTGCTGCTTGGCGGAGCATTCTGGTTCATTTATGAATTGAGCCGCCGAGGTGTGATGCGGTGGGCGGGCTCGCTTTGGCTCGGCATGATCTACGCGATTCTATTTTTTCTGATGACGATCAATACCTGGCCCATCCTTCGCGCGGGATACGACACGAACTCCTCATATGCATCGTGGACTGTGGAGCAGCTCATGTACGCCGCCTTACTCAGCATTGGGGAGGCGCTGCTTGTGACAATCGCGTTTGCCCCGGGCGAACCGCTTTACAGGATCGATTTCCCCAAGTTTCTGCGCCTTGGAGTTCTTCGAAAAATTCCCGCTCTGCGGTCAAAAGAGTTTTTCCGGTCGTGCGTCATCGGAGTTTCATTTGCCGCCGTCCATATTGGATACATAGTTGTGTTCTATCTTGCGGGAAAACACTTCGGCGTTTGGGCGCCGCAAGACGTCAGCTACGATCAGGAGACCAGCTCGATCCTTCCCTGGCTCGCGCCCATGGTGATTGGGCTTTACGCGGCGGCCAGCGAGGAATTCCTGTTCCGCATGTTTGCGATCCCGTTCCTGCGGCGAATCACAAGGTCCAAGGTTCTCGCCGTGGTGCTGCCCGCTTTCATGTGGAGTTTCCTGCATGCGAACTATCCGCAGGAGCCGCCCTACATCCGAGGCATCGAGATCGGAATCATCGGCATCGTCGCCGGACTGGTGATGCTGCGCTGGGGAATCCTCGCCACGCTCGTGTGGCATTACACAGTGGACGCGACACTCGGCAGCCTGCTTCTAATCCGCTCCGCGAATCCTTACTTCCGCGTGTCCGGAGTCCTCGTCGCGGGCGCGGCTTTCATCCCCATCATTTGTGCGGGAGTGATGTACCTGAGACGCGGCGGCTTTATCGTGAACGAAGAGATGCTCAACGCGGCCGAGCCGTTGCAAGCACCGGCAGAGATCGAAGCGGCGGCACCGCAGCAGCAATCACAATCCGCTAGCATCCCTGTCTATCGCGCGATGTCGCGCAAAATCACGTGGATGCTGATTACGTGCGGGATCGCCGGAATTCTCCTGATTAAGTTCACTTCGATTCCCGCGATCGGCAGCTTTGTGCGAACTTCCCTTGATAGCAAGCAAGCTTCCGCAGAGGCGGATGAGATCCTGCGCCAAAGGCGCGTGGACCCTTCCAAATTCCACCGCGCGGTAATATTTCTAGCTAATTTCGACGATGTGACCAACGAATTCCTACGGCGCAAAGTGGGAATTGACGGCGCCAACCGCATTTACGAAAACATGGTGCCGCAGGCGTTCTGGCGCGTGCGCTATTTCCGCGACGCTGAACCGGAAGAATATGTGGTCCTGCTGCGAACGAACGGCGCTCTCCATTCGGTGTGGCACACACTTGATGAACGCGCTCCCGGCTCCAATCTTACGAAGGGGGAAGCGCTCGCTCTCGCGGAGGCCTGGCTCCGGGATAACAAGCGCGTGGACTTCACGCAATGGAATCTCGTGGATGCAAATTCCGATAAAAAGCCAAACCGCACGGACCACACTCTCACCTGGGAAAACAAGACGCCCCTCGCGGGCGGTCCGCAGCCTGAAGACGCCGCTTTCGAGCGGATGGAACTCCACATCTTGGGCGACGAGGTTTCCACCTATCGCATCTACGTGAAAATTCCGGAGGATTGGCAGCGGCGGCAAACACAGGAAACGCTGCCAAAAACCCTCCAGCAGATCTGGAAGTATCTTCTTCCAGCAATAATCATCATTTTGATGCTTGTGACGTATTTGCGGAACCTTAAGCAGCCGGAAGCAGCGTCCATCCCTTGGAGGAAGTTCGCGCGCTGGAGCAGTTGGGGATTCCTCGCCTTCGTTGTGATCGAAGTGACTTCTCTCCCTGAGACGCTGCACAAATACACAACTCAGGTCCCATTCAAATCGTTCCTTGCGACCATCGGCATTAGCTGGCTGATCGGTTCTGTCTTCTTCCTCTCGGCCATCGCCTTCTTCTTCGGCCTTGGCTGGTATTTCTGGTCCCGGGCCGGCGAGAAGAGCGAGCTTCCTGGATGGTTCCGCATGCCCGCAAATTATTATCGCGACGCCTTTTTGTCGGCTATTGCAGGCACGGCAACGTTAGCGGGCTTCGTACGTGGCTGCACTCTTCTTGGGCGGCTGGTGCCTGCGCTGCGCGATTCGCTGCCGCCTTCGGTCCCAACAGGCCTTGATGCGCTTTTGCCCGCCGCACAGGAGATCTCTCGAGGTGTCTATTACGGACTCTTCACCGCCGCGGTGATCGCCGCGCTTTCGGGATTCATTCAGCTTTTTGTGCGGGCTCGCTGGCAGCGCGCACTGCTCGTCTTCGCGGGAGCGCTCGCGATGCTGGGCGGCTGGGGAAACGGTGCCGATTTCTTGCGGCAGTTCGCGCTTTACGCCGTGATGATTGCGTTTTGCTGGTGGGGCATCTCGAAGGTCGTGCGCTTCAACTTGCTCGGTTACTTTTTATTGCTGGCGGTAATCTCACTCGTAGGCGGCGCGGTCCCGTTACTCCAACAACCAAATTCGTATTTGCGCACGAATGGCATCGCAGTGGTCGCAGCACTTGCGCTTCTCGTGCTCTGGCCGCTTGTCGCATGGCGGCGCGCGGCTACCTCCGCCAATTCATCGTCACCCATCGGATAACGATCGGCGTTGGCGGCAATCTGCGCCCGTAAAGATTTTCCTTGCTGGAAATCTACTTCGCGCCCAAGGCCCGCCGCAATTTTTGAAATGTTGTATCGAGGTCTTCCGGAACAACACGTGTCTCGCCGACCGTGGTCATGAAGTTGGCGTCACCACTCCAGCGTGGCAGGGCATGCAAGTGCAAGTGCCCGGTAACGCCTGCGCCCGCCGAGCGGCCCAGATTCATCCCGAGGTTAAAACCCTCGGGCTTATATTCCGCTGTAAGCGCGAGCTCGACGCGCTGCGCCAGCCGCATCATTTCCGCCAAAGCTTCCGGCTTGCAGTCCTTCAAATCCGCGATGTGTTCGTAGGGAACAATCATCACGTGGCCGCTGGTGTAGGGAAACGCGTTGAGGATGACGAAGTTCAATTCGCCGCGCAGAACAATGTGGGCTTTTTCATCGCCGGCCGCAAGCGCTTCGCAAAAAATGCACCCGGCGTCTTTGGCGGGGTTGGCAATGTAGCGATAGCGCCAGGGCGTCCAGAGATAGTCCATCGGACGGGATCAGCCCTGCGCCGGAGCTTCCGACCCTGAAGTGGCGGCCGCTTTTGCCGCGGTGCTCGCGTTGACGAAATCCTTCAGGTCTTTGCTGGGTTTGAAGAAAAGGATTTTCTTCGCGGGGACTTCCACTTTTTCGCCGGTCCTGGGGTTGCGCCCCTGGCGGCCGCGGCGATCGCGCGTTCGAAACGTGCCGAAGCCGCGGATCTCGATCCTCTCGCCCTTGCGAAGCGCGGCGATCAGGCTGTCGAAGACGGTCTCGATAACATCTTCGGTCAATTTCTGCTCAAGCTGCGTGGCGGTTTTCACAACCTCGACGAGATCAGCTTTTGTCATTGTGGCGTCAGTCATTGCAGCATCCTGTGGCGGGCAATATCCCCCCGCAAATTTTTTAGGGCCGACCGCTGGACCTGCCCGCCGGATGGCAAGCTGGTTTGCCTATCCGCGAGTGTTTCCATATCACTAATTGCACCCGGAAGGAAACTTTTTCTGCGCCCCCGCGTTGACTCGCCAAGGAGCTTCCCCAAGCTCCCCCGCGATTGCATTCCATACAAGAATTGTAATGCCGGCTAAATCGAACCGCCCTTCGACCGAATCATGTCGCCAATCGTCGCTGTAGGGGACGACTTAGGGCCTTTCGGAGTACTCGCCGCGCGGTATTCCTGAATTTCCTTCTTTTCAATCTGCTTCTGAGCGCCGCGATAGCTCAGCCCGATGCGGTGCTGATCGGTATCAAGCTTCACAATCTTGAAATCGTATTCCTTACCGATTTCAAGTTTGGCGGCTTGTTCCTTGGGCTTGCCGCCGGGCCGCGCACCGCCTTGACCGCCCTTGTCATCATGCTTCCGCTTGCGGTCTTCAATTTCCGAAATATGACACAGCCCTTCGATGCCTTCTGCCAACTCGACAAACGCGCCGAACGCGGCAATTCGCGAAACCTTGCCGCGCACCACTTCATTGACTTTGTGTGCGCCAAACCAATTTGCCCAAATGTCATTCACTTGCTTGATGCCGAGCGACACGCGCCGATTCGGCGCATCAATCTTGAGGATTTTGGCTGTAACCTGTTCGCCCTTTTTCAACACTTCGCCGATATTCTTCACCCGCCCGGTCCAACTGATGTCGCTTGCGTGCACCAGCCCGTCGAAGCCTTCCTCGATTTCGACGAACGCGCCAAAATCCGTCAGGTTGCGCACGCGGCCGGTTACAACCATCCCCACAGGGTACTTATCGATGAGTTCCTGCCACGGGTCGGGTTGCGTTTGTTTCAAGCCGAGCGAGATACGTCTTTGGTCGGCCTTCACCTCAAGGACGACGGCCTCAACCTCCGCGCCCTGCGCGACGATCTTTGACGGGTGCTTCATTTTCTTCGACCAGGTCATCTCACTGATATGCACCAGGCCTTCGACTCCCGAGTCAAGTTCAATGAATGCGCCGTAGTCTGTAATCCCCACAACCTTGCCCTTCACACGCGAGCCCGCCGGAAATTTTTCCGCCACAGCAGCCCACGGATCGGGCACTAATTGCTTGCGCCCAAGAGAGACTCGCCCCTTTTCTCTATCGAACCGCAAAACCTGCACTTCGAGTTCGTCATTTACTTTCACGGCTTCCGAGGGATGCTTCAGCCGGCCCCAGCTCAGATCGGTGATGTGAAGCAGCCCGTCCACGCCGCCGAGGTCCAGGAAGACGCCGTAGTCCGTGATGTTTTTCACCCGGCCCTTGAGGATTTGGCCTTCTGAAATGGAATCCATCACTTGCTTGCGGTGCGCTTCGTTTTCCTCTTCGAGGATGGCGCGCCGGCTCACGACCACATTGCCGCGCTTGCGATTCAGCTTCAGTACGCGGACGGTGAGCTTCTGACCCTTAAGCGATTCGAGATTTGATTGCGGTTTCAAATCCACTTGAGAGGCGGGCAGAAACGCGCGCACGCCGATATCCACCACGAGGCCACCCTTGATAAGGTCCGTGACGGTCGCTTCCACGTTGGCTTTCGCGCGATACGCCTCTTCAATTCTCTTCCAGGTGGCGCGGCGCAAAGGGCGCTGGTAACTGAGCAGCGCGTAACCGTCTTTTTCTTCGCCCAATCGTTCCACTTCGACGATTTGGCCGGGAGAGAGCGGAGGAGCGGTAGTCACCTCCGCAAATTCCGATGCGGGGATCAAACCCTCGCGTTTCGTGCCGATGTCCACTACGACGCCAAGGTCGTTGAGCGCAACCACGCGCCCTTCAATCACTTTCTTCTCGGTCTCGGTGCTCTTCTCTTCCGGCGACGGATATTGGTTGATGAGTTCGCCCATCGCTTCGGCGGAGATTTCATCGGTGGGTTCGGAAGCCCGCGGATCGCCTTCGCTGACCATGTTCTCGCTGGCTACAGCGGATTCGTCATTTGCTGGCGTGGCGGATGAGGTCATTTCATCCGCAGGTAATTTCTCAAAGTGGCTGGGAATTCCATTCCCGCCGCTTTTCGGGGAAGCTCCTGTGAGTTCACGAGTCTCAATTGACTCAGCGTGGGCTTTCGGCGATGCGTCGGCAAGCGCCTCTTCTGCGGGCGGTTCTGTGGTGCGCACGGCAGCCACGGCGGATTGGCCGTCGCTTGCGCGGCCTGCGGGTACATCAAGTGCTCTGGACAAGGAAGATTCAGAGCCTTCCACGGTTTGAGTATCCGCCGTTTCGGCGCTTGAAGAGGGGTTGACGGGTTTATCGAGCTTGGGTGACATTTCAAGGCCTCCGAAGGGAGACTTGCCTTGCTTACCGAAGTGTTGCCCTGGGGGACCCAGTTACGCGGTTAAGCAAGGAAGGTACTGCGGCGCGAACAACGCTCCACGTCCAAGTGATAATACCCGCCGCCCGAGGCCCCTGTCAATTTGTTCCAACCGGCGCGGCGGCCCATCTTGAATTCCGCTATATCATTTGATTCGCCCTGCCTGAAAATAAAAAGGCCCCGGAGAGAACTCCGGGGCCAGCTGCTATCAGGCTCAAGGCTTGTAGATTAGAACCTATAGTTTAAGACAGCCTGCGCAATATTTCCGCTGGCCGCCCAGACGTATGCGACTTGAAATGGAGGGTCAAGCGGACTCCCATTCACTGCCTTCCCCACATTGGAGAATTCGTAGTAAAGATATTCCGCGCCCGCATTCCAATGTCGATGGATTGCGTATTGGACGCCGGCGCCGACGGTCCACCCACCCCTGATCCTATTAAATTCCGTTTGGTAAATCTCATCCCCTGAGGGCAGGAAATCCGTATCCGCTGCGTATGTTACGCGGCCGAAAACGAAGCCTCCCGTAGCATAGAATAAAACGCGTTTGTCCACGACAAACCCTACCCGTGGGCGAATCGTCGAGAGCCATTTAGTCTCTTCTTTTGCTGATAGGAAACCTGAACCCGGGAATGGAGTGCCGTTCGTCTGAATAATCGGGCTTTCCACGGCATTCGCTGTCAAGCCGCTTCCCGAGAAATCAACGAGGAGTCCAAAATCCCACATCCCGTGCTGGACGTCGTAGCCGGCACGGAGACCACCGATGACACCGTGTGGGTGCACAATAAGCGTTTGCTGTTCCAGGTTGAAAAACTCCTCTGCATTGGGGAGCGGAATGGCTGTCGTGTCCCCATTGCTCTGGACATATCCAAAGCTCGCGCCAAGCGAAAACCCACCAAACATGCTGTCTGGGTTCGACGACATATGTAGCTTGCCCTTAGGAGCAGGAGTAGGGGCGGGTGTTGGCGATGGCGCGTCCGTCGAGGGCGTCGTGGCCGTGTTCTTGGTTGTGGTTGATGAGGACGCGTTATCGTCGGTGGCAAAGGCCGGACCGGCGACCGCGAGTGCGAACAACAACGTTGCAGCGACTGCTCCAGATGCGAACTTTCTCATACATCCTCCCCTAATCGATTTATGACTCCCGTGTGAATTTCCACAGTGTGCCGGACTCACATCTTACAGAAATCAGTGCATTCCGATTGACTGAATGACCTTTTCCAACACGTAAGCATAATAAAATTCGGCCCACATTTAGTAAAAGAAGTGTGCCCAATCAACCTTAAAGGGTACCCCCTTTTAGATGCAATTGGCCAGCGGCGGGGTTTGTGCATCGGTCTTAAACAATGCCCCCCCTCCCGGCGGGGACGCACTGTTAGTTCTCTTGGTTTGTGGTGCCGGAGCGCCCACCGCGCGATGCGGGGGTTGGCGCTTGCGGGTTGGGTTTCGGAGGCTCGCCGTTCCCACGGCGTCCCCCAGGCCCTATAGGCGCGACCGGCGAAACTATCGGGCCCGGGGCTGTGGGAAGCCCCTGCTCGGAAGGTTCGGTCGGCGCGAGGTCCGGCGTATCCACTTTCACGGGATGCGTCGCCGCCAGAGTATCCAGCGTGACCACGTTCTGAAAATCCTGGGTGGGGGTACTGGACAGGGCCCCTTGCATGAATTGAATCCAAATGGGCAATGCGGCCATCGCGCCTGTCTCCTTTTTGCCGAGCGAGACCCCTTTGTCATCATTGCCGACCCAAACCCCCGCCGTGAGCGTGGGCGTGAACCCGATATACCAGGCATCCGTGAAATCGTTCGTCGTGCCGGTTTTTCCAGCCGAAGGGCGGTCCAGTGATTTGGCTTTGACTCCGGTGCCGTGTTGGACGACGTCTTCGAGCATAGCCGTCATGGTGCGCGCGATTTCAGGCGAAATGACGTCATGGACGGCGGGGCGCGCCTCCTCAAGCAGCGCACCGTCATACGCCGTGACGCGGCGTACGAGGTGCGGCTCAATACGGATGCCATCATTGGGGAAAACGGTGAAGGAAGAAGTGTGTTCGATAAGGCGCATGTCCGCGGCCCCGAGAGCCAAAGGAAGATAGGGCGGCAGCGGCGTGGTGATGCCGAATCTCTTGGCCATATCCACAACTTTTTCAATGCCGATCTTCTCGGAAATTTTCACGGCCGGAACGTTTCGCGAACCGTCTAGAGCGCGGCGCAGCGTGATGACGCCTTCAAAATTCCCGTCGTAGTTGCGCGGTGAGTAAGCCTGGCCTCCGCTCATGGTTGTAAATGGTTCGTCGAGAATTGTGTCAAACGGACTGTACCCGAGCGAAAGCGCCTCGGAATAAACGTAAATCTTGAAGGAGCTGCCTGCCTGACGGACGGCCTGCGTCGCGCGATTGAATTTTGATTCGTCGAAGCTGTAGCCGCCGACCATCGCTTTCACTTCCCCGCTGGCGTTGTCAAGGGCGACGAGCGCGGCCTGCGCAATGGGATGCTGCTCGACGTCAACCTTCACGTTGCTGCCGTTGATTTCACGGATGCGGAACATCCCAATGTCGCCGGGCTGGAAAAGTTGGGTCGGCGAGGTGCGACCGGTCCACGCGAAGTCCTGCGAGCCCACTGCGGCGCGATAAGGGCCGATCTTCACGACCGCGGCGATATTGTCCACGGCAGTGACGAGGCCGTCGACATAGTCGCCTTTTTCGATGGTGTGGTGCCAGTCATCGTCGTCGTAACTCGCGAGAGTGCCGAGGTGGTTGCGGAAAATATTTGTCAAGTGGCCGCGCCAGCCGTGGCGCCGGTCATAGGCGTGCAAGCCGTCGCGCACGGCCTGGTTTGCGGCGCGTTGCATATTGACGTTGAGCGTCGTGTAAACGCGCAAGCCCTGCGCGTGGACGGCTTCAGTGCCATATGTGCTTTCGAGATATTTGCGAATCTCTTCGAAGAAATATGGCGCGAGATCGTTGCGCGGATATTGAAGATGAAGCCCGAGCGCCTGGTGACGTGCCGCAAGCGATTGCGCATTGGTGATTTTTCCGTGCTTGGCCATTAGGTCAAGGACGATGTTGCGGCGCGCAAGCGCCTTATCAGGGTGCAGCATCGGCGAATAGCTCGGGCCGCGAATGATTGCCGCGAGCGTGGCGGCTTCCGGAAGCGCGAGCTGTGCGGCGGGCTTGCCGAAATAAAACTCAGAAGCTGCCTCCATTCCGTATTGGCCGTGACCGAGATAGATCTGATTGCAATACATCGTGAAAATCTGCTGCTTCGTGTAGTGGCGTTCAATCTGGATGGCGAGCAGCGTTTCCTGGATTTTCCGGTGCAAGCTGATGTCTGAGCGGTTGAGGAATAGCGAGCCGGCAAGCTGCATGGTGAGCGTGCTCGCGCCCTCGGGGCGGCTGTGCGGGCGAGTGACGTCGCGCCAGGCAGCTTGCAAAACGCGCGGGAAGTCCACGCCCCAGTGCTCGAAGAAGTGCTGGTCTTCGGCGGAGAGAATGGCGTCGCGAAGCACCTGCGGTATCTGTTCGTACGTCAGAAGAATGCGGCGCTGCAGCGCGAAGCTGCCGACCGCCGTCCCATCGTCTGCATAAAGCTCGGTGACAACGTCGGGGTGGTAATCCTCGAGGGCGCGCACAGCAGGGAGATCGCTTGAATAGACAAAGATTAGCCCCACAGCAACACCCAGAAGGATAGACACGATCAAGAGAAATGTGAAAGCGACCCTGCCGATGATCGTGCGTCCCCGGAGACGGACTTGAATGGGAGGAAAATTGATCATTTCATCGCGCCACCTAATTGTAGCGTATTCATGCAAGGCGAGCGGGGCGCAAACATGCGGGGCGCACCACTACGCCAAGATGTGGGTGGCAAGACGCGGGCCAAAACGAAAGAAATTATCTTCATATGTGGGAAATCTGTGGCAAGTCATTGACTGGGAAAGGTTTAGCGAACTTGGCTTGAAGTGCGCTTCGCATTAAATCCTTCCAAAAGTGATTTGCCGGTTGTATCACGGTTGAAACATCTTGTGGGTTATGGGCGGCAGCGGCAGCGCCGCGAGAAAGACAATTCAGGACGAGGGTTTTTTTGCATTGTCGAAGGAATCGACCGTCCAGTGATCACCCTGTTTCGTGGCGTGGTAGATTCCGGAAGCACCTTCGCAGTTATCACCGCAATCGTAACTGCCTTCGACGTCCGCTTTCACATCCGAAATCCACGTGATGTGGCCCACATTAAAGATAATTCCGCTTTGGCCGTCTCTCTTGTCGACAACCGTGCGGATTGGTTTTTTCTCGATATGTGATTCAGAAATAGGGCGAACGGGGGGATCGTCATCCTTAAACCGCTTCAGGAAGACGTCCGAGGGACTCTTATCGTCGAGCGCGATGAAATGGTATGCGGCGCTAATGCCGGTGTTCTTGAACTGGTAGCGAAAAACAGATTCCCGGACGTCGTCTTCCTGCGCGAAGCGCGCGGAGTCGTCCGCGGGCTTTTGTGCGGGGAGTGTCGCCGCTGCGGCAGCCAGAACCAACGAAAGAAAAATAAATCGATTCATTGCAGGCGACATTCTATTCCCAAATGGCAAAGAGGAAAAGCCGTGTCAAAGTACTTTCACGTGCGCCGCTGCACTTTAAGAAACGCGCCAATCAAGACTGCGAGCGCGAGAACCAACATGGACGCGTCGATCGCCAGTGTCAGAAACCCCAGCTTCTCACCAGACCCGAAACAGCCGCAAGTGACCGCCCCGGAATGCGGGTTCTTGATATACGTGTAGAGATTCACCACGAAAAAAGACCCGAGTAGGCCCGTGGCGGCCAGTGCCGACCAACGAACCCTCCATCCGGTTAGCAGCAAGACTCCCAGGGCAAGTTCAAACCACGGCAAACCCCGCGCCACGACGTTGACAGCCCACTCCGGAAGGATTTGGTAGGAATTTACAGCGAAGGCAAACAGCATCCAGGGCTCGCGCAACTTTGCATAGGCGCTGTAAACGAAGATGGCCCCGAGTATCAACCGGCACGCAAGCAAAAACCAGCGCAGCCAGTTCACTCGCGAGGGTTGGGCAGTGAATGTTGCGGCGTCCGCCATATTAGTGGCTCAACAAATAATCGAAATATTGCTTGAGAAATGCATAGGTCGCGCCTCGAGCTGGGATCATGGTCATCGGCCGGCTTTTGGAACTGATGAAAATGCTCGGCGTTTCATTCACGTTGCGCTGTTTTCCCAACGCAATGTCCTTATCGATCGCCGCTTGGATGTCGGGTTTTGATGCGAGCGCTTCCACTCGCTTCATTTCTGCCGCGCTCAAGACGGAGGCCACCGCATCCTGGACCCTTCCCGTCGCCTCCCAGGATTCCTGCGTCGAATAAAGCGCGGTTTCAACTTCCCGAAATTTTCCGATTTCCGCCGCTGCGTTCGCAAACCGCGCCGCTTCCATCGAGTGGGAATGAAAATCCCAGGGAAAGTCGTGCTGGACGATATAGACCTTGCCTGTATCGACGTAGTTCTTGATCACCTGCTGGGTTGTGTCGAGATAGAACGCGCGGCAAAAAGGGCACTGAAAATCACTGAATACTTCCATTGTGATGGGAGCCGATCTTGAACCAAGCGATTTCGCGGCGCGCAGGTCAATTGTGGACGGAGTGTTTTTCGGGCGCGATTGCGGGAGCCCTTCCTGGCTGAAGAGAAGGCTCGTCGCGCACGTCAACACCACCACAAGCGCGGCGGCGATGGATGCCAGGCGCTTTGAGGATTCCCAATGCATGATTTCCATTCGCATCCTGTCCACAGCCACGCATGAATTCTACGCTAGTGGCTGAGGAGGTAATCAAAATACTGCTTCAGAACTCCATACGTTACGCCACCCGGCGGAAGTGGATTGGTCTGGCCTTTGCACGTCACAAAAATGCTCGGCGTCTGGGTGATGCCTTTCGCTTTTCCCAGCGCAATGTCTTCGTCGATTGCCGCCTGGACTTCGGGTTTGTTCATAAGCGCTTCCACGCGCTTCAATTCCGCGGGCGTGAAAACGGATGACACAGCATCTTTGATTCTCCCGGTATTCTCCCACGTTGCCTGGGTCGTATAGAGCGCGGTTTCCACTTCCTTGAATTTACCGATCGCCGCCGCCGCATTCGCGAATCGTGCCGCCTCCATCGAGTGCGCATGCATTTCCAGCGGGAAGTCGTGATGGACCACCATGACCTTCCCTGTGTCGACGTAATCTTTGATCACCTGGAGGGTCGTATTGAGAAAAAATAGCCGGCAGGCGGGACATTGAAAATCACTGAAATCTTCGAGCACGATCGGAGCCGATGCAGAGCCAATCGTTTTCGCCGCGCGAAAATTGATCGGCGCAACTCTCATGTGCGACTGGCTTGGCGTCTTTTGCGCGGATAGGATTGCAGTTGAGCATATCAACAGCCCCGCAAACACCGCGACAACCGGTGAGAACCTCACATATGTTTTCCCAGCCACGCATCCCTCCCAGCACCGCGATCTCCCGGCGCCCGAACTCGGGTTATTTTACCTGATTCCCCGCTCAACGCAGCAATCGGACTAACGTCCTTCAAGCATGCCCAACTCATGTACTTAGATGCCTGGTTATCGGAGTGCGTGTGCTGACTAAAACTAATTGGAGCTTGAGAGAAGAAATCATGGCTTAAGGATTGGAGTCGCAACTAAGGGATGAATCCATTCTTGAGGAAACGAGTCTAATTGGTTGTCAAGATCTCCCGGAAAACATCCGCAACTTACTGTAAATAAAGGAGATGTAGCGTCCACCAAATACTTGACAATACCACACTCAAGTATTATAATGGCGCTCGGTTTGGTTTCGATCTTATTGACCGAATGACTTTGAACTCGATGGGGAGAGGTGGCAGCAATGAGCAAGATTATAGGAATTGACCTGGGAACAACGAACTCGGTTGTGGCCGTGATGCAAGGCGGCGAACCAGTGGTAATACCGAATCAGGAAGGCGGGCGGACAACTCCGTCCGTGGTGGGGATCACGAAGTCCGGCGAACGCCTGGTAGGCCAGGTGGCAAAGCGCCAGGCGGTTACAAATCCTGAGAATACTGTGTATTCGATCAAGCGGTTCATGGGACGCCGGTTTGATGAAGTCACCGATGAGGCCAAGCGCATGCCCTACAAGGTGGTGCGCGGGCCGCACGATGACGCGCGCGTGGATATTCTCGGCAAGCAATATAGTCCGCCGGAAATCTCCGCGATGATTCTGCAAAAGCTGAAGGCCGCGGCTGAAGATTTCCTCGGGGAAAAAGTCAGCAAGGCCGTGATTACGGTGCCGGCGTATTTCAATGACGCGCAGCGGCAAGCAACGAAACAGGCCGGCGAAATCGCCGGGCTGGAAGTAGTGCGCATCATCAATGAGCCGACCGCGGCGGCGCTTGCATACGGGCTCGACAAGAAAAAGGACGAGACCATCGCCGTGTACGACTTGGGCGGCGGCACATTTGATATTTCGACCCTGGAAGTCGGCGAAGGCGTGGTGGAAGTGAAGGCCACGAACGGCGATACGCACCTTGGCGGCGACGACATTGATCAGGTCGTGGCCGAATGGATTATCGCGGAGTTCAAAAAGGAAAGCGGGATCGACCTGAGCAAGGACCGCATGGCCCTTCAGCGTCTGAAGGAAGCGGCGGAAAAGGCGAAGATCGAACTCTCGCAGCTCATGGAAACGGAAATCAACCTTCCATTCATCACGGCGGACGCTTCCGGGCCGAAGCATTTAATGCTGAAGCTCTCGAGGGCGAAACTCGAGCAATTGATGGAGCCGATCCTGCAACGCAGCGTGGGGCCGGTGAAACAAGTGCTCTCCGATGCAGGGCTGACGCCGGACAAAATCGACGAAGTCGTCCTCGTTGGCGGCTCGACCCGCATCCCGCGGGTTGTGGATATCGTGAAGGGTCTATTCGGAGGGAAGGAACCGCACAAGGGCGTGAACCCCGACGAAGTTGTCGCGGTCGGCGCGGCGATTCAGGGCGGAGTGTTGGGCGGAGAAGTGAAAGACATTCTCCTGCTCGACGTGACACCGCTTTCGCTTGGCGTGGAGACGTACGGCGGCGTGATGACGACACTCATCACACGCAACACGACTATTCCAACGCGCAAATCGGAAACGTTTTCGACTGCCGCGGATAACCAGACTTCCGTGGAGATCCACGTGTTACAGGGCGAACGTCCGCTCGCGCGGGATAACCGCACGCTCGGAAAATTCCATTTGATTGGAATTCCACCGGCGCCGCGCGGAATGCCGCAGGTCGAGGTCACGTTTGACATCGACGCGAACGGCATCCTAAACGTCTCCGCGAAAGACATGGCGACGAAGAAGGAACAGAAGATCACCATCACCGCTTCCACCGGACTTAGCAAGGACGAAGCCGAGCGGATGCGTCACGACGCCGAATCGCACGCGGAAGAGGACAAGAAGCATCTCGCGGAAATCGAGGCGCGCAACCTGTGCGACAACCGCGTCTATCAGGCGGACAAACTGCTCAAGGAGAACCGCGACAAAATCGGCGAATCGGATATCAAGACCGCTGAGGAAGCGATCGAAGCGGCGCGCAAGGCGATGGCCGACGGCAACGTCGATGCGATCAACGCGGCGAGCCAGCAGGTTGAGCAGGCGACTCACCGGATTGCCGAAGCGATGTACAAGGCCACGGCAGGACAGGCGCAGGGCGCGGCCGCGTCATCTGGGCCCGCGGGCGACGGAGCAGCGGGCGGTGCGCAGCAGGGCGGCGCAAAACCCGGCCAGGGCGACGTGATCGACGCCGAGTTCGTGGACGTCGACGAAACAAAGAAGCCCAACTAACTTTAACCAAAAGACGAGGAGCGCGCGTTGGCCACTTTCGAGGGCGTAAGACGCACGGGACCGCCGGTGGCGGTGCAAAAGTTGCGTGAAGACTTCTACATGGTGCATGTGGCGATCAGCGAATCGCCAAGCGCCGATTGGAAGCGGCTTTTTTATGACACGCAACAGGCGCCGCCGCCGGATTTTCTTCCCCGCGCGGTGGAGATCAGCGGAGCGCTCCTCAAATTTCGTACCGATAGCGCAGGCGTCCAGGCGCGGCTCGGTTGGATTGACAAATGGATCGAGCGCGCAAACCAGAAGGAATCGGCGATGAGCGGAAGGATGGATGAGGAGCGCCGGCACAAGCGCGAAGAGCTGGCTCACGAGGCAGCAGGAATTGAACGAATTAAACGCACGCTGGGCAAAATTTTAGACTCGTTCCAGTGGTGCGCGGCCCGGAACCGCACACTGAATTCACAAAATGGCCACAACCACCAAACAGGATTATTACGAATTGTTGGGAGTGCCGCGCAAGGCGACGCTCAAAGAAATCCGCCAGTCTTACCGCAAACTCGCGCGCAAATATCACCCCGACCTGAATCCCGGCGACAAATCTTCGGAAGAAAAATTCAAGCAGGTGCAGGAAGCCTACGACGTCCTTTCCGATTCCAAGAAGCGCCAGATGTATGACCAGTTTGGGTTCGATGCTGAACGGGCCCCGGGCGCAGGAGCTCCGGGGCCCGACCCGAATGAACAATTTGATTTCGGCGGATTTGATTTTGGCGGCTCCAGCGGCACGAGCTTTCGCGATTTATTCAGCCAATATTTCAGAGGGGGCGGTGGGGAGGCAGCTGGGCCGATTCGCGAACCGGGCAGCGACCTCGAATATCGATTTGAAATTGGATTCTGGGACGCCGTACGCGGAGCCGTAAAGAAAATCACCATCACTCGCCTGGATAGTTGTCCGGTATGTCACGGCACGGGCGCGCAAGGAAATTCGCAACAGGTGTGCCCCGAATGCGGCGGCACGGGGCAGATCACCCGCGGGAGCGGCAACATGCGCTTCAACATGAGTTGCCCGCGCTGCGGCGGCACGGGCCATTTACGCACGATGTGCCGGAATTGCCGCGGAGAAGGCCGGGTGCAGCGCACGGAAACTCTCGATATCCGAATCCCGGCAGGCGTAAACACCGGCTCGCGCGTTCGCATTTCGGGCAAAGGCAATGTGGGCACGCTCGGCACGCCTCCGGGCGATCTTTACATTGTTCTCGATGTGCAGCCGCACCCCTATTTCGAGCGGCAGGGCGACGACATTTACACGCGCGTGCCGATTACGGTGAGCGAGGCTGCGCTCGGCACAAAAATTGAAGTGCCGACGATTGACGGCCGCGCGATGCTGCGCATTCCACCGGCTTCCTCCAGTGGGCGTCAACTGCGTCTGCGGGAGAAGGGCGTGTCGAGCGTGAAAGCTCCGGGCAAACGCGGGGACCAATACGTCGAGCTGCAAGTGGTTGTGCCGGACACGGTGGATGAACGCGTGCGGAACCTGCTCAAGGAATTGACCAAGCTCGCGCCGGAAGATCCGCGGAAGGATTTATTTTCACGCGCGGGCGTGTAAGGAAAACAACCAATGGCTGCAAAGACCAAGAAAAAAGCGCGTGCGGGTTACATGATCAGCGCAGTCGCTACTCTTTATAAAATCCATCCGCAAACATTGCGGCTTTACGAACGCGCCGGATTGCTAAAGCCGTCGCGATCGCAGGGCAACACGCGTCTTTATACGGACATGGATCTCGAGAGGCTGGAAGTGATCCTGAATCTTGCGCGCGAGATGGGCGTCAATCTCGCGGGCATCGAGATTATTCTCAACATGCGCGACAAAATGCACGGCATGCAGAGTCAGATGGAGCAGTTCATGCGCTTCGTGCAGAACGAACTGGCGCCCGTGATGCGCTCCGCGCAAACGAAACCTTCGCGCGAAGCAATTGTGCGAATTGGACCGCCGCGCGCGATTCGAGTGCACAAGTAGCTTGGATCTTCCTGCTAACTTCAGAACTTCGCTTCAATTAATTTCAATAGAGCAGTCAGTGTGTGGTTCACAGGCGTGGGCACGCCGAGGGCCGCGCCGCGCCGCACGACATACCCGTTTAACGAATCAATTTCGGTGCGCTTGCCGCGCGCGATATCCTGCGCCGTGGATGAAGTGACCGGACCCATCTTCAGCGCAAATTGAATAAGCCGCTCGAGAATGTCCCTTTCCGGAAGCTCGATGCCCTGCGCGCGCGCAACCGCGATGGTCTCTCGCGCGGCGGAGAGAGTTGTCTCACGGCTCCAATCATTCTGCGCCACTGCGCCGTAACCCACCTGAGCGATCGCGCTTGTCGCGTTGAGCGCGCAATTGAAAACGAACTTGTTCCACAAATCCAGCTGAATATTCTCTGAGATTTTGCACGGAACGCCTGCTTTGTCGAACGTCGCCGCGATGCGCTCCAAATCCGCGCGGCGGTTCGCCGGGCCGCCGATGGCAAGGTCGCCGCGCTCGGAGTGCTTGATGCGACCAGGCTCAGGCACTGACGCCGCCACGTATACGACGGCAGGGAGCGCGTGAATCCCCGCCGCTTCAAGCTGTTCAGCGTTATCAACTCCGTTCTGCAAACTGAGCACGACCGCGCCGGGTGCCAGATGCGGCAGAATTGTTTTCGCGACGGACCCCGTGTCCGTCGTCTTCACGCAAAATAAAACGAGTTCAGAATTCGCGATGGCGGCGGGATCCGAGGAGGCCTCCGCGCGAATCGTTTCCTTGAATTTCGCGCTGTCAATGAAAAGCCCGCGGCGTGAAATCGCCTCCGCGGTTGCAGGCCGCGCGATGAACATCACTTCCGCTCCCGAGCGCGCAAGCATTCCACCGAAGTATCCTCCGACCGCGCCGGTGCCCATGACGGCAACGCGTTTGTATGGCTGCGCTTGCGGCGTCAGAGCTGGCTCGGGCATTCTTGATATCTCCAGTGACAGTCAGACGGTGAGCGCGCGGATGAGGCGGTCCGCGTCACGATCCGTGTTGTAAAGATGCGGGGCGATGCGCAACGCGCCCTCGCGCAGGCTGACAATTACGCTCGCTTCGGTCAACTTCTTAAAAAGTTGCGGCGTCTCTTCACTTTTGCGCGCCGCGACGCATACGTATTGCCCGCGCGCGCGCGCATCGGCGGGACTCGCGAGAACGCAACGGTCAACCGGCAACCGGTCAATAATTTGCGCCGCAAAAGCACGGCAGTGATCCCAAACGGTCTTTACGCCCACACGTAACACAAATTCGAGCGATGCTTCCAGCGGCGCAAGGTTGAACATGTTGGAAGTTTCGGGCATGTCCCAGCGGCTCGCGCCCTTTTTGAATTTCACTTCACCCGATGAAAGGCGCGTGAAATCCGAAGCGCTTTCGAGCGCGCCCCAGTATCCTGAATCCGGCTGCATCTCTGTGATGCGGTCGCTCCGCGCCCAGAAAAATCCGGTGCCATACGGGCCGAGCAGCCACTTGTACCCGGAAGCGACAATAAAATCCGCGCCGAGTTCAGCCACGTTCATCGGCATCGCGCCGACACATTGGGCGGCGTCAAGCAACAATAGTGCGCCAGCCGAATGCGCCGCCGCCGCGAGCTTCGGCGCATCGCAAAGCGCGCCGTCATCAAACCTCACGAGGCTTGTGGAGATCAGCCGGGTGCGCGGCGCGATTGCGGCGATCAAGTCATCCGCGGTAATGAAGCGCTCGCGCGGCTGGACAACCCGCACGCGCAACTTGCCCGCCTCCTGCATCGGCACCCACGTGGCAAAGTGCGACGGGAATTCGCCGCGTGCAATCAGCACTTCGTCATCAGGCTTCCATTTCAACCCGTGCGCGACGGCCGCCATCCCTGTGCTGGCGCCGGTGGTAAGAGCGATTTCTTCCGGCGGCGCGCCGATCATTTTCGCAAGTAATCCCCGCACGCGTCCCGGCAATCCAAAGTAAGCCTCATCCGGCATTTTGTGCGGGAACTTCTTCCATTCGAGCGAATTCTGCGCCGCGCGAATTGCCACGCGAGGCAGCGGGCCTTGTCCCGCGGCGTTCAAATAAGCGACGTCGTCGAATTCAAACCAATCCGCGCGCCAGTCGGTTGCCATTGCTTGTTCTGCTTTCATGGTGTGCATCGCGGCGCGACCAAGTCCGCGCCCTCCTGAGCTTCATATTCATAAATCGCGCGCAAAATCAAAAGCGCCAAAATGTCTCGCGCAATATGCGGGGCGGGCCAAATTGGGCAGTGGCGAAACTGACGCCGTGTTCCGGTCAAAAGTGATCGCGAAGCTGCCGGAATTGGGCTAGCACCAGCAGCCGTCCCATCCCTGATTGCAATTCTTCATGTTCCAGCGCCCAGGTATTGCTGTGGGGAATAAAAACAGCGTTCAGTCCGGCTTGCAGCGCGGGATTGATGTCACTGCGGGGACTGTTGCCCACCATCCACCCGTGTGACTTCACAATTTTGTGAGTGTCAACAAGCGCCGTGTAGGTCGTCGCGTCTTTTTCGCTTACGATTTCAATCGCGGCGAAAAATTTCTGCAGGCCTGAGCGCTCGACCTTCCCCGCTTGCTCCGCCGCCTGCCCTTTCGTAAACAGGATTAGACGGTGTTTTCCAGCAAGGTAATCGAGCGTTTCCGGCACTCCCTCCATCAGCTTCGGCGGAATTTTTTCCAGCCCAGCAACGAGGCTTTTTATCTGTTCGACCGTCCGCCGCTGGGCCATCTGCCCGGCGAGCTTCAGATAAGTCTCCTCAAGCGACTTGCCAAAACTTTGCACGCCATATCCATGCTGCCGGATATTGCGCCGCTCGGTTTCGTTGAGGATGCGCCGCGAATATTCCCGGGAATAGCCAAGGGGTTCCGCGAGGGTCAGGAATTCCTCGATCGTCTGCTCGAAGAAAACATTGTTTTCCCAGAGCGTGTCGTCCGCGTCAATCAGAAGGGTCATGCGTGGCATGAAACATTAATTGTAGCGCGGCGGGAGCCGCGGCGCGAAATTCGCGCATCGGCGCGCGTCAGGCGTTCTTCGGCTGAGCTACTGCGAGTTTTTCCAGAATGCCCCGGGCGATGCGCTGGGCCTCGCCGTAATGCGTCAGATAGCTTTGAAACTCGCGGTTGATCTCGGTGGCTTCATCAGGCGCCACCTTTACGCGCAGCATCATGTCCCGCATGCGCACGGGATGTGGGAGCAATGCGTCCTCGGAAAGTTCCTCGAGCGCGGTCTTCGGATCAAATCGGTCCATCGCAACCTCTCTTTCCCGCTTCAACGGGCGGGCTCTTCGGAACCGGGCAGAGCCGCAAATGCAATTCTACAACGAATCCGCAAATCATTTGCTGAATCAAGCTTGGAAAACCGCCGGTTAGCGATCAATCCTGCGGCAGGAATTCGTACTTCTCGATGCGGGCGGCGATGCCGGCATGCTCGGGATGCGGTTCCACGCGCACTACAAGCCCGCTGCACCGGATTTGCACGTCGGTGGCGAGCGTAATTTCCTTCGGGAGCGTCAGCACAAACTCAATCTTTGACCCGACTTCAAAATTCGAGCTGGAAACAAAGTAGAGCCCGCGGAAGCTGACGTCGCGTGTTTCACCCTGCCGCTTCAAACGTTCTCCGCCGGCTTCATGGACCGTGATGGGCAGCGCCATGGTAAATCGTCTGGAACCGCGGCGTTCCGAACTCGTTTCCAATATCCCCCCCCGGGTAAGGTGCGGCGTATGGCCCAAAGCTAGCATCGAAGTAACGAATTCGCAATCAGAAAGCGGTACTAGTCCGCAGCGGAGTAAAATGGAATCGTTGAAGAGGAACGTGTCGCACTCTGACCCCACAGCCGATTGGCTGCCACCCTCCCAACGCTTGCACGTGGAGCGACGCCGTCACCCACGCGCATTGTTGTCGCTTCCCGTACGGCTTCGCTGGCTCGGCCCGCTGGGTCTCGAATCCGAAACTTTGGAGACACTCGATGCCGGGCGCGGCGGGTTGCTGGTCGCGAGCCGCGAACCGCGCAGGGAAGGCATGCTCGTCTGGGCGACATTTCCCTTCGATGCGGGTGCAACTGGCGCGGAACCCGAGACTTCGGCGCACATCGCGCGCGCGATGACGACGCCATCGGGTGGATATCTCGCGGGGATCGAGTTTTCCGATTTCAGCAAGCCGGAACATCGAGCGGGCGTTTCCCAATTGTCTGCGAACGCAGCGGCCCGGAAGCAACACAGTGGCCCGGATCGCAGACGCCAATCGCGAAATCAACTGGCGCTGCTAATTCGCGTTCGGGGCGGGGATCCATCGTGGCCCGACGACGCCATGACCATGGACATTTCCCGCAGCGGGCTGCAATTCTGCTCATTGCGTGTTTACGAACTGGGGGAAATCGTGAAGTTCGATTTTCCACGGGGGCCGTGGAATTCTTCAGACGGGCGCCGCGGCCGAATTGCGCGCATAGCCAACCATCCCATCGAGCGGCGGCTGGTTTGCTTCGGCGTGGAATTTCTTTCCTGAGCGGGCCGCGCAGGCTACACTTTAATTTCATCGTGGCAAACGCACATGCGCATCGGAGCGTCAGCATCGCCGGTCCGGCTGGACGTCTCGAGGCGCTCCTGTGGTCTCCCGCGCGGCCCGACCTACCGCGGGGTGCGCCGATTGCCATGGTCGTGTGCCATCCGCATCCCCTGTTCGGCGGCACGATGCACAACAAGGTGGTCTATCAATTGGCGCGCACGCTGGACCGCCTGGGAATCCCGTCGCTGCGCTTCAATTTCCGCGGAGCGGGCCTGAGCGAAGGCCAGCACGATCGCGGAGTCGGAGAACAGGATGATGTCCGCGCGGCGCTCGATTTCCTTGCCGGAGAATTCCCGCGCCTCCCGCTGGCTCTCGCGGGATTCAGCTTTGGATGCGTCGTGGGATTGCGTGTGGGATGCGGCGACGCGCGCGTCGCCGAGCTGGTTGGCCTCGGCGCGCCTGTGAACAATTCGGACATGACGTATCTGAGTGCGTGCGGCAAGCCAAAGCTTTTGATTCAGGGCGAAAACGATCAGTACGGCGCGCCCGCGAAACTTCAAGCGCTTGTAGAGGCATTCCCGAAGGCGGTTCAGCGTGAGACGCAGGTCACAATTGTCCCGGGCGCGGATCATTTCTTCGCAGGCCATTTGGAGGAAGTGGACGCCGCGCTTGCGAAGTGGCTCATCGCGCGTCACCCTGTTTTGTCGGAGTAATAGCTGCGTGCCTTTTGCAGCGCGGCTTTACGCGCTTTCGCCACGGGAGAACAGCCGCGCGAATTGCTCGGCATCGAGCAGCGGCTCAGCAAAAAGCCTCGCGTTCGCGCGCACATGCTCCGCGTGGCTCATCCCCACGAGCGCCGAGGCCATCCCCGGCACTGACCGGGCGAATTGCAGCGCGCGCTCCGCGTCATTCTCCAAACCGATTGCCTTTGCAACAAAGTCCGGCAGCTTCCGCGTCATCCGCCCTTGCAGCAATGCCGCACTCCCGATGAGATGAATGCCAAAAGTGCCCGCTGCCTCCACCATTGTCACCGGCTTATCGTCGAGCTCCTGATTCGGCAGCGTGAGCACTTCCGTCATCGCAAGGTTCACGGGGAGTTGCACATACCTGAAGTGGTGCGCCTCGCCGGCGATTTCGCGCGCCATGGCCTCGACGGCCGCGAGTGAAACGTGCTCCGGTGAATCCGGCGGCACCCGAAATCCGTTCCACGTCGCCATCCCATACGCGCACATCTTTCCCGCGGACACCATCGATTCCGCCCACATGAATGCCGCGCCCAACCGCGCAAGAAAATCGCCGCGCGAAAGCTCGCTCAGTTGTGTTTCGGGGTTGTGCAGATAAAAAACGTCCAGGCATTCCACGCCCAGATTTCGCAGGCTCCGCTCGAGCTGGTCCGCCAAATAGCGCGGCGCCATCGAGTGGCAGCCCGCCGCAATCTCATCGGCTTTTAGGATTCCGCGCGCGATAAATTCCTTCTCGAAATACGCGCCCGCATCCGGCGGCATCGTGCCGTCCGGCGTCAAAAATCCCGCCTTCGTGCAGAGCAGGATCTCTTCGCGCTCGTATCCGCGCGCCCCAAGTTCCGCAAGCGCCGTGCCGATGCTGCGTTCACTTCGCTGCAGGCGATAATTGATCGCCGAATCAACCACGTTGAAGCCGGATTCCACGGCGGCGATTACCGCGTCCGCGTACGCACGATCCGTTGCCTCATCCGGATTGCCGAGATACGTCCCGATCCCGACCGTGGAAATCGCCAATTGCTGCGCACCCTGTTTGCGTTCGCTCTTTTGCGCGGCGGGGTCCGCAATCATCCGGAAATGTGTGTCGTGAGTGCGCCCGGCAAATCGTTGGGCATAGCGCTGTGTTCCTTCAGCAGTTGCGTGGCGGCTCATATTCAGAATGTCCTTGATTGTCGCGGCAGTATAACAGTCTTCGCAGTATTGATTCTCGAAGCGGCTAAGACTTCTTTCCCGAATCGCGTTTTGGCAACGCCCCAGATTTCCTCGCCGAGCCCCCGGGCTCCCGCCGGGGGGCGGATTCTCCTTGCGCCAATAATCGGGCGCACGCCCGCACCATCCTTCGAAGCGGCCACTCTTTCTCTTTATAAAAAATCTCTCCCGCGCGCGGCTTCGAATAAAACCATCTCGCAACCATCGAAAGATGATCCGCAAGTGGCTCGCCCAAGTCCGGCGTCGCGGGCTCGCTCAGCCGCTCTCGAAGGATCTCCTCCGCCGAGCGCGGCTCGGCCGTCGGCCCAAACCGCAGCTGAAATGGCTCCGCGATTCGCGCGCATCGCACGACGAATACCGCAATCGTTTCCGGCTCCACGGCGCGCTGCATAATCACCGCGTCGAGCCGTTCGATGGGATGCACCAGCTCCGGCAATCCGCGTAGCACTTCGCTCACTTTGTCCAGCCGCTTGTGCACCGCCGCGGCCTTCTCAAAGTCCATTGCCTCACTCGCCGCTTCGCGCTCGCGTTCCAGTTCTGCCTGCAACGACCCGCCGGCTGTCGCAAGAAAATCCACCACGCGCGTGGTCTCGCTTGCGTATTCCTCCAGGGAGCATCCGGCGAAGCACGGCGCAAGGCACATCTTCATTTCGGAATAAATGCAGCCGGGAAAAGCCGGGTCGCGCCGGATTTTGATCTGACACCGCCGGATTTTGAACAGGTTCAGAAACTCCGACGCAAATGCATCCGCCGCGCGCCGCGACGCGAACGGGCCAAAATAAAATCCGCCCGCGGGCCGTCCGCTCTCATCCGCGCGGATTCGCCGCGTGACGTAGCACCGCGGATACGCGTTCGCAAGATTCACCTTCAGCAGCGCGGGCCATCGCATCCGCAGTCGCGCGTAATATCCGCGCGGGTCCGCGCGACGCGCGTGTTGCCAGAGCACGAAGATTTGCTCAAACAACGACCCGGTCAACCGGTATCGCACGCCATCCGCAAATTGCCGCAAGTCCAACCTGCGCGCCGCGGTTGGATCCGCGGCCAGATCGCGCGGCCCAAGCAATCGCATCATCCGTGTGCGCAAATCCGCCGTCCGAATCAGGTACGGACGCGCATTTGCCAGCTCTGCGCGTGGCTCGATCTGCACCACGGCAGGCGCCGCGGGCAGCGCGGCGAAGAATTCCTCGTCCTGCGCAGGATCAAACGCCGCGCCTAAATCCAGCTCCATCATGTTCTAGAGGATACACCGCCGGTAGGCGGCGTGAAGCGCTGCGAAGAATCTGCGCGCAAACCCTCGCGCGTCAGTACGACTTCAACACCCAAGCCGCAATCACCAGCCGCTGAATTTCGCTCGTGCCTTCATATATCTCGGTAATGCGCGCGTCGCGATACATTCGCTCGACGGGATATTCCCTGCTGTACCCATACCCGCCATGAATCTGAATTGCCTTGTGCGTCACGCGGGTGGACATCTCGCTCGCGAATAGTTTCGCCGTCGCCGCCTCCATCGAGTATCGCGCGCCCGAGTCCTGCTTCCACGCCGCCTTGCGAATTAGCAATCGCGCCGCGTCAATCTCCGTCGCCATGTCCGCCAGCATGAATTGGATCGCCTGGAACTGTGAAATGGGATGTCCGAACGCCATGCGCTCCTGCGAATATTTCAGCGCCGCTTCAAACGCCCCCTGCGCAATTCCGCAGGCCTGTGCCGCGATCCCGATCCGCCCGCCATCGAGCGTGGAAAGCGCAACCTTATATCCCTCCCCCTCGTTCCCGATCCTGTTCGCCACCGGCACCGCGCAATCCGTAAAGGAAAGCTCGACACAAGCCGTCGCGTTAATTCCCAGTTTCTTTTCTTCTTTTCCTACGGCAAATCCCGGCGTCCCCTTCTCCACCACCACCGCTGTAATTCCCTTTTCGCCCTTCACGGGATCCGTGTTCACGTAAACAATCGCCGCATCGGCCGCGCCGCCATTGGTAATCCACGCCTTCGTCCCGTTCAAAATATACTCGTCGCCCTTCAACACGGCCTTTGTTTGCAGCGCCGCGGCATTCGACCCCGCCTGCGGCTCCGTCAGCGCATAGCAACCGATTTTTTCGCCGCGCAAAAACGGCGCGAGGAATTTCTTTTTCTGTTCCTCCGTCCCGAACCTGTAGACCGGGTCGCAGTAGAGCGAGTTCTGCACCGAAAGAATCACGCCAGTCGAAGCGCAAACGCGAGAGATCTCTTCAATCACAATCGAATACGCCACATGATCGAACCCCGCGCCGCCATATTCTTCAGGAAACGCCACGCCCGTAAGCCCCAGCTCCGCGGCCTTGCGAAATGTTTCGCGCGGGAAATGGCCCGTTTCGTCCAGCTCGCGCGCCAGCGGTTTCACTTCCGAATTCGCAAATTCGCGCACGGTCTGCTGCAGCAGCCGTTGCTCTTCATTCAGTTCCAGGTCCACGGACTCTCCCTCGCGCCTCGCCGGTTTGTTCGCGCCTCGCGCATTCTACCGTGCGCCGCTCACCCTGTCAGCCAGGGAACTCTGCCTCACAAATGCCTTCGCAATACTCATTCCTACCGCCAATCCAACCATCAGCCCAACTTGTGCGTCAAACCTACCTGAACCTTTCGCTCAGGCATCAAGCATGATGGGGTCCCCCAACCGTCCCCTTTTTCAATTCGCTCAACGAGGTATAATCGCCGCCTATGTCTCTGCGGATTATTTCCGCGCCAGTTTCCCAGCAGGATTCTCTCCCTGAGCGGAATCTCGGCCCGCGCTTGGACGTTCCCTGGCAGCGCGGCGCGGCCAATCGCCTGTGGGACAATTTCTGCTCTTTGTACGCGGAGCCCCCCGGCCCTCACCAGTTCGAAGAGGGCGAAAATTTTCGCGGGTGCTACATCACCGGCAGTGTTCCGCGCCGCTCTATCTTCACTTCTTTCGTCTGGCACGCGCTCGCGGCTTTTTTCCTCATCCAGTTTGGCAGCTTCCTCTGGACGCCCCTGCACGTCGCGGCCATGCCCGATTTCAACCTGACCTGGTCAGGGCCCATTGAGGACTTGCCTCTAATCGCCCCCAGAGGCTCGGAAAAAAAGGTGACCACTCCCGGCAACCCTGCAAAGCCCTTGCGTCGCCGCGGGGCCGACGCATTCCACCCGCGCCAGACCATCATTTCCGCGCCGAAGTTGCCCACACATCCGCGCCAAACACTCATCCAGCCTGACATGCCCCCCGAGTCGCCGAAAATTCTTCCGCCTCTGCCCAACATTGTCATCTGGCAACCGGATGAACCCGCGCGGCCGAAGCTTCAGATTTCCGCGCGAGAGTTCGCCAAGATGCATCCTAATCAACCCGTCCCTCAAAAAAACAGGGACGTCGCTGTGCCCGAAATCCCAAACCAGGAACGGAATCCCGCGGACATTAATGTCGCCGCGCTTCCGGATCCCGCTCGCCCGGCCTTGCGAATCAACTCCGGCTCCTCCGCCATTTCCGCTCCGAAAAAAGTCCGCACCCTCACATCTTCAGCGGATCCTCCGCCGGAGGTCGCCTCCGGCAACAATCAGCGCGTCATCGCAATTTCCGCGATGCCTGCGGCCGTGCCGCCCCCTCCGCAGATGCCCGCGGGCAATCTTTACTCGAGCGCCGCAATCTCTCCGGATGGAAAGCAGCCCGGCGTGCCCGGCGGCTCGGCGAACGGGGCTGCCGGAAATGGCGGCACGGGCGGAGATTCCAGAAGCCCGGGCGGCAGCGGCAACTCGGCTGGCGGCAAGGGGTCCCAATCCGGCGTCAGCATCACCGGAGGCAGTCCACGGAATTCATCCGGCGCCTCTGGTCTCGGCGGCCCGCCCTATACTCGAGATAGGCTCCCATCGCTGCGCATTACTCCGGGCATGGCGGCGCGCTCGGCGCCCGGCAACGCGGCCCCGCCCGCTCCCAAGCCTGCCGATTCCTCGATCAGCGGACGCCTTCAGCCCGGCGAGCCTCCCGAACATATTTTCGGCGAGCGCACTTTCTACACTTTGCATGTCAACTCGCCGAACATCTCCAGCAAAATGGGAAGTTGGATCCTGAATTTTGCCGAGCTTGAAGACGACGGCAGCCCTGCCGCGATTGCGCGCCGTCAGACCGGTAAGCTTTCCGGCCCCATTCCCACACATAAGGCCGACCCGCCCTACCCGCCCGATCAGGTGAAGGCGCGCATCGAAGGCGAAGTTGTCCTTTACGCCATAATCCGCGAGAACGGTTCCGTTGACAGCATCCAGGTCATACGCTCGCTCGATCCGGTGCTCGACTTGAATTCAATGGAAGCCTTTGCCCAATGGAAATTTCAGCCCGGCTCGCGTAATGGTGCGCCCGTCGCGCTCGAAGCCGTCGTCCACATTCCATTCCACATTACCCGCCCGGATTAGAAATTCTCTTAGGTCCGCGTAATCCACAGCCGCGCAAACTTTCCACAGCCGCCGCAGCTTGCGCCCAACCGTTTCCGCGCCTATTCTTAATTCATGGCGCAACCCGATTGCCCAAAGTGCGGCGGCACCGGCTATAAAATTCTCGAAGGTGATGTCGAGCTTTCGCCCGCCGTTGCCCGCGTCCCTGAACTTGCCGCGCGCGCGGCCGCCGCCGCGGCCCAGCGCTCCTTCGTCATTTCAAAAGACGCCAGGCCCGGCGCATCGGCAGGGCTTCCGCGCGTTGCCGTCCTTTGCGATTGCGCCGCGTCCGAGCGCGCCGTCCGCGCGCTCCAGCGCGCCCGCATCCCCGTGCGTTATGAACACTGCGATTTCGATAATTTCGAGACTGACGTTTACGATTCCGTGCAGGACGCGCCCGCCTTCAAGCGCAGCCTCTCGCAGGCCAAGCTCGTTGTCGAAGGTTTTGCGCGCGATTATCCGCTCACTCTTGACGCCGGCCTGCTACTCATCGGTCCGTGTGGCGTCGGCAAAACACATCTCGGCGTCGCCGTCCTCAAGCAATTAATTCGACGCGGCCACGAGGCGCTCTTCTACGACTATCGTGAACTCTTGAAGGAAATTCAGGCGAGCTACAATCCCGATAACCCAATCACCGAGTCTCGCCTGCTCGAGCCCGTGCTCTCCGCCGAAGTTCTCATGCTCGACGATCTCGGCTCGAGCAAGCCTTCCAACTGGGCGCTCGAAATGATCGGCCACATCCTCACCACGCGTTACAACGAAAAGCGCGTCACGCTCCTCACCTCGAATTATCTTGACGCGCCCGAGCCTTCCTACGCCGACGACGCGCGCGATGCCACAACCGCGCTCGCGGAATCTTCCGTTTCACCTGGCGCGGAAGGCGGCCCGGACGATTCCTTCGCCGCGCGCCGCGCCGGACGCGCTCCGCGCAAGCCCATCAAGCTCCCGAGCGGCGAATCCATCCGCATCGCGCGCGAAGATACGCTCGGCGAACGCATCGGCCAGCGCATCCGCTCGCGTCTCTACGAAATGTGCCGCACCGTGGAAATCACCGCACCCGATTTCCGCCGCGAAATCCGCAAAGCCTCCGGCCTACGGCACTAACAAGCTACGCGCGCATTTTCTTGAAATACCCGCACTCACCGCTAACCGGGCACTCATCGCACTTCGGCCGCGCCAATTTGCACAGCGTCTGCCCGTGTTCCTTAATCAACAGGTACGCACGCATTCGCGCCTCATGCGTTTCCGGAACCTCCGCCGCGATGGCCTCCTGCGCCGCGCGATAATTCACCGCATAGTTCTTAGTCTCGCGCCCAAACCCCAGCCGCAGCAGCACATGTACGCAGTTCGCCGGCACTGCCGCTACTGGCGCCACTTTCGCAACCAGCAGCACCTTCTCCGCGAACGAATCCCCTATCGTCGGAAATTTCTTCAGCGCTTTCTTCGCTTCCACCGGCCCGCGCTTCATCACTGCGTGCAGGTCTCCGCCGAATTCATCCAGCACGCGCGCCGCGATCTCTTTCATCCGCCGCGCGGCAAGCGCCGGCATCATCACACCCGGCCGCAACGCCTCCGCCAGCCTTGCGGGCGGCGCGGCAAGAATCTTCTCCGGCGTCAATCCAATCGTCTTCTTCAGCGACTGAAATCCTTTGTTGCAATTCACATCCGACTGCGGATACCCCGCATTCCGGTGCAGCGCCATTTCATATGGGTCCGTCGGCCCAACGCTTGGGCCGGTCTTGGCGGGCTTGCCATGGAACTTTTCCAGCCGGTCGAGCAGCTTGGTTAATTTCATTGGCATGGCGATATTTTCTTGCGGGATTGTAACGCGGGGGGGCCTGCAAAGGCAGGGCAATCCAACAGGGGGATGGAAAAATGTTCTTCGGCTAGTTTTGCCGCGCCTGATACTGCTTCGCCAGCGCCGGCCCTTCATCCATCAATTTCTGAAACTCATCTCCGGTGATTTGCGCGTCGCGGATCACTTCATTCACCGTATTCATCAGTTGCGCCGCGCGAGGGTCATCATCATTCAAATTCGGATCCGCATCATGCAGCGCCTTTACCTGGATCAAGAGCCCCTTCATCGCACGGTTTAGTTTTCTTGCCCGGTCCACGTAAAGATCCCGCAGGCCATCAACCGCTGCTCCCATTGAGCTCTTCCGGGAAAATCAACGTCATTCCCGTTCATGACCGCCCTCACAAGCGACGCGCGATCCAGCGCCGCGAGTGCATTGATCTTTGCCAGCGCGTCATCCAGACTCGCAAGCGTACCCCCCACCGTCGGCGCCGAATTTGAGGCGGCCCCTCTCCCTGCGCTACCATTGCCCAGCTTGAGCGAATTCGAAGCGGGCGCCATCCCGAGCGCGTTCGCCCCACCTTTGGGAAGGGCCCCTTCATTCGAATACACGGCTGCCGGTTGCGTTCCGTTCTTTTCCTTCTCCGCTTTTTCCTCGCGGTACTTCCGCGCCACATCGCCAAGCGACTGCGATGTTCCCTGCGCGGGCGCCGCATCTCCCGAAGCCGCTGGCGGAGGAGTCGCTTGCTGGGGCGGTGCCTGCTTTTGTCCCTGCGACTGCTGCTGCCCTTGCGATTGCTGCTGGGCCGGCGGATTTTGGCTCCATGCCACAGCACACAGGCTCAAAGCAATGATCATAGCCACAGCGAGTCGGCGTGGGATCGCCCTGAGAAGTGGCACGGCACTACGAAGCGGCGTTGCATCATGAAGACGACAAATCACAATTTCCTCCCCAACCATCTCACTCATCCTCCCCTCCAAACTCGCCTCCCACATATGGCCCGCAAGTACAGTCATATCCAAAGAGATACACGCTCAGCCCCGGGCGCTCCGTCACCTCAGACATTATGTGTAGCCCAGCTGGCCTCGTAGGGCTGGGGCAGTTTGTTGACGAGTCGCACCATCTCCACTTTCTTCAGCAATCCCTTCACTCCGTTCGGACTTGGGCCTTCCACCCAAGCCACCCGCGTTGGCATCAAACCCAAGATTTTCATTGACAATTGTTATAACGCTATGGTATACATAAGTGCAGACTGCGACGATCCATTCGAACGCCATTCCCAAAATGGGAAAAGTCGCCGCTGTGGAAGCGACTCTCTTCCATCCTGAGCGAAGTGAAGGACCTCCCGTAAGAGTATGATTCTAAACGACTTTAAGTCCATTAGAATCACACTCTTACGGGCGATTGCAGCGCCAATAACGTAAGTCGCTGAATCTATTATGCTTAAGTTACTACAAGTGAAACACTATAAGTCCTTAAGAATCATACTCTTAACGGCCAACGTCGGCGTAAGTCCTTTAGAATCACACTCTTACGAAAAGATAGGGGGGTACCCCCCGGGGGGCCAATACGGCAGCAATGCAGCGTAAAAGAGACGTCGGAAGGCGCATGCCAATAGGCCATCGTGGCGAAAGGACATGCGGAAAGGTATCCTTCCTGAGACGCATTAGGCGAGCCAAATGACACACCATCCTCTAATCGATCCCTCGCGGACAGCCGTGCTCAGCATGGACATGCAGGCGGGCATCGTCTCCATTTACGCGAAAGACCAGGGGGGCTTTCTCGACCGCGCCGCATCCGTGCTCGCCAAAGCGCGCGAACTGGGCGCGCGCGTAATCCATATAAAGGTCGGGTTCCGCAAAGGACTGCCGGAGGTGAGTTCGCGCAACGCGCTCTTCAACGCGGTCAAAACTTCCGAAGAGCGCCAGCATCTCTTCGCCGGCGAAATGGGTGAGATTCATCCGGCGCTAGGGCCTGCTGAGGATGACATCGTCATCACCAAGCACCGCATCAGCGCTTTCACCGGCACGGACCTTGAAATGATCCTGCGCGCGAATGAAATTGACACGCTCGTCCTCTTCGGCATCGCCACCAGCGGCGTCGTCCTTTCAACACTCGTTGATGCCGTTGACATGGATTACCGCGTAATCGTGATCCAGGACTGCTGCATGGATAGCGAACCGGAACTCCACCACTCTCTCATCGAAAAGTATTTCACTAAGCGGGGTACTGTGATTTCGGCAAGTGAATTCCTCTCGCCGGCAAAGGAAGGAGAAAAATAGCTGGAAAACTGATCAAGAGATCCCTCGCTGTTATTCCTAGGGCGCGAGGATTGCTTCAGCCTCGATCTCAATGAGCATGTCCGGCGAAATCAGCTTGCTTACTTCCACCATGCTCGTCGCGGGAAGAATCGCTTTGAACACTTCGCCGTGCGCGCGCCCGGCTTTTTCCCAGTCGGCGATGCTGGTCAGATAAATTCGTGTGCGCACAACATCGCGCATGCTCGCGCCCGCCATATTCAGCGCGGCCTCGATGTTCTTGAGCGTTTGCACTGCCTGCGCGTAGGCGTCGCCCGCGCCCACGATCTTTCCGTCCGGCCCTGTCGCCGTTGTGCCGGAAACGTGAATCACGTCGCCGACGCGCACCGCGCGCGAGTAGCCGACAATCGGCTCCCAGAGTGTGCCGCTGGAATAGTTGTGGCGCCGATGCATGGTTTTTCCTCCCGAGGAGGATTTTACTCTAGAACCTGCAGGCCATGTTGCTATGCGTCGCGTTCGCACGAAGCACCTCATCGAGCCCCCAGGCTCCCGCCTGGGGGCGGATGAAATTCGGAAACGGGAAATGCTGAATCATAGAGAAGGCTCAGGCAGCGTGCTAAACTCGATTCACTGCGGCAAACAAATCATCGCCACGAAAGCCGCAAGTTGCGGGACCGCTCACCTCGCGTGAGTGAAACGAAGGAAGATTATCGCTATGAAGTGCACCAGCATTCTTGACGCCATCGGCAAAACGCCGCTTGTCCGGCTAACCCGCATCACCGCCGGGCTCGCGCCCGAGATGTACGTCAAGGTGGATTACCTCAATCCGGGCGGCTCCGTGAAAGACCGCATCGGCGTCACCATGATCGATGACGCCGAAAAACGCGGGCTGCTCAAGCCCGGCGGCACGATCATCGAAGGCACGTCTGGCAATACGGGCATGGGACTCGCGCTCGTCGCCGCCGTGCGTGGCTACAAAATGGTTTTCACCATCACCGACAAACAGTCGAAGGAAAAAGTGGATCTGCTGAAGGCGCTCGGCGCGGAAGTGATCGTATGCCCCACCGCGGTCGAGCCCGACGATCCGCGAAGCTATTATTCAGTCGCGAAAAAACTCGCGCGCGAAATTCCGAACTCCTTTTATCCCAACCAGTACGAAAATCCGATGAACCCCGAAGCGCATTACCAGACCACCGGCCCTGAAATCTGGGAGGACACCGAAGGCAAGATCTCGCACTTCGTCTGCGGCATGGGCACCGGCGGCACGATCAGCGGCGTCGGGCGCTTTCTGAAAGAAAAAAATCCGAAGATTCAGATTATCGGCGTGGACCCAATCGGCTCGCTCTACTACGAATTTTTCAAGACTGGCAAAGTCGGGAAAGCCAGGACGTACGTTGTAGAAGGCATCGGCGAAGATATTTTTCCATCCACGATGGATTTCAAGGTTCTCGATGATATCGAGCAAATCACCGACGAAGAATGTTTTGTGTGGGCGCGGCGGCTGGTGAAGCAGGAAGGTCTTTTCACCGGCGGCAGCGGCGGCGGCTGCATTTCCGCCGCGCTGCGCGTGGCCAAGCGCTGCAAAAAGGGCGACGTCATTGTCGCCTTCCTGCCGGACACCGGCATGCGTTATCTCAGCAAAGTGTACAGTGATGAATGGATGCGCGAGCGCGGCTACGCTGACGCGGAAGTTTCGCTCAAGGCCGAAGACGTCGTGCACGCCAAGCGCAAGAACGGAAAAGACCGCGAGTTGATCATTGCGCGGCCCGACCAGACCGTCTTTCACGCGCTTCACACCATGCAGAAACAGGACATTTCGCAGTTGCCCGTGTTTGAAGACAAGACCCCTATCGGCGCGATCTTCGAGGACCAAATCCTGAACCTCGCGCTGCAGGGGAAGGATTTGCGCAAACTTGTGATCCGCGAAGTGATGGGCAAGCCCCTGCCTTCGGTGCCGAAAGACGCGCCCGTCGAACGCGTGACGCGCCTGCTCAGTCACGAGACTCCCGCGGTTTTTGTGGACATGGGTGATTCGCGCTACGACATCCTCACCAAATACGATCTGATGAGCACCATCGCAGGCATGGCCGAGCACATTCGGTAGTGCTCGTCGCGTTCCAATTCCATGCAAAAACGTTTTTTGCGTCGCGCGAAGGAAAACTCTTCTCAGTTTGGCCCACTTGATAGAGGATAGAAGACTCGGGAAATGCGAATAGACGATTTCAATGCGCGGCTGCAAGCAGCGATCCTCGTCGCCGACGGCGCGATGGGTTCGCTCCTCCACGAATCCGTCGGCGCGCAGCGCTGCTTCGAGGAGCTGAACGTCACGCAGGGCGAAGCCGTTTTCCGTGTCCACCGCGCCTACATCGAAGCCGGCGCGCGGCTGATTGAGACCAACACGTTCGGCGCGAACCGGCTGAAACTTGCCGCAATGGGCCTCGCCGAGGAAGTGGTGCGCATCAACCACGCGGGCGCAAAGATCGCGCGCGAGGCGCGCGAGGGCGCGCCGCATGAAGTTTTGATCGCCGGCTCGATCGGGCCATCGGGAGTTTCGCGGCACGTCCGCGAAGTGCCCGTGGATGAATTGCGCGCATGTTTCCACGAGCAGGCGCAGGCGCTCGAGGAGCGCGGCGTGGATTTCTTCCTGCTGGAGACGTTTTCTGATATCGAGGAATTGTTCGCTGTCATTGACACGATCCGCTCTTTCTCGCAGCTTCCCATCGTTGCACAGATGACGTTCTCGGAAGATGGCACAGCCGATGCGGGCGTACGCCCCGCGGACGCCGCCGCACGGCTCGCAAAGAAAGATGTTCAGGTGATTGGAACGAATTGCACGCTCGGTCCGCAATCGCTGATTCCGATTGTTGAGGAGCTTTCGCGCGGCGCGGGGACAATCCCGCGGAGCGCGATGCCGAATGTGGGATTCCCGCGGCGCATGGGCGACCGCACTGTGTATCCGAAATCTTCGCCGGAGTATTACGCGGAGTTTGCACGCGACGCGGTTGCGCTGGGCGCGCGGATCATCGGCGGCTGCTGCGGCACCACGCCGGATCACATTCGCGCGATGTCTGAAGCGGTGAAGGCCATGAGCCCGGCGCGGATTTCCGCCGGTAGCGGCAGCAAATTGCAAATGCGCGATGCGGTGCAGGTTGCGCCACACGCGGTGCGCCGCGAGCCCGATAGCGGCATGTGGAAAAAGATTCAGGCGGGGCAGTTTGTGATTTCAGTTGAAATCGATCCGCCGCGGGGAATCTCACTCGATCGCGTGTTCGAGCAGGTGGATAAAATTCTTGCCAGCGGCAAAGTGGATGCGATTGACATCAACAGCGGCGCGATGGCGCGCGTTGGAATGGACGCGCTGATGGTTGCGGGCGCGCTCGAAGCGCGCGGCGTGGAAACGATTCCGCATTTCACCACGCGCGACATGAACTTGATCGGATTGCAGGCATCGCTGCTGGGCTCGTGGACGGTGGGCGGAGTACGCAACATTCTCGCGGTCACGGGAGATCCGCCTTCCGTGGGCGATTATCCAGAAGTGAGCGGAGTTTTTGAGGTGGATTCGATCGGTCTCGTGAAAGTGCTGGCGAAATTGAATCAGGGCATGGACTGGACCGGAAAAAACCTCGGCGGCGCTACGAACTTCACTATCGGCGTGGCCGTGAATCCGGCGGCGGAAGACCTTGCTTACGAAATCGAACGCTTCCGCGAAAAAGTGGAAGCCGGCGCGCATTTCGCGATGACGCAGCCGCTCTTTGACCCATCCCACTGGGAAGCGTTCCTGAAAAAACTCGGCGAGCCGTGCCCGATTCCAACTCTGCTCGGCGTCTGGCCGCTGACGAGTTACAAGCAGGCCGTGCGGCTAAATAACGAAGTCCCGGGCATTGTGATCCCCGAACCGGTGTTGCGCGAAATGGAGTCGGCCGGAGCGGCGGCGCGCGAGCGCGGCTTCGCGCTGGCGAAACGCATGCTCGAATGGGCGAACTCAGCGCCCGCGCGCAAGAGCGGGATGGCCGGTGCGTATCTGATTGCGCCATTCAAGAGGTACGAAGAGATCCTCGAGATTTTTTCCTGACCGGTTTTTCGCGGAGATGAAATGAGACCGCTTTGCTTCGTGCTGATGCCATTTGGAAAGAAAACCGATGGCGCGGGACGCGTCGTTGACTTCGACGAGGTCTACAAACAGCTCATCGCCCCTGCCGTCAATGCCGCCGGTTTGGACGCGATTCGCGCCGACGAAGAGCAGGTGGGCGGCTCGATCCACAAACCGATGTTTGAGAGGCTGATGCTTTGCGACTACGCCGTCGCCGACATCACCGGCGCGAATCCAAACGTCTATTATGAATTGGGCATCCGCCACGCGGTCCGGCCGCGCAGCACCATCATTCTTTTTGCCGGCGGGACCCCGCTGCCATTTGACATCGCGAACCTCCGCGGACTGCCTTACCAGATAAATGCGGCGGGAATCCCGGTGGATTGCGAGCAAACGGCGGCGGCAATCACGGCGCGTTTCCGCAGCGCGCGCGAGGACACTGGCGACGACAGTCCGCTCTTCCAATTGATTGACGGCATGCCGCGCATCGAAGTCGATCATGAAAAAACGGATATTTTCCGCGAGCAGGTGGAGTACTCGAAGGAATTCAAGCGCAGGCTGGCCGCCGCACGCGCGGAAAATATTGACGCTGTTCGCGCCATCGCGCATGGCGATGAGCTCGCAAATCTCAAAGACGTCGAGGCCGGTACCGTCGTCGACCTCTTTCTCTCATTCCGTGATCTGAAGGCTTATCAGGACATGGTGGACCTTTACGCCCGAATGCCCGAGCCGCTGCAGCGCACGCGGCTGGTTCGCGAGCAATTGAGTCTCGCGCTGAACCGCCTGGGCAAATGGAAGGAGGCGGAGGAGATTTTGTTAAAGGTGATTCAGGATTACGGCGAAAGCAGCGAGACCAATGCCCTGCTCGGCCGAATTTACAAGGATCGCTGGGAAGCTGCGCGTAACGCGGGTCAATCGCTCGAAGCGCGCGGTTTATTGAAGCGGGCAATCGCCGCCTACCTCGCGGGATTTGAAGCGGACTGGCGCGACTGCTATCCCGGAATCAACGCGGTGACGTTGATGGAGATGATGGAGCCGCCCGACAAGGCGCAGGCCGACCTTCTTCCCGTGGTGCGCTACGCGGCCTTGCGGCGCATCCGCACGAACGGCGATTACTGGGATCACGCGACACTCCTCGAACTTGAAATTCTTTGCCGCAATCCCGACGCGGCGATGGACGCCGCCGGCTCCGCGCTCGCGCTCGCTCGTTACAGTTGGGAATTGGAGACCACGGTAAGAAATATGCGGCTAATCCGCGAGACACGGCAACGGCGGGGCGAAGACGTTGCGTGGATTCAAGAGCTGGAAACGCAATTAAGCGCGGCCAAGAAGGGTTAAGGCAGTAACGCGAGATCCGCTGCCCGCACCGCATAAAGTCACATGTCCTCCTTCGAGCTTGCCGAGAGCGATCCTGATACGCGGATTCATTCTTGATTTTCACAAGCGTGCGGGCGTATGAGTTGCGCGCGAGTGGTCTTTCATTCAATAGAACGAGTTTCCGCAAAATCGACTTCGGAGGTGTGACGTGCGACGAATCACGCGAAGCGCGAAATTTGGTGTGTCATTGATTGGAATGATGTTGGCGCTGGTTTGCTTTCCGCGACCGGCGAAGGCGCAGCAAGTGCAGCAGGAGATGCAGCGGCCGATGCAGCAGCAGATGCAGCAGCGCGGCGACCATCTGACGCCTTACGACATTTTCCGGCTGCAATACACGGGCGACCCGCAGGTTTCGCCGGACGGCAAACGCATCGTGTATGTGCGAACGTCGCCGAATGTGATGACGGACACGCGCGAGACAAATCTGTGGATCGTGAACTTTGATGGAACGGACGACCGCGCACTGACCTCCGGGCACGACAACGACACTTCGCCGCGCTGGTCGCCGGATGGAACCCGCATCGCGTACCTCGCAGGAGATGAAGGGCACACGCAGCTTTACGTCCGCTGGATGGACTCGGGGCAGACGTCGCGCCTGACAGAACTGGATAACGCGCCCGGCGGAATCTCATGGTCGCCCGACGGGAAGTGGATCGCATTCAGCTCGCGCGTGCCGATTGCGGGGCCGCGGCTGGCGAATTTGCCGGCAGCTCCTGCAGGCGCGCACTGGGCCGACGCGCCGCGGATATTCGATGATCTCGTTTACAGATTTAACGGGTTGGGATATTTGCGGCCGGGCACGACGCAGATCTTTGTGGTCGCAGCGGATGGCGGCGCGCCGAGGCAAGTGAGCAAAGGCGACGTGTCGTACGGCAGCGCGACGGGCGGAGCGCCGCAGCTTGTGTGGTCGCCGGACGGAAATTCGCTGATTTTTTCGGCGAACCTGCGCGCGGATGCGGATTTCGAGCCGGATGACACGGAAGTTTGCGAAATGTCGGTTGCAGATGGCGCCGTGAAACAGCTGACGCACCGGCACGGGCCGGACAACGCCCCCGCGATTTCCCCCGATGGGAAGTGGATCGTATACACGGGATACGACGAGAAATTTCAGGGACACCAGACGACACACCTTTACGTGATGGGGCGCGACGGGAGCAATCCCCATTCGATCACGCCGAATCTTGATCGCGACGTGACAGTGCATCGCTGGGCGGCGGATGGGAGCGGCATTTATTTCCAGTACGACGATCAAGGCGACACGAAATTTGCATTCGGGAAGCTGGACGGGACGACCAGCGTGATTACGCAGCACCTCGGAGGCGGCGGCAGCGCGAGCGGCGGCGGAGCGTTTTCACTGGGGCCGAATGGGACGTATGCGATCAACTGGTCTCTGAACGACAATCCCGGCGGCATCGCCACGGGAATTGTGGGGCGCGGCGAGCCAAAGTTGATTGTGGCGCCGAACCGCGAATTGCTGGCGCAGAGGCATCCGGGAAAAGTGGAAGAGATCTGGTGGGAGTCGTCAAAAGACAAGAGAAAGATCGAGGGGTGGATCATCAAGCCGCCGGATTTCGATCCCGCTAAAAAGTATCCGCTGATATTGGAAATCCACGGCGGGCCGTTTGGAAATTATGGCGACCGGTTCGACGTCGAGAAGCAGATTTACGCGGGGATGGGTTACGTGGTGCTGTACACGAATCCGCGCGGGAGCACCAGCTACGGCGAGGAATTCGCGAACTTGATCAATCACGCGTATCCGGGCGATGATTTTTTCGATTTGAATTCCGGCGTGGATGCGGTGATCGCGAAGGGTTACGTTGACGCGGACAATCTTTTTGTAACCGGCGGCTCGGGCGGCGGCGTGTTGACCGCCTGGATGATTGACAACACGCACCGCTTCCGCGCGGCGGGTTGCGATTATCCGGTGATTGACTGGACGAGCTGGACGCTAACGGCTGACATTCCAATCCTCGCCACGAAATATTGGTTCACGGATCCGCCGTGGGTGATTCCGGATCAGTATGAGAAGCGCTCGGTGCTGATGCACATCAAGGACGTGAACACCCCGACGCTGCTGATGGTGGGTGATGAAGATTTCCGGACTCCCATCACGCAGGCGGAAGAATATTACGAAGCGCTGAAACTGCTGAAGGTGGAAACGCTGCTGGTGCGATTCCCCGGAGAGCCGCACGGGCTGAGCCGGCGTCCGAGCCATCAAATGACGAAGGTGACTTATATCGGGGCGTGGTTTGAGGAACATAAGAAGAAGTAGTGTTGGCCGCCCCCAGGCGGGAGCCCGGGGACTCGTGGATGAAATTAGTAACGAAAATCGAAAGCAGATCCTTCGGGCAAAAACCGCCCTCTGGATGACAGCAATTTATTATTTCGCGCCGGCTAAGTCAGATTCAGTGGAGCGTGCTAAAAAAAGATGAAGCGTTTGCGCTTCTGGAATTTCTGCGCGGCGGATTTTTCCGGAGGCGGGTCGGGGAGGTAGGGAACCGGCGCGCCATTGAACGCGGCGAGTGGATTCGCGTGAAAGAGCGCGTCGGCAATTTCATCGCCGCGGCGCCTGGCAACGAGCTGGTATGCTTCGCGCAATTTCAGCGGGCGGCCCTGCAAGCTGTGGGCGTCGCTGGCGACAAAATGAATTCTCTCTTTGTCGAGCCATTCCAGCAGGGTCTTCGCGGTGCTCTGGCCGAACCTTCCGATTAGCGATTGCGCCGTCACCTGCACGAGACAACCCTGCCGCAGCCAGCGCCAGAGTTTATCCGGCTGATGGCGGATCAGACCGTTGCGTTCGGGGTGGGTGATGATCGGCTGCAAGCCGAGTAGCTTGAGCATGTGCAGCGTATCGTCAATATTCGGAGGGATGGCGAAGTCGGCGAATTCGACGAGCAGGTAATTTTTTTGGTTAAGAGTGTACTTCGCGGGATTTTTCTGGACGTCCTGCAAATTTTCATAGCTGAGATGAAAATCGCATCCGGTGGCGAGCTGCAGCCTGCCTTCGACGCGCGCCTGCAGAGCGTCGCGCCGCTCGCGGATCAGATCGGGATGAAAGGCGTATTCCGCGTTTGAGTGCGGGGTCGCAATGACGTGCGTGACCCCGTCGGCGATGGCCATTTCGGCCATTTGCACGGACTCGTCGAAAGTCTTGGGGCCGTCGTCGAGCCCGTGCAGAATGTGGCAGTGGATATCAACCATCGAAAGCGATAATAAAGGAAGCTATTTCCATTCCCAAATCTTGGAAACGGTCCCGCCCTTCGGGTCCACTTCATACTCGAACGCGCCGCCGATCGTGTTCAGCCGCGCGAATTTTTGCGAAGTCGTCCGGAAAAAAAGCATGCCGCGATAGCTGACGCCGCCATTCGCCGTAAATTTCCCGACGCCGGCACCCTTCCAGGTTACGCCTTCGCCGTCGGCGGTCGTAAGAAGGCCATGGCCTTCACCATAGATCGTGCCATCGGGGCGGATGGTCGAAACATAGGTGCCGAAACCATTTGTGGCGATTCCGAGCATCTTGCCGCTGTCCTCGAACGAAACCTCGACTTGCGGGGGATCATCCGACACAACGCGCCTGACAATTCGACGCCCAGTTGTTTCCGAAATCAATTCACCGACCATTTTCCTCTCCGCCTAAAAAGATTCTGAGATTTGAAGCCTTTGCCTGCGCATCATACGCTTCACATGTTTGAGACACAACGAGTTTGAAGATCGAGTGGAAAGGGCTCTCGTGGCCCGAGGCAGCGCAAGAAACTGCGGGCGAAAACAAAGGTTTGGGAAAGACTAGTCGGCCGAAGCACTGGAAAATGCGCGTTCCGAGCGGACGGCCGATGAACGGCGCCACGCAACAAAATTTTCCAGCCCTTCTTCGAGAGGCGTTGCGGCACGGAAGCCGAGCAGCCTGCGCGCCTTTGCATTCGCGGCGAAACTGATTGGGACATCGCCGGCTTCGGCTGGAAGATGCCGCCGGCTGGCCTGATGTCCGGTGGCCTGTTCCAGCGACGCGACAAGGCCGTTGATCGAGATCGGAGTCCCAGCGCCGAGGTTGAGGATCTCAAATGGAATGAATGCGCGGCGGCCATTTCCATTTCCATTGCCATTGGACGACGCGTGCACGGCGGCAAATGAGTATTCGAGCGCAGCAAGTATCGACGGAACGGCGTCGTGCACCCAGGTAAAGTCACGCGCTGAAGAACCGTCACCGAGAATCCGCACGGCATTCCCCAATTCAAGCGCGTCTGTGAATTTGAAAATTGCCGAATCCGGGCGCATGCGCGGGCCATAGATGCTGAAGAATCGCAAGCTGATGGCGGCGATTCTGTGCACGCGGGCGTAATCGCGCGCAAGATTTTCGGCTTCGCGTTTCGTGACGGCGTATGGCGAAACCGGCTGCAAATTAAGACAGTCTTCCTGAAACGGTGCGGGACAGTTCGCGCCGTAAACGGAACCCGATGAGCCGAGGATGAATCGCGCAACTCCAAATTCGCGGCATAGTTCGAGCACATGAAAAGTTCCTGTGACGTTTACGTAGCCGCAGGCGAGAGGATCCTCAAAAGAGGAGCGCACGCCGGATTTGTCCGCGAAGTGGATTACTGCCCGCGGTTTTGAGGCGGCGAAAACTTCCCTCAGCCGTGTGAAATCGCAGATATCGATTTCGTGAAATACGAAATCGCCGGCGCGGTGGATTTCTTCCAGATTCGCGCGCTTTGATTCCGGCGAATAGATGGGGTCGAGATTATCAACAATGGTGAGGTCCGCCCCGCGCGCGAGCAGGGCCTCTGCAACGTGCGAGCCGATGAATCCGGCTCCGCCCGTCAGCAGGATCCGATTTGGAAATCCATTCCGCGCCGAACTTTCCATCATTTCAGGCCATTTTTCAGCCACGCCATGCGCACCCAAATTTAATTGATGTTCCGTTTCGGGAGGGCTCTTCGGCGGCGTCCAAGATGGTTGCCCTTCCGGACAGTGGTCTGTTCCAGATGCGGACATATCCAACTGTCCCGGAACTAAACCCCAGACCAGCATATTTCTCTCGCTCTTTTCCCTAATCTTCCTGGAAAGGCGCCGATGGCGCTTTCACCGGGAGGAACCAATGCGTGCGTTGCTTCGGACGGCTGGAATCATCGCTATCTTATTGATAATAAAGGCTTTGCCGGCAGCGGCGCAGGACTGGCAGCCGATGGGACCTGCGGGCGGAGATGTTCGTTCGATGGCCGCCGACCCGCGCGATCCGGATTCGATCTACCTCGGCACGGTGGATGGGCACATTTTCGCCTCGAAAGACGGTGGCGCGCACTGGCGGCTGATTGGCCGGGCGGGGGACCGATCCGACACGGTGGTAATGGCGCTGATGGTTGACCGGCGCGATTCGAAGCGTGTGTACGCGGCGACGCGTGTGCTTGGCACGAATGGCGGGGGAGTTTACCGCAGCGATGATGGCGGCGCGACCTGGCGGCCTTCGGGACTTTCGGGGCAAGCGGTGCGCGCGATCGTGCAATCGGAAGCGGACCCGAGGCTAATGCTAGCAGGGACGCTCGACGGCGTGTACCGTTCGCGGGATGACGGCGGGCAGTGGGAGCGCATCTCGCCGATGAATCACGCCGACCTGCGCAATTTTGATTCGCTTCTTGTGGATCCCCGGAACACCGACGTGATTTACGCGGGAACTTTTCATTTGCCGTGGAAGACGACGGATGGCGGCGCGCACTGGCAATCTGTCTCGGCTGGGATGATTGACGATTCCGACGTGATGAGCATCACGCTGGATCCGGCAAATCCCGACCACGTCTATGCGAGCGCGTGCTCGGGCATCTATCACAGCGACAACGCGGGGGAGAAATGGGCGAAGTACGGCGGGATTCCATTTCCTTCACGGCGCACCCAAATTATCCGGCAGGATCCGTCGAACGCGTCGATTGTTTACGCGGGGACGACGGATGGATTGTGGAAGACGACGAATGGCGGGACGAACTGGTCGCGCATCACAGCGCCGGGTTGGACAATCAGCGCGGTGATTTTGGATACGCGGCGCGCTGGAAGAATTATTTTGGGCGTGGAAGGGCTGGGAGTTTACGTGAGCCACGATTCGGGCGCTACTTTTTCGGCGTCGAATGACGGGTTCACGCACCGGCAGGTGCGCGAAGTGGTGGCCGATGCGCAGCGTCCCGAGCGGATGCTGCTGATGCTGACGAACGCGGTCGAGCCGATTTACGCGACGACGGACGGCGGGCACACCTGGACTTCGATTTCGCACGGCGCGAACGCGCAGGTTTGGCGGCATGTGTTCGCCGCGCCGGATGGATGGTGGGCCGCGCCTCAAGCAGGCGGATTGCTGCGTTATGACGCCGTGAAGTCGAACTGGGTGCAGACGGGAATTGTTACGATGGGAGCGGCGGCTCCGGCGGCGGCTCGAACAACGAAGGCGGGAACGAAGCCGGGTGCGCGATCATCGTCACAGACTTCAGCGAAAACTGCGCCGGCGGCGCGTGCTGCGGCTGGTGCGTCGCATCCGCTTCGCTCGCAGGTTTACGACATGGCGTTTAGCCGGGACATCTGGTTGGCGGCGACGTCGGAAGGATTGCTTGCTTCGCGCGATCACGGCGCGTCTTGGTCGATGTACACGCCATTTATGCAAATCGCCGCGAATTCGCGCGCGACAGTGCATGAAGTCCGCGCGTCGGCGGATGGCCGATCCATCTGGGTGCTTAGCGATATTTCGCTCGCGATTACGCGCGACGCGGGAGCGAGCTGGGCAACGGCCGATCCGACGTTGCATCCGAAGGAAGTCGAGCGGCTGGTAATAGCGGATGAAGCGACGATCTTCGCGCTGCGCAGCACCGGCGCGGTGGTTTCGCATGATGCGGGGCTGACGTGGCGCTCGCAAAACATGCCCGACACGCAGGTGGAAGATATGGCGGTGGAAGGAACGGACTGGGTGATTTCGACGAGCAATCATGGCGTGTTTGTGTCCGAAGATCAGGGACGAAGCTGGAAGAAACTTGCGGGCGCGCTCAGTGACGGCCATTTCCCGTCGCTCACGGCGCAGACTGGGCCGCACACTGTGATTGCGGCGTCGGCGACGGAAGGGCTTTTTACACTGCACACGCCGCTTGGCGCGTCATCGGCTTCGGTAATTGCGGGGCCGGGCGGGAATCAGCAACAGTAATTGCATGCGCCTGCCTGGCGCGAATTTATTTCAGCAGCCACGCTGAGGCGATTTGCCATACGCCGAGGATTGCGAGGAATGCGGCGAAGACGCGGCGCATGCGGCGCGGCGATAATTTTTGCGCGAGGCGGCTGCCCACGAGCCCTCCGAGGAAAACTCCCGGCATGATCAGAAGGCCCACCTTCCAACTTACTTCTTGCGCATGCGCGTAATTCAGGAAGGCCAGCAGTCCGACGGGCGGTACGAGCGCAATGAGGCTGGTGCCTTGCGCGACATGCTGGTCAAATGCAAAGAGCAGAACCATCAGCGGCACGAGCAGTACGCCCCCGCCCACTCCGAATAAACCCGAACAGACGCCGACGCCCGTTCCGACAATTAGAATTAAAATAAGGCGCAGGGGACTGCGGGTGCCGCGTCGAAAGATGGATTCGGGCGATGGATCAAGGGTTGGGGAACTCTCTGCTGATCCCGGCTTTGGACGAGATTTCCACCACAACAGCAACGCCGCTGTAATGATGAAGATGCCGAACGCGCCACGTAGATTGCGCGAGTCCATGCCGATGGCGATCTTGCTGCCGAAGTACCCGCCGATCAGGAAGCCGAGCGCGCAGTCGGCGCCTGCCCAGAGGTCCACGCGCTTCTCGCGCCAATAAACGAGCAGCGCGCCGAGGCCGAGCGGAGGGAGTTGCAGAAAAAGAGAAGTGCCCTGCGCCAAGTGCTGGTCGAATCCGAGGAGATAGACCATCGCGGGGACGAGGACGACTCCTCCGCCGATACCCATCAGTCCGACGAGCACGCCTACGCCGAGGCCCATCAGAATTACTTCCGCGTACCACATTTTGAGGCCAGCTCCCGCGCGCCATCTTGCTTGAGTTTTGGCGGATGGGCAACCGGCTAACGGGCTAACCGTTCCTGAAAAACGCAGTCCAATGGTTTGCAGAGCTTCTCCTTGACATTCGACAGGTGTGACGTTTTACTCTTGTCGAGCGTCTAGGAGAAGAGAGGATAACCGTGGCGGCCGCAAAGACAGACCTGCTGCAGGGCACACTCGACCTGCTGATTTTGAAAACGCTGCAAACCGGGCCGCAACACGGCTACGGCATCTCACTGCGGATTGCGCAGATTTCGCGCGACGCGCTGCGCGTGCGGCAGGGCTCGCTCTACCCGGCGCTGCACCGGCTGGTGCGCCGCAAGTGGCTGGCGACGGAGTGGGGCGAATCGGAAAACAACCGGCGCGCGAAGTTTTACCGGCTGACGCAGAAGGGCAAGAAGCAACTGGAAGTGGAGGAAGGAAACTGGGAGCGGATGGCTGCGGCGATTGGGCTGGTGTTGAAGACGATTTAGTTTCGGGACGACATTACGGGGTGGCGAAGCATTAATGAAAAGACCGGACGACGAGATGAGCGAATCCCAATTCAAATTGCGCAAGCGATTGATTCCGCAGCGTTTGCGCGAATTGTTTCACGTGAAACATTCCGAGCGTGAGCTTGATGAGGAGCTGCGTTTCGATTTCGAGCGGCGTGTTCAGGCGAATGTGGCGGTGGGGATGACGGCCAAGGAGGCGGAAATGGCGGCGAAACGGGAATTTGGCAGCGTGGATTTGACGAAAGAAGAGTGCCGCGACGAACGCGGGACACGCTGGCTGGAAGACTTGTGGCAGGACTTACGATTCGGGCTACGAATGCTGCGGAAAAACCCGGGGTTCACCACGATTGCGATTTTGACGCTGGCGCTCGGCATCGGCGCGAACACGGCAGTGTTTTCCGTTGTTGAGGCGATCCTTCTGCGTCCGTTACCCTACGCGGATCCATCCAGATTGGTGGAAGTGTCGAGCAGTTACCGTTCATCGAGCGTCGCCAATTATCCGAAGACCGGGCTGACCCCCGGCGATTTTTTCGATTGGCGGCGCCGGGCGACGTTATTTTCGGATATGGCGGCTTACACCTCTCCCAGCGATCAATTCAATATGACCGGCTTTAGTGAGCCGCAGGTTGTTCGCGCGACTTACGCTTCTTCGAATCTGTTCCCGGTGCTCGGAATTCGTCCTATCGCCGGTCGTAATTTCCAATCCGAGGAAGACAGAGTCGGGGGAGCGCGCTCGGTGCTGCTGGGCCACGGACTGTGGGAGGAGCGGTTCGGCGGCAACGCTGGAGTGATTGGGCGATCGATTCTTCTTGACGGCGTTGCTTACAACATTGTCGGAGTCTTGCCCGAGGGGTTCCCGCTCGCGCGACCGGTAGACGTATGGGTCGCACTTGGCCAGTTTCCGGAGGATTTCACGACGCGCATCACCCACGACTTCAAGACTGTCGCGCGGCTGGCGCCCGGCGCAAGCGCGGCGCAGGCGCAGCAGGAAATGGAGAGGCTGAACCTGCAGGCGGAGAAGGTTTTCCCGGATACGCATAAGAATTGGACCTTATCGGTGGCGCCATTGGAGGACCCCACTGCGGAGAAATTGCGGACGGCACTATGGGCATCACTCGGAATCGCCGGATTCGTTTTGCTGATTGCGTGCGCAAACATCGTGAATTTGCTGCTGGGACGAATGGCCGCGCGGCAAAGGGAGACGGCGCTTCGCGCCGCACTGGGCGCAGGCCGGGCGCGATTGGTTCGCCAGCTTTTGACGGAGAGCGTGATTCTTTGCGTTTTCGGCGGAGCATTGGGATTGGCGTTCGCAGCAGGTGGGCTTTCTATTCTGAAATCACTCGCGACGCCTGACATTGAAAGCGTGAAAACGGCGGGCTTGCATGGCTGGGTGCTGACCTTCGCGTTCGGCGTGTGCATGCTCGCCGGGATTGCGTGCGGAATGATTCCAGCGTTCGGCTCGGTGAGGATGGATTTGAATTCCGTTCTCAAAGAGGGAAGCAAGGGGACGGCGAGCGGGGCTAGCCAGCGGATTCAGGGTGCTCTCGTAGTCGCGGAGATCGCTCTGTGCCTGTTTCCACTTATTTCCGCGGGGCTGCTTATCCGGAGCGTTCGACTTTTGCTGGCTGTGGATCCAGGATTCCGCGCGGACCACATTCTCACGATGCAGGTGCCACAACCGACGCTGCCTTTTGCGGAAGCGATGAAATTGACGAAGGGGCAAGCGAAAGCGATTTCCAAGCGTGAGTCGAGCGAATTCGAGCAATTGATGGCGCGGATACGGAGTCTCCCGGGAGTCAAACAAACCGGGGGTGTGAATATACTGCCGCTCAGCCCAGGGATTCGGTCCGCGTCGAGATTTATAATCGAGGGACGTCCAGTTCCCGACGCCGGGGTGCGCCCAGTCGCCGAAACCCGTGTCGCGAGCTTGGATTATTTCGAAACAATGCGCATTCCATTGATTCAGGGAAGGTGGCTTTTGGAAACAGACCGGTCCACGAGAAACACACTGATTAATCAAACGATGGCCCGGAGATATTGGCCGGATGGCGATGCGCTCGGTAAGCGATTCAACATATGTTCATTCTCGCCGCAGGCGTGTTGGTTCGTAGTCGTGGGGATTGTGGGTGACGTGAGCGAGCATAATCTGGACGGGATGCCGACGTACGACGTATATGGATCGGGTGGGTGGACGCCATTTCTGGTTGTCCGTACGGCCGGCGATCCGGCCACAATGGCCGCGGCAGTTGAAGCGGAGGTGCACAAAATTGACCCGACTCTGCCGATTACGGAAGTAACCACGATGGACGAGCTGCTTGCGGCATCTGTGGCGACGCGCCGCTTTACAATGATGCTGCTTACGGTATTCGCCGCGCTTGCGCTGATTCTCGCCGCCGTGGGAATTTACGGCGTGATGAGTTACGCGGTGAGTCAGCGCACACAGGAGATCGGCATCCGAATAGCGCTTGGCGCGCAGACGCGTGATATCCAGCGCATGATCATCGGGCGTGGCGCGCGATTGGCGTTTGCGGGGACTCTGCTGGGAATGGCGGGCGGCCTTGGAGCAGCGCGGCTCGTTGCGAGTATGTTGTATCGCGTGCGGCCCTCGGATCCGGCAATTTTCCTTGGCGTGTCCGCCTTGCTCATTGCGGTGGCGCTGCTGGCGTGCTGGATCCCCGCGCGGCGGGCGATGCGTGTGGACCCGATTATCGCGCTGCGGTACGAATAGACTTCATTCACGGCTGGCCCACTCATTTTTTTCTTGACGTTGTGCGACTCCCGCAGCGGAGGTATATTCGTGCGTCATCGGAGGCGAATCATGACGCGTACTTCCAGCACTGGAGTTTCCCGGATAATCCGGCTTGCTAAAGTTAGCTCAGCATTGGCGGCGGCGTGGTTGATGGCGGGCGTGATTCCCGCGCGCGCGCAACAAATTCCACAAAAAATGTATCAAGAGATGCGCTGGCGCAACGTCGGCCCATACCGCGCGGGCCGGACGCGAGCGGCGGCCGGCGTGCCGAGCCAGCCGAACGTTTTCTACATCGGCGGCGTGGATAGCGGCGTGTGGAAGACGGACGACTACGGTGAAACCTGGGAGCCGATATTCGATGCGGAGCCGACAGGTTCCATCGGCGCGATTGCTGTTGCGCCTTCCGATCCCAATGTCATTTATGTCGGCTGCGGTGAAGGATTGCCTCGCCCGGACTTGAGCATTGGCGACGGGATGTACAAATCCACCGACGCAGGCAAGACCTGGATGCATCTCGGCCTGGATGACGCAGAACAGATTCCCGCGGTAGCGATCGATCCGCGCGACCCGAACCGCGTCTTTGCGGCGGTGCTCGGACATCCCTATGGGCCGAATGCGACTCGCGGCATTTATCGCTCCACCGATGGCGGCGCGACGTGGAAGAAAGTTCTTGGAAGCGATGAAAACACCGGCGGCTCGGATGTGGAGATTGATCCGCAGCATCCCAATGTAGTTTTCGCCGGGCTGTGGTCCACTCGGCAAGGGCCCTGGGAGACCTCCGGCAACGAGTTCAATGGACCCGGGGGTCTGTACAAGTCCATCGACGGCGGGGATACCTGGCGACAAATCAAGAATGGCTTGCCCGATCCGGTCCAACAGGTGGACGTGACGATTTCGCCGTCGAATCCGAACCGAATTTACTCGACCGTGGGCGGCGGGCGCGGCGTGACGATTTACCGCTCCGATGATGCCGGGGAAAGCTGGACACGCACCGGCACTGACCCGAGACCCGCCGCGCGAATCGGCGGCGGCGACTTGCCCGTGCCAAGAGTGGACCCGAAAGATCCGGACGTGCTTTACACCACGAGCACCGTGACGTGGCGCTCGATGGATGCGGGGAAAACGTGGACGGGAATCCGCGGCGCGCCCGGCGGCGACGATTACCAGAACATCTGGATCAATCCGAATAATCCCGACATTATTCTTTTGGTGAGCGATCAAGGCGCGCTCGTAAGCGCAAACCGGGGACGCACGTGGAGTTCCTGGTACAACCAGCCGACGGCGCAGCTCTATCACGTCGTCGCCGATAATGGATTTCCTTATCGCGTTTGCAGCGGGCAGCAGGACAGCGGCTCGGTATGCATCTCCAGCCGCGGCAATGACGGCGAAATTACATTCCGCGACTGGCATCCAGTCGGAACAACCGAATATGCGTATGCAGTGCCGGATCCGCTCAACCCGAATATTATTTACGGCGCTGCCCGCAATGACGTCACGCGCTACGACTGGGTGACCGGGCAGGTGCGGAAGGTAACGCCCGTTGTGCAAAACACGCAGGGCTATCGAAATGATCGCACGCAACCCCTGATTTTTTCACCGGTGGACAACCGCACACTCTTCTTCGCGGAAAACGTGCTGTTCAAGACGATTGACGGCGGCAACTCGTGGACAGTCATCAGTCCGGACTTGACGCGGGAGAAACCCGGCCTGCCATCCAGCGTCGGCAATTTTGCGAATGGCGTCGCGGGCGCCGACGCGCATCGCGGGGTGATCTATTCCATCGCGCCGTCGTTCCACGACATCAACACGATTTGGGTCGGCACGGACGACGGAAACTTGCAGATGACGCGCAATGGCGGCAAGACATGGAAGAACGTTACACCGCCGGAGATGGCCGCATGGAGCAAAGTGACGCAGATGGTTGCCTCACACTACGATGAGATGTCGGCATACGCGTCCGTCAGCCGGTTCCGCGTGGACGATCTGCATCCTTACATCTACCGCACGCATGACGGCGGCAAGACGTGGAAGTTGATTGTCGATGGAATCCCGAACGGCGCGGCCGTTGATGTTGTCCGCGAAGACCCGGTGCGCAAGGGGCTGCTCTTTGCGGGCACGGAAAATGCGGTGTGGGTTTCTTTTGATGATGGCGATCACTGGCAATCGCTGCAACTGAATCTGCCGCACACGGCGAACCGCGATTTGTGGATCCACGATAGCGATCTGATCGTCGCCACGCACGGGCGCGGCTTCTGGATTCTGGACGACATCACGCCGCTGCGGCAGGTGAACGCAAAAACGGCGGACACTGATGCTGTACTTTTCAAGCCCGCGGTTGCATACCGCATCCGCCGCGACACCAACACGGACACGCCGCTTCCCCCGGAAGTCCCCGCGGGGACGAATCCCCCCGATGGCGCGATCATTGATTATTACTTGCCGCATGCGCCAAGCGGGCCGGTGGCGCTCGAGATCCATGATGCTGCGGGAAAGCTTGTGCGGCGCTACGCGAGCACGGACAAGCCCGAGTTTGATGTGAACGAACTCGAACGCACGCTTGGCGTGCCCACGTATTGGGTGCGTCCTCCACGCGTGCTTTCCGCTGAACCGGGCATGCATCGATGGGTGTGGGACATTCACTACGAGCCGCTCACCGGCGGCCGCGGCGGCTATCCCATCTCCGCCGTTCCGCACGACACACCGCGCGAGCCGGGCGGCCCGCGCGCGATGCCCGGCGCTTACACCGTGAAGCTCATGGTGGACGGCAAGACGTATTCACAGCCGCTCACGATCAAGATCGATCCCCGAGTTAAGGCGACTCCGGCTGAAGTCGCGCAATTGACCAGCGCGGAGCTTCGCGTTGCGTCCGCCATGAAGACCAGCGCGGAGACGGTGGCAAGCATTCGTCTGCTCCAGGCGGATCTGACAGCGCTGATCGGAAAAGTGACCGGCCCTGCCGCGGACGCGATAGCTGCCGCGCAGAAGAAAACGATTGCGATCGCAGGAGGAGCGCCGCCGCGGGAGCGGGCCGCGGAGGTCGCGGAGGAGGTGGAGGCGGCGGCCGCGGCGGCCCGGTTACCGGCCCGGAGACGCTTCCGCGCCTTAGCGGCGAATACAGCTCTGTCTATGGCTTGATGGACACATCCGACATGGCGCCGACAGCGACTGAAGCGGGGGTTCTGCAGAAACTTAACGTCGAGTTCACGAAGCTCATGATGCAGTGGACGGAGTTGAAGACGAAAGATGTCCCCGCGTTGAATGAGCAACTGAAGAAAGCCGGGCTGCCTCCGATTGAAATCAAGAGCGGACAGGTGGGGCCGTCGCAGCTTGAAGCACAGTGATCTTTGGTGAGCGTGGCGCTGCGAATTCACCCGCTTCTGTCATCAAGGGAAGTGAAGTAGGATTAAATCTATCGGGGCGGTTTGCGAAGCCGCCCCGATAAGTTTATTCGGCGCGCGAATCACACACGGGAATGCCAACCTTTCATATTGAAAATTTCGGATGCCGCGCGACGCAAGCGGACGCCGCGGCTATCGAGCGGCAGCTTCTCGACCGCGGTTACTCCGTTGCGAACGATTCCGGGGCTGCCGATGTAATTGTCGTCAACACGTGTACGGTCACCGCGGCTGCCGATGTGCAGGCGCGCGGGGCGATTCGGCATTTCGCGCGGAGGGATGCCGCGGCGCGAATCATCGTCACCGGTTGCTACGCGCAGCGCGCGCCCGAAGAGCTGGCTGCGCTGCCCGGCGTGGCGTGGGTTGTGGGCAATTCGCATCGCACGGAAATTCCACGGATTATTTCGGAGATGCGTGTATGTGAATTGCCGCCGGAGCATCAAATGGTTCCACTGGAAAAGCTTGCGTTCCCTTCGATGGCAAATTTGCCGCCTGACGATATTTCCCGGGCCAAGATTCTCACTGGCGACATTTTTGCGCTGGACGAAATTGCCATTGCCCCGGTGGAAGGCGGCGAAGCCGGTCACACACGGCCGACTTTGAAAATTCAGGATGGCTGCGACAATCGCTGCGCCTATTGTGTGATTCCGTTTGTGCGCGGACGGAGCCGCAGCCTGCCGCCGGATCGCGTCATTGCGGAAATCGCGCGCCTGGTTGAATGCGGGGCTCAGGAAATTGTGTTGAGCGGGATTAATCTCGGCAGCTATGGGCGCGACCTCGCGCCGCGCATTGAATTCGCGGAATTGTTGCGCCGCATCCTGGACGAGACGAACCTCGCTCGCCTGCGTATCAGCTCCATCGAACCGATGGATGTAACGCAGGACTTGATCGAGTTTTTCGCTTCAACCGACCGCATTGCGCGGCACTTTCATATCCCTCTGCAATCCGGGTCCGACCGCGTCCTCGCGGCGATGCATCGCCGGTATCGCGCCGAACATTACGCACGGCGCGCCGAACTGATCCGCGAATGGATTCCGGACGCCGCCATCGGCGCGGACGTAATCGCCGGATTTCCCGGCGAATCGGATGCGGACCATCGCGCGACCTGTGACTTGGTCGAGCAGCTCCCGTTGACCTATTCGCACGTGTTCTCGTTTTCGGAGCGCCCCGGAACTGGCGCGGCGCAATTGGAGGACCACGTTCCACCGCAGGTCATCCGCGAACGCGCGCGCGAGCTGCGCGCAATTGGCGCGCGGGGGAAGGCAACATTTTCCGCCGCGCAAGTGGGCAGACAATTCCGCGTTCTTACGTTGAATACGAATGACAAGGAGTTCTCGGAGGATCGCCCGGATTTTTCCCGCGCAATTTCCAGCAATTATCTAGATTTGCGCGTCGCCGGAAAGTTCCCCGCGAATCAGTGGCTGGATGTGAAGATTACTTCTCTCGATGGCGCTCGCTTGAATGCCGATTGTGTGGATGCCCTCAGCCTTCAAAAATAACCTGCGCAAGCGCTGTGTTTCCGCTGTGCGTCAGCGTGAGCGAAATATTCACAACGCCCAGGCCCGCGGCGATTTCGTGCGCCGCTCCGTGCAGCGCAAGCGTGGGCTTGCCGCTCGGCAGTCGCACCACTTCCAGATCCACCCAGCGCACGCCGCGCCGCCAGCCGGTGCCCAGCGCTTTCATCCCGGCTTCTTTCGCGGCAAAGCGCGCAGCGTAGCGTTCGTAAGGATCGCGATGGCTTTCGCAGTAGGCAATCTCCGCCGGGGTGAAGAGGCGCTTCACCATTGACCGCCCGCGCCGCTCGATCGCTTCGCGCATGCGGCTCACTTCCGTGATGTCAATGCCCATCCCGACGATCACATTTCACCTGCTTTGCAACTCTGAAGATCTTGCGCCCCATTATACGCATACACGCACATTTAGCCGCTTCGTGTTCCCTGTTATCATGATTTGCCCTGCGATGAAATCTTCCAAGAAAACTCGTCCGCGCTTAAAGAAAACCCTCTCCACCAGGGTGAAGAAAGGCGGTCCGCGAGCCGGGGCTGATGCTCCTGCGCGCGCGGATTGGAAAGAAACTCGCGCCGGAGCAATGGCAATCTTGCAGGCCCGGCCTCTTGCACGACTCGACTGGCTGGTCCATGGTTTTTCCACTCGCAGGGGCGGCGCGAGCAAACTTGGCGGCGAGCGCGCGCTCAATCTTGGTTTCACCGATTGGGACGCGCGCGCGGCTGTCGAATCCAATCGCAAGGCGTTTATCGGGGCACTGGGCGCCGACAAGTTGCATCTTGCAGTCCTTCGGCAAATTCACTCCGATGTGATTCACCTCGCGGAAAAATCGGAGGCCTCCGCGATGCAAGGAGATGCGCTCATTTCAAACACGCCCGGCATACTTCTCGGCGTACAAACCGCCGACTGCGTTCCCCTGCTACTTGCCGACACACGCAATCGCGCGGTCGCGGCAATCCATGCCGGCTGGCGCGGCACGCTCGCGCGCATCGCCGCAAAGACGATTGGCCGGATGCAAATGGAATTTGGCACCCGGCCCGCGGACGTCCTCGCCGCAATCGGCCCGGCGATTCACCGCTGCAGCTACGAGGTCGAGCCGGAAGTGGCGCAAGCTTTTGCGGGACAATTTCCTCAAGCGCGCGAATGGTTTGACGTCCCGCGCGAATTGAGCAGCGGAATGCAGGACGGTGAAATTGTCGCGGGCGAAGGCCCCAATCCTTTGAAATGGCTTTTGATGACACCGCCCGGCCATGATCCTCCGCCGCCAACCGTGCAACTTGATCTTGTGGCCGCGAACCGCTGGCAATTGATTGACGCGGGCGTGCCCGAAGAAAATATTTCTTCGAGCGATCTCTGCACAGCCTGCAACACAGATCTTCTCTTCAGCCATCGCCGCGAGCAGGGCCGCACCGGCCGCATGTTGGCAGTAATTGGCATTTGCGAATGAAAGAAATTGTTATGCGTGAGTTTCGATCAGCGCGAGTTGTCCGCACGCTGCCATGATGTCCTGTCCGCGCGAGTAGCGAACAAACGCGAAGATGCCCTTGTCGAGCAGAATCTGTCGAAACGCCTCAACACTTGCCTGCGTGGGCTTCTTGTAAGGAAGCTCGCCGGGGTTCCAGGGGATCAGATTCACTTTCGCGGGGACATTTGCGAGAAGTTTCGCCACTCGACGCGCATCGTCCGGGGAATCATTGAATCCACCGAGCAAAACGTATTCAAATGTCAGGTAGCCCCGCGGCCCCAATGGATATCGCCTGCACGCATCCAGAAGAACGGCAAGAGGATATTTTCGATTGATTGGCATGATGGCGTCGCGTTGCTCGTCGTTGGATGCGTTGAGCGAAATCGCAAGCTTCGGGCGCACCGGCTCTTGCGCGAGCCTTTCGATGCCCGGAACAATCCCGGAAGTTGAGAGCGTGACGTGACGTGGCGCGAGCCCGACACCTTTCGGGTCCAACAGTATCCGTAGCGCCGCCATCACGGCTTCATAATTGAGCAGCGGCTCGCCCTGCCCCATCAGCACAACATTTGTCTGGGGGAGCAGACGGTCACGCTGGTCTTCAAGCGCGAGCAGCACTTGCCCAACAATTTCTCCCGCCGATAAATTGCGCTTCAGCCCCAATCGCGCGGTCAGGCAGAAATGGCAATCCACCGCGCAGCCGGCCTGCGTTGAAATGCAAATCGTTTGGCGACGCGCGTCTTCGCCCATATCCGGCATGAACACTGCCTCGACTTGGACCGGCGCGCCTGATTCGCCCTCGAGCGAAAGCAGATATCGAATGGAACCGTCCGTTGATTGATACCGCTTTGCGATTCGCGGCAGGCGGATCGTAGTTTCTGCCGCCATCCGCTCGCGCAGCGCCGCAGAGAGATTCGTCATCTGCGCGGCATCGAACCGGCGCTCTGCATACAATGCGTGGTAGATCTGGTCTCCACGATACGCCGGCTCGCCCCAACTCTGCACAAGCGTGCGGAGCTCTTCAACGGATTTCCCGAGCAGTTCAATCATCAAAGAAATTCCTTGCAGTGGAGATATACATTCTACCACGCGCTCAAATAGACCCACGGAGCGAGGGGGCGTTTGCACCGCATGGTATTTCACTGACTGCTATGCAAGAATGAATTGTCCCGGAATTGCCGCGGAATCCACGAAGAATGAACGCCGAGCGCACAATCTACAGGGAAGTTCTGCCTAACGGGCTGGTCATCGTCACCGAGCCGATGTCCCACGTTCGCTCCGCCTCGATCGGGATCTGGCTGCGCACCGGGTCGCGCTCTGAGGCGCCCGCGCGCAACGGCATCGCGCATTTCCTCGAGCACATGGTTTTCAAGGGCACCGAGCGGCGCACCGCCGAGCAGATTGCCCGCGAAGTGGACAGCGTCGGCGGCATGATGGACGCATTCACCGCGAAGGAGATGGTCAGCTTCAATGCCAAGGTTCTTGACGAGCATCTCCCCATCGCATGGGATGTACTCGCCGATCTCGCGCTGCACCCGCTTTTTGATGTGGAAGAAGTCGGCCGCGAAAAACAAGTGGTCCTCGAAGAGATCAAGATGGACCAGGACAATCCCGAATCCGTTGCGCACGAAATGCTGTTTCAGAATTTCTGGAGCGGCCATCCGCTTGGCCAGCCGATTATTGGAACGCCCGAAACCGTCAGCGAATTCACACGCGAGGCGTTGGTGGAACATCATGCGCGCTGGTACGCACCGAAAAACATGGTCGTCACCGCTGCCGGGCACGTTGAGGAAAATCGCATCGTGGATTTAGTGACGAAGGAATTCGGCTCTCTTGCGCCCGGCGAAGGATCGCTGCAATCGTCCGCGCCGGAGCCGCACGGCAAGCTGGCCTCACAATCAAAACACGAACTCGAACAGGTGCACGTCTGCGTCGGAATGCCCTCCGTGAGAATCGCCGATGAGCGCCGCTATGCCGTCGCTGTGCTCAATACGATTCTGGGCGGCGGAATGTCTTCGCGCCTCTTCCAGAACATTCGCGAGCGCCAGGGGCTTGCTTACGCCGTTTTCAGTGAGGTGAATCCCTACTCTGATGCAGGCCTGCTCTCGGTTTACGCGGGCACTTCACCCGAATCCACGGAGAGGGTTCTGGGACTTATTGCCGCAGAACTCCGCGCCATGAAAAATGATCTCGTGAGCGTTGAAGAATTGCGGCGCGCCAAGGATCACCTGAAGGGCTCGATGATTCTCTCGCTTGAATCCACCGGCGCGCGCATGTCCAATCTCGCCCGCGCGGAAATGTATTTTGGCCGATTCTATTCCGAGGACGAAATCCTTGCGGCCGTCGAAGCGGTCACGCGCGAGGAAGTCCTCGCTGCCGCGAACGAATTCTTCCGTCCAGATCACGTTGCCGCCGCCGTCGTCGGCAACCTCGATGGCTTCCAGCTCCGCCGCGAACAACTCGCCTGCTGACTCAAGCATCGAACATCTATCTGGGATGTAAAAAGCGAAGTGATCAAGTCATCGGGCTCTCGGCAGTAAATCAATTGCGGAGGATTCCATGAATCGCGGATTAACAATTATCGCCGCTGTGATGCTATGCGTTGCCCCGACCGCTCTGGCACAACAAATCGAGGTCAATCGCCAAAACCGGACCGTGTCTGTGACCGCCAAGGAAAGTATCTCTGTCGAAGCTGAAGTGGCTGACGTCACGATTGGTTGTTTGACCTACGGCGAAACACACAATCAGGCCTACGCAGAAAATCTGCGCGTGGCGGACAAAATACTTAAGGCGATCTTTGGCTTCGGAGTACAGAAGGAGGACATAACCAGTGCGAGGATCGAACTTAGCGAAATATCCTCAGAAGACACAGCTTCCCGTACGTCGAAAAACCCCCAGGCGAGACGCTTCAAGGCACATCAGGGCTGGACGATCCGTGTTGCGGCAGGGGACGCGCAGAAGCTTATTGATGTTGCAGTCCTGGCTGGGGCAAACGGCATTGAAGGAGTCACTTGGGGGGTAAAAGACCCCGGCGCACTCGAAGCCAGGGCTCGCGCTGCAGCTCTCGTCAAGGCGAAAGCTGTTGCCGCCGAGCTCGCGAATGATGTTGGCGCAAGACTCGGGAACGCACTCTACATCAGCAACTTCATTACAGAAATCACCTATGTATCAAAAAGGGGATCAGAAAAACCGGAAACGGTTGACCAAAACGGTGTTTTTGAAACGCCCGAGTTCAAACTTCAGCTCTACCCTGAGAAGGTAAATGAAGAAGCAGAGATAGATGTGACTTTCGCCCTAGAATAGCAGCTCGCCAATAACAGAATCTCTAGTTCGTGGATGGGTGTTTACAAACAGATCTTATATTGACGCCCACGCCGTGCCCTGCCATCATCGCCGCATCGTTTTTTCGCACTGGGGAGCGGGCGATCAGCATCCGGGTTTCCATTCTGGCGTCAGGCAGTTCGGGCAACATCACTTTGCTCGAGACTGAGCACACGCGTCTCCTTGTGGACGCGGGCCTCGGCAAGCGCGAAACGCTTCGCCGCCTGGAAGCACTCAGCCATTCGATTGACCACCTCGATGGCATCGTCATCTCGCACGAGGACTCCGACCACATTGGCGGGCTTGCACAAGTTCTCGGGCTCTGGCGCACCACGGTTTTTTTCACGCCCGCCACCGAGCTCGCCGCGATGCAAATCATCCCCGAAACTTCGCACAAGCGCCTCACGAACATCGAACACTTTCATCCGGGCGATCGCTTCTGCGTCGGCGATATCGAGGTCGCCGCATTTGCTATTCCGCATGACGCCGCCGACCCCGTCGGCTTCACATTTCGCGCGAATCATCCGAGCGAAGGCGAGAAGGTCGCCATCGTCACCGACCTCGGCTATCTGCCCGAACTTGTGAAACACCATCTCCGCGGCGCCGATTGCCTCATCCTGGAATCCAATCACGATCTCGAAATGCTCAAGGTGGGTCCGTACCCGTGGCACATCAAGCAGCGCGTGATGAGCCGCACCGGCCATCTTTCGAATGATGCTGTGAGTGAGTATCTCTGCGATCCGGAAGGATTTGACGGGGAAGCGCGCTACCTTGTGCTCGCGCATCTTTCGGAAACAAATAACAACGTCCATACAGCGAGAATCAGCGCGGATGAAGCGCTGAATCGGCGCCCCGCGGAGGTTGCATTCCGCGGCGAACTGCACATCGCCTCGCAGCGCATCCCCATGGGGCCTTTTTGCATTTCGCGGGAAGATTCCGCGCCGCCCGCCGCCCGCCGCGCAACTGCCTGAATTAACAACCGACTTCAGGTGTTCCGGCAAAATGAACTTAGTGCGTGAGCACCTGCTCGAAGAACGCCAGCGCGCGCGGATCATTCGATTGCCCCAGCCAGAACATCGCCTGCTTGCGCACCGCCGGATTCTTGTTTGTTTTCGCGACCTCAATCAGCCGCGGCACGCCTTCGTCCTTTGGCATCTGGCTCAATGCAAACACGGCTCGCTTTTTCACTTCTGTGTCGGGATCGTTTTCAATCGCGTCCGTGATCGCGCCCGCCGCCTTTTGTCCCGCCTTTTGCGCGAGCCAGAAAAGCCCCTGTCCGCGCACGCGTGTGCTGGTGTCCTCTTTAGCCATGCGGATTAGCTCATCCAGCGCGCCCGGTTCCGCGCTTTGTGAGAGCGCAAATGTCACCTGCTCGCGCACCTTTTCGCTGGGATCGTTCTTGGCCATGCGCTTCAGAATGTCCAGCCCGGCTTTTCCGCGCGCGTTGCCGAGCCAGAACGCCGTCTCCGACCGCAATTTCTCCGGACGCGAAGTTTCCGCGAAGGTCGCGAGCGCGCGGTCCGCCGCGGGGTCGTTGTGCATCGCGATTGCGGACATTGCTCCATTGGCCGTGTTCCGGCTTTCGCTGTCATCGGAATTCGCGCCGTTCACAACGCCTTCGAGCAGCGCTACGCTCTCCGCCGGCTTTACATCCGTAATCCAGACAAGACGCAGGCCGCCCGCATCAATCTGGCAATCTTCGGTGAACGCACGCACGCGCCCAATGTGGTGATCGGCCACGCGCAGCAGCACGTACATCAGTTGCGATCCTTCGAGATGCACCGTTCCGCCGCTCACTTTTGGACCGTCACTCTCATTCATATTGTTACCGTTCAGAGATTCCAGATTGCACGGCCCGCAATTTCCATCCGAACTCCAATTCCCGCAGCACATCGTCCGGTGATTCCCATTTTTCGCTTCCATCATCGGCACGGCATACCCGATCCATACCGGTGACGTTTGCGAAGCCGCGATCCCGCGCACCGTCGCTTCCAGCCCGCCGGAGACTGCCGGCGTCTCGAGCTGTGCATTCTTGATTTGCGGCTGGTTCTGCGCGCCCGCGGCTGCCGCGGATACAAGAGCGATTGCTACGAATGCGATCTGCCGGATTTTCATCGCTTCTCCTACTTATTCAGGATTTCCATTAAATAGTCGGTTGCTTCCTTCGAGTGCATCAGCGAAAGCTGCGACACAATCGCCTTCTTCATCTCCGGGTTCGTTTCGCTCCGCGCAATATCAACCAGTCCTTTTGCATCCCCGGCCAGAAAGAGGGCATTGATCACCTTCTTGCGCACATCCGGGTCCGAATCAGACTTGTAAATCCCAATCAGGATGTCGTCGCTCTGCTTTCCCATCAGACCGAGGTAGTTGATGGCGGACATCCTCAAGTCACGATTCTTTTCATTCTTCGCCAGGTCGCCCATGCGTTCCCGGTCGCCTGCCAGAAAAATGGCGTTCAATACCCTCTTGCGGATTTCGGGGTCTTGGTCCGAGTTGTAAATGTTTACCAGGGCCGCGTCGCTGTCCTTCCCCATTAACCCCAGATCGTTGATCGCCTTAAGCCTTAAGGCATGGTCCGTCTCCTTCATCGCCAGCTCTTCGACGTGCTGCCTGTCCCCGGTCATCCACATCGCCTGCAGAATTTGCGCCTTCACTTCCACTGAAGTTTCCGTCTGGTAGAGCTGCCAAATCGCATCCTTCGCGCCCATCATCCCCAGTTGACGAATTGCCTCAGCGCGCACTTCCGGAATTTTTTCGCCCTTCGCCGCCGCCAAAATCCGATCGCGGTCGCCGGACATCATCAGCGCCCTCAGAACGGCCTTCTTGGTATCCACGTCGCTCGTCGAAGTGAATACCTGGCTCAGCGCATCGCGCCCGTAAGAACCGCCGTACATCCCCAATGCCTGGATGGCTTTCCGTTGCATGTCCGGGTTCGTCGAATCGCCTTTTGCGAGCTTGATGATTACATCCCGCGCCTGCTGCGAACCCGACTGCGCCAAGATGAAGAACGCCTGGTTGGATAGCTTGGGGCAGTCGCTGCCATGCAGCATTTTTTCAAGCAACGGGACGGCCTTGTCCGGGTCCGCTTGCTGCAGCCCATTGAGCGCGTAAAGCTTCAACTCGCAATCGCTTTCCGCATCCGGCGAAACTGGCTGTCCGGATTTTTGCTTAATCTCAATTTCCAACGCCTTGGCGTCATTCAACCACCGGCTCTTCGGATAATCCTTCTCGAGGCCGGACAGCGTATTAAGCGCCTCATCCCTGCGCCCCAACTTGTTCAGAGCGCGCGCTTTGTAATAAAGCGCCGCATCCGCCTTCTTGCCGTGCATGTCCGCCACCCGGCTGAATTTGTCCAGCGCCTTTTCCCACTTCCCGTCGTCCATCGCGGATGTGCCGTCGTTATACAGTTCAATCTCACGCTCTTCCTGTTCGTTACTGGCGCCGTAGGCATACACTCCGCCGGGTATTCCACTGATTACGCCACCACCGATCCCGCCGGAAACCCCAGCGCTAATGCCTCCGCCAATTCCGCCGGAAATCCGGCCATTCACTCCCTGGCCAATTCCTCCAATCACGCCACCGCCGGAGCTTCCCGCGCCCGCACTCGACTGAGCGCACGCCGGAATCGCCAGCGCCAACGCGGCAATCACCGCCAGCGCCGCACCCACTACTTTCTTGCTGATCAACTTCTCGCTCTTCGCCATCTTTCTTTCCTCTTTCATTTGCTCTCCGAATCTCACAGACCCCTCGTACCCGGCTGCGTCTGCGGCGCTGGCGTTTTCGTCTTGTCCCGCACTGACGAATCCAGCACGCACACTTTCAGCAGCAGCCCTTGCGATTCGATCCGCTTCTGCAGCTCACTCAGCTCCGCGCCGGACACTTCCGATGGACTGTGTACGATGTCCATCAGCACCGGCTCCAACTCGTCCAGCACATTCGCCACCGTGTTGTCGCCCGAATGTTCCGCCGTCTGCCTGTAGATGCGGTTTTCCGCGAGCAAACTTTCAGCGCGTTGCTGTTCCTGGGAAATATCCACTTCCCCGCCCTTCGCTTCCTTGGCCGTCCCATCCGGCTCCGCGTTTGAGATTTCAAGCAGCACCGTTTGGGCACGGTCAAGATGGTCACCGACAGCCACCAGCAGTATCCGCTCCCGCACTTGCTGCGGCGCCGGCTGCGAACTATTTCCTGCCACGTTTGTTGTGTTGTCCGGGCGGTGCGTATAACGTCCTGCCACAAACGCCGCGATGATCAGCACCGCCACCGCGCCGATTGGCACAAGCCGCCGCGGGGCGAGCCATTCCCGCCAGCCGCTCAAATCGAAGCCGCGCTTGCGCGCTGCAAGTTGCGGTTCGAGCGCGTGCCACAATCGCGTTTCGTAATCCGCCGCGGGCTCCGCCACCCGCAGCGCATCCACCGCCGCCAGCACGCGTTCGAGCCGTTCGTATTCCGCGCGGCACTCCGCGCATTCGTGCAGATGCTGCGCGGCCTCCCTCCGGTCCGCTGCGTCGGCGTAGCGGTACTCCACCAGCTCTTGCTCGTTCAAATGCCTCATATTCTTTTCACTCACCGGTGCCCACCAACGGTTCCAATTGCCGCCTTAATTTTTGCACTGCGCGGAACACACTGTTCTTCGTCGCGCCCGCGCCCAACCCAAGCGACTTGCCAATTTCCTCGATGCTGTGCCCCTCGAAGTGCCGCAGCACAAACGCCGTTCTCTCCACCGGACTCAGCGCCTTCATTGCCTCTTCCACCTTGGCTTTCACTTCCGCGCTCAGCATCATTCGGTCTGGCTGTGGGTCCGTGCTCACCATGTTGTCCATCGGATCGCGCGCATCCGGATCGTTCCCGCTCGCTTGCACTCGCTGGCTCGACTCCGTTTTTCTCTTGCGCATCATGTCCAGCGAACAATTCACTCCAATCCGGTAAAGCCACGTCCCGAAATTCGCGCGCGATTCGAACCGGTCCAGCCGCCGGTACGCCCTGAGAAAAGCCTCTTGCACCACGTCTTGCGCATCGCTTTCATTCCCCGTCATTCGATAGGCCAGCCGGAACAAGCTCCTGCCATGGCGTTCGACCAGTGCGCGAAACGCGTCCTGATCGCCGCCCAGAGCCCGCGTCACCTGCGCCGCATCTCCGCCATCCATCCGATTCATTAGACCGGGGTATCCCCTATTCGGTTAGGTTGCGCTTGCCCGGAAGATTACGCTTATTCGCGAGGCCCCGTTTTCCCAGGGTCAAATTTCTATTGCTGGAACGCATGCTCAACGCGCGCTATCATCCGTTGGTAAGCGAGCTGCACGTTGCGCACGCAGATGGCCGCTTGCAGGTTCGCCTGTCCCCAGCACCCGGTTGGAGGTTGTAAATGTCGAGCATTTCAAGCGAGCGCCTGGTTTCTCCTCTGATTCGAGAGAACGGCAAGCATCGTCCCGCAACCTGGGACGAGGCTCTCGATTTGGTCGCCACGCGGATCCAGCGCCAGATTTCGGCGCATGGTCCTCGTACATTTGGAATGTTCAGTTGTTCCAAAACGACTAATGAGCTGAACTATACCTCGCAAAAATTCGTCCGCTCCGTAATCGGTTGCAACAACATCGATTCCTGCAACCGCACTTGACACGCGCCGAGCGTCGCCGGTCTGGCGACGGTTTTTGGCGCGGGCGGCGGAACGAGTTCGTATCGCGAAGTTGAAGAAACGGATGTCATTCTCCTCTGGGGCTCGAACGCTCGGGAGACGCATCCGATTTTCTTCCACCATGTTCTGAAGGCGTTGCGGCGGGGCGCGAAACTCTACTCGATTGATCCCCGGCGTACCTCTTCGGCGCAGTGGGCGCAAGTGTGGCTCGGCCTCGATGTAGGCTCGGACATTTCGCTCGCAAACGCGATGGGCCGCGAAATTATTGCAGCGGGGCTCGCTAACCAAAAATTCATTGAGCACTCAACGAGCGGATTCGAGGCCTATCGCGATTGCGTTGAGAAATACACGCTCGAGCGTGCCGAACGCGAAACCGGCGTCCCCGCTGAAGCAATCCGCGAGACCGCGCACGCCTACGCCAAGGCCAAGCGTGCGGAACTCAATTGGACTCTTGGCATCACCGAGCATCACAACGCGGTTGATAACGTCCTCGCTCTCATCAATCTCGCGTTGCTCACCGGACATGTCGGCCGCTACGGCAGCGGCATCAATCCGCTGCGCGGCCAGAATAATGTCCAGGGCGGCGGAGACATGGGCGCCATCCCCGATCGCTTCCCCGGATTCCAGCATGTTGAAAACGACGAGATCCGCGCGAAATTTGAAAAAGCGTGGAATGTGAAGCTCGATCCGAAGCGCGGCTGGCATTTGAGCGACATGTTCAACGCCATGGAGCGCGGCGATCTCACAACATTATATGTACTCGGCGAGAACCCGGCGGATTCCGAAGCGGATCGCCACCGCTGTCTGAAACTCTTAAACGGCCTCGAGTTCATGGTCGTCCAGGATCTTTTCTTTACGAACACCGCCGCGCTGGCTGACGTCGTTCTCCCCGCCGCCGCAGGCTGGTGTGAAAGCGAAGGCACGGTCACCAGCAGCGAACGCCGCGTCCAAAGAGTTCGCAATGCCGTGCCTCTGCCCGAAGGCGCCCGCGACGATATTGCTATCCTTTTTGATCTCGCCCGACGCTTCGGCCATGACTGGGGCAAGCCCGTGCCCGAGCGCATCTGGAATGAGCTGCGCCCGCTCAGTCCCATGCATGGCGGAATGAGTTACGCCCGCCTCGAAAAATTGAACGGCATCCAATGGCCTTGTTATGACGAATCGCATCCCGGCGAACTTTTCCTCCACGGCCGATTGTGGAGTGACCCGCTCATCGGCCCGCGCGCTCCCTTCACCGCCGTCGAATTCGAGCCGCCCGCGGACGTTTTGAGCGCCGACTATCCCATCCGGCTCACCACCGGCCGCCGCCTCGATTCCTACAACACCGGCGTGCAATCTTCCCGGTACACTTCTCCGCTTCGCAAGCCGGAAGCGCTTGAACTCTCACCCGAAGATGGCCGCCGCTATGATCTTCGCGAGGGCGAAAAAGTCCGCGTCAGTTCGCGCCGTGGCTCGGTCATCGCTCCGGTGCGTTTCGATCCCGGCCTTCGCGCGGGACTCGCGTTTCTCACTGTGCATTTTCACGATCAGGTCGCCACAAATGATTTAACGATTGATGCCGTCGACCCCAAATCCGGAACCGCCGAATTCAAAGCCACCGCCATCCGGATTGAAAAGTGTGCAGAGGCCTGAGTGGATTTCCATCTCACCCACGATCGCGCCACCGAAGCTGAAATCTCCGCGATCGATTCCGAATTGGGCGCGCCCGAATCCGCGTGGTCCGGCGGCGCGCGCGATATGGAAAATGATGGCCACGTCGCAATTTCCGCCGCCCCGCATCGCGATCTCCTTCTCCCTGTGTTGCACGCGATACAGCGCCGCGTCGGTTGGATTAGCCCCGGCGCAATCAATTACATCGCTTCGCGCCTGGATCTCCCGCCCGCGGAAATCTATGGCGTCGCTTCTTTCTATGCGATGTTCTCATTGGCGCCCCGACCCACCGTCGTCGCGCACGTCTGCGATGACATCGCCTGTCTCATCCGTGGCGCCGGCAGCACTTGCGCGCAACTCGAAAAAAAACTCGGCCCCGCCGGTGCGCCTGATTCGTCAGGAAACGCAACCTGGCTGCGTAGCCCGTGCCTCGGCCTTTGCGAACGCGCCCCTGCCGCGCACGTCCTCGCCGCCGGTGAAACCTATCGCGAAACTGTTCTCGCGCCCGCCACGCCCGATTCCATTTTGTCCGCACTTCACCAGTTGACGAGCGGTCAGGCTGCCCCGGAGGAAATCGATCACGAGGTGAGTGACTTGAAGCAATCGCTCCCGCAATTCGGCACGCCGCAACTCCGCTTGCTTCGCCGCGTTGGCAACACGAATCCCGCAAGCATCGAAGAATACCAGCGCACCGGCGGCTATGAAGCTCTGAAGCGTGCGATCGAAATTGGTCCCGAGCGCGTCGTTCGCGAGGTAATCGACTCGCGGCTCATGGGACGCGGCGGCGCCGCCTTCCCCACCGGGAAAAAATGGGAATCGCTCCAGCTCGCGCGCAAACCGGGCGCCACGCATTACGTTGTCTGCAACGCCGACGAATCCGAGCCCGGCACATTCAAGGACCGCGTCATTATGGAAGGTGATCCCTTCGCAATCCTTGAAGGCATGGCCATCGCCGCGTTCGCCGTCGGCGCCGCGCAAGGCTTCATCTACGTCCGCGGAGAATATCCGCACGCCGCCGCAACTCTCGCGCACGCAATCAAAGAAGCGCGCGATCATAAAATGTTGGGCCGCGCGATTTTTGGTTCCGCTCTTGAATTTGACGTTGAACTCCGGCAGGGCGCGGGCGCCTACATCTGCGGCGAAGAAACCGCCCTCTTCAATTCCATCGAAGGCTTTCGCGGCGAGCCGCGCAACAAACCGCCTTTCCCGACGCAAGCCGGCCTCTTCCGCAAGCCCACTCTCGTAAACAATGTCGAGACGCTCGTCAATATCCCGGAAATTATTTTGAATGGCGGCGCGGCCTACGCGAAAACCGGCACGGCTCAATCCTCCGGCGCGCGTCTCTTCTGTCTCTCGGGCAATATCCAGCGCCCCGGCGTGTACGAAATGCCCTTCGGCATCACGTTGAAAGATCTCATCTCGGCCGCGGGCGGAGTCGGCGGCACAGGCCGCTTGCAAGCAGTCCTGCTAGGAGGCGCCGCCGGCAGTTTCCTTTCGCCCGCCGAACTCGATGTGCAACTCTCGTTTGAAGGCACGCGGGCCGCGGGCGCAACTCTCGGCTCGGGCGCGGTCATTGTCCTCGATGATTCCGTCGACATGAAAGAATTCCTCCTCCGCATCGCCCGATTTTTCCACGAGGAAACCTGCGGCCAGTGCGTCCCCTGCCGCGTCGGCACTGAACGCCAGCGGGAACTATTAGGTCGCCTCGCGAAGCGCCAACCGATCGGCTCCGGTGCTCAGGAAATCACTCTGTTGAAAGATATGGCGCAAGCCATGCGTGACGCTTCGATCTGCGGCCTCGGCCAAACAGCGTCAAGCGCGATCCTCTCCGCCACCCAGCGATGGAATTTATTCCAATGAACAATCCCGCAAACGCGAACCTGAACGCTCCTCTGCCCACGATCCCCGTCCCGCGCGGTCCCGTTCCGCAGGTGCCGCCGGATTCTCCGCACCGCGCCATCGAAATCCAAATTGACGGCAAAAATATCGCCGTCCCCGAAGGCGCGACGATTCTTGACGCCGCCAAACTCCTCGGCATTGACACACCAACCCTCTGCTTCTCGCCGAACCTCACTCCCGTAAACGTTTGCCGCGTTTGCGTCGTCGAGCTTGAAGGCTCGCGCACCCTCGTTCCCGCTTGTTCGCGCAAAGCAGAGTCCGGGATGGTCATCCGCACCGATTCCGAGCGCGTGCGCCTCAGCCGCCGCATCGTTCTCGAATTTCTTTCTTCATCCGTGAATATTTCCACCGCGCCCGCGATGAAATCCTATTGCGAGCGTTATCACGCCGATCCCGAGAGGTACGGCGCAGAATCCGCCACGGTCGCGAAGCCCGTTAAAATTGATAACGACCTATACGTCCGCGATTACGGCAAATGCATCCTCTGCTACAAATGCGTGGAAGCCTGCGGCGTGGACGCGCAAAGCACTTTCGCAATCGCCGTCGCCGGACGTGGTTTCGCCGCGCACATCGCCACCGAATATGACGTCCCGCTTCCCGATTCCGCCTGCGTCTATTGCGGCAATTGCATCGGCGTCTGCCCCACCGGCGCGCTCATGTTCAAATCCGAATACGATATGCGCGAAGCCGGCACCTGGGACGAATCGCATCAAACTCACACCGACACGATCTGTCCTTATTGCGGCGTAGGCTGCACCCTCACTGTCCACGCGCAGGAAGGCAAAATCGTTCGCGTCTCCTCGCCGATGGACCACTTCGTAACTTCCGGCCATCTCTGCATCAAGGGCCGCTTCGGCTGGCAATTCACCCAAGTCAAGGAAAAGCGATCCGGCTGACCTGACCGCCCCCGGCCAATTTCATCCCCTGCCCCATTTCAGGTATCATGATTCAGGGAAATTCCCCCACAGTTTGGCCGGGCCACAAAGCTGGTTTCTCAACAATTCCAGCCGAAGCCGAAGGAGCGCGCGTTGATCCCTCGTTACACACGCAAAGAAATGGGCCGCGTCTGGAGTGACGAAAATCGCTTCCAAAAATGGCTCGATGTCGAAATTGCCGCCACGGACACCCTCGCCGAATCCGGCCAGGTTCCGAAGGACGCGGCAAAGCTCATCCGCGAACGCTCCCGCGTCAACGTCCCGCGCATCCATGAAATCGAGGCCAAGGTCCGCCATGACGTCATCGCCTTCACGATGACGGTCGGCGAATCCATCGCCGACCCCTCCGCCGCGCGCTGGCTCCATTACGGCCTCACATCAAACGATGTCGTGGACACCGCGCAAGCGCTCCTAATCCGCGAAGCCTCCGCGCTCATCGAGGCCGGGCTCGTGCGTTTTGACGAAGTCCTCGCCAGGCGCGCGCGCGAATTTCAAGACACACCGCAGATTGGACGCACTCACGGCATCCACGCGGAGCCGATTACCTTCGGCCTGAAAATCGCCAATTGGTACGCCGAGAATCGGCGCAACATCGAGCGCTTTCGCGCCGCCGCCGCGCAAATGGCCGTCGGCAAAGTTTCCGGCGCCGTCGGCAACGCCGCGCATCTCGGCGCCGATATCGAGCAGAAAATCTGCGCGCGCCTCGGCCTCGCAACCGATTCCATCACCACGCAGGTAATCCAGCGTGACCGCCACGCGCAATATGTCTCCACGCTCGCCATCATTGCGGCGACGCTGGAAAAAATCGCGCTCGAAATCCGGCATCTGCAGCGCACCGAAGTCCGTGAAGCCGAAGAGCCTTTTGGCGGAGAACAGCGCGGCAGCTCCGCGATGCCGCACAAACGCAATCCCGTGAATTGTGAGCAGGTCGGCGGCCTCGCGCGCGTCGTCCGCGCGAATAGCATCGCCGCACTTGAAAATGTCGCGCTCTGGCACGAACGCGACATCTCGCACAGCAGCGTCGAGCGCGTAATTCTTCCGGACTCCACAATTCTCGTGGACTACATGCTTGAGAAAATGATCGGCATCGTTTCCGGCATGCGCGTTTTTCCCGAGCGCATGTTGGAGAATCTCAATTCAACGGGCGGCCTCGTTTTCTCCGGCCAACTTCTTCTCGACATCGTGGAAGCCGGCGCGTCGCGCGACGAAGCCTACAAATGGGTGCAGGAACACGCCATGGCTGCGTGGGAAGGCGGCGCAACTTTCCGCGAACGTGTCGCCACGGATGCGCGCATCACAAAATATCTCGACGCAAAGGCAATCGCACGGGCTTTCGACATGAAGCGCCAGCTTCATGCCGTGGACGACATCTTCGCCCGCGTCTTCGTTTCAAATTGAAACGCGATTTCGCGTTTTCTTTAACTTCTCTATTGACACTCAATTTCCTCGGATGTAGGGTAGCGTTCCCTTTGGAGTCCAGGGTCATTAGCAGTACTTAGATTGCTTCCCCTCCGACCCTGCTCAGCCCCCATATGGAGGTAATATGTCGTTCTCCGATTCTCCGCCTACAATTCTTCTCGCTGATGACGACGAAGCGATCCGCGACATGCTGGAATACATGTTGCGCGCGCAGGGCTATCGCGTGGTGTGCGCCGATGATGGCGCGCAAGCGCTCGACCTGGTTGGCGAACTCCGCGTGGACCTTGTCTTGATGGATGTTCTGATGCCGGGGCGCAGCGGTTTTTCGGTTTGCCGTGAGATTAAGTCTCGAGCGGAAACGCGGCTCATTCCTGTTGTGCTCATTACCGGCCTATCGAATTTGGAGGATCGCGTCGAAGGCATCGAATGCGGCGCGGATGACTTCATCCACAAGCCGTTGCACCGCGATGAATTGCTCGCGCGCGTGCGCTCACTCGTTCGCTTGAAGCGTTTCACCGACGACCTGGAAAGCGCGGAGACTGTGCTCTTTACACTCGCGCGCAGCATCGAAGCAAAGGATCCTTACACGGAAGGACATTGCGACCGCCTCTCGCGCTATTCCGTCGCGCTCGCCGAGCGGCTCGGGTTACCCGAAGACAAGTGCATCGCGCTTCGCCGCGCGGGAATCGTGCATGACATCGGCAAAGTCGCCGTACCCGAACACATTCTGCTGAAACCGGGAACGCTCAATGAAGCCGAGCGCCGCGTGATCGAAACTCATCCGGTGATCGGCGAGCGAATCTGCGCGCCGCTGAAATCCTTCCGCGGAGTTCTGCCGATCATCCGCCATCATCACGAGCGGCTGAACGGAACCGGTTATCCGGATCATTTGCAGGGCAACGAGATTCCATTAACCGCGCGCATCCTGCAAACTGTCGATGTTTACGATGCGCTGACAACGGATCGTCCTTATCGCGCGGCGCTCGCCAGCCAGCACGCTTTTTCAATTATTCGCGAGGAATGCAGAAAAGGCTGGTGGGATGAGAGCCTGGTGAATGAACTGGAAAACCTGCTGGCTTTCACGCCCGGAATCAGAACCGCCTGGGTCGCGTGAAACGTTGAAAAAAATATTTCCAGCGCGATGAATTTTATTGCGCGCGCTGGACGTAGCGGGCTTCGGTTGTATCCACTTTAATTTTGTCGCCGTTGTTGATGAACGGCGGAACGTTGATTGTCAGGCCCGTCTCGAGTTTTGCAGGCTTCATCACCGCGCTCGCCGTCGCCTTCTGCAAGGTTGGTTCGGTATCCACCACCGTCAGATCAACCGTATCGGGCAGCGCCACGCCGATGGGTTTATTTTCGTAAAACTCGATGTGCACCATCATCTCGTCTTTCAGATAGTAGACGGCGTCTCCGAGGATTTCAGGGGTAAGCGTGATCTGCTCGTAGTTCTCGGTGTTCATGAAGTGGTAGCCCTGCGAATCGCTGTATTGATACTGGTGCTCGATTTCGTCCACGATGGCGCGTTCGATGAATTCCTCCGCGCGGAACCGGTAGTCAATGATAGAGCCGGATTTGAGGTTGCGCATCCGGGTGGCCATGGCAGCGCGTTTGTTGCCGGGCGTGCGATGGTCCACGCTGAACACCACGAAGAGTTGCCCTTCGTGCACGATAATCATTCCTGGGCGGAGTTGAGTCGCCTTTACCATTTCAAGCTCCTGTCTCTTTCGGGGTCAAACGGCAGGCGCGTTACAGCCGGCTCGTCGGGCTGGCGCTGCGGGACCGCGGGACGCGTCCGCACGCCATGAAGCACCATTATAACGGCCTTGTGGAGCCGGGGCAAACCGGCTCCTTCACAGCCCCAATTGCAAAATCTCTGCTGAACGTTCACTAGAATGTCCGCGACATCGTAAATCGCAGTCTTTCGATGATCGGGCTTTGCAGCGCGCAATTTGTACAAGGGTACGTTTGAATCCGCACTTGAATTGGCAGCGGGGGCGCGATGGCGCCGGCGGATTTAGCGCCAGCCATTAACTTTTCAATTTCGTCGGCGGAACGTGGGAGGCGTTCGGTCAGGAGTTTGTAGCCGGTTGCGGTGATTAGGACATCGTCTTCGATGCGCACGCCGATTTTTTCTTCGGGGATGTAAATGCCCGGCTCGATGGTGACGACCATTCCGGGTTCGAGCGGGCGGCCCGTATCGCCCGCGTCGTGGACATCGAGGCCAATGTGATGGCCGAGGCCGTGGATGAAGTAGCGGTCGAGCGACTGGCCGTGGAGATCCTTGCCGTGGGTCTTCATGTAATTGCTTGCGATTTGATAAAGACTGTCCCTCCCCGATCCCGTCAAGCGCATGCCGGGTTTCAGGGCGGCAAGCGCGGCCTGTTGCGCGCCGTAAACAACGTCATAGATTTCGCGCTGGCGCGGCGTGAATTTTCCGTTCGCGGGAACGGTGCGCGTGATGTCCGCGGTGTAGCCGGAGAATTGGCCGCCGACATCCATCACGACGATGTCTCCATTCTCGATGCGCGCGCCGATCTTGTCATAGTGGAGGACAGTGGAATTGAAACCCGCGCCGACGATGGGAGCATAAGCTTCCATTTCGCAGCCTGCGGCAAAGTGAATCTCTTCCATCCGCGCGGCTACCTGATATTCGTAAAGGCCGGGGCGCATCATTTTGAATGCAGCGAAATGTGCGTCGATGGATGCATCAATCGCGCGCTGGAGCAATTGAATCTCGCCCGCGGATTTGATCTGGCGCATCGCGCCGATTTTGTCGCGGATCTGCGCGAGCTTTATCCCCGGGACGGTTTTTGTGAGCCACGCCTGCCAGTTCTGGAAGTGCGGATAGCCTGCCGCTCCGGGCGATTCGAGAATGGTGTTGAATGTGGGAAAGATTTTGGCGAGGGCGGCGAGATCGGCGGAAAGTCTCTCGAAGGAGCGGACTTCGCTGAGCCGGCTATCGAAGCCGGTTTTTTCGCGGATGCCGGGATCGTCGGGGCCCATGCGCGGGCCGTTCCATTGTTCGAGTTGGCGATTGCGAGGATGGAGATACAGGATTTCCGTCGGGCCGGCGTAGCCCTTAGCAGCGGCGGAATCCGGGACAAGAATTAGCGCGGGGCCTTCTTCGTTGTCACCGGTGAGGTAATAAAAATTGTTCTCTTGATTGAAGACGTAGGCGTCGCTGGCGTTTTCCTGGCCGGTGTAACCGAAGAGGACGACGGGCGCGTCCACTTGAGCGCGGAGGCGTGCGCGTCGCGCGGCATACTCGCTATTGGGTTCGCGCTGGCGGATTTGCGCTACGGCGGGGATTGCGCCGAATGCCAGCGCGGCGACGAGCGCCACGGAGGCGATGCTTCGCATTGCCAAGTTCTTCATCGAATTGTGCCAAGCGATTCTCATAAGCGTCACGGTTCACCTTGCCAATCGGTCGTCAGCGGACTCCAGCAGGGCATTGATTGTATCCGAAGCAGGCTTGGCGCGACGATTTGTTGAGTCCCAAAACGGGAAAAACTTCCAGGATTGCTTGAGATTCTGTGGATTCCCATTCGGATTACCCTGCCTACCGGCAGGCAGGCCCCCTCCCCCCATCTTTTTGTAAGAGTAACGCAACAAAGGAGTTACGGGAAAAAGGTGCGGTAAGAGTAGTGCAACAAACGACTTACGGGTGTTTTGGAAATTCGGGCTGTAAGTGCATGAAAGGATTGGACTTGCGGACACGGGCCTCTTGAAAACCATTGAAAATGGCGTGGAGTGCCGTTTGTATTCGAATTGGTAACTGTATTTCACGAGCGAGTGTACCACACGATAAATGGAAAAGCAAGGGAAATCTGCGGTGGGGGTGCGAGCCCTTGCTCCTAGTCCGAGCGTTCAGTAGAAATCAAGCGCGGGCTAGCGCGAAAGCCTCATGTCCCCGGCGCAAACCGCCGGGGACCTGAGGTACAGGGATCTACTACCCCGTTGCTAATACTTAACGCGGACGCGATAGGTCAGGACGGCGGTGCCGTCTTTTGGTACCGGGACTTTGAATTGCGCCGCGAAGGCCGCCGTCTTTGTGTAGGGAAATGAGGATTTCAACATTTCCCAGTCGCCGCCGATGGGTTCATTCACTTCTACCGTAATCGGCGTGTCCTTGTGGTTGCGAAGGGTGATTTCGTACTCCATTTCATGGACACGGTTTGAGATGGATTTATAGTCGGTCTGCTTGCGTTCGGAGACGATATCGAAGGCGTTGCCGACGTGAATGTCGAGCGATTCGTCTTTCGGCGTATGGACGATGCTGTCCTCGCCGATGAATAGCACGCCGCCGTGCGAATCGGCCTGATAAACGCGGACGGTGCCCGCGGGAAGCGGCATGCCGAGTCCGGTCTTCTCCTCGTTCTTGAAATGGTAATAGACCATGACCGGATCTTTCGCGGGCGCGCCGGGATTAAAAACGGCGCGGTAATAATAATTCTGGCCGTTAACGACAAAGTGCTTTTCGACCGGGAAACTTGACGCGCGCAACAAGCTCACCTGCTTCGATTCCTTGTCGGCGATGGTGGTGCGGCGGGTGAGCGTGTAGAGATGATATTCGGAAAAACTTTCCTGGACCATCGGAGGCGCAGCTATCCCTTGGGCCAAACCGGCCGCCATCGAGTCCCTCGCCCTGTATTGCGGTGAGCTCACGCGGTTGAGATCGCCAGCAACAAGTTGTAGCTGCGCGTTGCGGAAAGCAGTACCTGCGTTGTTGACGAGCGTTACCCAGCCATCGAGACCGGCGGCGTTGTCATCACGCGTGACGGTCATTACATAGTCGGCGTTCCAGGACATATTATTCGCGAGGTAGGAGGCTTCAATCTTTTGCTGGCGCGCGCCGGTGTTTGAAAGCATCCAGACAAGCGTGGGGCGGCTGTAAAGATTATCGGGCAGCGCGGAAAAGCGGTAGCCATTGGGCGTCATTCCAGTGACGATGTCGTTGCCGATCTTCCAGACTGGGCCGCCGTTGTTATTCGCAAGGAGCGTGGCCTTGGTCTCCTCCCATTCCGTTGAGCCATTTTTCTGGACCGCGCGCACAAGGGTGACTTCCTTGCCGACGAACTTATCGAGCATCTTGTTTGCGTCGAGAAGGTCGTATTCGTAGTCCTGTTCGAGGACGTTGAGCTTATCGGGGTCGGCGAGCGAACGGATGTGGACGGTCGCGGGGTTCACTGTGGCGGCGATATCCATGAAGCGAAGCTGGAAATCGCCGCTTGGCAAAGAGAGATTGCGCGTGTCCCGGACAAGGGCGACATTCGAGTTGTAAACGGTGACGGCGAGATCGGTCTGGTCGGACATGGTGGTTTCGTGCAGGCCGGATTGCGCGCCTGCCTGGGTTTGCGCGTTCGCGGTGCGGATGGAGAAACCATGCGTGATCAGGAGGCCTGTTGCGGCAAGAAGGGTGAGCAGCGCGGCAAAAAGCAATTTTCGTGGAACGTGATTTTTCATGTGCGTCCTCTTTCCAAATTCAATTCGTGATTCGATTCGCAAACCAGGCACCAGTTCCAGATACGCACCGAATCCAGGGGCCGAAATACAAGGCGGAAGGAGGCAGCCGAATTGCGGCGGCTCTACTCCCTTCACAAGTTTGACGGCCCGGGCGCGAGGCCCGTTCCCAAACCTTTCAAGTTAGACACCGATTACTGGCGCGGGAGTGCTTGGTGGACGCCCCCCAGGCGGGAGCCTGGGGGCTCGGCTACGGGAGTCTTGAGGGCTCGGTTAGGGGAGTCTGGAGGGCTCGGTTACGGGAGTCTGGAGGGCTCGGCGGGGATGGTAAATATGAGCAGGCTGACGAAGAGCTGATGAAAGAACATTGCGCCCCGGTAGTGGCGGGGTCTCCCGAATGGCGTGGTCTCTGCGCGGGTGTAAGCTCACGCGAGTTTTGCGTTCAGATTGTGAGAGATTTAAAATTAGCCGTCCGGCTGCGCGGTGGAGGAATGGAATCATGAAAGTATTCAGCACATCATTCTTGAGATTCGGGGTGGCATTCGGAATGGCGGTGATTTGTCTGGGCGCGGTGGTTGCTCCGAGGGCAAAGACGCCCAATGGCCTGGCCGCGCCGCCTGACGGGCCCGTCCTGAAGGGCACAGCAGCGTTCGGCGATTGGCATGCGGATCGCCCGGGAATCATGCGCCTGATCATCGCGGCGGATTTGCCAAAGCCGTATGCGTCACCTTCCGCGAGAAACATTCCCAGGATCGTGACGCAACCGGAAGGCGCGTGGCCGCAGACTTTGCCGGGCTTCAAGGTGGAGAGGCTGGCGACCGGGTTGAGGAACCCGCGTCTGATTCGGACGGCTCCGAACGGAGACATCTTTATCGCCAACAGCGAGGCCAACGAAATTCTGGTGATGCACGGAGTTGGGCAAGGAACTGAAGAAATAACGCCGCAAGTTTTTGCCACGGGACTTGATCAGCCATTTGGGATTGCGTTCTATCCGCTGGGCGCGAACCCACAATACGTTTATATTGGAAATACAGGCTCGGTGGTGCGGTTTCCATACCGGAACGGCGACCTGAAGGCGCGCGGCCCATCTGAGATGATTGTGGCGAATATTCCTTCCGGCGGGCGGCTGACGGGCGGAGGGCACTGGACGCGCGACGTGGTTTTTTCCGCCGACGGCAAGAAAATGTTTGTGTCGGTAGGGTCGCATTCGAATGTGTCGGATGACGCGGCGGAGGTGCGGCGAGCGGACATCCTGGAGTTCAACCCGGATGGATCGGGCGAGCGCATCTATGCTTCGGGAATTCGCAACGCCGTTGGAATCGCAATTAATCCCGCGACGGGAGTTCTGTGGGCATCCGTGAATGAGCGGGATGAGCTAGGCGATAACACGCCGCCAGATTACATCACGCACGTGCAGGAGGGCGGGTTTTATGGATGGCCGTGGTATTACATCGGATCCAACCAGGATCCGCGCCACGCGGGCAAGCATCCGGAGTTGAAGGACAAAGTGATTGTGCCGGACGTGCTGGTGCAGGCGCATTCGGCGTCACTGGAGATGACTTTTTATACCGGGAACCAATTCCCCGCGGAATATCGCGGCGATGCATTCGCGGCGGAACATGGTTCCTGGAACAGAGAGAAGCGCACCGGCTATAAAATTATTCGCGTGCCGATGAAAAACGGGAAGGCGACGGGAGAGTATGAGGATTTCGTAATCGGATTTGTGACTACGGACCAAAATGTTTGGGGACGCCCGGTAGGCGTTGCTGTGGCGGCCGATGGCTCGCTGATTTTCTCGGACGACGGATCGGGCAGCATCTGGCGCGTGAGTTATGGCGGGGACAAAAGGCCGGCGGCGAAGCCAAAGTAGAGCATGAATGCGGCTGGAACATAGCGCACGGGAAACAACCGCCCGTTCATTGCTTTCACGTTGGCGCGGACGTAAGATGGCGTTTCGCCGGACGTGTGATTGACGCCGGCCGGGCTGCCCACCCGCCCGCCGGCAAACGCATCCGCTGATACTTCATCCACAACCGCAAACAAGAATTTTCGGAGGTGAGCGATGGCCAAACGCCCGGGAACAGAACCCCCGGAAGAAGAAGTCCTCAAGAAGAAAAATGGGCGCGATGACGCCGAGCGTGTGGGGCTTGGACGGCGTGAATTCGTAAAGCTGGCCGGGACGGCGAGCGTCGCGGTGGGCGTGCTGGCGGGCGAGGGTCTGCTGAAGGCGGAGCCCGCGCCGCAGGAAACGCCGGACGCGGCCACCTCAAAGCTCGTGGGGCCGGGGCCGGTGAAGATGACCCTCAAGATCAACGGGAAAGCGACGGTGCTGGTGGCCGAGCCGCGCGTGACGCTACTGGACGCATTGCGCGACCACATCCACCTGACCGGCGCGAAGAAAGTTTGCGACCGCGGGACATGCGGCGCGTGCACGGTGATCATCAACGGCGTGGCAATGTACTCCTGCTCGGTGCTGGCAATTGACGTGGCCGAGCGGCCGGGTTCACCTGTAGCGTCAATTGAGACCATTGAAAGTTTGGCGCCGGCGGGGCAACTGCATCCGGTGTCGCAGGCGTTCGTGGATAACGACGCGTCACAGTGCGGCTTCTGCACGCCGGGATTTGTGATGTCCGCGAAGGCATACATTGACAAGCACCCGCATCCGACCTACGACCAGGTGAAGGCTTCACTCGGCGGGAATTTGTGCAGGTGCGGGACGTATATGGGCGTGCGCCACGCCGTGGTAGAAGCCGCGGGAAAGATGGCAGCGGCGAAAGGGGGTAACGCGTAATGGCTGATTACAAGTGGCCTGCCATAGGAAAACGCAGTCTTATCGGAAAAAGGATTTCGAAGATTGATTCGCCGTGGAAGTCGTCCGGTACGGCGGAGTACACATACGACGTGCACCGGCCAAATATGTTGTTCGGGCGGATGGTGCAATCGCCGCACGCGCACGCGAAGATTACAAATATTGATACGAGCGTGGCGGAGAAGATGCCGGGCGTGAAGGCCGTGGATATCATTCATCCCGTTGGGCAGGAAGCGCTGTGGGTGGGGAAAGAGATCGTCGCGGTGGCGGCGGAAACAGACGACCAGGCGCGCGATGCGATGCGCGCCGTGAAGATAGATTATGAGGTGCTGCCCTATCTGGTGACGGACACGACGCCGGATAAGGCGACGGGCTACACACAACAGCTCAGCGAACAAACGCAGGGCGACGCAGACGCGGGATTCGCGAAGGCCGACGCGGTGGTTGAGGGAACATATGGCCTCGCGGTGATCACGCATTGCTGCCTGGAAGCGCACGGCTCCGCGGCGGAATGGAATGGCGACAAGCTGACGGTGTGGGCGTCCACGCAGAGCGTAAGCGGGCTAACGCAAGAATACTCGACAAGCCTTACGGGGAAAGGATTTCCCGTTACGCCTGCAAACGTCCGAATTCTCACGCCGGTGATGGGCGGAGGATTCGGGAGCAAGTTTGCCGCGGACACCTGGGGAATTTCCGCGGCGGTGCTGGCGAAGAAGGCCGGGCGGCCGGTCAAGATGATGCTCGACCGCGATCAAGAGTTGATGGTTGCCGGCTCGCGGCCATCTCTCTACGCAAAGGTAAAAGTCGGCGCGACGAAGGACGGAACACTGACCGCCTGGCAATCGGAATCGTGGGGGACCTCCGGGCCCTCGGGCGGCGGCGCGGCGAATTTGCCGTACGTCATTCAAGTGGGGCTGCCTTACAAGCGGCGTCATACGGCGGTGCACACGAATATCGGGCCGGCGCGCGCGTGGCGTGCGCCGAACCATCCGCAGTTCGCGCTGATCACGATGTCTGCGTTTGATGACCTGGCGGCCAAACTGAACATGGACCCGGTGCAATTCCTGCTGAAGAACGTGCAGTTTGCCGGGGAACGGAATCGCGGATTCGGTACGAAGGATTACGAACAGGAGTTGGCGAAGGCCGGCGAGTTGATGGACTGGCAGAAGAAATGGCATCCGCGCGGAGACAAGACTCCCGGATACATCAAGCGCGGCGTGGGCGTTTCGTTGCACACATGGGCGGGGTCGGCGAATAACAGCTCTGGCAACATCACAATCCATCCGGATGGCTCCGTGGAACTTAACATGGCGACGCAGGACCTTGGCGTAGGCACACGAACGGTCGTGGGAATCGTCGCAGCGGAAACATTGGGCCTGCCGCTCGAGGGCGTTACGGTGAATATCGGCGATTCGAATTTGCCTCCCGCGGGGGGCTCGGGCGGGTCAACGACAATCGGCGGCGTGAGCAGCGCGACGCGGCGTGCCGCGAATAACGCGCTGAACAAGCTGCTCGACGTGGTGGCGCCATCACTCGGCGTCAGCGCGGATAAACTCGAAGCCGTCGACGGAAAAATCCGGGTGATCGGCGATCCCGCGAAATCCATCAGCTGGAAGCAGGCGTGCGCGAAGCTCGGCGCTTCGACGATTTCAGAGATGGGGCAAACTTCGCGTGATCTTACGTCCTCAAACGTGGGCGGCGTGCAGATGGCGGAAGTTTCCGTGGATATCGAAACCGGCGTGGTGAAAATGGAGAAGTTCGTGGCCGTGCAGGATTGCGGCTTGATCATTGACCTGAAGACGGCGGAGAGCCAGGTGTATGGCGCAATGATTATGGGCGTGTGCTACGCACTCTACGAAGAAAAAGTGATGGACCAGCAGACCGGTAAAATGTTGAACGCGGATATGGAGTTTTACAAGCTCGCGGGCATCGGAGATATCGGCGAGCTGGTTGTTTACATGATGGAGGGGCCGGGGTACGACGAGCGCGGCGTAATCGGATTGGGCGAGCCCCCGACGGTATCGCCCGGCGCGGCGATTTCGAACGCGGTGGCAAACGCCATCGGCGTGCGCGTGCCGACGTTGCCGCTGACGCCTGACAAAGTGCTCGCGGCACTCGGGAAAGGGGGTATGGCCTGATGGAACTCTTTGCCTACGCTCATCCGGCAACAAAACAGGAAGCGATTGGGATGCTCGGCGCGAATTGGAATGAGTCTGCCGTGCTGGCAGGCGGCACGGATCTGATTTCGCTGATGAAGGAGCACGTCGTCATTCCGAAGCGGGTAATCAGCATTCGCGGTGTGGCGGAATGGCGCGGAATCCGCTCGACGCCCGCGGGCATGACGATTGGCGCGCTGGTGACCGTCGAGGAGCTGCGCGAGAATGCAACGGTGAAGGCGCAATTCCCTGCCCTGACAGAAGCCGCGGAAGGAATCACAAGCCCGCAAATCCGCAACATGGGGACGGTGGGCGGCGATTTGTGCCAGCGTCCGCGATGCTGGTATTTCCGCAACGGCTTTGGATTGCTGGCGCAGGACGCGAAGGGCAATTCGCTGGTGCCGAACGGGGAAAATAAATTCCACGCAATCTTCGGGAATACCGGCCCCGCGTATTTTGTAAGCGCTTCCAGCTTCGGCCCGGCGCTGATTGCGCTGGACGCGAAGGTGCGAATCACGGGAGGTGCCGGTGACCGTGAAGTGGCGGTGGCCGATTTCTTCCGGATTCCGCAAAGCGACGCCGAGCGGGAGAATGTGGTGAAGGCAAATGAGGTGGTGACGGAAATCGTGATTCCCGCGGCGTCGGCGGGAATGCGCAGCGCGACCTACGAGGTGCGGCAGAAGGAAGGGCTGGATTGGCCGCTCGCGACAGCATCAGTGGCGCTGAAGATGAATGGCGGGCATGTGAGCGCCGCGAAAATCGTGCTCGGGCATGTGGCGCCCACGCCGTGGGCCGCGGACCAGGCGGCGAGAAGCCTCGTCGGAAAAAGCATCACGGAGGCGACGGCGACCGATGCGGGCGAGGCGGCAATTCGAGGCGCAAGGCCGCTGAGCCAAAACGGATACAAGGTGCAGCTTACACGGGTGGCTGTGAAGCGCGCCTTGCTGACAGCTGCGAAGGGAGGAGCCTGACCATGATTGGGAATTCACCAAAGACCACTTTGAAAACGCTCATCCAAACGGGCCAGGTGTGCAAGTGCCTTCGCGCCAAGACGCTGTTCTATGACGTTGGCGAAATCGAAAGCCCGAATGAAGATAATCCTCATTACTATGCGGCGTATTCAGGGCTGAATGGCCCCTTCTGGTGCGTGATCACGCAGGGGCTGCAGGGGCCTGACGGCAAAATCGCTTCGATTGAGGACTGCAAAGGCGGCAGCGGGCGGTCCTGCTGCGAGACCGCGTAGCGTTGGCGATTCGCCGCGCACCTGCGCGCGAGGTTTGTATACTGCCGCGCTAAGTGGGACAATAGAGCTTCTTGATTCAGGAGGTTCGCCATGAAATTGAAGGCAATCTTTGTTGTTTCGGCACTTTTTGTGTTGGTGTGCGCGATCCCCGCGGGCGCGACCACTCCGGCTGCGAAGACGCAGGCTGCGCAAATCACCGGACAATATATTGAAGCACGGACGGCGGATGTTTACACCGGGCCGTGCATCGCGAATTCCGAAATTGGTCTTGCCGGCAAGCAGGCCGTGATGGGCTGGCACGTTGACCACGGGACCTGGGGCAACGTGGACCTGGATGGACTGAGTGTTGTAGCCGTGGTGAATGCGGACACAACGCTGGGCGCTCCGGATGGCGGCCCGGTGCATGCGCAGTCCGTGCTGATTGTGGACGAAGCGGCGTCCGATGCGCAGCGCGCGGCGCTTGTGAATTTCGCGCAGGCGCAGACGGGAACGCTGTTGAGCAAGATCGTGTCGATTGTGTCCGCACCGATGAGCTTCGAGACGAATATCGGCGGGCATCATATGTCGGCATCACTGGTCGCCGGAAATCTGGTGCGCGTCACGACCCGCGCGCTGAACGAGGGCGACGAGTTCTGCCATAACGAAGAGGTTTATTATCCGCCACTCGCGGGTAACCTGATGCAGGCGATGCCGGCTGTTGCAACCGAAGCCGGGTACCACGGGAGCGACCTCGGCGTGACCTGGAAAGAAAATGAGCGCCGTGGAGTTTTCCTCGGCAGCTTTTCCAATTGATTTCGAATTGAGTTCGCATTCGAAGGCCCACCCGATTGCGGTGGGCCTTTGTTTTATCCCAACAGGATTTTCCGAAAGAATTTTGGCGACGCGGCGGCGCGCATGGCCATCTAACAAAGTGGGGCATGGATGAAGCGTTTGCCGCCGAACATATTCCTGAAACCGGAGCGTCCATAATTCGATGAAAAGCCGAATCCGCCGTGCATTCCTTCTCATATTTGCGTTTGCCGCGCTGGCCTCCGCATGCGCGCAGGCGCAGGGTTACACCGTTGACGTAACGAATGACGCGCCGCCGTCTTCGCTTTCGGCGGAGGTGCGCGACACGCTCGCGCCAAAAGGACTGCGCGTGACGACTCCCAACGGGCCGCTGTGCGAAATCTGGCTGCGGAAATCGGTGCCGGGCGGAGCTGCGTCGCAAGAGCTTGGCGTTGTTTATCCACAGCTGAAGATGGGCGTGCTTGTCGGGGCGATGCTGTTGGATGCGGACGTGAAGGATTATCGCAGGCAGGTGGTGCACGCCGGCGTTTACACGCTGCGCTACGCGCTTTCTCCCGTGAATGGGAACCATCAAGGCGTTGCGCCGCAGCGCGATTTTCTGGTGGCGATCCCCGCGGACGTGGACAATGACCCGGCTTCCATGAATGAGAATCAAACGATTGAAGCGTCCAAGAAATCCACGAGCACGAATCATCCCTCCGTGTGGAGCTTGATGCCGGCGCCAGGGAGCGCTTCGGCGAAACCCGAGATGACCCACGACGAGGCGGATGATTTCTGGCTGCTGCAATTCAGCGTGCCAATCGCTGCAGGCGGCGCGCCTGCTCCGGTACGCATGGCTCTTGTGCTTGTGGGCTTCGGGCCCGAAGTTTAGACAGGAAATTTGGCGGGGACATTTAGCGAACCCGTATAATTCCGCGTTCGAGGCCCGCGGGCTCCTGCAATTAGGCCGCGCTAAATCAGATCATGTACGTATGCCCTCATTGCGACGCTGAAATCAACACCGCGACGGAGGTCTGTCCGCATTGCGGAGAGGACCTTGCCGCGGAGGCCGAGCCGGTTCAGCCGAAGCCGCTGCGTACCGTATTGCTGAAGTGGGGCATCCTCCTGGGAGTTCTTTTCGCATGCCTGTGGGGATTCCTTCTTTTTGTGATGCCCGCGCGTCACGGCGACCCCGCGCTCGAGGCGGAAACGCGCGCGGTCGCTGCACTGAACGATATTCACGCCGCGCTTGGGTCCTACGCGGCGGCGCAGCCGGGCAAATCGTATCCGGGCTCGCTCGAAGCGCTTGGCGACCGGGCGCGCGCGGCGGCGCAACTTGCGCAGAGCGAGGGCTATCAAATCGTGTACACCCCTGCGCCCGCAGGAGAGGACGGCGCGATTCACAGCTACGCGTTGCAGGCGCGCGCTGGAAATTTCGGCTACCGAAATTTTTATATGGACGAATCCGGCACATTGCGCGCGACGAAGGAAAACCGCGCGGCGACGTCCCAGGATCCCCCGCTTTAGTTGATGGCGCGGGAGTGCGCGCACGGGCCGGGGCGCGCGACGCCGGGAAGTTGGTGTTATAATTGCCGCGCCGCCACGGTCTTTTGAATTTTTCAAAGAAGTGCCGCGGAGAGGTGGCCGAGAGGCTGAAGGCGGCGGTTTGCTAAACCGTTGTACTGGCTAAAACCGGTACCGGGGGTTCGAATCCCCCCCTCTCCGCCAGACAGCCTTGGTTTCGCTCTCCGTTGCGTCCCGGGCGAAAACCAGAAATTGCCGACCATCAGGCGCAAATGCCGTAAGGGCATCTAAATTACTACTTAATCGATAAAAAGCGCCCTCACTCAAGTACTTCAATCCGGCTTCCGAGCGATGAATCTATTTTCATCTATTCCGGGAGGCGGACAGCTATTGCTGCTAAAATGAATCACCGCAATTTCTCGACTTGCGCAGAAGCCGACGGCGATGGACCAGCTTTCCACAGGCACATTTCACGAACTTGAAGATCCCATCCGTGCTGAACTCTTCAGCACGGACCGCCTGGAGCAACACGCCGAAAGTCTAGCCGCCGCGCAGGCGGCAACTACCGTTCTAGGTCCGGGGCGGCCTTTCATACCACGAGTCCAAGAGAACGGGCGGATTCTGCTCGAATATTACCGCGCAATTGCCCGCGCCATTCAACAGGAGCAACTCATCACGCCTGCGGCGGAATGGCTCGTTGACAATTTCTACATCGTGGAAGAGCAGCTCCGCGAAATACGCGACGATCTCCCTGCCGGTTATTATCGGGAATTGCCCAAACTGAGAACCGGGCATCTTGCAGGATATCCGCGGGTCTTTGGCGTTGCCTGGGCATTTGTGGCCCACACGGACAGCCGTTTCGACCCGGAAGTCCTGCGGCGATTCGTAATCGCCTATCAACGAGTTCAGCCACTCACGATTGGCGAGTTGTGGGCCATAGCCATCACGCTGCGAGCAACGCTTCTCGAGAACCTACGCAGAATTGCGGAACAGCTCGTGCACAGCAAGAGCGCGCGGGAGCAAGCCGACATCGTCGCAGACAGCCTGCTTGGGACCGGAGGCCGGAACTTGGTTGCCCCGGAGAAAATCTTAAGCCGATTCGAGAAGAAACCGCTGGAAAGAGCCTTCGCGGTGCAACTGATCCAGCGATTGAGGGACCTAGACCCGAAGGTTGGGCCCATCCTGGTCTGGCTTGATGAGCGTTTGGCCGTGCAAGGGACCACCGCCGACGAAATCGTCCGCACCGAACACCAGCAGCAAGCGGCCATGAGCGTGAGCGTTCGCAACATCATCACGAGCATGCGTCTTACGTCGGCTTTTGACTGGCAAACATTCATCGAGAGCGTCAGCCTTGTGGATGAGGTTTTGCGGAGAGACAGCGTGTATGCGGAAATGGATTTCACGACGCGCGATCACTACCGTCACGCCGTCGAAGACCTTTCCCGCGGATCGCGTTATTCGGAAATCGAAGTCGCCCAGCGCGCGGTGAATCGCGCCAGCGGGGCGCGCCCAGAGAAACAGAACGGGAATTCCCTGGGCAACAGTCCTGACGTGGACCGGAGATCGAATCCGGGTTACTACCTCGTTTCGGAGGGGCGGGCGGAATTCGAGCGCGAACTTGGTTTTCGCCTTTCCTGGAAATTCTGGCTGCTGCGCCTGCACTTTCGCCGCGCCGTGCCCGGCTATTTAAGCACGATCGGATTTCTGACGGCAGTGATTCTGGGGATGCAACTAATTCTCACAAGGGACTGGGGAGCGACCTCATTGCAATTGGTGGTCCTCGGTCTGCTTGCCGCGATCCCGGCGTCAGACATTGCGATTACGCTGATCAATCGCGGGGTAACGGAATTGTTCGGGCCGCGAACACTGCCGCGCCTCGAGTTAGCCGGTGGCGTGCCTGAAAAACTGCGGACGATCGTCGTAATCCCGACGCTACTCACATCCGAAGAGGCGATCAAGGAACAGATCGAGCGACTCGAAGTCCATTATCTGGCGAATTCGGATGGTGATCTTCGATTCGCCGTGCTATCGGATTGGAAGGATTCAGCGACGGAAAGCGCTGATGGGGATGCCGAACTCCTCGCCGCCGCTGCCGGAAATATCGAAATCTTGAATCAACGTTATGGCCTCTCACCTGCCGGGGATGCCCGCTTCCTTCTTTTGCATCGCAAGCGCGTATGGAATGAATCCGAAAAAACATGGATGGGATGGGAACGGAAGCGCGGAAAGCTTCATGAGCTAAACCTTTTATTGCGTGGTTCAGAGAAGACTTCGTTCCTTCCTATTGGCGGGCGCCCGGCTGCAACCATTACCGGCGTTCGCTATGTGATCACGCTAGATGGAGACACCCGTCTTCCCCGGGGAGCGGCCGCGAAGATGGTGGGCACGATGGCGCACCCTCTAAACCTGCCCTTGTATGACCCGCGCCAGGGGAGAGTTGTGGAAGGCTATGGGATCGTGCAGCCGCGAATAACGCCGTCGCTTCCCTCGGATGGCGAAGGCTCAATCTTCCAGAAAATATTCTCCGGGCCAAGCGGCATGGATCCCTACGCCTCCGCAATTTCCGATGTGTATCAGGACCTTTTTCGCGAAGGTTCTTACACCGGCAAAGGCATCTACGACATAGACGCGTTCGAGGCGGCGCTCGCGGGCAAGGTGAAGGAAAACAGTGTATTGAGCCATGATCTTTTGGAAGGAATTTTTGCGCGGGCGGCGCTCGCCACGGATATTGAGTTATTTGAAGATTTCCCATCGCAGTTCGGAGCCTCCGCCGCCCGACAGCACCGGTGGGCACGCGGAGACTGGCAGCTCCTTCCCTGGATTTTTGGAAGGGGCGGGACGCCTCGAGAGGGTGGCCATTCGTTCCGAATCCCGGCGATCAGCCGATGGAAAATGCTCGATAACCTCCGGCGGAGCCTTTTGGCGCCTGCCATGTTTCTTACCATGCTCGCTGGGTGGCTGGCGCGGGGTCTGTCACCGTGGGTGTGGACGAGATTTGTCTTGATTGCGATATCGGTGCCCGCATTGCTGCCGTTTTTGACGGGGCTTCATACACACATAAGCGGGATTTCCAAGCGAAGTCATATTCGAGGGTTGGTTCGAGATCTCTCCATCGGGATGTCCCAAATCGCGTTGACCGTGACCTTTCTTGCCAATCAAACCTGGTTGATGTCAGATGCAATTATCCGCACGATTGGCCGCGTGCTTATCACGCGAAAGAATCTGCTGGAGTGGGTAACCACAGCTCAATCCATCGACAGGATTGATCTGAGGCTGGCTTCCGTTTTCAAAAGGATGGCCGGCGGGGTCGCGCTCTCATTCCTTGCATTGCTCGCCGTAGCGTTTGCCCGCCCGCAGGCTTTGTCCGCCGCAATCCCATTCGTCGTGCTTTGGTGCGCCGCGCCGGTTGTGTCGCGTTGGATCAGCCTCCCGCCACGACCGAGCGAGGCCGAGCCGCTGTCGGCGATCGAAAGACAGATCATGCGAAAAGTTTCGCGCCGCACCTGGCGATTTTTCGAGACGTTTGTTACGGAAGCGGAAAACTCGCTGCCCCCGGATAATTTTCAGGAGACTCCCAAACCAGTTGTCGCGCACCGGACGTCTCCGACAAATATTGGCCTCTATCTTCTATCCACGGTTACGGCGCGCGATCTGGGATGGGTGGGAACGGCGGACATGGTGACGCGGCTCGAGGCTACATTCGAAACGGTCGGAAAACTCGAGGAGTTCCGCGGTCATTTTTACAATTGGTATGACACGCGCGATCTTCATCCGCTCGACCCCAAATATATTTCTTCAGTAGACAGCGGAAACATCGCCGGACATTTGCTGGCGGTGGGCAACGCATGCCGCGACTTAATGAAGAAATCATCCCTCGATGCGATGGCGCTCCAGGGAATCAAAGACACAACTCTCATTTTGCGCGAAGCGCTTGCCGGCCTCGCCGATGTCCAGCGCACCCACCTCGTCACACGGAAGCAGCTCTCGAATGCTGTGGATTCGCTTTCCGCGTTGCTCGAACCCGTGCCAGAAACCGGGGCGGATTGGGCCGCCCGCTTAGTCGAATTGAGGGAACACGCGAGGACAGTCGCTGACATTGTACAAACACTATCTGCTGAGCGCGGGGATCCCCCCGATTCTGATCTGCGGGTCTGGGCCGATGCCGTCAAGACATGCGTTGAAAGTCACATTCGAGATGCTGAGATTCTGATTCCGTGGATGCACCTGGATTCAAAGCCTATCGCGGCACTGGCACACCGATCCCCGGAACACGGGGCCGATTGGGAAACGATTGAAGCGTTCCTGCACTCGCCTCCGGCACTCGCCGATGCGCCCGAACACTTCGCGGCCGCGCTCTATGGGATTGCCAGTTTGCGCGCGCGCCTGGCGAGCGATCTCCCCGGATTCCAGGACACGATACTGCGTCTCGATGCGCTGGCCCAAGCTTTGACTCGAGCGGCCACGGATGCCGCCGGGCTCCTTCGACGGCTTCTTACGCTCACAGAGAAGGCGGAAAAAATCTTTGCCGCGATGGAGTTCGGCTTTCTCTTTGACAGCTCCCGTAAATTGCTTTCCATCGGCTACCGCTGCACGGACGGAACTCTTGACCCCAATTGTTACGACTTGCTGGCTTCTGAGGCACGGTTGGCTAGCTTCATTGCCATTGCCAAGGGTGACGTTCCGTCCTCTCATTGGTTTCACCTCGGACGTGCACTGACTCCCGTAGGCCTGGGTTCCGCGCTCATATCCTGGTCAGGTTCGATGTTCGAATACCTGATGCCAGTGCTAGTGATGAGTTCGCCCCCCGGAAGCCTCCTTAGACAAACGTACGACCAGGTGGTGCTGCGCCAAATCGAATACGGCGACGAGCGCGGCGTGCCCTGGGGAAATTCGGAGTCCGCCTATAATGCGCGTGATCTCGATTTCACTTATCAATACTCCAGTTTTGGAGTTCCCGGGTTGGGTCTTAAGCGCGGTCTCAGCGAAGATCTTGTTGTCGCGCCCTACGCCACGGCACTTGCGGCCATGATTGACCCGGCCGAGTCAGTGCGGAATTTGGCTCGTCTGGCTGGCGCGGGCGCAAACGGGAAGTATGGATTTTACGAAGCCCTCGATTACACGGGTTCGCGATTGCCCGAGGGCCAGGACGTCGCCGTGATCCAAGCTTACATGGCGCACCATCAGGCCATGTCCCTCGTTGCGTTCGCCGACGTTTTGACGGATGGACTCATGCGGGCTCGCTTCCACGCCGAACCGCTGGTGCAAGCCGCGGCGCTGCTTCTTCAGGAGCGCATGCCCCGGGATGTGCTTGTGGCTCGGCCTCGCGCGGAGGAAGTTTCCGCTGCGGCTCATGTGCGGGAATTGATTCCCCCGGTCGTCCGCCGCTTCACGACGCCGAGTGAGGCAACTCCGCGAACACAGCTTCTTTCCAATGGCCAATATTCCGTCATGCTGACGGCGGCTGGTTCGGGTTACAGCCGTTGGAAAGATCTCGCCATTACGCGGTGGCGCGAAGACCCCACGAGAGATTGCTGGGGTACGTACCTCTTTCTCCGGGACGATCACACAGGGAACGTCTGGTCCGCCGGATACCAGCCAAGCGGCTCGGAGCCCGAAGAGTACGAAGCCATTTTTTATGAAGACCATGCCGAAATCAGGAGGCGCGACCGATCCTTAACTACCACATTGGAAGTCACTGTCTCTCCGGATGATGCGGAAGTCCGGCGTCTTTCCATCACGAATCTGGGCGCCCGCGCCCGCACACTGCAAGTCACATCGTATGCCGAGCTTTCGCTGGCATCACAGGCCGCCGATGTCGCGCACCCGGCCTTTTCCAATCTTTTTGTTGAAACGGAATTTGTTCCTCACGCCGGCGCAGTGGTCGCCACGCGACGCAAGAGAACCGCGGACGAAACGGCCGTCTGGGCCGCGCACATGGTCGTCGTGGAAGGCGAATGTATCGGCGACCTGCAGTATGAAACAGATCGGGCGAAATTCCTGGGGCGCGCTCGCGATATCCGCAACGCGGTCTCGATTTTTGACGGCCGCGCCCTCTCCAATACGGTTGGCTCGGTGCTCGACCCGGTGATGAGTCTGCGGCGCACGGTACGCGTTCCTCCCGCCAGCACTGTTCGCCTGAGCTTTTCGACCATAGTCGCTCACACGCGGGAAGAAGTGTTGGATTTGGCGGACAAGTATCGCGACGCTTCAACTTTTGAGCGTGTCGCGACGCTTGCCTGGACTCAGGCGCAAGTCCAACTACACCATCTCGGCATCCATCCTGAAGAAGCCCAGCTATTTCAAAGGCTTGCTAATGCGGTGCTTTATAGCGACATTTCCATGAGGCCAAGCTCGGATTTACTCAGCAAGATCTCATTGGATCTTCCCGTACTGTGGGCCCAGGGGATTTCCGGTGATTTGCCCATCATCCTGGCGCGCATTGATGATCCCAGCGATGTGGAGATCGTCCGGCAGTTGTTGAGGGCACATGAATACTGGCGCATGAAGCAATTGTCCGCCGACCTGGTGATCATCAACGAGCAACCCCCCTCGTATGCGCAGGAGCTCCAGAATTCCCTGGATACGCTTGTGCGTGGAAGCCAACTTCGGCTGTCTCCAGACACCTCCGGCGTCAGCGGCAAGATTGTTCTACTCCGCGGCGATTTGATTTCCGCGCAGACGCGCACACAACTCCAGGCCGTGGCGCGGGCCGTGATCTTGAGCCACCGCGGCACGCTTTCCGAGCAGATTACACGGTCTCAACCCCGGCAACTTGCGGTTGCCGCGCAACAGAAAACGAGTGGCGCGCCAAGGGTTGTGGATGCGCCGTTGGCGAAGGAAGCCCTCCAATGTTCCAACGGATTTGGCGGCTTTGCTGAAAAAGGACGCGAATATGTGATCGTACTGAAAGAAGGCCTGCGGACACCCGAGCCATGGATCAACGTGATCGCAAATCCATCTTTCGGTTTTCTCGTTTCAGAATCGGGCGTGGGCTTCACCTGGTCCCTCAACAGCCATGAGAATCAGATTACACCGTGGTCCAACGACCACGTGATGGATACTCCCGGGGAGGCGATCTATATTCGGGATGAAGCCAGCGGGGAGGTCTGGAGTCCCACGGCGCTTCCCATTCGCGGCGAAGCTTCCACATATATGGCGCGTCACGGTCATGGCTACAGCCGGTTTCAAAATACGTCAAATGGGATCGCGCTGGATCTTCTTCAATTTGTGCCCATGGAAGACCCCATCAAGATTTCGCGTCTAACCCTTCAGAATGATTCCGGTCGAAAGCGGCGTCTCTCAGTAACCGCCTATGCCGAATGGGTATTGGGCAGTTCGCGCAGCGCTTCGGCGCCATTCATCATTACTGAAATCGATCCTGATTCCGGCGCACTTTTTGCGCGGAGCGCATGGAATGGAGAATTCGGTGGGCGCATCGCGTTCGCAGATCTTGCGGGCAAGCAGAATTCCCACACCGGTGATCGCACAGAGTTCCTGGGTCGGAACGGCTCAGCGGGACTTCCCTCGGCCCTTACGCGCGGCACACCGCTCTCCGGCAATGTGGGCGCGGGCCTCGATCCGTGCGCCGCGCTACAATCCACCTTCGAAATCGCGCCGGGAGCGCGCGTGGAAATCGTATTTTTCCTTGGCGAGGCGGAGAACCGGAAGCGGGTTCGCGATTTGTTGAATCAATATCGGGCCGCTGATTTGGACGAAGTCCTCAAGGCTGTAAAGTCTTATTGGGACGATGTCCTCGGCGCCGTGCAGGTCTCCACGCCCGATCCGGCAATGGATTTAATGCTGAATCGCTGGCTACTTTACCAAACGCTGGCATGCCGTGTGTTGGCTCGTGCAGCCTTTTACCAATTGAGCGGCGCATACGGATTCCGCGACCAACTGCAGGATGTTCTTGCACTCACCGTCGCGAAACGGGTAATTGCCCGCGAGCAGCTGTTGCGCGCCGCCGCCCGCCAATTCATCGAAGGCGACGTCCAGCATTGGTGGCATCCGCCTTCCGGCCGGGGGGTGCGCACACGCATTTCCGATGATCTTCTATGGCTCCCCTATGCGGTTTTTCAATTCATCGAAGCGACGGGCGACACCTCCGTTCTGGAAGAGTCCGTACCCTTCCTCGAAGGCGAACTATTGGCGGAGGGGCAGGACGAATCTTATTTCGAGCCGCGCGTTTCGAAGACCAGAGCATCACTCTTTGAACATTGCGCCCGCGCACTGGATCGCAGCCTCGCTGTTGGCAGCCACGGGCTCCCGCTAATGGGAACCGGCGATTGGAATGACGGCATGAACCATGTCGGAGAGCACGGCAAAGGGGAAAGCGTGTGGCTGGGATGGTTCCTGCACACGATCCTATGGGAATTTGCCAAGATCGCGGAACTACGCGGCGAACCCAAGCGCGGGGAGACCTGGCGGCTTCAGGTCAGCGCTTTGAAGGCCGCGCTCGAGCGGGATGGTTGGGACGGAGAGTGGTATCGCCGCGCTTTCTTCGATGATGGAACACCGCTTGGTTCCGTGCAGGATTCTGAATGCCGCATCGACTCGATCGCACAATCATGGGGAGTGATAAGCGGCGCCGCCGAGCGAGGACGGGCCGTCCGTGCCATGGCTGCTTTAGATAGCCAGCTTGTGCGACGGCCGGAGGGCTTGGTTTTGCTCCTGACGCCCCCCTTTGACCGGACGCCGCTCGATCCCGGCTACATCAAAGGGTATTTGCCGGGCATCAGAGAGAACGGCGGCCAATATACTCATGCGGCCACGTGGGCGGTAATCGCTTTCGCCGCACTCGGTGATGGCGACAAAGCCGGCGAGCTTTTCCAAATGTTGAATCCAATCAATCGTTCCAATTCGCGGGCGGCCGTACAGCGTTACAAAGTCGAGCCCTACGTTGTCGCCGGCGATATTTATTCGGAGCCCCCCCACGTCGGGCGCGGCGGCTGGACCTGGTACACCGGCTCGGCAGGATGGCTTTACCGCGCCGGCATAGAATGGATACTGGGTTTTCGCGTGCGCGGCACAGTGCTGTCAATCGATCCCTGCATCCCAAAAACCTGGCCGGGATACTCGATAAGTTTTCGGTATCATTCCTCGATCTACGAAATCATGGTTCAGAATCCATCGGGCGTCTCACGCGGCGTTTCTCTTGCCGAAGTTGATGGGATGCCGCTTTCTGGGCCGCCAAATATTCCGCTGGTTGACGACGGCGCGGTGCATCAAGTCCGGATCATTCTAGGCTGTTGATCGACGATGCCATCAGATTCTCTAAAAAGTCGCTCCGCGAGCGAATCTATTCGTAATTACGATTCCCCCACATGTCTCGGATTACCTGGGGAGGGCCGCCACGGATGCAAGCTTCGCCGCAAGGCTCGCATCAAACATCGCGGCGTAACTGAGGTACTGGACGACCGCGTCGCGCGGGTAGCTCATCATGACATTCTCACGATGGCCTCCCCCGGCTTCTCCAACTAATATGCTCAGCTGCGCGTTAATCCCCGCCCAATAAGTGGGCAGGTTCAGAGCCTTGAAGCGCGCGACGATCTGGTCGCGCAGCGCGGGATCGAAGTGGACGGCATACTTGTCAATGAGCACCTTGAGGGCGCTGTAATCGCCCTCAGCTTTGCAGCGCATCAGTTCCGCGAGCAGCATGCCAACACCCTGATGCATCTTCTGGTAGTCGGCCACTCGGATGTAGGTCTTGCCGCCGCGCGTGAATTGCTCTATCGAGCCGGGCACTTTGTCCTCGATGTAACGCACGATGAGCTGGCGGTCGCGCTCGTGGTCTTCTTCGATTGTGTCCCCGCGCGGGATGCGGCGAAGCTGCGTGAGCGGAGCAATCACGGCGTCGTCATACATCGCTTTCCCGATTTCATCCTGATTGGAAATGAGATTTAGTTCCTTTAGTTTCGGGTCCCACACATTCCACAGCGCCATTAGATCCGCGCGGGCTTCTTCCATCGTTGAAAAATACTCCTTCAAGTAAGGCTCTGCGCCGCTTTTCGTTAGACGGTCGCTCAATTTGCCCGAGCCATGGCCAATCACCTCGTGGAGCGCAGTCATCAAGTCATCGGCTTCCGCGCCGTAGCGCAGGTGGCGCTCGGCAATCTCGGGGTTGGCGGCGAATTCTCGCGAAGATGTCGTGCCGCCCGCTTCATCGAGGGCGCGGCTGCTGCCCGTGAACAAGAAATTCTTCGTGCCGTATTTTTCGTGGATTTCATTTTCGTTGGGAAGGTTGTCGCCAATCGTTCCAACGTTGAAATCGCCTGTCTCGATCAGCGTCTCGACGGCTTTCACGACGGGCGGATGGAATTCCTGGCGCTTGTATTTCGCGTCCCACGGCGCTTTCTGCTCGAAATAATCAGCGTTCTGCGCGAGCTTGACCATTACATCCGTCACAGGCTTATCTGTAATGGTTACGAAACTCTGCGAACTGCCCTTGGCGCCGCGCGCATCGCGATAGACCTCGATGAAGCCATTGTCGAAATCCACGGTGGCGTCGTTTTGCACCCAATCAGTGCCGAATTGCAGCCAGTCCGCGAATTCGCCGGTCTGGTAAAAGCGGGCGAGATCCGCGATCACTTTCGCTTGCTTGGGGTCGGCGAAACGTCGCGCATTGTCGAGACATTCCACGGCCTTCTTAAGATAGACGGCGTAAAGGCCGGGTGGCACTTTTCCATCGGGCGTCCCGGCGCGATAAACGACCTCCTTTAATTTTCCATCTGCGCCCTTCACAACGCGCGAGTTCAGCGGGTATTTCTCTTTGAAATCTTTCAGGTCGGCAAGGCTGAGGCCGGGATAAAAAGTATTGGAGCTGGCCTGAATGGTGTCCTTGCCGCCCGACGGGCTCTTGGCCGTGTCCATGGACTCGAAATTGGCGTCAAAGAATGCCGCGCGCAAGGATTCGAGTTCGCGATTCACATCCGCCGCAGACGCGAGCGGCGGGAGATCGCCGGACGCGGTGCTGAAAGCGCCATTGCGCTGCGCATGGAGGGCGGCCTCCTGCAATTGTGCGAAGGTGAAAGTTGGGACGAATTTCTGCGCCGTATAGTCATTGTGATTGCCGCGATTGGCCCAGAAAAGCTTTGTGAATTCCGAGATCTTGGCGAAGGCCGCGGAGTCAATGCCGTCGCGATACGCCATGATCCCTTCGAGCAGCCTCTTCTGGCGCAGGCCGTAGGCGGAAAGCTGGTCATAGATGATGGGATCGATTGCAATGGAAGCTTGCGTCAGCCAGTAAGCGAGGTTCTTTTGCTGAGGCGTGAGCGATTTGAAACTCTCGGCCTCCACCTGTATGAAGCCGGTGTCGCCGACGCGCTCGACGAGAACCGATTTGGCGCCCGGCGATTGTTGCCGCCCCAGCGCGAACACCGCCGCAAATAGAATCAGACCGCCTGCAAGAATGCCTCGTTTCACAATCGCCCCCTGGCGTGTGAGTTGCCCACGCCGGCCTCATCATACAAGGGCTTGTGATAAGCTGGCACGCCAAAAAGAAAGTGAGTCACTTTACCTTGAGAGGAACACTTTTTATGCGAGGCGATTCCCCGAATTCAATTAAGAATATGCGGGCGGCGGCGATTCTTATGATGGCGTGCGCCGTGGTAATTGCAGCGCCGTTCGCTAGCCCGCGGTTTTCAGCGGCGGCGCAGAGCGCCTCTGCCCCGATCCAGATCAGCGTTGACCTGACCGAAGCGCCGCGCCACATTTTCCACGCGCATCTGGTAATCCCCGCCGCGCCGGGGCCGCTGACGCTCCTCTATCCAAAATGGATCCCCGGCGAACACATGCCCGACGGACCGATTTCCGACTTGGCCGGCCTGAAATTCATGGCGGGCGGCAAGACTCTTCCGTGGCAACGCGACTCGGTGGACATGTGGGCATTTCATATGGAGGTTCCCGCGGGCGCAACGTCGGTCGAGGCGAACCTGGACTACTTGAACCCAGTGGAAGGAAACGGCTATTCGGCGGGGCCATCGGCAACTTCGAAAATCGTGATCCTCGAATGGAATGATGTGCTGCTCTATCCCGCCGGGCCGAAATCAGACGACGTCACTTACTCCGCGCATTTGAAACTGCCCCCGGGGTGGAAATTTGGTACGGCTCTCACAACGGAAAGCCAGCAGGAAAACAACATTCAATTTGGGCCTGTTTCGCTTACAAATCTGGTGGATTCGCCGGTGCTCGCTGGTTCCTATTTCCGTTCGATCCCACTCGCGACAGACGTTCAGCCACCGCATCATCTTGACCTCGCGGGCGATTCCGCTGCTTCGGTGGACATTCCTGCCGGCGAATTGGAAGCCTACAACCGGCTCGTGCGCGAAGCGCAGGCGCTTTTCGGCGCGCATCATTATGACCACTACGACTTCCTTCTCTCGCTAACCGATCACTTCTCTCCCAACGGCCTCGAACACCATCAATCGAGCGACAACCGCGCGCCGGAACGAACTCTGCTCGATCCGGATTTGCAGTTGGAATTCGCCGACCTGCTCCCGCACGAATTCACGCATTCCTGGAATGGGAAGTACCGTCGGCCTGTGGGTTTGGCCACGCCTGATTTCGAACAGCCGATGAAAGGTGATCTACTGTGGGTTTACGAGGGGTTGACGCAGTATATCGGGCAAATGCTCCCCAATCGTTCGGGACTGCGGGACGACGAGGGCTACCGTGAAACCCTGGCTGAAACGGCGGCATATCTCGATCATCAGGCCGGGCGCAACTGGCGGTCCTTGCAAGACACAGCCACCGCGGCGCAGACGCTTTACCTGATCCCCGGCCGCGCGTGGTTTTCCTGGCGGCGCAGCGTTGACTTCTATGACGAGAGCTGGCTGATCTGGCTCGAAGCCGACACGATCATCCGCAAGCAGACGAACGGCGCGAAGTCTCTCGACGATTTCTGCCGGCTATTCCATGGCGCGCCGAACACAGGCCCGAAATTGGTGACGTACACGTTCGATGACGTGGTCGCCGCGATGAACCAGGTGACTGCATACGATTGGCACAAATTTTTCCGCGACCGGTTGGATTATGTGGGGCCACGTGCGCCGCTCGGCGGCATTGAGGGCAGCGGATGGCGTCTCGTTTATAACGATACCCCGAATTCCCTTATCGAGGCATACGAGCACACCGACGGGCGCCTGGATTGGACCTATTCGCTTGGATTGATGCTCGGGCAAAGCGGCCAGGTCTTGGATGTTATCCCCGAAATGCCGGGCGCGCGCGCAGGACTAGCTCCCGGGATGAGAATCCTTACCGTGAATGGCAAGGCATGGTCACCCGATGCGCTGCACGATGCCGTGCGCGCCGCGAAAAACGGCATGGGAGCGATTGCCTTGCAGGCCGATAATGAAGGCTACGCCAGCGCCTACATTCTGAATTATCACGGCGGCGAGCTTTACCCTCATCTGGTGCGGGATGAATCGAAACCCGACCTGCTGAGCCAAATTCTGAAGCCGTTGACGCCAGTGACCACGCCGAAGTAGGACAAGAGGCGGCGAAATTTATCGAACCTTTCGGGCGGACCGTGAATCCAATTGTGTAGGTTGCTGCGTACTAGCGACGGGGAAACATGCTGATCAAACGAGCGACGGATTTGAAGTATTCCGATATCACGCCGAAGGAAGTCTATTTGAACCGGCGCAAGTTCCTGGCGACCGCAGCCGTGGCAGGCGGAGCAATGCTTGCCGGACGAAAAATGTGGGACATTCTTTCTCCCGATCTTACCGCCTACGCAGCCACCACTCCGTTGACAGGACTTGTCAAGAGCCCGTTCAGCACCACGGAAAAGCAGAATACTTACAGGGAAGTTACGACCTACAACAATTTCTACGAATTCGGGTCGGACAAAAGTGATCCCGCTAAAAATTCCGGAAATTTCCGCACGTCGCCGTGGACGGTGTCAGTGGAAGGCGAAGTTGCCAGGCCGCGAAAATTTACGATGGACGAATTGATGAAGCTTGCTCCTTTGGAGGAACGCATTTACCGCCACCGATGCGTCGAAGCTTGGTCGATTGTCGTTCCGTGGATCGGGTATTCATTCAGCGCACTGGCGAAACTCGTGCAGCCGAAATCGACTGCAAAATTCGTCGCGTTCCAGAGCTTTTACGACCCGCAGCAAATGCCCTGGGCACGGGGCACCGGCATTGATTTCCCGTACATCGAGGGATTACGGCTCGACGAAGCGATGCATCCTCTGACGTTGCTGTGCATGGGGATGTACGGCCAGACGCTGCCGAATCAAGATGGCGCCCCGGTGCGGATGACGATCCCCTGGAAGTATGGATTCAAAAGCATCAAATCGCTCATCAAGATTGAATTCGTAAAGGACCAGCCACCGACCACATGGAATAATGCTTATCGGCAGGCCTATGGCTTTTATTCCAATGTGAATCCGAACAAAGATCATCCCAACTGGAGCCAGGCGAAGGAACGCCGACTCGGTGAGCTTTTTATGCGGCCGACACTCATGTTCAATGGGTATGGCGACCAGGTCGCTAGCATGTACCAGGGCATGGACCTGATCAAGAATTACTGAGCGCCGCAAATGAACTCCCTCCTCTCCAATAAATGGCTGAAGGTGCCGGTGTTTCTGGTGTGCCTCATTCCCGGGGCCATCATCATTTGGGATTACTTGCACCTTGCCGGCATTCTCGTTTGGGGCGCCTTGCAGGATGCGCTTTCTACGAATGCGAATCCGGTCGAATACATCACGCACCACAGCGGTGATTGGACAATCCGTTTTTTGATTATCACGCTGGCGATTACGCCCTTGCGTAAGCTCCTCAAATTGCCGGCGCTGATCCGCTACCGCCGCATGATGGGCCTATTCGCATTTTTTTACGTCTGCATCCACTTCACCACCTACATCTACCTTTATTCGGACTTCAACCTTCACGACATGTTTGTTGACGTGGAGAAACGCAAGTACATCACAGTTGGCTTCACCGCGTTCCTGCTGATGATTCCCCTCGCGATTACGTCGACGGCCGGCTGGATCCGCCGCATGGGCGGCAAGAATTGGCTCATGTTACACCGCGCGATCTATATCAGCGCCGTCCTGGGCGTGATTCATTACGCATGGCTGGTGAAGTCGGATGAGCGCAAGCCGATCCAGTACGCCGTTCTGGTCGGGGTGCTGCTGTTGTATCGGATCGTTGTATGGATTGCCGGAAAAAAGAAGAAAGCCGGCGCCAAAGTGCGGGCCGCCGAGCCGCCCGTCATGGAAACTTCAGAGTCCAACTAGAAAAGATGTTGGTGCAGTAGAATGTTCCAAATGTTCAAGGAACCTGAAAAAAAGAATCGTAACATTTTCCGCAATCCTCTGCTTTATGCCTCCACGCTGCTCCTCATTGCATTGCTTTACGTTGGATGGGTCTTCTATTCACGCTGGCAGGTGAATCGGGATTACGAACAGCGAGTGGCTGCGCGCGAAGCCCGGAAACGCCAGCAAGATGCGCGTGACGTGGAACTCATGGGCGGCGATCGGTTTGATATCCTGAGCTTTTATGCGTCACCGAGCGTAATCGCAGCAGGCCAAAGCACGACTGCTTGCTATAGCGTCTCAAACGCCCAAAAAGTGAGGCTGGATCCGTCGGAAGCGGCTGTCTGGCCGGCCTTGAGCCGGTGCGTTCAATTGTCACCCAGGAAAACGACCACTTATACCCTTACGATTGTCGACGCAGAAAGCCATGAAAAATCAGCAACAATAAAAGTCACCGTCCAGCAGGGTTTGCGACCGGGGGCGGATGGCCACCTGTGGTAGAATTTCGTTGTTGCGGCAGATAAAAGTTGAAATGTCATGCGCATATGTAGAACGTCTACCCTGGGGCGTCTAATTTGAAGCGGGCTGCTGCGAAAAAACGCAAACGATCTGTCCCGAAAATCCGTGGAAAACGCAGGAAATCCAGTATGAGCGATGAACGACTCGACCCTTTAGCTAAGATCAAACAGAAACTGGAGCTGGAGATCCGCGCCATCGAACGCGAACTCGTGGACGAATTGCCGAAGGAGATCGCCAAGGCGCGAGCGCACGGCGATCTTTCCGAAAATGCCGAATACAAATACGCCAAGGAGCGCCAGGCCTACCTCAACGGGAAAATGCAACAACTCAGGAAACGCATGGGTGATATTTCGATGCTCAATGTCAGCAACATGCCGAAAGACGCCGCGGCCTATGGCTCGCGGGTGTGGGTTCTGGACGTTCAAAAGTCAGTGGAAGTGGAGTACAAGCTGGTCACCACGGAAGAATCTGACGTCCCGAACGGTTTGATTTCCACGACTTCACCGATCGGCAAGGCGCTGCTCGGCCGGCGCGTTGGCGACGAGGTCAAAGTTCAAACGCCGGTGGGCATCAAGGAATTTGAGGTCGTGAAACTTAAGACGATTCATGACGAAGAGTGACATTCCAAAACACGTCGCCGCCTGCTAGCGAGAGACAAATCCCAAACCTCATTTCAATTCTGATCCACGGAAACACTCGCGCCCGATGAAACCTTCACTCATCGTTCATGGTGGCGCGTGGCCGATCCCCGATGATGCGGTTGCTGCGTGCAAGGAAGGCTGCCTGCGCGCGCTCGAAGCCGGATGGGCCGTGCTCAACCGGGGCGGCGCGGCCGCCGATGCGGTCGAGGCCGCAATTGTTGTTATGGAAGATGACCCCGTCTTCGACGCGGGAACCGGCGCGCATTTGAACCGCGATGGCCGCGTTGAGTTGGATGCCATTGTGATGGACGGCGCCACTCTGCAAGCTGGAGCCGTCGCGGTTCTTCAACGGGTGAAGAATCCGATCCGCCTTGCGCGGCGCGTGATGGAGTCCTGCGAACACATGATGCTCGCGGGCGAGGGCGCGGAACGCTTTGCGCAGGAGCAAGGCATTGCACTGTGCGATCCCGCCGAATTGATTGTGCCCCGCGAACGCGCAGCCTGGGAAAAGTGCGGTAAGAGAGCGCATGATGCGGCGAATCACGTTCATCAGGGCGGCACTGTTGGTGCGGTGGCAATGGACCAGACGGGCCACATCGTAGCGGGCACTTCAACCGGAGGCACTTGCTGCAAGCGCGCGGGGCGCATCGGCGATGCGCCGCTGATTGGCTGCGGCTGTTACGCCGACCAGGACGCGGGCGGCGTCTCCTGCACCGGCTATGGCGAGGCGATCATGAAAATTGTCATGGCCAAAACGGCCGTGGACCGGCTGCGCGTCAACGAAGGCAAGCCCCAGCAGGTTGCGGATTCCTGCATTCAACTGCTCGCCAAGCGCACGAAAGGCACGGGCGGGCTGATTCTTTTGGATCGGGAAGGAAATCCCGGCGCGTCTTTCAACACGCCGCGGATGGCACATGGCTATGTCACTTCAGACGGCAAGCTCTTCACAGCGGTTTAGCTTCGCGCGGTTCAATCCTTGAATTCTAGGACGAGAAGTCTGGGCCCGGGGCCGTCGAATGCTGTGAGAAATGGCTTCGCACTGGCTGGACTCCACTTCAACAAGTCTGCCGGAAAAGACGGGGCATTCTTCTGTCTAGGGCCGGGCTTATCGAACTTCTTCGCCTGATCTAAATTAATTAGGAGAGTGGGCCCCTTTGTACCCTCTGCAGTCCATCCACGCCCCGGGCCCGGGCCAACTTGGACGGCTTTGACTTGCACTTCTTCCGTCTCAAGAAGCGTCACCTCAATTGAATCTGCGGACCCCCTCCCCGCGGATAGTTGCTCCTTTGCCGCGGCGTCGAGGGCTGAATTCACGGATGGATAGAAAATCTTCACTTCGCCTTGCCTGTGCAGCAACGAAATCGTGATGTTGCGGAACGGCATGTTTCCCGTGTTTCCCGCCACGTGAGCGAACGGCCCCTTAGCGAAATTTACGGTGGTATCTGGCAGGTGCGCACTTAGGACCGGTTTCCCCTCGACCGCATTCGTAATGTCCGCATCTCCAAACACGATATAGACATAATCGTAGTCATGCTGGTGAAGAAGCGTGACCTCATGCGGCGGAACCTCGACTTCGTACGCCTTCACATAAGAGTTCTCCAAAACCAGATGATGGTGATGCTCTTCCGAAATCGGCACCGCAGCGCCTTGCGACAGGACCGCCGCAGTCCCGCAAGTCATCAAAGCTGCAATAACGATTGCCCGTAAGCGCATGCGATTTCCCGCCTCCCCGCGGGATTCTACACCGTTTGCCGCGCCGCTCAGCATCGTGCTAGCATCCGCCATTTCGGGGCCTTGCGGCGCTTACCGCAGGCAGGCGGCGCGCAGCGGGGATTCATCCTCGAACCACAGGGGACGCCATGAAAGCCTATAACACGCAGTTCATTCGAAACGTCGGCATTGTCGGCCACGGCGACACTGGAAAAACGCAACTCGTGTCGTCGTTGCTCTTCACCGCCGGGATGACCTCCCGGCACGGGAAGGTTGCGGAGGGAACCACGATCACCGACTGGGACGAAGAAGAGATCGCCCGGAAAATCACGATTCAATCCTCGGTCGCTTACGCTGAATGGGCCGCCCCCGGCCACGCCGAAAAAACCAAAATCAATTTCATTGATACGCCGGGCTACAGCACATTTGTGAATGAAACGCGCGCGACGCTGGTTGGCGCCGATTGCGCCCTAATCCTGGTGGACGCGCATACCGGCGTCCAGGTTGTGACCGAAAAAGTTTGGGATTATTGCACGGAATACGAGCTGCCTCGCGCATTCGCTATCAACTGGATGGACCGCGAACTGGCCAGCTTTGACCGCGCGCTGGCATCCGTTCAGCAGGTATTTGGGCGAGGAGCCGTGCCCGTGCACTTGCCGATTGGCGAAGAGAAAACTTTTCGCGGCGTGGTGGACCTGGTAACGATGAAAGCGTTCATCTATTCCCCGGGCGGTGATGGCAAAGCGAAAATTGAGGAGATCCCCGCGGACATGGCCGAGGCGGCCAAGGCGGCCCATGAAGCGCTCGTCGAGATGATCGCCGAAGGCGACGACAAATTGCTGGAAGAATTTTTTCAGGAAGGCACGCTGCCGGTCGAAGACCTCCGCAAGGGGCTCAAGGAGGCGATTGCGGTGCGGCGCATCTTTCCTGTTCTGGCGACGGCAGCCCTTCCGAATATCGCCAGTGACGCCGTGCTGAATTTCCTGGTCGAACTTTTCCCCGATCCCTCCGTGCGCGGCAAAGTGACCGGCTATACGGAGCCGGATCGCAAGGGTCAATCGATCGAGCGCAAGATTTCAGACACTGAGCCGGTTTCGCTTTTCGTGTTCAAGACGCTCTCCGATCCCTTCGCCGGGCGCATCACTTATTTCAAGGTGATGTCAGGAATGTTGAAGGCGGACGCCGCGGTGGTCAATTACAACCGCGGCACTTCCGAGCGCTTGCAGCACATCCAGGTGATGCAGGGCAAAACCGGCGCGGACGTGCCGCAATTGCACGTGGGGGATCTGGGCGCCGTGTTGAAATTGAAGGACACGATCACTGCGGACACGCTGGGCGACAAAGCATCGCCAATTTTCTACGCGCCTGTTCGGATTCCCGAACCATCCATTACTTTCGCCATCGAGCCGAAAACCCGCGCCGACGAGGACAAAATCGGCCAGGCCATCCACAAGATCCTCGAGGAGGATTTGTCTCTGCGCTTTTCGCGAGACCCGCAAACGAAAGAATTCCTGCTCGCAGGGTCCGGCCAACAGCACATTGAGGTTGTCGTCGCCAAGCTGAAGAAGCGCTATCACGTTGAGCTGACGCTCAAACCTCCCAAGGTCCCCTACCGCGAGACGATTCGCGGCAAGGCGGACGCCGAAGGCAAGCACAAGAAACAGACCGGCGGCCACGGCCAATTCGCCGTATGCCGCGTGAAATTCGAACCGCTGCAGCGCGGTGCGGGCGTTGAATTTGTGGATGACATTTTCGGCGGCGCGATCCCCAAGAACTGGATCCCATCGGTTGAAAGGGGCATCCGCGATACGGCCGTGCGCGGCTATCTCGCCGGATTCCCCATGGTGGATTTTCGCGCGTCCGTATATGACGGCAAATATCACGACGTCGATTCCTCCGACATGGCTTTCCGGATCGCCGGCTCGCTTGCGTTTAAGGAGGGGATGACACAGGCCAAACCCGCGCTGCTCGAGCCCATCATGAATGTGGAGGTCGCCGCGCCTGACAACTATTCCGGCGACATCATGGGTGACTTGAGTTCGCGGCGCGGCCGCATCAGCGGCAGTGAGGTGCGGGGATCCACCGTCGTCGTGAAGGCGCAGGTACCGTTCTCAGAGATGCTGAACTATTCCACGGGCCTGACGTCAATGACGCAGGGCCGCGCCTCCTATCACATGGAATTCTCGCACTACGACTTTGTGCCCGCCGAAATCGCGGACAAAATCATCGCGCAGGCGAAGGCTTCCCGCGTCGGCGAAGTGGTCGAGGAAGAGGTCTGAGCGCGCGGCGCGGACGCTCACAATCCAATTTGGCGCGCCGCCAAATTGGATGTTGCGGGCAATTCAAGATAGGCGAGAATCCGCTTTTGCTTTTCAAGCGCCGCGAATGAAAACTTCCGGCCGGACGGGTCCCAGATGAAAAAAGAAAAGAATAGCGGCTGGCGCGATTCCACTCGCGCGATCCATGCCGGTGAATCGCACCATGGAATCAACGGGCCGGTTGCCACGCCCATTGTGCGCTCCTCAACGTTTACGTTTTCCGGCACTGCGGAGATGAAGCGCTGGGCGGAGGGCAAAAGCAACGCCTACATTTACACGCGCTATGGGAACCCCACGCTCGCCGTCGCTGAAGAAAAAATCGCCGCTCTCGAGCGCGGCGAATCCGCAGTCGTCGCGGCGTCCGGCATGGCCGCTATCTCCTCCGCCCTTCTATCCGTGCTGAAGAGCGGCGACGAATTGATCGCCACGCGCCAGCTCTATGGCGGCAGCTATCGTCTGATGCGCGATGTATTGCCGGGACTCGGCATCCGCGTCCATCACGTGGAAACAGATCTCGCCGGGGTCGGGCAACTCGCGAACAGCCGCACGCGCGCGCTCTACGTCGAATCGCCCACAAATCCAACCCTGCGCGTCACGGATCTCCGCAAAGCGCTGGCCCTCGCGCGGCAATTCAAGCTAGTCAGCATTTTGGACAACACTTTCGCCTCCCCGGTGCTCCAGAAACCGCTGGAATTGGGTTTCGACATGGTTGTCCACAGCGCGACAAAATACCTCAGTGGCCATACCGATTTAATTGGCGGCGCGGTCGCCGGGCGCAGGTCCTTCGTAGACAAAGTGAGGCAGATGATCATTTCCCTCGGCGGCTCGATGGACCCCGAAGGCGCCTACCTGCTGATTCGCGGGATGAAGTCGCTCGAAACGCGAGTGCTCCGCCAGTGCGCCACGGCGATGGCCGTCGCCCGCTATCTTTCGAAACATCCCAAGGTCGCGCGCGTGCATTATCCCGGCCTTCCCTCGCACCAGGATCATGCTCTCGCGAAAAAGCAGATGTCCGGTTTCGGGGCGATGATGGCCTTCGACCTGAAAGGCGGTCTCCCCGCCGCACGCCGGTTCTGCGACCGGGCGCAACTCTTCCTCCTAGCCGCGAGCCTAGGCGGAGTTGAATCCCTGTGCGTTCTGCCCATTTATACATCGCATTACAAAATGAGCCGCCAGGAATTGGCCGCGGCGGGCGTCGAGCCGGGCACGGTGCGTTTGTCCATCGGCCTCGAAGACCCCGCCGATCTAATCGAGGATTTGCGCCAGGCCCTTGCATAGGATTTATCGATCCCCGAGAATTGGATTCGTCGCGGCGATCCGATTGAAATTATTTGTTTGGAATGAGTTACACCCAGCCCACCGTTCCGGGTTGACCCACCACCCTAATTCGGCCTAGCATGATTTATCGGCTAACCCAAAGCTCCGGGAGTGCCGTCTAATAGAGTAGGGTCCAACCCGATTGGGCAGGCTTCGGGATTGAGTCTTGGATTGACCAAACGATTCTCCAAATCGACGGTGAAATATTGCCTACTGGCGGGCGCCTGCCTGTCCGCTCTATCCGGCTGTGACGATGCCGCTCACAACACCGCGCAAGTCCATCCCCCGGAAATCAAGGCTGCTCCCCAGCAAATTGCGAAGCAGGCGCCCAGCTCATCTGCCCCGGCGCTTTTCCCGCTCCCGCTTTTGCCGAGGTCGGGGAACATTATGACCCTTCTGGGTCCGCCTCCCATTTCTGGGATGGATTTGGTTCTCTCGTATGCTGAATGGTATTTCGAGGCCGGGCAGCAGGATATTCGCGCGGGACATCTCGCCAAGGCGCGCCAGGAATTCGATCTCTCTGTGGATACCATGATCGGGAGCGGGATTGATGTGGCGAGCGACCCGCGGCTCGCCGGCGAATTCCACCGAATCGTGGAGACCATAAGCAGCGAAGAGTTCGCCGCCTTCCGCGAAGGCGACGGCTTTTCCGAACAGAAAGCGGAAGCCGCCCCGATTGATGAGATCCCCGAAATCGGCGAGCCCGCACCGGGTTCGCTGGACCCGAAGCTGGCCGCGGGCGCGACGCGCGAAATTGCGCTCGTCCAGCATGACCTTCCGCTGACCGTGAACGAATATGTTCTCACTTATTTGAATTTTTTCCAGACCCCGCGAGGACGCGCCATTGTGGAAAGCGGACTGCGCCGCGCCGGGCGTTATCGCCCGATGATTGAGCGCGTTCTCGATGAAGAGGGCCTGCCGCGCGACCTCATCTATCTCGCGCAGGCCGAAAGCGCGTTCAAGCCGACGGCCACTTCGCGCGCCCGCTGCGTTGGCATCTGGCAATTCGCGGCGTGGCGCGGGCATGAATACGGACTGGAACGCAACTGGTGGATTGACGAGCGGCAGGACCCCGAAAAAGCCACGCGCGCCGCAGCGCATCACCTGCACGACCTTTACGATCAATTCGGCGATTGGTATCTGGCGATGGCCGCGTATGACACGGGTCCGGGCAACGTGCAGAAAGCAATCGAGCGCACCGGCTACGCGGATTTCTGGGAGCTTTACAAACGCAATGTCCTGCTCAAGGAAACACGCAACTATGTCCCGATCATTCTCGCGCTCACTTTGATTGCAAAAGACCCGCAGCGTTATGGAATTCATGTGACGCCTGACCCATACGAAGAATCGGACAGCGTCAAACCGGGCGGGCCAATCGATTTGCGGCTCGTGGCCGAGACCATTGACGTGGACGTGGAAACCTTGCGCGCTCTAAATCCAGAACTCTTACGGACGGTCACGCCAAACGATCCCAATTTTGAATTGCGGCTGCCTGCCGGAACCGCCGACCGCTTCCTCTCGGAAATCGCGGAAATTCCACAGGAGAAGTGGGTCACCTGGCGCCGCCACCGTGTGGAAGAGGGCGAGACACTCACGCAGATCGCCCGCACATATCATTTGACGCCTTCGGCGATCGCCGACGCCAACGGGCTGGACGTCCACGCGCGCCTTGACGCGGGACAGAAGCTGCTCATCCCCGCAACGGCGCCGTCCGAGCCCGCTCTGGGAAAACTTACTTACTATCGCGTGCGCAAAGGCGACACGGTGGAAAGCGTCGCTGAGGACTACAGCGTCACACCCTCCGATGTCGTCAAATGGAATCACCTCACATCGCAAAAACTTGTCCGTGGAACTCGGCTGCGCGTCTATCCGGGCGGGCTCGGAGCGCAATCCCCTGCCGCCTCTCGAACAACACAGCCAGCGCCCGCGCCGCGCGCTCTCGCGAAGACGGGCGCAGCGCAGCCCCCGGGGCCCCAAAGTGGGGGACCCGCAAGCGCGGCGGTTACACATAAGGTAGAGCCTGGCGAGACACTCTGGTCGATTGCCCAGGCCTATCACACCACTGCCGAAAAGTTGCGCGTAACGAACCGTTTTTTATTTACGCGTCCCTTGCAAGTTGGCGACCTGCTTACGATTCTGCCGCCACAGTAAAAGGCAAAAAAATGACGCCGTAAGCCCTTATTCTGCAGATACTTACATGTGCGGCGGCGGCCCGGATAGGGTTCATTGGTTCAGGTTGATGCGAGGCGCCCGGCGGCATTAATCCACTTGCGGTCTTGACAAAGACGGCAGAGTTCGTTAAGAAACCTCGGCGGGAAAGATTCGCAGGCGCTTCGTCGCCCGACGGGCGCGTCAAAAATGGAGGGCAACATGAACTTCCGCATGAGCGACGACGAAGACAACGAGCTGCCCCAATTCGAAGAGGACGATGAAGTAGGCGGCGAAGATATCATTGAGGAAGAGACCGAGGAATTGATTGTCGAGGAAAGGCCGGGCTTCCCGGCGGCGGCCCCTCCGCCCCCGCCCAAGCCGGCGGGCCATTCGAAACCCGCGCGCGGAGCGAAGAAGGCAAAGAAGGCGGCAAAGAAATCGAAGCCACGGCGCAAGGCCGCTCCTAGGAAAAAAGGCAAGAAAGCGAAGAAATCGCCGCGTAAGAAGTCGAAACGCGGCCGCCGATAATACTGCTTCATTGTACGCAAGATGTCCGGGAATTCATCCCGGACATCTTTTTTTCTAGCGCCACCTCCCGTTTCGGCCCGCGCGGTTTCCGTCTTGCAACTGCTGGATGGGCTTACCCGCAATAACCCTTCTACGAAATCCACGCGCAGTTCCAATTGGGGCCTTCTAAGTACATCGGGACTTGCCGCATTCGCCAATCCCCGATAGCATGCGCGAAATGCTCCGGGCGGTGGAACATATCCGGCGGATGCGAGGCGGCGCGCAGGCCCATCTGATGCGCTGCAATGACGGTTTCTATTACATCGTGAAATTTCAGAACAACCCGCAGCACACTCGCGTGCTCGCAAATGAATTGCTCGGAACGGCGCTGGCCGCGCGGCTGGGACTGCCGACGGCGCCGTTCGCGGTGGTCGAAGTGGAACAGGACTTGATTCGATTGACAGAGGAACTTGCCGTGCATATGGGAGTGTCCAGGACACCATGTTTGCCCGGGCTGCAATTTGGTTCGCGCTATCCGGGCAACCCGGCGCAGACTGCGGTCTTCGATCTTCTGCCCGACGACGCGCTGGCCGAAGTCGAAAACGGAGAGGATTTCCTGGGGATGCTGGTATTCGACAAATGGACCTGCAACACGAACGGCAGGCAGGTAATTTTTTTTCGCGAGCAGGGCCGCTCGCGCTATCAGGGAATGATGATCGACCAGGGCTTCTGCTTCAACGCCGGCGAATGGAATTTTCCGGACGCGCCGCTGCGCGGTCTTTACATGCGGCAGCGCGCGTATCACAACGTCACCGGGATCGATTCCTTTGAGGTCTGGCTCACTCGCCTCGAACGTAAGATTTCGCCGGATGTGCTCGATGAAGCCGCAAAGCAGATTCCCCCGGCCTGGTACAACTTTGATGTGGATGCGCTGTATGCGCTGCTGGAACGTCTCGACCGCCGCCGCTCGCGCGTGCGCGAGCAGCTCGAGCTGGCGCGGGACTCATCCCGGCAGCCATTTCCAAACTGGAGGTAAAAAATGCCCGAACCCGCGCTCAATACCTTTGCGTATCACATCGTGCGATACGCGCCGAATCTGATTCGCGATGAATGGGTGAATATCGGTGTGGTTGCATACGATCCAGCCGCGCCGCGATTCCGCGTGCGGTTGATCGAAGATGAATCCGAGTTTTCACGGTTGCGCAGGCTGCACCCCGCTTCAGATGAAGCCGCGCTTCGCGGCCTCTCTTCCCTTTTTGAAAGCACGCTATCCGATCATCGCGGTGAACTGCAGGCATGGACCGCCAAGCTCGAGCAGATGCTTTCCAACACCGTCCAGTTCAGCCCACAAAAGGGACTTCTGACAGAGGATCTCGATTCCGAAATGGACCGCCTTTTTCACGACCAGGTTGCGGCGCCGCGCGCGCGCACATCGGTCTCCGGAAGCCGCAGCATGATTCGTTCCGCGGCAACGCAGGTCTTTCACACCACCGGGCTTTTATCAAAATTAAGCCGGGGCATCCATGTGGAGGATTTCACTTTCCCCGGTGACTCAATGCGCCTGGACTTCGAGTATCACCGCAACGGCACCACCGGGTTCATTCAATCTCTGCCGCTCAGTCGTGAGCCTGCCCAGGCCAAGGTGCTGGCTTACACTGTGGACTCAATCCGCGCAAAGATTCAGAAAACGGAATTCATAGCCATCACGGAAATGGAGTTGCACCCGGAAGAAAACAAACGCCACCAGTTTATTTCGGGGCTATTCAAGGAAAAGGAGATTTCGGTGGTGCCTCTGGCGCGTTTGCCAGTATGGGCGCACCAGTTGCGGCCACAACTGCACTCGGTTCAATAGACCAAGTCCAAAAATTTCAGAACCATCCGCCTATACCAGCGGCTCGTTCCAATCTTCGAGCACGGACTTCAATTTGCCCATGAACTGGTGCGCGATGGCGCCGTCCACGCACGCGATGGTCGTAGGAAAGCGTCAGATAGACCATCGAGCGGATGGCGATGGCATCGTCGATCACCACCGGCCGCTTCTGGATCGCGCCGATGCCGAGGATCGCCACATTCGGCTGGTTGATCACGGGAAGCCCCATCAGTCCGCCGAAAATCCCCGGGTTGGTGATCGAGAACGTGCTTTCCTGCACCTCCTCGGGCTTGAGTTTCTTTGTGCGGGCGCGCTCGGCGAGATCGTTCATGCCGAACGCTGCAGCCCGAGGAAATTTTTCTCTTCCGCGTTCTTGATCACCGGCACGATCAGGCCACCTCGAGCGCCACTGCCACGCCGATATTGATTTCGCGGTGCAGCACGATGTTCGTTCCATCCACTGAGGCATTCACCATCGGGAACGCGCGCAGCGCTTCCACCGCGGCGCGCACGAAGAACGGCATGAACGTCAGCTTGGCGTCGTAGCGCGTCTCGAATTCGTCTTTCGACTTCGCGCGGACCGCAGCCACCTTGCTCATGTCCGCTTCATCCACCGAATAGACATGCGGAGAAACGTGCTTCGAGAGCACCATGTGCTCGGCGATGCTTCTGTCGCATCACGGACATCGGCTGGACTTCGTAATGGCCGAAGTAAATCCGTTCGCGCGGCACGGCGTTTTCGAGAATGCCGCGGGCTACCGCGCCTCCGGCTGCAGGCGGTGGCGCTGTTGCCCGCTGAGGGAGCAGGCGCCGTGGGCCGCGTTCCTCCGGATGAGATCGCGCCCAGGATGTCCTTCTTGCTGATGCGTCCACCGGCGCCGGTCCCGGTGAGCCCGGACAAATCCACGTTGTTTTCTTTCGCCAGGCGCCGCACCAGAGGGGAGCTGCGAATTTTTTGCCCATTGCCGCTTACAGCCGCAGCCGGCGCGGGTTTGCTCGCGGCTACTGGCGCCGATTGCGCGGGGGCCGGCTTTGGCGCCGGAGACGCAGCCTTCGGCGGCGGCCCGGGCAAATGGACGGGCTCTTCCTTCGGGGCAGGCGCGGACGCCGCGGGAGCGGCCGGTGACGCCGCAGCACCACCCGCCGCTTCAATCACCGCCACAACCGTCTTGATCGGCACCGTCTTGCCCTCGCCGACCTTGATCTCCTTCAGCACACCGGCGGTGGGCGCGGGAATTTCCGCGTCCACTTTGTCGGTGGAGATCTCGAAGAGCGGCTCGTCCCGCTCGATCTTGTCGCCCGGCTTCTTCAGCCACTTGGTGATCGTGCCTTCAAAAATGCTTTCGCCCATCTGGGGCATGATGACGTCAACGGCCATGTGTCTCTCCTCTTTCCGGACTCGGGTGTTATTACAATTCTCTCTCGCTACCTAATACCTCGCAAGCTCCCGCGCCGCCGCAACCACCTTATCCGCGTTCGGCAGAAAATGCTCTTCGAGCGGCGGCGAATACGGCACCGGCGTATCCAGCGACGTCACGCGCATCACCGGCCCATCCAGATGGTCGAACGCGCCCTCGAAGACCGTCGCCGCAATCTCTCCAGCGATGCCGCCGGTGCGCGTATCTTCGTGCACGACGAGCAGCTTATTCGTCTTCGCCACACTTTTCAGAATTGTTTCCTTGTCGAGCGGCAGGAGCGTCCGCAGGTCAATCACTTCGCACTCAATCCCCTCGCCCGCCAGCGTCTCGGCGGCTTCAAGCGAGGTGTGCAGCATCGCCGCGTAACTCACAATCGTCAGGTCGCGCCCCTCGCGCCGCACCGCGGCCTTCCCGATCGGCACCAGATATTCCCCGGCCGGCAATTCTTCCTTGATGCGGCGGTACAAAAATTTGTGCTCGAAGAAAAGCACCGGATTGTTGTCGCGGATGGCCGACTTCATGAGGCCCTTCGCGTCGTATGCCGTCGCCGGATAGACCACTTTCAATCCCGGCGTGTGTACGAAATACATCTCCGGGTTCTGCGAGTGAAACGGCCCGCCATGCACGCCGCCCCCCGATGGCCCGCGCACGACCATCGGCACCGGTGCGCCCCAGCGGTAGTGCGATTTCGCCGCGAAATTCGTAAGCTGGTTGAAGCAGCAGGCGATGAAGTCAATGAACTGCATCTCCGCCACCGGCCGCAATCCCTGATAGCTCATTCCAACGGCCGCGCCGATGATGGCCGTTTCGCTGATGGGCGTGTCGATCACTCGTTCCCAGCCGAAGCGTTCCAGCAGCCCGGCGGTCACCTTAAACGCGCCGCCATACACGCCGATGTCTTCGCCGATCATCACCACGGCGGGATCGCGCTCCATCTCTTCAAAAAGCGCCTGGCGGATGGCTTCGAGGAATGTGACTTGAGTTTTCTCAGGCGCCGCTGTTTCGGTTGCCATGGTCAGCCCCGCCCTTTCCGCGCCATTGCTTTCTTTGAGCCGGATTTCTTCTCGGCCGTCTTTCCGGCGCCATTCCCCGCAGAATTAATTTTCTGCGTTGCCTTGCGGGCAGACACAGACGCCTTCGCGCCATTTCCCTGCGCGCTTGGCGGCTTGGATTCCCCGCTGCCAAATCCCTCGACGATCCACACCGGTGCGACGCTCGATTTCGGCGGCGTCACTTCACTTTTCGGACGCTTCCAGTCCGCCTCAATCGCGTGGCAGCCGTCTTCACAATAGACGCCCTGCTCTGCGAGTTCCGGCGGCGGGAAGGGTGAGTTCTCCGCGTACTCGAGGTCTTCCGTCAACTCGCGGTCAATCCGCGATTCGATGGCTTTGCGCGACTTCGCGTCCCACAACTTATTCTTATCCAGATATTTTTCGTAAAGATCCAGCGGGTCGCGCTGCTTCCAGTATTCGAACATGGCCTTCGGAACATATTCCGCCGGGTCGTGCTGCGCGTGGCCGCGCATCCGCATAGTTTTCGACTCGATGATCACCGGCCCATCGCCGGCGCGGCACTGATCCACTGCGCGCTTCGCCGTGTCATGCACCGCAACCACATCGTTTCCGTCCACGATGTAGCTCGCGATGCCGTAGGCCTTCGCGCGGTCGGCCAAATCCTTCAGCGGCACCTGCCGGCCAACGGGCGTCGAATAGGCCCAGCCGTTATTCTCGATCACGCAGACAAACGGCGCGCGCTGCTGCGCCGCGAGATTCATTCCCTCATGGAACGCCCCGGTCGATGTGCCGCCGTCGCCGATCCACGTCATGGCGACAATTTTTTGCCCAAGGTACCGCCCGGCCATGGCGATGCCCGTCATCACCGGGATCAAATCGCCGAGCATTGAAATTGGCGAAACGACGTGCCGCTTTTTCAAATCGCCGAAATGGCTGGTGCCGTCTTTGCCGAGCGTGGGCGAAGTGTAGCGCGCCATATATTGCGTGAAAATGTCGCGCGGCTTATATCCGCGCACGAGCAGCGCCCCGACGTTGCGGATCATCGGCGCAATCCAATCACCGGGGCCAAGCGCGTAGGCGGTGCCCACAGAGGTGGCCTCCTGCCCCAGGCTCGCATAAAGGCCGCCGACAACTTTGTTCTGCTTGAAAAGATTCACCAGCCGGTCTTCCAGCGACCGGTTGAGCCTCATGTAGTAATAAAGCTCGAGGTTTTGCTCGCGTGTGAGCGAAGTTGCCATTCGATTCTTGTTCTCTCCTGCCGCCAGATATCCGCGGGCCTTGCGATTACTACGCCACGGCCACTTGCAAAGCCGCGGACGTCTGGCCGCGGCGAGCGCACCTTGCAATTCCTCGGTTGTCACCCCGCGCATTTCTCGCCCAAAACAATCGCCCAGATGCCGCGCTAGCCTCGGCGCGGCGTCCGCCATTTCCAGTTGCCGCCCAAGCAATCGCTCGAGCGACGTTGCGCGGCATTCCGAAATCCCGCACGGCACAATCAAATCAAAGTAGCGCAAGTCCGTCGAGACGTTATACGCCAATCCATGCGAAGTCACCCAGCGGCTGATATGCACGCCGATGGCACCCAGCTTCTCTTCCGAATGCGCTTCCGCTTGGCCAGCCCTTTTCGCCACTTCGACCCAAATCCCAGTCCGGCCTTCGCAGCGCTTCGCCGCAATTCCATATTCTGCCGTCGCGCGAATCATCACCTCTTCAAGCTGCCGCACGTACCACACGACATCTCGCCGGATCTCGGCGAGGTTCAGAATCGGGTACGCAACAAGCTGCCCCGGCCCGTGGTAGGTGATGTCTCCGCCTCGGTTCGTTGCGTGGAATTCAACGCCCATCTGCTTCATCAAATATTCCGACGCAAGCAAATGTTCACTCTTCCCGCTCCGCCCGAGCGTGATCACATGCGGGTGCTCGCAAAGCAGCAGAACATCGGGGATCAGCGTCCGTTTGCGCGCAGCCACGACGCGCCGCTGCAACTCCCACGCCGCCTCATACCGAATGAATCCGAGATCAACCGTCCAACATTTTTGCATCATCAATTTCCAGTGAGAATATCTAAGCGTTAATCGCCAGGCCCCGCACCGCTGCAAACGCGTCGCCCAACGCTTCCCAAACCGTCGGGTGCGCGTGGATCATGGCCATCATGTCATCCACGGTGGCTTCGAGCTGCAGCGCCGTCACCGCTTCCGCCAGGATCTCCGTCGCCAGCGGCCCGATGATGTGCACGCCAAGGATTTCGCCGTATTGCTCCTCCGCTACCACCTTTACGAAGCCCTGTTCCTGACCAATGATGGAAGCCTTGCTGTTCGCGGCAAACGGGAATTTCCCAATCTTCACTTTGTAGCCCGCGTCCCGCGCAGCCTTTTCCGTCAGGCCCACCGACCCGATTTGCGGTTCGCAATACGTTGCGCCGGGAATGTGGTTGCGATCCACCGGCGGCATTTGATGCCCGGACATTTTCGCCACCGCGGTAATCCCCTCCATTGACGCCGCGTGCGCGAGCTGCGGCATTCCCGCGACGATGTCTCCGATGGCGTACAGCCCCGGCTCATCCGTTTCCATGTACGGCCCCACGTGGACGAACCCGCGCTCGAGCTTCACCTTCGTCTTTTCGAGGCCGAGATTCTCCGTCTTCGGCGCGCGGCCCACGGCAATTAGAATTTTTTCCGCAGCAACCTTCTGCGTTTTTCCCTCGGAATCGGTAAACGTCACCGTCCCGCCCTTCGCGTCCGTGGTCACACCCTGAACTCTCGCGCCTGTCTGGATCTGAATGCCACGCTTGCGGAACGCCCTTTCGAGCTGCGCCGAAATCTCCTCGTCTTCCACGGGCACAACGCGAGGAAGCATTTCAATGATGGTCACTTCGGCGCCGAAGGATCGGAAAATCGACGCGAACTCGACGCCCACCGCACCCGCGCCCACCACCACAAGCGTTCTCGGAATCTGCGGCAAGGTGAGGATTTCGATGTTGCTCAGGATCGTCTTCCCGTCAATCTTCACGCCCGGCAGCGACCTTGCTTCCGAACCCGTCGCCAGCATGATGTTCTTCGCCGTGATTTCCGTGGTCTTCCCGTCCTTCTCCACGGACACGCGCCCCGGCCCCGCCACGCGCCCCCAACCGGTCACGCTCTCCACCTTATTTTTCTTGAATAGGAATTCGATGCCCTTCGCGTGCTTGTTGACGATCTTGTTTTTGCGCGCCAGCACCGCGGCCCAGTCCAGCTTCACATTCTTCATGTCCACTTCGATTCCGAACTCGCGGGCGTGCTCGAACTCGTCCAAAACATCGGCCGTGTGCAGCAAAACCTTTGTGGGGATGCAGCCCACGTGCAGGCAGGTACCGCCGAGGAAACCGTCTTTTTCGACGACAACCGTTTTCAGTCCCCACTCCGCCGCGCGGATCGCCGTGACGTACCCCCCCGGCCCGCTCCCAATGATTGCCAGATCGTAGTTGGCCAAACTCCCCTCCTTCTGGGAACCCCTTAATTCGCGTGCATCTTACACCGCGGTGGCCGCCTCGCAGACGTGCACCACCGTGGAACTCGCCATACCATTAGATTGTCGCGGGGCATCAAAAGAATCTTTGATTCTAGCAGCCGCATCAAAGCATCGCAACGCGCCTTCCTTGACTCTTTCGGTTGGCACGCCTACAATCAGCGATTTGTTACTAGGGCCAGAAGATGGCAGTGGGACCCCGCTATGGATAAGAAACGCATCGACTTTTACAGGAAGAAGCTTCAGGCCAAGCGCGAAGAACTCGTCCGCAATATCGAGCGGACCGAGGAAGAAGGCCGCGCCGCCGATGAAGATACGACGGTGGACCTCGCCGATAAGGCCGCCAACTCCTATACCAAGGAGTTTCTCTTCGGCCAGACCAACATCGACCGCGCGCTGCTCAAGCTCATCGATGGCGCCCTGAAGCGCATGAAAGATGGCGCGTTCGGCGAATGCGCCAATTGCGAAAAAGAGATCCAGCAGAAGCGCCTCGATGCCGTGCCCTGGGCCAAGTACTGCGTGGAATGCCAGGAAAAGCAGGAGCGCGGCCAGCTCTAGGTCTTACCTAAAAGATAAATATTATCTTTATTTAATCTTTTGTGGGGCGTAGACTCGCTTCGTCATGCTGCATGATGGCGAGTCCGGCGGGGCCGTATGGTCGGCCCTGCGAATAGCCCGGGATGCTGTCGTCTCGGTGGTCTTCCCCGCTCCCTGCCGGATTTGCTCAATCGTCCTTGATACCGCTAGCCGAGTCCCGGTCTGCGACGCGTGTCTCGCTTCCTTTAGCCACATTTCACCTCCGTGGTGTACAAGTTGCGGCCGCCCGGTCATCTCTCAATTCGCAGCGGACTCGCCACAATTTCTCTGCCGCCTCTGCCGTGCCGAAACTTATGGCTTCAGCTTCGCGCGCAGCTTTGCCTACTATGACGATCCCATGGTCCGCGCGATTCTGCTTGTAAAACACGATGGCGTCACCCCGCTCGCTTCCTGGTTCGCTGACCGGCTCGCCGAGCTTGCCGCCCGCGATCCCAAATGTTTCGCCGCGGATGTCGTCGTCCCAGTACCTCTCCATCCGGCGCGGCTCCGCGAACGCGGATACAACCAGGCGGAGCTCATTGCGCGGCCCCTCGCGCGCAGACTTTCCCTCAAGCTTGGCCCTTACCTTCTCGCTCGCACAAAGCCGCGTCCGGAAAAGCTTCGGCTGACCCAACACGAGCGCTGGGCCTCCGTGCGCGGGGCTTATGAAACCCGCGCGGGCGTCCGGGTTGACAACCTGCATGTCCTGCTGGTAGATGATGTAATGACCACTGGCGCGACGTTGGATGCTTGTTCGCGGGCCTTGCGAAAGGCTGGTGCTGCGCGTGTTACGGCTTTGACCGTTGCGCGCGCGATTCCGGAGTGGGTCCGGCCAAGCAACGCGCCCGTGCAGGCTGGAATCTAATCACTGTGAGCGTGGACGGCCATATACGCCCAATACCCTGGCGGCAAGCCAGCGTGGGTGTCGTCGCGCCCGATAAGCCTCCCTATCCGCTTCCGCGCCGCCGCCCTGCCTTGATGCAGGAGCCGGTACTAGTCCTAAACGCCACTTTCGAGCCGATTAACGTGACCGCCGTCCGGCGTGCGCTGGTGCTGATGATCAAGGGCGTTGCTCAGGCGGAGGAGCTGAACACTTCCGAAGTACATTCCACTACGAAGACGTTGAAAGTTCCATCCGTAATCCGGCTACTGGCTTACAGGCACATCCCGCAGCAGACGCGCGCGCTTTCGCGGAAGAATATTCTTCTGCGCGACCACAATACTTGCCAGTTCTGCAAGCGAACGTTCCCGGCTTCGGAACTGACGCTGGACCACGTGATGCCGCGCTCGCGCGGCGGACGATCGTCCTGGGAAAATCTCGTCGCCTGCTGCTACGCGTGCAACAACCGCAAGGGCGATCGCACGCCCGAAGAGGCCGGGCTGAAACTTTCGCGACGCCCGCGTCCGTTTACGCTGCACACTTCGCGCCAGCTGATGCGCCTTATCGGCAATAAGGACGAGAAGTGGCGCAAGTACCTCTTCTACTGAACGAGAATGGTCGGGCAACCTTCCCGCCGCAATTCACGTCCAACTATTTAACACCACTTCTAGGACACACCCCGGGAAGCAGCGTTGGCTCAGCCAAGGCTGCTTCTCTTTTTTACGGCGCATTTTTTGAATTCACCGCCGCGGGAAAGCTTACTGTCGCAACGCGACTCGCAATCCACGGCGCCAGTTCTCTGCAAGTCCCACGCGTGCAACTTCAATCTCCGCGGAAAGATAAGGAAGCAGCGTGCTAGTTGCTGGATGGAACCGGATCGCGGGCGCTACCAAAAATAAGAGCGGCGGCTCCGGGCGCAGTTCCACGCCGGGAAAATATCCATATCGTCGCAAGTCTCCCTGCTCCTGATGCCATCTCACACGCAACCAGTAATCGGCCGCCTGCAAGGTGAGATGAATGTCCTCTCCAGCCTTCAACTCCAAAATCGCCAGCCGCCCGTCGCGCGTCACTCCGAGCAGGTCAATCACCCCGCGGTCACCCGCCGCAAATGCGGGCACCTGTGTGTAAAGGAATCGCGGATCGAGCCGCGCATCAATCCGCCCGGCGTCCGCCGCCACCAATGTCTCGAGCCAACGCTCCGGCTGCATCCGGTAAAGCGCATGTGACGTGTTCTGCGCCGCGGGATGCCGGTGCGCCGCGAGGCTGCGGATCAATTTGTCCAAGTCCGGCCTCGAAGCGTGTGTCAGCGGACGCCGTGCGTCGCCCAATCCAAAAAATATCGAGCCATCGCGCCAGCGCCCGAAATCCGCCCCGCGATAGCGCAAGGCAATCTCTCGCGTACCCGGCACCACGTTTACCGCAATCGCATCCGGCGCCATCCGCCGGATTGGATCCATCTGCGGCGCGGCCTGAGCAAGGATCCCTTCCACCTCCCGCCGCGCCACAAGCCAGGTCATCACATTTCCCAGCGCGTTTGCATCCACACGCCGCGCCCGCCCCAGCGCGGCATTCAGCTCATAAAATTCAACATTTATCGAAGTGCGCAATGCTTTTGCGCGATGCGCCAACAGTTTCCCCGTGCCCTCGGGCAGAAATAGACGCAGCCCCGCAAAGCAGCCCGCCTTCGCGCGACCGCGCGCGTAATCCATCCACACCAGGCCAAACGTCAGCGCCGCGTCAATCGTCGCCGCGCTCTCGCCCGGAGCAACTGCCAGCGCCGCCCAGCTCGCGTCTCGTCCTCGTAGCAATGCGCGCGTGTAATTCCCCGAAAGCGAATGCTTAAGGTCCGCGGACGCCGCGAGCGCCACGATCTCCTCATCCGGAAATTGTGCGCGCAACAATTCCGCGAACGCCTCGCGGAATTGCTCCCGCGTGAGCCGCGCCGCGGGCAGCTCTTCGCCCGCCGTAAATTCCAACCGGTCCGGCTTCGTCCGTCCAAAATGCTCGGCCTCGATCACCAGCCGCCCCGTGCTTTGCTCCGCGATGCGCACCACGCGCCGCGCCAGCGTCCGCTCCGCGCTCCATAAGTGCAGCAGCGTCCCCGAACCCTGCGTCCGCGCTTCATATTGAAAATCCGCGAGTTGCGCCACTCGCGCGCCATTCTCGCGCACCTCCACGGGCCCGGACGCAAAGAGCGCCTCCAACGCGCCCATGATTTCAGAAGGATGAATCACGCTGTTGATTATAGATGAGTAATACGAGGAAATGCCAACTCTGAAATTTCTACTGCAGCTTCAGCCCGGTGATCACAAATACCGGCGGAGCCTGGTTCCATTCCGGCGGAATACTCTCAAACGCAAACAGGAAATCGCGCGTCTCATGCGGCCCGAGCGGCGTTTCATTAGGTCCAAAGACCCGCCGCGCCTCCCGTAGCACAACTTTCTGCGAAACATCATGGAACTCCAGCGTTACTTCCATCTCCGCGATGCTCCGCGGGCCGCCGTTCGTGATCGTTCCGCCGATGGAAGTTACCTCTTGCTTCAGGAAGTTCGCCGCGCGGCTCATTTCAACGTTCGATATTTTGATCTGGGGCGCATAAGCAAGCTCTGTGTCTCCCATCGGCAGCGGGACGGGAGTTCCTGTGCCGGTGGAACCCAATCCGCGCAGCAGGAGATATCCCACACCTCCCAGGACAACCACAATCAGGAGTCCCGCCAGCAACGCAAAGCGGAATTGACGGCCCGGCGCCGCTTCTTCCGGCCCGCTCATGGGGTTGAGATCACTCACCGCGTTACTTCTTCCCCCGCGCGTTCCCCGCGGTTCATCGCCCAAATCCTATCCGTTGTACCAGCGGCTCCGGCAGATTCGCCTTTCGCATGCGCTCCTGCACCGCCGCCACATCATAGGGCACGCGCCAGAATTCAACCACATGATGGCCGAGATCCGCCACGGCGAATGCGGCGCGCGCGTCGCCATCGCGCGGCTGCCCCACCGACCCCGGGTTCAGCAAGTACCTCGTTCCCTCTTCCACTTGAAGCGCCGCAAAATTTGTGCCCGCGTGCGGCTTCAACTGGATCACTTCGAGCCGCGTGCCGCGGTACGAGAACCCGCCCTGGAAATGCGTATGCCCGAAAAATGTGACCGCGGTCGGCGCTTCCAGCAAACTGTCCAACGCCTGCGCGGGCGCGAAAATATATTCGTCTTCATCCATCACCGCTCCATGCACTAGCGTCACGCCGTCAATTTGTCTTGGCCCGGCCGCCAACTGGCGCAGGAACTCCAAATTCTCGGGCCGGAGTTGCGCCGTCGTCCACTCCGCTGCCAGCCGCGCCACCGGATTGAAATCCTCTGCGTCGGTTTGCCCGCAGGCGGCCTTGTCGTGGTTTCCGCGGATCAGTGTGGGATTGAGCGTCCGCACCAAATCAATCGCTTCATTTGGGTCGGGGCCATATCCCACGACATCCCCCAGGCAAATCGCCTGGTCCCACCGGCCCTTCGCGGCGGCAAGGACCGCTTCCAGTGCGGTCACGTTCGCATGAATGTCACTGACGATCAAAAAGCGCAATGGGTTTTCCGTTTGAGCGGCGCCTGATTATAGTCGAACCCCGCTCTTGCTCCAAAACCATTAACTTTTCCCATGGGCTGGGCCAGTTTCCCCCCTGAAACTCACAAAATTTTAATCATTGGGAGCGGAACATTCACCCACTTCTCTTCGTCTAAAGGGGGTAGAGCGGGGTTGCGGTGCAACTCCCGGCCCTTTCGTTGGCCAGACGATGATGGCGACTCAGGTCGGGTCATCGCGAAAGCGGCATGAGTGAAGCGTCGCCGCCGCGCTCGGATGCGGAACAGGAACTGAATCGGAATCCGGAGAAGCAAAAAGGCCTCGCGGGTATGACCGCAAGGCCCGGACACTTGGACTTCTCCGGCTGTGCGCCAAGGGAGGTTTGCGTGTCGCCGGGAGCCTACTCGCGGTCCCCGCGCCCTGTCAACCTCTCCTTCAGCCGCTTTTGAAAGAATGATGTTGCCGAGCTTCGTTTGGTTTTTGCTTGCCTAACTCAAAGGAGAAATGACAAATGCATTCCAAGTCTCTCAAGTCTATGGCCGCTTTTCTCATGGTGATGGCGTTCGTCCTTCCCGCCTTCGCGAGGGACATTAACAGGATCGTCGCAGTCCCGGATCAAACAAAAATCGCTGGAAAGGTCCTGAAAGCCGGCGACTACACCTTCAAGGTCAGCGACACCAAAATGACAATCGAGTCTAAAGGAAAGATAGTTGCCGAAGCCCAAGGCCGCTGGGAATCTCGCGACTCCAAGTGGGCGTCCGACACTCTCTTGGTCGGCGCCGATGGCCAGGTGCATGAAGTTCGATTTGGCGGTGAAAAAAGAGTCTTCATCGTAAACGGCCAATAACCTAACGGGGCATTCCATGGATGTATGCATCCGCTGAGCTGGGGGTTTGGAAGGGGCGATCCCTGCTTCCACGCGTCGCGTGTCCGCAAGCACAATGGATTTTCAGGTTGAAGGTTGTCAAATTAAAGTCGGCCCTCGCGCAAGCGGCAAAACGGGACAATGTGGCGATTCGCCTGTTCTATCCTCACTGAAAATTAATAATTTCCCCCGCAACTTTATTCCGCGCAAATTCGTCTAAGTTGATAGAGCAGATTGGCGCCGTCGGCGTTAGCCCGTGCCACTAGGCCGGGTTGTTGTGCGGCGCAAATCAGGCTGACCAGGGCCGGGGTGAGTATAGGCCCGGCAGCCGGGCTCGTATGCGGTAAACAAGCTGATTCGGAATCCGGGGAAGAAAAAGGCCTCGCGGCGGCGACCGCGAGGCCCGGACACTTGGACTTCACCGGCTGTGCGCTCAGGGAGGTCTGTGTGTCACCGGGAGCCTACTCGCGGCCCCCACATTCTGTCAACCCCTCCTTCAGCCGTTTCCGCGGTTGTGTTTTATTTTGTTGATTGCTTTCAATCCAAAGGAGAAATGACAAATGCGTACGAAATCTCTTTCGTTTCTGGTTGCTCTCTTAGCGGCAGTGGCATTGATCGTTCCCGCTTTCGCCAAGGACTTCAACAAAGGCGTCACCATCAACAACGAAACCAAAATTGCCGGCAAGGACCTTAAGCCGGGCGACTACTCCTTCAAGGTTAGCGACACCAAACTCACCATCGAAATGAATCACAAAGTCGTCGCGGAAGTCACGGGACACTGGGAAGCTCGTGACACCAAGTCCGACGCCGATGAGTTCATTTCCGGTCCCGATGGCCAGGTGCAGGAAATTCACCTCATGGGCGAAAAAGGCGCCTTTATCGTAAGCGGCCAGTAACCCTCTAACACGCAAACTGAATTATTCGCCGCAGCGGGGGCTGGGAATAACTTTTCCGAGCCTCCGTCCGCAGCGAATCCTGCGGCGCATAAATATTTCCCGGCATTCACCGGATCAGCATGCAATCGCCATAGCTGTAAAAGCGGTAATCTGCCTCAATCGAATGGCGATAGGCGCTCAATAACAGCTCCCTGCCTGCAAATGCTGACGTCATCACAAACAAGCTCGATTTCGGCAAGTGAAAATTTGTCAACATCTGGTCCACCACGCGAAATTTGTGGCCCGGATAGATGTAAATCTCCGCTTCCGCGCGGCCCGCACTTAATAATTCGTCCTGCCCGGCCCCGGCGGAACCCTTCGCCGCCGCATCCTCCAGCGCGCGCACCACTGTCGTTCCCACGGCAAGGATTGGCCGCCGCTCCCTCTTCGCCCGGCGAATTCGGATTGCCGTTTCCTGCGAAATCTCGTAGGGCTCCGTGTGAATCTGATGTTTCTCAATCTCTTCTTCGTGTATCGGCTGGAATGTTCCCAGGCCGACATCAAGAGTAAGTTCACAAATCTCGATTCCCTTTTCTCGAAGCTTCTCCAACATTTCGGGCGTGAAATGCAGTCCTGCAGTCGGAGCAGCCACCGCGCTTCCGCGTTTCGCAAAAATTGTCTGGTACCGCGTTTTGTCCTCCGCTTCGTCTTCGCGTCGTATGTAAGGAGGCAACGGCACGTGTCCCAGTTTCTCGATCGCGGCTTGCAAATCTCCCTTCGCCGCGAATCGTAACTTCCGCAGTCCAAGCTCACCGCGCCAGAGGACCTCCGCTTCCAGTTCACCTTCGCCAAATACAATTCGCTCGCCCACGCGCACCTTGCGCCCCGGACGCACGAGCGCTTCCCACATGTCCGCGCCCAGATTGCGTGTCAGCAGGACTTCAATCTTTCCAGTCAGATATTCGGCTTTCGCGGGATTGTTCTTCCCCGGTGGCTGGCTACCCACTCCCGCCCGGTGTCCAAAGAGCCGCGCGGGAATCACACGCGTGTTGTTCACCACAATCAATTCATCGCCGCGCATAATTTCCGGCAGTTCCCCGAACGATCGATCCTCCCAACTCGATCCGCCGCGGTCAACAAGCATCAGCCGCGAAGCGTCCCGCGCATCCAGTGGACGCTGCGCGATCCGTTCTTCCGGCAATTCAAATGAAAAGTCGCTGAGTCTCATGGGCGCGAATCCGCAAGCTCTCCGATTCTATACGAACCCCCATTGCATAAACCGTTGCCTAAAATCGCGCGGCAGCGCAGGCGGCGATTTCAGCCGGCCTTTACTCTTGCTCCCAATTTTCAATTAGAATCTATCCGTCGGAACGAACAATCTAATTGATGAGGCGCACATGCTCCGTTTTGACAAACTCACAATCAAAGCTCAGGAAGCCCTGCAGGAGACGCAGGAAATCGCGGCCCGTCACGACCATCAGCAAATCGAGCCGCTCCATCTCTTGTCCGCGCTTGTCGCGCAGACCGATGGCGTCGTCCGTCCGCTTCTCCAGCGCCTCGGCACTTCGCCCGAAACTCTCACCAAGGAAATCGATCTTGCCCTGGGACGACTTCCCAAAGTCACCGGAGTAGCGCAGCAGCAATTCAGCCCCGCGCTCGGCGATCTATTCGACAAAGCTTACGCCGAAGCCGGAAAATTCCACGATGAATACGTTTCAAGCGAGCATTTGCTTCTCGCCATGTCCGAAATGGGCCGCGACCCCGCTGCCGAGTTGCTCCGCCGAAACGGCGTAAGCCATGACGCAATTCTCCAAGCGCTCGCGGGTGTGCGAGGCAGCCAGCGCGTCACATCGCCGAACCCCGAATCCACCTATCGCGCGCTCGAACAGTATGCAAAAGATCTCACCGAACTCGCGCGCCGCGGCAAGCTCGACCCTGTCATCGGCCGCGACCAGGAAATCCGCCGCGTCATGCAAATCCTCGCGCGCCGCACGAAAAACAATCCCGTCCTCATCGGCGAGCCCGGCGTCGGCAAGACCGCCATCGTCGAAGGCCTGGCGCAACGAATCGTCGCGGGCGACGTCCCCGAAATTCTGAAGACGAAGAAGCTCGTCGCGCTTGACCTATCCGCCATGGTTGCCGGCGCAAAGTACCGCGGCGAATTTGAAGACCGCCTGAAGGCCGTCCTCAAGGAGGTCACCGACGCCGAAGGACAAATCATTCTCTTCATTGACGAGCTCCACACCGTCGTCGGCGCGGGCGCTGCCGAAGGCGCCATGGACGCCAGCAACATGCTCAAGCCCGCACTCGCTCGCGGCGAACTCCGCGCCATCGGCGCCACCACGCTCAATGAATATCGCAAGTACATCGAAAAAGATCCCGCGCTCGAGCGACGCTTTCAGCCCGTCCTCGTCAACGAACCGAGCGTCGAGGACACCATCGCGATTCTGCGCGGCCTGAAGGAGCGCTACGAAGTCCATCACGGCGTGCGCATCAAGGACGCCGCCATCGTCGCCGCCGCCACGCTTTCGAATCGCTACATCACCGACCGCTTCCTGCCGGACAAAGCGATCGATCTCATCGACGAGGCCGCCGCCAGCCTCCGCATGCAAATCGATTCGCTGCCCACCGAAATCGACGAAATCGAGCGCCACATCATGCAGCTCGAAATCGAGCGCCAGGCTTTGCTCAAGGAATCCGACGCGCACTCAAAAGCGCGTCTCGCGCAGATTGACGAACAGCTCGCCTCTCTCCGCGAAGATTCCTCCGCGCGCAAGGCCCGCTGGCAGGTGGAAAAAAGCGCCATCACCAGCATTCGCAAACTGAAGGAGCAGATCGAGCAGCTCAAGGGCGAAGAGCAGCGCTTCGAGCGCGCCGGAGAACTCGCCCGCGTCGCTGAAATCCGCTACGGCAAGCTCGCCGCCGCCGAGCGCGAACTCACCGCCGCGCAAACGAAACTCGAGGATCTGCAAAAGAAAGGCGGCATGTTGAAGGAAGAGGTCGGCGAAGAGGATATCGCCGCGCTCGTCACCAAGTGGACCGGCATTCCCGTTGGCCGCCTCCTCGAAGGCGAAGCGCAAAAACTCGTCGGCATGGAAGACCGCCTCCGCCTTCGCGTTGTCGGACAGGATGACGCCGTCGCTCGCGTCGCAGGCGCGATCCGACGCAGCCGCGCCGGCCTCAGCGATCCCAAGCGTCCCATCGGCTCGTTTATTTTTCTCGGCCCCACCGGCGTCGGCAAAACGGAACTCGCCCGCGCCCTCGCCGAATTTCTTTTCGACGACGAAAAATCAATGATTCGCCTCGACATGTCCGAATACATGGAGAAGCATTCCGTCGCGCGCATGATCGGCGCGCCTCCGGGCTATGTGGGCTATGAAGAGGGCGGCCAACTCACCGAACAGGTCCGCCGCCATCCGTACAGCGTGATTCTTTTCGATGAAATCGAGAAGGCGCATCCCGACGTTTTCGACGTGCTGCTCCAAATTCTCGAAGACGGCCGCCTTACCGACGGCAAGGGCCGCACCGTCGATTTCCGCAACACTGTTCTCGTGATGACCAGCAACGTAGGCTCGGCGGCAATTTCTGAGTACGCCACCACCGATCCCGCTCGCGCGCGCCGCGAAGCCGATGAAGCCTTGCGCGCCACTTTCCGCCCGGAATTCCTCAACCGCGTGGACGAAATCGTCATCTTCAATCCGCTGGGCAAGGAGCAGCTCGAAAAAATCGTGGAATTGCAGCTCGCACAAGTCGAAAAAATGCTCGCGGACCGCAATGTCACCCTCGAATTGACGCCCGCCGCGCGCAAGTTAGTCCTCGCCGAAGGCTACGACCCCGCCTACGGCGCGCGCCCTCTGCGCCGCACGCTCCAGCGCCTTGTGCAGGATCCGCTCGCAACTCAAATACTCAGCGGCACAATTCTCCCCGGCGACCATGTAATCGTTGATGCCGACGCCTCCGGCAAAATGAAATTCACGCGCAAGCCCGGCGTCGACTCCGCCTCTCCCGGCGCGAAATCAAAATCCCCGGCAACCGCCCGCGGCGCCTCGAAATAATCTTGCGTTAGGATTCGTGGCAAGTTCTCCTCGGTGCTATCATTCGCGAATCCTTCCCAGAGGAGGTCGCCGGGGTGAAACAGAAAATCGTCGCAATCATCGCGGGATTTATCCTCCAAATGGCCGGACTTTTCCTGATTCACTCCATATGGCTCAAGTAGGACTACCTCAACACCGCATCCCTATGGCGTTCACATCCGGATCAAACCGCGCGCGCTTGGGCCATGCTGCTCTCTGTTTTTATTTACGTAATTGGCGGGGTGGGGATCTATTCGCTCACAGCAAAAACGACCGCGTAGGTCGCCCAAGGCATCCGCTTTGGCATTCTTCTCGCCATGGCGGTCGTCGTTTATGGCTCGCTCAGCGGGTGGGTCATTATGCCGGTCCCGCATATGCTCGTCCTGAAATGGATCATCGGCGAAAGCCTTCTGAGCGTAGTCTTCGGATTGCTCCTCGCGGCAATCTTCCGCCCCAAGCCCACAACAACGTGACGAAATCTTGAAGCGGCGTATTTCTCTCAACCTGTGAGCAACATCATGCGCGTCAAACGCCGCCCGCGTCGAACCGCGTCGAACTGGAGAGGCATCTCTCCGCTTGACAAAGAACAATAAATGTCCTACATTGTAGTTCTTATGCGCCCACCTCCAAGCCTCGGTGAATTCGAACAAATTGTCCTTCTTGCCATCCTGCGCCTCGGCAGCAGCGCGTACGGCGTTTCCATCCGCGCCGAAATCGCCGCCTGCACTCGCCGCGAACCCGCCCCCGGCGCTCTTTACACCACGCTCGACCGCCTTGAAGAAAAGGGCATGGTGCTTTCCAAAATGGGCGATCCCACGCCAGAGCGCGGCGGCCGTGCAAAAAGGTACTTCACCGTCACCAAGCCGGGTCGGGCAGCCGTAGCTCAAGCACAACGTTCTTTTCATAGCTTGCTCAAAGGTCTGAATTTAATCGGAGACGCCAATGCGTAGCGCAACTTCCGCGGAATGGGTCATTGCGCGGTTCACCACCCGCGACCGGGCATCTTCCATCACCGGCGACCTGCTCGAATCAGTCCCTCAAAAGGGGATGCTCTGGTTCTGGACGTCCGTCGCGCGTGTGGTTTTTTCGCTGACCTGGCGGCGTTCTATCGCTTTTTTAGGCGCGGCGTCTTTCTTGTGGATCGGGAGTTGGCTGGTCGTTCGTCGTGTAATCAATTTGTTCTTGTACCATCACTTGACCGCTTTGAACTGGCAATTAATAATTCTGAACCAGACGGGAATAATTCTTTTCGTGGGATTTGTCTACGCTGCTATCCGATATGGTTTGAAAGATCTCCTCGTTCGGCACGTATTCGCAGCTTGGATTCTGATCGCCATTGCGTTGGTGGCGTACCGGGTCATGCCCCCCGTAGACGTCGCGTGCCTGGTCCTGGGAATCTGTCTTCTTATCTATTCGGCCATTTCGGCGCAGCGCCGCAAGGGATTGTTTGCATTAACGCTCTCCCTGGCTTTCAGCGCTGGATGGATCAGGCTGAGTTCACGTCTCATAGTACTCCTGTCTTCTGCATACAGACGCCACACACCTCCGATAACCAGGCCGTCCCATCTCTATATCTCGGTCTATTTCGTGTGGGTTCTTGGCATGACATTTATTTTCTCCATGGTCCACAGTCTGTTCTTCGAGCGGACTCCGCGCTCCGATCAAGGCGAATCGCTTGGCGACGCTCAGATCTCCCCGGCGAATTCCTAACTCTTACTGCCACTCCTAAGGCTCAATCGCCGCGGCCACATGATTCTGCTTCAACACCGCATTAAACGCAGGCGTCCCACTCTCCACCATCTGTTTGAACTCCGCCTGAATCGCCGCAAGCTGTTGCTTGAACTCGGCGTTCACCGCAATCTGCTGCGCCGTGGGTGCCAAGTCGCCGCCGCCGCTTCCGCCGCCCGGCGTGCCGACCATCGGCCCCACCATCCAGCTGATCCTCTCGTAGAGTTGCACTGGGTTGCGGAACGCGTCCTCGCTACGCCCCGTATTGTGGATGTCAATCAGCTTCCCTTCGAGCGCAACCACTTTGACCTCGAAATCCTTGCAAGCCTGTATCGCCGCCGCATTCTTCTGCGCATCCGCGCCCAGCACCGTTTCGAGGTCCTCGATCTGCCGCCGCGTCCATTCCAAATGATTGATCATTGCCGCAGCCTGGTCTTCTTCGGCCAGCACTTCGCGCGAAAATTGCACCTGCGCGCGAATGGATTGGTCCGTTCCAGGTGAGTGCGGATCCGGCAGCACGGTAACCTGTGCTGTCGCCTCGTTCGCGCCCGCCTTGATGTGCATGGTGTAATTTCCCGGCGGCACTACGGGCCCTGCCGGAGGAATCCGCGTGCCGTACGCGGCGTAATTGTGATGCGGCTCCGCCCACGGCGCGTCGAACGGCGTCGTTTGCATCCGCACCGGCGAGCCGGGCTCGTAACGCAAATCCCACCACACGCGGTTCAGCCCTGCCTGCCCTTCCACCCGCAGCGTCCGGATCAATTCGTTGTTCGCGCCTGTGAAGGTGATCTCGATCCCGCGCGTGGGAGCTTTCAGCCAAAAATTAATGTCCGCGCCGTAAGTGGGATTCTCACCGCTCACATGCCCGCCCACATCAGCCTCGCGCCCGTCATCCGTATGACGGAATCGGTAGGCCGGCTGCGGCTTGAAGAGTTCGAAGTCCTTCGCCTGCGCCGTGTCCCAATCGCGCAGCGGGCTGATGTCGTCCAGAATGTACACGCCGCGCCCGTGCGTCCCGATCACCAGATCGTTGAATCTCGGCTGCACTTGCATCCAATAAATCGGAGCCGGCGGCAAATTATTCCGCAGGCGAGTCCAGTGATCGCCGTCGTCCCACGTGACGTAAAGCGCGTTGTCCGTGCCGAGGAACAGCATCCCTTTCCGCACCGGATCTTCAATAATAATGTGCGCGCTGCTGTTCATTCCTTTCGGCACGCTCGCGGTAATCAGTTTCCAACTCGCTCCGTAATCGGTGGTCTTATACGCCCGCGCCTCGTAAATTCCCACGTGCTGTAAGTTCACGGTCACATACGCTGTCCCCGCATCGAAATGCGATGGCTCGACGTTCCACACTGTTCCCCACGCGGGAAGATCCGGAATATTTTTTGTGACGTTCGTCCAGTGCCCGCCGCCGTCCTGCGTCACGTTCACCTGTCCGTCGTCGCTGCCCGTCCAGATCACGCCCGCCTTCACCGGCGATTCCGCAATGGAATAAATCGTCGCGCCGTCAAACGTCACAAGGTCATCCGGCGTAATTCCGCCTGAGTCCTGTTCGTGCTCTTTGGTGTCCGTAGTCAGGTCGGGGCTGATCACCCTCCACGATTGCCCGCCGTCCGTCGTCATGAACACGACTTGCGCGCCGACATAGACGCGGTTGTGGTCATGCGGCGAAATCGCAATCGGCGTCACCCAATCCCAGCGGTATTTCATATTCGCCGGTTTCCATCCGTAGCTCGTAATCGGCCACGCCGATACATCCCGCGCCATCGCGCCCTTCGAAAAATCGATGCGGTAAGTTCGTCCGTTGTCGCAGCCCGACCAGACGATGTTCGAGTCCACCGGATCCGGCACCGCGAACCCGTCCTCGCATCCGCCCGTCCCAGTCCAGTATCCCAGTGACATTCCGCCGCGCCCGCCGCCTCCCGAAAGCGTCCGGCTAGGCCCGCGGAACGATGACTTGTCCTGAATATTACCCATCACGTTGTACGGAATATCGTTGTCCGCGAACACGTGATACACCTGCGATATCGGCAGCAGAAATCTCTGATACGACGCCCCGCGGTTATTGCTGATGCTCACGCCGGCGTCATTCGCCACCAGCACGCGGTTCGCGTTTGTCGGATCGATCCAGATGTCATGGTTGTCGCCGCCCGCCGACTCCAGCCCCGCTGCCGCAGGCGGCCCGCCCCTGCCTTCTCCGCGTCCGCCTCCACCACCACCGCCTCCGCCGCCCGGTTGAAACACAGTGTTCCCGCCATCGCGTGACATACTGAACGACACCGACAAGAAGTAGAGCAAGTTCTGATCATCCGGTGAAACCGCAAATCGCGTGTAGTACGGCGATCGCTCCGTTGTAACGTGCGACTGGTTCACAAGCGTCCATGATTGCCCTCGATTATCCGAGCGATACAATCCCGGCGTCGTGTCCTGCAGAAGCGCGTAAACGCGGTCCGGATCGCTCTGCGCCGCGGCCACCGCAACCTTTCCAATCGGATGTTCCGCGCCGGGCAATCCGCGCCCGCTCACTTTGCCCCAGGTATTTCCGCCGTCGCGGCTGATATACACGCCGCCGCCCGGCCCGCCGCTATCCAAATTCCAGCGGTGAACCGCCACCTGCCACATCCCTGCATAAATTGTGCTCGAATCGCCCGGAGCCATCGCCAGCTCCGAGCAGCCCGTGTTGTCATTCACATAGAGAACTTGCTGCCACGTTTTCCCGCCGTCGCTCGTGCGAAAAATTCCTCGGTCGTGTTGTGGACGGAACGCCTCTCCAATCGCACAGACAAAAACAGTATTCGCGTCGCGCGGGTCCACCAGGATGCGCGCGATGTGTCCGCTCGACCCCAGCCCCATGTTTTTCCACGTCCGCCCCGCGTCGCTCGATTTATAAACTCCGTCGCCCATCGTGTAGTAAGGACGGATCAGCCACGGCTCGCCCGTACCCGCCCAAATCTCGTCGTGGTTCGAGGGCGCCATCGCCAGCGCTCCCACTGCCGATACATTTTCGCGATCAAAAATCGGCGCCCAATTGACGCCCGCGTCCGACGTTTTCCAAATCCCGCCGTCCGCCGCGCCGATGTACACCAGGCTCGGATTTCCCGGCTCACCAATAATTGACGCAACGCGGTTCCCCTCCGGCCCCAGCGCGCGGAAATGCAGCGCGCCTAGTCCGGGCGTATCCGTTTCGCTCGCCGCCCCGCGTCCGCCGCCGCGCCGCCCCTGCGCCGCGCCCGTCGCGGGCCACAGCAACGCAATCACCGCCACCAAAATTGAAAATATGATTCCCTTGCGCGAATCTCTCGTTGACCATTCATTCCGGCTCATCTCTTCCTCCATCAACTCTGTAATTCGCCGCTAAACTACCGCCAGTAGTACCCAAATCACAAGCCAAATGTACTCGTGAGAGGGTGGGTGCCCCACACGTCGTAGTTACGTGTGGGGCTTTTGACTTTGATTTTCGCTCCTCCGCATTGCCTCCCGCATCTCTCCCGTCGTATGATTCCCGCCGCAATCCAATTCCGAATCTCCACCCAAGAAGGAGAAACACATGCTCGTCGTCCGCAACTGTTTCGTCGCCAAACCCGGCAACGCCAGCAAAATGGCCGCCCAATTGAAGGAAGCCGCCGCAGCCGCCAAGATTAGCAAGCACCGCATCCTCACCGACCTGACTGGTGAGTTCAATCGGGTCATCCTGGAATTTGAAGTGGAAAACCTGGCGGGGTTTGATGCAATGCAGAAGGACTACGCCGCCAACACGGCCTTCCGCGAAAAAATGAAAGGCTACACCGACTTTTGGCTAACCGGCCACCGCGAAATTCTCCAGGTCGCCTGAGCTGCAGGCGGTCGGCTGCGCCTCGCAAATTTGGGCCCGGGGCAGCTCCCTATTGACACAACCGGGCACCGGGGCTAGCGTTTCTGACCGAGATAAGACCCGAAAAAGTAATATGCCGAACGCGGGAGCGCCTTTGAAACGCTGGCATTTTCCAATATGCAGGACGCTTTTGTCCCTGGTGTTGTTCTCCGCTTTTCCCCTCTCCGCTTTTGCGCAAACGAATCAAACGCGGTCAAGAATCATTCAGCCCGTGGACGAAAACGACCTTACCGTCTTGCAGGGAAGCAAGCATCCCTTCGCCCGCGCCGAATTCGATCAAGGCCCGGTTTCGCCCGGCATTCAGGGCCGGCGCATGCTTTTGCTTCTTTCGCGCAGCCCGGAGCAGGAAGCCGCGTTGCAGCAGCTTCTCGCCCAACAGCAGGACCGCTCTTCGCCGAACTATCATCACTGGCTCAGCCCCGAAGAATTCGGCCGCCAATTCGGCCCTGCGGATCAGGATCTTCAAACGATTCAGTCCTGGCTTTCCTCACACGGACTTCAGGTCGCCGGCGTCAGCGCGGGCCGGAGCTTTATCGAGTTTTCCGGCACCGCGGATCAGGTGCAGCAAACGTTCCACATCTCCCTCCACAATCTAAACGTGGATGGCGTGGCGCATATCGCGAATATGACCAACGCAATGATTCCGGCTGCCCTTGCGCCCGTGATCGAGGCAGTATGGGGCCTTGACAACTTCTCGCCTAAGGCGACTTCGCGCATTACTGGTTCTTATCTTCGTTCGACGGAGACCGGGGAAATTATTCCCGACTTTACTACAACCGGCAGCAGCGGCAACACGATCTACCCGCTCGGGCCTGCGGATTTTGCCACCATTTACAATGTCCTGCCTTTGTGGCGGGGAAACACTCCCCTCACTTCCCCGGTGGACGGGACGGGAGTCACCATCGGCATCGTAGGAGGCTCGAATATAAATTTGCAGGACGTCATCAGTTTTCGCACCGTCTTCGGCCTCCCGACAAATTTGCCCGCGAACATTCCGCAGGTCGTCCTCAACGGCCCGGACCCCGGCATAGTAAAAGGCCTCGAGAGTGAAGCCCTTCTGGATGTCGAATGGTCCGGCGCGGTCGCCAAGAATTCTCAGATTATTCTCGTCGTTTCCGAAGACGCACTCAGCGTGGATGCTTTCGGGACTTCCGCGCAGGACCTCTCGGCCCTCTTCATCGTGGACAACAATATTGCTTCCGTGATGAACGAAAGCTTCTCAGCCTGCGAGGCGCAGAATCTGAATGGGAGCGCCTTCTACACCGCGCTTTGGGGTCAGGCGGCCGCTCAGGGAATCACCGCCGTGGTTTCCGCCGGCGATGCCGGCCCTGCCGGTTGCGACGATTTTGACACCGAGCCGGAAGCGACGCTGGGAATCAGTGTAAACGCCATCGCCACTACGCCCTACAATGTCGCGGTCGGCGGAACAGATTTCGATGACGTTGGAAGTGAAACGACGTTCTTTCCGAACTCCAATATCACCACGCCGGACGGCTACAAACTCCTTTCCGCCGCTGGTTACATCCCCGAAATCCCGTGGGACGATAGTTGCGCTCAGGCCGGCATCGGCAATTGCACCGCAAATTCCGGCAAACTTTTGAACATTGTTGCCGGCAGCGGCGGGCCCAGCGCGGTCGTCCCGAAGCCCCTCTGGCAAAATGGTTTTGGGTCCGCTGAAATTCAAGCCGACGGCAAAAGAGATATCCCCGATGTTTCCTTCTATGCCTCCGACGGAGGAACGCGAACTCACCCCAGCTTTTATGTGATTTGCGAAGCGGACGCCGTTTCCAATGCGGCGGAGTCCTGCGCCTCCTCCGGTTCCTTCCTATTCTTGGGCGCGGGTGGGACGTCGGCCTCCGCTCCCGCATTCGCCGGCATCATCGCGATGGTGAATCAGGCGATGGGCTCGCGCCAGGGAATCGTGAACGGCGTCCTCTATCCTCTTTCAGCAGCGGGAAGCAACACGTGCAATTCAACCGTGCAGCAAATCACTCCCAACCCCGCTTGCATTTTCTATCACACCACAAAAGACAATGACGCCGTCCCCTGCGTTGGCGGATCACCCAATTGCAGCGCGCCCGCGGGAACGGCCGTCGGCGTCATCGTTGATCCGCTGAATACTTCAAATCCCGCGTGGATCGCCGCCAGCACCGCGGGCTACGACCGCGCCACAGGCATCGGAACCATCAACGCGTTCAACCTGGTGACAAATTGGAATTCCGTCACTCATTTCACCGGCACGCAATCAAGCCTCACGATTCTCGGCCAGAGCGTCACCGTGCCGAACCCCGTTGTTCACGGCTCGACAATCGGCGTGACGGTGAACGTAACTTCCGGCAGCGGCACTCCCACGGGCACAATCTCTCTCCTCGCCGCGCCGAACACGCCGCCGCTCGGCCTCGCCGGCGAAACGCTGACCAACGGCGCCATCGGTTTCGGTACGAACCTGATCCCCGGCGGAACTCACACCATCACCGCGCAATATAGCGGGGACTCCACGTTCGCCCCCAGCACTTCAAATGGCGTCACCATCACCGTCACTCCGGAGAGTAGCGAAACCCAGCCTGTTCTTTTTGCCTTCGGTTCAACCGGCTCGCCCATCCCTGTCATCGGGGCCGTGCCGTACGGCTCGCCCTACATTCTTCGCGTCGACGTGACCAACAATCAAGGTGAGGTTTGCCTGAATAACGGTTTGCCGTGCCCCACCGGAACCGTATCCCTCACGGACAGCGTAAATGGCGCCGCCGCCCATCCGCTGAACGATTTCGACGGCACAAACAGTTCGACGCTTGTGAACGGCATCGGCTTTCTCGAAGACCAACCAATCCAGCTTTCCATTGGCAATCACTCCATCGTCGCCTCTTATCAGGGCGACGTCAGCTTCAACCCAAGCGTCTCCGCGCCGCTGGCCATCACTGTTACGCAAGCATCCACAAGCACAATCATTGCGGAATTTCCGGAAACGATCTCCTCAGGAACGCAAACACAATTGACGGCCTATGTCGACACGACCAGCACCGGCGTCTCGCCTACGGGCAGTATTTCGTTCTATGAGGGCGGGACGCTTCTTGGAACCGCATCTGTTGTCTCGGAGCCGCTTTCCGCGGGTTACGCAACTTCCAGCGCAACGCTTTCAACTTCGCTTTCGGGATTGCGTTTTCTTCCGATAAATCCTGCGCCGCCGCGATTCTTCGCGATGCGTCCGCAATTTTACGCTCCGGTTTTAGTGATCGCGCTCGCCGTCTTGCTTTCCCCATCGGTCCTGCGGAAGCGGCGGCGCCTGGTTTTCTCCACGATGTTCCTGCTCGCCGCGGGAGTCGCATTCGTTGGTTGCGGCGGCAGCTCGGGAGGCGGCGGAGGGAGCTCGAAGACGGTCATGCTCACAGCCACGTACAGCGGCGATTCAAATTACACCGGCTCGACTTCGCATAGCGTCCTCGTCACAATCAATTAGCTAGCGGCTGCGGTAGAGTTCACGCGGATGCATTCGGGCGCTCCAGCTCCGATCCGTCCTCGGCGCGAACGTGGGGCTTTGATCGAATTTTCTTCTCCGTCAAGCTCGGCGCATTGCATGGCCGATAAGTGACAGGACAAACAAGATCACAAAAATGTAGAACAGGATTCGCGCGATGCCCACCGCCGCAGCCGCGATCCCCAAGAATCCGAATACTCCGGCAATAATCGCCACAATAAAAAATATAATCGCCCATCGCAACATAGGGCCTCCCTTTCCGTCAGAGCAATTCGGATTTCAGCGACTGCGCCGCGAACCGAATCCTCCGCCACTCTGAATAACTGCAGAGTGCGCTCTCCAGGCGACTGCCGCAATACATCAATCCCCCTATTCGGAAAACGGTTCAAATGTGAGTTCCACTTTGGGAAACACCGCACAGGCTGAAGCCTGCGTTACCGGTGTCGTCTCTGCCGACGGGGTCTCCGCCGCGGCGGACTGGAGCCCCGCGGCGCTTCAAACAAGTTGTCTTTGCCGACGGGGGGTACACCCCCTATCTTTTTGTAAGAGTGTGCGCCTAAAAGACTTACGGGAACGAAGAGTGACAAGAGTAAGCGCTTAAAGGACTTACGGGTGTCCAGGTCCAAGCTGACGTGATCGAGCGACGGCCCCGATTCAAAGCATCGGGGTGCAGAAAGGGCTGAGGTTGAGAAGTCTCGCGTGCATACCATGAGTCATGTTACAATAAGGGTAAACTAATGTCAAGAGAATTATATAGAAATTAGGGGAAGTTTTTACCCAAAATCAATTCGAATGACTGTTCGAATAAGAAAATCGAGGGACAGTGATCTATCGAGCTAATGTCGAGCTCCTTGCGCGTTCCCTTTCCTTCCATTCGCCAGATTCTTGGCGAGAGCACCGCCCCAGCGAAAAATGAACCAACCCTACGATGGCTGAATCTCGCTCTAACCTTCAGGTGTCGCAAAAAGAGGGGTGCCTTGCATCCAGCTGTTTCCGCTCATAGCTCGCGGAAGCACAACTATCTGGCAGATTCAATTGGGAGCTGCTCCTTGACCCATTTAAGGAGGTCGTCGAGTTTGGCAATGTAGATCATAACCGTGTTATCTGAACTTGAGGCAACGATTCGCTTGCCATCGACCGAAAACGATGCACTGTAGACGGGGCCCGTGTGCCCGGCTAGAGTTCCCAGCAGACGGCCTGACTCGGCATCCCACAATCGCGAAGTGTGGTCATCGCTCGCGGTGACAATACTTTTCCCATCAGGCGAAAACACAGCGGTGTTGACGTCCTCAGTATGGCCCGTGAGCGTTTCTAGGAGATGGCCCGTCTCTGAATCCCATACCCTGGCAGTACGGTCTCTACTGGCTGTGACGATCCGCGTTCCGTCAGGTGAAAATACTGCTTGATTGATAGCGTCGGTATGCCCATTCAACAGATTCAGCGGCTGGCCGGTTTCAGCATTCCACAACTGAGCTGCAAATCGGTCCTTAAAGACCATGACGATGCGCCTACCATCCGGCGAGAACGCTGCGTCGACCACTTTTCCGCGACCCGCGTTCAGCGTAACCAACAAATTACCGGTATCCGCATCCCATACTCGTGCTGTTCGGTCTGAACTAGAAGTGAGTACGCGTTTACCATCAGCCGAAAAGACTGCTTCGTTCACGGAGTCCGCATGGCCGGTCAGTGTTAACAACAATTGGCCCGTTTCTCCGTCCCACACTCGAGCAGTTCCGTCAAAACCCGCGGTGACGACGCGAGCTCCACTTGGTGAAAACACCGCGCTGTAGACATTGCTCGAGTGCCCGGAAAGGGTTGCCAGCACCTGACCCGTTCTTGCATCCCACAACCGCGCCGTCCCATCATCACTGGCCGTCAGGAAATGCTTTCCATCAGGAGAGAAACTTACTTGGTTGATAATTTCAGTATGTCCCTTCGCTTTATTCAGCTCCTGCCCTGTTCCGAGATCGAATAACCGCACGGTCCCGTCCACACCAGTCGTCACGATGCGCTTTCCGTCAGGCGAGAATGCTGCGCTATTTCCGGTCAGAATAAGGAGCGGATGACCCGATTCTGCTTCCCACTCTCGCGCCGTATGATCCTGACTGGCGGTGACGATCCGCTTTCCATCGGACGAGAATGCAACTCCCAAAACTCCGTCAGTATGCCCGTTTAGAGTCAAAGACAAGTGACCCGATTCTGAATCCCACACCTTTGCTGCTTGATCAAGACCGGCAGTGACGATTCGCTTTCCATCGGGCGAGAACTCTGCATCCAATACTGCATCAACGTGCCCTGTTAAAGTTACAAGTGGATGTCCGGTCTCGGCATCCCATACTTGCGCGGTACGATCATCGCTGGCTGTCACGACGCGTTTCCCGTCGAATGAAAAGGCGGCCATTAATACCACATCGGTATGCCCGGTTAGAGTGGCCTGAGGACGCCCGGTCTCCGCATCCCATACTCGCGCGCTATTATCCTGACTGGCGGTAACTATCCGCTTTCCATCAGGGGAGAATGATGCATGGATTACCCATCCAGTGTGCCCAATGAGAGTGGCCAGCAAGTGGCCCGATTCTGCGTCCCAAACTCGCGCAGTATGATCATCGCTGGAAGTGACAATGTGTTTCCCATCGGGCGAGAATTCCGCATTGCGAACCAATTCGGTATGGCCGGTTAATGTTGTTATTGGATCGCCTTTTTGAGCATCCCACACTCGCGCCGTATGATCCTCACTGGCAGTAACAATACGCTTTCCATCGGGCGAAAATCTTGCTCCATAAACCGAGCCAGTATGTGCGGCTAGGGTTGTCAGCATATGGCCCGTTTCGGTGTCCCACACTCGCGCTGTATGATCATCACTAGCGGTGACGACGAGCTTATTATCGGGCGAAAACGCCGAATCTGTTACGTTGTCTGTGTGCCCGCTCAAAGTTGCAAGCAAATGACCTGTTCTAGCGTCCCACACTCGCGCAGTACGATCATCGCTGGCAGTGACGATGCGTATTCCATCAGAGGAGAATACGGCTCGATTTACCGTCCCTTCGTGATGCAAGACTAGATGCTCAAGCGGCCCTTCGAGCACCTTTCGTAGAGCTATTTCAGCTTCTTGTGTCTGCCACCGGTCTGCAGCATCCACCGCTTTCCGCAGCGCCAAACCAAAATCGCTGAGGGCTAGAGCCTGTTGAGATTCAGATGCGAGTTCGCGCGACTCAGCGTGGGCTTGCTGCAATTCAGCCCGGGCTTTTTGCCAATAGGCGTAAAGGGCAACCCCAATTACCACAAGCAGCGCCAGACCGAGGACCGCTGACAATTGTCGAAGCCTTCTGGCACGTCTCTTGATCTGGTCGTTTAAATCTCTTAGCCTATTAATTTCCCCCGCTTCCCATTCCCGGCTGGCACCGATGTATTCTTCCTGCAACGCAGCGGCCTTGGGCTCTTTGATGGAATTCTGCGCGAGCCATTGAACCGCATTCTGCAAGTCCATTCCGCGCAGAAGAAAAGCGTTGTCGCGCCCTTTGACATCCCATTCGCGAGCGCGAACCAGCAGCCGCGTATGAGATCGCACCCAATCCAGATCCGTATCAATGGCTTGAACGAGAGAGTTGAATGCGGTTCCAAAATTGGCTTCAGTAAATGTAATCCATTGGATTCGAGAAAGGGCCGGAGGCAAGTCGGCGTTGTTCACCGGGCGGCATACGATGGGGATCAGGCGCTTGTGATTTGCTTCGGCGTAGGCAACCTCTTCCTTGCACATTTCGGAGGTGCAGGAATCTGGACTTAAAACGAACAGGAAATTATCAGCGGCTTCGATACTGGCGAAGATCTCCTTTAACCATTCCGAGGTGGGCGGTATGCTCTGCCAATCGATCCAGACGTCCCGATTTTGGTCGGCCAAGCCTTCATGAAGCTTGCGGACAAAAGCTTCATCTTTTCGAGAGTAAGAAATAAATACGTCGGCCATAATTAGATTAAAAAGCTGACAATGACGAGGAGTATAACAGACGTTGCAGCGTCGCGCGGGCTGGCCCGGCCGTAATGCCGAATTTGACGCACAGTCTCTGACCTCTTAAACTAGATTTGGGTGGTTTTGGCGGTAAATCGAGTTTTCGATCGGGCGAACCTGAAGGCGGGCCAAAGCATCTAATTGAGCAGGTGGAGGGCAAGGTAAAGCTATGCGTGCACTGAAAACAACTTTATTGCTGGCTGCGCTGACGGTACTTCTCGTCCTTGGCGGCGGAGCGCTGTATGGGTCGGACGGCCTCTATTTGGGCCTGGGCATTGCCGGCGTGATGAACATCGGCGCCTACTTCTTCTCCGACAAGATCGCCCTGCGCGCGAACCACGCGCAGCCCGTGACGCGCGAGCAGGCTCCGCGCCTTTATGACGTGATGGAGCGGCTCTGCGGCAAGGCCAATATCCCCATGCCCAAGCTCTATGTGACGCCCGAGCAGGCGCCCAACGCCTTTGCCACCGGACGCAGCCCGCATCACGCTTCCGTTGCCGTGACGGCCGGGCTGATGCAATTGCTGAATGACGAGGAACTCGAAGGCGTGATCGCCCACGAGCTTTCGCACGTCCGCAATTACGATATTTTGATCACATCCGTCGCCGCGATGCTGGCCGGCGCGATCACCATTCTTGCACGCCTGGCATTTTGGACCGGCGGCCTCGGCGGTCGCCGCGGCAATGCGCTGGCTTCGCTGCTGATGCTGATTTTCGCTCCGCTGGGCGCGATGCTTTTGCAGCTCGGGATTTCGCGTCAACGCGAATACGCCGCGGACGCCGCGGGCGTGCGGCTCGTAGGCCACGCCAACGGGCTGATTTCCGCGCTCACAAAGCTCGGCGAATATAACAAGCGCATCCCGATGAATGTTTCGCCGACGACGGCGTCGCTTTACATCGTGATGCCGCTGACTTTCGGCGGAATTTTCAAGGGATTGTTCAGCACGCACCCGCCGCTCAGCGAGCGCATCGCCATCCTGCGCAACATGACGGTGCTGCGCTAACCGGGCGCTAACCCGCCGCGAATCCGGCCAAGGGGGCGCAAAATACCCCTGAGAAAAAAGACCGGTTTTCACTTCAAAAAATTACTGGAATGATCATTCCAATTAGCAGCCGGGATCCCAAAAGCGCTTGCTCGGGAGTAGAAATGGCATCGTCCTAGTACTAACCGCCCCCTTACCCGGCAGCCAGTGCCGCCCCTAACCTATTGCCAGTCAACCAGTTACAGGCAAGGGGCATCCAACATACTGTGGGCAGGAAAGTGCACTGTTAAGTTTGCTGTCTGGGGGAACGCCATGACCTGCCATCTTGCGATTCGACTGATTTGCGATTACATCGAGGGCCGGCTTTCGCCGCTGGCTGAGGCGCAGGTTTCAAAGCATCTGGCGTCGTGCCCCGATTGCATGAAAATTCTGGACGCGGCCGAAGAAACTTTGGAAGTTTATTTCGGCGAGGATCGCACGCACTTGCCGCATCCGACCGCCGCTTGATTTTTCGACTGCCGCGATTTTTGCCCTGTGGTAAGTTTTTGAGCTTCGCTCCGCTTTTTCATTCCGCGAAATTTTTTTGCGTTCCACTTTTTGTTTTTTGTTCCCGGGATTTTCATTGTCCACCCGATTTTTTGCCCAAATAATCAACACATAGAAACGACATACTCTCTGTAAAGATTGCAGTGCTGCATTTTGTGGCGCGTCCCACGGGAGCCTGTAAATTGCTGGAAATAGGCCACTTACGGGCACGCCATATTTGGCGCGGCGCGTGCTCTTTACAGTCTCCGCAAGGGGCTGAAGACTAAGGAGAAAACGAAAATGTACGAAGAAAATCCGGAGACCAATGAAGTGAAAGAAGGGACAGGGACTCCACGCTGGCTGGGCATTGCTGTAGTGGCACTGGCCGCGGTTTCGCTGCTCGCTCTCGGCGTTGGCTGGAGCGCGGCAAACAACGCGCGCCAGGCGCAGGCAGCATCGGATAATGACGCCAAAGTGCTGCGACAGAATCTGGATAGCGTGAGCCAGAGGCTTTCGCAGTCCGAGGCGAACAACGCGCAATTGCAGGCCGATCTGGGAACCGTGACCGACAAATTGAAGACCACGCAGACCGACCTGGACAAGACGCATCGTTCGGCCGCGCAGATTCGCGAACAAAACGCCAAGGAAATGGCCTCGATTCAGGATCAGGTGGCGAGCGAGCAGAATACGCTCGCGACAAAAGCAAACACTGATGATCTGAACACCGTCTCGACAAACGTGAACGGCGTGCGCACCGACCTCGACGCCACCAGGCAAGACCTGGTGACCGCTCGCGGAGAACTCGGCACGCAGATCGCGCGCAACCATGATGAAGTCGAAGAGCTGCGCCGGCTGGGGCAGCGTGATTACTTTGAATTCACGCTCGCTTCCAAGGGCGCGGAGCAGAAGCTCGGCGGCGTCACGATTGAATTGCGCGGCGTTGACGTGAAGCACAACCAATACACCGTGAATCTTTATGCCGATGATTTGAAGTTCACGAAAAAGAACCGTCAAGTGAATGAGCCGGTGTTCTTCATCACGAGCGGCAGCCGCGACAAATTGGAACTGGTGGTAAACCAGGTGTCCAAGGACAAGATCGTCGGCTACCTGAGCGTGCCGAAGACCACCACGACCGCGTCGGCAGGCCCGGCGAGCTCGAGCGGAAACTGAACGCACATTGATTCAAAGCGGAAAGAGCCCTACCGGCTAATCCGCAAGACAGTAGTAGTCGACCACGCAGGCGGCGGGAGGATTCGAGAGAATCCTCCCGCTGCTTTTTTAAGCGCGTGGATGGAATTGACGAACGCGGAAGGATTCGTCAGGAGAGAAGCGCAAAGTCAAAACCCGCGCCCTTAGAGTCGAAGTGTGCGGCACCCACCTTCGTCCGCTCCGGATGCAAAATTGTTGCGGGGAGGACGGGAGAAGCATACGATTTGGCGGCAAAGGGGTCTTCCCATTAAGATTCGAGTGAGGCGAAACCACCCCTGGCACACTCCAGAAGGGAGCTAGCAGCCATGCCGGCCGACGACGCGAGCGCGCTCGACAAATTCCTACTCAAGAGAATTAACCGGCTGATCGGCGAGGCGCCGATCCGAGTCACGTTTAGCAGAGATGAACTTCCCACAGCGGATGGCGAGGGCAAGGAAACCATCGTGATTCGCGACCGGCGGGTCCTTGCGAGCATGGCGCTCGATCCGGAGATTGGATTCGGGGACGCGTACATGAAGGGGCGCATCGAGGTGAAGGGCGACCTCGTGCGCGTTTTGGAGACGGCGATGCCCGCGATGCACCGGCTGAAGCGACGAAGCTGGTACAAGCGGGCCTTTTCAGCGTGGCTGCGATTCGTGCAGGCCAACACCAAAGCCGGGTCGGCTGCAAACATCCACCACCATTACGATTTGAACGTGGATTTCTACAAGCTGTGGCTTGATTCGCGGATGGTTTACACCTGCGCGTATTTCGCGACTCCGGCGACGACGCTGGAAGAGGCGCAAGTCGCGAAGATGGACCACGTGTGCCGGAAAATTCAGCTTCAGCCGGGAGAAAATGTTGTGGAGGCGGGCTGCGGGTGGGGTTCGCTTGCGCTGCACATGGCGAGGAATTACGGCGTGGCGGTGAAGGCGTTCAATGTTTCGCACGAACAGATTCAATACGCGCGCGCGCAAGCGAAAAAAGAGGGATTGGACGGCCGGGTGGAGTTCATCGAGGACGACTACCGGAATATTTCGGGGCGGTTTGACGCGTTTGTGTCCGTGGGGATGCTGGAACATGTGGGCCTGGCTAATTATGGAGATCTGGGGAAAATCATACGACGGTCGATTGGCGATTCGGGGCGCGGGCTGATCCATTTTATTGGACGCAACCGGCCGCGTCCCTTCAGCGCCTGGATGCGCAAGCGGATTTTTCCGGGGGCGTATATTCCGGCGCTGCGGGAAGCGCTGGAGATATTCGAGGAGCAGGACTACACGGTGCTCGACGTGGAGAATTTGCGGCAACATTACGCGAAAACGCTGGAGCACTGGCTGGCACGCTACGAGCAGTCGGTGGATCGTGTAAATGAGATGTACGGGCCGGAATTTGTTCGGGCGTGGCGGCTGTATCTGGCGGGATCGCTGGTGAGCTTTCGCATCGGGCAACTGCAACTTTTCCAGATCGTGTTTGCGGGTTCGGCATGCAAGAAAATTCCGTGGACCCGGGCATATTTGTATACCGAGGATGCGGGCGCGGAGAGCGAACCTCAATGGATTCATGCAGCGTCCTGATCGTGGGGGCCGGGCCTGCGGGAACTTCGTGCGCGCGGAAGTTGCATCAGGCGGGCGTCGACACAATCCTTCTCGATAAGAGCACTTTTCCACGCGACAAACTTTGCGGCGGATGGATCACACCCGCGGTAATTCAAGAGCTTGAAATTGATTTGGGTGAATACGCGCGCGGGCGCGTGCTGCAGACCATTACTGGGTTCCGAACGAGCCGAATGGGTGATGCTTCGATTGAGACGGATTATGGGCGGGCGATTAGCTATGGGATTCGCAGGTTTGAGTTTGACGATTACCTGTTGAAGCGCTGCGGCGCGCGATTGATTGCGGGGACGCCGCTGAAAACGATTGAGCGGTCGGGCGACGGCTGGATCGTGAACGGGGAGATCCGGGCGCGGCTGATTGTGGGAGCGGGCGGGCACTTCTGTCCGGTGGCGCGATTTTTGGGCGCGGATGCACGCAAAGAAGTGGCCGTGGCGACGCAGGAACTGGAATTTGAAATGGATGCGCGGATGCGCGATGCGTGCGCGGTCCGCGGGGAGATTCCGGAACTTTATTTTTGCGCAGACATGAAGGGATACGGATGGTGTTTTCGCAAGGGAGATTTCCTGAATATCGGACTGGGGAGGCTGGACCGGCAGTCGCTGCCTGCGCACGTGTCTGAATTCGTGGGCTATCTGAAAAAAATCGGCAAAATTGGATTCGATTTGCCGAAATCGATGCTGGGGCACGCTTATTTGATTTATCGCGAGACGAAACGGCCGATTTCGGGGGATGGAGTGCTGCTAATCGGAGACGCGGCGGGGCTGGCGTACTCGCAGAGCGGCGAGGGGATTCGTCCGGCGATTGAATCGGGATTGCTGGCCGCGAAGGCGATCATCGCGGCGGACGGAATTTACACGCGCGAACGGCTGGAGAAATATCGCGGGTTGCTTGCCGAGCGGTTTGGGGAGGCGCAGGGAGATTGGTCAACACGAATGGGGCGGCGGATTCCGCGGAGCTGGATGCACTGGTTCGCGCGAATGCTGCTGGGGACGCGGTGGTTTTCGCGGCGCGTGGTGCTGGACAAGTGGTTTTTACATGCGGATGTGCCGGCGCTGAATGGGTGAAGGGGGGAATCGGCGACGGCTGTTTAAGGTCCGCCTCATGGATTTTCGCACTTAACAATCTCGAATGTCTCCTGATTCGAGTCAATGTCACCAACCAAAAGAGAATCTCCGTTAATTGTTTTCTTTTTGAACTGCCGATAAGAGATTGTGATGCGGTACTCGCCAAGGGTGTCAAAGAATTTGTCGGTTAGGGAAAGATCATTCACTCCCGTGTAGGTTCCGCCAGGATCAATCGGGGAAGCTTTTTCGGCTTTGTACAAATACTCTTCCTTGATAAATGTCTGCGTGCGGAAGGTGACTTTGTCTCCTTCGTCGGTCGGCTCGGCGTCCACGTAGATCCAACCCCACACACTCGCCGGATCAATGTTGATTGATTTTCTGGTCTTATTGCGGATTTCGGCTGTTAAGCGCAAAGTTTTGGTGCCTTGACAAACAACTTTTGATGAAACTTTCAGGACGATCTGGACCGGCGGATTCCTGCCTGGAAATAAGTGAGGTGAGGCTGCCACGTCCAGACGAGACAGCGCCAGCATCACGCACGCGGATAGGATGAGTCGCCGTATTTCTTGTGCCGACATCTAGTCACTCCCTGAATTCTTGCAGGGTTCAACCGAGAATGTGAACTCGTTTGAAGGTGCGACGCCTGTGAAGAACTTGATCCCCTTGAAGGTGTCATCATCAAATACGCCATACCTTATCCGCACAGTATAGATTCCGATTTTGTCGAAAAATGCTGGTTCACCCAGGTCCAATTTGACGGATTTCTTTAGGGATTCTCCGGGCCGCAGGACGACGCATACGCATTTAGGAGGGCGGCTCTTGTGATTTGGCCAGTCAATGGGAACAGAGTCATTGATAGAACCACGGTCCTTAATCCAAGTACCACCGTCTTTAGGAACAGCAAAGAAGGCATAGGCGTAGTGGAGTTGCCCAGGCGCGACCGCAATGTCTTGCCCACTTACATTCTTCAATTGGGCTTTGACCACGACAGAACGCGAACCCACGCAGACCTTTGCATGAGGCATTACTACTTGAAGGGAAAGAATTTCGGATTCTTTGTTTTCTTGACGAGGATTTCCTCGGAGAAAAGCGCCTGGAAGGAAGAGGACTGAAAAGATCGACGCCACGATTCGCCTCTTAAAAGAAGGGCGCGTGCCGACGGTTTTGGGATCGGTTTTCATGGCCAAGCCGGGCTGGCTTAAGTTTAGCACCTGAAGAATTTTGATTAGAGTGCCGCGCGGAGATCCACGCCTCGTATTGAATCGTGTTTATCACGAAATGTTGCTTGGCTGTTCGATGAGGCGGAAACCATGCCCCACACCCTTAAAAGCGACGGCGCGCAGGCGGCTCGTGGTCCCAACATTTGTCGTAGTCGCGGAGGGATCCTTCACTGCGAGCCGACGCAAATCGTTGGCTCTCCGTTCAGGATGACAACATTTTGTTTTGCGCGGAGTTTTGATGGCCGGGTGGGCGCGGGGTGTGGCACACTCTTGCGCGTGCACAAAGTAAATCGCGCGAGTGAATCGCGTATGGCATTGGACTGGGACGAAATTTTCACACAGATCCTTCGGGCATCCTTAGATGGAAGCGCCTCGGGGCTGCAGCACAACGCACCCCGTCGGCAAAGACGAAACCGCCGGATGCCCTCAGGATGACAACGAGAAAAAGATGACTACTTGGGCCGTACATGCGGGGCGGGCGTTTACGCCGCAGTTGGAGATTGCGGACGCGGTGGCCGTGGTGGAGGGCGGCATGATTACCGCGATTGGGGCGCGGAGGGACGTCGCGATACCCGAGGGCGCGCGGCTGGTGGAGGCGCCTGAGGCGACGCTGGTGCCGGGATTCGTGGACGTGCATGTACATGGCGCGGGCGGGCAGGATGTGATGGCGGGGACGAGCGAGGCGCTGGACGCCGTGGCAGAGACGCTGGCGCGCGGCGGGACGACGTCATTTTTGGCGACGACGGTGACTGCGGCGCCGGAGCGGCTGTGCGCGAGCGCGGAGGGGATTTCGCAATATGCGAAGGCGCAGAACGGTGCGCGTAGGGCGGCGGGGCCGCGCGCGGAAATTCTGGGGATTCATTTCGAGGGGCCGTTTATCAGCGCGGCGCGGCGGGGAGTGCATCCGGCGGAGTGGATCGCGAAGCCATCGCCGGAACTTTTTGGGCGAATGCTGGAGGCGGCGGGCGGGATGGCGCGGATTCTGACGCTTGCGCCGGAGGTTCCGGGCGGGCTCGATCTGGTGAAGGACGCGTGCGATTCGGGGCTGGTGGTCTCGATGGGGCACACGGATGCGACGTACGAGCAGGCGATGGCGGCGATCGAGCGCGGGGCGCGGCACGCGGCGCACGTGTTCAACGCGATGCGTCCATTTTCACACCGCGACACGGGAGTGCTGGGCGCGGTATTTACTTCGCCGAATGTAACGGCGGAACTGATTGCGGATGGGGTGCATGTGGATACTGCGGCGATGAAGTTGTTGCTGAAGGCGAAGACGGCGAGCGGCGTGATTCTGGTGAGTGATGGGACGGCCGCGACGGGGATGCGCGACGGAAAATTTCGGCTGGGAGATTTTGAGGTGGATGTGAAGGGCGGCGTGGTGCGGAACACCGAAGGAAAGCTCGCGGGGAGCGCGCTGACGCTGGACCGCGCGCTGCGAAATATTTTGATGCTGGGCGTGCCGATGATTGAGGCGGTGCGGATGCTCACGGTGCAGCCGGCGCGGTTGCTGGGGATTGAAAAATGGAAAGGCGTGTTGGCGGCTGGGGCGGATGCGGATTTGGTTTTGCTGGATGCGAAGATGGAGATTGCGGGGGTGATGACGCGCGGGGTGGGGTTTGATTGAATTTGTTAACGGGGATTGAGGGGGACGCGGAATTTTTCGGCCAGGAGGTAGGGGTCGTAGGGGCTGCAGGCGAAATACTCGCCGTTTAATTCGAATGTGGGGACTTTGCGGCGGCCGTCATTCACGCTGAGGATTAGATCTTCCGCATCGGGCGATTCATCCACGTTTATTTCCTCGAAGTCGATGCCGCGCTCGTTTAGGAATCGCTTGGCGCGGAGGCAATCCGGGCACCAATTCGATGTGTACATTTTCACCATGGAAGTGACTCTCTCAAGATCGAAGCGAGTCTACATGATTGGATGATGCGGGACGCATGGGGATTCGCGAAGTTTCCAAGGGGCTAAGCTGAATGCGCGAGTTCGCGCATCGCGGAGCCGATGGCGCGGGCGGCTACTTTGAGACGCAATTCGGCGCGGGAGACGGCGCGGCGCGCTTCGGCGGCGGCTTCGTCGGGCGTGCCGGGGGTTGCGAGGATTTTTTCCGCGGCGGATTTTGCGCGGGAGGCGCGGGCGGCGTCAATTTCTTCTGCGCGTTCGGAGACTTCGGCGAGAAGGATGACTCGGGCGGCGAGGACTTCGACGTAACCGCGGAAAATGGCGGCGTAATGGGTTTGGCCTTCCGATTTGTAACTTAGCTCGCCTTCGCCGAGTTCGGAGAGCAGCGGCGCGTGGCCGGGAAGGATGCCGAGGAATCCATCGAACGCGGGGACTTGCACTTCCGTAACAACGGCGCGGATTACGCGGCGTTCGGGAGTGACGACTTCGAGGGCGATGGAGTCAGGAAGCATGGGTTCAGTTCAGGCTCTGTCCATTGAAATGAGCGTTGCACGTAGTTGAGCACAATGTGAATTTGTCACACAGATCCTTCGGACATCCTGGTCGGATGTCCTCAGGATGACAGCGTTCCTTTTTGTCAGCGAAAAGGAGTGAATCATCAGCCCGGTCACTTCTTCTCCTTGAAGGTTTCGGCCTTCGCGAGAACTTCGTCGATTCCGCCGACCATGTTGAAGGCTTGCTGGGGAACGTCATCGTGCTTGCCTTCGACGATTTCCTTGAAGCCGCGGACGGTGTCTTCAATTTTCACGTACTTGCCTTCGAGGCCGGTGAACTGCGCGGCGACGTACATGGGTTGCGAGAAGAACTGCTCGATTTTTCGCGCGCGGGCGACGATGAGCTTGTCTTCGTCGGGCAATTCTTCGATGCCGAGGATGGCGATGATGTCCTGCAAATCCTTGTAGCGCTGGAGGACGAGTTTCACGGCGCGGGCGACGTTGTAATGCTCGACGCCGACGATATTCGGATCGAGGATGCGCGAAAAACTGGCGAGCGGATCGACGGCGGGATAGATGCCCAGCTCGACGATGGCGCGGCTGAGGTTGGTGGTCGCGTCCAAGTGAGAAAAGGTGGCGGCGGGCGCGGGGTCGGTGTAGTCGTCGGCAGGAACGTAAATGGCCTGCACCGAAGTGATGGAGCCTTTCTTGGTGGAGGTGATGCGCTCCTGGAGTTCACCGATCTCGGTATTCAAATTTGGCTGATAGCCGACGGCGGAAGGCATACGTCCGAGAAGCGCGGAAACTTCCGAGCCCGCCTGGACGAAGCGGAAAATATTGTCAATGAAGAGAAGAACGTCAAGGCCTTCTTCATCGCGGAAATATTCGGCGACGGTGACACCAGTGAGCCCGACGCGGAGACGCGCGCCGGGCGGCTCGGTCATCTGGCCGTATATGAGGGCGCAACGAGATTTTTCGGAGTTGCCGGGAACGACGACGCCGGACTCCTGCATTTCGAGCCAGAGGTCATTTCCTTCACGGGTGCGCTCGCCGACTCCGGCGAAAACCGAGACGCCGCCGTGCTGCATGGCGACGTTGTGGATTAGCTCCTGAATCAAAACGGTTTTTCCGACGCCGGCGCCGCCGAAGAGGCCGATCTTTCCGCCCTTGAGGTACGGCTCCATGAGATCCACGACCTTGATGCCGGTCTCAAACATTTCGAGATTCGTGGACTGAGCATCGAGAAGGGGTGCAGGACGGTGAATGGAATAGTGAGTTTTCGACTCGATCGGGTCGGGCTTGAGGTTGTCCACGGGGCGGCCGAGGACGTTCATGATGCGGCCGAGCGTGGCGCGGCCGACGGGAATCGTGACGGGTTCGCCGAGGTCGTAAACCTTCATGCCACGAACGAGGCCCTCCGTGGGCTCGAGGGCGACGACGCGGACGCGGCCTTCGCCGAGGTGCTGCTGGACTTCGCCGATAATGTCCACGGGCTGGGGAATGTCAAAGCCTTCACTGGTGATGCGCAGCGCGTTGAAGATTTGCGGCAACTGATGCTCTTCAAATTTTACGTCAATGACCGGCCCAATGACTTGAACGATGTGTCCGATGCCGGCGGTTTTTTCAGCCATCTCGATCTCCCTGTCCCTATGCGGTGTAAGACGCGCCGCTCACGACTTCGATAATTTCCTTGGTGATGGCGGCCTGGCGAATTTTGTTCATGGTCAGCGTAAGCGTTTGAATCAAATCTCCGGCGTTGTTGGTGGCCGAGTCCATGGCGGTCATGCGAGCGGCATGTTCGGCGGCGGAGGAATCGGCAATCATGCGGTAGATGCGGGCTTCGACGTAACGCGGCAGCAGGCCCTTGAGAATTTCATCGGCGGGCAACTCGTAAATGTAGTCCACCTGCGAGCCGGATGTGTCGGGCTCGGCCGGGTCCATGGGCAGCAACTTCTCGAAGACCATTTTCTGCGTGATGACGCTTCTGAACTCGTTGAAGAGGAGATAGACGGCGTCGGCGCGGGCGCCGGAATATTCGTCGATGATTTTTGCGGCGATTTCCCTGGCTTGGGAGAATTCGGCGCGGGCGGTGAAGCCCACGTATTCGGCTGCAATGGTCCACTTTTGCAGACGGCGGAAGGCGTCGCGGCCCTTGCGGCCGACGGGGATGACCTCGAGATGCTTCTCCGATTGCGAGCGGAGAAATTCGACGGCGCGACGGACGGCGTTGGCGTTGAATGCGCCGCAGAGACCGCGGTCGCCGGTTGCAACAACGAGCAGAATTTTTTCTTCCGGCCTGCGCGCGAGAAGCGGGTGCGCGGGGTTTTCCATTCGCGAAGCGACGCTGCGAATGAGTTGAGTGATCGCGTTGGCGTAAGGGCGCGCTTCCATGGCCTTTTCCTGCGCCTTGCGCAAGCGGGCCGCGGAGACGAACTTCATGGCGCGGGTAACCTGCTGGGTGTTTTTCACCGAGCGGATGCGGCGCCGGAAATCAAGAAGTGCGGCCATGGATTAAATGTAAGTCCGATCAGCTCGCTTTCGGCGTGGCGACGAATTTTTGTTTGAATGCTTTGAGCGACTCGACGATCAGCGACTTGACCTCGTCATCGAGAACCTTCTTCTGGGCAATTTTCGCGAGAACGCCGGAATAATTCGTGTCCATGAATTGATACATCTCACTCTCGAAACGGCGGCAATCGGCGACGGCGACGTCGTCAAGGTAGCCGTTGGTGGCCGCATAAATCACGAGGACCTGCTTTTCGATGGGCAGCGGCGAATACTGGTTTTGTTTGAGGATTTCCGTGAGGCGCTGGCCGCGCGCGAGCTGTGCTTGCGTGACGTTGTCGAGTTCGGAGCCGAATTGCGCGAAGGCCGCGAGGTCGCGGTACTGCGCCATGTCGAGACGAAGCGTGCCGGCGATCTTGCGCATCGCTTTGATCTGCGCGTTGCCGCCGACGCGGCTGACGGAAATGCCGACGTTGATGGCCGGGCGAATGCCCCCGTTGAAAAGATCGGCCTCGAGATAGATTTGGCCATCGGTGATGGAAATTACGTTTGTGGGGATGTAGGCGGAAACGTCGCCGGCCTGCGTTTCAATCACGGGCAGCGCGGTGAGCGAGCCGCCGCCGAGTTCATTGCTCAATTTCGCGGCGCGTTCAAGCAAACGCGAGTGCAGGTAGAAGACGTCGCCGGGAAACGCTTCGCGGCCCGGAGGACGGCGCAAGCAGCAACGAGATTTCGCGATAGGCCTGGGCGTGCTTGGAGAGGTCGTCGTAAAAACAGACGGCGTGGCGGCTGGAGTCGCGGAAAAACTCGCCCATGGCACACGCGGCGTAAGGCGCGATGTATTGCGAGAGTGGCGGGCTCGGTGGCGCTGGACGGCGACGACGATGGTGTAATCCATCGCGCCGGCGTCAGTGAGCACCTTCACGACCTGCGCGATGGTCGAGCGCTTCTGACCGATGGCGCAGTAGATGCAAATCATGTCGCCGCCCTTCTGGTTGATGATGGTGTCCAGAATGATGGCGGTCTTGCCGGTCTGGCGGTCGCCGATGATCAGCTCGCGCTGTCCGCGACCGATAGGGATCATGGAGTCGATGGCCTTGATGCCGGTTTGCAGAGGCTCGCGGACGGGCTGGCGATCGACGACGCCGGGAGCGATGCGTTCGAGCGGAAAGCGCTTCTCGGAGGCGATGGGGCCCTTGTCGTCGAGGGGATCGCCGAGTGGGTTGACGACGCGGCCGATGAGCGCATCGCCAACAGGCACGGACATAATTGTTTTCGTGCGCTTGACGATGTCGCCTTCTTTTATTTCGGTATAGTCACCGAGCAGGACGGCGCCGACCTGATCTTCTTCGAGGTTGAGCGCGATGCCGATGACGTCGTGCGGAAAGGTGAGCATCTCGCCGGACATGCAGCGCTCGAGTCCGTGGACGCGCGCGATGCCGTCGCCGACGGAGATTACCGCGCCGACTTCGTCAACGGCGACGGTCTGTTGATAATTTTCGATCTGCTCGCGCAGAATTTTTGTAATTTCGTCTGCCTTGATCTGTGCCATTCCTTCACCAGCCTCTTGTGTGGGCGGGGTTTTCGAACGCCCGCCGGATCTTGCTATTCAAAGAGGGGGGAGCAAGCCCCGCCCCTACAAAACCCAAACCAAAACAGTCATAACAAATCCCAAAGCAAAATCACTCGACGGCTAGAGATGCTTGCATCCGCCGGAGTTGCTCTTTTACCGAGCCATCGTAGATTACGGAACCGATGCGTGCGACGGCGCCGCCGAGCAGCGCGGCGTCCACTGCATACCGGGCATCAATTTTTTTGCCCGTGGTGGTTTGAAGTCCCTCGACGAGGCGCGCTTTCTCCAGGGCGCTCAACTCCGCCGCCGAGGTGACCGAAGCGATTGCAATGCCGAGCCGTTCGTTGAGGCGCGCAGTGTAGGCTTCGGCGATTTCCGGAAGAATTCCGGCGCGGCGATGGTCCACAATCACGTTCAGGAAATTGCTCATGATCGGGCTTGCGCCGAGGAGCGCGAGAAGTTTTGCGAGGACTCCGCGCTTCGCATCGCGGGAGACCGCGGGATTCTCGAGAAAATTCCGGAGGTCGGCGGACTCGACAATTTCGGCGGCGAAATCATCGAGACTTGCCTTCACTTTTTCCGAGGAGCCCTGCACTTGCGCGACATCGAGCAGGGCCGAGGCGTAACGATCCGCGATGGCTTTCAATTTACACGTCCTTCCGCGGAACCGGGAGCGGGAAGCTCTTCAACGAAACGTTGCATCAGCACCGCGCGGCGGTCGGGCGTCATTTGCTGCGCAACGAGCACGGCGGCGTGGGTGGTGGCGAGGCGCGCTGCAAGCTCGCGCAAATCCAAGTGCGCTATACGGCGAGCAGCGGCGATTTCGATGTCAGCGGCGCGGTCAATACGTTCGATTTCATGCCTGCCGGCGATGCGGAGGCGCTGGGCTTCGTCCTCGAAATCTTTCTTGAGGGCGTCACGCATTCTTGCGGTATCTGTGTCAAGGCGCGCGAGGCCCGCTTCAGCTTCAAGAAGCTGGCGATCGGCCTCAGCCTTCGCCGCTTGCGCCGACTCGATTGCAGAGGCAATCACATCCGCGCGGGCGCGAAATACCGGGGGCGCTTTTCTGACGACAAAATAGCCGATCGCTCCGGCCACGACGGCGAAATTCAGCCATTTGAAGATGCTGCCGATGGGTGATTCGGTGGGATCTTGATTGGCGGTTTCATCGGCGGCGCGCGCAGGGAGAATGGCGAACATTCCGGCGACGACAATCGCCAAGATGGCAAGGGAAAGGAGACGGAGGAACTTGGTCATTTTGCTCATCGTGAGGCCCCGCCCGGGGCTCCGGAAGGGGAGGACGGCCGGACCGGCGGAGGATTCAGCAGCCGAATGACAATTTCCGCCGCAAGCAGAGGAGATCCGGCTTCAATTTGGGTGCGAGCGGTAGCGATTTCCTTCGCGATGCCGTCCTTTTCGGATTTCACGCGGTCCATGGCGCGGTTGCGGGCTTCGCGGGCGGCGGCGGCGCGGGCGTCCATGATGGAGCGGCGCATGCTGTCCTGCTCGGCATAAACGGCGGCGCGGGCTTTGCGAAGAGCCTCATCATAGACGCGGATTTTTTCCCTGGCGGCGGTCTGGCTGGCTTCCGCGGCGCGGCGGGCGCCTTCTGTGCGCGCTTCACGCTCAGCCATCACGCGCATCAGAGGGCCGAAGAAGGTAAATTTCATTACCAAATAAAATAGAAGGAGAATGATGACGGTGGGGACTGATTCCAGTAACAGCTGGCCTAGTTGTTGAAGAATTTCCATCGTACGATTTCGTGACGCCCCTGGTAGTTCCCCCGAGCGGGATACTTGTAAACGGTGTAAGACACACTACACCAGTTGCTCCCGCATCCCAAACAAGAGCAAAAATTTATAGCATTGGGGCGCAGTTTACGTCAATGCGAAGTCCGATTCTCAAGTGTTAGGCAGAGACCTCTGTTGGGTGAAAGCGGCGCACGCGGACCTTGTTTTCGCGCTTGCGCGTGCGTGCGATATCGTATGCGGACTGCATGCGCATCAACGTGTCCATCCTCGGACCGAAGGCTTTCTCGATTCGGAGGGCCATTTCGCCGGAGAGGTCGGCCTTCCCGTTCAGCAGGCTGGACAACGCCGGGCGGGAAACGCGAAGGATTTCCGCGGCGGCCGTAACCGAGAGGCCGAGTGGGGCGATGATCTCGGTGCGGATGAATTCGCCGGGGTGTGGTGGGTTCAGGATAGGCATGACGGGTTCTCCTAGGTCCTAGTGATAATCCTCAAGATTCAAGTCTTGGATCTCATTCTCTTCGGGATCAATCCAGAAAGTGAGCCTCCGGTTCCTCGTGAGGCGGAGGCTCCACGTTCCCTTCCGGTCACCGGTTAGGCGATGCGCTTTCCATGCCGGAACCGTCCGCAACTCCTCGCCATCTTCAATCGCGTCCAGGAAAGCAAGGATTTTCGACGTCTTGCCCACGAAAGCGCCCGGCACTCCCCTCGGATCACCATCTTCATAGAGGCGCTTCAGGCCTTTATGGGCGAAGTTCCGAATCTTCACGAGTTGAGTGTAGCCTGTAGCGTTACACATGTCAAGGCAAAGTGTTGCCAACGGTCAATTCTTGCCGCTTGTAAACGCCGCCTGCTAAGATGCCTCAGGTAAATCGTTGTTGTGAATCAGGGACAAGGAGCCAAGGAATGGCCGGTTTTGCCGGAGTGGACTTTATTGATTTTGATTCGCAGCTGAATGACGAGGAGAAGCTCGCGCGGCAGACGGCGCGTCAGTTTGTGGACGAGCAGATCCTACCTATCATCGAGAAGTACAACCGCGAGGCGACGTTTCCGCTGCACCTTGTGGCGCAGATTGGCGAATTGGGGTTTTTCGGCGCGAACCTCACGGGATATGGCTGCGCGGGGATGTCCAACGTGGCTTATGGACTGGTGATCCAGGAGCTCGAGCGCGGGGATTCGGGGCTGCGGAGTTTTGTGAGCGTGCAGGGGGCGCTGGTGATGTATCCGATTTATGCGTACGGATCTGCCGCGCAAAAAGACAAATGGCTTCCAGCGATGCAGAGCGGAAAAGCGATAGGCTGCTTCGGGCTTACGGAGCCGCAATTCGGGTCGAATCCGGGCGGGATGCTGACGCGCGCGGTGAAGCGCGGCGACCGGTACGTGCTGAACGGCGAGAAGATGTGGATCACAAACGGGTCGATCGCGGATGTGGCACTCATTTGGGCGAAATGCGAAGACGACAAAATCCGCGGGTTCCTTGTGGAGAAGGGCTCGAAGGGATTGAAGGCGTGGGATGTTCATGGAAAATTGTCACTGCGCGCTTCGATTACATCGGGATTGGCGATGACGGATTGCGAGATTCCGGCGGAAAATATCCTGCCGGGAGTGGAAGGGCTGCGCGGGCCGCTGAGCTGCCTGACGCAGGCGCGCTACGGCATCGGGTGGGGCGCGATTGGCGCGGCGATGGCTTGCTATGACACGGCGCTGCAATACGCCAAGACGCGGAAGCAATTCGCGAACAAGCCGATTGCGGCGCACCAGCTCGTGCAGGAAAAGCTGGTCTTCATGATTACGGAGATTACGAAGGCACAGCTCCTTGCGTTGCACGTTGGGCGGCGGAAGGATGCTGGCAAAGCGGATTTCTCGCATGTCTCGATGCTGAAAATGAACAATGTGGGCATCGCGCTGGAGATTGCACGGAAGGCGCGCGACATTCTGGGCGCGAACGGGATTGTGGACGACTATCCCATCATGCGGCACATGAACAACCTTGAGTCCGTTTACACGTACGAGGGAACGAACGACATCCACAAGCTGATCATCGGCGAAAAAATCACGGGCATCGCCGCCTACTACTGAGGAGAGTCCATGGAATCGAAACTAAGCCTCGAATTTCTGCGCGTGGTTGAGACGGCAGCGATCGCCACCGCGCACACGATGGGTCTGGGAGACCGGCACAAGGCCGACGATGAAGCCGTGAAGGCCATGCGCGCGACGATGGATACAGTTGAGATGGACGGGACAATCGTGATCGGCGAAGGCGAGCGCGACGAAGCGCCGATGCTATTTATCGGAGAAAAAGTTGGCGCGGCACAGCGGGAAAAGAACCGCAGCTTTCCCGCCGTGGATATCGCCGTGGACCCACTTGAAGGCACGAACTTGTGCGCGACCGGCGAACCGAACGCAATCGCCGTGCTGGCGGCGAGCGACCGCGGGGGGCTGCTGCATGCGCCCGACCTGTATATGGAGAAGATTGTGGTGGGCCCTTCGTGCAAAGGCGCGGTGGATTTGGATGCACCTGTGGCGGAGAACCTTCGCGCCATTGCGAAGCGGCTGGACCGCGACGTTGAGGACCTCGTGGTGATCGTGCTGGACCGTCCGCGCCACGAAAAATTAATCAGCGAGATCCGGGCTACGGGTGCGCGAATCCGGTTGATCGGCGATGGCGATTTGAGCGCGGGGATTTCGGCGGCGGTGATCGGCACGGGCGTTCATGCCGTGATGGGCACAGGCGGCGCGCCGGAAGGGGTGCTGACGGCGGCGGCGTTGCGATGCCTCAACGGGCAAATTCTTGGGCGGCTAGTGGTGTCAAAGCCCGAGCACGAGGAGCGCCTCGCCAAGATGGGCATCAAGGATCCCAAGCGAATTTACGATACCGATGAACTCGCGCCGGGCAAAAGAATTATTTTTGCGGCGACCGGCGTGACCGACGGAAACCTGCTTCGCGGCGTGCGATTTTTCGGAGAAGGCACGCGGACGCAATCGCTGATTCTGACGCTGGAGACGCGCCAGGTGCGGTTTATTGACACCGTGCACCTCGAGAAGCGGCCCGATGTGAAGGTGCGGTTCGCCTAGGGTTGCTTCGAAGGGCCTGCAGAAAACTTTCGTGGGGGCGCATCACCCGCGCGCGCCTTCCGCCATTCGCCGGTAACCATCCGCCATTCGCCGAAAAACAGGAGACGCGGAAAGCGTTGCGCTCTATTCTCCCGCCATGCAGGACATCACAATGATTGCGGGAGAGGCGACGATGGCGGATGAATCCCGGCTGTCTTCTTTGAGGAATAATTCAGAGAATTCGCGTCAGAATTCCCGATCGGTATCGGCGGCGCCCGCGAACGGCGCTGTGATCTTAGTGGCGGCAGCCGGACTGTTGGTCCTGCTTGGGCTGATGGCTCAACTTGGTCAGCTAGGATTGGGTCCCTTCACGCGTGACACTTTCTGGATCATTCCCTTTCTGGCGAATGGGCTGTGGAATATCCTTATGGCCCTGGTGAGCCGGTCGGCGTTCGCGGACGCGATTCCTTTTTGGCCGTTGACTCTAGTGGTGGCCGGATGCACGGCACTGTTTTTGTTGAAGCCGCAAAGCCCCGCCGTCGTGGCGAAGGAATCGAGCAGAAGGAGTGATCATGGACGATAAACCCACCGTGGATACCGGGCGGCACCCGGGTATTTTCGTCATCCGCCCCGGCCGGGGGATTTTTGTGGGGCTGTTCCTGCTGGCGCTGGGCGTGGTGCTGCTGCTGGACCAACAAGGCGTCGTCTCCGCCCACCGGATGTATCAATTCTTCTGGCCCGCAATGCTGATTTTCTTTGGGCTTGAAAACATATCCTGTCGAAGCAATACGAGCCGGATCCTCGGCTTCGCGTTATTGGCTATCGGCGTATTCATGGTCCTCGGAGCCCTCGGTTATGTCCCGTTCCACATCGGGTTCGCAACTATCTGGCCGATTTTGTTGATTGCCATCGGTCTGGCGCTGGTGGCCAAGAGGATCACGGGGGGAAGAATGATCGGTATCGGCGTGCACACGAGGGAATCGCTCGATGATGCTTTCGCGCGGGTGGGCAGACGCGCGTCCACGAATGACATCGATTCTTCGTTTGATTACCTCGCGGTGTTGTCCGGCGTGAAGCAAAAAATCATGACGAAGAATTTCAGGGGAGGAAGAATCGTGGCCGCGTGGGGCGGATTTGAGCTGGACATGCGACAGGCGGATATCGAGGGCGAATCGGCGACAATCCACGTTACCGCGGTCATGGGCGGCGGAAGCATTCGCGTTCCGGATAATTGGATCGTGGATTTCCAGGGAACCCCATTCTTGGGCGGGCTCGTAGACGAAAGAGAACATGCACCCGCGCCGGATGCAGGGCCTGCGAAGCGACTGATTATCCGCGGCCTAGTATTCATGGGCGGAGTGGTGATCAAGAACGGAAATGAAATGGACGGCACCCGGACGAGCCGCACTCAAGCGAATTGACCCAACAATGCACCCAATCCTCAGCCAGCCCCGCAAGCTTGCGCTTTACCTCCTCGCCTGGATACCCATCGCAGGGATGCTCACGTACCTGCTCGGCATACCGGGCGAGAGTCTCGTGGCGCGAGTCGGTGGCGCTTGCGATTCCACTGTGCGTCATCTACGCTTTCATTTGCCTGACCGCGTGGTATCCCTGCCGCGTAACTCCGCTGGATAAATCGAGCGCTTCCCGGATTGTGGGAACGCACATGATTGGTGCGCTGGTGGCCGCGAGTCTGTGGGTGGTCGCGGCAAGGGCTCTGGCGCAGGTACTTTCCAATGTGGGCGTATTCCCCGGGCTCGACAGACGGTTGTCGCCGGATGTCCCGCTGTTGGGTGGGATGGGCGATCTCCTCTACCTGCTGTCGGTCGCATTTTATTACGTGATTATCGCGGTGGAATCGTCGCGCGCGGCGGAGGCGCGAGCGAACCGCGCGAACCTGCTGGCCCGCGACGCGGAATTGCGGGCGTTGAAGGCTCAGGTGAACCCGCACTTTCTATTCAACAGCTTGAACTCCATCAGCGCGCTTACCAGTTCGGATCCGGCGCGAGCGCGAGAGATGTGCATCCTTCTCGGGGATTTCCTGCGCCGCACACTTGGACTTGGTGAAAAGGCGGTGATTCCATTGAAGGAAGAGCTTTCTCTTGTGAATGCATTCCTTTCGGTGGAAAAAATCCGGTTCGGTGCGCGGCTCAGGATGGAAGAAAATATTGAGAAGGATGCGCTCGCGTTCGACGTGCCGCCGCTGCTCTTGCAACCGCTGGTGGAGAATGCGGTGGCGCACGGAGTGGCGAATCTGGTGGAGGGGGGATCGATCCGTCTGGGAGTGCAATGCAGTGATGGAGTGGTCCGGATTGAAATTGAGAATAGTTTTGACCCGGATGCACCTCCGCGTCGCAAAGGAGGAGTTGGGTTGGCAAACGTGCGCCAGCGGCTTGCGGCGCGTTACGGCAACCGCGCGAGCTTCGATGTGAAACCCGAAGGAGACGTCTTCCGCGTGGCGATAACTCTGCCCGCGGAGAAGGAGGCACGCCCCGCATGAGCCGTGAACCTGGCGCGAAGATTCGCGCAATCATTGTGGACGATGAGGAGCTGGCACGGCAGGTGCTGCGCGAATACCTTTCCGCGCATGCCGATGTTGAGATCGCCGCGGAGTGCGCAAATGGCTTTGAAGCTGTTAAAGCTGTTGCCGAACTTAAACCGGACCTTGTCTTCCTGGACATCCAGATGCCAAAGCTCGATGGATTTGAGGTCCTTGAGTTGATTGGCGATGAGGCCGCAATCATTTTTGTCACCGCGCACGATGAATTTGCCATCCGCGCGTTTGAAGTCCATGCCGTGGACTATTTGCTGAAGCCTGTTGGCGCGGAGCGGTTCGGAGCGGCCCTGGGGCGCGCGAAGAAGCGGCTCTGCGGTACGGCGAAAGCGGCCAGCTTCCCCACGGCGGAATTGATCGCCGCTGCACGACCACCGGCTCAATACGCAGACCGCATTCCGGTGCGGGACGGCGCGCGCGTGCACATTATTCCGATGGCAAAGCTGGATTACGCGGAGGCGCAGGATGATTACGTCGCGCTTTGCTCTGAAGGAAAAAAGCACTTGAAGCAGCAGACGATTGCGAGCCTTGAAGCTGCGCTCGACCCTGCGCGGTTTATGCGTGTACACAGGTCGTATATCGTGAACCTCGAACGCATCGCGCGCGTCGAGCCTTACGGAAAAGACAGCCATGTGGCCGTGTTGCACAACGGCACGCAACTGCCTGTAAGCCGCGCCGGATATGCGCGGCTGCGCGCATTTCTCGATCGGTGAAATTCAATCCGAACCCGGCAGGAAAATAGCTCACATAAAAAGAGAAGGCGGCGCGTCCGGCCGTCCCGAGTGATCGGGACCGCCGTTCGAGCCGCCTGTGAATCTCGCTGTTGTAAGAGCGCCGCCGGGTTCAGCGCTAGCCCACGGCGACGCTATGCGGAGGGCGGCGCACAAAGGGCGGCGCAGACACCCGCATCGGCTGCGGCATCGTCCGCACCTGGCCATTCCCGTTCATGGGAAGGATCGGTGCGGCGACGTGATCACTGATTGCCGCGAGCCTCTTCAGAATGGACTGCCACTGTTCCCAGTCAAGCTGACGGAGAAAGGGCCGCAGTCCCTGGATAAAGGGATCTTCGAGCAGTGCTTCGCCGTTAGACTCCGGCACAAAGAAACGGTTCAAGCCGACACCCAGCGCTTCGGAAATCTTCTCAAGCGTTCCGAGGCTAGGCGTCATCTGTCCGCTTTCGATGCGCGAGAGATACGAGCGCGAAACACGTGAGCGCGCCTGTAGCTGGCTCTGCGTCATCCCCCGCGATTCGCGAAGCTGCCGGATCCGCTGTCCGATGTTTTCCACTGTCTCGCGGTTCGGCCACTTCTCGAAAAGCTGCCGTTCGTCGCCCGGCAACTCCTGAGGCGCCGGGGGCGGAATTAAGAATTCCGTCTTCGGCGGCAGCATGTGCAAGCAACGCCGGCAGACGTCGTTCTTGGTGCGATACTGCACCAAGCCGCACGTCTTGCAGCGTATGACATCACGATCTAAATCATTCATTGCCTTGTTGCCGTTTTGTTCCGACACCGGTGCTCCTCGCACATTCTTCCGGCATGCGGAGTAGAGGAACTACACTTGGGGGGGAAGGCAGAAACTGGCGCGTCAGGGATTGTCAATGAGGCGCGTTCCCGTGTCAAGGGTTATTTTTAATTTCCGCCGAATTTGCACACCCCTGGAAGTTCCATGGAGGCCGGGATAAAAGGCCCTGGTCTTGAAACACACGAAAATGGAGGGAGTTGCGGTAACCTATGCGTTCCTCGGACCAAGGCGTTTCAAAAGGGGGCAATCGTGGCACTGGATCGCAACGCAGCGTGGGATTTGCTCTGCGAATACACACAAAATGAAAGCCTGCGCAAGCATGCGCTGGCCGTTGAGGCGTGCGTGCGCGCGTATGCGCGCAAGTCCGGCGCGGATGTGGACCTTTGGAGCATCACGGCGCTGCTGCACGATTTCGATTACGAGCGCTGGCCCAACAATGACCACCGCGCTGACGCGGAGCATCCGTACGAAGGTTCGAAAATACTGCGCGAACGAGGCTGCCCCGAAGAGATGATCCATGCAATTCTGGCGCACGCCGATTACACCGGCGTCGCGCGCGAATCCGCTCTGGATCACACGCTCTATGCGTGCGATGAGCTGGCGGGATTTCTAACCGCGTGCTCACTGGTGAAGCCGGGCAAAAGCATCTTTGAAGTCGAGCCCGATTCGGTGCTGCGCAAAATGAAGGACAAGGCGTTCGCGCGAGGTGTAAATCGCGATGATGTGCGGCGCGGCGCGGAAGAGCTGTGCATTCCACTCGATCAGCACATCGCGTTTTGCATTGAGGCGATGCGCGGCGCCGCGGATGCACTTGGACTGCGCGGGAATCCTCCCGCTTCGCAGGCTGCAAAAACGAACTGAGAACTTTCTTAGTTAATGAACCAGATCCAACCCGGCCTGCATCCAATTTGCACGGAGGAAATCCATGGCGGAGAGAAAGATTATTGCCGTTCTTGGCGCGACGGGCGCGCAGGGCGGTGGGATGGCGCGCGCGATATTGAGCGATCCAGCGACCGGGTTCGCGGTGCGCGCGCTTACGCGTGACGTGAATTCAGAGAAGGCGAAGGAGTTGGCGAAGCTTGGCGCGGAGGTCGTCGCCGCCGATGTGGATGACGCCGCGAGCATCGAGAAGGCCTTTCGCGGGGCCTACGGCGCATTTTGCGTGACGTTTTTCTGGGCGCATATGTCCCCCGAAAGGGAAATCACCGAAGTGAAAACGATGGCGGAGGCTGCGAAACGCACCGGCTTGCGGCACGCCATCTGGTCAACGCTTGAAGATACGCGGAAGTGGGTGCCGCTGAACGACAACCGGATGCCCACTCTGCACGGCAAATACAAGGTGCCGCACTTTGATGGCAAGGGCGAGGCCGATCATTTCTTCACAGATTTCGGTGTCCCCACCACTTTCCTGCTCACTTCATTTTATTGGGATAACTTCATCGGTTTCGGTATGGGCCCAAAAAAAGGGCCTGATGGGAAACTAGCTATCACGATGCCGATGGGAGACAAAAAGCTCCCCGGCATTGCCACCGAAGACATCGGTAAGTGCGCATTTGGCATTTTCAAACGGGGCGGCGAATACATCGGCAAAACGGTCGGCATCGCCGGCGAGAATTTGACCGGCGCGCAAATGGCCGCGGCATTCACAAGAGCGCTCGGCCAAGAGGTCCGTTACAACAGCGTGCCACCCGAGGTGTACCGCAGCTTTGGCTTCCCGGGCGCCGACGACATCGGAAACATGTTTCAATTCAAGCGCGATTTCGAAGAGTATTTTTGCGGCGCGCGCAATATCGCCCTCAGCCGATCGCTGAATCCAGAGTTGCAAGATTTCGCGACATGGCTCGGACGAAACAAGAACCGCATCCCGCTTGATTAAACCCGCCTCTTCGCAATCAGAATGTGGAGAACGTCCAGCATATTGTGAGGCTTGAATTCAAATCCCTAACCCGCATAAGAGGCACACAGCAAATGGAATATTGTCCATGCAGACGTACAGGGATACAATACCGCCGCCTATTCCCCATCTCGAACTCTAAGGAGAATTTATGAAGACACGCTGGTTATTGGTAGCTTGCGCTACGGTTCTGTTCGCGGCATGCGGCGGCAGTGCGGCGATGGCGCAGACGGAAGCGAACCGCGGGCAGGCCCCGATGGGTCACGAACATCACTGGTACATGGACCATCCGCAATTCGACGACCACGAGCGTGCCATCGTGCGCGACTGGTATCGGGATCATCGCGAACATCTTCCGCCCGGATTTCGCGATCGCGATATGCTTACGGCGGATATGGATAAGCAGCTTCAACCCAACTTTTTGCTGACGACCGATTTCCGCAAGCGGGCCTTTGGTGTTCCGGGAGATCTCTACAAACAACTTCCCGTGCCGCCCCCTGGCTACCACTACAAAGTCATCGGTGGGCGCCTTTGCCTAGTTGATCCTGATTGGCGAGTACACGACGTAATTCGCATCCAGCTGGCCCACTAGCGTTGCCGCAGACGATCGTCGCAGGGCGCGCCTAATGGTGCAATTGGCAAGGGGCGCGCCCTGCAGCATCCCTTGAATCCGCGATATAATAAGAGCTCACTTTCAAGCGAACCATGAAAACTGAACCAACACTCGTGCGCATTGGCGGCAAGCCCTCGCCTGGGCTAAATCAGCCGGAGGTGCGGGATGAAGTCTCGCAAGTGGCGTCACAAGCCAATTCGCGAATGGCGCGTGGAAAGACGTTTGGGGTGAAGGTCGGGAACATCATGGTGGGGGGAGGCGCGCCGGTGGTCGTGCAGTCGATGACGAACACGGACACGGCGGATGCGGCAGCCACTTTCCAGCAATGCCTTGAGCTGGCGCAGGCAGGCTCGGAACTTGTGCGCATTACCGTGAATGTACCCGAAGCGGCGGCAGCGGTTCCGGAAATTAAGCAGCGGCTGCTCGATGCCGGGTGCAACGCGCCAATCATCGGCGACTTCCACTATAACGGCCACGTTTTGCTGAAGCAGTACCCGAAGTGCGCGGCGGCGCTGGACAAATACCGGATCAACCCGGGAAACGTAGGCGCAGGGAAGCGGCGAGACGAACAGTTCTCAACAATTTGCCAGATTGCGCGCGACCACGGAAAGCCGGTGAGAATCGGCGTGAATGGCGGCTCACTGAACCAAGAGCTGGTGATGCGCAAGATGCAGGAGAACACGGACCGCGACCTCGGGTTCAGCTCCGAGCAGATCATCAACGAGTGCATGGTGCTCTCGGCGGTCGAATCGACGGAGCTGGCGCTGCAATCCGGCCTGCGCAACGATCAGATCATCATCTCGTGCAAAACATCTCGTCCGCTGGATCTGATCACGATTTATCGGGACTTGAGCGCAAAAACCGAACAGCCCTTGCACCTCGGGCTCACAGAAGCTGGAATGGGATTGAAGGGTTCGGTATGGTCTTCCGCCGCGATGGGAATTCTGCTGCATGAAGGCATCGGCGATACGATCCGAATATCGCTTACGCCGAAGCCCGGCGGCGACCGCCGAGAAGAAGTTTACGCGGCGTGCGAGTTGCTGCAGGCGCTGGGGCTGCGAAGCTTTTCGCCGAGCGTGACGGCGTGCCCCGGCTGCGGGCGCACCACCAGCTCAACTTTTCAAGAGCTCGCCGAGAGCATTCAAGGCTACATCCGCGAGCAAATGCCGGAATGGAAGAAGCGATACGACGGCGTCGAAGAGATGAAACTAGCGGTGATGGGGTGCATCGTGAACGGGCCTGGCGAATCGAAGGCCGCGAATATCGGCATCAGCCTGCCGGGTACGGGCGAAGAGCCGCGCTGCCCTGTCTATATTGACGGGCAAAAATTCACGACACTGCAGGGGAGCTACGATGAGCTTTCACGCGCGTTTCAAGCGCTGGTGGACGATTACATCTCGGCGAAGTTTCCGAGGCGCGGAAGCGCAACGGAATAACGGGTTTCCCAAAATCGTGACCCGATTTGCGAAAAAACTTTTTGATACACATTCGAACGATGATAGTATCGGGACAGTGGCAGGCAACAATTCAGGTCCGATTCCGCAGCTCACCGCCTGCTTGAAGATTAAGAAAGTTTTCGTTTCGCTTCTAAGATCCGGCCTTGGATGTGATTTGAGTTGTAGAGTTGATGGCAACTCATCAGACTTGTCCATCATCCAAATTGTAATTGGCTGTAAAATATTGATGACACAACCAGATTGTGTTTTGACTTCTAAATAAGGGCGGGATCTTTTGAAAAAAATAAAACTGTCCTGCCTGTGGAATAAGCCATCTTGCGCGCGCGGGTACCGGTCGGCTGTTTCTCTCCACAGTCACACAAATCGTTCCAAAGAAGGCCTCCAATTCATTCCGGAATTCGCGGACAAATTTCATCTCTTGAAATGGGCGCTAAACCGGCAGTGCACTGCCGCGGTAGTTCCCGTGGATTTCGACCGTGCGTATTGGACGCCTCCCATGACGCCGCGACAATCGTTGGAGCTCGAAACCAAGCAAATCGAAGATACCCTCGGTCTTGCGAGCATCATTTCCCTGACCGACCACGACAACATTGAGGCTTCCAGCTTGTTGCGCCTGATACCCCAGGGGCGCTTGATCCCATTGTCTCTCGAATGGAGCGTCCCTTTCCGGGGAACGGTCTTCCATCTCGGCATTCACAATCTGCCGGAGGGCAACGCGGAAGGAATCATGGCGGATCTGGCCGCCTATACATTGAATCCCAGCGAAGCGAGATTAGCGGAGTTGCTTTCATTCCTCGATCAAGAACCGGAAGTGCTGATCGTCTTCAATCATCCGCTTTGGAAACAACGGGAGCCGGCCGGAAAGCGTTTTTCCGACATCGTTGACCAATTTCTTGAGAACTATTGCATGTTTTTTCATGCCATCGAACTGAACGGGACTCGTTCCTGGAAGGAAAACTACGCCGTGCTCCAAATGGCAGAGCGCTGGAAGCTCCCGGCTGTTTCCGGCGGCGATCGCCACGCCACCGAGCCGAGCGCCGCGCTCAATCTCACTAACGCTGAAACGTTTGCCGAATTCATTCGCGAAGTCCGGCGTGAAGGGCAGAGCCACATGGTCTTCATGCCGCAATATCAGGATCCGCTCTTCCTGCGCATGACGAGATTTCTTCTGGATATTGTCCGGGAGTATCCGGAAAACCCGGTGGGCTCGCGCCGCTGGGATGACCGCGTTTTTCATCCCGGCAGACCCCGCGAACTCATGCAGCCGCTCTCCGCGCTGTGGCGAAAGCCTCCTCAAATAATCACAAAGGCTTTTGCGCTGGTTAGCCTGGCCGAAAACGACGCTGTTGGACGCGCTTTGAAATTGATGCTGGCTCAGGAAGAGGGATCCCCCCGCCCATCCGACTTCCCATCTGAGGCCATTTGGTAACCTGCGCGGAAGTGGGCACCGCTGATTCCCTAGTCGGGGACTTTCAAATCAAACACGCGTTGATTACAGGACCAGGCGAATAGCCACGTATGACGTACGCAGGAGTACACGCAGCGGCACAGCAATTATGGGTTTGTGGCAGGGGATTCAAATAAATTTGTTAGACTGATCGCACCACATATTATGAGTTGATTCTTAGAGTTTTGCGCAGTCCGCGTCTGGACTCATTCCACTCATAAAAATGGCGGTTCCTTTTTGGGAGCTATAAGTATTCATGAATGTCCGAAAGTGTCTGACATTCTCGCTTGTTCTCGCGCTCGGCGTTCTCGCCATGCTAGTGCCGGCGCCCGGGAACGCGCGCGCTGCAAGGGCGCTCTCACCCGCCCCGCCGTTGCCACTCGCCCAAGTTGTGGACCAACTCATGACGAGGAACGCCGCGCGCACGTACGCGCTTGAGCGATTCCGCGGCCGGCGGCACTACACGATTGACTACACGGGCTTCCCTAAGATGCATGCCGAAATGCTGGTGGATGTCGTTTATAAGGCGCCTGCGACCAAGGACTTCACCATCGTTTCGCAAAGCGGCAATGGAATGTTGCTCAAATTGGTGTTGAAGCGGCTGCTGGACACTGAAAAGGAAGCACTCGAGGAGAAGAACCGCGGGCACGTGGAACTAACGACGAACAATTATGACTTCACCATGGAAGGGTACGAACCCTCGGCAGACGGCTGCTCTTATGTCCTAACCGCAATACCAAAGGTGCCCAATAAATTCCTTTTCCGCGGCCGCATATGGGTGGACGAAAATGATTTCGCGGTTTGCAGGATTGACGCGGAACCCGCGATGAATCCGTCGTTCTGGATCAAAAAGACCGACATTCATCACCAGTATGAAAAGGTGGGCCAATTCTGGCTGGCGAAGGAGAACCGGAGCGTTTCAGATATCCGGGTGGACGGCACGGCCATTCTGACGATCGAGTACCAGAATTACGAAATCCTCTCTGTACGCGCCCTTTCGCCAATAACCGGTGAATCAGCCTCGATGAAGTGAGAGATCGTTCGATTTTTCCGAAAACGGCAACCCCAGTCCTTCCCCGCCGAGAACGAAGGATTACGAGAAGCTCCCCGTAACTCCCTGGAAGCCGCGACCGGCCTGCTTGAGCACCCATTTGATAACGCGCGCATCGTTATAGCAGAAGCCGAGGTTGTGGTTGAGCGTTGAGAAGCAATGGGTCTGGCAAGACTCCTTCATTTCATTCAGTTGTGGCGTTTCAAATTTGTGTTTTTCGATCACTCCCCAATCGTGGGTGGCCGAATACATCGGGAAGCACGGAGCCAGCGTGCCATCCGTGCGGATGATCATGGAATTCTGGCCCGCGCGGCAATTCCAGGGTTCAACGCTTCCGCGCATAAAATCTCTCATGTCGTTCAACCGCTTGACCGAATTCACCATTTTGTAGCCCTGGCGGTTCTTTTCGATCAGCCAGTCAACCAACTCATCCACTTTCGGCCAGTCTTCCTTTGTGATGAAGGTGCTGTTGCCGTCGTAATGCTGGAAGTGCGGCTGCTCGATCATGGGCGACTCATTGATGTGGTAATCAGTGGCAATGCCGTTGTCATGAGCGATTTCCGTGAGCTGCTTCACGTCCTCGAGATTGGTGCGGCAGATATTGATGTTGAGAAAGACGCAGTAGCCGTATTTGTATTGCTTGCGGACAAGGTAATCGAAGTATTTGCGGACAGGTGCGAGAGCTTTTGGCAGGCCGGGCTTCTCGTCCACAACATCTACGGCAAAATTCACGATGGCAACGCCCGCGTCGGCCAGGCGGTCGGTGACTTCCGGACGCATCAGACGGGCGTTAGTGGGAAGGTAGATCCAAAAGCCCTTTTTCGCGGCGTAATAAACCACTTTGTGCGCGAAGTCCGGGCGTAGAAGGGGCTCGCCGCCCATCAAAGCGAGAACGCGACATGTGGTTGAGTGCAGCCAGTCAATCGATCTGCGGGCGGTGTCCTCCGTCATTCCCTTGACGCTGTTTTCGAAGGCCCAACAATAATGGCAATCGAGATTGCATTTCCACTCTGTGAACAGGTACGCGATGATCGGGTGAAATTTACCGGGAAGAATGCGCGAACGAAAGTATGGGAACAGCCAGCCGCGCATAGCGCGAAGGACGAGCGGACGCGTCCATTGGCGCCGCCCCCGCTTGGCGCGCTCGAGCGATTCCTCGTACATGTCATCGGCATTCAAGAGCTCAGGATGAAGTGGGAAGACCGGCTCGGGCAAAGTGAGGCCTTTGCCATTCGTGACCTGCGGGAGAAAAGATTTCGGCGGCGGAGCATTGGTCAGCAGGTCGTGGACCTGAACATCGAGACGAAAAGGGTGAGAAGGAGCAGATTCAGGTCGTTCTTGGGCGGTGGGCATCAGAGTCCTCCCTCAGCGAATTTATATATGGTCCTTATCAGACCGGGCAAGTCATCTCAAATTTTGTTTCAGCCGCTTTTAATCACGGGAAATCTTACCTTAACTATCTTCCAGAAAAAAGTCTAGACGTTGTGTCGATTCTACCCCCCGGGCTCCGATTCCGGACGTAAGAGGCCCTTTATTGCACAGTTCGGAGGGGTTTCAAGATTTCGTCCAGATAATCGGGGTGCGCGGGATCGCGGACGAGGTGGGGGTAGCGCTCGCCCTCGTGATAGTCGATCGCGCAGGTCTTGTAGTAATCGTCGGATACGACGAGCACTTGAATCGGCGCCGCGTTCGACTTGCTTGCCTTAATGGCGTCGGCGAGGAGTTCAGGACGATACGCGCGGCCGTTCACAGCGACAACTCTCATGCCCGGCGTAATCCCGGCTTTAAAAGCAGGGCCGCCATAGAGTGTGTCTGAAACAGATCCGTCGGCGCCGAGCGTTATTCCTATGGAATAGGTGGTTGCGGAAACGCCACGGACGCCGCGAGCGCCACCCGGCGGATCGGAGTTGAAAACAAGTTTCCACCCGCCTGCCTCGAGGCCAGCAACGGGCGCTTCGGGAGAAGTGGAATCGAGCTGATCATCGAGGAATTTCGCCCAGTTGTAGGGCGCGGTTTGGTTCAAGGCCTGAACAAGATCATCAAAGGTGTAGCACTTCCTCTCGGGGCCGTTATTCGGGCCGCCATAAAACGAACGAAGGAAATCATCGTAGGATTTCTGGCCGTGGCTCTCCGTGTGAATGATGTTCGCGACCTCGATCCAGATGAGTTCGCCTTCCTCATAGTAATCCGAGCCGCGCCGCCAGTTCCCCCATCCCGGGCCATTCAGCAGGCCGGGCACGGCGACGGCGGTATCAAGGACAGGCCGCCAGGTGCGCCCCGGACGCCCTGGGCCGAGGCTAGCGGCGATCCCCGCGATGTTCTGGTGATAATCGTCGGGCGTCCACATTCCGCTGCGCGTGGCGAGAACGTCACCTAGATAGGATGTATTGCCTTCGTAGACCCAGAGGAGGTCGGTCTCCATCGGCGCTTGAAAATCCGCGACGCATTCGCCCTGAGGCCGGCGGAATTTGCCGCTCCAGGAGTGCGCGAATTCATGCGCCAGGAGCCCGCCGACTTCACGAGCCGCGCCGGGCGAGAGAAAAACGCGCTCGGGCAGGCGGCTATCATTCGATTCGTGATGTTCGACGCCGAAGTGCGCGGTGTGGTCGCTGAGCGTGAGGAGGAAATGGTATTCGCGGTAATGGCGCGTGCCGAAGAGTTTGCCTGTCTCGGCGACAAGATTCGTAAGCCCGCGCTGGACGTCATCAGGCATGGCGAGGGCTTCGGCGCTGTCCGCGACCATGTCAATTTCGTGATGAATTGGTTCACCGGGAGGCGTAAGGTCAACCGCACGGTAGTATTGGCCCGCGACAAGGGGCGAATCCACAAGCCGGTCGAGAGCCGCTGGTTGGAAAGTTACTTCGCCACCGGACTGATTCGCCATGGGCAGCGCTGTACCGAACTTCCATCCTGCGGGAAGCAGCAGCTTTGATTTGATAGTGATTTGCGCGGCAGGGGTCCCCGCGGGATAAAGCAGGACCTGATTCCAATTGAGTACGAGGAGCTTATCCGTGGCCGAGCCTGCCGCCGGGCCGCCGCCACCGCTCGGCTCGAGATAGTCGAATGAGATGTCGAGCTGGGTCGCCCCCTGCGGGATCTCCACGTGAAACGTGTAAACGTCCAGCAGGTCCCGTCGCCAGGGAATATTTTGCGAGTTTGCGGTGAACTTCAGGCCCGTTACGTTGGCAACGGGCCCAGCAGGTTCGTGGAGGCCGGGGATCCATTTCGGGTAGTAGAGAGTGAGCGGGCCGGGATGCACGGCCATCTGTATTTGCACGTGCAGAATCTTGAGCGGGGCCTGCGTGGCGTCAACGGTGAGGGTGATGACGGGCGCGGCCTGCGCGCGTGCGCCGGGTGAGTAAAACAGCAAAAGCACGACGAGAAATGATGAGCAAAAAATTGTCGGCCGCTTCATAAGACGAACCCTCCTCAAGGGACTACGGGAACTCCGGAAACCAAGGCGCGGATTCTATCCCGCCGGACAAGAACGGCCAAGCGATTGAAGGGGAACCGCGTGTGCTATCCTGACGGTTTCTTGAAAGGATCGACGGGAACGCGCAAACGGGGCCGGGAATGAAAATAACGAAGGAAGAAGTGTTGCGGGTGGCCGAACTGGCTCATCTCGAATTGAGCGAGGCCGAAGTGACTAAATACCAGCAACAGCTCGATTCGATTCTGGAGTACATTGCGCAGCTGAATGCCGTGGACACATCGAAGGTTGAGCCGATGGCCCAGGTGCTGGCGGATAGCGAGATTGTGAATCCCGCGATGCGGGAAGACGTGGTGATCCCGTGCGATGTGGCAGAGGACGTGCTGAAGCAGGCGCCGGACGCGGACGGAAAGTATTTCAAAGTCCCAAAGGTGATCGAGCGCTGATATGGCGGCGAACGAAAGAAAATGGACGATCGGCGATGTCCGCGACGCGCTTAAGGCGAAGAAAATCTCCGCGCGCGAATTAGCGCGCGAGCATTACGCGCGGATCGAGCGCGACAACCCGGAGCTGAATGCGTTCCTCGCGCTTTGCCCCGAGCGCGCGTATGCACAGGCGGACAAAATTGACGCCATGATCGCGCGCGGCGCCGAGCTACCGGCGCTCGCTGGCGTGCCGATTGCCGTGAAAGATGTGATCAGCACGCGCGGTGTGACGACAACCTGCGGGTCAAAGATCCTCGAGCATTATGTGCCGCCATACGATGCGACTGCTGTAACCCGCCTTGAGGATGCCGGCGCGGTGATTCTCGGGAAGACGAACTGCGACGAATTCGCAATGGGCAGCTCGAATGAAAATTCCGCGTACGGCCCGGTGCGCAATCCGGTGGCGCCGGACCGCGTTCCGGGCGGCTCCAGCGGTGGCTCGGCTGCGGCCGTGGCGGCAGGGCTCGCAGTTGCGGCGCTTGGGACAGACACGGGCGGGTCCATCCGCCAGCCGGGAGCGCTGTGCGGGGTCCCGGGGATGATGCCGACTTACGGGCGAGTGTCGCGCTACGGGCTGATCGCGCTGGCGTCATCGCTGGACCGCATCGGGCCGTTCACGAACACAGTGGGCGACGCTGCAACAATCATGGGGTTGATTGCCGGGCGCGACGCGAACGATTCCACTTCGGCGTCGCAAGAGGTGCCGGATTATACGACTTCTCTTGGCAAGCCCGTTGCGGGATTGCGAATTGGAATTCCGCGCGAATACTTCGGGCCGGGAATGGATCCTGCGGTTCGGCACAACATCGAAGCGGGAATCGGGGCACTCGAAAAACTCGGGTGCAAAACAATCGAATTGAAAATGCCTCACACGGATTATGCGGTCGCGGTCTACTACATTCTCTTGACCGCCGAGGCGAGCTCGAACCTCGCGCGATATGATGGAGTGCGATACGGCTTGCGCGAGGCAGGCGACGGCACCCTCATGGAAATGTACCGGGCCACACGCGGGCGCGGCTTCGGCGCGGAAGTGAAGCGTCGGATCATCCTGGGGACGTACGTTCTTTCGGCGGGATACTATGACGCCTATTACCGCAAAGGCCAGCAGGTAAGGGCGCTTGTGACACAGGATTTCCGGGAGGCGTTCACGAAAGTGGACGCGATTTTGACACCGACATCGCCGGTTCCAGCCTTCAAACTCGGAGAACGTACCGGCGACCCGCTGGCGATGTATCTTGCTGATATATATACAGTTACGGGATCGCTGGCGGGCGTGCCGGGTATCTCCGTGCCGTGTGGGAAGACGCCGGATGGGCTTCCTGTGGGGCTGCAAATTTTCGGTCCACATTTTGGAGAGGCGCAAGTGCTGCATATCGCTCACGCCTTCGAAAAGGTAAGCGCGGAAGCCGGCTTGCAAAACTGATCAGTGCTTTTGGGAAAGCGTCTGCAATTTCATTCGTAAGTTCAGTGGCGGTCATTCTGCATTATTTCCGAAAAACTGTAGGAATTTCCGGTATTCCATTTTATTTGCGATTTACAAGTGTTGATGCCCTCCCAAGAATTTGAGCTAACTCCTTGCGACAAAACAAATTACGGGGACTAGTCCTCTTGACCTATAGGCAACTGGAACGGAAGCACTATTGCAAGGGAGAAGGTGCAGCCCATAAGATGCATACAGCATCTAAATGAGTGGGAGGAAGGCAGACGTGGTTAAAGTCCGATCGAGCCAGAAACTTTTTACGGAAGACGAGGTTTCCGTGCTCACAGGCATCGGACTGGAAGACCTGCGCCAACTTGCGCGCAGCCGCCACTTGGGATTTCTGGCGCGCGCGGCTGAAGCCGCGAGCGAACAGGCGGAGCGCCTGCTCTTTACGCTTTCGGATTTAATGGTGCTGACGGTCTTATACCCGCGTTACCACAACTAATAAGTTGCGCTAAGAGTGCGAACCGATTGAGGTGAAAAAGTTGGCGGCGTTCCGGACAACCGGAACGCCGTTTTGAATTTGGGACGCGATTATTGCATTGGCTTGCCGGAGATTTCCGTCCAGGCGCGGTCAATTGCTGATTTGTTGCCGCCAGTATCGAAATTCGGAAACGCGGACTTGTACTTGGAAAGATCAACCGAAATTTCCGTCTGCTCCAGGGTCTGGCCCTTCGCGACGGAAGACTTCACGCCCGCAACAAGATCCTTCATATACGCAAGGAGCGATTCGAGCTGCGCTTTGCCTTGCTGGACGTTGCCGTGGCCGGGGATGGCCGCGGTCCAATCCAACTTGTCAATCGCATCGAGCGTGGCAACCCATTCAACAGGGTACGCAGTGCGCATCACGGGGATGCCATTCGTGAGCAGGTCGCCGGTGATCACGATGCGCTCCTTCGGAAGGTAGACGACGGTATCGCCCCGCGTGTGGGCTGGGCCCCAATGCAAGAGATCAATTTCGCGGTTGGCAAGGTGGATGACCATGCTGGTGTCGTAGGTGATGGTTGAAGGAACTAAGGTGACGCTCTTGTATTCGGTAAGATTGGCAGTCTGCGACGTGAGCTGCGCCTGAAGTTGCGCGCGCGAGGCGCCGGTGAGAGCGACCCCCTGTGCATCTTTGCCGTCGGCAAGCTGCTTTTGAATTTGCGCGATGGTCGCAGGGATTGTCGTGCTGATCTGCTGCTGCAATTGCGGGCCTCCGCGGGCGATCATGTCTTCGCGCGTATAGGTCTGCGAAATAAACTCAACGCCGCCTCCGAATTCGGCGAGGTAGGCCTGATTGCCCTGGACGTGGTCGCCGTGCCAGTGGGTGTTGACGACATACCGCACGGGCTTGACCGTGATTTTGCGGATTTCGGCGATGAGGTCGCGCGCCCAGTCAGGCCGCGCCTGCGTATCGACGACGAGCACACCTTCCTGCCCGACAATAAATGCTCCGTTGCCAAAGACGCCGTTCTGGCCGATGGCGGCGTAGACGCCGTCGCCAACCTTCACAATGTCAAATGACGGGAGCGAAGCGGTCTGCGCGGGCGCCTGTACTGTTACCGTAGGGGTTGCCGGTAATGATGGCGGGTCGAGCGCAAAGGCGGCCGCGCACGCCGCGATCAAGGCGAGTGCGGCCAAGCGCGGCGTACAGCGTAAGGAGAGAAGCGTCATGGAGTCCTCCACATAAGAGCATCTCGCAATTGTTAGTGCAATTTATCACACTGCTTACGGCACGCCAAAACTCGAACACCGGAGGTTGCCGCAGCGATGGCGCGGAGCTATGCTGAGTGTGCCGGAGAAGGATTCAGCGGGCGGCCGTGAAAACCAATTCGGGGCGAAGTCGCATCACATCGGTGTCAGGGCGCGGGCGCAGCAGATTGAACCGAAAATGACCACCCTCCTTCATTATCGCCGATCCACGAGGATCGCTATGTGGCTCGCTCTGGCCGCAGCCTCGGGCGGAACATTATGCGCGGGGCAACAACAACCGCCTCCGGCACAGCAGCCACCGGCGCAACAAACCGATCCCGCTGCGAAGCAGGAAAAAGCCGATCAGGCCGGGGCAACTCTGCCGCGTGGAAAAAAGCTTTATTTGAAGGATGGGTCCATTCAGGTAGTGCGCGAATATGCCCGGACGGGCGAGACCGTTCGTTACTACAGTTTGCTGGAATCGCAGTGGGAAGAGATCCCGGGCAGCGCTCGTGGACTGGGATGCGACAGCCAAGGCCGAAACTGACGAAGCTGCAAGAGAAAAGGAATTTGCCTCCCGAGTTGCAAAGGATGAGAGAAATCGGGAAGCGGTCCCCCAACTCGATATTGACGCGAGCCTGCTGCTCGCCCCGGGCGTTTTCCTCCCGCAAGACCTTGGGATGTTTGCATTTACGGGGAACAAGGTATTGAAACTGGAGGCAACTAGGACCGATTCGAAATTGGACAAGGGGCGCGTGACAGAGCAAATCCTGTCGCCGATCCCGTTAGTGCCGGGACGGCAGCGCGTCGAAATTAAGGGAAAGCACTCTGCCATTCGCCTGCCTGCCGGGGAGTTGCAATTCTACTTGCGCATCAATGTGGAAGACCCCGAGCCGGACATCGACCTTCTTCGCGCGCACCCGGATGGCGAAACGCGGCGCCTGGAGTGGATCACCTATCCAGTAGCCGGCGATCCAATTGAGCAGCGGGAGACGCTGTCAATGTTGAAATGGCAGGTCGCAAAGGGAGTCTTCCGGTTTACGGTAAACCAACCGATGGCGCCCGGAGAATACGCCCTGGCGGTGATGCTGGAGGACAAGTTGAATACTTTTGTTTGGGATTTTGGCGTGGACAGCGCGCCACAAACCCCCGCGAAAAACAAGTAATCCCCATCGGGCCATCCTAAAACACAACGGCCCGGCTGCATTTCGCAGCCGGGCCGTTGATTGAATTGGGCTAAATTGCGCCGGGTGTCTAACTTTCGGCAGCCGCTTCGCCTGCGGCGTCCTTCCGCAGGAAATCCAGCGCGGCAGCTTCTTCCGGCGTGAGATCCGGTGCGGCGGCCTCTTCCATTGGCATCGGCTCCGGCATCTGGGTAAGCAACTGGATGTTGCGGTACCACTCGAGACCGGTACCTGCGGGAATCAGGCGGCCCATGATGACGTTTTCCTTCAGGCCGCGCAGATAATCCACTTTGCCTGCAACCGCTGCTTCGGTAAGCACGCGAGTCGTTTCCTGGAAGCTTGCCGCGGAGATAAACGAATCCGTGGAGAGCGAAGCCTTCGTGATGCCCAAGAGCAGCGGACGGCCCGTCGCCGGGCGGCCACCGTTTTCGAGCACACGGTCGTTTTCCTCACGGAACCGGAACTTGTCGACCTGCTCTTCGAGCAGGAACGTGGTGTCACCGACATCTTCGACTTTCACCCAGCGCATCATCTGCCGGACGATGGTCTCGATGTGCTTGTCGTTTATCGTCACGCCCTGCAGGCGGTAAACCTCCTGGATGGCATTCACGAGATAGGCCTGCGTGAAGCGCTCCCCGAGCACGGCCAGCAGGTCATGCGGGTTCAGCGGGCCGTCAATCAGCGGCTCGCCCGCCTTGACGCGCTCGCCTTCCTGCACCTGAATGTGCGTGCCGCGCGGGACGGAGTATTCCTTCTGCGTTTTGCCGTCTTCGCTTTCGACGTAGATCTTGCGCAGACCCTTGCTGACTTCCCCGTATTTCACCAGACCGTCAATTTCGCTGATGACGGCGGGGTCCTTCGGCTTGCGCGTTTCGAATAGTTCGACGACGCGTGGCAAGCCTCCGGTGATGTCCTTGGTCTTCGTGGTCTCGCGCGGAATTTTCGCGACGACGTCGCCGGGCATGACGTCAAAGCCGTCAGTGACCATCAAGTGGGCGCGCGAAGGCATCAGGTACTTTTTGCGGACGCGGCCCGCGGAATCCCGGATGAGAACCGTCGGCTGATGCTTTTCATCTTCCGGCGGCAGCATCACGACGCTCTGTGAAAGACCTGTGACCTCGTCCACCTGCTCCTCAATCGTGATGCCGGGCTGCAAGTCCTTGAATTGGACGGTGCCGCCGACTTCCGTGAGGATCGAGAAGGTGTACGGATCCCATTCGGCCATCTTCTGGCCCATCTGCACGGTCTGGCCCTCTTCGAGAAGCAAGCGCGTGCCGTAAGGCACTTCATGGCGCTCCTTCTCGCGGCCCTTTTCGTCCACAACGGCGACGTGGCCGTTGCGGTTCATTACGATGGTTGTGCCTCCGCGTCCGCCGACCGTTTTCAGGTCAACGAATTTGGCGAAGCCCGAGCTGCGCGCCTCGAGTTCAGATTGCTCGGCCACACGGCTTGCCGTGCCGCCGATGTGGAATGTGCGCATCGTGAGCTGCGTGCCGGGTTCGCCGATTGACTGGGCGCCGATGACTCCGACGGCCTCACCCATCTCAACCATGCGCCCGCTGGCAAGGTTGCGCCCATAACAGCGCGCACAGACGCCGCGGCGGGATTCGCAAGTCAGCACCGAGCGGATTTTTACCCGCATCACGCCCGCTGCCTGAATCGCGTTGGCCAGTTCTTCGTCAATCTCCTGGTTCACTTCGACGATCACGTTTCCCTCGAAGTCCTTGAGCTTCTCAAGGGAAACGCGGCCAACGATGCGGTCGCGCAAAGGCTCGACTTCCTTCTTGCCCTGTTCGAGTATCGGCTCGACGAAGATGCCCTCGGAAGTGCCGCAATCGGCTTCGGTGATGATTACGTCCTGTGCCACGTCCACAAGCCGGCGCGTGAGGTAGCCGGAGTCCGCGGTCTTCAGCGCCGTATCGGCAAGACCCTTGCGGGCGCCGTGCGTTGAGATGAAGTACTGCAACACGTTCAACCCTTCACGGAAATTTGACGTGATCGGCGTCTCGATAACCTCGCCCGAAGGCTTGGCCATCAAGCCGCGCATTCCGGAAAGCTGGCGGATCTGCTGCTTCGATCCGCGGGCGCCGGAATCCGCCATGATGTAAATCGGGTTGATAATGCCTTCCTTGTCCTGTTGCTCGAGCGCTTTGAACATTTCGTCCGCAACGCGCTCGGTGACCTTGCCCCAGATGTCGATGACTTTGTTGTAGCGCTCTCCATTGGTGATCGCGCCGTCGTGGTACTGCTCCTGGACCTTGACGACTTCCCTTTCGGCGGCTTCCACGAGTTTGGCCTTGTCGCCCGGGATGACCATGTCGTCGATGCCGATGGAGATGCCGGCCTTCGTGGCGTAAAGGAAGCCAAGCTCCTTCAGTTCATCGAGCATAAGGACGGTGCGCTCCATGCCATAACGCAAATATGCGTAGTGGACGAGGAGCTGGACGCCCTTCTTCTTGAGCAAGCCATTGACGAACGGCGTGCCCTTCGGGAGGTGATCGTTAAAGATCGCCCGGCCGACGGTCGTGTTCAGGAATTGCTTGTTGAGCTGGATCGGCTCGGCGTGCACAACGTCCTGATCGTCATACGCGGTTGTAAGGTCAATCACCTCGCCGGTGTAGCGCAGGCGGACAGGCGTGAGCAGTTCGACTTCGCCCGCTTCGAGCGCGAGCAAAATCTCTTCCACAGAACTGAACGCACGGCCCTCACCCTTTGTGCCGGGGCGGGCCTTCGTGAGGTAATAGATGCCGAGAATCATGTCCTGCGTCGGGATGACGAGCGGCATGCCATGCGCCGGCGAGAGGACGTTATTCGAGCTGAGCATCAGCACGGAAGCTTCAATCTGCGCTTCCGGCGAAAGCGGGATGTGCACGGCCATTTGGTCGCCGTCAAAATCCGCGTTGAACGCGGTGCAGACGAGCGGATGAATTCGAATGGCCTTGCCTTCCACGAGCACGGGTTCAAATGCCTGAATGCCGAGGCGGTGAAGCGTCGGCGCGCGGTTTAGCAACACGGGGTGCTCGCTGATCACCTCTTCGAGAATGTCCCAAACGATTGGGTCCTGCTGTTCGACCATCTCCTTGGCCTGCTTGATGGTCGTGCAGTGGCCGCTTGCCTCCAGGCGGTGATAGATAAATGGCTTGAAGAGTTCGAGCGCCATCTTCTTCGGCAATCCGCACTGGTGCAGCTTCAATTCCGGGCCCACAACGATTACGGAGCGGCCGGAGTAGTCCACGCGCTTGCCGAGCAAGTTCTGGCGGAAGCGGCCCTGCTTGCCCTTGAGCGTATCTGAAAGCGACTTGAGCGGGCGGTTGTTTGTGCCGCGCAAAACGCGTCCGCGGCGACCGTTGTCGAACAGTGCGTCCACGGCTTCCTGCAGCATTCGCTTTTCGTTGCGGACAATTACATCGGGCGCATGAAGCTCCATGAGCTTCTTCAAGCGGTTATTGCGGTTGATCACGCGCCGGTAGAGATCATTTAAGTCCGACGTGGCGAAGCGGCCGCCATCGAGAGGCACAAGTGGACGCAACTCCGGCGGAAGCACCGGCAGCACGTCGAGGATCATCCATTCGGGCTTGTTGCCGCTCTTGCGGAACGCCTCGACGACTTTCAGTCGCTTCGCGAACTTAATGCGCTTCTGGAGGCTGGGGTCCGTCTTCATGCGCTCGCGAAGTGTCTCGCTGAGCTTGTCCACATCCACGCCCTTTAGAAGTTCCTTGATGGCCTCCGCGCCCATGCGCGCCTGGAACTGGCCGGGATATTCCTTGGCCACTTCGCGGTACTTTTCCTCGGGCAACATTTCGCGTTCCTTGATTCCTGGAACGTCGCCCGCGTCAATCACCACGTAGCCTTCAAAATAAAGAATGCGCTCGAGGTCGCGCATGCTGATATCGAGCAGGTTGCCGATGCGCGAAGGAAGTCCCTTGAAAAACCAGACGTGCGAGCATGGAGAAGCCAGCTCAATGTGGCCGAGCCGTTCGCGGCGGACTTTGCTGAGCGTGACTTCCACGCCGCACTTGTCGCAGATCACTCCGCGGTGCTTCATCCGCTTGTATTTGCCGCACAAACATTCCCAGTCCGTCACCGGCCCGAAAATCTTGGCGCAGAAAAGGCCGTCGCGCTCGGGCTTGAAGGTGCGGTAGTTGATTGTTTCCGGCTTGGTTACTTCCCCGTGCGACCATGAACGGATGCGCTCGGGGCTTGCCAGGCTGATGCGGATCGAATCGAAATCGGCAATCAGACTGGCGCGGTCATAAGGGCTGCTGCGGTACAAGGTGTCATCCTCCTACCGGCGGGTCGGAGCCCACCGGGCGTCTCCGGAATCCCGGAGCGCAAGAAACCTTACATTCGCTGCCCGGAGCGTCCCGATATTCTGGGGCGCCCCCACAATTGCAAAATACAAATTCGTTTCAGTTAGTCGGCGGCTTCCGGCACCGCTTGCTTCTGCTGGCGCTTCATCAATTCCACGTCCAGGCAGAGCGACTGCAACTCGCGCACGAGGACGTTGAACGACTCAGGCACGCCCGGCTCGATGCCCGGCTCACCCTTCACGATCGCCTCGTAAATCTTCGCGCGACCGTATACGTCGTCCGACTTGCAAGTTAACAACTCCTGCAAAATGTGCGCCGCCCCGTAAGCCTCGAGCGCCCAGACTTCCATTTCGCCGAACCGCTGGCCGCCGAACTGCGCCTTGCCGCCGAGCGGCTGTTGCGTGATCAGCGAGTAAGGGCCGATGGAGCGCGCGTGAATCTTGTCGTCCACGAGATGTGAAAGTTTCAGCATGTAGATGTAACCGACGGTGACGTTTTGCGCGAAAGTGTCGCCGGTCATCCCGTCAAAGAGCGTGATCTTGCCCGCGGAGGGCAGGCCCGCTTCTTCGAGCAAGTGGCGGATTTCCGTCTCGCGAGCGCCATCGAACACAGGCGTCGAGAATGGAACGCCTTCGCGTAGGCCGCGCGCAAGGTCGTGCATTTCTTCGTCCGTCATGCTGGAGATATTTTTCCAGATGGATGTATCGCCGAAGACTTCCTTCAGCCACTTACGAACCGCTTCCGCCTTGACGTCGCGGTCAATCAGGCGCCCAAGCGCCCGGCCGAGTTCCTTTGACGCCCAGCCGAGATGCGTTTCGAGAATCTGGCCGACGTTCATGCGCGAAGGCACGCCGAGCGGATTCAGGACGATCTCGACCGGCGTTCCGTCCGGCAAGTACGGCATGTCTTCCTCGGGAACGATCCGCGCGATTACGCCCTTATTGCCGTGGCGGCCGGCCATCTTGTCGCCGACCGATAGCTTTCGCTTCATCGCGATGTAGCACTTCACGAGCTTGATGACGCCCGGAGGCAGCTCATCGCCCTTCTTGAGCTTCTCCTTGCGCTCCTCGGTAATCTTGCGAAGCACGTCAATCTGCCGCGAGGTCATCTCCTCGATTTCGTCAATCTTCTCGATGAGCAGCGGGTCCTTGTCATTCAAGCGCAGGCGCTTCAAGTTCCGCGTCGAGACCTTCTCGATGATGTCGCGCGTCAGCTCCGTGCCCTTGGTGAGCAGGCGCTTGTTGGTTTTTTCATCGTGCAGGTCCGCGACAAGCTTCTGTCCGCCAAGAAGGTTCGTCAGGCGCTTCAGCCTCTCGTCGGTCAGAATGCGGATTTCGTCCGCGAGGTTTTTCTCAAGCTTGAAAACATGCTCGGCCTCAATGGCGCGGTGACGGTCATCCTTTTCAGCACCCTTGCGGCAGAAGATCTTCACGTCTACAACCGTGCCTTCAATGCCCGGCGGGCAATAGAGTGATGCGTCGCGAACATCGCCGGCTTTTTCGCCGAAGATGGCGCGCAGAAGTTTTTCTTCCGGCGTGAGCGTGGTCTCGCCCTTAGGAGTGACCTTTCCGACCATGATGTCACCGGGCCGGACGGTCGCGCCGATGCGGATCACGCCGCTCTCGTCGAGGTTGCGCAGGAATGTTTCGCCGATATTTGGAATGTCCCGCGTGATTTCTTCGGGGCCGAGCTTTGTATCCCGCGCCTCGATTTCATATTCCTCAATGTGGATCGAGGTGTAGTAGTCGTCCTTGACGAGCTTTTCGCTCACCAGGATTGCGTCTTCAAAGTTATATCCGCGCCACGGCAGGAATGCGACGAGGACGTTGCGGCCAAGCGCGAGCTCGCCGCGGTCCGTACACGGTCCGTCGGCCAGCACCTGCGCCTGCTTCACGCGGTCGCCCACGCGAACAAGCGGCTTCTGGTTGATGCAGGTGTTCTGGTTGGAGCGCTTGAACTTCGTGAGCTGGTAAATATCCGCTCCCACTTCTCGGGAAAGCACGCCGGAATGGTCGGATTCAACGCGCACGATGATGCGCTCCGAATCCACCTGATCCACAATGCCTTCGCGGCGGCACAGCACGACCGCGCCGGAATCGCGCGCGGTGACTCGCTCCATGCCCGTGCCCACCAGCGGAGATTCGCCGCGGATGAGCGGCACGGCCTGGCGCTGCATGTTGGAACCCATCAATGCGCGGTTCGCGTCGTCATTCTCAAGAAAGGGAATGAGGCTCGCGGCCACGCTGACAAGCTGCTTCGGCGAAACGTCAATGTAGTCCACTTCATCGCGATGCTTCAGCACAAAGTTGCCCGCCTGCCGGCAGTTCACAAGTTCCGGGATAATGCGGCCGCGGTCTTCGAGCGGCACGTTCGCCTGCGCGACGACGTAGCGGTCTTCCTCCCACGCGGAAAGGTAGAAACAGTGCGGGTCAAAGGTCACCCGCTTGCGCTTCAATTCTTCGTTGACGTTCTCAACCTTGTCGCGTTCGACGATATCGCCGACCTTGAATTCGCTGTCACCCGCGTTGAGGATCTGGACGTAATTGAGCACGCGCCCGCCCTTCACCTTGCTATAGGGCGATTCAATGAAGCCAAACTCATTGATGCGCGCGTAGCAGGAAAGCGAGCTGATCAAGCCGATGTTCGGGCCTTCCGGCGTTTCAATCGGACAGATGCGGCCGTAGTGTGTTGGATGGACGTCGCGCACTTCGAATCCAGCGCGTTCGCGCGAGAGACCGCCGGGCCCAAGGGCCGAAAGACGCCGCTTGTGCGTGATCTCGGATAGCGGGTTGGTCTGGTCCATGAATTGACTGAGCTGCGAGCTTCCGAAAAATTCCCGGATTGCCGCCATCACGGGCTTCGCGTTCACCAGGTCATGCGGCATCGCCGTGGACATTTCCTGGTAAACGGACATCTTTTCCTTGATGGCGCGCTCCATGCGCACGAGGCCGATGCGGAACTGGTTTTCGAGCAGTTCCCCGACCGCGCGCACGCGGCGGTTGCCCAGGTGATCGATGTCATCCACCGAGCCGATATTCTTGCGCAGCTTCAGCAAGTAGCGAATCGAAGCGTAGAAATCCGTCGGCGCGAGTGTCCGCGTTTCGAGCGGAGTTTCGAGGCCCAGCTTGATATTGAATTTCAAGCGGCCGACCCTGCTGAAGTCATACTTTCGAGGGTCGAGGAACATCCCATTGAAGAGCGCAGTCGCTGTTTCGAGCGTCGGCGGATCTCCCGGACGCAGCTTGCGGTAAATTTCAATCAGCGCTTCGCGCGGCGAACGGATGGCGTCCTTATCGAGCGTGCGGCTCAGGACAACCCCGATGTCATCACGCTCCGGAAAGAAGACGTCCACTTCGGTGATGCCGACTTCGGCCACGGCGGCCCACAGTTCGGCCGTCATCGGCTTGTTCGATTCGACGAGAACTTCGCCCGTTTGGCGGTTCACGACGTCAGCGACTGTGTATGCGCCTTCGAGGTCGCCAATCGAAACTCCCACCTGTGTGACGCGCGCCTTGACCAGCTCTTTGTAAAGCGGCTCTGTGATGCGCTTGTGCGCGGCGACGATGACTTCCTCGCTCTTCGGGTGCTTGATTTCGCGCGAAAGCTTGCGGTCCATCAGACCTTCGGAGACGTTCCAATAGGTATCGCCATCGCGCAATGCGATGCGCTCGACCTGATAGAACGTCCGAAGAATCTCTTCGTTGGTCTTCAGCCCCAGCGCTCGCAGGAAAATCGAGCCCAGGAACTTGCGCTTGCGGTCAATTCGAACGTAGAGCAGGTTCTTGGTGTCGTATTCGAATTCAACCCACGAGCCGCGGTAAGGAATGATCTTGCCGAGGAAGTACGTGCGGTTGTTCGCGCTTTCATAAAACACGCCCGGCGAGCGGTGCAACTGGCTGACGATGACACGCTCCGTGCCGTTGATCACGAACGTGCCGTTATCCGTCATCAGCGGGATATCGCCGAAGAAGACTTCCTGTTCCTTGATGTCGCGTATGTTTTTCGCGCCTGTGTCGGGATCTTTATCGTAAATCGTCAGACGGATGGTGACCTTCAGCGGCGCGGAGTAGGTCATCCCGCGCTCCTGGCACTCGTTCACGTCATATTTGAGTTGCATGCCGACGGGATCGCCGCACTTGTTGCAGAAGGTCGGCGTGTTCTTGTTAAACGTGCCGCACTTCGAACAAATGACGTCGCCCGTCTGATAAGGGTTCGTGACCACGGATGCACCGCAATTCCGGCAGGTGGCGCGCAGGTGATGCAACCCCTTCAGGTTGCCGCACTTGCATTCCCAGTTCCCGATTGCGTAGTCCACGAAATCCAATTGCGAGAGCCCACGGAAATCCCCAATGGGGAAAACGGAGCTGAACACGGACTGCAAACCAGCGTCTTCGCGCTCGCTCGGCAGCAAATCCATCTGCAGAAATCGCTGATAGGACTTGCGCTGTACCTCGATCAGGTTCGGAATCTGGATCGAGCTCTGGATCTTCGAAAAGTCCAGGCGCTGACGTTCACGGCTATGATGATTTCCATTCTGCATTCTCTTTTACCTCATGCCCATGCGGGCGGGTGTGCGGGACGTGCCTGCGGCAAGGGGAGCGGGGTTGCTCCCTCTGCCCGAGGACACCGTGAACCGGCGTCCCGGCAGGACTCGTCTGAAGGTTCCTGTGTCGCGGCCTGAAACGTGCGTAATACAAATCCTTCCGCTGCGGCCTCGCGAAGAAACGGAGGCCGCCGAAGAGGGCCGATACGGTTACTTGATTTCGACTTTGGCGCCGGCGTCTTCGAACTTTTTCTTGATCGAAGCTGCCTCTTCCTTGTTGACGCCTTCCTTCACAGGCTTGGGCGCGCCGTCCACCAGATCCTTGGCTTCTTTCAAACCGAGGCTGGTCACTTCCCGGACGACTTTGATGACGTTGATCTTATTTCCGCCAACGTCAGTGAGAACGACGGAGAATTCCGTCTTCTCTTCCGCCGCCGGTGCAGCCGGCCCCGCCGCTGCGCCGCCACCGGCAACCACTGCCGCAGCCGCGGAAACGCCGAAGGTCTCTTCCATCTTCTTGACCAGATCGGCGGCCTCGAGCAACGTCAGGCCCTTGATTTCCTCAAGAATTGCTTCCACCTTGTTAGCCATTGCCTCTTTCCTCTCCTTCAGAAGAATTCAAACCCGGATTATTGGGAGACGGGCGCAGGTTCGGTCCCGCCGCCCCCAAATTTTTCGGCCTTCGCCGCTTCATTGATCACCACGGCCATGTTGCGCATGACGGCTGAAAGCACCGAAGCTGTCCTCTGCGCCGGTGCGTTGATCAGGAACATGATCTTGCCGTACAACTCTTCCTTGCTTGGAAGCAGCGCGAGCTGCTGAATATCCGCGATCGAAAGCACGCGGCCTTCGACCACTCCCGCTTGAAACTTGAACGCGGGCACATCTTTTGCAAACTTGGTAAGCGCCTTCGCGAGCGCAACGGGGTCCGCCGCGGTGTACGCGATCGAATTATTCCCCGCCAGATTCTTCAGCAAAGGTTCCGCGGAGGTCCCCGCGCCCGCGCGTTCCGCCAAGGTATTTTTCACGACTTGATATTTGCCGCCGACGGATTGAACGGTGCGCCGCAGCTTCGTATCGTCTTCAACCGTGATGCCCTTGAACGTCGTAAGAATGACGGTCGAGACGCGCGCCAGCTCCGTTTTGAGCTGTTCGACGTCTTTCTCTTTATCGCTGCGCTTTTTCATTTCCAATCTCCGCCAGGATTACGCCGCCACCGCAGTGGCCGATTCCACTTCCGCTTCGTTAATCAAGATTCCGGGGCCCATCGTCGAAGTCAGCGTCACCTTCTTGACGTATTTGCCCTTGGCCGCCGCGGGCTTTGCCTTCAAAACCGCGCCAAGCAGCGCCTGCGCATTTTCCGCAAGCTTATCGGCGTCAAAACTGATCTTTCCAATTGCGGAATGTACGATTCCAGCCTTGTCCACGCGGAACTCAACCTTGCCGGCTTTCACTTCCTTCACGGCCTTGGCAACCTCAAATGTCACCGTGCCCGTCTTCGGATTCGGCATCAGTCCGCGCGGCCCGAGCACTTTTCCAAGGCGTCCGGCGGACTTCATCATGTCCGGCGTGGCGATGACGGCGTCAAAATCCGTCCAGCCTTCCTGAATCTTCTGCACCATCTCTTCGCCGCCAACGAAATCCGCGCCCGCTTCTTCCGCCTCGCGGACCTTTTCTCCGCCGGCAATCACGAGCACACGCTTCGATTTACCCAGCCCGTTTGGCAGCACCACCGTGCCGCGAACCATCTGGTCGGAATGCTTCGGATCCACACCCAAATTCACAACCAGTTCGACCGTCTCATCAAACTTTACGAAGTGCGCCTTCTTCAACGCGGCGGCTGCTTCGGCAAGTGTGTAGGGCCGCGCCTCCACCTGCTTGCGTGCGCCGTCGATTTTTTTTCCTGGCTTGCGACTCATAATGCTCAGCCCTCCACCACTTCAATGCCCATGTTGCGAGCCGTGCCCGCCACCGTGCGCACCGCCGATGCGAGGCTCGTCGTATTCAGGTCGGGCATTTTCGTGCGCGCGATGTCTTCCACCTGCTTCTTCGTCACCTTGCCGACTTTGTTGCGGTTCGGTTCCGCGGAACCCTTCACGATATTGGCCGCGCGCTTCAGCAATTCCGAAGCCGGCGGAGTCTTCGTTACGAATGTGAATGTGCGGTCGCTATAGACCGTAATCACCACGGGTGTGACCATACCCTCGGAATCTTTCGCAGTGCGGGCATTAAACTGTTTGCAGAAATCCATGATGTTCACACCCTGTGGCCCGAGCGCGGTGCCCAATTGCTGCGAGGGTGCGGCCTTCCCGGCCGGCACCTGCAGCTTCAACATTGCTTGAACTTTCTTCGCCATATCCCGTTTCCCCTGCCGCGCGATCGCTTAAGCGATCTTTTCCACCTGCATGAAATCCAATTCCACCGGCGTCGAGCGTCCGAATATTGTTACGGAAATCTTCAGCGTGCTGCGGTCCGAGTTCACCTCTTCCACCACGCCCGTAAAATTCGCGAACGGCCCGTCCACGATGCGCACCTGCTCGTTGCGCTCAAATTTCAACTTCGGCTTCGGCCGCTCCGCCGGGCTCGCCGCGCGGTGAATAATATCCTGCACTTCCTGTTCGCTCAGCGGCGTCGGTGTCTGTCCCGATCCGACAAACCCCGTTACGCGCGGCGTGTTCCGCACCACGTGCCAGGTGTAGTCATCCATCTCCATCTCGACCAGCACGTAGCCCGGATAAAACATCCGCGTCGCCGTGACTTTTTTCCCGCCGCGCACTTCCACAACGTCTTCGGTCGGGATCAGCACTTGCCCGATCTTTTCCTGTAAACCGAATGCAGCGACGCGGCCTTCAAGGCTTTCCTTCACCTTCCGCTCGAAGCCGGAATACGTATGGATGATGTACCACTGCTTCGCCATGCGTTCTGTTTCGCTCCGCGTGTCCACGATTAGTGGCGAAACGCCTTTATGAATCGCTGCACGGCATCCATCGAGCCCTGGTCCACTGCCCAGAGGAACACCGCGAAAATAATCGTCGTCATGATGACAACCAGCGTCGTACTGCGTACTTCGGACGTTGTGGGCCAAACCACCAGCTTCATTTCCGCGCGGGTGTCACGCACGAATTGTCCCCAGGACTTCCACCGCTCCCGGAGATTCTCCATCCATTCCGCGCGCGGGCCGCCCTGCTCACGAGGACGATCCGGCGGTGTTGGTGTCGTATTCAATTTTGTCGCCTGTGTCGTGAACATCCCCGCCCCACGCCTTGTCTCGTCCCGCCATCTCTCCGCCAGCCCTTCAAGGTGGCAGGGGAGGAGGGAATCGAACCCCCACATCCGGTTTTGGAGACCGGCGGTCTACCGTTGAACCTACTCCCCTAAATTATTTGACCTCTTTGTGCGGCGTGTGCTTCCGGCACGACTTGCAAAACTTGCTCGTTTCCATCCGCTCCGTATGTTTCTTACGGTTCTTCATGGTCGTGTAGTTCCGGTTTTTGCACTCGTTGCACTGCAATGTGATTATTTCGCGCATCGTCGTTTCCCGTTACTCGATAATCTCAGCGACGGCGCCCGCGCCGACCGTGTGGCCGCCTTCGCGAATCGCGAATCGCAGCCCCTTCTCCAAAGCCACCGGCGTGATCAAGCTGATCTCCACCGATACGTTGTCTCCCGGCATCACCATCTCCACGCCTGTGTTCAGCTTCACATCCCCCGTCACGTCCGTCGTCCGAAAATAAAACTGCGGACGGTAGCCCGTGAAAAATGGCGTGTGCCGCCCGCCTTCTTCCTTCTTCAAAATGTACGCTTCCGCCTTGAACTTCGTGTGCGGTGTGATCGAGCCCGGCTTCGCAATCACCTGCCCGCGCTCGACCTCTTCCTTTTCCGTCCCGCGCAGCAGCAATCCGACGTTGTCTCCCGCCATGCCCTCGTCCAGCAACTTGCGGAACATCTCCACGCCCGTCACCACCCGCTTCATCGTCGGTCGGAATCCCACAATCTCCACTTCCTCACCAACCTTCACTTTTCCGCGCTCGACTCTCCCCGTCACCACCGTTCCGCGCCCGGAGATCGAGAAAATATCTTCAATCGGCATCGCAAACGGCTTGTCCACTTCCCGCACCGGCAGCGGCACGTACTTGTCCACTTCTTCCATCAACTGCAGGATCGTCTTCTCCCACTTCTCTTCCCCGTTCAATGCGCCCAACGCTGAACCGCGCACCACAGGCACTTCATCGCCCGGGAAACCGTAGCTCTTCAGGAGTTCACGCACTTCCAGCTCCACCAGTTCCAAGAGTTCCGGGTCTTCCACCGCGTCGCACTTGTTCAGAAACACCACGATGCACGGCACACCTACCTGCCGCGCCAGCAGAATATGTTCCCGCGTCTGCGGCATCGGACCATCCGTCGCCGCCACCACCAGGATCGCGCCGTCCATCTGCGCCGCGCCCGTGATCATGTTCTTCACGTAATCCGCGTGACCCGGGCAGTCAATGTGCGCGTAGTGACGGTTCGCCGTCTCGTACTCGACGTGCGCCACCGCGATCGTGATCCCCCGCTCGCGCTCTTCCGGAGCGTTGTCAATCGAATCAAACGCACGGAATTGCACCTTCGGGTTATGCTTCGAGAGCACCTTGGTGATCGCCGCCGTCAGCGTCGTCTTTCCGTGGTCAATGTGACCGATCGTCCCAATATTCACGTGCGGCTTGGACCGCTCGAATTTTTCCTTCGCCATTTTCTTGTTCCCTCAGTTTCGAATCGCGCTTTCTCGCAGCGCGTAAATAATCATTTGGAGCGGGGGACCGGATTCGAACCGGCAACCATCGCCTTGGAAGAGCGAGACTCTACCGTTGAGTTACCCCCGCCCGTCTTTCAAAATCCCTCGCCACAATTTGATTCCATCCACCGCTTGCGACTCCACACTCTGGAGCCTGGGACCAGGATTGAACTGGTGACCTCGTCCTTACCAAGGACGCGCTCTACCAACTGAGCTACCCAGGCTCGGAACTTTTCTATGTGACACCGGACGGCTCGTCCCACGCGCTTCGCGCACGTTGGTTGCTTGTTTGGATCTCGCTTCGCCGAACTCTTGGCCGACACTTCTCTGCGCAAACTGGTGGACGGGGGAGGATTCGAACCTCCGTAGCCCGCAAGGAGCGGCAGATTTACAGTCTGCTGGTTTTAGCCACTCACCCACCCGTCCTGCACGGGGAAAGTTCACGACGATGAAAGGACGCGCGTCCCGATTGCAGGTTCGCCTGCCGGTTAGGCAGGTTTCCACATTCTTGCAATCCAGAGACACTTGTCCGCTCAATTCTTAGCGATGATTCCGAGCCGCGCACTGCAAGGGAAACACTTCCCCCTGACCGCCCTCACGCAATTTCTCAGCTGGCGGAGGGATTTGAACCCCCGACCCTCTGATTACAAATCAGATGCTCTACCAACTGAGCTACGCCAGCATGGCTCAAACCTATTGAGGATATCAAATAGGGAAGTTCAATTGCAAGAGGAACTTAATCGCCGCCAAGCAAGTTACGTGCCATGCCAATGGCCAGCACCAAGTTAGATGCATTTGGCAGATAAATGGATTCGCCAAGCAACCGGCATTCACGCGTCAATATCGAACTCATTGCAAAGAATTCCAGAACCGATGAGAATGGTGATGGGGGTAAGTTTGCGGCGCACAGCAATTGCTATTATTTGCCTGGCCGTCGTGGTTATCGCCGCGGCGGCATATTTCACGTGGCGGCATTCATCCAGGGCTCCGGAGCAGGCGACCGGCTTCGTGAGCGGCGGGGAAGCTTCGCTCATCTCGCAAATTCCGCCCGGCGCGCCCTATGCCGTTTACGCCGACCTGGCGGCGCTGCGAAATGCGGCATTCCTCGCCAAGCTCGTGGCCATGGTCCCTCCCGCGCCCGAAGACCCCGAGTACACAGAATTCGTTCAAGCGACGGGCTTCGACTATTCGCGCGACCTGGACCGCGTGGTGATCTCTACAGTTCCCGACTCATCCGCGCAAGGAACTTTGCAGCCTAATGTATGGGCGCTGGCCGATGGCCGGTTTGACCAACAAAAGATCCAGGCTTACGCGCTTCGCTCCGGCAGGACGGAACAGCGCGATGGGAAAACGGTCTATATATTTGACTCGGGCACACCGGCAAAACCATCTACGAACGAGGTCACGCTGCGCTTTCTATCGCCGACCCGGATTGAATTTGTCAGCCGGTCGAAACAAGGGCCGCCGCAAAGCAAATCTCAGCCAAACAGTTCACCGGCAGGTAACTCAACACAAAATAATGGCTCTGCCGCCCCGCCGACGGCGGATCCCGCGGCCCTCCGCGACCGCATCGCGCGTGTTTCCGGCTCGCCGGTCTTCGCTGTCTTGCGAACCGACGCCGTGCCAAAAGGCGTCACCATCGGGTCCATAAGTTTGGATTCGATCACCAGCTCGATTCAAAATCTGCGCTGGCTCTCGCTCGCCGCAAATCCCGAAGGCGAAAATTTGCGGGTCACACTCGATGGCGAATGCGGCTCGATGGCCGATTCCCTTCAACTCCAAATGACTCTCAGCAGCCTGCGAGTGCTCGGCCGCGTTGCTCTCTCCCAGCCCGCCACGCGCCGCCAGTTCACTCCCCAAGGCGCCGCGGCTCTCGATAAATTGGTCCAGCAGTTGGATATTTCCCACGATGGCCCGCATGTTCGAGTAACGACCGTGCTTTCCCCCGACATGCTCACGGATTTCGCCGCGCCCCCACCGAACAGCAAGCCGAGCGCAGCTCCAGCACGAAAAACAACCCCCGCGGGTCACTAAACTCAAAATTGCAGGGAAGATACCTCAGTCGCCGAAGGAGCTAAAGCGGAGGTAACGCCAGGGATTGATGGGCGCGCCGTTCAAGCGGATTTCATAATGGACATGCGGACCGGTCGAGCGTCCGCTGGTGCCGGAATATCCAATGGTGTCGCCACGGTGGACTTGCTCCCCAATTTCAGCATTGAACCCTGAAAGGTGTCCGTACCAGGTAGTCGTTCCGTAGCCGTGATCCACCACGACGAGATGGCCGTATCCTTCGCGCGTCTCAACGGCGATCACAACTCCATCCGCCGTCACGTGGACCGGGCTCCCGTAGGCAACTGATATGTCAATCCCCTTATGGAATTCACCCTCACCACTGAACGGGTCAAGCCGCTCGCCGAACGCCGCGGTGATTTGCCCGGTAACGGGCCAAAGTGAAGGCGTAAATGCGGCATCGCCCAACCCCGGCTGGGGCGGCAAAAGGTGCATTCCTTCCTGAGAGGAGGTCAGCGAAGAGGCGTTCTTTTCGAGGAAGTTGAACTGGTCCACCGAGCGGCCAAAGGAGTCTTGCTGGCTGCCCGGAAGGCTCGTCATTGCAAAAGGTGTTTCGCGGAAGCGCATAAACCCATACGTCATGGCAACTTCCGTGGCGAGGGATTGGAGAGAATCGAGCCGCTGGTTTGTGACCTTCACGGTGGTCTGGAGCTGAGTGAATTGCTGTTTCAAATTGTCGCGCTCGCTTCGGACGGCATTGTAGTTGTCCGCTTTCCAGAGCATACGGGAGTAGGATGCCACGCCCGCTGCGACCGTGATGCCACCGACAACTATAAGAGCGGCAAGGAGTTGCAGGAAATAGACCGGGATCCGCACCTTCCAGATGCGGGTCTGGTCATTGGATGCCAGAAAAAAAGTGTAAAAACGAGTCTTCATGCCCCTCAGTGCGAAAAGTTACCTGTTTACCGTTTGGCTTGGCGCCGCGAATCCCCTGCATCAGCGGATAAGCCACTGGGCCTGGCTTCCGCCGCACAAAAGTTTGAACCGCGAGTCCTGGTCCGAAACCGGGGTAAGTCTAGTGGCGCGGCTCAGGTGAAGTCAACCTATATTTTGACGCCTCCCCGGGCAGAAAGTCTCGGCACCCGTCCTTCTCCGGCCTCGATATACTATGGGGCAGAGCGGCGCGTGGCACAATTTGTACGCTGGTGCAAACTTGGGACACGGCTTTAGCGGGCGGGGGGCTGCACCGAGGGGCAGTCGTGCCGCGGTTCCGATTGACTCGGGACAAGAGGTGGAGTTAATTGCGAAGTGAAACCGAAATTATTGAGCGAATTTGGCGCGCTCTTCCAAGGCGAACCAGGGATCCGAATGGCGCTTGGCTGCGTATGGGAACCGGCGACGACGCCGCGGTAATCGGCGCGGTTTCGCGCGGTGGGGAAAAGGCGTCCGACTGGGTGCTGAGTACGGATGCCTTCCTCGAAGGCGTTCACTTCCTTCCAAAGGTGCACTCACCTGCCGACATTGGTTATAAAGCCATTGCGCGAGCCGCAAGCGACCTCGCGGCGATGGGCGCCGCACCGCGATTTTTCCTATTGAGCATTGCACTTCCCGTGGGTAGGACCGGAAGCTGGCTCGATGGCTTCCTGAAAGGCATGGCGCAGGCGGCGCACGAATTTGGTATGGCTTTGATCGGCGGGGATACGTCGCAATTCCACTCGATTGTAATGAACGTCACGGTGGGGGGCTCGGCAGGTACGAATGGAGTGATGACCCGTGCGGGCGCGCGGCCCGGCGATATGATTTATGTAAGCGGCAAGCTTGGCGCCGCGCAACTAGGGCTGGAGCTGATCCGGCACGGCATGGACGGCAAGGCGACCACTCCTCGCATTCCGGTTGGCGCCCAATGGAAGCGTCTTCTCCAGCCGCACTTGCGGCCGAGGGTCCAAATTGACCTTGGACGATGGCTGGCAGGCAAAAATCCATCCAGACACCAAATCGCCTCTGCGGCCATCGACACGTCCGATAGCCTTTCTACGGATCTAAATCATCTCTGTGAAGCGAGTGGCGTCGGCGCACGCGTCTGGGCTGGCAAAATTCCCTCCGTTTGGATACCAAAAACGATTCAACAGCGCGGCACACGCCTGGCCCCTCTTGAATTGACCTTGCACGGCGGGGAGGACTACCAGTTGCTTTTCACCGTTCCGTCCAAAGCTGCGCGCCACATTCCTCCTCGACTCAACGGTGTCCTACTCACTCAGATTGGAATGATCATCCGGCTGTCAGCAAATAATCTCGAGGGTGCCTCGAGGGTAGAGCTGGTGGCAGCCGACGGGCGAGTCGGCCCGCTCCAGCCAAAGGGATGGGATCCTTTCATAAGGCGATCCAGAAGATAGTAGGAAAAATCAGAAACCAGGCGCGCCAGAGGCGGCGGGCCGGGCTTCGGCCGGCCTGCGCAAGCCTTTGAATCGAAGGCGCTCGATCCAAGCCTGGCCGAGTGACATGAAACCCGTGTAGAGGTAGCCCCAAACAAATAGCAGAAGGAATGGGATCGTCGCGTAGTTCTGATTCTGGTATGCGTAAACAATGGTGGCCGCAAAATAGAACCCGAGAAAGATCTCAATATACGGCAGCAGGCCGGACCGATTGCGATAAGACTTCTTTTGCCAGCTTCCCGATTGCCCCGCGATGTTGTATTTCGGTGTCCGCGCAAATTCCGATTGCTTGCCGAAGATCGCTTCCATCACGGCAACGGCGTTCCGCACGGAAATCCCGATCCCCGTGGCCATTACAAACGGCATGAACAGAATGGCGCGCTTCCAGGTTTTCGGATGCAGGTGACGCTGCGACAGCAGGTAAAAACTGGAGATCGAACACGTCGAAGCCAAGAAGAGGGGCAAATCAATCACCAGCATCTGGAACGTGCCCTGATAAAACCGCACGATCATCGCGGGCAGAAGCAATGTAGAAAGCACAATCATCAGCGGATAGCTGATGTTTGCAGTGAGATGGAAAAATGATTCGGCCTTGACGTGCCATGGCTCCTTTGAACGCATCATGCGCGGCAGAATTTTCTTTGCCGTTTGCATCAGGCCTTTGGCCCAGCGCGCCTGCTGTGCCTTGAAGGAATTCATCTCCACCGGCAATTCGGATGCGCATTCAATCTCCGGCAAATAAAGGAATTGCCAGCCAAGGAGTTGCGCGCGATAAGAGAGGTCCGTGTCCTCGGTGAGCGTGTCGTGCTGCCAGCCTCCCGCCTCGTCGATCACACAGCGGCGCCAGATTCCGGCAGTGCCATTGAAATTGAAGAAGTCGCCGTGCCGAGACCGCGCCCCGTGTTCGACGACGAAGTGGCCATCAAGCAGGATGTGCTCCACCTCGGTGAGGAGCGAGAAGTCCGCGTTCAAATACGTCCAGCGCCCCTGCACCATGGCAATCTTCGCGTCGGCGAAATACGGCACTGTGCGGCGCAAAAAATCGGGAGAAGGAATAAAGTCCGCATCAAAAATCGCGACGAATTCGCCCTTCGCGGTTTTCAAGCCTTCGGCAAGCGCGCCGGCCTTGTATCCTTCGCGGTTCGTGCGGTGAATATAGTGAACGGGCATGCCAAGCGTCTGAAAACGCTCGACGCATGCGCGCGCGACCTCCTGCGTTTCGTCCGTCGAATCATCCAGCACCTGCACGTCCAGCAGTTCGCTCGGGTAGTCGAAGTGCGAAACCGCTTCGACAAGGCGTTCGATCACGTACCTCTCGTTAAAAATCGGAAGCTGCACGGTCACGCGAGGCCATTCTGTGACTTCCGGTGGAGGGCCGGGGACGTTCTTGCGATATTTATAGAAGTAATAGACAAGGACGTAGCGGTGCAGGCCATACATGGCCAGGATCAGGAGAACCAGGAAGTACGGAATCAGCACGGCGAGGTCAAAGCCATTGAACTGGTAAAGCCCGCGAAACGGGTTGCCGTGCGGATCGGTCAAGTGCCGCCAGTAGCCCGAAATTGGGTTCTGGATGGACAAGAGAATGGTAAGGAGGTTGGAAAGATTCCACACGGTTCCGCTACCTGAGTTCTATCCTGTCTTTCAACGGTCGTTCCTGCGTCGGCGGCCAGCGGGCGCGATACTCGCTGGCGGGGCTGGGGCCAATCCCGATAGAACGATTATATGGCGTTAGGGGGCCAAGTCAAAGGTTCGGGACTGTGGAAAGCCTCTGGTCCCGGGACGGGGAAAATCGCGTCTCGGGTTAGGGTACGAGGACAATCTTGCCGTGAGCGCCGGGCTCGAGGACTTCCTTATGCGCGCGCGGCGCCTCGGCGAGCGGAAACTCCTTGCCCACGATGGGGCGCAGGGTTCCGCTTTCGAGTCCCGCGCCAATCGCGGCGTGGATGGCGGCCATCTCTTCCGCGGGAACATTCCAAAGCAGCACAGCAAGGATCGCGCCTTCGCGCATCATCAAATCGCGCGGATTGATTTGCACTTCGCCGCGGCTGCCGATGACAACCACGCGCCCGCGCGGAGCCAGTATTTTCAAATCGGCGCCAAGATTCACGTTCGCCAGCATTTCGAGGATGATGTCCGCGCCAAGCCCACCAGTGATCGCGAGGATTTGCGCGGCGGCGTCCGGCGCACGATGGTCAATCACGTGATGCGCGCCTTCGCGCAAAACGAGTTCGCGGCCGCGATCCGTGCCTGCCGTGCCGATTATGCGCATGCCCGCTGCTCGCGCGAATTGCACCGCGGCGATGCCCACGCCTCCGCTCGCTCCATGAACGACGACCCAATCGTTCGGGCGCGCATGGGCCATCTGAAAAAGCGCACGGTAGGCCGTTGCATAAGCGACGTGGATCGCGGCGCCCTGCGCGAATGAGATTTTTTCCGGAAGGCGATACGCGTCCGTTGCGGCCACCAAGGAGTATTCGACGTACGTGCCTGTGACGCTGCCCGCAAGATAGACGCGCTCACCTGATTTCCATCCGGTGACGCCGGCGCCTGCTGCTTCGACGACTCCCGCGCCATCCACTCCCGGCGTGTAAGGCAGCGCCGGCTTGCGTGCGTAATTGCCCGAGCGCATGTACGTGTCCGCCGGATTCACTCCTGCGGCACGGATGCGAATAAGCAGCTGTCCGGGGCCCGGCGTGGGCTTCGCGGTCTCTTCAAGCTTCATCACTTCCGGCGCGCCGAATTCGTGGACGACGATGGCTTTCATGGATTCCCCCTCGCAACAAGAGCGGGGGCGCAGCCCGCCGCGGCGGGCGCCCCTACGATCATCGTGCTAAACAGGCAGTAGAACGAATCGCTGCAATTGTTATGCGGTGGTCGAGCGCTCGGAAATCAGCTTCGCCGTCATGGTGATTTCGGCTTTGAGCAAACGCGAAACAGGGCAACCGGCCTTGGCGTTCGCCGCGGCGGTGTCAAACGCGGCCTGATCCGCGCCGGGCACGCGCGCGGTCACGTCAAGATGCACTTTCGTAATCGTCCAGCCCGCTTCCAGCTTTTCGAGCGATACGGCCGCGGACGTCTCCAGGCTTTCCGGCGTGAAGCCCGCGGCGGTCAATTGGCCGGAAAGCGCCATGGTGAAGCATCCGGCGTGCGCGGCGGCGATCAGCTCCTCGGGATTTGTGCCCACGCCATTTTCAAATCGCGTGGCGAATGAATATTGCGTGTTTGAAAGAACGCCGCTGTCGGTTGAAATGGCGCCCTTGCCTTCCTTGATCGTGCCCTTCCAGACTGCCGATGCTTTGCGAACCATTTGCGATTTCCTCCCGAAGGATTTAGATGAGTTGCGCGTTCCGTGAGCTACAAATTCTTTTCGCTTAAACGTTGAGGGTGAGCGTAGTCGAAGGCACGAAGTCCGGGCCGACCGGCGCCGGAGGCAAATCCGGCACGGGCGTGGTGCGGACAACCGGGCGATAGAGAGTGTCGCGCTCGACCGGCGTGCGGCCCGCCGCGCGAATTAATCGTTCGAGGTCGCTGCGTGAAGTGAACTCGGCGGTCTTGGCTCCGGCATCGTGATAAATTTTTTCTTCGATCACCGTTCCGTCCAAATCATCCGCACCGAACCGCAACGCGATTTGCGCGATGCGCGGCGTCAGCATAATCCAGTAGGCCTTGATGTGGTCGAAATTATCGAGCAGCAGCCGCGAGACAGCAATCGCGCGGAGATCGTCAAATCCGGTCGGCCCGGGTAGATGCGCGAGCGCCGTATTCGCCGGATGGAATGCGAGTGGAATAAATGCGACGAACCCGTGCGTCTCGTCCTGCAATTCGCGGAGCAGCAGCAGATGCTCGACTCGCTCTTCTTCGCTTTCAATGTGGCCGTAAAGCATCGTTGCGTTTGAGCGCAGCCCGATCTGGTGCGCCGTGCGCGCGATGTCGAGCCACTGCTGCCCGCTGGTCTTGTGGTCGCAGATCACTTTGCGGACGCGCGGATTGAAAATTTCCGCGCCGCCGCCGGGAAGCGAATCCACTCCGGCATCCTTCAGCGCGACAAGGACTTCCCGAACACTGAGCTTCGCGATCCTCGCGAAGTAGCCCACCTCAACCATCGTGAACGCCTTCAGATGAACTTGCGGGCATCGCTGCTTCAGGCCGCGCATCAGGTCGAGGAAATATTCAAATGGCAAATCGGGATGTAGTCCGCCGACCATATGGAATTCCGTCGCGCCCGCCCGCACGCCCTGCTCCGCCCGCTGCCAGATTTCTTCCAACGCGTACGTGTAGGCACCTTCAGCATTCGGATCGCGCCCGAAAGCGCAAAGCCGGCAATGCGCGACGCAGACGTTGGTCGGATTGATATGGCGATTGACGTTGTAATAGCAGATGTCGCCATGGCGCGCCTCGCGCACATGGTTCGCAAGCCAGCCGACAGCAAGTAGATCGGGCGAACGATACAGCGCCATTCCGTCGGCAAACGAAAGACGTTCGCCGGCCATCACCTTTTCGGCGATCGGCTTCAGACGGGAATCGGTAATTTGAAGGTCGTTCACGAGCGAGACACCCACACCGCTGCGCCCCAGAAAAGAAAGAACAACACACTAATATAGCCGTTTACTGTGAAAAACGCAGCATTCAGCCGGCTCAGGTCATTCGCCGAAACGAGCGAGTGCTCCCACACCAGCATCGCCGCGACAACAGCGATTCCCGCCCACGCGGGCCATGGCAAATGAAAGCTCGCCGCCAGCCACGCCAGCAGCCCAATCATCGCGACGTGCATCACGCGCGAAATCAGCAGCGCGCGCGCAACTCCAAACCGTTTCGGGACGCTGAAGAGCCCCGCGCGGCGGTCAAAGTCCACATCCTGGCACGCGTAGAGGACGTCAAAGCCGCCTACCCACAGCGTGACCGCAGCGCAGAGGATCAACATGCGCAAATCGAGTGATCCGGCGATTGCAATCCAAGCCGCAGCGGGCGAAATCCCGAGACAAAAACCCAAAATAATATGCGACGTTGAAGTGAAGCGCTTTGTGTAGGAATAAAAATAGAGCACGACCAGCACAAGCGGGGAGAGTTCCAGCGCGAGGCGGTTCAGCCTCCACGCTGCAATCACGAGCAACGCCGCGGCAGCAACCGTGAACGCCCACGCGAAGGGCAACGAAAGAGCCCCGGTGACGAGCGCGCGTCCCTTCGTGCGCGGATTCTCGCGGTCGTAGCGCAAATCCACAATGCGATTCATCGTCATCGCAAATGACCGAGCGCCGACCATCGCCACCACAATCCAAAGGATTTGCTGCCAGGTGGGCCACGGCGGCACGCCGGTGTTGGCATGGACCGTGCGAGCGGCGAGCAGCGCGCCCGTCAGCGCAAAGGGCAACGCGAAAATGGAGTGCTCGAACTTAATCATTTCGAGCACGGTGCGGATGCGGTTCATTTGAGTTGGATCACGCCTCGTGCGCGCGGCCCTTGGCCTGGCCTTCCCAGCGATATTGCTGCTCCTGCGGCAGGCCCAGCGCGTTGAGCGCGCGGCAAACAAATTGTTCCACGAGTTCGTCAATCGTCTGCGGCGCAAAATAAAACGCCGGAATCACCGGCATGATGATGGCTCCCGCCTCCTGCGCGCGCAGCATGTTTGTGAGATGCAAACGATTGAGCGGCGTCTCGCGCACGCAGAGCACGAGCGGGCGGCGCTCCTTCAGGCAAACATCGGCGGCGCGCGCCAGCAAATCTTCGCTGGTTCCATTGGCGATCGAAGCCAGCGTGCCCGCCGAACACGGAATCACGACCATGCCGTCAACATTATGGCTACCGGAAGCAATTGAGGCGCCGATGTCGCGGTCGGGCAGTAATTCGATTTTGCCGGCAGGAGTGCCGGAAAGTAAGGATGGAAGCTGCTTCGCTTCCGCCGGGCGCACGCCCAGCTCCTGCGCAATCAAACGCTGGCCCGCTTCAGTAACGACAAGGTGCACGCGCTCGACGCGCGCGTCATACTCGAGCATGCGCAAAGTTGTGCGCGCAAGGACTGCCCCCGATGCTCCAGTGACACCTACCGTGATGACTTTTCCCACGAATTCTCCTTCGGGATCCTTGCGGGGGACGCGGACTAGTTCAGTCTATGGAGCCGCGATTGAATATGTCAAGAACGCGGCGGGCGGGGCGAAGACTAGATTCCGCCCGAACTCCGCTTTTTGAAAACATCGCGGGCTTTGCACCCGGGTATTTCAGTTCTAGCCTTGGGCTGAGGCTATCGATGATGCCAACGATTGCGGGCACCAGATACGCAAGCATCCTGAACTTCTTTGCCTCGCCCGGCGTGTCCACGAACACTGCTGTCGCCGCACCGACCAAAAGAAACTCGACATACCAGCGACGGCCCTTCCGCTTAAGTTCAGCGCCACAAAAGAAACACTTCAGATTCTTCCACACCCGAGAAAAAAATATCGATGGAAGATCCACATGATGGCCGCATTGGGGGCAATCCGCCATGTTTATCACCGCAGGGAAATTGAAGAATGGATGATTCGGAGGGATGCGTCAAGCATTGGAGAATCTTCCGTTATTCGCCAAGCGCGGCGACAAGTGCCGTGGCCAGCGCCGCTTCCTGCTCCGGAAAAACTGTGCGCAGGTCAAGCACGAGACGATCTTCCTCGATGCGACCGATTACGGGAACACTGCGCGCTTGGGTGCTTGTAGATTTGCGCTCTGGCCGGCGCAATCTTTCTTCAAGCTGTGCAGCCGACCAACGCGGACTTGTGATTGCGATGATGCGCGAAGGCAGCCGCTGCCCCGGCGTGGAACCGCCACCCACAACGGAATCCCCGTCGAGCAACTCAAATTTGACGGCGTCTTTGTTCGGCGAGCCGGACAATTCACGTTGAAGCCGCGCCACGAATTCCTCTGCGCGCTTGCCGATTTCTTTCACGTCGGCGCGAATCATACGCAGCGCCGGAATTGAATCGTGCCCCGCCGCACCCGGCCCACGCAGGTAAGCCAGCAACGTCGCTTCAAGCGCGGCGATGGTGAGCTTGTCAATACGCAACGCGCGGAACAACGGATGTCGGCGAATGCGCGCGATTAAATCGCTTGTACCGGCAATCACTCCGGCCTGCGGGCCGCCGAGGAGTTTGTCTCCGCTAAAGGAAACCACGGAGACGCCCGCCAGAATACTTTCGCGAACCACCGGCTCGCCGATTCCGTTTGTCGTGAGGTCCACAAGGCAGCCCGAGCCGAGATCTTCGTAAACGGGCAGCGATGCGCGTTTTCCCAGCTCAACCAATTCGCCGAGAGCCGGCTGCGCCGTAAATCCTTCCACGCGGAAATTCGACCGGTGCACGCGCAACAAGAGCCGCGTACGCTCATTGATTGCGCGCTCGTAATCCGCGAGCCGCGTGCGGTTTGTCGTGCCGACTTCGCGCAGCACGGCGCCGCTTTCCGCCATGATGTCCGGAATACGGAAGCCGTCGCCAATTTCGATCAGCTCGCCGCGCGAAACGATCACTTCCCCGCCCTTCGCCAGCGCCGCCAGCACCAAAAACACTGCCGCGGCATTGTTATTCACAACGATCGCCGCCTCGGCGCCGGCGAGCCGCGCCATCAGCCGTGCGGTGTGAACGTCGCGCTTACCCCGTTCGCCCTTCGCGAGGTCATATTCAAGGTTCGAATATTGCGTCGCCGTGGCGGCAATCCGCTCGATAGCGGCCTTGGAAAGCGGCGCCCGGCCTAAATTCGTGTGCAGCACCACGCCCGTGGCATTGATGACAGCCCTCAGCGAGGGTGTCAGCAGCGCTTCGACTTCCGCAGCGGTCTCGCGCGCCAAGGTCTCAAGCGAGATTTCAGCCAACGGGGCCCCTGTCGCCGAAGTAGCCGCCCCGTTCGGGCCCCGCTCGGCAAGACGGGCACGCAGGCGCCCCAGCACGCTGCGCGCTGTCTCAACCACCAATTGTCTGCTTACGTGTGACGACATTTCAGCCAAGGACGGCGTGGACATCAATTCGTCCACGGATGGGATGCCGCGCCACGATTCAATTGCCTTCCCAGTAGCAGTAGCACGTTTCATTGTGGCGCTATTTCAGCATAAGTTGCCCGGTGCGTCACCCTAGTACCCCAGGTTCATTGACTCTCGCTTCTTCCGCCCTCTAGGCTCATTAAGTATCGCGTTCCCCACACCATGGCGACCATCGACGAAGAACTGACGCAGATGGACAAGGACGTCAGGCAATTGAAAATTGAATACGAGCAGTATTTCGGCGGGGGCCGCTCGCGTCCGCCCGCGGATATCGAATGGCGGATCGAGCAAACCGTCAAGCGCTATGGCGAGCGCAATGCGCAAATGAATTTTGCGCAGAGATTCCGCTTCAATAGCGTGGCACAAACCTACGCCAAATACCGCCTCATTTTCCGCAAGCGGATGAAGCAGAAGGAAGAGGGCTTCGAGGTCCGTCACTTCGGCGCCGCGGCAAAAGCAATCGCGGCGGAGCGCGCCACGCGCAAGCCCGTCGCATCCCGCGAGGCCGCGGCGGCGGCCTTCATTGCCACCATGGACCCCGCGCGTGAACGCGTAAAAACGAGAAAACTCTATGAAGCGTTCCGCGATGCCAAGGAGTCGGCCGGCGAAAGCACCCGCCAACTAACCGCGGAAGCTTTCCAAGAATTTCTGCGCCGCAAAGCTCGTGAACTCCGCACCAAGTCCGGCGACGGGACCGTGGAATTCGTCGTGTCCATCGAAAATGGCCGCGCCCGCTTGAAAGCCCGCGTCCAGAATTCCGCCAAATCCAAAGCCTGATTCCCCACCCGGAGCAGGCCCCTTGCATTCGCGCCGCAGACTTGTAGACTGGTCTGCTTTTTCCGCGACATTCATTTAAGACTTCGGAGGATCGCTTGGCCATCGAACGGGCGCTCATCAGCGTGCATGACAAAACCGGCGTGGAAGATTTTGCCCGCAAACTGTCCGCGCTGGGCATCGAAATTATTTCCACCGGAGGCACGGCAAAACTTCTCCGCGGGGCAGGTATAAAAGTTCGTGACGTCTCCGACCTGACCGGCTGGCCGGAAATGCTCGGCGGGCGCGTGAAAACACTTCATCCCAAAGTGCACGGCGGAATCCTTTTTCGCCGCGGAGAAGCGGAAGATCGCCGCCAGGCGGCCGAGCACGGCATCACGCCGATTGACCTCGTCGTGGTGAATCTCTACCCCTTCGAGGCCACCGCCGCGAAGCCCGGCATGCATGGCGATGAACTGATCGAGAACATTGATATCGGCGGGCCAACCATGCTGCGCTCCGCCGCGAAAAATTTTCGCGATGTCGCCGTCGTCACGGACCCCGCCGATTACGCGCGCATCGTCGAAGAGCTTACGCAGTCGCGCGCGATTTCGCTTGCCACGCGCCTCGATCTCGCGCGCAAGGTCTTCGCCGTCACATCGCGCTATGACGGCCTCATCACCATGGAGCTTGAACGCCTCGCGACGGATGGCGTCGAACTCAACTTGAACGATCGCGCCGAACTCCCGCAGCGTCTTCACTTCGCCTTCGCCGAACGCCAGACGATGCGCTACGGAGAAAATCCCCACCAGCACGCCGCCCTTTACGTTCCCGCGGGCCACGCCGCATCAGGTCTCGCCGCCGCGCGCCAGATTCAGGGCAAGGAGCTTTCCTACAACAACCTCGTGGATCTCGACGCTGCCTGGAACCTTGCCTCCGAATTCGGCAAGCCCGCCACTGTGATCGTGAAACACAACAATCCCTGCGGCACGGCGGAACAGGATTCGCTCGTCGAGTCTTATCTCGCCGCGCTCGCCTGCGATCCGGTCTCCGCATTCGGCGGCGTAATCGCCTTCAATCGCCCTGTGGACGCGCGCACCGCCGAGGAAGTCGCCAAGCTTTTCGTCGAATGCATCGTCGCGCCGGGCTTTGATTCTGCGGCGCTCGAAAAATTCGCCACGAAGAAAAACCTGCGCCTGATGGAAATCCCCGCGGGCCACGCCAAAGATAGCGGCGTCACCCGCACCAACCTCGAACTCAAGCGCATTTCCGGCGGCCTGCTCGTTCAAACCCCCGACCACCACATTCTCGCCGCGAGCGAATTAAAAACGGTTACCGAACGCGCTCCTTCAGCCAAGGAAATCGAAGACCTCCTTTTCGGCTGGAAGGTCTGCAAGCACGTCAAGTCCAACGCCATCGTCTTCAGCCGCGACGGACGCACGCTCGGCATCGGCGCCGGGCAGATGAGCCGTGTGGACTCCGTCAAAATCGCCGTGATGAAAGCGCAATCCTCACTAGCAGGCACCGTCGTCGCCTCCGACGCCTTCTTCCCTTTCCCGGACGGCGTCGAAGAAGCCGCGAAGGCGGGCGCGACCGCCGTCATCCAGCCCGGCGGTTCGGTCCGCGACGCCGATGTAATCGCCGCCGCAAACCGGCTGGGCCTCGCAATGGTATTCACCGGCGTCCGCCACTTCCGGCATTAAATCCCGCCGGCCGTCCCCGTGCACGGCGCATCGAAAAATAAGGAACACGCGCGGCTTCGCACACGTCAAAGAGTGCGGAGGATTATTTCGCTGAAACAAACATGGCCCAGCCCATTTCTTTTGACCCTCTTCCGCTGGCATAGGATAATGATCGTTTGCGAATCATCATGCGTAACCCACTGAGTCCATTCGCTCTCGCCGCGTTGCCGTTTCTGGCAGCGGCGCTGCTTTGGCCTGCCCGGGGAGCTGCGCAGACCCCACCACCCGCATCGCAGGACGATTCTTCGGCGCAGGGCTATTCGCAACCGGACCCCGCGAAGCGCGCCGAGGCGTTCTACGACTTCACCATGGGACACCTCAACGAGGTCTACTACCTGACCTCCAATCAAAGCTCCTATGCCGAGGCCGCGATTGATTTCTACAAAAAGGCCTTCGCTCTGGACCCCGGCTCGCCCATCATCGCCGAGCAACTCGCCGAGATGTATTTCGAGGCCCATCAGGTGCGCGACGCTGTGCTGCAAGCGCAAACCCTGATCCAGAAGGACCCTTCAAATGTTTCCGCGCGTAAATTGCTTGTGCGCATCTATCTCCGTTCACTTGGCGATTCAACCGCCACTTCCGGCCAGCAAGACCTTGTGAACCGCACCGTCGAACAACTCGAACAAATAATGCATCTCGACCCGAAAGACCGGGAATCCGCCCTCTGGCTCGCGCGCCTTTATCGCCTGAAGGGCGAACCCTCCAAGGCGGAAGGCGTCCTGCAAGGGCTCCTCTCCCAGAATCCCAATGACGAAACAGTTGCCGGGCAGGAAGCCGATCTCATGATGGAACAGGGCCGCACGCAGGAAGCTATCACCCTGTTGGAAGGGATCGTAAAGCGCGCGCCATCGGCCCGTTTAGCGGATACCCTGGGAGACGCTTATTCGCAATTGCACGACTTCGCAAACGCCGAGCATGCCTATCGGCAAGCCATCGAACTGGACCCGGATGACCCCGACCATTACCGCGGTCTCGCCGAGGCGCTCGCTTCGCAGGAAAAATATGCCGATGCCCTGGCGCAGTTTCAGCACCTGGCGCAACTCGAGCCTGAGGAAGCTTCCAATTACATTCGCATGGCCGAAATGGATCGCCAGCTCAATAAGCTGGACGATGCCGAAAAAAATATCCTGGAAGCGAAGCGCCGCGCGCCCGGCAACCTTGAAGTCGTCTTCAGCGAATCGCAGATTTACGAAGCGCAAGGCCGCTATGATGACGCAATTCAGGTGCTTTCCTCGGCCGTCGCAAGTCTGAAGACGGAGTCCGAAGCCGCCCCTTCAAACCGCCGTTCGCTCGCCGTGCTCTATGAACAGCTCGGTCGCGTCTACCGCGAATCGGAAAATTACACCGCCGCGCTCAATGCCTTTGGAGCGTTGGCGCAGCTTGGTCCCGAAGAATCCGAGCGCGCCGATTTGCAGGTGATTGAAACTTTTCGCCTCGCGCGTGACCTTCCTCACGCCATGGAGGCGGCGGACCGCGCTCTTGGCCAGTTCCCTCAGGACCGCGAAATCCGCATCGCGCGCGCGTTGCTTTATGGTGAGAAAGGCGATGCCGAAGGCGCCGCCTCCCAGTTGCGTGAATTGCTAACTCGTGGTCCGCAGGATATCGAGATCTACCTTGATATCGCGCAGGTCGATCAGCAGAACAACCACTTCCCCGAAGCGGAGGCGGCTCTTACGCAGGCGGACGGCATTGCGGCCCGCAACAACGAGCGTGAGATGATCTGGTACATGCTCGGCGCCGTTTACGAACGCGAGAAGAAATACGATCAGGCTGAAGAACAATTCAAGAAAGTATTGGCGGTGAATCCACGCAGCGCCTCGACCCTCAACGATTTTGGCTACATGCTGGCCGACCGGGGCGTCCGCCTCCCCGAGGCTACGGACATGATTAAGCGCGCCCTCGCTGAAGAGCCCACCAGCGGCGCCTATCTCGATAGTCTCGGCTGGGCATACTACAAGCAAGACCGCCTCGCGGAGGCGGAGGATACACTCCGCCAGGCCGTGTCGCGCGAACACAATGATCCGACTATCCTCGATCACCTGGGTGACGTCTACTTCAAGCGCGGCAAACTCGATCTCGCGCAAGCGCAGTGGGACCGCTCACTCGCCGAATGGCACAAAGAGCTGCCCGCGGAAGTCGAGCCGGATAGGATCGCCGCCGTCGAATCGAAGCTCGCCAACGTGAAGCGCCTCATCGCCCAGCAAAAAACGGACGGCTCTCCCCATCCGCGCGAGAACTGACGTAAACTTCCCCCGCAATGTCTCGCATCCGCCTGCGCGCTTTCGCTAAGGTCAACCTTCGCCTGGAAATCCTCGGCCGCCGTACGGATGGTTACCACGAGCTTCGCACAGTTTTTCAAACGATTTCTTTGCATGACACCCTCGAGCTTTCCACTCAGCGCGGCTCGCGGATTGATTTTTCCATCGAAGGCGACGAATCTCTCGCCGCTGAGCCGGCAAAAGGCAACCTCGTCTATCGCGCGATCGAAGCCGCGCGCATGGAACTTCGCTGGCGCAAGGGAATCCGCGCGCGGCTGGTGAAGCGCATCCCGGTAGGCCGCGGCCTCGGCGGCGGTTCAAGCGACGCCGCGGCCGCGCTCATAGGGATGATGCGTCTCGCCCGCAAGGAAATTCCCGCGGCCCGCTTGATCGAAATCGCCTCCTCGCTGGGAGCCGATGCGCCATTCTTCCTCTTCGGCGGCACGGCGCTAGGCATCGGCCGCGGCGATGAAATCTACCCGCTGCCGGACGCACCTCGCAGCTCCATCCTCGTCGTTTCGCCGCACGACATCGCGGTTCGCACTGCCGATGCCTACAAATGGCTCGCCGCGAAGCCCGTCGCATCCGCGCGGCCGCAATTGACAAAGCGCCGTACCACCTCTAAACTTAGTACCTTCTGTGCTCTATGTTGGAGCGCGCAGGATGCCGCCTTTGAAAACGATTTCGAGGCGGCTGTTTTCCCGCGTTATCCCCGCTTGCGCAGCATGAAGCGGGAGTTGCTCCGGCACGGAGCTGCGGAAGCCTCGCTGGCGGGTAGCGGTTCGGCGGTGTTCGGACTGTTCCGAAGCCCAGCGATGGCGCGCCGAGCCGCCCAAGGGTTCCCGAAGGATTCGGTTTTCATCTGCGAAATGATTTCGCGGGGGGATTATCGCCGGGCCCAATTTCGCCGCGGCGGTGTTTGATTCGCTCTCATGGTTGACGAAAAATTCAAAATTTTCTCCGGCTCCGCAAGCCCCGCGCTTGCTGATGAGATTTGCACACACTTGGGCGCAAAGCGCGGAGAGACCATCCTCGGCAAATTCAGCGACGGCGAAATTTATTTTCAGATCCTGGAAAACGTGCGCGGCGCGGACGTCTTCGTCGTCCAGCCCTGCACGCAACCGGTGGACCACCACCTGATGGAACTGCTGCTGATGATTGACGCGTTCAAGCGCGCATCCGCGTGGCGCATCACCGCCGTGATTCCGTATTACTGCTATGCGCGCCAGGACCGCAAAGACAAGCCGCGCGTCCCGATTTCCGCGAAGCTCGTCGCCGACTTGCTAGAAACCGCCGGCGCAAATCGCGCGCTCACCCTTGATCTGCACGCGCCGCAGATTCAGGGCTATTTCAACGTCCCCGTGGACCATCTGTACGCATCACCGGTCATGGTCGATTATTTCAAGAAGAAAAATTTGCCGAACTTGACCGTCGTCTCTCCGGATGCAGGCGGCGTCGAGCGCGCACGCGCGTTCGCCAAAAAACTCGACGCGCCGCTGGCCATCGTGGATAAGCGCCGCGTGGATGTGGACGTCGCGGAAGTGATGAACCTCATCGGAGATGTGAAAGGCCGTACCGCCCTCATCGTGGACGACATTATTGACACCGCCGGAACGCTCGTGAAAACCGCCGAAGCCCTGCTGGCCGAAGGCGCCTTAAGCGTTTACGCTGGAGCAACGCACGCTGTAATGTCCGGCCCGGCCGTGGAACGCATCTCGAAATCGCAGTTGAAGGAAGTCGTCGTCACCAATTCCGTGCCGCTTTCGGAAGCAGCGAAGAAATTGAAAAACGTGAAGGTTCTCAGCATCGCGGAGCTTTTTGCCCGCGGCATCCGCAATATTCATGAAGAAACATCCATCAGTGAATTGTTTAAATAAAGGACGGACTTATGCAGCAGATTAATGTTGATGCCAATCCACGCGATAAACGCGGCAAGAACGCCGCGCGCCGCCTTCGCGTCTCGGGGCAGGTTCCCGCCGTGCTATACGGCGGCAAGGGCGAAGCGGAAGCTCTTGCCGTAAACACCAAGCAGGTCAGCACGATCCTACGCTCGAAGTCGGGCCACAACACAATCTTCACGCTAAAGCTTCCCGGCGGCGATCAGAAGGCCATCGTCAAGGACCTGCAGGTTGATCCGGTGAAGGGCACGCTTATTCACGTGGACCTGCTCCGCATCGCGATGGACGTCCGCATGCGCGTGAAAGTTCCCGTGCACACGTTTGGCGAAGCGCAGGGCGTCAAGCTCCAGGGCGGCATTTTCGAAATGGTCACTCGCGAAGTGGAAATCGAATGTTTGCCCGATGAAATTCCCGAAGAATTCCGCGTGGATATCACCGAACTCATGATCGGCAAGCAGTTGCGCGCTAGCGAAATCCCGATGGACGCAGCCAAGATGAAATTGGTGACGGATCCGCAGCGTGTTATCGCGCACGTCGTCCAGCTCCGCGAGGAAGAAGAGAAGCCAGCCGAAGCAGTGGCGGCGGAAGCAGCGGCGCCGGCCGAGCCCGAAGTCATCAAGAAGGGCAAGAAGGAAGCCGAAGAGGGCGAAGAAGGCGCGGAAGAACCCAAAGCGGAAGCAAAACCGGAGAAAAAGGAAAAGAAGTAATGCGCCGCGGGCTTCGCGCCCGCAGACCAGGCGGCCGGGTGGATGTGGCTCATCGTTGGACTCGGCAATCCGGGCATCGAATACGCCTGGACGCCGCACAATCTGGGTTTTCTCACCGTGGATCGCCTCGCCGAATCGGCGGGCGTCCGCGTTGAGCGCCCCGAAGCAAAATCGCTGATTGCGCGCGGCAAGCTGGCGGGGCAGGACATTGTCCTCGCCAAGCCGCAGACGATGATGAATCTGAGCGGGATGGCTGTGCGCGAATTGCTCGAGCGGCTTGAGATCGGCCCCGCGGAATTGATTGTTGTGTATGACGATGTCGCGCTGCCCTGGGGAATGATTCGGGTTCGCGAGCGCGGCACCGCCGGAACGCACAACGGCATGAAGTCAGTAATCGGTTCAATCGGCGCCGTTGATTTTTGCCGCGTTCGCATCGGAGTGCAGCCGGATCACCCGATTGGCGATCTCGCTGCTTACGTGCTTCACCCGATGAAGCGCAGCGAGCTCGAGCAGGCCGCGGAAATGTTGGATCAGGCCGCCGAAGCGGTTGAACTGGTCCTCGCTGAAGGAGTTGGCCGCGCGATGAACCGCTTCAACAAGCGCGTTCCGCCGCCCGCTGATGACGGCGAAGCGAACGAATCAGATTCTTAGGATTTGCACCGCCGGGCGAAAAAAATCGCCCGCGAATTGAGGGAATATGGAAGCGAGACTTTACGATCTAATTTTCATCTTCGTCCGGGCACCCCGGAAGAGGAAATCGCCAAGCTTACGCACACGCTCGAGCAAATCGTCACCGAGCATGGCGGCAAAGTCGAAAAAACTGAGAACTGGGGCACGCGCCGCCTCGCCTATCGCGTCGCCAGAAATCGCGAAGGCATTTACGTCTATTTACAGATCACCGGCACGCAGAGCGAGATGATCAAGGAGCTCGAGCGCCGCCTGAAAGTCGTTGAGCCGGTCATCAAGTATCAGACCATCCGTCTCGATGAGGAGATGAAGCGCCAGAAGAAGCTCGTCGCGCTTCGCGAAAAGAAAGTGGCGCGCCGGCCGCGCCGACCGGCTCCAGCATCAGCTCCAGCTGCGCCAGCGCCGCCGCCGGAACAACCCGCGACCGCAAGCTAAACAGTTTTCATTCGGAAAGGAAATTGACCATGTCTGATCAGGAAAATCCGCAAGCGCCCGCGCCGCCGACAGAAACTCCGGCTGCAACTCCGGCGTCTACTCCAGCCGCAGCGCCGGCGCCATCGGCCCCACAAGCTCATTCAGGGCCTTCGTCACATGGCCGCCCCGGGGGCGACCGCCCGGGCGGTGGTGGCCGCTCGCATTCCGGCCCCCCGCGCGGCGATAGCAGAGGCCCGCGCGAAGGCGGCGGACCCGGTGGCCCCGGCGGCCCACCTCGCAGAGGCAAGCGCCAGTTCTTCCGCAAGCGGAAGGTGTGCCATTTCTGCACCGGCAAAATTGATTTCATTGACTACAAGAAGGCCGATGCGCTCAACCAGTTCATTCAAGACCGCGGCAAAATTCTGCCGCGCCGCATGACCGGCACCTGCTCGCGCCACCAGCGCTGGCTGTGCGAAGCGATCAAGCGGGCGCGCAACATCGCGCTTCTCCCGTTCGCGACGGAGCTGTAGAAAAGTTTCGCGCCGCACGCGCGGCGCCCAAAAATTAATTTTTGATTGCGAGAAAAGCCATGCAGATCATATTGCAGGAAGACGTTGAGAAGCTCGGCAATCGCGGTGAAGTCGTGGAAGTGAAGGAAGGCTATGCGCGCAACTTCTTGCTGCCGCACAAGCTCGCCCTTCCCGCTTCCGCCGCCAATTTGAAGCGCCTGGAAAAAATCCGCGCCACCCTTGCCAAGCGCACTGCCACGGAGCGCGATCAGGCCCAGCTTCTCGCGAATACTCTCGCCGGCGTTACCGTCACGCTCATTCGCAAGGCCGGCGAAAATGACCAGCTCTTCGGCTCCGTCACTTCCGCCGATCTGGCCGAGGCCCTCGCCAAGCAGGGTTACACCGTGGACAAGCGCCGCATCCAGCTCGATGAGCCCATCAAGCTCATCGGTGAATCCATGGTCAATGCAAAGCTCCACGCGGACGTAACCGCGCAGTTCAAGGTCGTCGTAACGCGCGAACCCCAAGCGTAGGCCATTTGCAAAGCGTGAGTTTTCCTCGCGCTTCCACAGGATTTCATATGAGAATCCACAGGCTGCGTTTCCCACAGCTTGCACAGATTTCAAGTGATTCCCACAGGCCATGACACAGCAAGCATTGATTCGCGAGCCATGCGAGGACAGAATGTGCTCTCTTGGGCGGCAAGCATTTCCGGCCCAGTTATCAATCAGCTTGCGTGATTACAGCGTCTGAGCGAAAATAAGGCGAAGTATCGAAATCAAAAAAGCTTATGGCCACCCCGACCCCCATCGAACGTCCCCTCCCGCAAAATGCGGAAGCGGAGCGCTCCGTTCTCGGCGCCATCCTCCTCGATAACCACATGCTGGACATGGCGCTCGACATGCTCAAGCCGGAAGATTTTTTTCAAAACAATCACGGCCGAATTTTTCAGGAGATGATCCAGCTGGGCGAGCGCCGCCAGGCGATTGACCTCGTCACACTCTCCGAGCAATTGCGCCGCACCGGTGAACTGGAAGCCGTCGGCGGCGCGGCCTACCTTTCCTCGCTTGTGGACGGCGTCCCGCGCATCACCAACATCAGTCACTACGCGCGCATCGTGAAAGAGAAGGCTGTATTGCGCAGCGTGATTCACACCGCGCATGCCATTCAGCAAAATGCTTTCGAAGGCGAAGAAGACGCCGACTCCATTCTGGATGGCGCCGAATCCAGCATTTTCGCCCTGGCCGAGACTCGCATCCGGGCCGGTTTCATGGGCATGGCCGAGGTTGTCAAAGAGAATTACGAGCGCATCTCCCAGCTCTTCGACGGCGGCAAGCGCATTACCGGAGTTGGAACGGGTTATCATCAGCTTGATGACCTTACTTCGGGTCTACAACCTTCCGAGCTGATCATCCTCGCTGCGCGCCCATCGGTCGGCAAATCAGCTTTTGCGCTGAACATTTCCATGAACATCGCCGTCCGCAGCAGTCTGCCGGTCGCGGTCTTCAGTCTGGAAATGTCCAAAGGCTCGCTCTTGATGCGCCTTCTTTCCGATCAGGCCCGCATTGACGCGCACAAATTCCGCACGGGCCAGCTATCCGGCACGGATCGCGCAAACATTATTGACAAGCTGCGCTCTCTTTCCGAATTGCCATTGTGGATTGACGATTCCGGAGCCGCCACTGTGGTCGAAATGGGCGCGAAGTGCCGCCGCCTGAAGCGCGATAAAGGTCTTTCTCTCGTGGTGGTTGATTACCTGCAACTCGTCTCCGCACGCGGACGCTTCAACACGCGCAATGAAGAAGTCGCCAGCATCACGCGCGGCCTCAAAGCCATGGCCAAGGAATTGAATGTTCCCGTCCTGGTCCTCAGTCAGCTGACACGCGCACCTGAAAAGGAAGACCGCGGCCCGGTTCTTTCCGACCTGCGCGATTCCGGCGCTATCGAGCAGGACGCTGACGTAGTCATTTTCATTCACCGCCCCAAAATGTTTAAGCAGGACGCCACTCCCGAAGAGCGCGGTGAAACCAAGCTGGTTATCGCCAAGCAGCGCAACGGCCCAACCGACACTCTGAATTACGTTTTCATCCAGCGTTACACTCGGTTCGAGGAAGCTGCCCGCGCAAGCGAAGGAATGTAATCGGCTGGGTATTATTTTCTTCCGCGTCCCCTGCCTGCCACACGCCGTGTCGCCTTTCCCCCACGCTCGAACCCTTGTCCAGCCAATTCCCCTTGAAAGGTCTTTCTTTTCAACAAGATACGCCCCGCGCGGCCCAATTCCCTCCATCATCCAGTTGGCAGCACGCGTGCTCCTCACCAACTGGCGAATGATTGCTGTTGACTAAACGGCGCGCGCGATTCACGCCGCCAGTTTTGCGCGCGGAGGATTTCGACTATGCTCGAATGTGAAATCGAATGTCCCTCGGAATCTCCGAGCGAAATTGAACCTGTGACCCGCGTGCCAAAAATCATAGGCCGTCCCGTCTGGGCGGAAGTCCGCCTCGGCGCGCTCGAACATAATCTCCGCGCCATCCGCAAGCACCTGGATGCTGGGCGCGCGGCGGAAGGCAAAGCCGCGCCGCGCGTCAAAATCCTCGCCGTCGTAAAGGGCAACGCGTACGGCCACGGAGCCGTGGCCTCCGCAAAAGCCCTGGCACGTGCGGGCGCGGACGCCTTTTGCGTCACCTGCTCCGCCGAAGGCATCGAGCTTCGCGAGTCCGGCATCAAGCAGCCGATCCTCCTGCTCACCGGTTTCTGGCCTGGCGAAGAAAAGCGCATCATCGAGCATCGCCTCACACCCGCCGTCACCGATTGCAGCCAGCTCAAGCTTCTCGAACGCGCCGCTTCCCGCGCTGCTCGCAAGCTCCGCGGCCCGCTAGAATTTCACTGGAAAATTGATAGCGGCATGAACCGTCTCGGCGCCTCGCCCTCCTCCGCAGAATGTTTTGCGCGGGCGCTCGCGGATTGCCCTCATCTTCGACTCGCGGGCACCTTCACGCATTTCGCCTCTTCGGAAGTTTTCACCACCACCGAAACGTCCGACCAGACCCGCGTTTTCCTCGCTGCGGTCGCGCACATGAAGCAGATCGGCCTGGACCCCGGCATCGTTCACATGGCCAACAGCGCCGCCATCATTTCGCGCCCGGAGACCTGGGCTGGCGCCGTGCGTCCCGGCGCGATTCTCTACGGCTATCACCAGAATTACGATCCCCCCGAGCGGACCGCGATCGCCAATCAGAAAGTTGCGCTAGACCCTGCGATGAGCTTCCGCGCGCGCATCATTTCCGTGCGCGACGTCCCCGCCGGCGCGGGCGTCGGCTATAACGCCAAATTTCACGCCACGCAGCCCTCGCGCATCGGAATTCTCGCCGCCGGATACGCCGATGGAATCCCGCGCGATATGGGCAACCGCGGCAAGGTAATCGTCCGCGGAGAATTCGCGCCCGTCATCGGCTCCGTCTCCATGGATTTGACCGCCGTGGACCTCACCGCGATCCCGCAAGCGCAACTCGGCGATATCGCCACGATCTACGGCACGGACGGGGCCACCACCCAGCGCGCCTTTGATGTTGCCCGCCAGTTGGGTCTGGTCACCGCGCAAGTTCTCGTCGGCCTCGGTTGGCGCGTGCCACGCATCTACAACCTCTGATCAAAAACCGCCTTTTCAATTAACTCTTAAGTATCTATCTGCAATAGTTCGCTTAATCTATTGACCCTCGGTGCTGTGCGGTGTATAAGAACTTCAGGAAACAGGTCGCTCCGCTCACGTTCATTCGTCCTCGCTCACAAGCGCCGGTGGAGCTTTTAAATTAATAGGCTCGGAGATTCATATTCTTTTTATTTGAGGTATATATATGGAACGCAATTCTTTCCGGCCCGTCCGGGCCGAATCTTCATCATCTTTTGAAAACGCTCCTCGTAAATCACCAGCGCGCGTGCCGAATAGTGAGTCTTCCAGCGGCAGCCGTTGGGAATGGGTTCTTATCCGCGCGGCTTTCCTCGCTTGCTGTGTCGGAATCGGCTATCACTTTCATCCCTTCGGTCTGGTTCCCTACGGAGCCGCGATCGCGGGACTCATATTTTCCCTGCTTGTGTTCGTCGCCGAATGGCGTCTCCGCCGCGCGAGCCTGCGCCGCTTGATCGGCGCGTCGGTCGGCTCCATCCTCGGAATTCTCGGCGCTTACCTGATGAACATCGTTCTGACGCACACCACCATGCCCGAAGCAAGCCGCTCGTTCGTCGGCATGGCGTTGCTGCTCGTGATGACCTACATCGGCCTCGTCATCGGAGCGAACAAGGGCGAGATGCTGAACCTCCAAGCCTTTGGCGGCATTTTCGGGAGCGAAAAAAGCACTCGGGTTCTCGTCAAAGTCGTGGACACCAGCGTCATCATTGACGGCCGCATTGCCGATATCTGCGAAGCCCACTTTCTCGACGGCACCCTCATCGTCCCCAATTTCGTCCTCCGCGAATTGCAGATGGTCGCCGATTCCGCAGACCCGCTCAAACGCCAGCGCGGGCGCCGCGGCTTAGAAGTTCTCCAGCGCCTGCAGAAGATGAGCCACATTGACGTGCAGGTCGTCGAAGACGATTTCCCTCAAATCGCCGAAGTGGATTTGAAGCTCATCGAGCTGGCCAAGCGTTTCGACAGCAAAATCATCACCAACGATTTCAACTTAAATAAAGTCGCCACCGTCCATGGCCTCGAAGTCCTCAACGTCAATCAGCTCGCCAACGCCCTCAAGCCCGTCGTTCTCCCCGGCGAAAGCATGCGCGTATTTATCCTCCGCGAGGGCAAGGAATATAACCAGGGCGTCGCCTACCTCGATGACGGGACCATGGTCGTCGTCGATGGCGCGCGCAAGAGCATCAACAAAACCGTGGACATCACCGTCACCTCCGTCCACCAGACAACCGCCGGCAAAATGATTTTTGGCCGTCTCGACGACCGTTCCGAAGGCCCGCGCCCCGTGCCCGCTGCCAATTCCGAAGCCCTGCGTTCCGAAAGCCCGGCCCGCGCGCCCGAACCGCCGGTCGCGATTTCGGAGCGCGCCCCCAGGCCCGTCTTCCCGGATTTGTCCCGCGAATAGCGGGTGCGGATGCGCGGTCCGGTTTATCTCCCCCCGCGATTGGGATAGACTCTTTGCCCCTGCCCATGGACGGTTTCGGCAGGGCACTTGAGCCCCCAATGAGCCGCGTCGCCGCCATTCTTCCCGCAGCAGGTCTCGGCACCCGCATGGGTGCGGAGACGCCCAAGCAATTCCTGGAACTCGATGGCGCGCCGCTCGTCATTTTCTCGCTGCGGCGCCTGGCTGCTTGCCCGGAAATTTCGGAATTCCTGATTGCCACCCTCGCAGAGGAAGAAGCCGCGCTCAAGGAACGCATCGCGCATGAAAAAATCGGCCGCCCCGTTCGAGTCGTCCGCGGCGGCGCCTCGCGCCAGGAATCCGTCGGCAACGCGCTCGCGCAAGTTGGAGCCGATGTCGAAATCGTTCTTGTGCATGACGCCGTCCGCCCGCTCGTCACGCTCGGGCAGATCGAGCGCGCCATCGCCGCCGCCCGCGGGCACGGCGCCGCCATTGTCGGCATCCCCGCGCTCGACACCGTGAAAGAGGTGAAGCGCACCAGCCTGCCGGGAGATGTCGCCCTCATCACCGCCACGATTCCGCGCGAGCGCATCGTCCTCGCGCAGACGCCGCAGGTTTTTCGCGCGCAACTGCTCCGTGATGCCTACGCAAAGGCCACTCGGGACGGGATCAGCGCTTCCGATGAAGCTGGATTGATCGAGCACTTTGGCCATGACGTCTACGTTGTCGCCGGTTCACCGCGCAATCTGAAAATTACGCGCCCCGGCGATATGGAATTGGCGCGCTTCTATCTCGCAGAGGAGCGCCGCGGGAAATAATGATGATTGAGCGAATTAGCGAAAGAGCACGGCGTGCCCTGTACTACGCAATGCAGGAAGCCACTGTAGACTGCGTTGACTCCCCGGGAATGAAGTACGTCCTAATCGGCTTGTTGCGTGAAAACGATGCTCTATTTCAAGAACTTGGGTTGTCGGTGGACAGGCTTTTCCCTGATCGGCCTGCCTCTGGGGATCTGAGCAAGGTCGAACTAAAGCCAGGCATGCATCCTTTTTCTAAAGACATTGGCAGAGTGACCCAGCGTTCGGTTAAAGAAGCCGACGTCCTGGGCCATCGAATTGCCGGAACCGGGCACTTGCTACTTGGAGTTTTTCTCGAAGACGCCGAAATGCGTTCATTGATGCAGAACCTAGGCGTAACTGCCGATGGCATTCGGAAACAGATTGCCGAAGAGGCCGCTGAGAAGGTTTTTTCTTCAGAAATGATGGAGTCTTACCGCGGATACATGGGTCGTTCCGGAATCGGCTATGATCTTCACCGCCTCGAACCTGGCCGCAGGTTGATCGTTGGCGGCATCGAAATCCCTTTCGACAAAGGCTCCTTCGGCCACTCCGACGGGGACGTCCTCGCACACGCCATTTGCGATGCTCTCCTCGGAGCTGCGGGCCTCGGCGACATTGGCACTCACTTTCCCGACACTGATCCGAAGTGGAAGGGCGCGGATAGCCTCGGCTTTCTCAAACACGTTCATGCACTCTTTGAGAAGTATGGGCTCCACATCTTTCACATCGATGCCGTCGTTATACTTGAGCGTCCCAAGCTCGGCCCACATTTCCCTGCCATGCGCGATGCCATCGCGAAAGCGCTCGGCATCAAACCAGATCAGATAAACCTCAAAGCCAAGACCAACGAGGGCGTGGACGCCATTGGTCGCGGCGAAGCCATCGCCGCCCATGCAGTTGCAACCATTGCAGGCTAGAATCCTTTCGATGAGCGCGGCCACTCCAATCATTCCTACTGAACCGCGCGAGAATCTTTTTTCTACCGATGATGTCGCGGCGATTCTCCGCGAACGCGGATGGCTCGATCCTGACGCGCCGTTAACAGAGCCGCTCGCCGACTGGCTCGCGCGCGCCGCTTTTCTCCTCGGTCCTCAAGCGCATGACCGCGCAGCTCTCTCGGATTTGTTAGCGCTAATTTTTCACTACGACGCTGCTGCCATTCTCCGCGACCCCGCAAGCCACGAAGTTCTCTCGCGCGAAGGCGCTCGCGCCGTAATCCGCGCACTCGCGCTCGAAATTCTCAGCGGGCCGCCCGTGGATTCGGATTGCTTCAAGACCATCGTCGATTCGCTCCGCGAAAAAACACCCTCGCGCAGCCGTGACCTCTTTCTCCCCATTCGCCTCGCTCTCGCCGGACGAGCGGGCGGCGGGGAACTCGATCGCGTCATCCTGCTGCTCGATGCTGCCGCCGGTATCCCAGGGCTTGCGCCCGTGAAAGGCACGCGCGCGCGAATCATCGAATTCTGCGCCGCACTCGAATGAAAAAACCGCACACAGGCGCGGAGTTGGACCGCCTCACTGGAATTCATTCCGTGCATGAGGCGCTCGAAAGCGGTCGCCCGCTCGAACGCGTCGTCGTCGCCCGCGGACGCCACGGCGATCGCATCGAGGAGATCGTCGCACTCGCCCGCGAACGCGGCGTCCCCGTGCGATTTGAAGACCGCGCCCAAATCGACCGTCTCGCCGGAACGCCGCAGCACCAGGGAGTCGTTGCGCTCGCCGCCGCGCGCCAGGCAATCAGCCTCGAAGAACTTCTGCGCCATCGCGGATCAGCGGCAGGCACGCCCGAGAAATCGCGTCCCGGCCTCATCGTCCTGCTCGACGGAATCGAAGACCCCCACAATCTCGGCGCGGTCGTCCGCAGCGCGCTTGCCGCGGGCGCCGAAGGCGTGGTTCTCCCCGAGCGCCGCGCGTCGGGCCTGAATGCCACGGTCGCTCGCGCCGCCGCCGGCGCGCTCGAACATTTGCCCGTCGCGCGCGTCGTGAATATCGCGCGCGCAATGGAGGAATTAAAGGAAGCGGGTTACTGGCTGGTGGGACTCGATGAACGTGCGGAAAAAAATTACACGCAGGTGGATCTCACAGGCTCCATCGGACTTGTGCTCGGCGGCGAAGGCGCGGGACTTCACGAACTCGTCCGCAAACGCTGCGACTTCCTCGTCTCCATTCCCACAACCGGCCCCGTTCGCTCGCTCAACGTGAGCGTCGCCGCGGGAATCGTTCTCTTTGAGGCCGTTCGCCAGCGCCACGCAAAATCCTAGCTGTCATACTGAATCAGGGAAAAAATATCCAGCCCCGGCAATTTCGTGCGCCCCTTCAAAAACGTCAGCTCCACCGCGAACGCGGTGCCCACCACTTCACCGCCCAATTGCCGCACAAGCTTTACCGCCGCCGCCGCCGTCCCGCCCGTCGCCAGCAAATCGTCGCATACGATCACGCGTTGCTTTGGCTGAATTGCGTCCTCGTGGATCTCCATCGAATCTGTCCCGTACTCCAAATCGTAAGTCACCTTGGCCGTTTTCGCGGGCAGCTTTTTCGGTTTGCGGATGGGCACGAATCCCGCGCCGAGGCGATATGCCAGCGCCGGAGCAAAAATAAATCCGCGCGCCTCGATCCCCGCGACGATATCCACTTGCGCGGTCGCGTAATGGCTGCACAGCGCATCCACCAGCGTATGGAATCCCTGCTTGTCCTTCAGCAGCGTAGTCAGATCGTAGAAAAGTATGCCCGGCTTGGGATAATCCGGCACCTCGCGAATCAGCTTCTTCAATCCATCCATGTGCCCCCCTTGGAGTGCGGGGGCTTGCCCCCGCTTTTCTTCGCTCTCCCATTGCCACGAATTCGCGTTGCCCGCAAATCTCACCGCCTAACTTTCATACTCAATCGAAAATTCATTCGCGAACGCCGGAAGCATTTCCGCCGCGTCTTCGGAAACCTCTTCAACGCTTGCCCCTCGTGGCCCGCGTTTCAACTCAGTCCGCAACGCGCGAAGTTGCTGACCGGTCCCAATCGCATACACTTCCACGCGCCCGTCAAATAAGTTCTTCACATAGCCGTTCACCCTCACCTGTGCGGCAACGCGCTGCGCGAAGAACCGGTAGCCCACGCCCTGCACGCTACCGGATACGTAAAATCGTTTTGCCTCGAGTGAATCCGCCACGGCCAGAGCCTGCCTGCCGCCAGGCGGGCCGCATTCTATCAGAGCTTCCCCTTCTTCAATCTCCAATCGAAATTTATCTCAGGATTCGCGCACGTGCGATGCGTCATGTAATATGCTCCGCGGGAACGGGAAAAACCTTGCGCTCAGGCCCCAACTCTTTCATGCGTTCGCGCGTTTTTCTGCCATGCGCGGCGATCATTTTCCTGGCTGCATTGGCGACCATTGGCGGCGCGCAATCCCGCAAGGAAAAAAAGGCGGCAAAAGAAGAACCGCCGCCCACGCTGGGTGTCCAGCTCGAAATCGTCAACGGCTACCCGGAACTGCGCGTCGATGGCCATCCCTTCTTCATCCACGCCGCCGAATTCGATTACTTTCGCGTTCCGCGCGACCTGTGGAGCGATTCGCTCGACCGATACCGCGATCTCGGCATCAACACAATTGACATCCGCATCCCGTGGAACTGGCACGAACCCACCGAAGGCAATTTCGATTTCGATGGCCACACAAATCCGCGCCGCGACCTTCGCAGTCTGCTGAAAATGATCGCCGAAAAAGGTTTCCGGTTAATCGCCCGCCCCGGCCCCACAATCGAAGGCGATTGGCTCACTGGCGGTGCTCCCGGCTGGATTCTCTCCAGCGGGGAATTTCGGGCGATGGTAAAGAACCTCTCCGCGAATTCCCCCATTGCCGGGCCCGTACCTGCAAGGTATGACGGGGAATTAATCCTGGCCGTCAAGTGGCTGGCGGCCGTGGCGCCCGAACTGGCCCCATACAGTCCGTCAAACACGTTTACGATTGCAATGGACGTGCCGGGGGAGGACAAACCAATAGATAGAAAAGTTTCCGGGCCGCTCCTTTTTGTCTTTCTCGGACAGACCGAACGCATGTACTCCATGAGCTTCCCCACGCCAGAATACTGGAAATACCTTGCTGCGCTCCGAGGCGCGCTACTCGCCGGCGGAGTTAAGCCCGGCTTTGAAGGTGCCTTCGCCGTTTCCATCTCGCGTGCCGACTATGGGGTTGTGCGTCCGGCCGCGCAGCAAGCGATTGGGAGCGCCGGCGAATGGTTTCTTGCACCGAATTGGCGCTTCCTGAGGACAAACGTGGAATCCGCCGTCAATCGGCTGGACGATTTCGACGCCGACACGCTCGCTCTTCTCGCGCAATCGCTTCGCATGCAACAGGAATTCCCGCCGCTGATCGGGAGTTTCCAGGCAGGTTGGTATGCGCCGGTGGACGACTCGAGTCCCCCTGCGAGCGATCCCGCCAACACACTGCTTGCCTCGCGCTGGCTGATTGGCCAGGGAATCACCGGCATCGAGTATTCACCTTTGCAGGACACGCTCACGCCTCCGGGCTATCAAACTCTAACGGCGAATCGCGAGTTTCGCTGGGACGCGGCGCTCAACATCAACGGGACGCGCCAGCCTCGCGCCCGGGCGGTCGAGCGCAATGCGCGGATGCTCGCGAAATGGGGCGAGTTCCTCGCAACGTCGCATCCACGCGCGGCAATCGGTATCGTGGATGTGCGCGATCTTTCCACGAGCGCCGAGCTTTCTTCGGATGCCGCGGTTCAAATGAGAGACTCGTTCTCCTATACGCTTCGTCAGATCGAGCGCGTCACTTCCTTCGCAGGTTATCCCGCCGAATTGGTTGACCCCGAACATCAGCCGGTGGATTCGCTTTTGCACGATCCGGTTCTCCTTCTCGAGATTCCCGCGGCCATGCGTGGCCAAAATGTCCTACCCGAGAAAGCGCAAACTGCGCTCCTCGATTACGTCCGGCGAGGCGGCACGCTTGTCTGCTCTCCCGCGATGCCCTTGGGAGCTGCGTTCAGCCAGGCTCTCGGCGGCGCCGCGCTGGAATATGTTGACGAGGGGTTGCGCGGCACAAAAATCGGCGCGGGCCAGTTCCTCGAATGGGGCGTTGACGCATTTTCCTGGACACACCCGGTTGAAAGCTTTGCGGCGGACCTTGCGCGGCCGGAAGCTAGTTGGGCGGCGAAGCAGTTGCATGTGGTCATGGGCGTCGCAGGCAGCATCAAGCCGATTGTTTCTCTGAAGGATCATCCGGGCGCGCTGCTCATTTCCGAATTGGCGGCGAATGTATCCGCGGCAGCGCTCGGCGCGCCCACTTCGAGTTGCGGAAGGAGTCCGAGTTGCGGCGCGGGCTTGATCAGCGCAACCAACTGGAGCAGCGACGATGCTGTGCTGGACACTCTAACGATCGTTCCGCCCGCCGTGGATGCGCATGCGCCCAAAGAAGATGATTTAATCTCTTTGCCCGTCGAAATTCCGCCGCGTGAGTCGCTTCTTTTGCCGGTGAACATTCCGCTTTGCACGTCGGATGGTCCAGAAGGTGACGCCGATTCCTGCGACGACAAAATTGTCGCGGCGGGCGCCGAATTCATGGGCGCCTCCCGCAGCGGAAATGCGCTCGACCTCATGTTCTACGCCCCGGTGAAGGCGACAGTGAAGGTCAAGCTTGAATCCGCGCCGCTGAGCGTCGAGCTTCCAGTAGAAATTCTGGTCACGCAAAATGACAAGCCGATCTTTCCGGAGCGCACGCTCGAGGGCGTTTACAATGCGCCAACGCATGTCTTTACGGTGGAGATGCCCCGAGGCGCCGCGCCGGATTTCGTCCGCGTTCTGCGATTGCATCTCGATTACACGCCTCGCGTCCCCGAACTCCCGAAGCCCTCGAAACATCGCGCGCATGATTTCCGCTATTCGATAGCGGATTCGGCGCGGCTCCCGCTCGGCCGGACATCGCTCGCCACCGACCCGCCGCTCATTCCGCTTGCCGCGGATGGAAGCGGTCATGTGGTAATTCACGCGAAAAGCGAAAGTGATTCCTGGATCACTGTCGAAGCGGTCGTGGAGGGCGCCGCTCACGGCTCGGAGCGTCTGCATCTCGAAGATCGCGAGGAACAGTTCCTCGCCCTGAGCCTTCTTGGCGCTGGCGCTCCAAATTCTCCGCCGGATCCAAAAGCAAATCCGCTTCAACCGGGGACGCTCAGTTTTACCGGCGATCGCGCAATCACCAAAAAGTCGCCACTCATGTTTCTCCTGGCGAATGGCGATGACCCGGTTGGCTACGAATATGATTTCGAGCGCTCCGGCTCGAAGAACTGGGTGCTCGAAAACAAAAACATGCGCTTGATTCTTTTGCCCGGCGCGGGCGGCGAGATTGAGGCGCTGGTGGATAAATCGACGGACTCGAATCTCACGACAACCGTCGGCGGGTTGCGTGATTTGATTCACGTCCGCGATGCCAAACAACCCGCGGATAATATCCCCGGAGGAACAGGCACGTTCATTGATCCGACTATGAATTTGCCGTACCACGCGCAGTGGGAAACCGAAAACGGCCATCCGGCGATTTTGCTCGAGGCCACATTCCCTGAAGACTCTCTGATTTCAGGCACGATCAAGAAAACGATCCACCTGGAAACAAAAGACGGCGGGGAAACCGTTGAAGTGCATTACCTTTCCACTCCCATTTATTCCGCGAGCAAAGTGAACGCAAATCAGAATGTGAATCCGGTTGCGAACACTGTGACGGCCTTCTCCGTGCCCGCGGCGGCAGATGCTGCGGACCACACCCAATTCTGCTGGTTCGCAAATTCCCTGCCCGAAAGCGCCGCCGCAAATTCCGCGGCAGCAAATCCGCCAACTGAAGCGCCCAAGAATCGCGCCGGCAATCCGGGCGCAATCCCCACCTCGAGCGCCGCTGACGGAGGGCACTGCTCGCCGTTCGTTGCGCGCGGCGCGGAAATTTTGTTGCCTGCGGAAGCCAAGCGCGTTGAAGTGCGCACGGTGGGCCAGCCCACGCTGGCGATGGAATGGGACGCGGGCCGCGCGAGCATCGAGCAAAAACAGTTCTCGGCGCGGCTGCTCCTCGAATTGCCCGCGAGCGGCGCGTCCGGTAACGACGCGGGCGTCCATCTGCGCTACACTATTCTCCATGAGCCGTAGGCCGCGCCGCTCGCGACAATAAACGCGTGGCGCGCTGCATGCATCTAAACTGACATGCGCCTGATTCCCGCAATCCGAATTTTGATTCCGGCTGCCGCGCTGGCCGTGGCGTTGCCTGGAATTTTGCCCATCTGGGCGCAGACGCGGCCGGGCCCCATGCCGCCGCCGGTGAACGCGCCGCCGACCATCCTCATTGACCCGGCGAATCCGAAGCCCGATCCGCCGCCAATTCCCGTGGCCGAGATCATCAAGCGCTTCAGCCAGAACGAAGACCAGATGGTCCAGGTTCACGACAGCTATAATTATCATCGGACCGTTCGGGTTCAGGAGTTTGACGACAAAGGCAAAGCCACCGGCGAACTGTTGATTTCGACCGATTTCGCCCACGCGCCGGACGGCAGGGCCTATGAAAAAGGCGAGAAACATCCGGAATCCACGCTAAAGCATTTGGATCTCGACTACGAGCACCTGGACATTCTGCAGAAGATCCCGCCGCTGCCGTTCGGCACTACGCAGATTGGAAAATACGATGTGGTTTATCTGGGAACGGAAAAGCTCGACGAATTGAACACTTACATTTTTCGCCTGGACCCGAAGCAAGTGGACCGGCAACACGCTCTTTTCAGCGGCGTAATCTGGGTCGACAACCAGGACTTCGTGGTCGTGAAAACCCTGGGAAAATGGGAGACAGAACTCGGCGACGTCGCGACGGATGCATTCCCGTTCAGGACGTTTGACACCTACCGCGAAAACGTCGAAGGAAAAATCTGGTTTCCGAATTACCTGCGCTCCGATGAAGTGGTCTCGACCAAGACCGGACGCATAAGTGTCCGGCTGACCGTGAAGTGGGAAGATTACAAGCCGAGCGCGTCGGCTGCTGCGGCTGGACCCGGCTCGCAGAACTAGCTTCTGCTCGGCAGATCTTCAAGCCACATTAGCGGCTTATTTTAAAAAACGAATTTACATAAAGAGTGCATTGAAAACCAGAAGCCCCCGGCGAGTTCCGCCGGGGGCTTCGTGATTTCCAGATTCCAGAATGAGTTGAGATTAGTGGTGGATGCCGCTGCCGGTTGAGGGCAGGATGATGTAATCGGGCCAGCAGCCGAGCGTTTCGGGATCGGCGTCAAAAATGCTATCTGTTGAAGCGGCGCCGCCTGACGCGGTTGAGTAACGGCCTGTGCCGGTTGCGCCGATGCCGCCGCGCCCTCCGCGGCCGCCCGCCGCAGCCGAGGCCGCGACGAACGGAATTTTCGGATCGAGCGCATTGGCGATGAAGTCCTTCGCAGATTCGAGATGCGCGCGGGTTTCGGCGTTCGCCGCCTTGGGAATCGCGGAATTGATTTCCGTGTTGAGCGACCTCAATTCAGCGCGAAGCAGCGCGCGGACCTCTTCCATCCCCGCGGTGTGTTCGTTCACTTTCACGGCGAGGTCCTCGAGATAGCCGTCCTGGAGGTTGCGGCGATAGGCGTCAATCGCGACTGAACTTTCGCCCAGCTCGCTCCAGATGCCGTGGCGAACCGAGGCGAGGAATTCCGTCGTATGGTAGGAATTGGCGCCGTCTTCCGCTTCGATTTCAATCATGCGCGCGATGCGCGCATCCTGCAGAAGGCGATTCAGCACGGACATCTGACTGGTGCGGATGCGATCCATCACGCCTTCCGGCTCAAACAGCCGCGTCATTTCCGGGCGAATGAGGAACGTCGGCGTGGCGAACGCATTCTTTACGAGATAATCCACGGCCTCGACCTGGCGCTTGCGCGAAGTGGGGACGAACGTGGGCCCGGGCTGATCGGTGTGCTTGTCCTGCGATTCAACGCCCCCGACAATCACCGCGACATGGCCCATTTCGAGCACCCACTGGCCGAGGATGCGGCCATATAGCTCGGAGAGATCGTCATAGGGCTCGCCGGGCTTCGCGGAAGTAGCCGCAACGACCATGCCCATCACGCGGTGAAGATTTTTCATGCCCATGCCGGTGGAATAGACGGCGTCGGCGTCGCCAACGGCTTCCGTGTTTTCGCCGGGATCGGTCCCGTCGGAGTGGTCCGTGGAGAAGCGCAGATAGGGCGTAGCGTCCTGCTCGCGCGTCCACTTATCGAGCGTGGGCTTTTCGTCATCGGAAGTTTTCGCGCCGGGGATCACAGCGTAACCCCAGTGCGTGGCCCATTTGTCATAAGGCCCGATCTTGGGAACGAGGTCTTCCCACGGAATGTTGTCTTCCGGCTGCGCAACGTAATTGAAGCGCGAATAATCCATGAGCGTGGCGACGTGCCCATTGGCATGGACCCACGCGGGATTGCGGATCTGCTCGACGGTGTAAAGCGAGCTCGACTTCATGTTGTGCTGGAAGCCGAGCGTGTGGCCGACTTCGTGGGCGATGATGTATTCGATCAGACGGCCCATGACTTCATCCGGAAGCGGCAAAGTGGCGGTGTGCTTCTTATCGAGCGGGCCGGCCTGAATGAAATACCAGTCGCGCGCGAGGTTCATGACGTTGTGGTAGATCTCGACATCGGCGTTGAGAATTTCGCCGGTGCGCGGGTCCGTGATGCTGGGGCCGACGGAATTTTCCGTGGTGGAAGGCAACCAGCGGATGATGGAGTTGCGGACATCCTGCGGACTCCAGGTGGGGTCCTGTTCGGAAGTGGGCGCGTCCTTCGCGATGATCGCGTTCTTGAAGCCGGCCTGCTCGAATGCGGGTTGCCAATCTTCGATAGCCTTCCTTACATATTTGCGCCACTTTTCCGGCGTGGCGGGGTCAATGTAATAAACGATGGGCTTGACGGGCTCGCTGAGCGCGGCGTTGGGATCTTTCTTCTCGAGGCGCCAGCGCGTGATGTAAGTGCGGCGGACGGCCTTCTGCTCGTCGCGGCCGAAATCTTCCTGGCGGATGGAGAAATATCCGACGCGGTCGTCAAACAAGCGCGGCATCATCGGATTTTCGGGGAGCTTCACCATGCTGTAATGCATCACGACAGTTGCGCTATTGCCGCGCATGCCTGCCGCGCCCCCGCGGCCTCCGCCCGGAGTGGGCGCAGGAGCGCCGCGGCCCGCGCCGCCGGCTTCGGGCGGATTCGTGAAAGTTTGCGTGGCTTCGGCTTCAATGTTCAGCGGGAATGCGGTGACGCGGTCAATGTAGGAACGGCTGGCGTCAAAGCCGCGCGCGTTCAGGCGCGTGCGCGCGCTGAACTCGGGAACTTCCGTGGCGAAGAGGCGCGTGACTTCGATGACTGGCGCATCGTCCTTGCCGAAAGCCTCAATCGGGAATGACATGATGATGGCATCGTTGTTCGAGGCGCGAACGGCGCTCGAGATGGGCAGCGACGGGTCCGCGACAACTTCATAAGAGACGCTGCGGAGATAGACGTTATTTTCACGGCGCTCCCAGCGGACAACGTGATTGCCGTCGTAATCTCCGCCATAGCCGACGCCAAGCGTCGTCTTGGCGATGAGGCTGACCCAGAGAAAATCCTTGTTCAACTGGGCCGGCGGAATCTCATAATAATAATGTTCCGCGCCGGTGTTCTTTTCCTTCACGAGATGGACCATGAAGACGCCGTTTTGCGTTTTGGCGTCAGCGGTGATGACCTGGTCGTAAGGACGCGGCCCGCGCGCGGCGGCGCCACGGCCACCCTGCGCGCCGCCGCGACCACCTCCGGCGGGAGGCTCATCCTGCGCGCGAACAGCCAAACCGAGGGAACCGAGGAGAAGTATTACCGCGAAAAGCTTTGCCGCTGATTTCATTGAAGTCACTCCTGCAAGAGAATCATTCCATGGAAACGACCGGAGTCTATCACAGCCGCGATGCGCAAGCGCCCGCAATCCTACCAGTTGAACCTGTAGCCAACTATCATTTTTGCGATGAGGTGGTCCGTCGAACTGGTGAAGCCCCAGCCCATTCCAAAATTCACTTCCCATTGGGGCGCAAGGTTCAAATCAACCGCCGGAAAAAGTTGATGCTGCTGTTGCGCGACAGGATCGAATCCAGTGATGGGCCCGAGCGAGCCGTAATACTCGATCCCGCCGGTGATTTTGCTCGTGAAGTCATAACTAAATTTAAAGTTGGGCGAAAACTGCGGCGGCCGGGATGCGTTTTCACCATGATAGGAAATCTCGATCGAAGGATTAACCGCGAAATACCATTTCCCGATCTGCTTATCAACGATGGGGCGGATCTCCTGCGTCCAGGTGTCCGGCGAATACACGCGGCGCTGATAACCGATTTCGGTGGAAAGGCTCACACCGACCGGCCAGTGCCATTTTTCCGGCACGCGGACGCGCGGGCGGATGTGGTCACCGACCCAATCCCAGCCCTGGCCGTTGTGGATGGACGTGAACACGTAAAAGCCGACCTCGAACCAGTCCGTGAAGCCGTGAGTGATTTCGAGCGTCTCGTGTTCGGCGTGTTCGGTGGGGAACAATCCGTTCGAGAAAGTCTTCGAGCCATCAATCGTAAAATTGCTGTGCAGCTCGAACATCGTGTGGCCCGGCGCGACGGTGTCCGCGCCATACACCTGAATTTCGTAGTTATCCTGCGCGGTGACGCGAGGAGCGAAAAAAATGGCGGTTATCGCAACGCAAAGAAACGCAATTACACGGGACGCCCGGAGTTTAGACATATAAATTCTCCCAAAGAACGAAGAGGATAACCGAGTTCAGACGGCGGAGCAACGCGAAGCCTTTCAAACAGGAAAACTTAAGCGCGGGGATGCGCCTTGTCGTAAACCTCCATCAACTGGCGAATGGTGGCGTGGGTGTATTTCTGCGTTGTGGAAAGCGAGGAGTGGCCGAGCAGTTCTTGAATCGAGCGAAGGTCCGCCCCATCTGCAAGCAGATGTGTGGCAAAAGCGTGGCGGAAGGAGTGCGGGTGCAAATTCCAGTTCAGCCCGGCCTGGCGAACGTACTTTCCGACGAGACGCTGGACGGTGCGCGTCGCGATCCGGCGGCCGAAAGAACTCAGGAAGACCGCTTCATAGTCCGAGCTGACGCGGGTCTTCTTCATGATCATCGCGCGGACGGGCAGATACGCATCCAGCGCATGCAACGCCTTGGACCCGAAAGGGACAATGCGTTCTTTGCGGCCCTTGCCGCGAATGCGCAGAATTTCCTGCGCGCGGTCTATGTCGGCGAGATTGAGACCGGTCAATTCGCTTACGCGCAGGCCGGAGGAGTAAAGCATTTCGAGGATGGCGCGGTCGCGGCGCAGGTATTCGCGCGATTGCTCGCGCGGCGGCGCACCCGCGCGCCGTCCGCGTGCCGCGGCCTTTTTGCACGCAGGCATCACACCGGCCGACGCATCTTCTTCGGAGCCCGCATGTGCGGAAAGCCGCTTCGGAGCCGAGCCCATCTGATCGAGGAAGTGGCCCATGTCCTCCGCGGGGAGCACTTGCGGGATGCGCTTGGGCAACCGAGGGGTGGCCACAAGTTTGGCGGGATTTTTGCGGACAATCCCTTCGCGATGGCAATACTTGAAGAAGGCGCGAAGCGAGGTGAGCTTTCGCGCAATCGTGGATTTCTGATTGCCGCTCGCGTGGAGATGTCCCATGAACTCGCGGATGAGCCGGTGGTCAATGTCCGCCGGTGAAAGCGATTTGCGCGCGACTCGGGTGGGCGCGGAAGCCTTGTCTTCAGGCGGGGAGATGTAATGAAGGAATTGGTCGAGGTCACTGCGGTACGAGATGATGGTGTAAGGTGAGGCGTTCCGCTCGTTCTCCAGATGGTAGACGAATTTTTCGATGAATTCCTTCATGGACACGTCACGTGATTACGGTTTCGCGGAAACGCCCGCAAGTTCCGGTTGCGGCTGCTCTTCCGGCACGATGGCTTCCCAATCGCATCCTTCTTTTATGCAGGAGCGGATCACGCCCGTCTTCAGGCGCTTTTCCACAATGAAAGGCGCGCCGCACTTCGGACAGGGCTCTGCAATCGGTTCGTGCGGCGAAGTGAAATCGCATTCGGGATAACGCGAGCAGCCGAAGAAGACGCGCATACGTCCGCCCCGGCCCGCGCTGCCGCGCCGCACAAATTCGCCGGTGCCGCACTTGGGGCACTTGATGCCCAGCGTGATCGGCCGCGTGTATTTGCACTTCGGGTAGCCCGTGCAGCCGATGAATTCGCCGAATCGTCCGTGCTTCTTCACCAGATTCAATTCGCAAAGCGGACATTTTTCTTCAAGAATTTCATCGGGCTGGAGAGCCTTGCGCGTACCCTGCACCAGGCGGCGCGTCGTCTTGCATTCCGGATAAGCGCTGCACGCGAGAAATGTTCCGAACCGCCCGCGCTTTAGCACCATCTCCTTGCCGCATTCCGGGCAGGCTTCGGTCGGATGTTCACCATCGGTGGGAAGCTCCGGCGAAAGATCGCGCGTATAGTCGCAGTCCGGGTAGCGGTCGCAGCCCATGAAAAATCCATTGCGGCTGATTCGCTCGAGCAAGTGCCCCTTGCCGCATTTCGGGCAAAGCTCGTCCGTCGCGATTCCTATTTTGTATGACTGCATGTCCTCGCGCGCCAGAGCAAGGTCTTTAATAAAGCGCGTGTAGAAATCTCCCACCGCTTCCTTCCAGGGCAGCTTTCCTTCTTCCACTTCGTCCAATTCCTCTTCCATTCGCGCCGTGAAGCCAAGGTCGAAAATATCCTCGAAGCTTTTCACGAGAAGGACGCTAACTTTTCCTCCCAGCATGGTCGGAGTGAAGCGCCCCATCTCCTTGGTGACGTATTCGCGTTCCACAATCGTCGAAATAATCGCCGCGTACGTGGAGGGCCGGCCGATTCCCTTTTCTTCGAGCTCTTTCACCAGCGTCGCTTCCGTGTAGCGCGGAGGCGGCTCCGTGAAATGCTGTTCTGAGCGCACGGGTGGCATTGTCTCGCCGCCGCTCGCCGGTTCCACAGCCGCCAGTTTCAAAATTTCTTTCTCGCTCACGCGGGGCAGACGCTTCCCTTCCTCGTCCGCATCCTCGCCCTTCTCAAGGTCTTCCTCGCCCGAGCGGTATGCCGCCAGGAATCCCGCGAATTTCTCAACGGAACCCGAGGCGCGGAACGTGTAATCACCGGCCGCCACGTCAATCGTCGTTTGATCGAACACCGCGGGGACCATCTGCGAGGCCACAAATCTCTGCCAGATCAGCTGGTATAACTTAAACGCCTCATCGTCCAGATATCGCCGCACGGAATCCGGAGTCCGCGCCGCATCCGTCGGACGAATCGCTTCGTGCGCGTCCTGCGCGTCTTTTTTGCTCCTATAAAAATTCGGCTTTTCGGGCAGATATTCCGGCCCGTATTGCTGTGGGATCAGCGCACGCACCTGCTCCAGCGCGTCGTTCGATACGCGAACGGAATCCGTGCGCATATAGGTGATCAGCGCGACCGAGCCTTCGTCGCCAAGCTCCACGCCTTCATATAATTTCTGAGCGATCCCCATCGTGCGCTTGGCCGTGTAACGCAATCGGTTGTAGGAGGCCTGCTGCAACTTGGAAGTCGTGAAAGGAGGAGGAGCGTTGCGGCGCTTTTCCTTTTGCACCACCTCCGCGACCTGCCACTTCGCCTTCTTCAGTTCATCGAGGATTTGGGTGGCGTGCGCCTCGTTCGAAATTTCAATCTCTTCACCTTTGTGACGCCAGAGTTTCGCCTGGAAGATGGGCGGCTCCGCGGCCTGCAGGCGCGCGTGAATGGTCCAATATTCCTTCGGAACGAACGCCTTGATTTCGAGTTCACGCTCGGCAATCAGCCGCAGCGCCACGGTCTGGACGCGTCCGGCGGAAAGCCCGCGCCGCACCTTTTCCCAAAGCAGGGGCGAAATTTTGTAGCCCACAATCCGGTCCAACACGCGGCGCGCCTGCTGCGCATCCACAAGGTGCTCATCCACCTGTCCGGCCGTATCAAACGCCGCGCGAATCGCCTTTGGAGTAATTTCATTGAACATTACGCGGAAAATTCTTTTCCGCATGTCCTTGGGAACATCCACCGCCACGGGTGGCGCAATCGTCTTGGCTTCCGCTGTTTCCGCCGCGGTCCGTTTTCCCTTGCGGCCCCAGCGGTTCACCGCGGGCGTGTAGCCGTCAAAGAGGTCGTCCTTTGACATCGTCAATACTTCCGTCAAATGCGCGCAGATGGCCTCGCCTTCGCGGTCCGGATCGGCGGCCAGGTAGACGGCGTCTGCGGTCGACGCCGCTTTCCTCAAATCATTCACAACCTTGTCTTTACCGGGAATCACAACGTAGGTCGGCTCGAATATCTTCGCCGGATTATACGGGCGCACTTTCGCTTCCGGTTTCTTCTTGGCGCTGGCGCGCTTCTTCGCTTTTTTCTTTGCCGGTCTATCATCGTCGGGAGGCAACACGATGCCGATATCCTTTTTCGGCAGGTCCATCACGTGACCGATGGAGGCCTTGACGCTGAAATTGCGTCCCAAGTATTTATTGATCGTTTTCGCCTTGGCCGGCGATTCGACGATGACGAGCGATTTTCCCATTGAATTGTTGTAACCGAATCTCTGCGGGATATGTGGCGCTGTGTCCTACTGGCTACCTTTCCCCATTTCCCCCGTGCTTCAGAACATGACCCTCACAAATTGTTTTCCTGGCAGTTGCCGCACGATTCCCTTCAATTCCATTTCGCAAAGCGCCGCAAGCACGCCCGAAGAATTCATTCCGGATTTCTCAACGAGCGTATCCACCTGCACAGGTTGATCGGCACTCAACAAGTCGTACAGCTTTTTTTGCTCGGGCGCAAGTGATTCCGTGATGAGTGATTCCTGCTCGCCCGCACCCGGTGTTTCGACGGGGAACAATTCCGCGCGGATTTCCGTCGGCAATTCCTCAACCACGTCCTCCCACCCCGTCACCAGTTTTGCGCCTTGCTTAATTAATTGATTCGGCGCGAAGCTAGTGGGTTGTGTGGCATTTCCCGGTACGCCGAAAACTTCACGGCCAAATTCCATAGCCAGCCGCGCCGTAATCAGCGATCCGGAATACTGCTCGCCTTCCACAACGATTGTCCCGAGGCTCATGCCGGCGACAATCCGGTTGCGGACCGGGAAATTCTCCGGCGCGGCGTGGGTGCCCAACGGGAATTCGGAAATCAGAGCGCCGCTTTTTTCCACCTCGGCGAAGACTTTCCGGTTTTCCTTTGGATAGACAACGTCCATCCCGGTACCGAGGATGCCGACGGTAGCTCCGCGCGCGGCTGCGCACGCCCCACGGTGCGCCGAGCAGTCAATCCCGCGCGCCAACCCGCTCACAATCAAAAGGCCGCGCGCCGCAAGGTCTCGCGCAAGCCTCTCTGCCATTAGATTCCCGTAGGGGGTCGGACGTCGCGTGCCCACAATAGAGATGGAATACCGCCGCAAAACCTGCGGGTCTCCGCGCAAATAGAGCAGCGGCGGGGGATCGTAAATCTCAAGAAGCCGAGGCGGGTAAACGCTTTCTCCCCAATGCATTAGCTTGATTCCCAGCTCCTGAGCCCAGGCAATTTCCTTTTCCGCCGCCGGGAAACCCACGCGCTTTGACACGGCTTGCGCGGCAGCGCCGGGCAGCCCGCTCGCTTCAAGCGCGGTCAGGGAAGCCGCGAACGCGCCTTCGGGCGATCCGAACTCGCGCAGCAGTCGCCCCAGCAAACGGGCGCCGAGCCCGGGCGTAAGAGATAGCGCCAACCAAGAGAGGGATGAGGACAGTTCCATTGTGGAACATACCCTAATCTCTCAATAGTCATCATGTCAAATATATACAGTAAGTGAATTCCGCTTGAACGAGCGATCTCGGAGGGCTGCCGGTCTTCGTCGCCACGTTACTCTCAGTTGCCGCCCCAATCGCTGTCGTCGCCGATGGGCATTCCGTCAGGCGGCACAGTTGGATGCGTCAGATTAAATTGCTTCGGATCCGTTTGGAAGCGTCTGATCTGATCCGCCGAATATGAATATGCCGCGCGCCAGCCTTCATCCTGCGTCGCGGTGGATTGCGCGGCGAGCCACTTTTGCAGTTCCGCGAGCTTCAGCGAAGCGACGGCACGAACCTGCGTCGCGGCGTTCGCATCTACTGTGAGTGACATGAGGTCATAGAGCACTGTCTCATTCACAACGCGCTGAATTTCCGCCGAATAGCCCAAGGCGTTCGGAGCCTTCCACGTCGCCGCCAGAATTCGGTCCACCACCTCGCCAAAACCGGGGTATTGCGCGTCGTGCGCGTGCGCTTCCACGAGCCTTTCGGCGCGACTGGCGTCAAATAGGAACGCCACTGTGTGCACCGCTGCGGCTTCCGCCGGCGCGAGCGAATCAAATGCGGGCGACGTGCGCCGCCGGAAATTTTCTCGCGACGGCGGATAATCGGGCGGCCGCGGCGGAATCATGCGCAGCAGCGAATCGGGCAGCGCAAGCTCGGAAGGAGTGAGTGTGGCAAGCACCGCATCGAGAGCGCGCCTTTGCTCAGCGGGCGGCACCGGCTTGATGGGCGTGAGTGCGTCGCCTCGCAGCGCGAAAGAATAATCTATACCGCCGACGACCTTTGCCGCCGCCTCCACCTGATAGCGGTGCAGCATATAAATAGGCACCAGCACGTCTTCGAGTGTGGCCATCGGCGCGCCTTCGCGGATGTTATTTTCGCCGAAACGCTTCAGCGCCGCGGCGCGCACCTTCATAATGCGGTTCAACTCATCCACCGGATTCGCACCCGAATCCCACAGATGCGCGTAAGGGCTTGCCGCGGAAGGCGGACGCGCATCCTGATCCGTCAGATACCGCTGCCCGCTGCTATAGGCGTCGTTCATGATTTTATTGAGCGCCGCAGCTTCGTCCGTGCCCGGAGCAAAATCCGAATAGCCGTAGGTGATCGAGATTTTGTCCCATGCGCCGATGCCCTTCGCATAGGCGTTGGATAGATCCGGGATGCCGTCCGCGCCAAGGTCAATGGTCGGCGGCGGATAGTCCATCACCGACGCGCGGTTTACCGTGCTCGCGGAAAAATTGTGCATAAGACCGAGAGTGTGGCCCACTTCGTGCGCCGCAAGCTGACGAATGCGCGCCAGCACCATCTCCATCAGTTTCGGCGATAGAGGTTTGCCCTTTTCATAGGGCGCGAGCAATCCCTCGGCAATTAGAAAATCCTGCCGGTCGCGCAACGAGCCGAGCGAAACCGCCCCTTTGAGGATTTCGCCTGTCCGCGGATCCGTCACCGATGCGCCATACGACCACCCGCGCGTCGAGCGGTGCACCCACTGAATCACGTTGTAGCGGATGTCCATTGGGTCCGCGCCTTCCGGCATCAACTCCACGCGGAATGCGTCTTTGTAGCCCGCAGCTTCAAACGCCTGGTTCCACCAACTCGCGCCCTCAACGAGCGCCGAGCGGATCGGCTCGGGCGCGCCGCGGTCCACATAATAAACGATTGGCTCGACCGGCTCGCTCATCGCCGCCGACGGGTCTTTTTTCTGCAAGCGGTGCCGCGCGATAAAATGTTTCTCCACCGGCTCGGAGATTGGCATAGCGAAATCCATGTAGGAAATTCCAAAGAAGCTCGAACGCGGGTCATACACGCGCGGCTTGTATCCGGCGGCCGGCAACTCGATCAGCGATTGATGCTCGCGCACGGTCACCGCTGACGCGTCGGGCGTCACCTGCTGCACCAATCCCCCCGGCTCATCGCTCGCAAAAGTGAGCGTGACTTCCACTTCCGTGTTCTTCGGAAAATTCTTCGTTCGCGGCAAATAGAATGCGCAGCGCGACGGGTCCAGCCGGTACATCCCCTGCTGTCCGCGCCTCAATGTGCCAATCACATTGTGCGAATCGCGCATGAAAAATGGCGTCGCATCCACAAGCGCCGTCTGCCCGTCTTCCGCGGCCACGTCCGCGCCCCACTCCACCGATTGCGCGAACGAATCTTCCACGGCGCGGCGCTCGTTCACATCGTCCGTCACGGCTCGAAAGCCGTAGTTCATCGCCACGAGCAGCACGCGCGGCCCGGAGCGCTCAAATTTCACCACTTCGGTTCGGCCGGTCTGGCCGCGGTCAAGCCCGATATCATTCTGTCCGATCCCGGCGGCCAACGATTCCGTGTAGAGAAATTCAGTATTCCAGCGCGAAATCTCGAGCCAGATTTTTCCCGCGCGCGCGTCCCAATAGAACGGAAAGTAGCCGTCGAACTTCTGCATCCCCGCGGTCTTTTGCGCAATCGTAGGCAAAGGACCCGCGGGGGCTGCCGCATCGGCGCCGCGCCCCTGCGCAAAGGCACCCGCACTCAAGATCATCAGCAAGAACAGTATGCTCAGGCGTTTCATTTCCAGTTTCCTCCACTTCAGCAGACTGTCCGGGCACAAATTAACGGACGCGAGAGTTTATAACAATCCGGGGATCTCTACTTACTCCGGGATTGCCGAAGTAGATGGATGAAGGGAACGTCCAGGTGCGCACTGGCTACTCGTAGCGTAGTGCGATAATCGGATCCACCTTTGTCGCGCGCCGCGCGGGCAGATAGCTTGCCATCAGCGCAACCACTATGAGGATGATCGCCACACCGGCGAATGTGATCGCGTCCGTGCTGCCGATGCCGAACAACATCGAGGAAAGCAGCCGGGTGCCGGTGAAAGCGCCGGCAAGACCCAGGATCAGCCCCCCGCCCGTCAACCGCGCGCCGTCCCACAGCACGCCGCGCATCACATCCGTCGGCATCGCGCCGAGCGCCACACGGATTCCGATCTCGCGCGTACGCTGCGCCACCATGTAAGAAAGCACGCCGTAAATCCCCACGGACGAGAGCAGCAGCGCCGTGGCGGCGAACACCGCAAGCAAGAATGTGTCAAAGTGCGATTGCGCGAGCGTGCCGGAAATTTTTTCACGCATCGTTGACAGCCGGTAGACCGGCACGCCGGGCGCGATCGAAGCAACCGCGGCGCGCAGCTCATTGGCCGGAATTGCAGCGCTTTGCGTTCGCACCACCACGTCCATGGTGCGCCCGATCCAATCCCACGAGTTCGGCGGCATCTGGTTAACCGGAATATAAAACTCCGGCTCGACTTCCCGATCCAAGCCCCATGCGCGGACGTCTCCCACGACGCCAACGACTTCGTGCCATACGGGATCCTCGCGCCCCTTCGGCCCGGCCTCGCAACACGCGAAGCGCTTGCCAATCGGGTTTTCACCCGGCCACATGGTGCGCGCAAGTTTTTCGTTGATGATCGTGACCATCGCTCTATCGCGCTTGTCTTGCTCTGTGAATTCGCGCCCGGCTTCGAGCGGTATCCGGACGGTTAAAAGATAATCGGCCGATACGATTCTTAATTGCGCATCCACCGAATTCGATGGGTCGAATGCCTTACCCTCGGCAATCAGTCCGTTGCTCCCTCCGCCGCCGGCCAGCGGAGCCCGGGAAACCACGGCTGCCGATTGCACGCCGGGCAGTGCGGCCGCCGCCGCAATGATCTTTGCAAACGTTTGCCGCGCAACTTCGGGATCGTGATACCCCGCGTCCGGAAGGCCCACGCGCCCGACGGACAAGTTGGAAGTGTCAAAACCGGGATTCACTTGCGAGACGAGCAGCGCGCTGCGCAGTAGCAATCCGGCGCCCGCCATCAACACCAGCGCCAACGCAATCTCGCCCACCACCAGGGCGCTCCGGACGCGATCTCTGTTTCCGCTGGAATTCCCGATGCCTTCCTTGAACGCCTCGCTAAGCCGCATGGACGCGGATCGCAATGCCGGTGCCAGCCCGAATAGCAAACTGCAAAGCAACGTCACGCCGCACGCGAACGCTAGTGTTGTCGCGTCCACATTCGCCTGATCCAGCCGCGGCACTCCCGCCGGCCCATCTGCGACGATCCATGACACTCCCCAGAACGCCAACATCACTCCGATAATCCCGCTGACGAATCCAAGCACGAGGCTTTCCGCAATCAGTTGCCGCACTACGCGCGCCGGCGAGGCTCCCAGAGCCACTCGCACGGCAATCTCCTTCTGCCGCCCGCGCGCCCGCACCAATTGAAGATTCGCGATGTTCGCGCAAGCAATCAGCAGCACGAATCCCACCGCGGCAAGCATCAACCACAGCACACGCCTCTGGTCGCCAAGCAATGTGGTGGCGAGCGGCTGAAGATGGAAGCCGCGGTCCTTATCATCAAGGGGTTGCTCCTTCTGTAGCCGCAGTGCGATCACATTCAGTTCCGATTGCGCCTGCGCCGGAGACACGCCGGCTTTGAGGCGCCCCATCACATTCAAATAATGATCATCGTAATCGGCAATCTGTTCCGCCGTGAATGCCGCCGGAACCCAAATATCGCTGCTGAGCAGCAATGGGTCGAACGATTTCGGCATCACGCCGACCACTACGCTCTGCATTCCGTTTACCCGAAGCGATTTCCCGATAATTCCGGGGTCCGCCTGAAGACGCGTCCTCCAAAGCCGCTCGCTGATTACCACCACATGCACCGTTCCGCGTTTGTCTTCATCCGCGGTGAAGAATCGCCCGGCCATCGGCTGGACTCCAAACGTCGCCGCGTAATTCGAGGTGGCAATCTCGCCCTGCACGCGCACGGGAGCATCCGCGGTCGAAAGATTGAAACTCGCGTTGTCGGAAGCGCACATCTTTTCAAATGACGTGTTTTGCTTCTGCACTTCGGTGAAATTCCCAACCGAAAATCCAGGATATTGGTCACGCCACTTTTCTTGCACGTACATCACGCGCGATGGATTTTCCATCGCCAGCGGCTTCAGCAGCACGGCATTCACTACGCTGAAGATTGCCGTATTCGCTCCAATGCCGAGCGCGAGCGTGAGAACCGCAATCGCTGTGAAGCTGGGGTTCTTCCGCAGCATTCGCGCGCCGTACCGGACGTCTTGAGCGAAATCTCCCATCCAGCTCAATCCCCACATGTCACGGCTCTCCTCACGCAATCTCAATTCATTTCCGAATCGCTGCCGCGCCGCGAACCGCGCATCATTCGCTCCGCCCACATCGTTTGCATCCGCACTCTCGCGCAACTCCCGTTCGCGCAGCTCCTTGTGCAGCCGCATCTCATCTTCAAGCTCGCGGTCAAACTTCTCCCGCCGGAACAAATTCGCGATTCGACGCCACATCTCGCCAAGCATTTCAGTCGCTCTCCTCAATCCATCACGCCGTCTGGATCACTCGCGCAACCGCGCCCATCACCCGCTCGAAGTCACTCACCTCAACTTCCAATTGCTTCTTCCCAAGCGGAGTCAGCCGGTAGTAACGGGCCCGGCGGTTTTCCGCCGTTGCGCCCCACTCCGCCGCCACCCATCCCTTCACCAGCATCCGCTGCAGCGCCGGATACAGCGACCCTTCTTCCACGCGCAGCACCTCCGAGGAAACTCTCTCGATAAACTTCGCAATTTCAAATCCGTGCATCTTCCCGTTGCGCGCCAGCGAACGCAGGATCAGCAGGTGAAGCGTCCCGGGAGGAATCTCGTCTCTGTTCAAGGCAGCCTCCTTACATAGATAGACTATGCCAGCACCCAAAGTGTTACATCCTTTTTGAAAGATTCTGCGATTTATCTGGAATCAGAAACGCTCAGTGAGATGAAGTAGTCTGGTGCAGCAGCACAACGTCGCTATCATAGTGCGTGCGAAGCAAGCCCAGCGTTTTGCCGTCAGGAGTCCAGTGGAAATCCGAAATACGATCCGGTTCGAACTCGGTCACGCGATGGCCCGGCGATCCGTCCACAGGTGATACCCACAGCGCGTACAAGCCCTTCTCACGGACAAAGTAGCCGATTGTTTTTCCATCAGAGGTGTAGCGAATCTCGCCGCCCGCGCGCGGATCGCGTTCGATAATTTTCGCCGGCTGCAGGGTATTAAAATCCAGGATCTTGATTACCACCGCGGCCCCGGGCGTGGGCTGCGTTTGAAATGCCAGATACTTTCCGTCCGGCGATACATTCACGCAGCCGCAGGTGAGCAACGCTTCCGAGAGTTGTGTCGGAGTTCCTCCGTCCACGGAAACTCTCTTCGCCACGAATTTTCCATTATCGAAGCTGGCATAAACGAGCCATTTTCCATCGGGCGAGCACATGGCAGGCATGTCATCGGTTCCCGTCGTCAGTTGTTTCAGATTTCCGCCCGTCGCGTCCGTTCGCCAGATATTCATCGAATTGCCGCCGCCGCGCGAAGCGGATCCAAAAATGATATAGCGCCCGTGATCGCAGGTGATCGGACCAAATGAAGGAACGTCATCGTGGAGGATTGGCGCGCGGTTGCTCCCGTCGGCGTTCATTTGAAAAATGGCATTTTCCTGCTCGACAAGCAATTTGCCGTCAAACGTCCAGCCGAACCAGCTCGTTGGCGGACGGCTACTCACCGTGACAGGCTTTCCGGCCTCTTTGCCGTCGTATGGCGCGGTTTGCAGCGTTCCCACAAACTGAGACTGCACCGCCGCAATCGTCTTGCCGTCAGCCGAGAGGCTTATACCCGGATACGAATTGGTGTCATTGGTGACGGGCCGGTAAGTTCCTTCGGGGTAAGAAATAATACCCACCTGGCTGCGGTTGAAATTTGAATCGCGCCCGGTTGCCGTCACCAGGATGCCGCTCTGATCCGGCAGCCACAGGGGCGAATCCAAATCCAGATCGTATTTCTTAAATATCTTTTTCTCGCCCGTGGTGGGATCGAAGAGGTCCAGCTGTGATAATCCCGTTTGGTCGGCAATATATTCCGGCGCCACGATCCACTTCCCATCCGGCGACCATGCCGGCGTTCTCAATCGCGTCGTCTGCTTGGATAGAAGTTTCTCTCCTGAGCCATCCGCATTCGCGATGATCAGATCGCCCTCGCCCTCGTTTCGTTTTTGACGGATGAATACGATGTGGGCGCGGTCGGGCGAGAAACTGATGTCGCTGTAAATATCGTGGATGACCCGCTCCGGGTTCCCGCCAAGCACGGGCGCGCGGTACAAGCTGAACACGTTTTTTTCGGATCTTTCATCCTTGATGAAGTAAATCGAATTGCCATCCGGTGAAAAATCAACGGCCCAGTACTGGTCATCCGAGGGCGGAATAATCTGCGTGTTGCTCTTCGTGGGCACGTTTCTCAGCCACAAGCTTTGCTGGCCGCCTTCCGCCTGCACGTTTAGGATGTAATTCCCATCGGGTGACATCGCCGCCTGCGACGCCTTGCCCGTCTCCGTCACCGGCGTAACCGTGAAGCTTTCAAATCCCCCGGATTTCTTGTGTGAAACCAATGAATAGACGCCGAAGGCCGCCGCTGCAACCAGCGCCAGCACGATTACGGACGTGAGCGCTAATCCTAATTTGTGCTGGCCAGCCACCTGCCGTACGGAGGAGCTCGATATGGATTGCACCGATCCCGAAGAAGCGGCTGCCGCCATCGCCGGTGCGGATCCAGAGAGCGGAAGGTCTACGCTGCCGGACGCTTGCGAACTGCTGCTCGATGTAAATTTCCCCGTCGAGTCGGTTTCTCTCCGCAGGCGTTTCAGGTCCGCGCGCATTTCAGCGGCCACCTGGTAACGCATCTCGAGATCCTTTTCCAGCGCCTTTTGCAAAATCTCTTCGAGCTTCGGCGGGATTTCCGGATTCAGGCGCAATGCCGGGGGCGGCATGCGATTCAGAATGGCTTCAAACGTTACTCCGGTTGTATCGCCGCGGAAGGGCATCACGCCCGTGGTCATTTCGTATAGCACCGTTCCGAACGAAAAAAGATCGCTGCGCGGATCGAGTTCCTTGCCGCGCACCTGTTCTGGCGACATGTAAGCCACCGTTCCTACGGCGGTGCCGGGGCTGGTAAACATATCTCCCGAATCGCCTGCCGCGTAAGTCATCGTGCCCACTGTCTCGCCCACCTTCGCGCTTCCGGCGCGCGTCGGCAGCAATTTTGCCAGGCCGAAATCCAGAATCTTTGCGTGCCCGCGGCGAGTGACGAAAAGATTGGCGGGCTTGATATCACGATGAATGATTCCCTGGGCATGCGCCGCGTCCAGCGCGTCCGCAATTTCGATCCCGATATCGAGAAGGCGGTCCATTTCCAACGGATGCCCGTTGATCATGTGCTTCAGCGTCGAACCTTCCAGATATTCCATCGCGATGAACGCCTTGCCATTCTCTTCGCCAATATCGTAAATGGTGCAAATGCTCGGATGATTCAGCGCGGAGGCTGCTTGCGCTTCTCTCTCGAATCGTTTTAGGGCCTGCGGGTCCCTGGCGACTTCATCGGGCAGAAATTTCAGCGCTACAAAGCGGTGCAGCCGGATGTCCTCGGCCTTATAAACAACACCCATGCCTCCGCCGCCAATACGTTCAACGATGCGGTAATGGGAGATGGTTTGGTCGATCAAAGACGGAATGTCTGTCATTTGGCCGCGATTCTAGTTTGCATATCGCGGCAAGTCAACGAGCCCGCGGAATTCCTGACACCATGTTCATCTCGCCTTGCAATTGCTTCCCGTTTGTTGCTGATTCGACTGCAAATCGCTTCTTTTCGCGGCGCATCAAAGATGCCGAATCGTTCTGTTCCGCCTATCTTTCCGAATGGATTGAACTTTTTGCCATTCGCGGTGGCGGGCAATCGGAATTTCGGAATGTGCTATATTTACCTTTAACGTCGCAGGGACCCATGGCCAAACTTCGCATCTCCATCGTCGAGTACCTGAACACCGCTCCCCTCGTTTGGGGTTTCACGGATGGCCCCCTTGCCGGCAAATACGATCTCTCTTTCACGCTCCCCTCGCTCTGCGCCGAAGCCCTCCGCGCCGGCCAGGCCGATATCGCGATCATTCCGGCCATAGAATATCAGCGCATCGAAGGCCTCGTCGTCCTCCCGGATATGGCCGTTGCCGCGCGCGGCGAAGTCCGCAGCATCCTCGTCATCGCGCGTAAGCCGATCGAGCTCGCGCGCCGCTTCGCGCTTGACACCAGTTCGCGCAGTTCCGCCGCGCTTGTAAAATTACTCTGCCGGAATTACTGGGGCATCTCTCCCGAATTTGTCCCCGCCGCGCCAGATCCTTCCGCGATGCTCGCGCAGGCCGACGCCGCGCTTGTGATCGGCGATCCCGCCCTCCGCATCGCCATTAAGCTCGAGCAACTGGCCGAGAAAAAGCCCACCGGCGAATTCTGCTGCGGCGGCGACCCCGGCGATCAGGCCGTCCCCGGCGTGGATTCCCTTTTTGTCTATGACGTCGCGCATCAGTGGCACGAAATGACGGCGCGCCCCTGCGTCCTCGCCGTCTGGGCCGCGCGCCGCGAAGCTGTCACGCCCGAAATCCTCGCGGATTTTCTTGCCTCCAAGGAATATGGCCTCGCGCGTATCAATGAAATCGCCGAAGGCGCGGCGCTTAAATTGGATCTGCCGGCGCGCCCGCTCGAACGCTACCTCCGCGAGAACATCGATTTTTCTCTCGGCCCGGAAAATCTCGCAGGCCTAGAACTTTATTACAAACAATGCGCCGAAGCCGGACTCATCCCGCAGGCCCATCCCGTTGAATTTGCGCCATCCCATTCCTCGATGAACGCCGCCTCGCTGCGGCGCGCGTGATCATCGTTTCGCGCCGTGAACCATGAATGAAAACGCCCAACCCGCAGGAACTCTCACCCACCTCCGCCGCTATCCCGTGAAAGGAATGTCCGGCGAGGATCTCGACGAAGCCTTCGTAACATTCGCGGGCCTCGTCGGCGATCGCGTGTACGCGTTCCTTGACCCCAAAGGCGTCGCCGATTTTCCTTGGATGACGGCGCGGGTGTGGGCGGAAATGATTCTCTTGAAGTCGCGCTTTGTTTCCCCGCCGTCCGCGCAGCAACAAATCCCTGGCGATGCCGATTATCGCGTTGAGGTCACCACGCCCGCAGGCGAAAAGTTTGATGTCGCCGCTCCGGAATTGCGCTCTTATCTTGAAAAAACATTTGGCCGCGCGATTGCCATCCGCTTTTCCGAGCGCAGCATGATGGATGCGCGCCCCATCTCCTTGCTGAGCACGCAAAGCATCGATGCGCTTTCAAAGGAAGTCGGCCTCTCACTCGACCTGCGCCGCTTTCGCCCGAATTTCATCGTGGATTGGGCGCACGGCACCCCGCGACATGAAGACTCGCTGATTGGCCGCACAATTCGCATCGGCGATGCGGCCGCATTCGTGATCGCAAAGAAAGACGGGCGCTGCAAAGTAATCACGCTTGATCCAGATACGGCGCAGCCCGCGCCCCAAGTGCTTGAAGTTGTCGCCAGAAATCACGCGAACTGCCTCGGCGTCTACGGCGTCGTCTTGCGCGAGGGAATCGTTCGACGTGGCGACCCCGTTTTTGTAGACTAGGTGACACGCTAAATAGCCATGGCCATAACAAACCAGGAAGCCCTCGACCTCTTCGCCTCCGACGACCTCATCGGCGTCGGCATGGCCGCCACCGCCGTCCGCAACAAAAAAAATAATCCGCGCGTCGCCACCTATCAAATCGACCGCAACATCAATTACACGAATTTCTGCACCGAATACTGTTCCTTCTGCGCGTTCTATCGTCCGATGGGCGCGAAGGATGGCTACATCCTCTCGCTTGAGGCCATCTACGAAAAAATTGACGAGATGATTGAACTCGGCGGCACCGGTGTACTACTGCAGGGCGGCCTGCATCCCGATCTGCGCATCGAATATTACGAAATGCTTCTTCGCTCGCTCAAGCAGCGCTACCCGCGCGTGCACCTCCATTGCTTTTCCGCGCCCGAAGTTCTCTGCATCGCCGAAGTTTCCGGCCTCACTCTGCGCGACACCATCGCGCGCCTCCGCGACGCCGGCCTCGATTCCATCCCCGGCGGCGGCGCCGAAATCCTCGACGACGAAATCCGCGCCCGCATCTCGCGCCTGAAATGCACCAGCAATGAGTGGGAAGAGATGCACCGCACCGCGCACGCGCTCGGACTGCGCACCACCGCCACGATGATGTTCGGCTGCGGCGAAGAAGTTCGTCACCGCGTCAACCATTTCGAGCGCGTCCGCCGCATTCAGGAAGACACCGGCGGCTTCACCTCATTCATCCCCTGGATTTTTGCGCCGGAAAATACGCCGCTCGGGAAAAAAGTCCCGGAAGCCACTGCCGTGGACTATCTGAAAACTCTGGCGATCAGCCGCCTCTATCTCGACAACATCGATCACGTGCAATCAAGCTGGCTCACGCCGGGGATCAAAGTCTGTCAGGTGGGCTTGCAATTTGGCGCCGACGATGTCGGCAGCATCCTCATCGAGGAAAACGTAGTCTACGCCGCGGGCGTCCGCAATCGCACCAACGAAGACGAGTTGCGCCGCATCATCTCCGATGCCGGCTACATCCCCGCGCAACGCGACACCCTCTACCGCTCCTACTTCCTGAAATAGCCGCTGAATTTCCGCGCCAAGTTTCGGTAGTCGTCCGGTATTCGTTCTTGCTTGTCATCCTGAGCGAAGCGAAGGATCTGTGTGACAGCATCTCCGCGAACTCCGCGCGAAGCTAGACTTTTTCTTTCTGGCTGATCACAATCTCCACTTCCGCGCCATCCGCCAAATCCAGCGCCTCCGCCGGATGCAGCACTCCGTCCTTGTACCGTGCGCGAATCGTTCGGCTCGCAGCCGGTTTTATGCCGCTCAGCACGCGCACGCTCGACCCAACCTCGCCCGTGCGGTCCAGCGCCGAATTCGCCAGCGCGTCCGCGTCGCTGTTCAACTCGCGCGGCACATGTTCGATCGCAAAGTACGCCAGCGACTTCGCCTGCCGCAGCGCGCGCTCGTGCAGCGGCTTCAGCGACGCGCTCTTCACCTTGTAGCGTCCTTGCATTTGCCGCACCAGCAGTTCCGAATCGCTGCGCACGCGCAAGCGATGGATGTTTGTGGAAGCGCAATAATCCAGCGCCGTGATCAACGCGAAATATTCCGCCACATTATTCGTCGCGCGCCCCAAATATTTTCCAAGCTGGTAAACGGTGGACCCATCAGGTCTGCGGATGATTACTGCGTAGGATGCGGGACCGGGATTTCCCCGCGATGCGCCGTCCACTTCCGCGGTGAAAATGTCCGTCGGATGTTCCGGCTCTGAAAAAAGCCGCGCGGGAATCGTGTCGCGGCGCCGCGCCGTCATTGCCCGCCCGTATGTGCTTGCGCGGCGGGCTTGGCATCAGCGCCCGCGTCCGATGGCGTCGCGTCCGCGGCGGTTGCGTCGCCTGAGGCCGCCGCATCACCCGACGCCGCAGGTTGACCATCGCCGCCAGCCGTCTCTTCGCGAACCAAACCCGCGGGCACGACCGGCTCCGCATAATAAAGGATGCGCGCGCACGTCTCGCAGTGAAAAATCTCTTCGTTGCCCGCGCGGCGCAACACCTGGTACACGTGCGGCCGCACGTGCATTCCACATGCGTGGCATGACTCATTCAACACCGCGGCCAGCGCCGTTCCGCGCGACTTCGCCACGCGCTGGTATTCCGCGAGCAGCTCCTCCGAAATTTCCGCGACCGCTGCAGCGCGCTCGGCTTCCGCCGCGGCCAGCTTCGATTCCGCCGCCACGCGCTCTTCGTCCAGCGCGGCTTTCTCGCGCGTCGCGGCCGCTTCCGCTTCCTTCAGAGCGGCGTCGGCGGCCTTGATCTGGACGTCATATTCCTCGCCGGCCACCATGCGCTCGAGCAAGCGGTCTTCCGCGCGGGCCATCTCTTTTTCAGCGTTACCGATCTCGTGTTGCAGCGCGCGGAAAGCTTCGTTGGTTTTTACTTCGTAGCTCTGATCGCGGTACTTCTTCGCCTTTTCCTTCCACTGCTCGACGTCCAGCTCGTATTTCTTGCGGTCCTTCAGGCTGGTGGTGTGAGCGTCGCGCGCGTCCGCGAGACGCTTCTTCGCCGCGGCAAGCCGCGCTTCGATTTTTGCCAGGTCCGCCGGAATCCCGGCCACGGCGCGCCGCAGTCCGACGAGCCGCACATCCACTTCTTGCAGCTCGACCAGCTTCCGAATATTCGCTTGCATGGGAAATCAATTCTAACACATCAGTTCCCCCCGGCATTGTGACCGACTGAAACCCCGGCCCGGTACTGCTGGGCCGTATATCCCTCGGCTGCGATCCGCCTCGGGATGACGACGAAGTAAGGAAGACCGGGGCCAGCGGTACGGAGGCGTCACGATTCCTCCTCCGGTGGTTTTTTTTTGAGCGCCCTGATCGCCTCCATCGCCTGGTGGGTGAAGCCGAACCATTGTCCCTGACCTTCAGAGCCGATGATTTCGTGTTTCACGCCCTCGCAACTATTGAGAAGCAGGGATCCAATGTAAGCGAGCGTGGATGCATGGCGAATTGGAAGACGATTCCTTGCGGTCAACTGAAAGAGTTTGCCCATTACGCGATTGACGGCGATGGTCGTGCTGAGCATGGGTGGCGTTCCGCTGAGAAGTTCTTCGGCGATTTCCTCGGCGTCACGAAGCTGGCGCTCTTCGGTACCGTGCTTGAAGCAGAGACCTTTTGTGCCGCCGCGAGATTCGGCGGACCTGAGGGCGAGGGCGCGGCACTGGCGTCCGAGGGCGTCAGTGTGGTTGCAGCGATTTCCTTCGTCGGGAATGCCCGTTCTGTGCTTTTTAGTTCTAGATTTATTGTCGGACGAAATAGTTTTTTGAGGCATTTGAAGCTCCTTTGATTGAAGTTGGAATTGCGATGACCGAATGTTGAAGGTTGGAGTTGAGGCTTGAGGGAAGCTTGAGGATCCTCAAGGCAGGGATTGATATCGGGAGAGAAAGGGCACTACCCCCGTCCACCCCTATCTTTTTGTAAGAGTGTGATTCTAAAGGAGTTACGCCGACGATGGCCGTTAAGAGTATGATTCTTAAGGACTTACGGTGTTTCACTTGTAGTATACTAAGCATAATAGAATCAATCACTTACGATTTTGGCGATGAAGTGGCTTGTAAGAGTGTGATTCTAATGGACTTAAAGTCGTTTAGAATCATACTCTTACGGGCGGTACTCGGTAGGGCCGACTCCATGCCTACCGGCAGGCAGGTTTCCCATTTTGGGAATCTATTCGAATGGAAAGTCGCAGTCTGCAACGAAGATTACCGTAGGGTTATAGTAAATGTCAAGGGAAAAATGAGGGGCATCGAGCCAGTTTCGCGGGGCAGAGGATGCGCCCCTGGCGGGACCTCAGGGTTGAAATCTAACTTCCGGCAACTCCCATAAATCGGTCGATGATAGTGCCTGCGTCGGTCGAGATCTCGCGTTCGAGCGTGTCCGCCGCTGCGCGGGCCTTAGCTGACGCTTCGGCTAGCTCGGCTATGGCGGTCTCGTCGCTTTTTTTCAGACGCACGATCTCGTGGGCCATTATGTCTGTGACCTCGAGTTCGGGGATACTTGATCCGTAAGCAAGTGACTTCAGTACGGGCCTCCCGAAAATCGGGTGTGAAAGGGTAGTGAGAAGATAGCCGGGCTCAATGAGTGCATCTGCCTTCGGCCTTATGCGAATTACGTGGTCGGAAATGATCTTGTCCTCGAGGTCTTGCTGTGCCAGCACAACGGTTCCGATAATTCCATACGTCTGGCCGGATCGAGCCAGCAGAATCCATCCCGCCTTAATTCGCCCCCTGTACGCGTCACCGAAGCTGCCGTCGGCGATTCTCTTAGTTAGGTCGGGATTTACTTCGGTAAGATCAGCGCTGTCCACCAGCAGCGGACCATCCTGCGCTGGGACTCGGCGGAAACGGGTTGGCAGCCAAACGTCATAGCCCGCTTTCGCCACAGTCACGAACCCTTGGCCGTTCTTGGACAAATGTCGGCGGATAGAGGCGACTCCGGGATTGTGCACGGCCGCATCAAGTCTTCGCCGATTAGAAAAAAGTGACTCTGAGGCTTTGATCGAGAAACCGGATTCCCCCCAATCTTTGATCTCGATTGGTCCAAAGGCCTTTGCGAATAGGGCTTCAGCTTCGAGCGTTAGGCGGTGCCCCTCATTTCTCAAGTCTAGGATTTGGGACAGGCGTCGGGCAAATTCGCTCGCGACTCCCTCGCTCACAGTGGGAATCGGAAGTGCATCCAAATGGCTGGTCTCGAGATGCTTGATGATGTGGCCGTAGTGCGCACTCGTAGCCATAGCGCGGACTTGGGGCGAGTGGAGGTAAGCGTACAGCCATCCCTGTTGACTCCGATCGGTGGCCTCAATGCGAAGCAAATCATGTGAGATCAGCGTGTTTTCGTGTGGTGCATAAGCGAGCGTCGGACGGCCGACGGAGCCGGAACAGGTCACAAGAATTGTCCCTGGTCTTACAAAGCGGCTTGCTGCATCTGCGGTGCGATCTAGTGCCAACCATTTGCGGGGGACGGGGCGGATATCGAAGACCTGCGTGGCAGTAAGAAATGGAGTTCCGAATTGGTTTGAGACTTGAATGCCCTTTAGTCGTCCTGGCATCCAGACGTTTGCGAGGGTGTTGAGGCGTACCCAACCTTTCGGCTTGCTCTCGATGCCTGCGCGAATGCCAAATCCGGAGGAAAGATAAGTCTCGGCTTCCATACGCCGGTCGCCGCTGAGCAAAGCGGAAACCGAAACCCCAGCATACTTGGCTTTGTGCCACTGCCACGTCTCTTTGGGTGGTGGCGGTGGAGCAACTAGTCTTGCTCGGAGAGCCATCGACGGAACTCCTGCGCAATTTGTAGCGTGTTGTCGTCAGCCACTTTTCTCCTAGTTAGTTGTCTCCTGTAAGCGGGAGTCCCGTTGTCCCATTCCTTCACCAACTCCTCGATCTCCTCGATGACTTCGTTGCCCTTCCGGTCTCGGACGTAGGTCTTGTTGCCGCGTTTGTCGTGACCGACATGATTCGCGACGGCCATAAATACCTCGTAGTCGTTGGTCCTGCGCGCGGCGGTTTCCACTGCGATGAGCTCATTGGTCTTGCGTTGAAGGACTAGCAGGCTCGGCTGAATGCTGACGTCGGGCTGGAAGGTGTCAGCGTGGAGGTCGATACTCGCCAGGACGCGCGTATTACGCAGAATCCATTCGCGTACGTAACCCAAACCAGGTGAGCCAAGGATGCCGTCGGGTAAAACAATTGCAGCGCGACCTGAGCCCGGTTTTAGAAATTTGACGCATCTTTCGATGAACAGTATTTCAGGCGGCTGAGATTTTTGCACCACTTCTGTTTTTCGCCACTCGTCTGTAGCCTTGTCGTACGTCCAGGAGTGGCCCAGGTCGTATTTCTCTAAAATCGCCGGATAAGTCACCGGAATTTTGGACCCGAAGGGTGGGTTCGTAAATAAAATATCTACGCGCCCCATTAGGTTCCGCTTTGCTAGGTCAGAATCCCACATCGTGGGCGATTCAAGAGAGTTAGCTTGAAACAGGCTGCCTGATCCGTCGTTGTTCATAACCATGTTCATCTTGGTGGCCTTTACCAGTTCTGGGTTAAAATCCATACCAACGATGAACTCTTCTGCGAACTTTCTGATGCGTGCTTTGACAGCTTCTTCTGCACGCGCGATGTTATTCCCCCACTTCGCCATCTCTGCCGCCCTGATCTTCTCGATGACGTGATTCATAGCGGTGATGAGAAATCCGCCCGTGCCGCATGCGGGATCAAGGACGAGCTGCTTTTCATTGGGATCAAGCATTGCTACTGCCATTTGGCAGATATTCCGAGGAGTGAAGAACTCGCCCCTGTCCCCGCGAAGGTTTGACCCGACAATCTCTTCATAGGCTCGTCCCTTTACGTCGATGTCGCTTTCTAATAAGGAGTACATTTGAAGTTGAGCGACGAGGTAGGCCAGTACCACAGGCTTTAGCTCAATGGTTTCGGATTTCTTGAAGATTGCGGGATAGTCGTCCTTGACTTGAGTGAAAAGGGATTCAATTCGCCTCTGAACCTTTAGTGGTCCATTGACGCCGTGGCGCTCGTTGGCTCCAGCGTAAAACTGCACTTCGTCGTTATGCCTCTCGTCGCGGATCTTGCAGAAGATGAGCTTAAGAAGTTCCCAGAATGCCTGAGACTTTTGGAGTCCCTGGTTGCCCGCAATGTAGTTATGACAGCGGCGAAACGCGAATAGCAAGGCGTCCGGGTGCTGTCCTAATTTGAATTTATGAATTTGGAGGGGTTTTTAAGGCCGCGTGTAGTCCAGTTTTTGGCTGTCCTCCCCAACCCATCCACCTCCATATTGTCACGTGGGTTGGCAGCAGGTCAGGGTTTCACGCGGCCTTAGCAATTCTACCAAATAGACTTTTGGAGGGATAAAGCCGTGATTCGCCCCCCGATACTACCCGCGAGACTTCCCCATAAGCCTATAAAGCCTTATATTCGCCCAGACAAACGGGAGATAAAGGCAATGACGGCTGTTGTGGGCTTTAGGTGTGAAACGGGTATTGTTTTGGGTGCGGATCGACAAGTATCCGCGCCTGGAGCCTTTAAGTATTTTGAAAAGAAAATTGACGTAATTGAGCGGCCCTCTGGGGAGAAAATAATGGTTGGCTATTCGGGCCTCTCTAGCCTCGCAAGAGAAGCCCGCGAAAAACTAATCGCCCGCCTAGACGAAACTCAAGCGGCTCTGGAAGAAGATGACAACAACCCCGGCAAAATTGTCCAAGAGGCGGCAGACTTTGTATTGACCGGAATGGGGCGGCTATATGGAGGTTTAGAGTTAGAACTGCTAATTGGAACATCATCTATTTTCAGTAAGCCCGCTTTTCTTGAATTTGATGGTAAAGGTATTCATAACGCGGATGATTTTAGCTTTTTAGGGGTAGGCGATTCGTCGTTGCTTCGCTATTTGGCCGCAGTTCTATTCTCGCCAAAGATGACAATTCCAGAGGTATCTAATCTTGCGATTTATCTTATCGGGCAGGCCATAAGTTTTATTGACCATTGTGGCGGCTCGATTGATCTCTATTCTATGAATTACGGCGGCGATTATGAGGCAATGCCCGAAGCTGAAACGGAATTTAGATTGAAAGCAATGGAAGCTAGAGAGAACTTATTAGCGGATATTCTTGTTAAGAGGCCTTTTTCTTCTCCGCCCACCTAGCCGTAACAGCCTTACGTGCGGATTCGCTTCGCTGTTGAGCGGTCATAGCCGCAGCCCTAGCAGGGCCGCCTTTCTTCCCGCCTTTCCTGCCTAGCTTGGACAGGTACGCGCTTAATTCCGGTGGTATTTTCGCCATATCAAAAGCCTATACTAGAACGGCTTACGTAGTCAATTCTTTTTTGTTGGTGGGATAACCCCGTTAGGATAGCCTGACTTGCATCCAAAAGATTGAAATGCAGCGCGAACTACCGATGCGGCGGGATTCTTCAATCTTTCGGGATGATCCTTCATGGACTTTGCAACAATATCCCGAAGAATTTCGCTACTCGATATAGAATCGGGCAGGCATAAGGGTAAAACATTTGTGCCATCTTCTAAGACCGCATGAACCTCTACACCTGTTGACGCATCTACAACGCCTGTAATGTAGCCCAAACACATACCACCTGATACCGATTCTCTGTTTTCTTGGCAAGCCCGATTCAAGTCCTCGCCCGTCAAAAAGTGAGGCGCAATCCAATGCTGTTGTGCTTCAGAATATGTAGTAGGCGTGCAGAGTGCGAATATCCCTATCACTAGGCTAAGTCTAAATAGTTTCATTTTGACCTCCGATTATCCCGGCTGTTTTCCCTAAAAATTACGTCAAGCCACTACGTAGTAGTGCGGTACGTAAAGTATGACTCCGCTTGCAAGGCGTCTCGCAACAAAAACGAGAATCACTCGCAAGGGATTGAGCATTTTACTACTCATATTGCCGTCTCCCTTCTCGCGGACATAGGCCGCGTGTCCGTATGCACGGCATAACCGCTACTAAAGTTTTATCGGGAGACAGCCGGGACAATCGGCTTATATCACTGTTGGACGGTTTCCAAAAGTTCCTCAAGTGTCCATAGGTGATCTGTAAGGTTTGCAGCCATAGCAGGAGTAACACGCAAGGTTTGGTGAGTCCGCACAAAGTTATAGTGTGCAAAGTGTAAGGCTACATGGGCCTTTAAGTTTTCTAGTTTTTTGGAATAGCCATTTGTAAGCCGTGTGAATCTCCGCATCTGCATACGCATGGTAAGGTTTTGCCGTTCGACATAGGACGTAGAGACAGCCGCGACACGCGGACGGCCAGTAACAGCCGTAGGAATTGCGCCAATAACGCGGACAGGCTCATACCAATTACGGCTAGTAGAGCTTTGGGCTTTTGGCTGCCCGTATATCTTCACTAATTGAGCGTAATCCACGTCTGGCCCGAATGTATCTTCTACCGCGTTGATATAGGGCTTGAAACCGTCTGTAGTTAGCTGTACGCGGGTAGCAAGCCGTTCTTTTAGATCACGCATGAAATAGTAAGACGATGCGCTATCCCGTCTGCCTATCAGGTGAGATATGACTAGCTTAGAGTCCGCGTCAATGCCTACGAATACGTATTGATCGCCAAACCCGCACGCGCTTTCTTCTACGCTGATACGGGCCTGCTTTTTGAAAACATAAGTCCATATCTCATCTACTTGAACTTTGGAAGCGCGAACCCCGCGCACGTATTTATCTAAAAACTGGGCGCAGCCGTTCCCTACCCGAATCAATAGCCGCATAAGCGTATCGCGGTGTACGCCAGTCATACGCTCTGTAGAACGGATGCTATTGCCCTCAATAAGGGCTTGGATTGCAGTCTGTTGTTTGTCCAAAGGTAGTGTGTTCATAATGGAGAGAATATACGTGCACGGCTCACGTATGTCAAGAGGAAAATGCAACAAAAGCAGAATTATGCCAATATCTGCCATAGCGAGCAGAGGGCTAGGCCGTGTCTAAGTATTTGGGCAGTCTGCGAGAAGCTTGCGGTAATACGCCTTTGTGGTGGTGGGTTGTGGCCGCACTAATCGCCATTGGCTCGCTTCTCATAACTCTTTCAGGGTCAACGCCCGCGCCTATTCGTCATAATTGGTCATTGTTCGCCTTGATTCTATTTATCCTGTTTTTCTTCGCAGTTACATCAGGATCGTTTAAGGCGAATGACAAGAAGATTGCGGGCTTACAGTCGCAGATCGCTGAATTGCGAGGTAAAGCCGATCAAACCCTATCCGCAACCGTCAAAGAGGCCCAATCCAAGCGCGATGATAGGGACGTTCCAGAAGTAATTAAAGAATTGAAGAATGAGTTGGGGAATTGGATGCGGACGGAAAACATCGCACCCGGAGCAAAGACCGTATATAACGACGAAAACTGGTATGTAGCGAGAATGAAAGGTAAGCGGGAAGAAAGAATAGTCCGAATAGCTTACAAACAGTGGAAAGCAGACGTTGAGGGCTAGGCAATTCTCATGCCAAAACCCCGCAGCTGCACCTATTCATACGTGAGCCGTTCACGCAAATTAGGACAGTACCGGCGTCCGATGTAGCGGGCTTCAGCTGGTCAAATCGCGGGCGGTCTTCCTCTTCAGTTGTTCGGCCGAATGCTGGCAGGTCGGGAACGTCTTCAAATTCAACCTTCCCGCTTCTTTCGACGCGTCGGTAGCAAAATCTCTCAGCGCCGTTCGTCCACATGCCGTATGTGACGTTTGGGCAGGCTGCCATATAGCTTTGAAGTTGACCGACGCCGTCTTTCCTGTCGGCGGATCTTATTTTTGGAGCTTTGCATTCAACGATGATTGATGCATGTTGCTGCGAATGCACCGCGCCGACGGGGAAAATAACGAGATCGGCTCGCGGTTTTCGTGTCCCAACGCGGATGACAAACTCCACTTCGACACTGGCCTTCTCGTAGCGGTATTCGCGGACTAATGATTTTGCGATTTCCTGACGTACATACTCTTCGGGTGTGTCACGCCGCTGCGTACTCCCGTCGATAAAATCTAGAACTTTTCCCTGCTGGATAATGATCGCGAGCTTCGAGTTGGAAGGCTGATCAAGCGTGATGCTGTTTTCACTCATGTTTCGGTGCGTAGAATCTAAACGGTCTTCCGTCGGATGACAAGGGCTACTTGTCCATCCGGGCACGGACGAACGGAAAGTCTGTTGGGCTAAGGCGATTGCAGAGGTGCGCGGGTCGTTTAGGAGTGCCATGCCTGCCGGCAGGTAAACTTCGGCCCCGTACCGCTCGGTACGGGGCAAGCGTGGAGGCTGGGCCTCCTATGCCAAGGCCACGGAGGGTGCAGGGGGCGGGGGAGAAAGACAGTGGCTGGTGGCGAATGGTTGGAGATCAGAAGCTAAAGGCGAAAACCCCGGAGCGGTGCTGCTGCTCCGGATATCCCTCGCCTGCGAGACGACTCGGGATGACGGATAGGAAGAGAATGCAGAAGCAGATCCCTCGCCCGAAGGGCGGGCTCGGGATGACAAATGGTGGGACGGGCGCGGCGAGCAGCGCCCCTACGAAAAAGTCAAAGGCGACACGTTAAAAAGGAAAGGCGCACGCCTCGGTTAGTGCGCGCGGCCTTGGCAGCCGGGATGGCCGCAGCGGCAGTCGACGTCGGGCGTGTGCTCGACCGCGGCGCACTGAGCGCTGCAATAATTGCTGTCCGCGTCGGCGGGGCAGGTGCAATTCGGATGGGCGCACTTCTTTCGATTTTCGTCAGACATTTTATTGGCCTCCTAATTCAATGATATCGAAGTTGGTGGCGGAGGTCGAATTGCGGGGCGGCGAAACTGCATGGGCATTGCCTGAAGCTGGTAGAATCGCGGGATGAGCGCAACGACGATTGCTCCCGGACAAAGTGGACCGAAAAGAAGAGAAACATTTCTCCGCACGGCGTGGCGGTTGCTGCGGCAACTGTTTCATGAGACGACAGGTGCGCTGTTTGGCGTGATCGCGGTGGCGAGCGCGAGCGCCGCGGTGAGGGCGTGGCGCGCGGGAGAGTCGAAGTGGATTGTGGGATTGCCGGTCGCGTACGCGGCGATGATGGCGTATTTTGCGGTAACGCAATTTTTGAGGGCGCGGAAGGTCGTGTAGAGGGCGATGCCGAAACGCACAGGCTGAAGCCTGTGTTACTTGGCGCGGAAGGTTGCGTAGGGTCTGCGAAGGTCAGTCCACGGTGAAGTTTTCACACAGATCCTTCGCTGCGGCCGAAGCGGCCTCCGCTCAGGATGACAATGTTTTCTTTTTGCGCGGGCATCATGATAAGAGCGTTTCCATTTATTTGATGAATTGATCGAACGAAATGCCTAAGACCGAAAACAAACCGGGTAAATTCCACACGCTTTCGGGAATGGAGCTGGAGCAAGTTTACGGACCGGAGTCGCTTTCGGTGCCGGATCATCCCGCGGTTGCGGGATCCCGCAGTGGCAGGAGCGCGGGAATGAACTGGGATGCGGAGGCGGAGCTTGGGTATCCGGGCGAAGCGCCTTACACGCGCGGGATCTATCCGACGATGTACCGCGGGCGGCTTTGGACGATGCGTCAGTACGCGGGATTCGGCACGGCGAGCGAATCCAACAAACGCTACCGCTATTTGCTGAAGCAGGGACAGGCCGGGCTTTCGGTGGCGTTTGATTTGCCGACGCAGATCGGAATGGACTCGGACGCAACGCTGGCGCGCGGCGAAGTGGGAAAAGTCGGCGTGGCGATTGACTCGATTGAAGATATGGAGACGCTCTTCGAGGGGATTCCGCTCGAGCGCGTGTCCACTTCGATGACGATTAACGCGACGGCGGCGATCCTGCTGGCGCTTTACGTGGCCGTGGCGCGCAAGCAGGGCGCGGACCTGCGAAAACTTTCCGGCACGGTGCAGAACGATATTTTGAAGGAGTACATCGCGCGCGGAACATTTATTTATCCGGTGAAGCCGGCGATGCGCGTGGTGACCGATATTTTCGCGTGGTGCCGCGCGGAAATTCCCCGGTGGAACACGATTTCGATTTCCGGGTACCACATCCGCGAGGCGGGGTCGACGGCGGTGCAGGAAGTGGCGTTCACGCTGGCGGACGCGATTGCGTATGTGGACGCGGCGGTGAAGGCGGGCCTCGCGGTGGATGAATTCGCGCCGCAGCTTTCGTTTTTTTTGAACGCACACAGCGATTTGCTTGAGGAGATTGCGAAGTATCGCGCGGCGCGGCGACTGTGGGCGCGGATTATGCGCGAACGGTTTGGCGCGAAGGATGCGCGGTCGCTGCTCTTCCGGTTTCACGCGCAGACGGCGGGGTCGTCACTGACGGCGCAGCAGCCTGAAAATAATATTGTGCGCGTGGCGATTCAGGCGCTGGCGGCGGTGCTGGGCGGTTGCCAGTCACTGCACACGAACTCGATGGATGAGGCGCTGGCGCTGCCGACCGAAGATGCCGCGCTGATTGCGTTGCGCACGCAGCAGGTGATTGCGCAGGAAACCGGCGTCGTGAACACAGTGGACCCGGTGGCGGGCTCGTATGCGATTGAGAATTTGACGAACCGCATCGAAGAAGGCGCGCGGGAATATATCGAGCGGATTGACGCGCTCGGCGGAATGCTGCGCGCGATCGAGACGGGCTACGTGCAGGGTGAAATTCAGAAGGCCGCGTACGAGTATCAGCGGGCGGTGGAGAGCGGCGAGCAGGTGGTGGTCGGCGTGAACCGCTACCAGAGCGAGGAGCCGCGCGCGATTCCTACTTTGAAACTGAATCCAGATAATGAGCGCGCGCAGATCGCGCGTGTGCAGGCGTTGCGCGCGCGGCGCGATGCCGCGCGAACGGCAGCGGCTCTTGGCGAAGTCGAAGCGCGGGCGAAGTCTGGCGCGAACTTGATGCCCGCGATTTGCGGAGCGGTGGAAGCTTACGCGACGGTGGGCGAAATTTCGGACGCGCTCCGGCGCGTGTTTGGGGAATACCAGGAATCGGTCGTGTTATGATTTGCGCGCGCTCGCACGATTAAAATCAAAGGAGAAAATCAAAATGAAGAAGCTGCTGTGTAGTGTGCTGCTATTTGGATTGGCCGCGATTCCCGCGATTGCTCAGGGCGGCGGAGGCCGCGCGGCGGGTCAAGGGGCTCCGGCGACGGATCCGCTGGCCACATATATAAAGGGCGCGTTCCGGCGAAACGCAACTTACCTGGTTCACTCCGCTGACGACATGCCGGAAGAAAATTTCAGCGCGAAACTGGGCACAACCGCGGAGGCGCGCACGTTCGCGCAGATGCTGGGCCATACGATTGACGCCAATTTCAACGCCTGCGCGAATGCGAAAGGCGAAAAGAATCCGAACACCGTGGACTACGAGCACACCGCGCAGGTGAAGGCCGATCTCTCGAAAGCGATGCACGCGGCGATCGATTACTGCACGCCTGTGTACGATGCTCTGACGGACTCAAGCGCGATGGAAATTGTGACGCCGCAGGGTCCAAATGGGCCGGGCCGTCCACAACTGCGCGCGGGAATATTGATTGGGAATGTGATCCACAACAACGAGATGTATGGAAACCTTGTGGGAATTTTCCGGTCGAAGAATATTGTGCCGCCGTCAACAGCGGGAGCCGGCCGCCGCGGGATGTAAAGAAAAAAACCGCGCGGCGGACACCTTAGGCCGCCGCGCGAATTATCTGCATCAAGCAAGTGGCAACGCTAAGTTGAAACCAATCAGCAGCTTGCCTGCTGCGCTTGTCCCATTCGCGAATTGCGCAGGAATGGCAACGCTCCGAGAAACAACATCGCGCCGGGAACCAAAACCCAGTTGAAGACCACCACCGCAAATGCGACGGGCACTACACTCCACGTCTTATGATGGTCGAACACCACGCTGACCACGATGGCAGGTAAGAAAATCGCAAATGGGACGAGCGCCGGAAAGAGAGCGGCCACAAGCCGCGCCCAAAATTGTCCTTGAGCTTGCCGGGATAAATATGCGCCCAATCCGCCGATCAGTGGCAGGACGGCTAGCCACGGCAGATACAACTGCACAAGACCGATGGGTCCGTGCGAGATCATTTTTGGTTCAATGTTGAATCGGTCCATGATCATCAGGGTGCCCATTGCGGCCGTCAGGGTCGCAAAGCCGGGAAGCCACACGCTTTTCGTGCGAGCGTTCATTTGTCCCTCCTCCTGTTTGGAATTTTGGATTTTTCGCGCAAGGCGGCGCCAATCCGCGACGTCATCGAGAGCGCAGCGGATTGCATCTGATTCATTCGCCCCCTGCGCTCTTTCTCTTCGTAAAGATCTTCGAGGTGCGCGGCCAGCTCCGCGACAACTTCATCCTTTTGCGCGCACGTGAGACCGCGTCCGCCGAATCGTTCGCGAACCAATGCTTGCCAATCACGCACGCGACACCCCCGCTAGCAAATCCAGCGCGCGGAAAAAGGAACGCCATTCGCGGCGCAGCGGCAGGAGCTTTTTCTTGCCGGAGGGCGTGAGGCAGTAATAGCGGCGGTCGCGCCCGGCGCGGTTTGACTGCCACCGGCCTTTAATCCAGGCGCGTTTTTCAAGCTCGTAAAGCATGGGGTACAAAGACGCGAGATTAAAATGCAGTGCGCCGCCGGAATCTTCCTCAATGCGCTTCGCGATTTCAAAGCCGTAGAGCGGCTGTTTATCGAGCAGGGAGAGGATCGCGAGTTCTGCGCTTCCTCGTGCGATCTTTGGTTTTACGCGTTTCGTCATGATGAATATAGAATTCCTATATTCCTCTGCTGGCGGCAATAGTACTTTTGGGGTAATCCGAAAATGACAACAACCTGACCGGCGGACAGGGGCTTTCAGATGAAAGGGTCTAATTCAAAGTAGCGTCAAGGTAGGCGAGGTAAGCGGCGATCAATCGGTAGCTACTGTAATAATCAGCCATATTGATGGCGGAAATGTTGTCACGCGGCGAGTGGAGGATCTGAATGGATTCCGAATCTACGGAGTGGAGCATGAGAGTCGGGATCTTGCGCTTTCGAAAACTGGACGAGTCTTCATCCGCGACTTGATCAGCGTTCACTACTCTCATTGGAATTTCCAAGCTTTTCGACATCCCATAAAACAGGTCGGCAAAATGTTTGTCTGAATGCGTAAGCCAAATACTGATGGGTGCAAGTCCGATGCAATCTATATTGACCATCACTCGAGTATCTCGAACTTCCTCGTTGCTCATCTTTTTGGCGTAATAATCCGAACCGACCAATCCACTCTCTTCCCCGGAAAAACCAACAAAAACGAACTTGTGCTTCCGAGGTGAGGACGCAAGCGATTCGAGGAGGCTCGGCAACATGGCCGCTCCGCTCCAATTGTCCACAACTCCGGAGCCCTCACTCGCGTGATCGAAGTGCGCACCGACAATAATTTCTGATTCTGTTGCGCCGGAAAGTACGCAGACCACATTTGGGAGTTTCTCGTGATTGACCTTCTGCTCGGTTAAGGCATCGGCTGGACATCCCGCCTCCTGGAAATTGCCTTTTAGGATTTCTTCGCGTTCAGGATCTTTCTTTGAGAAATGAGACAAGCGGCCTTCCACCTTGGGTTCGGGCAGGGTCGTTAATTTGATCGTCACCAATTGAGCTGGCGGTGACTGCGATTGAGTGTCCGAGCTCTGGAACAGAAGCAAGCCGGCAAATGCAAATGGGAAAATGATAATGAAGTGGCGGCGCATGTCTTAGCGCTTGAAGACGAGGCGGCCGGCGACGATGGTGGCCATGGGGGCGCCTTTGAATTGGCGGCCGTCGAAGGGAGTGTTGCGGGATTTGCTGGCTGATTCGGCGGCGCGGAATGTCCAGGCGTGATCGGTGGAGAAAATTGTGACGTCGGCGGGATGGCCTGCGGCGAGCTTGCGTTCGATGCCGAGGACGCGCGCGGGGCCGGCGGTGAATAGTTCGACGAGGCGCAAGAGTTTCACGCGGCCGGCGTTATAAAGCTCGGCGAGCGCGAGGGCGAGCGCGGTTTCAAAGCCGGTAATGCCGAATGGCGCTTTATCGAATTCTACGGCTTTACTGGCGGGTTCGTGCGGCGCGTGGTCGGTGGCGATGGCGTCGACCGCGCCATCGGCGAGGCCGGCGAGAAGGGCGTCGCGGTCTTCGCGCGAAGCGAGCGGCGGATTCATCTTGAAGTGCGAATCGTATTGAACATCTTCATCGGTGAGCGTGAAATGATGCGGCGTGACTTCGCAAGTTACTCGGAGCCCGCGCTTCTTTGCTTCGCGCACAAGATCGAGAGAGGATTTCGCAGAAAGATGGGCGACGTGAAAGCGCGCGCCGGTGAGCGCTGCGACCTGAACATCGCGGCCGACGCAAATGGATTCGGCGGCGGCGGGCATACCGCGCAAACCGAGCCGAACAGAAGTGACGCCTTCTCGCATCACGGCGCCGGCCGCGAGCGACGCGTCTTCGCAGTGATCAATTACGGGCAAATCCAGTGAGTTGCAGTAGTCCATCACCTGGCGCATGAGCTTCGCGTTGGCGACGGGCTTGCCGTCATCGCTGACGGCGACGATGCCGGATTTTTTCATCGCGGCGATTTCCGCGAGCGATTCACCTTTGCTGCCGATGGAGCACGCCCCGATGGGCCACACGCGCACGCTTGCGGAAGCGGCGGCGCGTTCGAGAATCGAGCGCGTGACGCTCGCGTTGTCATTCACCGGGCGCGTGTTGGGCATCGGGCAGACGGCGGTGAATCCGCCGCGCGCGGCGGCCCGCGTGCCGGTCCCAATTGTTTCGGAAGCTTCGCCGCCCGGCTCGCGCAGATGGCAGTGAAGGTCTATGAATCCGGGCGCGACGATGAGGCCGCGCGCGTCGAAGGTTTCGATTTTGCCGCCGCGCTGCGATAAGTTTTGTGAAATTTCTGCAGCGGGGCCGACCGCCGTGATTTTTTCGCCGTCAATCAGGACGTCGAGCTGAGCATCGGCGCCGCTCGCGGGATCGACAACGCGGCCGTTGCTAATCCGAAGCATTTGACGCGTCCCTCTTTATTTCAGCGGCGGATTCTTCGCCTGCGGGTGTTTCGACGGGAGTTCCCATCAAGAGGAACAGCAACGCCATGCGGACGGCGACGCCGTTCGTGACCTGTTCGAGCACGCAGGACTGCGGGCCATCGGCAACTTCGGGATCAATTTCGAGTCCGCGGATCATCGGGCCGGGATGCAGCACGAGCGCACCGGGCTGCGCCAAGCGCAGGCGCTCGGGAGTGAGCTGATACATCAGGACGTATTCATCGAGCGGGAGTGAAGGCTCGTTCATGCGCTCCTGCTGGACGCGCAGGACCATTACAACATCCGCACCTTCGACGGCTTCTTCGATATTCGCAGTGCGGCGGATTTCGCAACCGGGAGGGCCGATTTTTTCGAGTTCGCGAGGGAGCCACATCGCGGGGCCGCAGAGAGTAATGCTGCATCCGAATTTTCCGAGCAGATGAATGTTGGAACGCGCGACGCGGCTGTGCTGGATATCCCCGAGAATCGTGACGTTCAGGTTGTCAATGTGGCCGAGGCGATCGCGAATCGTGAGCGCATCGAGGAGCGCCTGCGTGGGATGTTCGTGTGTGCCGTCGCCGGCGTTGATCACCGGGATTTCCAGATGGCGCGAAATGAATTCGGCCGCGCCCGAACTGCTGTGGCGCATGGCGATGCAGTCGGGCTTCATGGCATCGAGTGTGTGCACGGTGTCCAGGAGCGATTCACCCTTTTTCAAGCTGGAGGATTCGGCCTGCAGATTCATGGCGTCGGCGCCGAGGCGCGAAGCGGCGGTAGCGAAGCTGATCCGCGTGCGCGTGGATGGTTCAAAAAAGGCGAGCGCGACCGTTTTCCCTCGCAAGGTCGCCAATTTTTTTAACGGGTGGCGCTGGATTTCCTGAAATGGCTTCGATTGGTCAAGCAGAAATACGATTTGTTCCGCGCTGAGAGGTTCTATACCGAGAATATTCCGGAAGCGGTCCAACTCGCCTTCCTTTGGAACAGATTCAGCGGCGGCCGGCTCGGTGCGAGCGAGCGCCCTGGCCGCGGCCTGATTCATTCGACGCGCTCAACCAACATCACGCGCTCTTCCTTATCCACTTCACGCAGCCGCACCTCAATAATTTCCGAATCGCTCGTTTGCACCATGCGGCCGACAAAACTTGCTTCGATCGGCAGCTCACGGTGCAGGCGGTCAATCAAAACGCAAAGGCGGATGGTGCGAGGCCGGCCGAGATCGAAAAGGCCGTTCATCGCCGCGCGGGCGGTGCGGCCGGTGTAGAGGACGTCGTCCACGAGGATGAGATCTTTGTCGTCCACCGAAAAAGTGATGTCGCTCGATTGCAGGACGGGCTGGGCGGCGACTTTCGAGAGATCGTCGCGGTAGAGAGTGATGTCGAGAGTGCCGACGGGGACTTCCACGCCGTCAATTTCGCGCATGGCCGCCGCGATGCGCTGGGCCAAAGGCACGCCGCGCCGGCGAACGCCGATGAGCGCAAGGTTCAGCGAGCCGCCGCTCTTCTCGACAATTTCATGGGCAAGCCGCTGCAAGGTGCGGTCAATTTCCGTGGCGGACATCAGTTGGGATTTTTCTACGACACGCATCGGGTGGACATCGTAACACAGAGGCGGGGGGAGCCGCAGCCGGGCGGGAAGTGTGACCGAATCGAGCTGCTCGGTTATCCACAGGCGCGAGAGAAATTGGTGCGGCCGCCGTGTTAGAATTATTCAAGATGACCGCCCTGGTAGCAGTTGACCTGAGCGTTCAAGTCGGCGCCCTGCGCTTTGCTAATCCCGTAATTGCCGCCAGTGGGACCTTCGGATACGGAATCGAGTTTGCCCACCTAGTTGACCTGAACCGCCTCGGTGGAATTGTGGTCAAAGGGCTTTCGCTTGAGCCAATGGAAGGCGCGCCCGCGCCCCGGCTGTGCGAGACGGCTGGAGGGATGTTGAACGCTGTCGGTCTGCAGAATGTAGGCGTTCGAGCCTTCGTCGCGGAAAAACTTCCCCAACTGCGTAAGTTTCACACGCACATCATCGCGAATGTGTTCGGGTACACGGTCGAGGACTACGCAGAAGTAGTCCGAGTGCTAGAGGGTGCGGAGGGGCTGGCGGCTTATGAGCTAAACGTGTCCTGCCCGAACACCGATGCCGGAGGGGCTTACTTTGGAGTGGATCCGGTGATGACTGCGAAGGTGGTTGCCGCGGCCCGGAGCGTATCGAAGCGACCTCTATGGGCGAAGCTCTCCCCTAACGTGACTGATATCAAGGTGATAGCGCGGGCGGCAGAAGAGGCTGGCGCGGACGCGCTGACTATCGCCAACACTTATCCGGGGATGAGCGTGGATTTCAGGACGGGGAAGTCGAGGCTGGGCCGGGCCACTGGTGGACTTTCTGGGCCGGCGATTAAGCCGCTTACGCTTCGGCTGGTTCATGAGGCCTTTGGCGCCGTGAGAATACCCATCGTAGGGCTTGGCGGCATCGAAACTGCAGTAGATGTATTGGAATACTTAGTGGTGGGGGCCTCAGCGATTCAAGTGGGAACTGCCCATTTTACCGACCCGGGAGCGTCTCGCGGGATCGTGGATGATGTGGAAGAGCTGTGCAAATCCTGTAAGATTAATGAAATCAGCAGCTTACGGGGAATATTTGTTTCCGAAAGTACTTGAACCTCTGGCCCGGCCGTACTATAGTGATATGATTTTGTGTTGTTAAAATAACACACTATGAGACGAAAACTAGCAATGCTCATCGGGCCGATCCCCTGCTTGATGCTCTTGATGGGGCTTACACCGACGTTGGAGGCGCCCCTCGTAGCGAGGGCTAGCGTACCCAAGCCGCCAATGAAAGTGTGGTACGGCGATGCGAGCTGGTACGGACCGGCCTTTGAGGGCCGGACCACCGCCGACGGCGAACTTTATGATATGACAGCGTTTACGGCTGCTCACATGACATTGCCCTTTGGCGCAATCGTGAGGCTGATCAACACCCGGAACGGCAAAAGCGCCGTCGTGCGGATTAACGACCGGGGGCCTTTCATTGATGGCCGGGAAATTGACGTCTCCTACCAAGCTGCCGAAAAGCTTGGACTGATTAGCCGAGGCGTGTCCAAGCTCCGGATTGAACTGCTAGAGGTGCCAAAACGGCCCTAGTCTCCACTCCTTGCCGCAGGCTGGTGGTTGCTCTGGACTTTGACCATCTGGCACCGGCTTTGGAATTGGCAGTAAAGCTGGCGGGCATTGCAGGGGTCTTTAAGATTGGAAAGCAGCTTTTCACGGCTGCAGGGCCGGAAGCCGTGCGCCGGATCTCCGAACTGGGGCCCGGCGTTTTTCTTGACCTGAAATACCATGACATTCCAAATACCGTGGCGGGGGCCGTGCGAGCGGCGGCGGCCATCGGAGGCGTGCGTCTACTGAACATTCACACGCTGGGCGGCCCGAAAATGATGGCGGAAGCGGCGGCGGCGTTGAAGGGGATACCGAATGCGCCGAAGCTGCTTGGCGTGACGATATTGACGAGCACGGACGCGAAGGTGATGGCCGCGGTGGGGATTTCAGGGACGCCGGGTGGGCGGGCGCTCCGGTTGGCGAAGCTGGCGAAGAAATCGGGGCTGGATGGCGTGGTCGCCTCGACGCATGAAGTGAAGGCGATTAAGAAAGCTTGCGGCAAGGACTTCATAGTTGTGGTGGGCGGCGTGCGTCCATCGGGCTCGGCGGTTGGACGCGGAGTGCAGTTGCGCGGCGGGCTGAAGCGGGACGATCAATCACGCATGGCTACTCCAGCGGAAGCGGTGCGAGCGGGGGCGGACTACCTTGTGGTGGGGCGGCCGATTACCGGCGCGGCGGATCCTGTGGCGTCGGCACGAGCGATTGCGGAAGAGATCGCACGGGCCGAAGCAGAGTAGATTTTCTTCGCGCGAGCCCTCGCGCGATTGGTGCCGCGTTTGACGCAGTGCAATCCCTCCGATAGCATCCGATTTCTCCCACATTTCAAGTCGAAACATTTGGCGCGCGAATGGCGGACGAAATCATCAATGGTTGATGAAAACAAAAACGTAATCGTCGGCACGGCCGGGCACATTGACCACGGCAAATCGGCGCTTGTGGAGGCGCTGACGGGCACGCATCCCGACCGATTGGAAGAGGAGCGGCGGCGCGGGATCACGATTGACCTGGGATTCGCGTTTTTGGATTTGGGGAATGTGCGTGTGGGATTCGTGGATGTGCCGGGGCACGAACGATTTGTGCGCAACATGCTCGCGGGCGCGGGCGGAATTGATGTGGTGCTGCTGGTGATCGCGGCGGACGAGGGGATCAAACCGCAAACGCGCGAGCACTTTGACATTTGCAAGTTGCTGGAAATCCCTCGCGGTGTTGTTGTGTTGACGAAATCGGATCTTGCGGATGCGGGTGCGTTGGAGCAGCGGCGACGCGAAGTGCAGGAGTTTTTGAGTGGATCATTTCTGGAGGGCGCGCCGATACTGCCGGTGAGCGCTCGCACAGGCGCGGGACTTACGGAATTGAAGGGGGCGCTCTCGCAGGTTGCAGGGAATATTCCGGCAAAGGACGCGCGCCGGCATTTCCGGCTGCCGATTGACCGGGCGTTTGCGATGAAAGGATTTGGCACGGTTGTTACGGGCACGTTGGTGGCGGGGCAGGTGAACGCCGGTGACGAAGTGGAATTGCAGCCTGCGGCGCGGGTCGTGCGCGTGCGCGGGCTGCAGTCGGGAGGGCATGCGATCGAGCGCGCAACGGCGGGTCAGCGAACGGCTGTGAATCTGGCGGGGATTGATTTGGAGGACGTGCGGCGCGGGATGGTGCTCGCGGCGGCGGGGAAATTCGGAGCAACGCGGCATCTGGATGCGCGGATTACGCTGCTTGCTTCGGCGCGGCCCATGAAGAACCGTGCGCGGGTTCACTTTCATCAAGGGACGGCGGAAACTATCGCGGAAGTGACGCTGCTCGAGGGCGCGCAACTTGCGCCGGGGCGATCCGGGCCGGCGTACCTGCGTTTAAACGACGAGGTGTTTCTGCTGCCCGGGGATCGTTTTATCGTGCGGCAATTTTCGCCGGTGGAGACGATTGGCGGAGGCGTGGTGCTGCAAACGGTGAAACGGCGCCGCGCGAAGGACCCAGTCACGCTGAAGCTGCTGCCGATTCTGGAGGGCGGGAACAAAGAGGCGATTTTGCTGGCGATGCTTGAGGAAGGCGCGCGAGGAATGTCGCTTGAGGCGATTGTTTCACGGACGGCCTGGAGCGCAGAGGAAGCTGCGGCGGCGGCTGAGTCGCTGGTGAAGAATGGCGCGGCCAGCGTGCTTCATAAGCAGCCGTTGATGATTGCCGGCGCGGCGCATGTGATGGATTGCGCTGCACGGCTGCGGGCTAGCGTAGCGCAATTTCACACTGCGAATCAGCTGGCGGCGGGGATCGCGAAGGAGGATTTGCGTGCGCGCGCGGCAAAGGATGTTGCGCCGGAGATTTTTCAGGCGGCGCTCGATGAATTGGTGCGCGCGGGGGAGCTAGTCGTTGCGGGGGATTTGGTGAAGCGCGCGGGGCACGCCGTAAAGCTGGCGGATGACGAGGATCGCGCGCGGCGGGAGATTGAGGCCGCGTTTGCGAAGGCGGGCCTCGCGGTACCGGCGGTGAAGGAGGTCTTCGCGAAACTCGGGATTGATTCCAAACGTGCATACGGCGTGCTGCAACTCCTGCTGCGTGAAAAGGTGCTGGTCAGACTGAGGGAGGACCTCGTATTCCACGCTAGCGCGCTTGATGGGCTGAAAAAAATGCTTGCCGCGCACAAGAAAAAGCAGGGGGCGCGGATCAACGTGCCTGCATTCAAGGAACTGACCGGGGTCAGCCGGAAATACGCCATCCCGCTGCTGGAGTATCTGGATCGAAACGGGGTGACCCGCCGCGAGGGTGATGAGCGTGTTATAATCTAGGTTCACGACCAAGGCTTGCCTTGGGGGAGGAGAAGCATGCCGCCATTTGCGTTACTCGAAAGTCCGATGGACTGGGTGATCGTCGTCGGAATCATCGTTCTCCTGTTTGGCGGGAGGAAAATCCCTGAATTGATGAAGGGTCTTGGCCAGGGAATCCGGGAATTCAAGCAGGGCATGGCAGGGGATCCCGCTCAACCAGCGCCGCCGGCGCCGCAGCAGCCCGCCGCGCAGGTGAACTCGGCGCCTGTGGAACAGAAGAAGTAAGAGCGATTCAGCGCCCCGATTCGGGGAGCAAAAGGAAAATTGAGACGAGCGGCCACATGGCCGCTCGTTTTGTTTTTGGGCTGTGCGTTCAAACGCGACATGTTGCCGAAGGCAAAAGCAGATCCCTGCCTACCGGCAGGCAGGCCTCGGGCCGATACAAACCATCGGCCCTCGGGATGACAATCTTACGGGTGGGGTCCGCTTTTGATTGGACGAATACAGTGTGTGCCGGGCGTTTTGTTTTTGCGATTACGTTGATTGCGCGGAGCACCGAAGCTAGGCGGGCAGCCAGCCGAAATCCACGAGAGCTTGCCAGACGCGGGCGATGGGCAAGCCAACAACATTGAAGTAACAGCCTTCGATTCGCGGGATGTAGCGCCCGCCGATGCCCTGGATGGCGTAGGCGCCGGCCTTGCCGAAGGGCTCGCCGATTCTGACGTAGTGGTCCACTTCGCGGTCCGTCATTTCGGAAAACCAGACGCGCGTTGTTTCACTGCTGGTATTTCGCGCGCCATCCGCGATGCGAATCAGTGAGACGCCGGTGATGACCTGGTGCTCGCGTCCACGAAGTTTGCGGAGCATTACGCGGGCATCCGCGGAATCCTTTGGCTTGCCGAGGCTTTCGCCATCTAGGGCGACGACAGTGTCCGCGCCGAGAACGATTACGTTTTTATCGTGTGCATAAGGGCGCGCGACGAATTCAGCTTTCGCAGCGGCGAGGCGCTCGGCCAATTGTTTGGGTGTCTCGCCCGGCACGGCGGACTCATCGATCTGCGCGGCGTGGATTTCAAAGCGGATTCCCGCAGCTTTGAGAATTTCGGCGCGGCGCGGAGAGGCGGAAGCGAGAACGAGTTTCATGGTGCTGTCGATTAAGACGCTGGGGGAGGGCGCGCGCGTCAATGGGCTGCGGGCTCGGCAGCGGGATGCATACCGTGCTGCGGGACTTCGTGCACACCGCGCGCGGGCGGCTCTTGGTGTGTGCGATAGAAATGGTCCAACGGGCCGGCACCCTTGCCGATCGCGAAACCGTGCTCGATGGCTTTCTGCACGTACGTTTTCGCGAGAAGAACCGCATCGCGAAGCGGGCGCCCGGCGGCAAGCTGCGCGGCGATGGCCGAGGCGAATGTACAACCGGAACCGTGCGTGTTTTCCGTTTTCACCTGATCGCCGCCGAAGGTGAGGATTTCCTTGCCGTCGAAAAGCACGTCAACGGGCTTTTCCATGTGGCCGCCCTTAATGACGACGGCTTTCGCGCCCCGTTCTACGAGTTTGCGCGCAGCCGCTTCCATTCCGGCGATATCTTTTATTTCGAGGCCGCTTAGGAGCACAGCCTCCGCGATGTTTGGCGTCACGACTGTTGCGAGCTTGAGTAGATCTTCTGCGAGAAATTTCACGCCGCCTGCGTCCAGCAATTCCACACCGCCGGAAGAGGGCATGATGACGGGATCGAGGACGATGGGTGTGTGCTTGAAGCGCTCGAGAAATTCCGCGACGACCGCGGCATTCGCTTTATTGGCAAGCATTCCAATCTTGATGGCGCCGGGCTTGATGTCTTTTGCAAGCGCGTCCAACTGCGCGCGGAGAGTCGCGTGCGGGATTGCGTGCACGCTGATCACGCCCTGTGTGGATTGTACTGTGACGGCCGTGACTGCCGCGACGCCATATCCATTATGAGCGGCGATTGTTTTCAAATCGGCCGCGATGCCCGCGCCGCAAGAAGGGTCAAATCCGGCGATCACCAGGACAATCGGCGGAGCGGGGTGAGAATGATTGCTCAACTCTTTTCTTCTCTCTTCTTCCGAACGCCTCTCGACTTAACGCCCTTCATGCGCGAGAGGCAAAAATAGCCGGCCTTGTCCAAGTGCGGGGACAAGCCGGCAAATGAAAATGTACTTGTTGCTACCGCTGCACGCAAGAGGAAACTTCACGCAGACGACAGCGTGCGCACAATTTGCGGAAGGCCGCCGGTGCGGCTAAATCACGGGAACAGGCCGCGGGTGGTGGTGGCTTCGGCGACGCGGCCTACGGCGACAATGTAGGCGGCGTTGCGCATGTGCGTGTGAAATTTGCGGCTGGTCTCGAAGACGGTCTGGAATGAGCGAGACATCACGTGCTGCAGCTTCGCGTTCACGTCCTCGACGGTCCAGAAATAACCCTGCAAGTCCTGCGCCCACTCAAAATAGCTGACGGTGACGCCGCCTGCGTTCGCGAGAATATCCGGCAGCACAAAAATTCCGCGGCGCGCGAGAACTTCATCGGCGTGCGGGGTGGTCGGCCCGTTTGCGGCTTCGGCGATAATTTTCGCCTTAATGGCGTCGGCGTTGTGAAGCGTGATCACGTTTTCGAGCGCGGCAGGAATCAGGATGTCGCACTTCATGGTGAGCAGGTCGTCATTGGTCATTCGCGAAGCGCCGGGCATGCCCACAACGGTGCCGGAGCGCTCCTTGTAGCGAAGCGCTTTGATGGGATCAATGCCGCGCGAATTGTGAACGCCGCCGCGCGAATCGCTGATGGCGACAATCTTCGCTTTCTTTTCTGAAAGCAACCGCGCCGCAACGCTGCCGGCATTGCCAAAGCCCATGATGGCGACAGTCGCGCCGCGAAGATTCATTTTCTTCGCCTTGCACGCTTCCTCGATCACATACATGCAGCCGCGCGCGGTTGCGTCACCGCGCCCTTCCGAGCCGCCGAGCGAAATTGGCTTCCCGGTGACGACGCCGGGCGCAGCTTCGCCGATGGTCATCGCATAGGTGTCCATGATCCACGCCATGGTTTGCGAATCGGTGTAAACATCGGGCGCGGGAATGTCTTTGCCGGGGCCGATGATGGGCAGGATTTCATAGGCGTAGCGGCGCGTCATGCGCTCAAGCTCACCTTTGGACATGCGCTTGGGGTCGCAGATGATGCCGCCCTTTGCGCCGCCGTAAGGAATATTGACAGTCGCGGTTTTCCAGGTCATCCACGCGGCGAGAGCTTTCACTTCATCAAGCGTGACGTTGGGATGGTAGCGAATGCCGCCTTTCGCCGGGCCGCGCGCGACATTGTGCTGCACGCGGAAACCTGTGAAAACTTTTACCTGGCCGTTATCCTGCTTCACGGGGATGGAGACTTCCAGGACGCGCTTCGGCGTGCGAAGAATCTGGCGCAGGCCCTGATCGAGCTTCAGGAATTCGGCGGCCATGTCGAATTGAAGCTGCGCGATGCGGAAAGTGTTCAGGTCCTCGCGAGGCACCATGCGCGGAGCAACCGGCTGCGGGACTGCCTTCGATATCGTGGACATCAGTGGTCTCTCCCTCGTTTTGCCGCTGCAGCCTTCCGCGCGTGAAACTTGAGGCTGCATCCCCTTGTGCGAGCGGGACTTACGTGGGGCGCAGTTTAGTCAAGGTGCACCAGACAGTCAATGAGGATGGGAGATGCCAATTTCTGGTGGTCGGCTGAAGTTGAGGGTTCTGAGGTAGCCAGCAACGGAGTGAAGCACCCGTATCTTATTGATTTGTAAGGAGTTACGGTCAATCCCGGGGCTCGGGCGAGCGGCGGTTAGGCTTTCGCAACAATCCGGTCCGTACCCATAAAAGGCTGCAAAACTTCGGGGATCGCGACGCTGCCATCGCTCTGCTGGAAGTTTTCGAGAATGGCGAGCCAAGTACGGCCGGTGGGCAGACCCGAGCCATTTAATGTGTGGAGAAAATCGCTTTTGCCGCCCCTGGGCTTGAAACGGATTCCCGCGCGGCGTGCCTGAAACGCTTCGCAATTCGAGCAGGAAGAGATCTCCATGAATTCATTCGCGGATGGGAGCCAGACTTCGATGTCATAAGTTTTGGAAGCTGCGAAGCCGATGTCGCCGGTGCTGAGCAAGATCACGCGGTAATGGAGGCCGAGGCGTTGCAGCAAATCTTCCGCGTCGAGAACGAGCGATTCGAGTTCTCCGTAGCTTTTCTCCGGACTCGTGAATTTGAAAATCTCAACCTTTTGGAATTGATGCTGGCGCTTGATGCCGCGCGTGTCTTTTCCGGCTGCTCCGGCTTCGGAGCGGAAGCAGGCAGTCCAGGCGCAGAGTTGGATGGGCAATTTTTCGGCGTCCAGAGTCTCGTCGCGAAAAAGATTGGTTAGCTCGGTTTCGGCGGTGGTGGTGAGCCAGAGATCGGTGCCTTCGAGATGAAACATATCCGCGGCGAATTTGGGGAGCTTGCCATCGGCAATCAATGACTCCGTATTCACAATAAATGGAGGCAGGATCTCGGTGTAGCCGTGTTCCCGAGTGTGGACATCCAGGAAAAAGTTCGCGAGCGCGCGTTCGAGGCGCGCCCCAGCACCGCGATAGAGGGCGAACCGTGCGCCCGTCATTTTCACAGCGGCGGGCAAATCGAGTATGCCGAGTTGCTCGCCCAGTTCCCAGTGCGGCTTCGGCGTGAAATCAAATTTCGGCGGCGCGCCCCAGCGACGGACCTCGATATTTGCCGCGGCATCTCGCCCGACTGGCACGGAGCTGTGCGGCATGTTCGGCACGGTGAGCATGAATTCGCGAAGGCGGGCGTCCAGCGCGGCGGCATTCGCGTCTTTCGACGCAATATCTTCCGCGACGCGCTTCATTTCAGCGAGAAGCGGCGCCGCGTCCTGGCCTGCTTTTTTGCGGCGGGCGATCTCGGCGCTCGCTTTGTTGCGCTCGGCTTTCAAACGCTCGACGGAGGTGATGCAATCGCGGCGCTCGCGGTCAAGCGCGCGAAAAGACTCGAAATCGAGGGCGACGTTGCGATTGCGCGCCATCTGTTCGAAGAGGTCAAGGTGTTCCCGGAAATAGGAAAGGTCATGCATGGGCGTGGCAAGAATACCGTAAAGCGATGGACGGGCAAAGCGGCCCCGCGCGGCGCGAGCTTATTGTTGGACGGGTATGGGGAAGCCGTTAGAATGCCGTCAGGCGCGAAGTGTTTCAGCAATTCGCGCCAAATCTCAATCGAGGCAACGCATAATGCCGCACGTGCAAGTCACATGGGTGGAAGGCAGGACTCCCGAGCAGAAACGAAAGATCGCGCAGCGGATCACGGAAGCTCTGGAACAGGATGGACGCGCAAAACGCGAGAACATCCACGTCGCGTTCCTGGATGTGCCGCCGACGAACTACGCGGAAGCGGGTGTGACGGTGGCCGACCAGAAAAGGACGCCCTGAATCAGTTGCCGGAGAGCTTTACTTCGAATCTCCCTGATCCGGCGTCTGCTCGCGGACTTGAAAAGTATCGTCCACGATGTAGACCGGATAGTGCAGTCCGGCCTTGGAAGGCGAGGAGGGTGTCCACTTCGCCGTCACCAAAAATCCTGTCGTGGGGATATCGATTGTGTAAGTGTAGCCGTCACGGCCGGTCCTTGCCTTCGCCATCGCGCCGGTGGAAACCAGTTGGTCCATCGTGCCGTAAGAACCGGCTTGCGCGAAGTAAAGCCGCTCCGCTTGCGCAATTTCGTTGAGATCCATCTGAATGCCAGTGGTGGTGATGGCCTCCGTGGGAAGGGAGCCGGGGCCGCCGGGGGAGGCGTGTTTCAAAAAGGCATAGTAGGTTCCCAGTCCCAATGCTGCTGTTAGAAAGACGCTCAGTATTATTCGCATGGTATGAAAATTGTCGCCTCGGGTGCCGGCAGGCGCAAGGCTTTCGCCCACAAAGCGTGCCCAATCATGGAACGGGCAGGCGTTTCAGGCGTCGAATACACGCGTAGGGCGCTTTTTGTGCATCAAACTTATTCAGGCGCGCAACCGCGGTTTGGTTGACGCCGGGGGCGTGGGCCTCTAACATGGTTTGCGGTGATTTCGAGCATCTGAAGAAAATGGCCGGGGGTGCGGGGGTGGATTTGCTCAAGAGGGTTTTCCTGTCATTACTTTTTGTGTGCTTGATCGCGCCTTCAATTTTGGCTCAGGCACCCGCGAACCAAAAGCCGGTGGAAGCGCAGCAGGCAATTCGCCCGCCACAGTTGCATATCGTCACGAAAGACCTCTCCAATGGATTGCGGATTGTGATGCTGGAAGACCACGCCGCGCCCGTAATCAATTTGCAGATGTGGTACCACGTGGGCTCGAAGGACGAACTCCCGGGTCACACTGGCTTCGCGCACCTCTTTGAACACTTGATGTACAAAGGCTCGGCGCATGTTCCCGCCGAAGAACATTCGCGCTACATCGAGGAGATGGGCGGGCAGGACAATGCCTACACGCAGGACGACGCGACGGTTTTCTGGGAGACCTTTCCGAGCAATTATCTCGAGCGCGTGCTGTGGCTGGAAGCGGACCGGCTGGGCAGCCTGAACGTGAGCCAGGCGAATTTTGAATCCGAGCGCGAGGTGGTGAAGGAAGAGCGGCGCGTGAGGGTGGACAATGTCCCCTATGGACGCGTGATCGAAGACCTGTACGCCGCCGCGTTCACCGTCCATCCATATCATCACACCACAATCGGCAGCATGGAGGATCTGGACAAGGCAACGCTCACCGACGTTCAGAATTTCTTTCACACTTACTACCGTCCGGATAACGCGACGATGGTGATTGTCGGCGACTTTACTTCCGACCAGGCCGTCGCCTGGGCGCAAAAATATTTTGGAGGGATCCCGAAGCCCGCGCAGCCGATCCCGCGAATCGCGACTCCCGAGCCGGTGCAGACGGCCGAGCGGCGGCTGACGCAATCGTATCCAAATTCGCCGCTTCCGGCGATTGTGATCGGCTACAAGATTCCAGCGGCGTTCGCGCCGGATTCCTACCCTCTGGATTTGGCATCCAACATTTTGAGCCAGGGGGAAAGCAGCCGCCTTTACAAGAAACTCATTTACGAAGACCAAATTGCCGTGAATGTTTTCGGGGCGGGGAATTTTACCGAAGACCCGAACTTATTTTTTGCCGTCGCGGTGATGAATCAAGGCAAGACCGCCGACCAGGGCGAGAAGGAAATCCACGACATCCTGGAAGCAATGAAATCGGCGCCCGTGACCCCGCAGGAACTCGAGAAGACGAAGAACCAGGAGATCGCCAATTTCATTCTCGGGCGTGAGACCGTGCAGGAAAAAGCCGACGCGATTGGCCGCTATGCGGTGATCGGCAAAAATCCCGACCTGATGAACACGGATCTCGCCAACTATTTGAAAGTGACCGCGGCGGATATCCAGCGCGTCGCGCGCGATTACTTCGTGGCGACCCACGCAACTGTCTTGACTGTCGAGCCGCCCAAGGCGCCGGCGTCCGGCTCCCTGCAGGAGCGGCCATGAGCGCACTACGTTTGAATTTTGTGTCAAAACCGCCGAAGAGATATTTGAGAGTCGCTGGTGCATTCGCGGTTCTTGCCGGCTTTGCTTTTTCCGCGTCCGCGCAAACGAATCCTCCAGCAAGCGCGCCCGCGCAAGGAGCCGCGCCTCAGCTCGTCTCGCAAATGCCCGCCCCGGCCGCGGCCAAGCCATATCATTTTCCGCCCGTCGCGATGAAAATTCTTCCAAATGGCCTGCGCGTGTTTGTGGCCAGCTCACCGGACATGCCGGCCGTGACGGCAACCTTGTTGCTAACCGCCGCCGGCTCCGTGAACGATCCCGAAGGAAAGCCCGGGGTCGCGGACATGACGGCCGGGCTTCTTACGCAGGGGACGCCCACTCGCACGGCGCAGCAAATCGCGGAAGCGATTGATTTTGTCGGCGGCTCGCTCTCTTCGGACGCGAGCGATGACGGCACGGACGTCTCCTTCACCGTAGTGAAAAAGGATTTCGATCTGGCGATGAACTTGCTTTCGGATGTGACGCTGCACGCAAGTTTCGCGCAGGATGAATTGGAGCGCGCGCGCCAGGCGGCGCTTTCCAACATGCGCGTCAATTATGATGATCCGGATTATCTGGCCAGCGCGGTCTTTCAGCGCGTGGTTTACGGAACGCATCCATATGGCCTGCCGAATGAAGGCACGCCCGCTTCGATCCAGGTGATCAATCGTAATGACCTGGTGGCTTTCCGCGACACTTATTATTCGCCCGGCAATGCCCTGCTGGCGTTTGCCGGAGACATCACGCCGGAAGCGGCTTTTGCGGCAGCCGAAAAATTCTTCGGTGCGTGGCAGGCAAAGCAGATTCCTGCGCAGAATCATTCCGCGCCCGGGTCCGGCTCCGGGATGCATATTTACGTGGTGGACAAGCCCGACGCCGTGCAGACGCAGATCCGTGTCGGCAGCCTTGGCATCCGCCGCAATGATCCTGATTTCTTTCCGCTCTTCGTCGCCGACCGCATTTTTGGGGGAGGCTTTAACAGCCGGCTCAACACGGAAGTCCGCGTCAAACAGGGTCTGACGTACGACGCAAACACCTATTTCGATACGCACCTGGAATCGGGGGATCTGCTGGCTTCCACATTCACGCGCACCGAAGCGACGGTCGACGCGCTGAAACTTGTCGTGAATATGATTCAAGGGATGTCCAAGGGCGATCTCAAACCTGAAGAACTCAGTTTCGCGAAGGACTATCTCATCGGCGTCTATCCAATCCAGACCGAAACGCCGGAGCAGGTTGCGAACCGCGTGCTGACGGTCGCGCACTACGGATTGCCCCCGGATTACAACGAGACCTATCAGGCGAAGATCGCGGGTGTGACGCTCGCGCAGGCGAACGCCGAGGCAATGAAGTATTACCAGACGGCGTCGCTCGAAATCGTGCTGGCCGGAAACGCGGCGCAGTTCCGCGACGCCCTTAAGAAGGAATTTCCGAACGCGAGCTATGACGAGGTCCCCGCGGGGCAGCTCGACCTCCTCCTCCCGACTCTTTATCACAAGCCTGAGCCGATACCTTCCCCCACGCCCGAGACGCTCGCGCAGGGAAAAGCGATGCTGGCCCACGCTGTGCAGGCAGCCGGGGGCGCGGCGATTTCAGGCGTGCAAAGCATTGAATGCGATTCAGCGGGCTCGATTGTGGTTGGACAGGGACAGGAGACCACGGTTCAAAAGGTCACCATTCTGTATCCGGATCACATCCGTATTGACACGGAGTTGTTTGCCGGTGGGGCCGATCAGGGAACTCTGACGCGCGGTTACGACGGCAAGACCGGCTGGATTCAAGTTCCGGGTGGAGAAGGACCTGTCTCAGTTGCCGAAGGCCAGAACGTCGAATTTATCCGCACCCTTCTGCTGGCTGGAGGATGGGGACTTTTGCAGACGGTGCAACAAGGAGGCGCCGTGCAGGCGCAAGCGCTCGGCCAGCGCGATTTCGCGGGACAAAAAGCCGATGCGCTGGTCATCACCACGGACCGGGTAAAATTGATCGCTTATCTCGATCCCGCGACGGGCCTGTTTCTGGGGGTCCGCTATGCGCAGAATCTGCAGCAGGGCATGGTCGAGACCGTTGAGATCTGGACCGACTATCGGGACGTCCAGGGAGTGAAATTCCCGTTCCATCGCGTCACCGTGCGCGGCGGCCAGAAGTTTTCAGAAGACGAATTGCAGGATGTGAAGGTTAATACGAACCCAAACTCGGGGCTGTTCACGAAACCTCAATAAGTCTGGAGTGCGTCGCGCCAAACCATCGCCTCGCCGCACGCTCGAATCATTCTCCAGCAGAAAGAGCCGCACTTGATATCAAATCACTCCGTTTCATCCGGGCTCCGCCCCGGAATTTTATTCGCACTTCTATTCGCAATCATGCTGTCCGTTTCCGTGCAGGCGGTTCCGCGCAATACGGACTCGACCAGCCCCGTGCCGCAGCAACAGGCTCCACCCTCCCCGGTGATCGCGGCGATGAGCGCCGAACTCGACCGCAACATGCCCATCCTGAGCAAGGCCTCGCCGCCCGCGTATTACATCGGCTACACTCTTTCGCAATTGCGCACGGCGGAGGTGATGGGCTCGAACGGAGCCCTGCTGAACAGCTCGGAAAATCTCCAGCGGTTTCTCGAAGTGACCATGCGCGTCGGAAGCTATTCGCTGGACAACACACACAAGGTCGGCAACGAGCCCTCGGCGTATGACCCCAGCCCCGGGACACCGGTGCCCATTGAGGATGACGCCGCCGTCCTGCGCCGGGCCATCTGGCTGGAAACCGACCGGCAGTACCGCGCCGCCGCGGAAGCGCTCGTAAAAATCGATACGAGCAAGGAAGTGCAGGCGACCGCACCCGAAGAGGGCGCGCCAGATTTTTCCAGGGAACAGCCGCACGTTTTTTACGGCCCGGAAGCGACGTTTCAGCTTGACCGCCGACCGTGGGAGCAAAAGGTCCGCGACTACACCGCTTACTTCCGCCAGTCCCCCGACATTCTCAACTCGATCATCACATTCGACGCCCGGGCGGAAAACCAATACCAGGTCAACAGCGAGGGCACAAAACTGCAATTCGGCCAGGTGCGCTACCGCCTGGAGATTTTCATCCAGGGCAAGGCGCCCGACGGCATGGACCTGAACCGCTATTACAACTTCGATTGGGTTGACCCGAAAGACGCGCCGACGAACGAGGCCGTCTTCGCCGCGGAAAAAACCATGCGCGCCGAACTTGAGGGGCTGGTGAAAGCGCCGCTCGTCGATCCTTTCGCCGGCCCGGCTTTGCTCACTGGACGCGCCGCCGCCGTTTTCTTTCATGAAATTTTCGGCCACCGCGATGAAGGATTCCGGCAGAAAGACGCAACGGAAGGCCAGACATTTGCGAAAAAGGTCGGCCAGCAAATCATGCCGGATTTCATCTCCATCGTGGACGATCCGACCAAGGCGCAATTGAACCACGACGTTTTGCTCGGCTCCTATCCATTTGATGATGAAGGCGTGCCTTCCCAGCGCGTCCTGCTGGTGGACCACGGCGTCCTGCGAAATTTTGAAATGTCTCGGCAGCCGCTGAAGGAATTCCTCACATCGAACGGGCACGGGCGGCGTCAGATTGGCTTGCAACCCGAGTCGCGGCAGGGAAACCTGATTGTAGAAAGCAGCAAGACCGTCACCAACGCTGAACTGCGGCGAATGTTTATCGAGGAGATCAAGAAACAGGGCAAGCCCTTCGGGCTTTTGATTGACGACATCGCGGGAGGATTCACCTTCACGGGCCGCGGCCAGCCGCAGATTCTTCAACTCGAGCCATTGGTCGTCTATAAAGTGTTTCCCGATGGCAGGCCCGACGAACTCGTCCGCGGCGTGGACACCGTAGGCACGCCGCTCATCTCGCTCACAAAGATTGTCGCGACGGGCGACACCACCGAAATTTTCAACGGCTATTGCGGCGCGGAGTCCGGTTCGGTGCCGGTAGCCGCCGCCGCGCCGATGATCCTGCTAAGCGAGTTGGAAGTGCAGAAGAAGGCCGGTTCCACGGATAAGCCGCCCGTGCTGCCTCCTCCGGCGCACGACCCGCGCGGGGTGCAACAATGAATTCCAAAAATAAATTCGAGCTCCTTCAACGCATCACAATCGCCGCTGCACTGGCTTGCTCTGTCTTTTCCGCCGGCCTGCTCGCGCAGCAGTGGCCCTCGGCCGACAAGGATCAAACTCTGAAGGCCATGCACGACGAACTCGAGCGCTCGCGCACCCGGCTTACCATGCCGGATTCCGGCAAGCCCTACTTTATTCAATATCGCCTGGTTGACTACGATATGCGCACCATCACCGCTTCCTTCGGCGCGCTCGTTTCCAGCACGACCACCCACAACCGCGTCATGGACGTTGACGTCCGCATGGGTGACTATCAATTGGACAGCTCGAATTTTTTCTCCGGCTCCGGATTCCAGGGTTTTCTCGGCTCTGCGGGGCAGGTAGGCGTCGATGGAGATTACAACTCATTGCGCCAGGATTTGTGGCTCGCCACGGACCAGGCTTACAAGGAAGCAATTTCCAGCATGGGGCAGAAGCTGGGATTTCTTCGCAGTCTTTCCCGGCCGCCGGAAGTAGCCGACTTTTCCAAGGAGAAGCCGGTGGACGAAGTGGATCCGCGCGTCTCTCCGGATTGGACCAATCGCAATTGGGAGCAGGAGGCTAAGGATGCGACGGCCGTTCTGCGGTCCATTCCCGAACTTTACACCGGGCAGATCAAATACACGCTCATCTACGAGACCTACTATTTGATGGACACGGAAGGTACGCAGGTTCGCAAGAGCCGCACGCTCGCCGCGATTGAGGCCACCATGGAAACGCAGGCGCCCGATGGCGTGCCCATGCACCATTTTTATGCAGCGTATTCCGCGGCGCCGGCGGGGCTTCCCGCCGCCGCGGAAGTGGCGAAGCAACTCGAAAATCGCGCGCTGCAATTGATGGTGATGCGGAAAGCGGATCCCATGCCCGCATATTCCGGGCCCGTGCTCTTCGAGCCGCGCGCGGCCGCATCGCTTCTCTCGCAAATGCTTGCGGCGTCCATCTCGGGATCACGCGGCGTGCTTTCCCCCATCGCCGCGCTTGACGCGGAAATGGAAGCGCTCGGCGGCAGTAGTGAATGGAGCGGACGGCTTGGAAACCGCGTTCTTCCCGCGGATGCGTCCCTGGTGGATGATCCCGGCGCTACGAACGCGCAAGGCCAGCCGCTTCCGGGGTCTTATACGATTGATGATGAGGGCGTCCCGGCGCAACGGGTGAGCATCGTGGAGGCCGGGATGCTCCGCAATTTGCTGATGTCCCGCCGTCCGGGGCCGGATTTCTCTCAGTCCAACGGCCACGGCCGGAATGTTTTCCTCGGCGATCCGCACACCACGAGCAGCAATCTGTTCTTCCGCTCGAGCAACGGACTTTCTCCCGCCGATTTGAAAAAGAAATTTCTGGATGAATGCAAGAAAGATGGAAGGCAGTGGTGCCTGCTCGTCCGCGAAATGGACAACCCCGCGCTTGGGAACAGCCGGCGGGACGAATACCGCGACGAATTGCAGAACATGATTGAAGGCCTGGCGAGCGGCGAGCGCGTGCCGCTGGTCGTCTATCGAGTGAATGTTGACGATGGAACGGAAGACTTGTTGCGCCCGGGCCACCTGCAGGGCTTGAATCTGCGGATGCTGCGCGACGCTGATGGTATCGGCAATGATGGAACCCTGTTTGCCTACGCGCAGAGCCAGGAAGAGGGTTTCGCAGATACGGCGCTCGCGCCATTCGGCACCGCCGAGAGCTGCGTGCCTTCCACAATCACCGCGCCGTCTATTTTATTTGAAGATGTGGAGGGGCGCGAGGCGCGCGGTGAAATGAGGAAGCAGCCGCTCGTGCCCCCGCCTCCGATGCCGCCAAAGCAGTAGGCGGCGATTCACCGCAGCCGCGTGGCCATGGTTTGGTCAACGATTAATCGTTCAGCCTCAACGCGAAGGCGCGGCACTTGCCAATAGAATAAGCATCCGGCGGCAAAGCTCGCGGCCCCGCCCATCGCCACAGCCAGGGGCGCCCCCAGCCAATTCGCGATCGCGCCCCCGCATAGCGCGCCCACCGGCGACATCCCGATAAACATCATGGAATAGAGCGACATCATCCGCCCGCGGAGCCTGTCCGGCACCATGGATTGAATCAGAGTATTGGCGCAGGCCATCTGCGTCATCATCGTGAATCCCACCGGCACCAGGATCGCCATCGAAAAATAAAAATTCTTCGAAAATGCAAACACCACCAGGGAAATCCCGAATCCGCCGGCGGAAAGCGCGGCGATGCGTCCGAGACCGCGCACACCGGTGCGCGACGCGAGCACCAACGCGCCCAATAGCGCGCCGATTCCGGTCGCGCCCATTAGAATCCCCAGGCCGCGCGCGCCGCCGTGCAGGATCTGGTCGGCGAAAATCGGCATCAGCACGGTGTAAGGCATTCCGACAAGGCTGACGAGACCGACCAACACAAGGATCGCCCGGATCGGCGCCGTGCGCGCCGCGTACCGGAAGCCCTCCGCGATATGAGTAATCATGGAGGCGCTGCGTTCCGCCTCGCGCGGTGTAATTTTCATCAGCAGCAGGCCCACGATCACCGCGATAAAGCTCACCGCATTTGCAAAAAAGCACCAGCCTTCACCGATAGTGGCCACCAGAATTCCAGCAATTGCCGGGCCCACGATGCGCGCGCCATTGAACATGGAGGAGTTCAGCGCGATGGCGTTCATCAAATCCTCGCGCCCGACCATCTCAACGAGAAATGACTGGCGCGCGGGAATGTCCAACGCGTTGACCACGCCGAGCAGCGAAGCGAGGATCATGATTGCCCAAACCATTTCCCCAACCGCCAGTCTGTGGCTCAGCGTTACAAATGCGAGCATGAACGCCAGGATCATTGAGGTTGTCTGCGTGGCGATCACCAGACGATGGCGGTTGTAGCGGTCAGCCACCGTGCCCGCGATCGGCGAAAGCAGAAAAATGGGAATCTGCGAAGCGAAGCCTACGACGCCGAGCAGTAGTGAAGACCCCGTCAGGCGGTAGACGAGCCACGACTGCGCCACGCTTTGCATCCAGGTGCCGATGAGCGAAATGAGTTGCCCGCCGAAGAAGAGTTGGAAATTGCGGTGGCGCAACGCGCGAAGGGTTACGGGCAGGCGCTTTGTGTGCACTTGGGCGGGGCCGGAATGATCCGGATGCCGGTGCGGTTTTTTGGAAGAAGCCGGGCTATCGGCATCCGCCGCGGTCGATGAGTCAATTTCGCGCATGGGAGACAGCGAAATCACATTCTAGCGTGAGCGGCGCGAAGATGCGAAACGCGATGTTGTCTCGTGTGAAAGAAACATCAGGCTTCAACGGTCAATTTGGGAGCGATCGCTGTTCGTAGCGGCACGGTCATTCGTACCGCAGCGCGACGATCGGGTCCGCACGAGTCGCGAGCAAAATGTGAGGGAATTTATTGGCCGTCCTGAATGCGGATGGTAAAGTACGCCCGGCCCGCCTCAACGGAAAATGGCAACTCCAACCGCGCCCGGAGGATCACCTCAACCGCCGCAACTGGCGCGCCGCCTCGGGCTCTTTGACGCGACTATGATTGTAATGGGCGGGATCGTCGGCGCGGGAATCTTCATCAACCCCTATGTTGTCGCGCGGCAAGTCCACACGCCCGCGCTGATTCTGACGGCCTGGCTTTGCGGCGGCGTAGTCGCGATGGCGGGCGCGTTTATCTATGCGGAGCTTGCCTCGCGTTTGCCGGCAGTCGGCGGCCAATACGCATATTTGCGCGAAGCTTATCATCCCGGCGTTGGCTTTCTGTATGGTTGGGCGCTGCTGCTTGTTGTGCAGACGGGCGGGATGGCGGCGGTCGCGATCACGTTTGGAAAGTATTTTTCGGAATTGACGACTTTTCCGCTCTCGAGCGGCGCGCTCGCAGCGATTGCGCTCGGCATCCTCACGATTATCAATTGCCTCGGCGTGCGCGCGGGCAGCTCCGTACAGAATTTATTGATGGTGTTGAAGATTGGAATCATCGCCGTGCTCGTGGTTTGCGGTGCATTGTTCGCCGGGCCGTCGCGCGCGGTGTGGACACCCGTGCTTGACCAGCCCGCATCGTTGCCACTGTTAGTCGCGTTTGGAGCGGCGATGGTGCCCGTGATGTTTTCCTACGGCGGCTACCAGACCGCGAATTTCATCGCGGGCGAAATGCGCTGGCCGCGGCGTGATTTGCCGCTCGGCCTGATGATTGGAGTCGCGGGAGTCGCCGTGCTTTACACCGGAGTGAGCTGGATCTGTCTGAAAGTGCTTGGCGCGGCCGGGCTTGCCGCGACGACCACACCCTCCTCCACGGTGATGCGATTTGCGCTTGGCCCGCGCGGCGCAGCTTGGATCGCAGCGGGCATCGCGATTTCCGCGCTCGGTTTTCTGAGCCAGTCCATTCTGACGGCCCCGCGCGTTTATTTCGCGATGGCCGACGACGGAATTTTCTTTCGCGGGATGGCGTGGCTCGACCCGAAAACTCGCGTGCCGGTGGTCGCGATTGCCGTGCAAGGCGTGTGGGCCATCGTAATTGCGCTCTCAGGAAAATACGAACAAATCCTGAATTTCATGATCTCGACGGATCTGATTTTCTTCGGGCTCTCCGCCTCGTGCATATTTATTTTCCGGCGACGGGTACGCCGCGGACTGATGCCGGGAGACGGGCAAAGTATTTATAGGACGCCCGGACATCCGGTTACAACGATTCTCTATATCGCCGTATGCTGGCTGGTGGTTGCGGCGACCTGGTATCACTATCCAAAAGATTCGCTGATTGGCCTGGGGATTGCGCTCGCCGGTCTGCCGGTATACTTCTTCTGGGCGGCGCGCAAGAAAGCAATTGCCGCGAAATAGATTTCGCTAAATCGTGAGGTAGTATGGAGAGCGTGACTCATCGCCGCGCACAATCTTCGTCGCCATATATCGAATGGGTGAAGACGCAGCCTCGCGCGAAATACAACCTTGCAACGAGCGGCGTGGCGAATTATCCGCTTGCGGGTTTGCCCGTGCGCCTGGAGGAACTCGAAATCAGCGGGCCGAGCTGGTACGGATATGCGCCGCTGCAGGAGCGGCTCGCGCGGCACGCCGGAGTCCCGGAAGAATGCGTCGTCTCATCCATCGGCACTTCCATGGCGAACTTCCTCGCATATTCCGGCGTGATCGAATCCGGCGACGATGTCTTGATCGAGCATCCGGTGTATGGACCGATGCTCGAAGCGGCGGAATTTCTGGGCGCAAACGTGAAGCGGTTTCACCGGCGCTTTCAGAGCGGCTTCGCTGTGGATCCCGCAGATTTGGAACGGGCATTCACACCGCGAACGCGTCTCGTCGTCCTGACGAACTTGCACAATCCAAGCGGCGCGTTTCTTTCCACGGAAACACTCTCCACGATTGGAGAAATTGCGCGGCAGCGCGGCGCCCGCGTGATGGTGGATGAAGTCTATCTCGAAATGTTCTTTGACCCTTCGATCCGCTCGGCCTTTCATCTGGGCGAAACATTTCTGATCACCAGTAGCCTTACGAAGGTTTATGGATTGAGCGGATTGCGCTGCGGATGGATCCTTGCCGCGCCCGAGCTGGCGCGCCGCATGTGGCGCGTGAACGATCTTTTCGGCAACATTCCGGCGCACACCGCGGAATCGCTTTCCGTGATTGCGCTGGATAATTTGCCGAAAATTGCCGCACGCTCGAAAGGGCTGCTGACTGCGAACCGCCGCTTGCTGGACCAGTTCCTCGATTCGCGCAAAGACCTTGAAGCGTTCCGCCCGCCGTGCGGCACGATTGTTTTTCCGCGCCTTTCACGAGGCAACACGGACGATCTGTTCAAACTTCTTCGCGAAAAATATGAGACCGCCGTTGTTCCAGGCCGCTTCTTCGAAATGCCGGAACATTTCCGCATCGGCATCGGCGGCGAAACGGACGCACTCCGCGTCGGCCTCGAGCGGCTCTCCGCCGCGCTCGACGAATACGGGCGAAAGGTGTAAAAGAGGCTCCGCATCGGATGCACCGGGAGCCGTCTGAATATGTTCGTTCCGCAAACATTCGCCGTCGCACTGGTGATGACCGTCCTCAGTACGATCTGCTGGGGCTCCTTCGCGAATACATTCAAGGTCACAAAGAATTATCGCTTCGAGCTTTATTACTGGGATTACGCCCTCGGGATTTTCCTGATTTCGCTTGTGTTGGCCTTCACGATGGGCTCCATGAATGGAGGCAACCAGGCTTTTCTCGCAAATCTGCATTCCGCCGCGCCAATGAATTTGCTGGACGCCGCGATTGGCGGCTTCATTTTCAATATTGCGAACGTGCTGCTGATTGCAGGCATTGAGATCGTGGGCCTGGCGATTGCATTCCCGATTTCTATCGGCATCGCGCTTGTCGAAGGCGTTGTGTTGAGCTACCTGATCCAGCCGAAAGGCAGCGCGATGTTGCTGGGCGCGGGCGTCGCGATGGCCGTGCTGGCGGTTATCCTGATCGGCAAGGCATATGGCGCACTGCGCAGCGGGGATCAGAAAGTACCGCGCAAGGGAATCATTGTCTGCGTGATTTCCGGATTGCTGATGGGGACATTCGCGCCGTTTGTCACGAAGTCCATGACGGCCGTACAGCCGCTGACGCCGTACACTGTTGCGGTCCTTTTCACATTCGGCGCGCTGCTCTGCTGTTTTTTCTTCAACACTTATTTGATGAAGAAGCCGCTCGTTGGCGAACCCGTGGGATTTTCGGGCTATCGGAGCGCGCCGGCTTCTTACCACGCGCTCGGATTGCTTGGCGGCGCCATCTGGGGCGTCGGCACGGTCTTTAATTTTGTGGCGGCGAGTCTTGTTGGCGTGGCGATTTCGTATGCCATCGGGCAGGCGTCTCCGATGATCGCCGCGCTCTGGGGAGTTTTTGTGTGGCGCGAATTCCGCGGCGCGAATAGCCGCGCGAAAGCGTACCTGGTCGGCATGTTCGTTTGCTACATGCTCGCGCTCTTCTTGATTGCGCGCGCGTATCAAAGTTCATAGTCCTTCACAGATGTTTCGGGAGATTCCCGCATGGCGGAAAAATGGATCACCGTCCTCGGAAGTTTTGTCGCCGACCTCGCGTTTCGCACCCACAAAGCCCCGGGTTGGGGCGAAACCGTGATGGGCTCGGACTTCAAACTCGGGCCCGGCGGAAAAGGATCGAACCAGGCGGTAGCTGCGGCGCGTCTCGGAGGAAAAGTATCGTTCATCAGCAAACTCGGGCGTGATGCGTTCGGCGACTTGGCACGGCAAACGTATAAGAAAGAAGGAATTGACGCGCAATTTGTGTTTGAGACAACCGAGCATGCAACCGGCGGCGCGGCCATCATCGTGGACGAAATCAGTGGCGAGAACGCGATCGTCGTGTATCCCGGCGCGTGCTTCCACGTGACGCCGGCGGAAATTGACCAGGCACGCGCGCGCATTGTGGAATCGGCAGTCTTTCTGACGCAGCTTGAATTGCAAGTGCCCGCCGTTGAGCACGGGTTGAAGCTGGCTCACAGCCTCGGCGTGACGACAATTTTAAATCCGGCGCCCGGACTTCCATTGCCGCCCGGAATTTTCGCGCTGTGCGATTACGTGACACCTAATGAAACCGAAGCCGCGCTGCTGACCGGTTTGCCGGTCACAAATATTGCTGAGGCGGAGCGCGCTGCACTGGCGCTGCTTGATCGCGGAGCACGCAACGCCGTCATCACGCTTGGCGCGCAAGGCGCATTGGTGAAAAATGCCAGGCTCACACAGCATCTGCACGCGCTGGACGCTGGTCCAGTGGTTGAAACGACGGGTGCGGGCGACGCGTTCAACGGCGGCTTCGCCATCGCGCTCGCCGAAGGCAAGGACATCGTCGCCGCAACGCGATTCGGCTGCGCGGTCGCGGGGATTTCCGTAACGCGACCCGGGACGGCGCCTTCAATGCCCACCCGCGCGGAAGTGGATGAACTGCTGGCGAAATCATCCTAATCTCCGGGCGTGCGAGTGCGATTCACGCTTTGCGGCGATTCCATGCGCAACCGAACTCCCATTCGAAAAATAAAACGAAGCGGCGCCGCATCGCCAAGACATGGCCTCGCTCGCGCGTTGTCAAAGCTCGGATATTGCTCCCGTTCGCAGGCGGAGATTTTGATCCGCGCGGGCCGCGTGAAATTGAACAGCGTCGTGCGCCGCGACCCGGAAACTCCTGTTCGCATGACGGGCGATCAAATTCTGGTGGACGGCCACGGCGTGGAGGCCGCCCGGAGAATTTATCTCGCGATGAACAAGCCGCGTGGGCTCGTCACCACTGCCAGCGATGAAAAAGGGCGAGACACCGTATACTCCTGCCTGCCACCGGGATTGCCGTGGATCGCGCCGGTTGGCCGCCTCGACAAAGCCAGCGAGGGTCTGCTGCTTTTTACGAATGATTTCGATTGGGCCGCGTGCATCCTCGCTCCGGAAACGCACCTGAGCAAGACCTATCATGTGCAGGTGGCCGCGATTCCGCGTGAAGAAATTCTGAGCGCACTGTTGAAGGGATTCCAGGCGGAGAACGGAGATTTTTTGCGGGCGAAGACCGCGCGAATTCTGCGCGCCGGCGAGCGCAACGCCTGGCTTGAGATTGCCTTGGTGGAAGGCAAAAATCGAGAAATTCGGCGAATGCTCAATCATCAAGGAATCGAAGTGCTCCGGATCGTGCGAGTGGCCATTGGACCCCTCGAACTCGACTCCCTGAAGAAAGGGGAAACGCGCCCGCTCACGGCCGCAGAAAAACGCGAGCTGGATTTTGCGATGCGGGGCAAGTGATTGGCTCTTGGGGAGAGATTGGTGGACGTGACGGGGTTCGAACCTGCGACCCCCTGGCTGCAAACCAGATTCCAATGCTTGTTGAAGTCTATGGATTCTTGTTGATTCTAAGTGATTGCTGTTGAATGCTTTGCGGCCTGCTTGTTTAAGTCTGTGGAAACCTGTTGAAGTTGGGGGCTTTCGCAGCTACAAAATCATCTAGACTTTGAAAATTAGCCAACGTCGAGCAGTCTTGCATTTTGGCCAACCAAAGGCCGCGTGATTCCTTCATTTTCACCGATCCTCCCTTTCCCTGGAAGGTCATTTAGTTTCCCGCGCTCAATACTTGGGCAGATCCGAACGGTTCCACCATCCGCCGCCAAGAGCTAGAAAAAGCGCGGCTGTATCGCCATATCGATTGGTTTGTGCCTGGACAAGATTAATGACGGCTTGCTGATATGCCTGCTCCGCGCTTAGAAGCGCCAGGTAATTGACATAGCCGGACTGGAATTGCTTTTTTGACAGATCGAGGGTGACCCTGGCGGCGTCCTCTGCGGCGGCTGCAGCTTTTAAGGCGTCGGCATCTTGTTGAAGAGCGTCCAGAGTGTCAGCGACGTTCTGAAAGGCGGTAAGTACCGCGCTCTGATATTGGTCAAGGGCTTCAATATAAGCATCCTGAACGGCGCGCTCCCGGTGAAGAAGAATGCCGCCATCGAAGATGGGCTGCGTGACGCTTGCACCCAAGTCCCAAAAGCCATTTCCCCCCGCGAACATCCGGCCAAAAACAAGAGCCATGCTTCCAATATCTCCGGTCAATTGAAAGTTCGGGAGCCGGTTGGCAACAGCAATACCGATTTGCGCGCTGGCTGAATGCAGATTCTCCTCGGCTTGGCGCACATCCGGTCGCTGCTCGACAAGTTGTGAGGGGAGGCTGAGCGGCAGTTCCTGCGGCAGTTGCAAACTCGAAAGCTCGAATTTTTCTGGAAGATCTTGATTCGGGAATCCACCCGACAGCGCCGCTAGCTGATCACGTTGCTGCGCCAACTGCTTCAGCAGGGGCGGCAACGTGGCAGCGACTTGGGCAAGCTGCGATTCCTGCGCGGCCACATCCAGCCTGCTCACATATCCCTTTGCATACTGCGTGCGCAAGATCTCCAGCATGTTGGTATTGATCGTGATGAGCTCATGGGTTGCGGCAATTTGTGCGCGCAATGATGCCTCTTGTATGGCTCCAGCGGCGACGTTTGAGCTCAGCGTGATGTGCGTGGCAGCTAGAGCAAAACGCGCCTGTTGTTCTTGCGCCTGCAGCGATTCGACGGTTCGCCGGTTTAGACCGAAAACGTCCGGCACGTAGGAGACGCTTACTTGGGGCGTATATAGGCTATAGCTAAAAGTGTTGGAGTTGGGTACGGGCGCAATGTCATTGGATGTCTTCGATCGACTCACCGAAAAACCGCCATTGACACTGGGATAGTAAGCACCCCGCTGAGACAGCATATTCTCCCTGGCAACTAACAACGCCGCCTGAGCCGCTTTGATGCTGGGGTTAGCTTTGAGCGATCGCTCAATCAAATCGTTAAGCGGCTGCGAGTGAAACAATGTCCACCAATCTCCGGGAATGTCCCGCGACTCAATAAACTGTTGCGCCTCTCCGCCGGGGACATCACTCGTGCTGGCTGTAGTCGATATTGGAGCCGGTGTGTAACCACCATTCGTTGGAGGAACAGGCGCTTTGTAATTAGGCCCAACCGCGCAGCCCGTGGAGAGCAGTTCGGCTAAGACTGCGATGAAAGTGGCGAGACAGCATTCTCGATTCAGGGTCATACGAATTCATTCCTCAAGGTTTGCGGCGCACGCTGGTTCCGTTGATTGCCCCGGTATTCCTAACGCCGAAATTCGCCGATCCCCCAATGACCGCAGGATTAGCACCTCGGTGGCGCACATTGCTTTGCGGCGGCAAGGCGGGTCGCGTGGCATTTGGTGATTGAACAGGCCGGGCGCTGTTGCCCCCCTCTTGCTTGATCGAGGCACCCTTTTCGGCGCGACCGGTTTTGCTATTGCCCGGCTGATGAGAATTGCCGGGTTTTGTGGATGTGAATCGCCCGGAGGCGTTTTGAATCTGCCTGGGGCGGACCTTTTGTAAGGTCGCAGCGCCGCGCTCGGGATTCCGGCCCGAGAGTTGCCGCGGACGTTGTTTTTCATTTGAAGGGTTTCCGTGTTTCTGACGGTTCCCACCGGCAGCCGGAGCGGGGTTGGGAGCATGATGCGGGTGATCGACGGCTGTTTTCGTGGCACTCTGAGGCGCCGATTGTTGGAATTTCGGATTCGAATGGAGTGCGCGAGCCGGCCGAGAGATAAACCCAGCGCTGCTAATGACCAGGAGAAGAGGAAGGACACTCCTCATAATGATTCCTCGAGGAGTGATTCAGATGGCGGGTGCTTGTCGCGGCCTAGAAATATCATCCTCAGCGCGGGCACAGCGACGAGCAGCATAATGGGGCCGACCAACATGCCTCCAACAATCACTGTCGCGAGCGGACGCTGAACCTGGCTGCCGATACCTGTGGAAATTGCCGCTGGAAAAAGACCGATGCAGGCCGAAAGCGCGGTCATCAGCAAAGGCCGCATGCGGGTGGAGGCCGCGCGAAACATCGCGTCGACTGGCAGGAATCCGTTGAGCCTCTCATGATTGTAAAAAGTAATCATCAGGATGCCGTCCATGATGGATATGCCAAAGAGCGAGACGAATCCGATAGCGGCCGAGATACTGAAATTTTGACCGGTGAGGTAGAGCGCGAGTATTCCTCCAACCACGGCGTCGGGGATGCCAGCCAGCGCCAGAAGACAATCGCGCATGTTGTTGAACAGGCTGTAGAGGAGCCCGCCGATCAGGACCAAGCTGATCGGCACGATAATCTCCAAGCGTTTTTTGGCCTCCTGAAGGTCTCCGAACTCGCCCGCCCAAACTAATCGGTATCCAGACGGGAGCTTTACATTCTGCGCGATTCGTTGTTGAGCCTCTTCAACAGTGCCGCCGAGGTCGCGCCCACGAACGCTGAACTTCACCGGGATAAATCGTTGCACGGTCTCGTGATAAATCCAGGCCGCCCCAGTATTCATCGTGATCGTTGCCAGTTCGCTCAGCGGAATATAGGCATTTGCGCCGCTGGGAGATTGATAGCCTACCTTGATAGCGCGGATTTTCTCGATGTCGTCGCGCTCATCAGGCGCATACCGAACGACGAGGTCGAATTGCCGGTCGCCTTCCAAGACTGACGTCGCCACGGCCCCGCCCATTGCCGCTTGAACGATCGTGTTGACATCGCCGGAATTGAGACCGTAGCGCGCGGCCTTTTCTCGATCCACCTTGATGTTCAGGTTTGGCTGTCCAAGTACCGGGAAGATTCCAAGGTCGGTAATGCCGCGAACCTGGCTCATTTCGTCGCGGACCTGATCGGCCAGTTGCGTAAGTGTTTCAAGGTTCGGGCCGACGATCTTGACCGAATTCACGCCTTTGACGCCCGAAATACCCTCCTCGATGTTGTCTTCAATGTATTGGGAGAAATTGAAGATGACGCCCGGCAACTCGTTGTTAAATTCGGTTTGAACCTGGTCGGTTAACTTGTCCTTGGTCACGCCTTTTGGCCATTCGTCAAAAGGTTTTAGCGGTGCGAATAGCTCAACATTGGAGAATGGCGCTGCATCGCTGCCATCGTCTGGACGGCCATGCTGGGAAACAACGGTGAGAACTTCAGGATGTCTCAGGAGAATCTCACGCATTTTTCGCGTGGCCGACTCACCATCTTCCAGTGAGAGCGTGGTCGGCATGGAGGCGCGAATCCAAAAATTGCCTTCCTCCAAATGCGGAAGGAACTCGCTGCCGAGCCGTGGTGCTATAAAAATGAAGGTTCCCAGAGAAAGGGCAAGTTCGATTCCCACAACGAGAAAACGATGATTCAGTGAAAACCGCAGCGCGGGGTTGTAAAGGCGATGCAACACGCGGACGACAAACGTTTCGGCTTCCTTCACGTGCTTTGGAAGAAGCATGGAGGCGATTACGGGGGTCACGGTAAACGTCGCCAGCAAAGCTCCGGCCAGCGCGTAACCATACGTGCGCGCCATGGGGCCGAAAATCTGACCTTCGACTCCCTGCATTGTGAAGAGTGGTACGAATCCGGCGACAAGGATGAGCGCCGAGAATAAAACCGCCTTGTCCACCTGTAGCGCGCTGATTAGAATCAGCCGCAGGCGATCCGTCCATCCGTGGACGGACGTTACTTCTTCTATGCCTCTCGTCGGGTCGTGCCCCCAGGCACCCTTCGTCAGACGGTCGAGCAGGCTCTGCCTTTCATTCGGATCACGCTGAAAATTCCGAAAGATGTTCTCAACCAGGATCACAGCTGAATCCACGATGATCCCGAAATCCACGGCGCCGACCGAAAGCAGGTTTGCACTCTCTCCCATAATCACCAGCAAAATTGTGGCGAAGAATAAGGCGAATGGGATGTTCAATCCGACGATGGTCGCGCTGCGGAGGTTCCCCAAGAAAATCCATTGAATCAGGAAGACCAGCAGGCAGCCGAAGATCAGGTTGTGGAGAACAGTGTGTGTGGTGAGGGCGATCAGCGATGATCGGTCGTAAAACGGAACAACCTTGACTCCCGGCGGCAGACTCCCATCGTGATTTAGCGTTTGAATCGCCGCCTCGACCTTTGGAATCATTTCCGCGGTCTGCTCCGTGCGCCTCATTACGACGATCGCTCCAACGACATCATCCTGGTTGTCCCGGCCCAAAATGCCGAGCCTTGGCCGGTAGCCGACGGAAACCTTCCCGATGTCCTTTACCAATACCGGGACGCCGTTAACCTGCGTTAGAACTACGTTCTCGATATCCCCAACTTTGTAGCCCTGCGCCAAATCATCATTTCCCCCGTCATCAATCAGACCCACACCCCTGATATTTATGGATTGCTGGCCAAGGCGAATTTCGCGTCCGCCCACGTTGATGTTGGCGTTCCCCAGCGCGTTAAGGATTTGGGGGACTGTGACGCTATAGGCTTCGAGCTTGTGCGGGTCCACCTCAACTTGGAATTCTTTGGTAGGGCCGCCCCAACTGTTGACGGCTGCGATGCCGGGAATAGTCAACAGTCTGCGCAGGACAATCCAATCTTCAACGGTACGGAGATTCGTTATGCCGAAATGCTCGGGTCCCACAACCTGATAACGATAAATTTCACCTGTCGAGCTGTTCGCCTGGATGCTCGGAATCTGTCCGCCGGCAAGGTGACGTTTTGCTGCATTGCGACCGATGCCTGGGCATAAGCAAAGTTATAGTCGACTCCGTATTTGAAGGAGACGCGAACAAACGACAATCCATAGAACGAAGTGGAGCGAATCACGTCAATCCCAGGCGTGGTGTAAAGCCCAATCTCCATGGGAAGCGTGTAATAACGTTCCATCTCCTCGGCGGAGAGCCCCGGGGCCTGCGCTGTAATTTCCAGGATTACAGGTGTTGGGTTCGGATACGCTTCGATGTTCAGCAGCTTAAAGGCAATGAACCCGGCGACGGCAAACAGCACCAGTCCAGCGATTACGATCGGACGGCGGCTCAGGCAAAACGCTATAAGGGACTTGAACATGTCTTCCTGTCTTTAATGGAATAACCCGGCATTCGGTTTAATCCGTGGGCGGCGCTTGAAGCATATTGCTGAGGAACACCGCGCCATCTATCACAGCCAGTTCTCCCCGCTGTAAACCTGAGAGAATCTGGACCTGGCCATCGCTCCGCAGGCCCGTGTGGACAATTCGTTGCACAAAGTGGTGACGATCCGTTGTAACCCAAGCCGTCATGGTGCCGTCGGCTTCGCGGACCACGCCATTTGCTGGAATCGCTATCGCCACTATTGGGTGCTGGACCTGAATTGTGAAGTTAGCGAGCATTGCCGGGCGCAACTCATTCTTGGGATCAACTATCTCGGAGCGAATTGTTGCCCTGTGGGTATTCGGATCAATCGAGGCGTATATCTTGGAAACCTTGCCCTTAAAAACCCGCTCAGGAAACGCCATCACTTTTACCTCGATGGGTTGGCCCTGATGAAAGGAAGGGCTATCGGTTTCGGGCACGTCCGCCAGCATCCATTTGGTTGAAACGTCGGCAACTGTGTACGGTGCGGGCGGATTCCCAGGCTGCACCAGAAGCCCTTGCTGTGCGTCGCGCAGAGTTATCTGGCCGGCGATTGGACTGGGCACGATTAGAGCGGGATCCATCTTTCGCGTTTCAACGATGCGGTCAATTTCCGCGTCCGACTTGCCGAACACTCGGACGGCATCGCGGGCGGCCCTCAGAGCGCCCTCGGCAGTTTGTTGATCGGAAATAGCCTGCTCCAGCTCCCTTTGGGGGACGCCTGCATCCGACGTGCTGTAAAGTTCCTTCGCACGCGCCAGTTCCTTCGTAGTCAAGTCGTAAGCAGCCGCAGCGCCAATCAGGGTAGATTCGGCCTGAATTAGGTCCGGACTATCGATCGAATAGAGCGGTTGTCCCTTACGAACCTCGTCCCCCAGGTCCACAAATGTGCCGATGATTTTCCCCTGGTAGGGCGGGAATACTTGAACCGAAAGGTCCTCGTCGAAATCGATACTGCCAACAGCCTCTTTCTCAACGGGAAAAAGGTGTGTCCCCACTGGTCCAATTTTGATCGAGTCCAGCTGGCTCGGAGTTAGGTCCAACGCAGCTTCGGATGGTGACGGGCTTGGTTTTGCATCCGAGTCATGCGTCGAATTCGCCTTCGTCACCCGTCCTGGAGTGCGGCCGGACTCCAGAAGTGCCGCTACAATGAGGATCGCCGCCACAGTAAGGATGGCAATTCTCTTAATGATATGGGTCGGATATTTCATCGTTCTCGTTTGACTGTTACGATCCGGAATTAGGCCGGGAAACCAGCTGCGCTTGCCCGAACTTTCCAGACCGCAGCGCGTTCTTCATGATCATTTGAAGCAGCATCACCCATTCTGGAAGGGTCGTGCCTGGAAAAGAATCCTATCTTTGAGGCGAACGGAATATCTTTTGGCTTATGCGCCTATCTTTCGGCCATTCTTGGTTGATTGGTGTAGTCAGCAACGACGAGTTGCGGCAATATGCCCGCTATAGGGTATGGAACTCTCTTCACTCTATTCGCGCAAGAATCGAACATCATTCCTCATCGCTGCGGCGATTCTGATTGTGATGATCGCGACGGTCGACTGGCTCACGAAGCCGTACATCTCCATCGGTTTCTTGTACCTCTTCCCAATCATGTTAGTTGCGGGCTTTCTTCCGCGTTGGCAGCTAACCATCGTGGCGCTTGTCTGCGCCGTGCTGCAGGAAGTGTTCAGCAACCTTCCCTCGAATGAGGCCATCACACGGCTCATGATGGCTTCGGCCGGATTTGTAGGAACTGGACTATTTGTTTCCGAAATCATCCGTAATCGCCAGATTGCACTCGAACACATGGAGGAGGTGGAAACTCATAGTAAGTTGCGGCAGGAGGCCGAAGAGCAGCTCCGTATTCTGGTGGAAAGCAGCCCCGCAGCGATTGTGACCATCAATGCGGCTGGACAAATCCTGCTTGCCAATGAGGCGGCCCAGAACCTTTTTGCCCCCGGAGAAATTTCCATAGCGGGCCATTCGATCGGCGAATTCTTGCCAGCGCTCCAAAGCGCCGTCCAGACCCAGGGATCGAGGCAATTCCACACGGAGCTCCGATGCCGCGGTAAACGGAAAAACGGAGAAGCGTTCCTCGCCGCCGTCTGGTTTTCCAACTATGCTACAAGTGCCGGACCCCGGCTGGCGGCAATCATCGTCGACCTTTCGGAAGATTTGCGCGATCGGGAGGATTTGAGCCTCGATCACCTGCTGAAGAACACGAAGATTCTGATGGGGGCAGTTGCGCACGAAATTCGCAACATTTGTGGCGCAGTTCTCGCCGTGTATAAGAATTTGTCGCGTCTTTCGGCATTGAAGGATAACGAGGATTTTCGCGCTCTAGGGACCTTGATCGAGGGCCTCGAAAAGCTCTCCGAGATGCAGCTTCTGCCGTCACGAGACCATAGCTTGGCTTCCCTCGAGCTCACGAGTTTGCTCGACGAATTACGCGTCCTCATCGAGCCATCCTTCCGCGACGCGGGCGCGCGGATTGTATGGCGTTTGCAAGACGATCTCCCCTTAGTTCTTGGGGACCGCTACGGATTGCAGCAAGTATTCCTGAATCTAGCTCGAAATAGCCTCCGTGCGATGGAGCCAACAGAGAAAAAGCAACTCACGATTACTACTGCCCTGGAACCCACTTCCGTTGTGATTCGATTTGAGGACACGGGTGCGGGTGTCTCATCACCCGACGAACTATTCAAACCCTTTCAGGAGGGGGCCAATGCTACCGGCTTGGGCTTATACGTTTCACGCGCAATTCTACGGGGCATTAGCGGAGAACTGAGATTCGAGCCGCGTTATGAGGGCTGTTGCTTTGCAGTTAGCCTGACCAGAGTGTATTACAAGGACAACGACGCCAGTGAGTAAGACCGCGACAAAGCATGTCCGGCTTCTGCTGATCGATGACCACGCGTTATTCCGCGAAAGCGTCTCCCGCTTGCTTCAAGCGGAACCGGGATTCGAGGTGGTCGCGGGTTGCAGTTCCGGCGCCGAAGCAATGCGCATTCTAGACTCCCGGGAAATCGACGTCGTGCTGCTCGATATTGACCTCGGCCAAGAGAGAGGAACGGATTTTCTCGAGAGTCTGCGCGCGCCACGATTCAAAGGGAAGGTGCTGCTTGTGACTGCAGGCGTGAATGAGGATGAAGTCCCGAGCCTGATCAGAAAAGGAATCTCCGGGGTGTTCATGAAGCACGGTTCACCGGCTTCCTTGATTCAAGGTATCCGCGAGGCGATGGAGGGTAAAGCCCTCTTTGGGCAGGATCTGCTGCGGCGGGCAATGGAAAGCGCGGAAGAAATTGGTCCGGCACAGCGTCGAAATCGACTCACGGAGCGCGAGAGGCGAGTTCTTTCCTTCATTTTTGAAGGCCTGGCCAATAAGCAGATTGGTGACAGGTTGCAAATTTCAGAAAGCGCTGTCAAAGCGTGTTTGCAGCAACTCTTTGCCAAAACTGGCGTTAGAACGCGCAGTCAATTGGTCCGCATCGCGCTGGAGCAGTATCGAGACCAGATCTAGCCCGTGATCCGCAAGAATCATGGCTACTGCTCATTTGGGATCGTCGAGCCCCTATCGTCCCGCCGAATACCGTTCCTGCATGGATTCAAGACCTAGCCAAAAGATAGCTTCCGGCTGCCGAAGGATAACGACGAATTCCGAAAGATAGGATTCTCCCCTCCATGCTTGGGACTTCATAATCCGCCCCGGACATGTTGTTCGCAATGCATGCAGGCCTCGGAGGCGAACATTGAACCACAGGCCATTCACTCATCACACCAATGACGGCACCCCGCATTTCGTCGCGAGACAACTTGTGACTGCGTCGAGTGACTTTCGTGATCTTTGATCTCCTTACTGCGACGAGGTTTAATGTTTCTTGGGATTGGCACTCTAGCGTTGTTGATTGGCTCTTCCTTGTGTTTGGAATAATCCTCTGGGTATCCGTCCTTTTTTGCTTACTCTGGCTGGGAGTGCGCAAACTGTTCTCTGGGCCTCACAAGGTGAAAAAACACATGCGCGCGAAAAAGGGCATTCAGCCGGGAGGATAACCCTTGATTCTTCGCATTTTCTTCTTCAGCCCAGAGTCGAACCCAGCATTCTCAAATACTTATTTTTCAAGAAAAGTATGAGATACGACGCGAGTGTTAAGGGCTGCGGATGGCCCAACCTCAAAGGTAAACTGTCTATGTCTTTGACATCTCGACCTTTTGTTCGTCAATTCTCTGTCCGAGTCTGTTTTCAAAAATTTAAAACGGTGCCATAAACAGGCGACGCGCGATCGTTGAGTCGATCTGGAGCGATTATTGTGAGGATAATTTGCCGGGGATTCGTCTACAGGTCTCTTCGTTGTAGAAGATCCTTGCAAGGGCACCTGGTGCAAAACCAGGTGGTCGAGTTTCGGACCTGCCCAAGGGTCGTAAGTGCTTGAAAAGATTGGTGGACGTGACAGGGGTCGAACCTGCGACCCCCTGGTTGCAAACCAGATTCCAGCACGTATAGAAATCTATGGATTCTTGTTGATTCTAAGTGATTGCTGTTGAATCGTTTGCGGCCTACTTGTTGAAAGCTGTTGAACTTTGTTGAAGTTGGAGGATCTCGCGTCTACAAAATCATCTACAGTTGCGTGAGGTGAACCCCTTCAGTGAAGGGGAGCCAACTCGCTGCCACTCTGTATTTTGCCGCAGGACATAATGGCCGAATCGATGGTTGGTGGAACGACTCCACCGAGAAATGATTCACCTTGAACGATGCAGAGTTTCGGTTCTCCAACAACTCTGATGATCACGCGGTGGGAAAAACACTGCAAGGCAGAACTCCGCCTTGACATCGCCTTCGTTCTTATCGTGGGCCACCCTCCCGCCGAAAACTTCATCCGGTCAGCCCTCGCGGTGATCAATTCTGTTCAATCTGCCTTAAGAGCTTACGAGCGGCCTCATAGTCTGGGTCGATTGAGACCGCCCACTCCAACTGGTTTCTTGCGCGCACAAAATCGCCTTGCTTTAATAGCATTCTGCCAAAATTCATATGTGCAACTTCGTCCTCTGGGTCTGCCTCGAGGGCCCGCTCATAAAGAACAGTTGCCGTTTCCCAGTTTTGTTCACTCTCATAGAAATTGGCCAACGACCAGTATGGGTACGCATGATCGGGTCTGAGTTCGATAGCCTTTTGAAATTCTGCTACCGCAGCGGAACTGTCCGCCCGCTTCCAAAGAAGATTGCCGAGGTAAACTCGCGCCCAAGCGTCATTTCCATCAAGCTCAATATTTCGGCGAAGGTGATACTCCGCACGTACATCCTGGCCCAATCCAATTAGGACCCATCCTAATTCCCGGTGCGCTTCCGAGTAACCAGGGTCGATTTCAATCGCCTTTAGCAGGTGTCTTTCAGCCACGAGCGGATCGGATTGTTCCTCGTTAACAGCAAGGTTGTAGTGTGCCTCATCGAAGTCAGGGTCGATTTCGATCGCTTCCAGAAAGCACCGTTTTGCTTCCTTCGTCCTCCCGAGAGATTCCAAGACGGTTCCGAGAATACAGAAGGTTGACGCCTCCTTCTCATACTTTAGCGCGCTCCTCAAGTGTGATTCGGCATCCGCATATAGATGTTGGCCCGAGAGGATGATCCCGAGATTCACATGGGCGGTTATGCATTCTTTATCCAACTGAATCGCGGTGCGGAATGCCTTTTCGGCCTCATCCATAAGCCCTAGATGCTTCGCCGCTTTTCCCAGGCGGGACAGCACCTCCGGGTCTGATTGGTCGGAGGCAAGCAGCCTCCACTCACGGATGGCTTTTTCGTATTCCCCTTTGTTCTCGAGTGCTTCGGCATATTCGAACCGACGGTCGAACGATCTTGGGTCGTCACTCACATTTTATCCTTAGGTAGGTGCTGAGAAGACCCATAGTTTTTTCTGTACATGTTGTCCTCCCGCTGTTGGGACTTCTTTATACTGTGAAGATTTTTTTTCTTTTGGGCTTTTTCAATACTCTCTCTTTGGTCTTGGGCCCCTTCGGGGGTGTTCTTCTCCGCATCCTCCTGGCAATATACCCAGGAGAGCCTAAACCTCGTTTCATCGAGAATTTCTGCCAGTCCATAACCGGACTATAGCAAGCTTTTTGAAGTCTTGTTGAAGAACAGCGTGACGAGCCAAGAGGACGTGTCTATCTACAATTTTATATACAGTCGCGTGGACGAAAGCCCAGGGGGTCGAGATAAGTCATTGAAAATATTGGTCGGGGCGAAAGGATTTGAACCTTCGGCCTCCTGGTCCCGAACCAGATGCCGGCACTTGTTGAAGTCTATGGATTCTTGTTGATCCTAAGTGATTGCTGCTGAAACGTTTACGGCGTGCTTGTTGAACGCTGTTGAACTTGATTGAAGTTGGAGGCTCTCTCAGCTACAAAATTATATACAGCCGCGTGGAGTGACCCCCTCCATTGAGACAGTTTCGTCTTCCACACTTTGCGACACCCTGCGAAGTGTAGCAAGCGATAATGTCTCAGTTTAGGGGTTCACTCCACGCGGATGAGTCCAGGTTCCACCCGTTTTGAATTATGGCGAGAGACAGGAAAGACGAAAAACCTTCTTGACTTGAAGGAGTTCCTCATAGATGGCGAGGGACAGATGTCTATCTGAGCGCAAGCACCGCCCACGAATAGAGGCGCGGCCACCCGCGCCTTCCTAAATTCATTGGTGTAAATTGGCCCCATTATCAACCGGCCAAATTTCCAGACGCGTAATGTGTCCGATAGCGCCAGCCCAAATATCCGTTGCTTCAGGACCGTTTGCATATAACGTTCCCTCTATCAGGACATACTTCAAATTCGAGTCCTTGAATTGTTTTCGCTGTGACTCGGAGATTCGAAGCGCGAGCGCATTCTTGGTCAATCCTCGCCGGAAATCCTCTTCGTGAAGATATAGACCGTCAGTTTCAAATAGAAAGCAGGCAAAACCTATGGTCCGAATGAATCTCCCGTTGTATTTTTCGGGTTCGGCGAGGAGAGGAACCATTCCCACATTGGTGCGGTCGGAGGAGCCAGAGGGTTTGTGCGTTACTTGAAAGAGGCTCGCCTTTGAAACTGAAAGAAGGAGAGGGATTGCTAGAAAGCAAAGCATGAATCCAAATTTTAGTGAATGTTTCATCCTGCTCATAATGTTCCTTTCCAGTTTTCCTACTTGTCTCGCGCCAAGTCGAGCTACGCCCAGTTCGCATCAGTTGCCAAAATATGACTACTGTGGGATATGGGTAACAAAATCTCCAATCATCCCGTAGTACGACGTATACTTAGTAACTCTTGGTACAAATCGATACATATTCCGCGAATATGTATCAGCCACGTAGCTTACCCTATTGAAAATCTTAGCATGCTCCGCGTCGCCCCCCGAAAACCCCTCTCCCTCTTCCGCAAAGCTGTTGGGGTGCGTGTGGTAGTCGGCAACAAGTTCAAACCCTTTTGGTACGCCGACTCTTTCTGGAAAGAAGTGGTCATGGTCTCCGTTTGCGATAGGAATTGTATAAGTGAATTTACCGTTACTATTCTTGAGGATCAAGCCGCCAAACTCGTGCCTCCTTTTGTCTTTGTCGGTAGCGGCAAGACCAGCCTTTTCCGCGGCATACGCCGCTTGGCCTCTCGTATTATATGTTTGTGCGGCTGGAGTCCCCGTCTGTATTTTCTGTTGCAAGGAATCTGCCAAGTCGATGCCAGCAGCCGCCGCGGAAGCATGGGAACCGGGGGACAGACGGGACGTTTTCTGATTTCCAAATGGAAAACGTCTCATCTGTCCGAATGTTCGTCCTCCAATATTCCCTTGGTCACCGAACGCCCCCTCCCTTACAAGAAGCGTGGTCCAGAGCTGTTACTGAGTCCTGCGGACATCCTCATCCACAAAATCATCTACAGTGGTGTAGATCAAAAACCAGGAGCCCTAGGTAAGTCGTTGAAAAGATTGGTGGACGTGACAGGGTTCGAACCTGCGACCCCCTGGTTGCAAACCAGGTGCTCTCCCAGCTGAGCTACACGCCCACCGGCATAAATTCATTTTCAGGCACATGCGGGGCGGGGTCAAGCAGGGTTGCAAAAATGCGCACAAACAGCACACTTTCACCCAACGTGAGGCATTCCCGTTTCCGGAGCAGGCGTTTCTCTGATAGACTCATAGTTTCGTCCCAGTTGGATTTCCCATACAGGAGTGATTATGGCGATGAAGTGTGAACTCTGCGGCAAAGGGCCGCAATTTGGAAACGTAATCAGCCACGCGAATAATACCCGCCGGAGGCGTTGGAATCCGAATCTGCGGCGCGTGCGGGCGGTGATCAAGGGAGTTCGCAAGCAGATCCGCGTGTGCACGGACTGCATCCGTTCCGGGCGCGTGCAAAAGGCGGCTTGAGGCGGAGCCGCGCCGCAAAATCCATGTACGAAAAATCGATTCCGAGCCACCAACAACCCCGCCGACGCCGGGTACATCACATACAGGTAAGGAGCCCAAGGTGAAACGCTTTCTCGCAGCTCTCGGAATCTTCATACTGACCGGGCTCGCGCAGGGATGCCAAAAAGCCGCCGCGCCAGGGCCGGACGTGTGGGCCGTCGTGAACGGGCACGAGATTAAGCGCGATGAGGTTGAAAAATATTATTGCGACACGATTGCCGGGGAGAACGCGCCTGCGTCACAGGAGGAAGCTCTTTCGCGGAGGCTCGACGTCCTCGAACAACTTATTACCAGCGAAATTTTGATGGAGCTTGCACAGAAACAGGGGCTGGCCGCGACCGAGGGCGAAGTCGAGGATAACTTTACGCAGGCGAAGTCCCAGGTCACGGAAGATGAGTTCATCCGCCAATTGAAGAGCCGCTGCCTGACGCCGGACGACTTCAAACAGGAGGTCCGCCAAAAGCTCACAATCGAAAAGCTCCTGAATCGCGAAGTAAAAGCCAAAGTCACAATCACGGACCAGGACGTCACGGACTATTTCAATCAGAACCGCGCGCAATACAATATTGCGGAGACGACCTACCACCTGGCGCGAATTATTGTGACTCCGCGAAAAGATCCACAGATTCTCAATCGCAAGAATGATGACGCGACGACCGACGCTGAAGCAAAACGCAAAACCGCCGTCCTCATCGAAAAGCTAAATGCAGGCGCGGATTTCGCGCAACTTGCGCTTGATTATTCCGAGGACCCCACCACTTCACGGACGGGGGGCGATATGGGCTTTGTCCCCGAGTCCGGCCTCGATAGTGCGGACCCGGCATTGAAAAAAGCGGTCCTCGCGTTGAAACCCGGCCAGACCAGCGGCGTCATCTTCGTTAAGGACACCTACTACATCCTGAAATTGCTCGCGAAGGAAGCGCCCGGCCAGCGGGAACTTTCCGATACGCAGGTGAGCGCACAAATTCGCGACGCGCTTCGCAGCCGGAAGGAACAACTCCTGAATGGCGCTTTCCTGGCAAACGCGCGCAACAACGCCAAGGTTACGAACTATCTTGCGCAGCAGGTCCTGGAGTCGGGCGGCAAGTTGCCCGTTTCAATAATTCCGGTTGGAAATAAGTAGTCGGGCGACGCAGGAATTCAGGCGACGATTACCAGCGGTTCCCCCGCGTTGACGGCCTGGCCTTCCGCAACAACAATTCTTTCTACGATACCGCTCTTCGGCGAGCGAATTTCGTTTTGCATTTTCATGGCTTCGACCACCATCAATCCCTCGCCCGCCTCGACCTTTTGTCCCTGCGAAACGAGCAAGCGCACAACCTTTCCCGGCATCGGCGCGATCACCTGCTGGCGCCCCTCGACTTCCAATGCGCCGCCGTGCCTGCCTCGCCACGCGCGCGGGTCTTCGATTTCCGCGCGGAATTCGAGCGTGCCTGCGTGAATGCGGACGCCGCCCGGCACGGGCTCGACACGCACCTCATAGGCATGCCCCGAAACGAGAACGGAATAGGTGTTTGACGCGACTTCGATGACGTCGGCCTCGATTGTCCGGCCGTCTTGCGCGATGGTGAGGCGATTGCCTTCGCGCATGACTTCCATCTGATTCACAGCCACGCTCTTCGCGATAGGCTGCAAATTGCCGGGTTGCGCGTCCGCAAATCGAACATTCAATTTCATCGCTTGCCTATCTCTCCGGAAAACGCTCGACCAATTCGCGCCGGCCTTCTTCTTTCCATCGGGATTCCGTGTGCCGGGCCTCGATTGGCTGAGCACCGTTGGCCGAGGATTCTCCTGCGCGCGAGAGATGCCACGTGAGCGCTCCGGCAAGCGCGGCGTCGCGCGCGGTTGGATCATTTTCCTTTGCCGCCGCATTTTGTTTCCGCGCCGCCCTCTCGACAAGCCATTCATCCAGCCATCGCGTGTGAAATTCTCCGCGCGCAAACGCCGGATCCGCCAGGATGCGGCGAAACAGATCCACATTTGTCTGAATGCCGCTCACGTAATATTCATCCAGCGCGCGGCGCATCCGCGCGATTGCTTCGCCGCGATGATTCGCCCACACAATCAATTTCCCGAGCAGCGGGTCATAGTCCATCGGAACTGTCCAGCCCGGATAGACGCCTTCATCCATGCGTACGCCCGGCCCCGATGGCACGCGCCGCGCCAGGATTTTCCCCGGCGATGGGAAGAAATTGTTGTCCGGGTCTTCCGCGTAAATGCGGCATTCAATGGCGTGCCCGCGCGGCGTCAGCTCCTGCCACGCAAATTCGATTCGTTCGCCGGCCGCAATCCGGATTTGCAGTTGCACCAGATCCAGTCCGCTGACCGCCTCCGTCACGGGATGCTCCACCTGCAACCGCGTGTTTACTTCGAGAAAATATAACCGTCGAGAAGAATCGCACCCTGCCTGACGCCAACGGCCGCGAGCGCCTGATTCTCGTCGCTATGTCCGTCATGATCATTTTCATGGGCATCGCGTCCCCGCTGTTCACGCGGCGCATGCAAGTCTCCACCAGACCTTCTGCACCTGATGGATCGCCCGCAGAACGCCTCGCGGCCCCCGGCTCTGCCGCCCGCCGGCAAGCGCGCCGCCTTCGTGCCGCAGCCGCCGGCCGAACAGAACAATGCGCGCGCCTTGGCGAAGTTACCGGGCGCTTCGTCGTCCGTGCTTTTGCAGGGGGGCGGAGCTTCAGCTCCGACAAGACGTCCGCATTATGAATGGGGCTTTGGCGCCTGAGGCCAACCTTGGGCAGCTCATCGCGGCGCCCTTCGCGGTCCCCGTCGCCGCCCCCATCACCGAAAAGCAGGTGCGCCCGTGATTCCCTTCCCTGCCGAACAAATCTCCAATTTCCATCGCCTCTTGCCGGAGATCGTTCTGTGCCTCTTCGGCATCGTGATCATGTTCGCCGATCCCTTTGTGGCCGCCGCGAATAAGCGCATTCTGGCCTGGGTGGCGCTGATTGGCGCCGTTGCCGCGCTGGTTTCGGTCAAGGTCGTTGCCAATGACCCCGGCCCCGCCTACAGCAAACCTTTCGGTTTTTGCGTCTACGAACCGGTCCAGGGCGCACCGGAGCAGGCTGAGAATTCCAAATCCAACTCTATTGAGAGCCGTTACTACTCGGTTTCCGTCGAGCGAGATCGGCGCTGGTTCGATCGGTGATCGATCGCGCCCTGAAATCGGAGTTGGCGGAATCCCGTGTGATGGCATGGGTCAGTATATTCACGACAACGTGAATGAGTCGTACGTAGGTTCCGGCTCCGGGGGTGCGAATAAATCGGGGTTTGCGTACGGAGCGGGAGAGCGGCTTGTTCCGGTTGCGGCCGGCGATCCTGTAGTCGAGGTGGGCCCCGTATTCTCCTCCATTACCATGAAGGCGCGGGTCGCGAGCGGTCCGGCTCCCGCCAGCATCGACCGGCGGGTGATTCTCCATCGCGACCTCAATCGCATCGACATGAACAACCGTGTAGAAAAGCGGGCCGCCATGGAGAAGGAGCAAATCTACATTGCCTTCCCCTTCGCGGTGGGCGGCGATGTGCGGTTCCGTTTGGAATTGGCGTATG
>CAVTRS010000016.1:0-9606 GCA_963737185.1 uncultured Acidobacteriota bacterium | reverse complement strand
CGCACTCACGATGCAGCCTATGTCGCGCTCGATGCGCTGATTGAGTCCTTCCTCCGCCGCGCCGCGGATTCGCTTGCCGCGATGCAGCCCGAATTCCCCGGCTAGATTATTTCGCGGGAGGCTTGCAGCGCCCCGCTGGAAATACGAATCGTGATCTCCGCCATCGGTTTCCCCCCTATCCGCCCCTTTTACATTCGGAGTATTGGCAAATCAAGAGACGAAAGGAATTTGAACCTGATCCGCCCGACTCTGTAAATCAAGTAAAATGTTTTAGGGGAATCGCTGAAGCTTGACCCGAGGGTGCCGCGGACGTATCGGTTCCTGTGCGAAGCAAAGTGCTAGAAATGCGGAAACTGCGCTGAGATCGGTAGGAGAAAATCAGGATGAATTGCCTAAATTGTGGCACTGAAATGACGAGCAACGAGGTCATCACGAAAAAAGACCGCATCTCCTACGACATGTGCGAGAAATGCGGAAGCCTGTGGCTGGATGCCGGCGAATTGGACAAAATGGCCTTCCGGGTGGAAGGGAGTATCGAGTATTGCGAGAAGGAAAAAGATCCCGAACCCGAAAAGCAGGCGAAGAAATGCCCGCGCTGCGATAATTCCGACCTCGAAAAAGTGCGGTTCCTGGAATCCGACGACATTTTCCTGCATACATGCAGGAATTGCGGCGGCTTCTGGCTCGATGGCGGAGACCTTGACCTGATTGATTCGGATCTGGCGAAAACAATGCCCGTGACCGGCAAGGGCTTCTCGGATTTCGTCAACAACGTTCATGTCCCCTACTGGTATCAGCGGGTAAAGAAAAAGAGTAGTGAGACGGATTTCCAAATTGAAGTCCCGCCGATTCCGAATGCGAAGTTGGAAGGGCCCACAACAGACAAGTGTCCTTCGTGCGGGAACAATTTGAGTCTTTACAAGGCGTTCTCGATTAAGTTCGAAGGCTGCCCGAAGTGCAAGGGAGTCTGGCTGAGTAAGGATGAATTGCGCGAACTGAAAAATAAGGTTGCAGGACCGTCGCTGCGCTGGCTGAACGATGAGATCGAGAACATTGACAAGACCAGCGTGATTGACGGGAAGCGAGCCTGTGTGAAATGCAAAACGGAGAAAATGGTCTCCGTGATTTTCGGCAAGTCCGCAATCGTGTTGGACTGGTGTCCGAAATGCCACGGAATATGGCTTGATCGAGGGGCTTTTGAGGCGATCGTTGATCACCTGAAAGACGAGTTGTCGCACATGCATCACAAGGAAATCGAAAAGCAAGCCGCGGAGGATTTGAAGCGCGTCTGGAGCGGCGGCCCGGAGAGCAGATTTGAGGAAATCCGCGACGCCCGCGCCGCTGTGACCGCAATGATTAACGCGGACATCTTCGAGCATCCCAAGCTGCGTGATTTTTTGATGAGTTTCCCGAGATTTCTGTAGACGGAATTAAGTCCAACCTCTTCCTGCCAAGTGATACTTTCAATCAGCATATTCAGACGGCTCGCCGGCTTCCACGCGTTGCGACTTTTGCGCGCGGTCTGACATAATGAAAATTCGGCTTTGCAACGTGGGATGATTGCATCCGCTTAGGGGGATTGTGACCGGCAACGAAATCCGCGAGATGTTTCTGCGCTTCTTCGAGGAGAAGGGGCACCGGCGCGTGCGCAGCTCGTCGCTGGTGCCGATGAACGACCCGACTCTGCTCTTCACCAACGCCGGGATGAACCAGTTCAAGGACGTGTTCCTCGGGCTCGACAAGCGCGACTATGTGCGCGCGACCACCTGCCAGAAGTGCGTGCGCGCGGGCGGCAAGCACAACGACCTTGAAAATGTGGGCTTTACGAACCGGCATCTCACGTTTTTCCAGATGCTCGGCAATTTTTCATTTGGCGATTATTTTAAGAAGGTCGCGATTGAGTTCGCGTGGGAATTGCTGCTCTCGGAAAAGTGGTACGGCCTGCCGCTCGACAAGCTGTATTTCACGGTGTTTGGCGGCGCGGACGTCACGCCGGAAAAAACTCTGGGCGTGGATGAAGACGCTAAGAAACTCTGGATTGAAACTGGCGCTGCGCCGGAGCGCGTGTTTGCCATTCCCGGCCTGAAAGAAAATTTCTGGGCAATGGGTGACACCGGCCCCTGCGGGCCGTGCAGCGAAATCTTCTATGACATGGGGCCGGCGGCGAGCGAGGACGGTCACGCGGATTGCAACTTTCCCTGCGAATGCGGCCGCTACGTTGAGATTTGGAATTTGGTGTTCATGCAATTCAATCGCGGGGCCGATGGATCTCTCGCTCCTTTGCCGAAGCCCTCGGTGGATACAGGGATGGGCCTCGAGCGGATGGCGGCCGTGCTGCTCCATTTGCAGGATCCGTTGAAGGGATCAATTTACGATACGGATTTATTCCAGCCATTAATTGCGGAAGCGGCGCGGCTGACGGGCGCTGACACAGCGAAAACAGAGACCCAGCCATCGCTGCGAATTATGGCGGATCATTCCCGGTCCGCGACGTTCCTCATATCGGACGGAGTCGTGCCTTCCAATGAAGGCCGGGGCTATGTGTTGCGGAAAATTATCCGCCGCGGAATCCGGCACGGCCGGTTGGCGGGCGCGGCAAAACCCTTCATGAGCGAGATGGCGGGAGCGGTCTTCGACAACGAGAAAAGCGGCTACCCGGAATTGAACGAAACCATTGACCGGGTAAAGAAGGTCCTGAGCGCGGAGGAATCAAGATTCGCGCGCACGGTTGATATTGGGCTGAAAAAGCTTGATGAAGATCTCGCGCCAATCGCGAAAGCTCTCCATGCGAATCCGAAGAACCCGGCAGTTTATGGCGGCGAGAGCGCCTTCAAGCTCTACGACACATACGGCCTGCCGCTGGATTTCATCGTGGATGCCGCACGCGACATGGGGATTGCATTTGATGAGGCCGGCTTCGACGCGGCGATGTCCGCGCAGCGCACGCGCGCGAAAGCCTCCTGGAAAGGCGGGCACAAAGACGTTGCGAATCCGATCTACGCGAAGCTCGCGGAGCTTTACAAGACCGAGCCGGATTTTTATTACGGAGCGGCGGCGCGCGATTGCAAAATTGAGGCGATCGTCACGAAGAGCGGTTCGGTGAACGAGATCAAGGCGGGCGAGGAAGCCGAAATCGTGCTCGACCGCACTTCGATCTATTCGGAATCGGGCGGGCAAGTGGCCGACACCGGAAAATTTTACGACAACGCGGAGACCATGGAGCTGGCCGAAGTGAGGGGCGCGTATTATCCGGTTGCCGGACTGATTGCGCACCGGATCATTGCCAGGGAAACTCTGCGCGTGGGCGACCGCGTGGCCACGCTTGCCGATGGCGCGCGCCGCGAGCACATCAAGCGCAATCACACGGGCACGCACCTGATGCACGCGGCGCTGCGGAATATTCTCGGCGCGCATGTGAAGCAGGCCGGCTCGCTCGTGGAACCGGGGCGGCTGCGTTTCGATTTTTCTCACTTCGCGCCCGTGGACCCGGCGGAACTGCGCGACATCGAACAGCAGGTGAACGACGAGATCCGCCTGAATAACGCGATGCAAACCGACATCATGCCGCTCGATGAAGCGCTGGCCTCGGGCGCGCTGGCGTTTTTCGGCGACCGCTATCCCGAATCAAATGTGCGCGTGGTGACGGTCCCGGACGCGAACTCGCCGCGCGGTTTTTACAGCAAGGAGCTTTGCGGCGGCACTCACGTGGTGCGCTCAGGCGACGTCGGCGTTTTCAAAATTGCGATGGAGTCATCGGTGGCGGCGGGCGTGCGTCGGATTGAAGCGCTCACAGGCGTGCGCGCAATCGAAGAATTTCAGCGCGCCGAGGACAAACTGCGCGCGCTCGCGGCCAGGCTGAACGCCGCGCCGGAGGAACTTGAAGCGGCCGTGCAGAAGCTCCTGGACGCGCGGCGGGACCTCGAGAAGCAGCTTGGCGCTGCCCAGCGCGCCGCCGCGCAAGGCAGCGTGGATGAGCTGATGGCGGGCGTCCGCCAAATTAAGGGAGTGAAGCTGATCTCCGCGCAGGTGCCCACAATGCCGCGCGAGGCCCTCCGCGGGCTGGTGGATACGCTCCGCCAGAAGCTCGGCTCGGGCGCCGTGGTGCTTGGAATGGTGGAAGACGGCAAAGTTGCGCTCATCGGCGGCGTGACCAAGGACCTGACCGCCAAACTCCATGCCGGCAAGATCATTCAGGCCCTCGCCAAGGAGGTGGGCGGCAGCGGCGGCGGCCGGCCCGACTTGGCCGAGGCTGGCGGAAAAGACACATCCGCCCTAAATAGGACTTTAGACCTAGTGCCAGCCCTCCTGGACCGGATGTTATAATCTGCCCCGGCGCTAGAAATGGTCCCGGAGGGGTGTATTTGCATGCCTCGGGGTTATTGCCGCGGCGTGCTTCCGGATTCCGGTTTAAGCCCCCCTCCCAGAAAATAAATGAGCCTGCGCGCACATACGAGAATCGCTATCTTATTGGCAGGACTGGTGTTGGCGGCGGCGCCGGCGCACGGGCAGATTGTGTCTGCCTTGGATGCCCGGGGAAACCGGGTGTATTTCAATGAGGCTCCCCCGCCCGCGAAGACCGCGAAGCCTCCTGTGAATGGGCCTGTCGCGGCGGGAAATACGTCTAACTCAGTGAGAACAAATAGCGCGGGATTTGTGGTGAGGAATTCACCTTCGCCGTCGAATTCGACCGGGGCAAGCAGCGTGTCGCGGGAACGGCTGGAGGAGCTGATCCAAACCGTCGCGGCGCGGCATCATGTGGATCCGGCGCTGGTGCGCGCGGTGGTGAAGGTGGAGTCGGGCGGCAACCCGGAGGCGGTGTCGCGCAAGGGCGCGATGGGGCTGATGCAATTGATGCCGGAGACGGCCGTCGAAATGGGCGTGACGAAAGTGTTCGATCCGCAGGAGAACTTGGATGCGGGCGTGCGGCAACTGCGCGTGCTGCTCGAGCGCTACAACGGCGATCTCGATAAGGCGCTCGCGGCCTACAACGCGGGTGCGGGCGCGGTGGACCGCGCGGGAGGCGTGCCGCGGAATTCCGAGACGCGCGACTACGTGCGCAAGGTGACCAACAATTATTTTCAGAGCGACGCTGGACTGCAAGTGATTGCTGCGCCCACGGGGCAGACGAGCGCGTCGCCCGGAATCGCGAATTCCGCGAGCAACGCGAAGCCGGGAAGCAGCGCAAAATTGGCGGGAAATGGGGATGCGGCGGGACATGCGGCTTCCTCAAGCAGCTCGACATCGCCGGCAAACGCGGGATCCTCAGCCGGCACGATGCAGCCGGCCAATACGACATCGGCGGCGAATACAACTGCCTCCGCGCCGGCGCATCATATCTACCAGGTTCGAGATTCGCAGGGCAGGGTCATTTGGTTGAATGAATAAGCTGCGTGAATAATGAAGGCAATCGAACAATTGACGCGGGCGAATAATTGAAGTTGAATGATTCGGAAGGCGCTACGCGCTGTTCCGGCATTTTTGGGTGTTTCACTGGTAGCATTGGGTTCTTGCCGTGAATCTTGGGGGAACAATCCGCAAATCGGCCTTGCACAGGCCTCTCAGAATTCCATCGGCGCGGAGCGCGCGTGCGTGCCGCGCGCTGGCTCTTGCGATCGCGATACTATTTTGCGGCGGCGCCTTGCGGGCGGACACGACGACCGCGCGCGAAAAAGCGCGGGACCAATTCGACAAAGCGCAGAAGGATCGCGCCGCGCTCGAAGTGATCCCCGAACCGCAGCGCACCCTCGAGCAATATCAGGATTTGGTGAAGTCCTACCACCGCGTGAGTGCATTTACGCCAACCGCGCCGGAAGTTCCCTTTTCCCTGCTGATCGTGGGCGATCTCTACCGGAAAATGGGAGACCGCTTCGATCCAAAATATTTTCAGTACGCCGTGGACACCTACCAATTCCTGCTCCACGAATATCCCGAAAGCCGTTATCGCGAAGACGCGCTTTTCGATGTCGCGCAAATCGAAAAGGACGGCCTGAACGACCCGGCGCTGGCGCAGAAATCGTTTGAGGAATTCCTGAAGCTGCATCCGCGTTCGCCGCGCGCCAAGGAAGCGCAAGCGGCGCTCTTTGAAATTGCCAATCCGAAACCGGCGGCGAAGAAAAACACGCCGCCCGCGCCGCACACCGATCCCCAGGCCTTGCCGAATTCGACCCCGGCCCCGGGATTGGTTGCAAGCCAATCCCCGGCAAATGCGCCGAAGGGCCGGACGACATCCAGCGCAGCGCAGAATCCGGATTCAAATCCCGCGCCAGGTGCGCCGGTGGCGCAGATTAGTCCCACGGAACAGATGGAAGAGCCAACGCCGGGCAAAATCGCCGAAGTGCGCGAGATTAAGTCGTGGACGACGCCGGACTACACGCGAATCGTTGTGAGCTTGGATGGCCCCATCAAATATCAGGCGGCGCGCATTTCAAATCCAGAGAGAATCTATTTTGACGTGAAAGATGCGCGGCTGGGCCGCTCAGCGACGAGCGCGCCGGTGCAAGTCGAGGGCGACATCTTGAAAGGCGTGCGTGTGGCGCAAAACCAGGCCGGCGTCGTGCGCATCGTCCTCGAAGTATCGAAGATAAAAGACTACTCGGTTTTCCTCCTGCGCGATCCGTATCGAATGGTCGTGGACGTTTACGCGAATAAGGACGCTCCGGTGAGACAAATCGCGCAGACAAGAGCTCAGCCCGACTCGAATCCGGCTTCCAATTCACATTCCTCGACTGCATTGAAAAACTCGCCGGGCAGACCTGCGAATACCTCAGCGGGAGTCACGCCGAAGAATGCCCCGGACACCGCCTCCAACACATCAGGCCCTCAAATCAACACAAAGACTCTTCGCTCAAGCAGCACAAAGCAGCCTCCTCCTCCGGTCCCTGACCCGACCCGCGATGGCCAGCAATCGCTCACACGCGCGCTTGGTCTGAAGATTGGGCGCATCGTTATTGACGCCGGGCACGGTGGGCACGATACCGGCACAATCGGCCCTAACGGATTGATGGAAAAGGACTTATGTCTTGATGTGGCGCTGCGCCTGGGCAAAATGATCGAGGAACGCCTGCCCGGCACGGAGGTCATCTACACGCGGGAAGACGACACATTCATTCCGCTAGAAGAGCGCACGGTGATCGCCAACGATTCCAAAGCGGATCTGTTTATTTCGATTCATGCGAACTCCAGTCCGGATCCGAACGCGCGCGGCGTCGAAACGTACTACCTGAATTTTTCGCCTTCCCCCGAAGCGATGCAGGTGGCGGCGCGCGAAAACGCTACGGCGCAGGGCAACGTCCATGATCTGGAAGACCTGATCCAGCGCATCGCGAAAAACGAGAAGGTCGAGGAATCCCGCGAGTTGGCCACGGACATTCAAGCCTCCTTGACCAGCCGCCTGCAGAAAACGAATCACAGCATTCGCGACCGGGGCGTGCGCAAAGCGCCCTTTGTGGTGCTGATTGGCGCGAACATGCCCTCGGTGTTGGCGGAAATTTCGTTTATCAGCAACCCCGCGGATGAATCGGCGCTTCGCAAGCCTGACGGGCGCGACCGCGTCGCCGACGGACTATACAAAGGCATCGAGTCCTACCTGAAGAGCACAAACAGCCTCGCATTTCACGAGGAGCCAAAACCTCCCACGAGCGGCGGGGCGGAGTGGCGTCCAGCGGGAACCAGCGGTAGTATTCCGGCATCTAATTCACCGAGGCTATCGTGCGACGAATCTTAATCTTGTGTGTCCTGGCATGTTCCATGCTGGCAGCAGCGCATCCTTCAGCGGCGCAGAGCCTGTTGCCCGCGTCTCTCGGAAGCTGGACCGCCGGCGCTCCGCAAACCATCACACTCGAACAGGCCGATGGACCGGATGCAGCCGCGATCCGCGAATTCGGCTTCCTATCCGTCGAGCGAGCAGATTACACGCTGGGCGCGAAGTCACTGACCGTCACGCTCTATCGCATGTCGGACCCTTCGGCTGCTTATGGTGCGTTCACCTATCTCCGGCCGGCGGGCATGGCGTCCTCAAATTTGGCGAAATATGCCGCCGCGTCGCCGAAGCGGGCGCTGGTAGTCGTCGGCGATTTCCTCGTTGACGCGGATGGCCCGGCCGTCGCGCAATCCCGTGATGCAATCGAAAACCTCGTGGGCGCGCTGAAGCCGAAGGCCGACCCGCGCCCGTTCCCCTCAATTGGCGTGCATTTGCCGGCGGAAGGATTTGTGCCGGGCTCGGAGCATTATATTTTGGGGCCCGTCGCTCTCCACGCGGTTCTGCCAATAGGATCGGGAGACTGGATTGGCTTTTCGGACGGAGCGGAGGCCATTTCCGCGCGTTTCCGCAAAGGCGGCCAGGAAGTTTCGCTGCTGGTTATTGAATATCCGACTCAACAGATCGCCGCGAGGCATTTCGCCTCCGCGCAGGCAATCCTCCACCCGGATAAAGCCGCTTCCAAATCGGGAAACCAGATCCTTGTGGCGGAAAGGGACGACGATCTGATATCGATTGCGTACGGCCCGAATTCCCAGGAGCTTGCGAACGCGCTGATGAAGAAGGTCGTGTTCGGCCACGAAGTTCTATGGAACGAACCCTCTTACAAAGCGACGGACCTATCCTGGCCCGTTTACATCGTAGGCGCGTTTACGGGCGCCGGTATCATCATGTTGTTCTCCATCGTCAGCGGGATCGGCTTTGGAATAATTCGAGTTATAGTTAAAATTATATTTCCCGGCAAGGTTTTTGACCGGCACGGCCAGATTGAGGTGATTCAACTTGGCCTCACGGGCAAGCGCATCAATACCAAAGACTTCTACTGAAACTTCACCTTCGAGCGTTCCTTTAAACCCGCCTATTTCAAGGGGTTTCTGTGGATATTCCCGTAAACCTCTGATTCTAAAAGACTTTAAGTCCATTAGAATCAGTGCTTTATTTACTTGACTCCAAACTGGCCCCTCTTTTATGCTCCCCCGCGAGGAAAAAGAGTTCGGGGCCTTCCGCGCATAGGCCTGGAACGATTCTCCCCTCCGGAGAGCCCACCCTTACGGGTGGGCTTTCTGTTTTTGGCTCCTTACCTGAATTTTCACCGCCGCGTTGCCATTTTTTGTCCACCACAAATCTTTCCATACGACCTCTGGCATTTACTTCCACTTTTCGCTTGTCCCGACTACAAAATAGCATTTGTAAGTACTGCTCCCGAATCGCCGCGTGACATTTTTCAATTTGCCGCGTCTTATGATTTGACCCTTCCTGTTGACATTCAACACTAAGGGACGTATTTTCCTGTTGAATTTCTACAGGAGGTGTCCAATTTCCGATCCGCGACTCGATGTGCTGCAAGGCACGCTCGACTTAATGATCCTGAAAACTTTGGAAACCATGGGCTCGCTGCACGGCTACGGGATTGCCCGCCGGCTCGAGCAAATCTCCGGCGACATGATGAAACTCAATCAGGGGACGGTCTACCCCGCCCTGCTTCGCCTCGAGCAGCGCGGCTGGATCGGCTCGAAGTGGGGAACATCCGACAATAATCGCCGCGCGAAATATTACTCGATTACGCGCACCGGCCAGAAGCAGCTCACCGCGGAAACCGAAAATTGGGAGCGCCTGACCGGGATGATGGC
>CAVTRS010000015.1:0-43066 GCA_963737185.1 uncultured Acidobacteriota bacterium | reverse complement strand
GCCACGTATTGCTCATCAACAAGTTCCTTCGTGCTATTTCGCCGCAGATCCCCGCGCCCGCCGGGAAATGTGGTGACACCGAATTGGGCTCAAACTCAAAGCTTTACTTCATCGCTGATTCACGCCGCGGCAGGCTGCTGCGCGGCTTTCGCGCCGGTGTACCGCAGCAATAGCAGCGTAACGTCATCCGCTTGCCGGGCCCCGCGCGCGAATTGCCGCACCGATTCGAGGATGGCATCTTGTAGGTCGCCGAGCGGCTCTTCTGCGCGTCCCTGGACGGCCTCTTTCAGCCGCGCGATGCCGAACTCTTTCTGCTCCGGATCCATCGCCTCGCTCACACCGTCGCTGAACAGTACGAGCGTATCGCCCGGGCGCGAGTTTCAACCGTCGTGCTCGGAAACTGCATGTCCGGAATCAGTCCCACCGGACAGCACCCCGCCGGAAACGGATCTTCCACCTTGCCTCCGCGCAGCAAGAGCGGCGACGGGTGCCCCGCGTTGATGAACTCGAGCGTCCCATCCTCCTGCAGCATCCCGAAAAACATCGTCGCGTAGCGCTCGACTTGCGCGTGGTCGCACAGGAACCGGTTGATGTGCGCGAACATCTCCGGTGGGCGCTGTCCGATGGATGTCGCAGAGAGCGAACCCTGCAGCATCGTAGTCATCAGCGCCGCGCCCAACCCTTTGCCGGACACATCGGCGAGCACGAATGCCATCCGGTCCGGCCCCAAATCGAACAGGTCGAAGTAATCCCCGCCGACTTCCAGGCAGGATTGATTCGTTCCCGTCACCTCCACATACGGATAGCTGTGGAATTGGCGCGGCAAGAGCGCCTGTTGAATGTCGCGCGCGATCCCGATCTCGCGTTCGAGCCGTTCACGTTCGCGCTCGCGCTCCATCAATCGTGCATTCTCCATCACGCTCGCCGCGTCGCCCGCCACCGCATCCAGAATCTGCCGCTCGAGCTTGGAGAATGCTGCCGGCCGCCGGCTGTCCATGTAGAGCGCGCCCAGCAATTTCCCGCGCTCTTCTCCTTCGGCCGCTCCCTCCGCGCGGCGCTCGCCAATTGCATAGAGCGGGATCACAACCACCGTGCGCAGCCGCTGGGCGATCACGCTGTGCGCCGCCTGAAGATTCTGGTCCGCGAGGTTCACGTCTTCCGTTACGATCCCGCGCCTTTGCTCCAGCGCCAGCCGGATTGCCGTCTGCGTCGGAGAAACGTTGTCGCTCGCAATCGTCACGCCGCCGCGCTGACGCGCCAGGCGGATCTTCATCGCCCCGTCCTCGCCCGGTTCGAGCAGCAGGCCGCGGTCCGCGTCAATCAACTGGATCGCCGTGTCCACCATGTTCGCGAGGATCGTCTCGAGCGGCATGTGCGAATGCAGCAGTGACGTCGCTTCCAGCAGCAGGTTCAGTTTCCGCAATCCACCCGCGCCGCTTTCCGTCGCCGTCAGGTGTTCCATCCGGTCGAGCAGTTTCGGCAGCGATGCGGTGTCCGAGCGGAATACAAGTTCGTAGGAATCCGGCAGACCGAAGTTAATCATGTCGCCGTCGCGCAGCGGCGCGCCTTCCGGCGCTTTCTCGCCGTTGATGAAGAGCCCACGCTTCTGTCCGCGGTCTTCAAGGCGGAACACTTTCCCGTCAAACACCAGCGCGGCGCACTGGCGCGAGATGCGCCGGTCGTTCAGCTGGAGATTATTTCCGGTGTCGGCGCCGCGCCCGATCAGGAATGGCGAGCGGTCCACGCGCACGAGCGCGCGCGTTCCTTCCGGTGACACAACTTCCAGCACTGCTTCGGGCATGCGAGCCATGAAAACTGTGTCTGACATTCAGGGCACCAAGTCCGGAGATATTAGCACGTCTCCGCTATAGGGAAAGCATTCAGGATGCGCCGCGAATCCCGCGGAGTTTCCCAACGTGAGACATTCCAGCGGATCATTGTCGCGCAACCTTTTCGCGTTGCGGCAGAATTCCATCCGGAATGAAAAACAAAGGCGCGCCCCCATTTCGAGAGCGCGCCTTGAAACTTCGCCCGCTGCACCGGGAAGGAAAACTAAGCCGGCGCTGCGAGTGTAACTTTCTTCAGACTACTTGTTGCGTGCGGCCGTGAAGTCGCGCGCCTGTCCATTGCCCATGGACGAGGTTTGACTTCCCTTCATCGTGTCGCCGTCCACAGTCGCTTTATAGGTGATGGTGATTTCGGAGCCGTCGCGGCCCGTGCGCTTCACGGTCCACGTCACCATATTGCCGGAAACGGAACCAGTGATCGCAGTGTCGCCACCGCGGCCAGACTGGCTGCCCGTGATTGTCGCGCCGTCTTGCTTGAATGTGACTGTCGGAGGTGTTCCTCCTCCACCGCCACGGTTCCCTCCTCCGCCTCCACCGCCGCCACCACCGCCGCCGCCCGAAGGCGGGGCCATAGTGATTGTCCATGTGCCTGCGACATTGGCGTTGCTCTGCGGAGTGGCAAACGTGGCCATTCCGGCGAGCAGCATGATGCAAGCACATAGCGCCGCTATCCAGATTGCTGATTTCTTCATCGTTGTTTCTCCTCGATTGTCGAATTCATGCATGAATTGGGCAAAAACCCGGCTGGCTGGACCTTCGCCGGGCGCAGCCCCTTGGGTACCCGGCATTATAGACGTATTCCAGCCGTTTCGCGTTCCCGTTTTCGTTTCGACTAGCCCCGCGCGCCGACCGCGGCTCGCCGCTTCGCTACATAGTCCGCTACGTAGGCCGCCAGGGCCTTTTCGAGTTTCACCGTAACGGGCCCGGGCGCGCGGGCAATCATGTGCCCGGCGATCTCGCCGACTCCCAGTAGATTCCGATTCGTCGAGGACATGCAGACCTCGTCCGCGGAATACAAATCCTCCGGCATCAGCGTTTCCTCCGCTGCGGGAATGCCGACGCTCGCCGCGATTTCCAGCAGAACGCCGCGCGTGATTCCCTCAAGACATCCGGACGCAAGCGGCGGCGTATGAATCCGCCCACCGCGCACGCAGAAGATATTCGCCGCGGTGCACTCTGCGACTTCGCCGCGCTCATTCAGCAAGACGACCTCGTCAAATCCCTCCTGCTGCGCCTCCTGCAGGTTCCACACATTGTTCAACCACGATGTTACTTTCACACCCGCGAGCGGCGACGCCGCGTGGCGGCCGTGCTCGCGAATCCAGAGCCGGACAGGCTCCTTGTAGTTCGGCATCCCCGCCGAATAAAGGATCAGGTCCACTTGGGGCGCGGGTTCATCGCTCTGCCAGAATCCCGTTTTGTTGAACACGACGTAGATTCGCGCCGTGCCTTCGCGCACTTGATTGGTCCGCAACACCTCATGGAGCTGGCCGCGAACTTTTTCTGCACTGAATGGAAATGGTATTTGCGTGCGCAGCGCATCTTTTTCCAGGCGGCGCCAGTGGCGCTCGTAAGCGAAAAGTTCGCCTTCGGCCACGCGCAGCGTGGTGAAAAGTCCCCAGCCCGATAGCAGACCCGCCTGCCCCGGCGAAAGCCGGACTTCCTCGATGGGCAGCAGCCGATCATTATGAAAAACGTAGCGGTGAATCACTCTAGCCTCCACACACCTGCAGAATGAAAGCTTGCTTGGGGACAGTTCATTCTACCGCAGTTTCGTTTCAGCACACTCACGCTTTCGGTGGGCCGAGATCGTCCGCGGTCACTTCCATAGGTGATTTGCGTCACGGCTCGCAATCCGCTTTATGAGTTTCAATAGCTAAAGACAGATGAAAGAAGGAGGCGCAACCATGATTACTGCGCGAGTCACTCTCACCCAACCTCACCGGATGGACCGGCAATTCGTCGCCTTCACGGGTAGTGGCCATCACCTTCTGCTCGACGATCCCAAAGGTGCGACGGGCCCGAAACCAATCGAGCTCGTCGCGGTCGCGCTTGCGGGCTGTACTGCTTTCGATGTCATCACAATTCTGCGAGAGAAGTACCACCAGAAAATCACGGGCTATGAGGTTCTGGTGCAGACCGATCAAGCGGAGCGCCCACCACAGGTTTTCACTGCTGCGAGAATCCTCCACATACTCACCGGAATCGGCATCGATAAAACCGCCGTCGAAAAAGCCATCCAACTTTCCGATGAGAAGTATTGTTCGGTTGGCGCGATGGTCCGGCAAACCGCGAAAATCGAGACGACGTTTGAAATCGTCGAAGAGACGACAAGCTGGATACGAGGCGAAGCCGCTGACCTCGTCGCCTCCTGATTCCCGATTTATCGTTTTCGTTGGCATAGTTTGAAATCCGGCAGTGCCGGCGTTAGCTCAATGCGCTCCGGGGAGCTTGTAATCAAATTCGTAAGAATGCTTTCCAGCGGCGTCAATATTGATCTTAAAGGATCCCGCAACGATCGCGATGCCCGCGAGTTCACCGGCGCCGGAATCCGGCACAACAGTCACAGTTAATTGATAATCGCCATGCGCCATGATGCCGGAATGTTGCAAGATGAAGCTGCCGCTTCGCCCGTGAAGCTTTCCAGTCACGCGCTCGATTGCGACGTAACCTGCCGAGCCTTTGACGTCCGTCATCGCCGTGAGCCCCTGGCCGATGCTCCGAGCTTCCAGGTCGCCGTGGTATTGCTTGTCCATTGTCATTCTGCCAAGACTCGCGTCCGCGCCCGGTTCGGCGGCTTGCGGAGTGATCTGCACGTCAAATGCCCCGGCTGCATGAGTCGTCACGACATTCTCCTTTGGCGCCGCTCTTTGCCCTGCTTGCGCAGCGCCAGCAGCCGGTGAGTTTATCTGCGCACCGCCTATTATTCCAACGCCGAGGAAGAGGCAAACTCCGGCAATGATGGCGGCTCCAGTTCTAAATCGGCTATTCATGGTTCCTCCGCCTTACTAACGCGTGCGATTGTACTCGCTGTGGCCAGTGGCTCCCAATGTCAGCAATGCACCCGGTCTAATCTGTCAGGGATGCGCCCGGTCTGTACCCCCCGCGAGCATACCCCCCCCCCCCCCCACCCCACATCTTTTCGTAAGAGTGTGCGCCTAAAGGACTTAGGGGAACGAAGAGTGACAAAAGTATGCGCCTAAAGGACTTACGGGTGCCCTGGTGCAAGGTGAAGTGATCGAGCGGCGAATTCATAAGGCATGTTACAATATAGGTAAACTAATGTCAAGAGAATTATTTAGGTATTGGGGGAGTATTTGTTACAAAATCTATTCGAATGAGTATTCGAATAAGAAATTCGGGTCGTGGCAAGCCTAACGGCTTCTGATTACTTTACGGGGGCCGCTGACGAACGGATTGCCCGCTTCAAAGAAACGCAGCCGCCGGTCCATTTCACGCGTGATGCCGATGCGCACGGTTTTGCAAATGCGCGCGGTCTTTCGAACCGGAGTCCCAAGCCAGAGCGGGCCCTCGGCACACAGATCCACTCCGTCCAAATGCGGGCCGATTCGCAACGCGGCCGCAAGCCGCCCCGGCCCTCTCGCCAAATCCATAAGTTCCCCTGTTTTACGGTGGCGCTTCATCCGGTGGATTCCCTCAAGAGGTTCAATGGCGCGCAACAACACTCCCGCGCCCACGCCCGGCTTTTCCGCCGAGACGTTCAGCATGAATGAGGTCCCATATATGAAGTACACGTATGCAAATCCCTTGCGCAGGAATAGGGATTGGTTTCTGGCCGTTCGGCCGCGATAAGCGTGCCCGCTGCTGTCACCCGGAGGGTAAGCCTCTGTCTCGACGATACGGCCGCTAATCCTGGTTCGCCCGGCCTTGCGCACAATTGTTTTCCCGATCAGAAATCGTGCCAGTTCAGCCGTATCAGTGGGCAAGCTGGCCCGCGATAGCCGCCGGACTTTGCGAGCGGGATGAGACGCGGTCTTGGTCTTCAACGCCAAGATTCTTTCAAGCAGTAGTGTGCCGCGCGATTGGCTGCACTTCCCGGAGCAGGCCCGTATCCACGTCGAAAATAAAGCCTCGCACCGGGACATCTTTTGCGATCCAAGGATGTGATCTCACCTTATTGATCTGTTCCTGGGTGTTCTGCTCTGCGTTGCTGTAAGAAAAGAAACGCATGGGGGCAGGCGACGCATCACCAGTGGAAGCGCTCAGCTTCGCGTTCAGCTCGGCGTCGGTGAATGTGGTGAACCCACAGCCGGTGTGGTTGAGAAGCAGAATCTCTTTGCTTCCGAGTACGCGCGTGGAAACAATAAGTTCTGCGATAACTTCGTCTGTTACCACAGGCCCACCTGTTCGGATCACGTCGATATCGGCCAGCGGCATGCCCAGGATTCCAGGGAGATCGGAGAGGCGAGGATCCATGCAGGTGACAACTACGATTTTAGGGTATGGACGCTTCCCCGGCGGCGGATTATAGTTTTTTGCGTAATTGCGGTTCGCTTCTAACGCCTTATCAATAAGACTCATCGCTATCCTCCATAAAGATTGATTTAGTCTGACGTCAACTCAATTCCATAATTGCCAGGTGGCGCCTGCTCACCTCGGTATCGAGCGCGCCGACAATCGATGAGCATGCGCCACCATACCATGAGACCAGTTGCTACTTCATGAAGGCCCGGACGAGCTGCGCCACCTCATCCGCTGCGGTATCGAGCGCGTAATGGCCGCCATCGAGGATGTGAACTTCGGCTTTCGGGACGTCGCGGCGAAACGCTTCCGGTTCCGCAGGCTCGAACAGCACATCGTATTTGCCCCAAAGGACGAGGAGCCGAGGCTGCTTCTCACGCATCCATGCCTGCCACTTTGGGTAGGCTTCGACGTTCGTCCGGTAATCATAAAAAAGATCGCTTTGAATATCGGCCTGGCCTGGCTGGCACAGAAAGTTGAATTCATCTGTCCACAGGTCCGGGTCGTAGCGATCTATGTTCGGATCGCTCCCCACATGCGCAAATCGCGTTGTCCCCAGTGAAAATAGAAACGCCCTCAGCCCGCTCTCATTTGCTGCGCGATCCGCCCAGAATGCCCGCAAAGGATTCCAACCCGCCCCGAGGCCCACGGCGTGCGCAACCGTGTTCTGCACAATTAGCGCTTCGATACGTTCCGGATGGGCCGCGGCCATGCGAAAGCCAACGGGGCCGCCGTAATCCTGCATATAAAGGGTGTAGCGCGATAGTCCGAGGGCTTCGGTGAAGTGGCTGATCATTCCGGCGATGCGATCGAACGTGTATGCGAATTTTTTCGGGTCGGGCCAATCGCTGTGCCCGAAGCCCGGATAATCGGGCGCAATAAGATGATAGCGATCGGAAAGCCGCGAGAAGAGAGGTTCGAACATCCGCGAGGATGCCGGAAGCCCGTGCAGCAAGAGGAGCGCCGGGGCGTCTTTCGAGCCGGCCTCTCTGTAAAAGATCGAGAGCCCGTCTATTTGAACCGTGCGATAGAGAGTCGGGTGTTCCATTGTGTGCCCCCTTCGAGTAGTTCTGCGCTCTGCGGTTGGAAAGCGTTTAGGTTTTGCGGTCGAGCTGCGGTTAGTTGAAAGGTCACCATACGCCCCGAAGGGTTCCAACGCAATAATTTTACGCTTCGGCGGGGTCGTGTGGCTCGGACCCTCACCGCGGCGGTGCAGCAGTGTATTAAATTGATGAGTAGCTGGCTTGATGGCTGACCTGTACGAGATCTTGTCTATCTGAAGGTAGAAACCGTTTTGGCAAGCTGGAAAGTTTGAACCATCCCCTTTGGTGTCCGAATTATCCGATCCAGAGGACAATCATTCAGCAAACCCAATTCTGAACGGAAACTAATTCACTCGAAAAAGATTAAGCGTTTTCGGGGCGTCTCACCCACAAAACAACAGTTGATCAGACACAATTCTTACAAATTGAATAAATTGGGATCACACGATGAATGGAAAACGAAAGTGAGCCAGGCAACAGGAACGAAACCAGTATTGGAAACGGAATTGCCGAAAGAATCTTCGAAAACACATCCAACGGAGGCGCAAATTTGCCCGCGGGCCTACGAGATCTTCCTTCACGAGACGGAGGTCCCGGCGATGAGTCGCAGGATTGGCTGCAAGCGGAGAGTGAAATCCGGGCAACGCAATCCTGAATGTCTTTTTTCAGCCGCATCGTTTTTGTTGCGGCAAATGCAGTATAGTTGTGTCCAACGGAATCGACGGCACTGCGAATGAAACCAAAAAACGAGGGATGGTTCTGGCTCGTGGGTTGGCTCTTCCCGCGAAGCGCAGTGGCAGAGGCGATTGCGACCTCGGTTCACTTTCGCACGAGCCCTGAGATGATTTGGCAGCAGATGCTTTTATATGAAGATGTCCCGGTGTGTCCTCCCTTCCTACTGCGCGTGCTGCTCCCGGATCCGGTGCGAACCGAGGGTGACAAGACGCGCGTAGGCGAGACTGTTCAATGCACATATAAGAACGGACACCTGATAAAGCGCATCATGGTTGTTGAGCGGCCCCGTCTCGTGCGATTTGACGTGATCGAGCAGCATCTCGGGATCGAAGGCTGCATCACAACGATTGGTGGGTCCTATGAATTCCTATCATGCGACGGTCAAACCGAGGTCATTCTGACGACGAATTACCGCGGGCATTCGCGGCCGCGCTCCTTCTGGCGTCCGCTGGAACGAATCCTGACTCACCAGCTTCATCACCATATCCTCGACGGAATGCGCGGGTCCCTTGCGCGCTCGGAATCAACCGGGCGCGCTGCAATCGCAGAACCCCCAAGTCCGATTAACACCCCTTCACAGGAACTCACATGTCCGGCATCGCACTCGCATTCCCACCATTAATTGTAATGCGTGGCGTGGTCGCGGCCGTGTGGCTTTATGAGGGGCTGTGGTGCAAGGTCCTCAGCCGCGCAAAACTAGAAGGGCAGGTTGTCGCCACCGTGCCGGTGATTGGGCCGCGGTTTGGACAATTGCTGCTGAAGGCGCTTGGCCTCGTGGAGATTGTGTTGGCAGGGTGGGTTTTATGGGGATATCAACCCGGTGCCTGCGCAATTGCGGAGACATCGTTGCTGGTCATTCTGAATGCCAATGGGCTGGTGTGGGCGCGCCACATCATCCACGATCCGGCAGGAATGATCGTAAAAAACATCGCCTTCCTCACGTTGGTTTGGGTGTGCGGCGCAACCCCGGGAGTAAATCTTTGAGCGCGGAAACTGCTTGGCATCGAGGACGCCTCGGATCCGCGAAAGGCCCCCACCGCTTGCTCTTCGGGCGAATGCACGAAGACGCGGAGATTGAGCGACAAGCATTCCGTGGCAAGGGGCGCGTGTTTTGTATCGCGTCGGCGGGCTGCACGGCGCTGCGGCTTTCCGATGAGCACGAAGTCGTCGCCTGCGACGTCAATCCGGTGCAAATATCATACGCGGAGCGCCGGGCGCACGGGGGCACGCCGGAAGTTGGCGACGCGGAGCGGGCTATGTCATTGGCCCGCACTTTCATGCCGCTTGTGGGCTGGCGCGCCGGCGTCATAAATAAATTCCTTTCTCTCTCTGATTTGGAAGAACAAGTTGAGTTCTGGCGCAGGCACCTCAACACGCGAAGGTTCCGCACAAGTTTTGACGCGATGATGTCACGAACAAGTCTGCGCGCTCTTTACGCGCCACAGTTGCTGACGTGCTTGCCTGCAAGGTTCGGCTCAGTGCTACGAAGGCGATTGGAGAGAGGTTTCGCCAGACACGCGAACGCGACGAATCCATACGCGCATGCGCTATTTTATGGCGAGTCGAACGACCAGCCCCGCCCGAGAATGCACCGCGTTCAGTTCGCACTGGGTGATGCAGCCGCGTACTTGGAGTCATGCGCGCCCGGATTTTTTGACTCGTTCTCACTCTCAAACATTCTTGACGGCGCGGAACCCGCTTACCGAGAACGGCTGTTGCGTGCCATTCGCCGCGCGGCGACGGAAGATGCGGTCGTCATATTGCGAAGCTTCGGTGAGCCATCCCTCGAACTTGCCTCAAACTATGCGGAAAATGATCGCACGATGCTTTGGGGAGTCGTGGATATACGCAGTGCGCGTTCATTCTGAAGGATGCGTTTATCACAAATCACTATTGGGAAGGGCAGGCATCCGGCGGTGTCGAAGATTTGAGCTTTTCAAACACCCGGTTCGCGTTACGGAAATGGCACTTGTACCGCCTCTTTGCGTAGCTGGACTGGCTGTTGGCTGGTGCGGCGCGAACCCTCACGACCCTCGTTCCAGCGATTCGGCGCGTGCCGCTTCGAGCTGCTGAATCCTCACGTGAAGCCAACCGACCACAGCTTTCTCGATCCGCGGTGCGTTGCCCGGGCCTGCAAGGCTCGTCACGGTATCCCCACGCTCGTTCAGCGGAATATGGTGGCACGGGACTTGTTCTCCGCGCCTCCCGGGCGGAACGAAAGCCATAAGCCAGCACTCGGAACAAGGGTGCTCTGTCACCGGCAGGCCGTAATTCAGACACGAAGGAGAACCCCGGAAAGCGGAATGGTCTCTGTGGGACTCCCGGGCGCTCACTTCCAGTGGGAGCTTTGTAATCGGATCAAACTCGGCGGCGCGGGCCGGAAGTCTTCCCGCTCCCGGTGGTTTGTATCCGCCTGATTCCCAAAAATTCAACTCAAACTTGAGGGCATTCAAGATGATTTCTTGTGGATTCTGCGGCATCGTACATCCCCCAACGACACAACAACAAATGAACCCGGTTCAGGAATTTCGCCGTGACGGGAATCACAAGGTGTCGTGACATAAACGCATCGTGACTTCAAGGCTGCGTGCAGTCGACAACATTTTTGTTTGGGCGAATGGCAAGTCGCGCGTTCCTGAGTGAATGTGAAGGTTGGATTCCGCACGCTAAGACGGATCCAGGAAGATAGCGGAGTAGAATACGGCGATGCACGAGATGAGCGGAATCCGGCTGGGGACGTCTGCGTTCACGGCGGCGGGATGGGAGACGGCTTTCTATCCGGCGGGGATGAAACCCGCGGACTACCTGACTTATTACGCGACGCAATTCGATTGCGTGGAGCTGGACAATACATTTTACCGGACGCCTGCGCCGGCAACGGTGCGCGGGTGGTACGCGAAGACTCCGAAGAATTTTATTTTTGCGGCAAAAATTCCGCAGGTAATCACGCACGAGAAAGCGCTGGCGGGCGCGGAAGACGACTTGGCGGCGTTCCTGAAAGTGATGGACGCTCTCGGCGAAAAGCTGGGGCCGCTGCTATTTCAATTCGGATATTTCAATAAGAAGGCGTTCGCGAGCGTGGACGCGTTTCTGGCGCGGCTTGTGCCTTTCCTGGACAAACTTCCGAAGGGCTACCGCTTCGCGGTGGAGATCCGGAATAAAAACTGGCTGCTGCCGAAATTTGTTGACGCGTTGCGCGCGCGCAAGGTGGCGCTGGCGCTGGTGGATCACGTGTGGATGCCGGGGCCGGTGGAATTATTCGCGAAACTGGATCCGATCACGACGGACTTCACCTACGTACGATGGCTGGGCGACCGGAAAGGGATCGAGGAGAAAACGAAAACATGGGACAAGGTGATCGTGGACCGTCACGCGGATTTGGAAAATTGGGTGGAGGTGCTGCGGACGGTGCACCGACGGAAGATTCAGATTCTGGCGTTTGCGAACAATCATTACGCGGGGTTTGGGCCAAAGACGGTGGAGATGTTCAAGAAATTATGGGAGAGATGAGGGGAGGGGCCTTTTTAATCTGTGCCTGCCACGTCGAGGCAAGCCAAGGCCCCTCTACGGCTCAACTGGGGGGTCGAACCGCCGTCACGTCAACATGGGACTAACGAATTTCGGCACGATAGACATCGGAACCCGGTGCCCGGGTGCGCTTGAATGTATTCCAAGCGGCAATCATCGCAGCCATCCGCCGAGAGCTTTTCACATTTGAAGCAGACCTCCTCCGCCGGAATCGGAAATTGATTCAGGAATTCCGAAAATGGCATCTTCTTGTGGCAGATCCTGCACTCGACAGTTTGCGTCATTGGATTCACTTTTGAGGTCATCGGACTACCTCGCTTGTGCCGGTATAACCGCTCGCAATTGAAAGTTTAGGATTGAAGGTAGAAATGCTTCTGTGATTCTCCTCACAGGCCTGTGTGATATCGCTCATGGGGAGCGCGCGGAGCGGCGCTAGGTACTTGAAACATCACTATTCCCGACGTTTTATTGACACGACCTCGCAGGCCCCATACCATTTTGAAACAGGCTGTGAGGGCGGTCGCCCGCCCCGATGGATGAAAGCGGAAGTGCCGGAATCTTTTTTTGAGGTCCGCGAAGAGAACCAATGAACTCGAGATTCAAGATTGTGGCCGTGTCGCCGATGTTAATGGCTGCAGCGATTGCGTTTCATTTTGGCGCATCGGCCAGGCTTGCCGAAGCCGGACCGCGCGGGCGAGCCGGCGTTGCGCAGAGCATTGACGATTCCAAGCGCGTCACGCTTCGGGGAAATACGCGCTGGGAAGCGAACGAAAAGAATGATCGCGGTCGCGTGTCCGATGCATTCCGGATGCAGCACATGCTGCTGCAGTTGAAGCGCTCGCCCGAAAATGAGCAGGCGCTGGAGACTTATCTCGCGCAACTCTCGGACAAGACTTCCCCGAACTACCATAAATGGCTGACTGCGGCGCAGCTTGGCGAAAATTATGGCGTGAGCCCGGCGGACATCACTCTGGTGACGAACTGGCTCGAATCGGTGGGATTTACGGTCAACGTGGTCTATCCGAGCGGCATGGTAATCGACTTTTCCGGCACAGCGGGCGCGGTTCGCTCCGCTTTTGGAACGGAGATCCATTACCTGGACGTGGAGGGAGTAAAGCACATCGCAAATATGAGCGATCCGCAGATCCCCGCCGCGCTTGCGGGAATTGTGGAGGGCATCGTTTCGCTGCACGACTTTATGCCGCACCCGATGTATAAGCCGCGCGCCCAATACACTTTTCCCGTTATGGGCGGGACAGAATACGCGCTTGTGCCCGGAGACCTGGCGGCGATTTACAACCTGAATCCTTTGTTCACGGAAGGATATTCGGGCCAGGGCCAGACGATTGTGGTGATTGAAGATACCGACGCGTATAACCCCGGGAATTTGACCGAGCCGGCGGACTGGACGACGTTTCGCTCAACGTTTGGGCTTTCGAATTTTACAGGCGGCTCTTTCACGCAGGTGAATCCGCCGCCGGCAACCGGCCCCAACAACTGCACCGATCCCGGCACAAATGGAAACGACGGCGAAGCAATCCTGGACGCGGAGTATTCGAGCGCCGCGGCGCCGAGCGCGGCCATCGAGATGGCTTCGTGCGCGGATACCGAGTCAACCTTCGGCGGACTGATCGCGCTTCAAAATATCCTGAGCGAATCCACGCCGCCCGCCATCATCAGCATCAGCTATGGCGAATGCGAGGCGGAAAATGGCGCAACGTCCAACGCGGCGTACAACTCGGCGTACCAGACGGCGGTGGGCGAGGGCGTATCTGTTTTTGTGTCGTCGGGCGATGAGGGCGCGGCAAGTTGCGATGCGGATAGAACGCATTCGACGCATGGCATCGGAGTGAGCGCCTTCGCATCCACTCCATACAACGTTGCAGTGGGCGGAACGGATTTTGCGGACACTTATCTTGGCACGAACACGACCTACTGGAATTCCGCCAACACAGCGTACTACGCATCCGCAATTTCCTATATACCCGAGATCCCGTGGAATGATTCCTGCGCAAGCGTGCTGATTGCAAAGTCTTTCGGCTACGCGGAAACTTACGGCTCGAGCGGATTCTGCAACAGCACGACCGGAAAAGATGATTTCTTGACCACGGCTTCCGGAAGCGGCGGCCCAAGCGGCTGCGCGTCGGGGACCCCCAGCCCCCCCACGTCGGGGGTGGTCAGCGGGACCTGCGCGGGGTACGCGAAGCCCTCGTGGCAATCGGTGGTCGGAAATCCCAGCGACGGCGTGCGCGACATTCCGGACGTTTCGCTCTTTGCCGCGAATGGGGTTTGGGGACACTACTACGTGTATTGCTGGTCGGACACCACCAACGGCGGCGCGGCCTGCACGGCGGGCGCTCCCGACGATTGGGCCGGCGCGGGCGGAACTTCTTTCGCGTCGCCCATCATGGCGGGCATCCAGGCGCTGGTGAACCAGAAAACGAGCAGCCGCCACGGCAATCCAAATCCAATTTATTACCAGATCGCGGCCGGCGAATATGGAGAGAGCGGCAACAGCACATGCAACTCGAGCAACGTCGTCACGCGGAAAGGTCTTGCGAATGCTTGTACTTTTTATGATGTGACGCTCGGAGACATGGAGATAAATTGTACCGGCAACAACAATTGTTACCGGCCGGGCGGCGTAACGAACGGAGTCCTTTCCACGAACAGCAGCGCTTACGACCCGGCGTACGTCACGTCGGTTGGCTGGGACTTCGCCACGGGAATCGGAACCGTGAATGCCTACAACCTTGTGTACAACACGGCTTGGTGAAACAGGCCGAACACAATTCGCGCAGGATGATCCGGAATGCAAACAAGCCGTGAGGCGTCCCTAGAGAAATGAAAAACGAGAAAAATTTCTTCTTGCGGCGATCCACGGTCACCGTTGCGTTCGGGATTCTGGCGGTGGTGGCCGCTGCCCATTCAAGCCGCGAAGCCCCCGCTGCAATATCAGGGGTGCCTGACGATTGGACTCATCACCGGCTCATATTTTCGAACCCCGGCACTGCTGAGGACGCGATCAAGCACGGCACATATGACCGCTGGCTTGCTATCACCAAAAATCCCCGATACGTGCAGCAGCAGACCAAGAGAAGCTCTATGAATACGGCCGCGCCGGCGACGTGGATCCATTCGCCGGAGGCCGAAGTGGAGCCGCAGTTCATTGAGAGAGAGCCGGTCGTGCCCGCGCCCCCAATTGAAACTTCCCGACTGCCCCGCGGACTTTATAAAGCTCCTTCCTACCCTCGAATGCTGCCGCGACCCGGCCGAGAGCGCCGTCCCGCGGCGCCCCAGGTTCATACCGATTGGAGCGAGTATCTGGGCAGCAGTGCTTCCGCGGGACTGGGCGTTTTCCCCGCGAAATATTCGTTCAGCACAGGCAGCGCGAACTGCGCCAATTCCGCGACGCCTGATTATGTGGTTTACAACACGGGAGTGGCCGGATCGGGGACTCAAGCAAGCATCATCGCGTTCGACAATCTTTACACCGGATGCACCTCGGGAACTGTCCCCACAGTTTATTGGGCTTACAACACAAACGGCGGCGCGATCACGACCTCGGTCGTCCTCTCGGGCAACGGCACCCAGGTGGCATTTGCACAGAGCGTCGCGGGCGTTGCGAGCCTGGTGGTGTTGAAATGGTCCGGCGCAACCGGCGGCTCCGCGGGCGCACCCGACACACTTTCCAATACCGCGGCCGGTTCCTATTTCAATTGCCCCGCGCCCTGCATGACCACAGTCACATTTTCCAACAACGCAAACGACAGCGGGTCGGCTCCTTTCTACGATTACAGCACGGACACGATTTACATCGGCGACGATACCGGAAAGCTCCACAAATTCACCGGAGTGTTTACCGGCACTCCCACCGAGGCAACCGGCTCCTGGCCGGTTACGGTGAGCAAATCGGCGCTGGGCGGCCCCGTGTATGATTCCGGTTCCGGGAACATTCTTGTCGGCGACTATCTTGCGAATTCCAGTTCCACGTGCGCCCTTTCGGGCAATCCATGTGGATATTTTTATTCCGTCAAGGCGTCGTCGGCCGCAGTCGTCGGCAAAACCACGAACGCGCTGGACTACGTTTCTGGCATCGTGGATAGCCCGCTTGTGGATTCCGTGGCCGGGATGGCCTATGTGTTTGTGGGCGCGGACAGCGAAAGCGGCGTTACATCTGCTTGCGGCACGGATATCCCTTGCGCCGGCGTATTCCAGTTCCCGGTGAGTTTCACAAGCGGCAACGGCACGGAGGCCACGATCGGCCCGGGCTACGAATTTGTTTTATCGGGGGCATTCGACAACGCCTATTACACATCCGCGAATTCCTCGTCGCCCACCGGACACCTATACGTTGTGGGCAGCACGGGCGCGGCAAACAACACTCTCTATCAGATTTCCATCAGCTCCAATGCAATGAGCACTTCGTCGACGGCAGGCCCCACCGTGAGCGACAGTTACACCACGGGCGGATATTTTTCCGCCGGCTTGCAGGTCACCGAGTTCCTGAACGGCGCGCACGACTACATTTTCCTGAGCGTGCTGAGCTACGGCTTGCCCACCGGCTGCACCAGTTCGATCACAGAGGGCTGTGTGATGGGATTTGATGTGACGAGCGGCTCGATTAGTGGGAGCACTTCGCCGACCGCTGCTGCAACCGAGGCCGGCGGGACGAGCGGCATTATCATTGACAACTCGGCGGCGCTTTCCGGCGCGGCCAACATTTATTTCACCACGCTTTTGAGCCAGGCCTGCACCACCTCCGGCGGAACAGGCGGCTGCGCGATTCAGACTTTGCAATCCGCGCCTTGAGCGAAGCTCCAAGCATAAGGGGCGGCGATTCGCGCCCGGGCGTTTACGCCGTGCTGACCACGCGGCGCGCGGCCATGGAAACCATCAACCGGCCAAATCCGCTGAAGACCATGCTGATCCCCACGAGCGTACCGATGACCCACTCGGTGCTCGATGGCCACGTCTTCCAGATTAAGACCGCCAGAATCAGTGTGATGATTCCGTCGACCAGCAGCCAGTTAGCCCCCGGCAACGGCCGCATCGCGAATGACAATATAAATTCCAGAATTCCTTCGAGAAGCAGATAGATCGCCAGCGCGAGTGTAAGCGTCACGAGCCCGGCCACCGGATGGATTAGCAAGTAGACGCCGATCCCCGCATAGAGCACGCCCACCAGAATCTCCCACAGAATTCCTCCCGTCGTGCGCACGTGCCAGGCGAACACCAGATGCGCCACGCCGCTGAAAACCAGCAGCCATCCGACCAGTAAGTTCACCGTGATTCCCGCCAACTGAGGCAATGCAATTGCCGCTAAACCAGCCACGATCATCAAAACGCTGAGCCCGATGGACCAACCCACTGACTTTTTCACGATTGTACGTGCGGATGTGTCGCTCATTGCGTCTTCCTCCTTCGACGCCGGCATTCACGATTTGGGGCCCCCGGCAAGCGCATCGTACGCCTGTCCTGTCGTCTACTCAACAAGCAGGCCTGTGGAGGAAGGAGTTCCTGAGAAATACGAGCAAACTTCGTGGAATTTGAATCCGCGGTAGCAAAAAAAAGAAAACCACGTCCTCCCGCGCCGGGTGAACGTGGAATGTGATGTTGAAAGCCTAGATCATCCCCGCGTCCAGAGGCCGCCCTCCGTCAATCAGCATGATCCCTCTGGCGCGTCGCCTTAACAGCCGAGAGAATCCCGACGCCCAAAAGCACCACCGCGCCCACCGCGATCCAGTGCGCCGGGATGTGCATCAGATGCGCGGCATAAATCAGACCGCCAATCACGATGGCATACCCGATCGAATAAATGGTGAATGACAAATGATCTCCTTCTCGAGCGAGAGGAGGCGGTTTTCGCCCCCGGACTCGAGTGAATCAATTTGTGGTTAAGAAATGGCTAGTGCGTATTGCCGTTGCACCCGGCGTGTCCGCACCGGCAATCAATGTCCGGCGTGTTTGCAACTGTCTCGCACTCGATGCTGCAGTACTTGCCGGTCGGTGAATCGCATGTACAGCCGGGGTGTGCGCACTTCTCGAGCTTTTCAGGGGTCATCTATTTTCTCCTTGTTTCGATTCAAGAATGGATCGTCTGGTCAGAGTCCAACACAAAATTCTAGCCGCCGGACAATGGGGTTTCTGTACTAAACAGAACACGCCGCGCCAATCCAGTTGAGCTGCTCTTTCTACGCATGCGCCGCGCGCGCAGTTTCGGGCTCGTTGACAAGGTCATCAAAGAGCGTGCGGAAATGAATCATGGCCTTGCGCAAATCTTCGGTGCTGGCCTGCCCTTGTAACTGGCGCAGCGCGGTTTGGTGCGCCGCACGGTAATTTTCGATCACCAGCGGATGGTCCACGGAGATATCCGCCGCACGCTGTTCAAAATCGCTGACCGGATAGCCACGCGTGGACATCACGTCGCCGAGTAATTGGTCGGCGTCGGTCACCGCGCCTCCGGGGCCGTCAACGAATCGCGCCTGAATTCTTCCCCAGGACTCGATAAACCGCGCGCGATCCGCCGCGGCAAGCGGACGGATGTGGAAAGCCTCCACCCGGTCCGCGCGCCGGTCCAGCGCTGCTTCCGCACGGCGCTGGCTTCCGCCTTCTTTTACGGCGCGGGAATATTCAGCGCCGCCAAACTGGGCGCGCAATCTGCGCGTCCGGCGTTTACGGATGATCTGCAGAGTGGCGATGCATGCGACCACCACCACGACTATGGCGATGATTAACTCCAATCGAACTGTGGTTATGGCTGAAAAATTCATGGACTGCCTCAATTCATTCTGACCGGAACGTGATTTCTGCGTCTTTACATCTACGAAGATCGAATTCCGAGAAAGGTTAGATCGGGAGAGGAAAACCTTCGACGTAATGAAGCATTGGTTCTTCTCCCCCTCAATTCACCGTTCGCAGCACCACATTAGTAGCCTGAGAACCCGAATGCTGTGCACTTGTGAACATATGGCGATTTTATGGGCACGTTTGTGGTTCCAACGTGGAAATTCGGGGGGCGTGATTCAATTTGGTTGATCGGCTGACTCGTCGGCCAGGAACGGGGCGGATCCGGGCTTAGATTCCTCGATCGACAGAACCATTTCCTTAAAGATGTCCACAACCCAGATTCCTGCAAGGCGCACGCGCAGGGCCTCAACCGATTCACCGACTACGATGCAGTTCACCACGGTATGGAATCCCCTTGCGGCGACGCGCAGCGCGACCGGCTTTCCAAACCAGTTCGAATATGCGCCGGAGAGTGTCGTTGTCTGTTCGTTCGGCATTTATTGGATGTCTCGCCCGTCCTCCACCCTGTTCTTGAAACCGGGCGAACCGCAGGGGCGGTATGTTTGTATCCCAGGAGTAGAAAGGGCTTCTGTTCAATTTGGGACACTCTGCGATTTCGGCCATGCTGGAAGAAAGTCCGGGCAATAGCCGCCGCGCTTCCCTGCCAAGCCTCAAATCAGTATGATTTGCCCTGCGCTGCGAATCGTGCGCGGCTCGGAGGAATGAATGGGCCCACGGACATCGATGAAGCCAAGCCACAGCATCGCGCTGCGAATCGCGACAGCGGCATTTTGCGCCGTCGCGCTTTTCGCTTGCTCCTCGGCGCCATCCGCGCCGGACGCCGCGCTGAATTCCTTCACCGCGGACGCGCTGCTCGCGCACATCCGCGTGCTTTCCTCCGACAAATTCGAAGGGCGCGGGCCCGGCTCGAATGGCGAGCAGCTCTCCATCCAATATATTCAAGATCAGTTCAAGAAGGCGGGCCTCGAACCCGGCAATCCCGACGGCACCTATTTGCAGAATGTTCCGCTCGTCGAAATCACGCCCGACCCGGCGATGAAGCTCACCCTCGCGGGGCACGGAACCACACTGCAGCCAAAATTCCAGGACGACTATGTCGCGTGGACCAAGCGCGTGGTGGACTCCTCTTCCATTGATGCCGACATGATCTTCGTCGGTTACGGCGTCCAGGCGCCCGAATTCAATTGGGACGATTTCAAGGGAGTGGACGTCCACGGCAAAGTGATCGTCGTGCTGGTGAACGATCCGCAGGTGCCCGATCCGCACGATCCAACGAAACTCGACCCCGCCGTTTTCGGCGGCAACGCCATGACCTATTACGGGCGCTGGACTTACAAATTTGAAAAGGCCGCGGAATTGGGGGCCGCGGGCGTTTTCATAGTTCACAACACCGCTCTCGCCGGATATCCCTGGCAGGTTGTGCGCAATAGCTGGGGCGCGCAGCAGTTCGATCTTTCCACCCCCGATAAAAACATGAACCGCGCCGCCATCGAAGGCTGGCTGAGCGAGCCGGAGGCGACCGCGCTCTTCAAGCTCGCGGGACAGAATATTGACGCGCTGCGCAAGGCCGCCGTCAGCCGCGATTTCAAGCCGGTCCCGCTCGGGATTCGCGCGAAGCTCACGGTGAATAACAAGCTGCGCACAATCGATTCGCATAATGTGATCGCGAAATTAACCGGGAGCGATTCCCAGCTGAAAAACGAGTATGTGATTTATACCGCGCACTGGGACCACTTCGGTATCGGGCCGGAAGTGAATGGCGACAACATTTATCACGGCGCGAAAGACAACGCCTCGGGCGTCTCTGCGCTGATCGAAATCGCAAAAGCGTTCAAGCAATTGAAGACGCCGCCGAAGCGTACCATGCTGTTTCTGAGCGTCACCGGCGAAGAGCAGGGCCTTCTCGGCTCGCGCTATTACGCAGAGCATCCGTTCTATCCGTTGGCGCGCACCGCCGCGAACATCAATATGGACGCGCTGAATGTGCTCGGCCGCACGCGGGATATCGTAATGATCGGCATGGGCGCGTCGTCGCTCGACCAGATTGTCTCAGACCTCGCGCGGCAGCAGGGCCGCACCGTGAAGGGCGATCCCGAGCCGGAGAAAGGTTTCTTCTACCGCAGCGACCATTTCAATTTCGCGAAACACGGCGTACCCGCGTTCGATCCGGATGAAGGCGTGGAATATATCGGCAAAGACCCGGGCTGGGGCATGAAGATGCGCAACGATTACACGCAGAACAATTATCACAAGCCATCCGACGTGATTAAGGATTACTGGGATCTATCCGGATTGGTCCAGGATTGCCAGCTATTCACGCTCGTCGGCTACACCGTGGCGAATAACCCGCAAATGCCCGCGTGGAATCCCGGCGCGGAATTCAAGGCCGCGCGCGACGCATCGCTGCGTGACGCGCATTAAGAATTCGGCTGAGCTGCTCCAACAAATAATTCTACGGTACCGCGGCGGAGGGCGACTCCGGGTCCGTCTTCGGGAAATATTTCAGATACCATGCGATGCAGCGGTTGATGCTGTCCACGGTGTGGGCCGATTCCCGGATGCCGTGACCTTCGCGCGGATAGCGCACGAAAATCGTGTCCACACCCACATCCTTCAGCGCGATGTAATACTGCTCGGCCTCCGCGATCGGCACATCGGGATCATTTTCGCCGTGCATGAACATCGTTGGCGTGGCTACCGCTGCAACGTGCTTCAGCGCCGAGCGCTCCCACATGATATTCATCAGGTCGTCCTGATGCGGAAGCTGGCCGAACTCCATCTGCTCATACTGGTTGTAATAGGTCATGTAGTTGTAGCTGATCAGGTTTGAAATTCCGGCGATGGGAATCGCCGCGCGGAACATCCGCGTCTGCGTGATCAGCCAATCGGTCAGTTGGCCGCCGTAACTGACGCCTTCGATGCCCATCCGCTCGCGGTCAAGCCATAAGTAGCGGCGCAGCGCGGCGCTCACTCCGTAAAGAACGTCCTGCGCTTCGTTGCCATCCTGATCGCCGAACACCGCATCGGCAAACGCCTGGCCGTAGCCTGTCGAGCCGCGATAATTCACATGCAGCACCGCCCAGCCGCGCGCGGCGTAAATCTGATCCTTGAAATTGAACGCTGGGCCGTTCTGTCCGTGCGGCCCACCGTGAATATTCACGATGAGCGGATGCTTCGAAGTGGCCGTCATGCCCAGCGGCTTCACGAGGAATGCTTCCACTTCGTACTTATTGTCGTTGCTCACGAATGTGAAAGATTCAACGGGTGCGATCTGTTTGCCCTGAAGGATCTCGGTATTCAAGTTGGTGAGTAGCTCTTCTGAATTTAGGTCCGACATGCCTGAGAGTGACGAGTCATCGGTGGTGAGATCCACGTGCAGCAAATACAACTCTGCCAGATCATTCCGGCTCGCGAATGAACAAGCGATACCGCCTGACTTCGCCGAAGATATAGAAAATGCCCCGACAGATCCCTGAGAATAGTAAACGGGAAACTCGCGGTTAGAGTTGGAGTCGGTCAACTGCTTGCCATAAAGGGCCGTGCTGCCACGCATCTGCGCGGTAAAGAAAATCCGGTGCCCGTCAGGCGCCCACTGCGGCGGGCCCTGCCGCGCATCCAGCATCGCGAGCATATGGCGACCCGACCCATCCGCATTCATCACCCAAACATGCGTATCCTCCATCGTGGTCTCGCGGTCGGTGAGGCCGCGCTTCGTGGCGAGATACGCGATCATCTTTCCATCGGGTGACCATTTCGGATAGTACTCGGCGTTTTCAGTGGCTGTGATGCGGCGAATCGACCCGTCGCTCGGCTTCACAGTAAAAATGTCGTAATTGAAAAACTGGTCCGCATTCGGTGAGCGGTCCGAAATAAAAAGTATCTCGCTCCCGTCAGGCGACCAGTCAATCGAGTGCTCGTAATATTCGCCGTCGGTCAATTGACGTACGCGCTTCGTCGCCACGTCCACTATGAATATGTGCAGACGCCGGTTGTCATTGAAATGAGTGAAGCCTTCGCCCGCGTCCGGCTTGTACATATAACGCGTAATGACCATCGGATCGCCCGAAGCCGCCGCAGTTTCCGGTCCGGGCGTTGCAGAAATAAATGCAATCTGCTTGCTGTCAGGTGACCAGGTAACATTCGCGCCCTGCGAAGGCAGCGGCGCGTTTGTTCCGGTCACTTCCGCCAGAAATGTCGCGCCCGTTCCATCCGGATGCGCCATCACCAGCCCCTGCTTCCCTTCCGCCGTGCCGGAATAAGCGATCCACTTCCCATCGGGCGACCAAACCGGCCCGCCCGAGCCATCATTTTCGCCGCCCATCCGAACCGATCTCTTTGTCGCCAAGTCCATCACCCACATTTGGCTCCACGGCCGCCCGGGCCTGTCATAGCGCGTAATCGTGTACGCGAGCAGTTTCCCATCTGGCGAAAATTTCACTTGGCCCACGGCGCGCAACTTCTGGTAATCGCTGGGCTGCAAGCGGTCAGTCTGAGCACCCGCCGGGAGCGTTGCGCCAGCGAACACTACTGCCAGTAAACAAGAAGCAAAAGCGATTCGGATTTTCATTGCGTTTCACCTCGTGGCATTCGCCGCGCATTCTATCGAAGAATTGAAATCAGGGAACAAATTTGTGGATTCGGCCTCTAACAAGAATAGTAAAAGCAACGGGCGATGCGGAAAGAGCATCGAGGTTACCAGGGGCAGTCCACCGGTGGTTGGGAGGATAAGATGAAAGACCCGGCTCCAAACCAATCCAAAAAATTTACCTTGGGCCTCGCGGGAATTCTGGCGGCGTGCGCGCTCGCGGCGATGGTCGCCGCCGCAAGCGCTGCAAACGCGCGCCAAACGGAAAAAGGAACAATCGATGGCTGGCGGCTGATGGAGCCGATACGATACGAAAACCTTTCCGTCTTCCCCGTCGTTAGCAAAAGTGTCGCGGAGACGGGCGGCTTCATGACTCTCGACGAAGCGCTCAGCTCCGGCCAGGCCGCCGTCACCGAGCGTGGCGGCGAAACGATGCGCCGCAGCCGCGATGGCCAGCCCGCACCCTCGCAATATCAGGACAGCGCGTCCGTGAATCAGCTCGTGTTGGTCAACCGCGGCAAGAAGCCGCTCATCCTGCTGGCAGGAGAACTCGTCAGCGGCGGCAAGCAAGACCGCATCATCGCCAAAGACCGCATCGTGCCGGTGGGCGCGCCGCCGCTCCCGCTCGACGTTTTCTGCGTCGAGCAGGGGCGCTGGACGAATGGCTCCGGATTCTCGAGCGCGAGCGTCATCGTGCATCCAAGCGTTCGCGAAAAGGCCGCGGTGGACCAAGCGCAGAACCAGGTGTGGAACGCGGTGGCATCCGGCAGCACCGCGCAGGTGACCGTACAGGCTGGTGGGCAGGAGGTGCTTCCGGCGGCAACGATTTCAGGGAGCTCTATTCGCAGCACGATTGCAAGCGAAGCGCCTACGCAGGCCTATCAAAAGGTTTACAACAACAAGCAAGTAAATCAGTCCATCGACCCGTTCGTCGACGAAGTGCAAAAGCGATTCGCCGCGGCCACCGCGAACTTGAAGGGCGAACACGTAATCGGCGTAGTCATCGCCTACGGCGGCGACGTCGCCTGGAGCGATGTCTTCGCTTCGCCGGAACTCTTCGAGCGCTACTGGCCGAAACTTCTGCGCAGTTACGTTGTCGAAGCGCTAGCCCGTCCTCGTCTTAAAGAGCAGGCCACGCTCGCCGATGCTCAGGAATTCCTCCGCCCGCTCAAGGGCGCGGAGAAGACTGAAAGCGAGCCCGACGTCTACCGCTGGCGCGAAGTGACCGAAGGCCATTACGCGGAAATCGAGCTGCAGTCGTTGCGCCCGGCGGATATTTTACTTCACCGCTTGAAGATTCACCGGACGAGCTAACGCCTCATCGTAGTTTCCGGGCGAAGTCCAGCAAGCTCCGGAATACTCACCTCACACAGACCCGCGGCCCGCGCGAATTCTTATTCGCGCGGGCCGTTGCGGTGTAAACTCCGCCTGCGCCACCGCCGAATCGGGCGCCGCGCAAGACCACGCAAGCATTTGATTTGCCCGGAGGAATGAAATGATCCGCAAGCTCCTGCTAGCCGCCGTCGCCGTCCTGTTTTTCCATGTTGTTTTTGCCGCCCCGGCGCAAGCACAAACGCGCCTCCTGCGTTATCCCTCCTATTCGCACGGCAAAGTTACCTTCAGTTATCTCGGCGATATCTGGGTCGCCAATGAAGACGGTACCGGTGTGCAGCGCATCACGGACAACCGCGCGCGCGAAATCAATCCGCGCTTTTCTCCCGACGGCAAATGGATCGCCTTCTCATCCAATCGCGAAGGCAATTACGACGTCTACGTCGTCTCCGCGCAGGGCGGCAAGCCGAAGCAGCTCACCTTTCACAGCGCCGAAGACACCGTCGTCGGTTGGACCCCCGACGGCAATAAAATTATCTTCACCTCTTCCCGCGGAGTCGGCGTTTTCCCCGGCGTGCTGACTCTTTTCGAAATTTCCCCCGAAGGCGGCATGGAGCAATCCATCCCCACCGATTGGGGCTCGTGGGGCAGCTTTTCCCCCGATGGCTCAAAGCTCGCGTTCTCCCGCCATCCCGGCGTCTGGTCGCGCCAGCACTATCGCGGCAGCTATGCCGTGGATCTTTGGCTGATGGACGTCGCCTCGAGAAAATTCACGAAGCTCGGCGACGACGATTACAGGGGCAATTATTTCTGGCCGATGTACGCCCCGAATGGCGAAATTTATTTTGTCGCCGACCGCTTGCCGAATGAAAAGGGCCTCCAGTTCGGCGGCCCGGCGGTGATGAAGAGCGTCAACAATATCTGGAAAATTTCCGATAAGGGCGGCCCGCTCGTCCAGGTCACGCACCACACCAGCGGCAATCTTTATTTCCCCAGCATGTCCGCCGACGGCAAGACCATCGTCTACGAAGAAAATTTCGGCATCTGGAAACTGGATCTCGCCACCGGCAAGAGCACGGAAATCCGCATTGACATCAAATCCGACTCCAAAGAGAACGACACCGACCTTCGCACCATCACAAATGAAGCGCAGGGCTTCAGCCTTTCGCCCTCTGGCCGCCGCGCCGCCATCGTCACGCACGGCGAAATTTTCACCGTCGCCACGGACCGCGGCGAAATCCAGCGCGTCACCGAAACTCCCTGGCGTGAAGAAGATCCGCAGTGGTCGCCCGATGGCAAATGGATCGCGTTCGTCTCCGACAGATCCGGCCGCGAAGAAATCTATGTCGCCGATGAACTCGGCAACAATCTTAAAAAAATCAGCGACGCCGATTGCGACAAATCCTCTCTCCTCTGGGCGCCGGACTCGAAATCGCTTCTCTGGACCGGCTCCGACCACACGCTCCGCCACGTGGATCTCGTCTCCGGCAAAACGGACGTGCTCGCCTCCAGCGAAACCGGCCCCATCGGCGGCCCGCAGTTTTCGCCCGATGCCAAATTTGTCTCCTTCTCGAAGCAGGACGCGCTTCTCCGCTCGCACATTTATATAAAGCCTCTCGACGGCAGCGCCGAGCACATGATCGGCTCCGAAGAATTTCTCGTTGCCAATGGCGCGAAGTGGACGCCCGACGGCAAGAAACTCCTTCTCCTCGGCGGCTTCGGCGCCCCCGCAATGTCCGCGCTCAATCGCACCACGTTGCAACTTTTCAACATTTCGCTCACGCATGTCGATAAAAATCCGGACGATCGCGATATTGACACCGAAGCGCAAGCCCAGGCCAATGCCGAGGCAGGCCGCGGTGGCGGACGCGGCGGCAACGCAGCCGCTCCCCCACGCCCCGACGTGAAAATTGAATGGGATGGCCTCGAGCGCCGCATCAAGCAACTCACCAACATGCCCGGCTCCGTGAACAGCGTTTTCCCTTCGCCCGATAGCCACACCTACGCGTTTATCGCCGCGGGCGGCGATGAAGGCGGCGGAGGCCGCGGCGCGGGCGGCGGCCCTGCTCTCTATGCCATTGCGGATGACGGCACGCGTCTCACCGTTGTCGTGCAAGGCCCTGCTCCGGATGCAGGCGGTGGCGGCCGCCGGCGCCGGCGGTGGTGGAGGCGGCGGAATCGGCGAAGTTCAGTGGACGCGCGACGGCCGCAGCATCTACTACATGCAAGGCGCGGGAATCTATTCCGTCGCCGCTCCCGCAATGCCCACGGGCGAAGCCGGCACACCAGCGGCTGGTGGAGGAGGACGCGGCGGGCGCGGAGGCGCAGCCGGCGGCGGTGCCGCGGCTCCCACAGCTTCGGCGGCAGCTTCGTCAACTCCGCGGCGCGTCGCGTTCACCGTACGCATGCAGGTGGACTCCGTAGCAGAACGCCGGCAGGTTTTTGAAGAAGCCTGGCGCGTGATGCGCAACCGCTTCTACGATGCGCACATGCACGGCGTGAACTGGGACGCCGCAAAAGTAAAATATGAATCGCTCCTCCCCAACATCGCCGATAGCGAAGAGCTTCACAACGTCGTGATGGAAATGATCGGCGAGATCAGCGCCTCGCACACCGGAATCTCCGGCGGCCCAAATCCCGGCGCCGAGCAGGACCGCATCCAAACCTTTTATCCCGGCTTCGATCTCGAATCGGATCCCTCCGGCTATTACAAAGTCGCCTTCATTTATAAGAATGGCCCCGCGGATCATGACTACGTGAAGATTGCTGCGGGAAACTACATCCTCGCCGTCAACGGCAAGGAATTGAAAACCAGCGACAACTATTGGAAATTCTTCGATCTGATCCCCGGCAGGAAGTTTGAGTTCCTGCTGAACTCCAGGCCAAGCGCGGATGGCGCATGGCCCGTCACCGTGGTGCCCATCACCGGCGCCGCGCAAACAAACCTCGAATATGACCGCTGGGTGGAAGCGCGGCGCGTAATGGTCGACAAACTTTCCAACGGTGAAATCGGCTATCTCCACATCCGCGCGATGGACGCTCCCTCTCTCGCGAAATTCGAGCGCGACCTTCTCGACAATCTCGGCAAGAAAGCTCTCATCATTGACGAGCGGTTTAACGGCGGAGGCGGCATTGACCAGGAATTGCTCGAAATCCTCAATCAGCGCAAGCAGTACGAATCGTACGTCGGCCGCGATTCCGTCCGCATTCCCCGCCCGGTCCAGGCTTTCTTCGGCCCCATGGTGGTAATTGAAAATGAACGCTCCGCCAGCAACGCCGAAATGTTCCCCGAGGGCTTCAAGACCCTCGGTCTCGGCAAAATCGTTGGCGTCACCACCTACGGCGCCGTCATTGGCACCGGCGCTTATACGCTTCTCGACGGCTCCTCCATTCGCACGCCGAGTTTCGGCGTCTATACCGCGAACGGCACCAATTTTGAAAATTATGGCGTTCCGCCGGACTTCTATGTGGACAACACGCCGCCGGATTTCCTCGGCGGACACGACCGGCAGATAGAAAAAGCCGTCGAAGTCCTTCGCGCCCAAATGAAATAACGGGACTTGCGAAAATAAATCGGTTGAACCCGGCAACCAATTTTTGGGAAGTTGCTTCCGAATATTCATCGGTTGTCCGGCTCGAAGACCAACGGTCTGGTTTGCACGTCTCTGGTAAGTGTTTGGGAATTTGTAACCTGACTCTTGACTATTGGTTTTCCCCGGCTGTATAAAAGTCGCCATAGCAACAGGGGTGTGCGGTTGGGTGGGGGCCTTACCGCGATGTCTAGAAGCTTCCAGCGCTTCTTCATGCACCCTTACATAAACGGTGTGTCAAAAAGGGGGGGTCATGTCAATCCGCAGGATTTTCCTATCTATTTTCATATGTTTCTTTTGCTTGGCAGGGCTTGCTCGCGCCCAGAACCTTGGGTCTCTCACAGTTCAGGTGACTGATCCAAATAAAAAGGCGGTCGTTGGCGCAATCGTGCATCTTATTGAAATTGGCACGGATACGTCCCGTGACGGCAAGACAAACGATCAAGGCAATTATAGCTTCACGCAGGTGAAGCCCGGCATTTACACGGTGAAGATCGAAGCGACAAACTTCAAGACGTCCGTCCAGGAAAGGGTCCAGGTTCTTGTCGCCACTCCCACGGCCTTAAGTGTTCAGCTTGAGCTGGGAGCAATGGCGGAGAATGTCGTTGTTACCGCGGAATCTGTTCCACAAATCAATACCGAAGATGCCTCCATCGGCGATGCCATCGACGAATCCAAAATCAAAGCGCTGCCTATGTTGGCACGCAACCCCGTTGGCCTGCTCGAACTCCAGCCGGGCGTGATCACTACCGGATCGGAAAACCTTGACACAATTTCGTATGGAAGCACAGCGAGTATGGACTCACGCGACGGGACGGTGAACGGTATTCGCAGTGATCAGATGAACGTCACGCTGGATGGCAGCGATGCCAACGATTGGCAAAATCACACGGCATTTGCGAGCGCGATTCCTATAACTTTGGATTCTCTTCAGGAATTCCGCGTGACCACCGGCCAGGCCAATTCGGACCAAGGCGTCGCATCCAGCGCTCAGATTGCTCTTGTGACCAAGAGCGGATCCAATGATTTCCACGGCAATTTGCGGTGGTATTACCGGACCTCGGGCCCCACCGCAAACAATTATTTCGATAACTTGAACGGCATTGGCCGGCCGAAACTGGACCGCAACATTCCGGGAGCCTCCCTTGGCGGCCGTTTCTGGAAAGATCGACTTTTCTTCTTCACTGACTTTGAAGACCGCCAGGACAGGAGCGAAGTTCCGGCCGGCCCTCAGCAAGTGCCCAGCTCATCATTGGCGGACGGTGCCTTGATTTATGAATGCGCCATTCCCTCCCAGTGCCCCGGCGGTACCGTGTCGGGCATGACGAAGACGTGGACGGTCCCGGCTGGCGATTTCGGACTGGACCCCGCCCAGATCAAGGAAATTGACCCCTACACTTACTCAGGGAACCCCACGCTGGAAGCGGCGGCGGGCATCAATCCCGCTATGCTCACTTATATGAAATTATTCCCGACTGGCAATTCACCGGGACAGTCGAATGACGGCGGACTGTCATTCAATGCGCTCAACTTCAATTCACCGTCGGACATCTACTCCAATGTCTACACCGCGAAGTTGGACTGGAACATCACGAAGAATGGACACCACACCGCTTATGTGCGCGGCTCGCTCGCGGACATTACCTATGACCTCTCCCCCCGCGCAGTTTCCAGGTCAGCCGGTTTCCTCGGTGCTGCTAAACAACAGCAAGGGAATCTCTGCCGGATACACCGGCCAGTTCACGCCAAATGTCGTGGACAATTTCACCTACGGATTATCGCGGCTCGGAGAAGCGGAAACCGGCAACACGGGCGACGCTTTTTCGATCCGATTTTTCGCCTCCAACGTTGCCTTCAATCGCGGTTTTAGCCGCCGCGTTCCCTCAAATGATTTCAAGGATAATTTAAGCTGGACCCACGGCAAGCACACCATTCAATTCGGCGGGGATGTGGATATTATCCGCAACCACCGAGTTGATGACTCACTTGCCTTCCCCAGTTACCAGGCCAACCCCGGAAATTGCAACGACTGCGGTCAGTTGCAGGAGGGGGGCACGGAGACTCCGGGACTGGCTGGCTTCGATCTTCCGGTGGCTTCCAATACCAACAACTTCAACGCGGCGTACCTTATGCTCACAGGATCCGTCAACTTTGCCGGTGCCACATACTTGGGCGATCCGGCAAACGGCTCGATTCTGCCGGCGGGGACTCCGGAGTTTCGCGATTTCGCCGAAGACAATTACAGCCTGTACATCATGGATAGCTGGAAGGTGAAGTCCAACGTAACTGTGACTGCCGGTATCCGCTGGGAATACCAATCTCCCGTTTGGGAAGTGAATGGGAATGAGGTGGCTCCGACCATCGACGTATACTCGTGGCTCGAGCAGCGGGAGGAGAATGCGTTAAATGGCCTCGGCCAGCAATCTTCCCCTCTCTTGAGTTGGGCTCCAGCCGGGAAGGCCAATAACGCGCCCTCCTGGTACCACCCCAATTACAAGAACTTCTCACCCAATATCGGCATCGCCTGGAGTCCAGACTACAACGAAGGGATTCTCCACAGGGTATTCGGTGACGCCGGAAAGAGTTCCGTCCGCGTCGGCTTCAGCCTTCACTACGATCAGGTCGGCCAGACCATCGCGACGCAAGCCGACTTGAATGGATCTCCGGGCACTGCCACCACGCTTGCTGCTCCCACGAGCGAATATGGCCTCCTCACCGCGCCTCGGTTCTCAGGGACCTGCTCCCTCGCCGGGTGCACGGGCCTGCCGCCGTTGAGCGACTACTTTGCTGCTCCAACGTCCGCGACCTTCCCTTTCACTCCTGTTGAAAACGACGGGAACCAGGATTTCGTCGTGGATCCGCATCTGCAAACTCCCTATACAATGAATATGTCCCTCGATTACCAGCGCGAAATTGGAAAAGGCGTCGTTCTCGATGTCGCTTACGTCGGCGTTCTTGGGCGAAGACTTTTGACGAAGGCGGATTTCGCGGAGACCATGCCTCTCACGGATCCCGCATCCAAGGAAAATATCTACCAGGCCTTCGATCAAATCGTCGCACTCGCGGGCACTACCCAGGGATTTAACGTCGTCAATGACCCGGCCATCAATCCCACAAACATCGCGCAACTCAGCACGATTAAAACGATTCCTTTCTTCAACAACGTTCTGCCGAATATGCCGGCGGTTACCGCCAATTTCTTTGGCGATCCCGCCTATGCTTCTCTGACCCCGACGCAGGCGTTTTACTCGTTCGCGTTCCAGATTCTGCAGGACTCGTTGGGATCTCCGAGCTGGTCGTGCGCCCTTTTCTATATGGACATCGTCGCCCCTTCGTTCGCGGGTTCACCCTACAACTCCACTCTGGATCCCGATGGCATTGGAAACGTTCTCTTTTCTCCACAATTCAACGCCCTCGAAGGTTGGGCCAACTTCGGCTGGTCCGCTTATAATAGTGTTCAGGTCTCGGTCCGCAAGAGAATGGGGAACGTTAGTTTCGCCGCTAACTACGTCTATTCCAAATCCATTGATGACGCATCCGCTCCGGGAAATTCAGGGTCCTTCGGCGGTCTGATCTACACGCCCTTTGACCTTGCCCAGCAGCGCTCTCTTTCGGATTTTGATATGAAACACAACTTCAACGGTGAATTCGTCTACGATTTGCCGTTTGGCCGTGGACAAAGGTTCGGCGGCGGCGCCGGCAAGGCCATGAATGCTTTCATCGGTGGCTGGGAATTGACGGGGATCGTTCAATGGCATTCCGGATTCCCGCAGAGCCCCGGTGAAGGGTTCAACTTTGCAACCGACTTCTTCCTGACGGGTCCCGGCACGCTTTCAGCAGCCCTTCAGACCGACATCACGCGCAACGTCACGCCGGGCGGCATTCCCAATCTGTTCTCCAATCCCGCCGCGGCTTTGGCTCTCATCCAGCCAACCTTGCCGGGACTCGCGGGCTCGCGCAATGTTTTCTTCGGGCCCGCCTTTTCCTCGGTCAGCGCGGACGTGCACAAGACGTTCACGATGCCGTGGAGTGATCGCCAGCGTCTCCAATTGCGCGTCAGCGCTTACAACCTCTTCAACAGCGTGAATTTCTATGATGGGTTCCTTTCGCTGGACCCGACCGAACCCAATACATTTGGACAATTCTCGGGAACGATCGGCAACCCGCAGGGCGGCGGACGCCAGATGGAATTTGGCGCTCGCTTCGAGTTCTAGACAATCACTTCAACTTGACTCGTTGCACGAAGGGCCCCTTGCGGGGCCCTTCGTGTTTCTGGCGCGAGAGAAACAATGAATCTACGTCTTTAAAATGTTACAAATGTCAGGGAGTTTTTCTCAGTCATGCCCAGCGCTCTTAAAAAAGGACTCACCCGCCGGGAATTGCTTTCCGCTTCCCTGTTGACCGGCGGCATGTGGCTTGTCGGCGCTGACAAATTAATCCTCCGCGATCTGGCGCTGCCCGCGGAGCAGAATCCATTTGCCGGCGGCAAATTATTGGGCACGGTCGATTTCGCCGGCGAAACCCGCGTCCCCATTCCGATGGAACAGCCGCTCGGCTCCGAACTCGATGGTCGTCTCTTCACGGATCTTTCCGCGCTCAAGCTCGAGGAACATGCCGTTCCCACCGAGAAGTTTTACATCCGCACGCTCGCATCGAAGCTCCTCGATCTCTCCAAGCCCTGGCAGATTAAGTTGCCCGCAACCGAAAATTCTTCGGCGCCCGCGCAAGCGCTCGTAATCCCCGAACTGCTTCGTATGTCCGAGCCGCAGGGCCTCCACCTGATGGAATGCGCGGGCAACACGCGCGAAGGCCATTTCGGTCTGCTCAGCGTGGCCGATTGGTCGGGCGTCCCGCTCGCGAAACTTGCCAATCGCATTCAGCCCAGGGAAAAAAACGAGCGCGTTCTTATTTCGGGCTTCGATACTTACGCGGGCCGATCCATCACCTCCATGCCGGGCTGTAGCTGGGTCTTCACCTGGGACGAGCTAATCAACACCAGCGCTTTCTTCGCCACAAAAATGAACGGCCAGCCGCTCACGCGCGACCACGGCTCGCCCGTCCGCCTCGTCGTCCCCGGCTGGTACGGCTGCACTTGCGTCAAATGGGCCAACGAAATCTCCTTCGTGCCGGACGACGCGGAAGCGACCTCGCAGATGCAGGAATTCGCGCAGCGCACGCACCAAAAAGGGATGCCGCGCCTCGCGCGCGAATTTGAGCCGCCCAGAATCGACCCCGCCGCGATGCCCATCCGCATCGAGAAATGGCGGGTGAGCGCCGGAACCGCCCGCGGCAATTCCGCCGCGAATGCATCAGGAATCGCCTATCGCATCATCGGAATCTCCTGGGGCGGACCGGAGCGCGCAAAAGCGCTCGCCATCCAATTCAGCGCCGGCGAAGAATTTGTTCCCGTCGACCGCATCGTTCCCGTGAAATCGGATTCGTGGGCGTTCTGGACTCATGCGTGGAGGCCGCCGCACGCGGGCATTTACGTCATGCGGTTGCTCGTAACCGATCCGAAGGTTCGCACGCGCCGCCTCGACATCGGTTTTTACGAGCGCGCCGTGCAAATTGAAGAAGTTTGATTCTTTCCTCTAATTCCCCGCCCCAGCTTTCTTCCGCACTTCAGCCAGCCCCGGAAAATCCGCATCCGCGTGGCTCCAGGCCAGCGCCGCCGCCGCGAATCCGCGTTGCGCCGCGGCCGCATCCCCGCGATGCTCGGCCACCAGCGCGAGCGCATATTGCGTCCCGCCATAATGCGGATCGTGGTCGAGCATCTGTTGCGCCGTGTACTCCGCGAGGTCCCACGCGCCCGCTTTGTGCGCCGCGCGAAAAATACCTTCCAGCCAGAAAAGCGTCTCCGTCCACGCATCAGGACCGGAAACCGCGCGCATCGCCGGCTCCAACGTCTTGAACATTTGCAACGCCACATCGTCGTTGCCTTTGCTCAATTCAATATCGGCGCGCAGCCCTTCCACATAAGGAATCAGCGGCGCCGGATTGTTCATCGCCTTCAGCTCCTGCTCGGCCATGGCAAGTTCCGTTTCCGCCAGATCCGCGTGCCCCATCGCGAGCTGCACGCGCCCGACGAGCGCGTGTCCCGCGGCGCGTCCCATCGTCCACTTGCTGTTGTTTGCGATGTCGCGCGCGGCCGCCAGCGCCTCCGGATATCGCCCCTGAGCCAGCAGAAAATCCGGCCACTCCTCGCGGTTGTATTCCGCAAGGTCCACGTACGCAGGCATCGGGAACGCTTTCTTCAAATTCGTTTCCGCAAGTTTGAGCTGTCCCACGTATTCGTAAGTCAGTCCGAGCAAGCTCAGGTTGTGCGCGTAGTGCCAGTCAAGCCCCGCAGCAATGTGGTCGCGCGCAATCCGCGTATTTTCCAGGCGGTCGGCCTCCAGAAATTGCGCGATCGCGTCCTCCGGACGCCCCATGCGCCGCAAAATGTGCCCGACCATGTGGTGCGCGTGCGGAATCGCCGGCGCGAGCCGCGCATACGCTTCCACCTGCGCCAGCGCGTCCTGCATCCGCCCGAGATTTTCATACGTGTGCGCAAGATAATGATGCGCCACAAAATTATCCGGCGAGCGCGTCAGCACCGCTTCATAAAACGCGATGGTTGACGGGCCCCCTCCCTGCCCGTGTCCGAAGGGCGTGCCCTCATCGAACATCCCGCGAATAATCCACAGCATCGGGTCGCCGGGGTCGACGGCCAGCGCATCCTCGATGGACTTCCGCCACGCGGCATACTTCGCGCCATTCGTCGGCTGCGACATGAAGTCCAGTTGCCGCGCGCGGATTTCAATTCGCCGCCGCTCGCGCTCGCTCACGCCCGGCGCGAGTTCCGCGGCTTTCGCGTGCGCGTCGCGCGCCGCCTCGGGATCCTGCAATCCGTAATAGGCGTCGCTCAGCCCGAGCCAGGCCATCGCCAGCTTCGGGTCCAGCCGCAGCGCCTGATGGAACGATCGCGCCGCGTCAATCCATTCGTATGACATCACCAGCGCCATGCCCTGATCGTAAAACGCCTGCGCCTCGCGCGATGAAGTCGTCGCCGGATCGTGGAACGCGCCCACGCCTTCCAGCATTCCAATCGGCCGCTCAACAAGTTCCCGCGGCGCGTACCCAATCATTTGCGAGGCCACTTGAGGAATCGAGTGGGCTGACTGCGTTTGCCCCTGCGCCAGCGCGCCAAGCAGAACGCAAACCGCGCACGCGAGGAGAATCATCACGGAAATGTTGTGTCTTCTCATCGGTCCCGTTGAGGATGAGAATGTTAACATTCCGCGGCCACTTCCGCTCCGCGGCGCGTTCGCGCACAAAAAAATCCGCGCCGGATGAAAGCCCTCAGCTTCCATCCGGCGCGGGTATGAAATTTCAGCGAATCAACGCGCGGCGTTTAACGCGAGTACTGATCCAGTTCTCTGACCAGCGGATGAGCTTCCGCCGGCTGCGGCACTTCGCCGTGCAAGATCGCCCCGCGGTCCGCGGTTCCGTACATATCGCGGTCGTCGTCATGCTCGGCGTGCACCACTGTGCCCTCCAGGCTCGCGCCCGCGAAGACGCCGTGGGTGCGCGCATACGTCAGAATCTCAGCCTGCATGCTGACGTCGGATTCCGCTGCGGCGTCGCGGCCCACAGGTCCCGCCGCCACGCTTGCATCACCGCCAAGACTGAATTTATCCGCCAGCAATCGCGATGCCGCGTGATCGTTCATAAACAGCATCACGATGTCGGTCGAAGAGATTCCAATCTGCGGCCCAAAACTCCCCCCGGCCAGCATAACGAACACCGGGTCGCCCCAACCGCCCCGTCCATTTCGGCAAACCACCACTCCCTTGCCGCCTTTTTCGCCGAGGAAGAATGCTACTTTTTCTTCGCCCGGGATGATTCCGATGCATTTCGCTGACGCCAGCAAGCGATGCGGGATGGCCTTGTCCGGCGCGTCCATGATTTCGCGGAGAACTCTTACGGAATGGTCAATCCGGCGGGCGTCTTCATCGCGCGGCGCCGCGAAGCCAATGACGGGCAAAGCCAACCCGGCGATTAACAGGCCTAAGGCTAATTTTCGCGTCAACATGTTTTCATCCTTTCGGTGTTGGGGCGTGCCCAATACCTGTACTGCTCAATTTCCCGGTAGTTATTGGCCAATTCGGGCCGGGTGTCCCTAATGCTTGACCGTATGACCGCGCCCATCGCGAACTTCATTTCCCTTGAAGTTTTTGACTTTTTCGGGCGCCTTCCCCGGCGCGCGTTTATCGCCGACTCTTGGCGCAGGGCCTTTGTAGCCGTGCTGAGGATCGAAACGGTTGTTTACGTGGCCATTGAAGTGTTCATCGCCATGAAACCACGGGCCAGCGCCGATGAAAATCCCGCCGGAAAACCATTCCGGCCCGTAGTAGCCATAAGGGGCGCAAGCATAGGGAGCATAGTCATAGTAACCATAAGGGCAGTCGGGAGCGACGCCAACGCTGATGGCAACCTGAGCCTTCGTTTTGGGAGCGCACACAACGAAACAGATTGCAGCAACGGCGATCAACGCAAAATACTTCAATCTTTTCATGAGACATCCTCCGTCACTTTGGCTTCCGCGAGAGATTCGAGCTTAGCTCTGTGTCGGCTCTCGCTAGTCCAAGGCATTCAGACTAGGCTTTGCAGGTTATGGCAGCAATCGGGGGCATCCCTTAAATTCTACGTTGGCAATCGTGTATCTTGGGATCCACGCAACATCTGGGGGTGGCCGTGTGCCCGCTCTCCGAAGCCTCGGCGTAAGAGGGCACGCCGGGTCTGTACCCCCCCCTCCCCCTTTTTTCGTAAGAAATAGAAAACACAGGTACTTACGGGTCATGTGGCCTGTAAGTGATAGAAAACATTGGCTGATTTTTGGGTCGTTTCCAGGGATTTTCGTAAGTGATAGAAAACGCTGGTAGTTAGCTGCGCCTTCGCGTTTCAAAGGTGGTGGGTACCCTCCTGCACCAAGGTTTCGGAGGGCAGGCCCCCCACCCCCCATCTTTTTGTAAGAGTAACGCAACAAAGGACTTACAGCAAAAAGGTGCGGTAAGAGTAGTGCAACAAAGGACTTACGGGTTTTTTCTTGATTTGTCTGATAAGTGATTCTGTCTAAAGGATTTATGGACGCGACTGCACTAGAGTTGTGCATCGTTAGCCGTAAGAGTAGTGCAGCATTGGACTTACGGGTTTTGGATCGCGAATGGGGCGAGAACTTCATGCGGCATGTTACAACAAGGGTAAACTAATGTCAAGAGAATTATTTAGGAATTATAGGAAAATACTTTCCATACCTATTCGAATTGGTGTTCGAATGAAGAATCGGGGTAGAGCGATCAGTCACTTCAACTGCCCCATCCTTTGCAAAAACCAAACCCGCAAAGGATGGGCCACCGGCCGGATTCACTTTATGGAATAATGCGAACATTGTACGCCTTGCTCGGCGGCGTCCCTGTGCCGCAAATGAACACCGTGACTGTATTCGCTGAAGTGACGGAGGCACGCACATTAAACGCCCCGCCGACATCGCTTCCGTCTGTCGTGGAGACCGCGACGGGCATCCCCGGCTTCACTCCTGGAACTGCTGCTGTCCCCGAGTCACATGTGTTCGATAAGGCTGTTCCCCGGATCGTTGACGTTCTTCCCGATTGCCAGCCGCACGTCGGGCTATCTACATACGCTGTGCCATTCCCGCAGAGAACGTGGTTGCTTGGAGCGGCAGAATTAAATTGAAAACCGGAGATGCTGTTGACGACGCCTCCGAAATGGTTTTTTCCGCCGGCGCTATAAAAGCTATAGTCATTTGAGCCTGCCCCGGTGTCCTCCGAATAAAAACTATAGGTTGTGCCTCCGGTCCCTGCCAGGGATTTCGTCCGATACCCGGCCACCTGCTTCACTACCGCGGAATTCGTCAAGGATGGCTCCGCGAGGAAATTCGACAAAAAACCGATGTGCCCATTTCCTTTCTGAGCCCATTCGCCCGCCACCGAAGCGACTTCCCCAATATCCTGATTTCCAACTCCCGTAAAATCGCCTGTGAAAACACGGACGAACGGCTTGTAGCCCGAATTAGCCCGCGTATTGACCGTGAAATACGCACCGTAGGTTGCGAGCGTGTTGGTGCTTTGCGGTGAGTTGTACACCGAGACTAGAAACCTCTCGTCGTCCCCCGTAGTCGGCGTTTTTGCGTCCATGTTTACAGAAAAACCCGTCTTCTCATCGTTGTTCGCGCCGACCGCAAAATCCTTTCGAATGTTGTCCCAGGTCAGGTTAGGATCGGAGCCACAATTTCCTGAGTCGTTGAATTGGAGCTGCGAATTCGCGCCACACGGTCTCGCGTGAACTTCACCCGATCCGGGGCTTCCCTCGTGCCGGCCTGAGGCGTCGTTGCCTTTCGGTGCGGATGAGCAGGCGACCAGGCCGAGTGAGCAGATTGCGGCCAGCGCGGCATAGCAGCAAGCAGAAAGCCTCAGTCCGAAGAATCCGTAACGGCGGGCGGCGGCAGATCGGATTCGTTCAGAGGGTTGTAGAGTTCTTTTATGGATCATTTCTTCCTCCCGTTCGTAGCGCTCTTGTGTCGCCGCGAATGATACTGATTGGATTGCGAACAGGGAAGCTCTGACCTGTGCCGACCCTTGGGGTTGCGCGTGTGGAAGTTGGGAGTGCTTCGGCGGGGGGGGGGGGAGAAGCGCATTGCCCGACTCGGTCTTTAGCGATATATCTGTGACTGCCTTCCCGCGTCGGCGGGCGGGTGCCGATTTGTTCAAGACTCAGTTAAGGTCGGCGCTTCTGCGGCGCTTGATGGCTTTCGAGGCCTCGACCAACTCGTGAGCCCAGTCGATCAAGCGATTGACTAGTGGCTGGTGGCTAGTGGTTAGTGGCTTGGGGCTCCGGCGGGTGGACCCTCCTTTGCTAAAGCTACGGCGGGCGGGCCGTTTCTTGGGTTTGGTTTTGCGCTGATTCTTCACGATTGGATTACGCCGGAAATGGCAGTCTTGTTTCAGTGGCTTGCGTCGCGGGGCGGGGGTTAGGAGTGCGGAGGCGTGGAGGGAGTGCGGTGGAAAAGGCGAAAAGAGCATTTCATATTTGAAATTTGAAATCTCATAAAGCGATGAAGACAGAGAGCAGACGGCGCAGGCGAACGTAGATTGCAATGAACGGAAAAGGCATAAGCAGATTCCCGCCTACCGGCAGGCAGGCCTCACCCGCCGCGCGATTCGGAATGACAAGCTAAAGACAGGGGCGGGAAAAGAAAAGGTCAGAACACGCACCCTTAGAATCGAAGGGCGCGGCACCCGAAACCGAGGCGGCAGAAGCAGATTCCTCTCTACGTTCGGAATGACAAACTAGCAGCCGCTAATTCCCGGCGGCCTTTTCGATGTGGTCGATTACGAAATATTCGACCGGGCCCTTTTGCGGATCGAGCCTTAGGCCGAGCTGCTGCTTCAGCGCGTCATAGATTGACGGACGATCCAGGAATCCGGGGGGAAGATTTTCCACGGGGAAATTCGGCGGGAGTTCCGGCAAAAATGAAAGCTTGAAATCGTAATTTCCGGTGAGGCCGGTCATGTCAATCACCGGCCGCTGATCCCGCCGCAGGACGGTTTGGCCGAGCCACCAGCAGAGATATTGCATGGGAACTCTGACGCCGGTGAACACTCCATCGGGAGAGCCTTTAATCGGAATCTCAAAATCCTGCGGAGTTTCATTGGCCTTCATTTTCAACCCGGATTTATCGATCGAGAGCGCGAAGACGTTGCCTTCCTTCGTTTCTTTGTGAAATTGCATTTTGAATTCATCCACAAGCAGATTCTGGAACATCGTATGGAGGTCATCGAGGTTGTAAGAATGGTCGGCCTTCGCGTCAACTTCGTAGAGGTCGGTGGTGAGCCAGCTTGGGGCGCCTTCGATCTGCCGCATCGGCACCTTGAACATCAGACTGATCATGAGCATTACCGGTGCATTCTGCGCGATGTACTCCTCGCCGCCGGGCATCGCTTTGATCCCGCCGGGGGTCGCGCCCGGTTTCGAGGGCTTGATCGAGGCGACATCAAAGGTGAGGCGCGGCGGCTTGTCCTGCGCATGGATGAGAAGCGCGGACGCGAGTCCCGCGGCCACTGCCAGTAGGAGGATTTTGCGCTTCGCCATGAATGGCCTCAATGCAACGATTTGTTGCCGGAGATTCCAAATTCGATCCCGGATGCACTTGATTATACGCCGGGGATTACGGTCCTGTTTCTGGAAGTTGCGAGGGGCGCGAATCCGTCAAGGAAAAACAAAGGCGAGCCACACGCAAGGCCTCAGGTCCCGGCAAAATTCGCCGGGGACCTGAGCTACACGAGGCGAATAAGCAAGCGACGATTGCACAAACAAAGGCGGGCAACCCGGAAAACTGGGATGCCCGCCATTTGGACCTGAACTATGCTGCGCTCAATCAGAGCGAAGCGAAACTTCGATTACTGAGTTCCGCCGCGACCGCCGCGCCCACCGCTGCCGCCGTGCGAACCGCCGCTCGGAGGCGATTGTCTCTGCTGCATTTGCTGCGTCTGCTGCTGATGCGTTTGCTGCAAGCGCTGCGTCTGTTGCTGGTGTTGCTGCTCGACTTGCTGTGTTTTTGCCTGGCTGGCGTTCTGTTTCAAAAGTTTCTGATGATCGTTGTCCTGCTTCGCCTGAAGTTGCTGGCGCTCCTTGGTCTGCGTCGCGACAAGCTTGTCCTGCTGCTTCTGGTATTGCTTGTCGAGCTTGGGATTGCCAGTGTTGGGAGCAGCCGCGCGTTCGACGGGCGGCAGATCCTTGGGATGGACCGCGGTGCTTGTGCGAGTGTTGCTCTCCGTGCGCGAGGCGGTGTTGTTCACGGCGCCGCCAGTGGTGGTGCTGCGATTCGCGGAGACTCTTGACTGCGGATCGTTGCGGGCGGCCTGCTCATGTTCGGTCTGAGCAGCAACGGCCGGAACGTGATTGGCGCGAGCAGCGGATTCTTCCTGGGACGTGGCGTGCGCGGTGACGCCGCCGCTGCCGCCATTGTAGCTCGTGCGGTTAACAGCGCCCTCATTCACTCTTGTGTTGTAAGTGTTGTGGATGGAGTTGCGGTTCACGTTATTCAAAGTGGTGTTGTAGAAAAAATGGCCGTTTTCCCAGCGGCCGCCGTCATAACCGTGGCCGAAGTAACCGAAGCCGTAGTTGATTCCGCCATAGAAACCGATTTCGGGGCCCCAGTAGCCGTCATTGAAAAAATAACCGTCGTCGCCCCAACCCCAATAACCGGGCGTCCAGAGGAAGCCGGGTTCCGGAGCCATGACCCATTCGCCCGGCACCCAGTAATAGTCATCGCCATAGCCCCAATAACCGGGAGTCCAAATGTAGCCATCGCCCGGACAAATCGGCTGATCGTAAGTGAGCAACATGGGAGGCGCGATTCTGACGGAAATGCGGACTTGCGCGAAGGCCGCCGTGGACAAGAACAACATTGCTGCTGCCAAACAAAACGAACGAATGATGCGGATACGCATTAGATCTCCTCTTGCCGATTTTCCACCGGCGGATGACGCATAAACTTTGCGGAACTTTTTCCAACATTGAATTTGCCTGCCGCAGCGCGGCACAAATTCGTTGGCTGCAAGAAACTGTTCAGCTCGCGAGGGTGGGAATCACCGCAGCGGTTGATACAGAGCGATATTCTAAAACGCAGAGGGACAGCGGTTCTGCTCAATACTGCACACATTCCAAAGCGGGACAGTTGGTGGAAAACGCAGATGCGGAGGCGGATTTCTTGGCTTGCGCGGAAGAGGCCTTCATGTTTTTGCGGATTCGATTGCTGTTGATTCGCGGCGGGAGAGAATGAGGCGGGAGGGCTCCCGTGCGCAACGCGCGGCTGCGCACGGGAGATCCCACATTGTTACATCGAGATGGTGACTGCGATCGCGATGCCGGGATAATTCTGGTCACAGACGTAATACCCGCCATCGACGAATTCGACATAGATGTTGTCGGTCTCATACCACGTGGGCGGCCAATCTTCGGGCCACGGATCGACGAAAGTGACCCAGTAGCCGTCGTACTGGAAACGCAGATACCCGCCAACGAAAAGCAGCGGAAGGCTGGAGATGCGGAAAAAGTGGCTGGGCCCGAAGTAGAGACTGAAGCGGTCGTCGGGAATCCGGTAGCCGGTGTAGCCGCCGCGCTGCTGCCAGGTGCGGTGCTGAGTGGACCAGGAAGTGGCGCGGGACTGCAGGATTCCGGCGCGCACTTGCCCTGAATGTTGCGGGACGCCGCTCGGATGGACGCCGCCATTCGTGGGGGCGGTGGGTTTGACGCCGCCGTGATAGGCGCCGCCGGAGCCTTGCTGAGGCACCGGCTGTTTCGCCGGCGGCGTCTGCTGCTTCGGCGGTTGTTGTTTCGGCGTCGTCTTTGGCGGCGTCTGTTGTTTTGGCGGCGCTTGTTGCCTGGGCGGCGCTTGTTGCTTTGGCGGCGTCTGTTGCTTCGGCGGCGGCTGCTTATCTTTGTCTTCTTGCGCTCGTGCGAATGTGGGAGCAACAACCCCAAGAAGAAGGAGAAGAACTCCCGAGATGACAAGTCGAAGTGGTTTCACGATTGTTGCCTCCATGCGGCGATTTCGCGCGCCCCGCGTTTGGCACGCCGGGCGCGGTAAATGCTTGCAGCGATTTCCCCAGGGTGACGACGTGCGGATTCTACCGCAAACAAATGTGAAGGGACACCTGTGGACATGCGGAAACCGGGAATGGGCGCAGGTGCAAACATCGCTGAGGCACGGAGCGCGATTCGTGAGAGATCGCAAAATCAATGAGACGAAAGAAATGAGCGGCCAATCAGCCATCCGACTGTGAAGATGAAACGTTGTGTCACACATTTTTTGAATGGAGGCGCGGCCGGCGGCGCGGAGTTCTAAACGGGAAAAATCGTGCATGAGGCGATTCCAAGACGGATTAAGTGACTCTCCAGAATCACCCGCGCCGTGTAAGAATTTCCTGGCGAAACCGCAGAAAGAAAATCATTCGGCAAACCAAATCCCGAAATGCAGTATTCACAGTCACTTGTCATGGGCTAGTACTTGGATCGTTTGGCACGGCGCTTGCGTGCTCTTCCGCGGGGGTA
>CAVTRS010000014.1:0-14487 GCA_963737185.1 uncultured Acidobacteriota bacterium | reverse complement strand
GATGTATTGCTGGATTTGAGCCGCTCTGCCGGCGGCGATGGAAATGACGATCTGCCCCTTTCGCAGTCATTTTCGGTGAATCTTCTGGACCTTCTGAATAATTCAAATGCGAAGACCAATATCATTTTGACCGGCGGCGAAACAGTGTCTGTTCCGAAGGCCGGCATTTTTTATGTTGTCGGCGCTGTCCAGCATCCCGGCGGCTTTATCCTGTCGAATAATTCCAATGGGATGACGGTTTTGATGGCTGTGGCGCTCGCGCAGGGCACGATGCCCACGGCGAAGACTACGGCAGCCATCATTCTTCGCAAGGACCCGGCCACAGGCAAAAACCAGGAGATTCCGATCAATCTAAAGCTGATCCTCACTAGAAAGACGGAAGACACCCAGCTATTGGCGAACGACATACTGTTTGTACCTGACAGCGTGGGTAAGAGGACGGTCCGTCGACTCGGCGACCTTGCTATGAGCCTTGCCGCAGGAGTTGCAATCGTGCGAGCAGGCGGCTAAAGCCCCTCCGTATCCCAGAGTCGGATTGCGGCGGAAATTGGAAGGATGATGATGGACGAAACGAATATTATTCCGAGAGACCGGAAGGGGGGCGGCGCCATCGAACTTGTCCCGGCGCCGTCGCTGCTTTCTTGGGAGCAATCACCTCGCGAACCCCATTTGGTTGATTATTTACTGATCCTGCGAAAGCACCAGTGGTTGATCCTGACTTTTCTGGTCACAGTTGTCACCCTTGTTTCCATCGCCACTTTTAAGATGAAGCCTGTTTATGAAGCCACGGCGCGAATCGAAATCGACCGCGAAACTCCGAACGTCCTTCCGTTCCAGAATGTTGATTCCGACAGTGCCTACGAGGATCTCGAGGATTACATCGAAACCGAGTCCAAGATTCTCCAGAGCGATACTCTGGCAATGGAAACCATTAAAAAAACAGGGTTGGCCACAGACACAGCTTTTGGTGGTGAACCCGGAATGGAGCTTCCAACTCTGTCTCCCGATGGACCACCGATTACGCGCCCAGGTATTCTCGGCGAATTCGTGGGGTCGCTGAGTGTAAAGCGCGTTCCCAACAGCCGTCTGTTGGATGTGACTTTTGAATCAACCGACCCTCAACTCGCCGCGCGCGTTTTGAACGCTCACTTGAAAAATTTTGTGGAGCAAAATTTCACGAGTCACTATAAAGCCACAATGCAAGCATCCAACTGGCTGCAAAGCCAGTTGGACGACATGAAGGTTCAGGTCGAAGAGTCGGAAGACGAGGTCCATAAATACGAGCGGGAAAATCAGATCTGGAATGTGGACGAGAAGCAGGACATTACGACGCAAAATCTTTCCGATGTAAACAAAGAGCTGAGCGCCGCTCAGGCGGACCGCATTAAGAAGGAGGCGGAGTACAACATCGCCAAATCCGGTGACATCAACTCGATCCCCGAAGTCCGCGATAGCACTTTGATTCAAAGCTTAACCAGCAAAGAAGCCGAGCTTCGAGGGACTTACACCGCTGAGTTAAGCCGGACGGGTCCGAAATTTCCCACAACACTTCCGATCCAAGAGCAAATCAAGAATCTCGATGAACTTATCGAGAACGAGAAAAAGAGTATCGTCGGCCGGATTGAGGAAGAGTACAACGCCGCCGTCGGCCGCGAAAAACTTCTCACGGATAGTCTCAGCCAGCAAAAGGTTCAAGTGAACCAGATGGCCGATAAGATGGTCGAGTACAACATCATTAAGCGCGACGCCGATTCCAAAAAACAGATTTACGATGGCTTGCTGCAGAAGCTGAATGAAGCCGGAATCTCCGCCGGTTTGCACTCTTCAAACATCACGATCGTGGATCCGGCCATGGTTCCATCCGGCCCCTCCCGGCCCAATAAAACGCGCAACATCATGATGGCCTTTCTCGTGGGGTTGGTTGGAGGAGTGGGGTTGGCCTTCCTGCGCGAATACATGGACAACACTGTCAAGACGCCGGACGATGTTGAGTTGCTGGCGCGGCTGCCCTCCCTTGCGGTCGTTCCCTCTTTCGGTAGTCTCGACGGCAAACGCAGCCGGATGCAGAAGCTTCTCCACAGCGCTTCCTCCAATGGCAAGGAAATGCCTGTCGAATTGGTTTCCTATTCCATGCCGCAGTCGCAGGTCTCTGAGGCGTTTCGTTCCTTGCGGACCTCTCTCCTTCTTTCTCGCGCAGGGCACCCGCCCCAGGTGATTCTTGTGACCAGCGCTTTGCCCCGCGAAGGAAAAACGACAGCAGCCGTGAATATCGCCGTAACGTTGGCGCAGCTTGGCGACAAGACGCTACTGATTGACGCGGACCTCCGCAAGCCCGGCGTGACGCGCGCGCTGAGCCTCCCCGACGGCAAATATGCGGGATTAAGTTCGTATCTCGCAGGAGTTTCTTCGCTTGATTTGGTCGCGGTGCCACACCCCGTGATTTCAAATCTCGCCGCTATGCCCACGGGACCGATCCCTCCAAATCCCGCGGACCTCCTCTCTTCGGAAAGGATGGGTCAGGCCATTGCGGAACTCCGGAAGGAATATAAATTCATCGTAATTGATTCGCCCCCCATCATGGCGGCCACGGATGCGGTCATCCTCTCGGTTCTCGTGGACGGAGTGTTGCTCGTCGTCCGGAGCGGTGAGACTCCAAAGGAGGCGTTTATGCGCATGCGGGATTTGCTCGCCGGAGTGAAGTCCCGGATGCTCGGCGTGCTTCTGAACGCGGTGGACTCCAGCGCACCTGATTATTACTACTCATATCGGTATTACCCCTACTCGTACGGCGGCTACAGCCACGATACGAGGAAATCCGCGGGCCCCGCGGCGACGGCTTGATGCCCGGCTCGTATTTGGAATCCTAAGGAGGGACGTTGCGCTTTCTCATTACCGGAGGTGCGGGTTTTATCGGATCTCACCTGGCTGAGCGTCTGCTTGCTCGCGGGGATGAAGTGTTCCTCTTCGACAATCTCTCCACCGGCAGCATGGAAAACATCCGTCACATGAAATCATGTGACCGCATGCATTATTTCCTGGATTCCATTGACAATCGTCAGTTGCTCGCCGAACTCGTTGATGAATCCGATGCCGTGTTCCATCTTGCCGCCGCGGTCGGCGTGCGTCTGATTGTGGAAAGCCCCGTTCGGACCATCGAGACGAACGTCAACGGCACCCAGCATGTGTTGGAGGCCGCATACAAAAAACGCAAGCGAGTGTTTATCGCCTCTACCTCGGAAGTCTATGGTAAGAGCACAAACGTGCCGTTCCACGAAGATGCCGATCTCGTCCTCGGGCCGACAAGCAAAGGGCGCTGGAGCTACGCCGCATCCAAAGCCCTTGATGAATTCCTTGCGCTTTCCTATTGGAAGGAAAAGAAACAGCCGGTGATCGTGGCTCGTTTTTTTAATACCGTCGGACCGCGGCAGACAGGCCGTTATGGCATGGTCCTCCCAAACTTTGTCTCCCAGGCGCTCCAGGGTTTGCCGATCACGATCTATGGCTCCGGAAAGCAGTCGCGGTGTTTCTGCGACGTGCGGGATTGCGTGGAAGCCGTGCTCAGGCTCATGGAAAATGATCAAGCCGTGGGAGAAGTCGTCAACATTGGAACGGATCGGGAAATCACGGTCGAGGATCTCGCCCACTTGGTTAAGGAGAGAACGAAGAGTGCCTCTCCGGTCACATACATTCCATACGACCAGGCATATGAACCCGGATTTGAAGATATGATGCGACGCGTGCCCTCTCTCGTGAAGTTGGAGCGCTTGACTGGCTTCCGCCCGGCGACATCGCTCGAGGAAATCGTGGATCGCGTTGCGAAGTATTTCGAAAAGAGACAGGTCCCTGTGGGTACAGCTCAGGAGTCTGCTGGCGCGAACCAGGCGAGCGCATAGCGCTTATTTGCCTGATGAGCGAAACGGCGTTTCGCGCGGCTGCTCCCGTTTGGAAGGAGGGCCCGCCCCCGCGTCCCCGCGGAAAGAATCAGGCAGTATAGGTTTGCCGCGAACGGGAGAGCGGATGAGGGATAATGAATTCCAGTTCGCAACGACCTTGGGTTTCCGTCGTCATTCCCGTTTATAACGAACGGGCAACAATCGAGGAAATTCTTTTTCGAGTGCAAGCCGTCGAAGTCGAAAAAGAAATCGTGGTTGTTGACGACTCATCAACGGACGGCACGCGCGCCCTCCTCGAACAAATTGCCCAGTCGGTCCAGCAGAGTCAGACCTCCTTTGTTTTCGCCGAATCGGAAAGAAAGCTAAGAACAGACAATATCAGCATCTATTTCCAGGACAAGAACCGCGGAAAAGGCGCGGCGCTCCGCCGCGGCATGAAAGAAGCAAAAGGCGAGATGATCCTCATCCAGGACGCCGACCTCGAATACGACCCCCAGGATTACCATCGTCTGCTCGATCCAATTTCGCGCGGATTGGCGGACGTCGTTTACGGTTCCCGCTTCCTGGGTGGGCCTCACCGCGTCCTTTATTACTGGCATTCGGTTGTAAATGGCATCCTGACCACTTTTTCAAACATGCTTACCGATCTCAACTTGACGGACGTGTGGACGTGTTACAAGGTCTTCCGCCGCGAGGTAGTCGAAAAGATCGAGCTAAAGGAAGATCGTTTTGGGTTTGAGCCTGAAATCACCGCGAAAATAGCGCGCGGGCGTTGGCGCGTTTATGAAGTGCCGATCTCTTATGCCGGCAGGACCTACGCGGAGGGGAAGAAAATCAGTTGGAAGGATGCGCTACCCGGCCTGTGGAGCACCGTCCGATACAGCTTGTTCCAATGATCATTCCAGAGAGGAATGCAAGCCGGAATGGATAGGACGTGGCGATTGCAGGGCGATGGGCGCCGTGCCGCGTCTGCCGGTAATATGGATTCGTCGCTCGAAATCACGGAGAGGGCGTCCTCGCCCCGCAAGGAAAGCTCGGGCGCGAATGAAAAACTTTTCGGGCGCGTTTCGTTTGGCAGCGCGCTTTTTATTCTGTGGATTCTTTCTCTTCCCCTCATCAATCCCTGGGTGCATGGCGACGGCGTCGGCTACTACGCTTACGTCCATTCCCTCTTGATTGACCACAATCTCCAATTTGAAAGTGAATGGCAAGCCGGCAACGAATCTTTTGTGGCGGGGCGCGTGAGCCCGAATGGCGGAGTCCTCCCCAGCCAATATACGGAAACGCATCACCTCGACAACCATTTCTCAGTTGGCCCCGCGATCTTGTGGGCTCCATTCCTTTGCACGACACATCTCGTGATTACCACGGTGAATCGCTTCGGCATGCATTTAAGGGCCGACGGGTTTTCGCGCCCATACCTCCTGACCATGGCTCTCGCGACGGCCGGGTACGGATTTCTGGGCCTGTGGCTCAGTTTTTGTCTGGCGCGCAAATATGTTGCCGAGAAATGGGCCTTTCTCGCCACGGTTGGCTATTGGTTCGCTAGCTCCCTGCTGGTTTACATGTACCTGAATCCCGCATGGTCTCATGCGCTCTCACTTTTCGCGGTTGCTCTCTTTCTTTGGTATTGGCAACGCACCCGCGGCCACAAAGCGCCGGCCCAATGGATTCTTCTGGGATTGCTCGCCGCGTTGATGGTCAACATCTACTATCTGAACGCTGTCCTGTTGCTGATCCCGGCCTTCGATGGCATCGGTGAATACATCGCGCTGATTCGCGCCGGCAATCGACGGCAAACATCATTCGCGGGCTTGCTCGGCTCCCATGTGCTTTTTATTTTCAGTTTTTTAATCGGAATGTTGCCGACGCTGGTCACGCGAAAGATTATTTATGGCCACTATCTCTCCACCGGATATCCCGCGGCGCACGAATGGAATTGGACCCACCCGGTTTTCGCAAGCGTTTTGTTTTCTTCCGACCACGGTTTGCTCTCCTGGACTCCAATTCTGATCCTGGCGATTGCTGGACTGTTCCTCCTTCGTTCTTACGACAAACTGTTCGCCATCTACCTCGGCGCCGTTTTCTTGATCTTCTTTTACGTCATCTCCTGCTATGCAAATTGGGACGGAATATCTTCCTTTGGGAATCGATTCTTCATCTCGCTTGGCCCGATATTTATCATTGGTCTCGCGGCGCTTTTCGGCCGATGGGGCCACTGGATGCGGAGCGAGCGCAAAGCCTTTCTCGTTGCCGCATTTGCTGTAATCTGTTTCGTGGTATGGAACATCGGGTTTATCTTTCAGTGGGGCGACCACTTAATTCCGGTAAGGGGACAGATTTCCTGGCGGACAATGGCCTACAATCAAGTCTGCGTTGTTCCCGCGCGTATTTGGGACGCCGCTGAGGGCTATCTCTTTTCCAGGAAACGGCTCCTCCGCGAAATCGAAAAAAAAGACATGCAACAATTAGAGCAACCTGCCCCCGAAAATCCAAAACAATGACGGATCCTGGCCAAGTCGTTTCGCCCCTTCCGCAGGTGATCGATCCTCCTCGGGAATCCGATACGCCTGCACCTTCGGCGCCTCCGACTGGGCTCCGGCTCTTGCAGAATACGGCCGCTGTTCTGATCGGCAGGGGTATTGGCATCTTCTGTGCGGGCGCGGCCAGCGTGCTCCTTGCACGCTACCTTGGGGTTGAGCGGTCAGGTGAATACGCGGCTATCTACGCCTATTTAGCCCTTTTTACGTGGTTGGCTTCCTTTGGAGTGGGGCCGCTCATCGCCCGAGAAGCTTCCAAGGATCGTGGTGCCGCGGGGAGCCTCGTTGCGACCGGAATACGGCTTGCCGCGGCCTTCGCTGTCTTAACAGGGGCGATTGCGCTCGCATGTGCGCCGGTCGCTCACTTGAACGGAAAACTCTTTTCGCTTCTTGCAGTTGCCGCCGTTGAGGTTCTTCTTCTGGGCCCAGTGAGCCTTCCGGGAGTTATTTTTCAGGTGGACCTCCGCCAGTGGTATCCCTCGACCTTCTCTGTAATTCGCCAGACGTTGTGGCTGGTAGTCGTTCTTGCCCTCATCTGGGCGGGAGCGCCCTTGCTCTACGTCATTTTGGGCCGCCTCGCCGCCGCCGCTGTTGAGGCCGGGCTGAACTGGCATTTTGGCCATCGGTTTCTGCAGGGGCCAAAGAAGTATCTTTCTCCGGTTGCGCAGAAGCTGCTGAGCGGTGGTTTCGTTGTGACGTTGACGATTCTTGCCACGAATATTTACATGCGGATCGATCAAGTCATGCTCCACAGGATGGTAGGCGATGCCGCGTTGGGCCAATACGCGCAGGCGGTGCGCGTCAGTGAATTGTTTGAAGCGCTTCCCGCCGCTTTTATATCCTCTCTCTTCCCGCTGTTGTGTGCCTCCCTTGCTGACCCTCCCCGATATCGGCGGTTCCTCGACTTAGGCTTTCGCTATATGACTCTTGCAGGCGCCGGATTGTCTCTCACCTTCTGCTTGGGGGCCCGGCCCATTATCCACACTCTTTACGGCGCACGGTTCGCCCCCGCGGCCCCGTTGCTTGCGGTTCTCATCTGGTCCGAAGTCGCCGTTTTTTTTGGTGGCACCTTGGGCAACGCCCTTTTTGCTGAAGGTTTGCAAAGGTACCTCCTGATTTCGACGGTGGCCGGAGCGGCAATAAACATTGCGCTGAATCTGGTGCTGATCCCCCGCATGGGAGCAATGGGCGCTTCCTGGGCCACAGTCATCGCTTACGGGATGTGCTGGACTGTGATTTTCCTCCCATTCCGCGCCGCGCGAGCTACTCTCTGGGTGGGCCTCCGTTTGTTGGCGCCGATCTCACTCCTGGCGCTCCTTGTATGCGGTGGCGCATTTCTCTTGCCAATCAACGACTGGCTGCGGCTGGCCGCGGCGTCTGCGGTCTTCGTGCTGCTCTCGTTCGTCTTTCGATTCATTCGAATGGGAGATTTTGGATATCTGGGGCAACTGTGGAGGGCGCGTCCCGGCGCTCGGGCAACTGGATGAAGAAAGAAATCTTCATACTCTGTCCCGCACCCCCGAGGTATTAGGTGGGATGGAAGCGTGCGTTCGTCAACAGGTGATTGGCTTCGAACAGCGCGGCTACAACGTTCGGGTCTTTCATAGCGGAAACTCCGGATCGGAATCTTCCCGGCGCTTCATAAAAGGCCTTTATCGCCATTTCCGCGACGTCCTTTATGGCTACTTCATTGGCCGCGCAGCGCAAAAGGCCATGCACGAAAACGTTGCGGCCGTTTTTTCTCATAGCATTGTCGGCTGGTATCCGCTCCGCGTCCCACCGGGCTGCAAGCAGTACCATCTCTACCATGGCACCTACAGAGGACAGGCCGAAGCCATTCGCCCGTTCATCTCCTATCTCGGTTATCTCAAGCTCAAGTGGTGGGATTCGATGGTTTTAGAGAGAATGAGCGGCCGCCGAAAGCAAATCTTCACCGTTTCGGATTTGATCGCCGTAGAAGCAAAAAAGTTTTTCGGATATGACAGCATCACCCTCGGCAATCCGCTTGATATGAGTGAATTTCGGCCGTTCGACAAGATTCGATCCCGCGAGAAATTTGGCCTTCCGCCGACGGGCCTTATAGGCGTTTACGTCGGAACCACTCAGCCCAATAAGAATTTCCCTGTTGTGCGGCGATTAATCGAAGCTCTTCCTGAAGTCCATTGGGTCCTCGCCCTTCGCGGCGGTTGGCCATGCAGAAATGGATTGGCAGAGAAGGTGCGCGTTCTGGAGAACGTCCCGGCGGAAACGATCCCTCAGCTTTATTCCGCAGCGGATTTTTCTGTTTGCCCTTCGCGCTACGATCCATTTCCCTATGTCGTTCCGGAAGCGCTAGCATGCGGCTTGCCTGTTCTGTCAAGCCTGAATGGCGGGAGCCATCAGTTCCTGCTTCGGCCGCCACTCGATCGCCTGGTTGTCTTGGATCCCGATAATCTAGATGGGTTTGTTGCCGCGGCGAAGGAACTTGTTTCCCGGCCGGACTTCTACCATCAGGCCGTGCTCGCGCAGGCAAAACCTGCTGTCGAGCAGTGGATGAATCTGGATAATTGGTGGAATCGTTTCTACTCCATCGCCGGCTTATGAGAATTGCTTGAGGGTGGAACTTATTCATCACCTTTTCGCCAAAAACCTTGGTGTGATGCGGGCTGCAGGTGCACTTTGGATTCGAGCGTAAAATTGCTTTTCCGTCCATTTGACACACCGGAAGAAGCTGCGCGTGTGCCTTTCCGGGTCAAGAAACTGCGTCATCCTATTTTTTCTTGGCTTGGCTTGCGGCCCGTGTTTGCCCAACACAGCGTGGCTGAGCATGAGGTCTTGAAACATTGGAGCAAAGGTAGGAAAAGCGTGGTGGAAATTGGTGTTGCGGAAGGAGCTTCTGCATGCGCCCTCCGTGAATCCATGTCGCCGGACGGGATTCTTTATTTAATCGATCCCTTCCACCTGACCCGGCTTCGGTCGGTGAATGCCCTCAAACGCGCTGCTCATGCTGCCGTTGCCCGGTGCGGGAAATGTCGGGTTGAGTGGATCGATGATTTTAGTCAAAAAGTTGCCGTGAATTGGTCCGCTGCCATCGACCTCTTATTTATCGATGGCGATCACGAAAAGGAAGCTGTCATGAAAGATTGGTTCGATTGGAGCCCATTCGTAACGCCGGAGGGGGTCGTCCTTTTTCATGATGCGCGCGTTTTCAAAGGTGGTTGGCCCACGCCCGATTATGGACCCGTACAGGCCATCAATGACTTTTTCAGATCGGGTTCCCAGCGCGAGTGGAAAATACTTGAGGAAGTGGACTCTCTCGTCGTCGTCGGACGGAATCCATGAATCCGAAAATAGGGACAAGCAATCCTGAGACATCACAGTTTGTGGGACTTGAGTGAAAAAAACACTGATTCGTGATCTCGTTGTCGGAACCATTTCTGCGCAACCATATCGCGTAAAGAAATGGTTGTTGCGCCGGCACCCGCGCTTTCTATTGGGGCTGTTGTTTCGTTTGGAGCGCGGCGATGTCGTCGTAACCCCTGCTGGCCCATCCAGCCTTCGGTTTCTTATGAAGATGCAATGGCAGGCGCACACAGAATATGTCTTGGGAATCTACGAGCCGGAATTTTTACAGGTCTTGAAGCAGCATCTCCGCCCGGGTGACATCTGCGTGGATGTCGGCGGCCATCTGGGTTATTACTCCATGTTGATGGCGCGGCTGGTCGGCCCGGGCGGGCGCGTGATCACGTTTGAGCCCATTCAGGATAATCTCACCGTGTTGAAGGAAAATATTTCTCTCAACCACATGGAAAACGTAAGGCTTGTAAGCACCGCGCTCGGCAGGAGCCCCGGCACCATGACCCTCATTCGCTCCGAAGCGGAGACCATGAGCGCGACTCCTTCGGTTCGAGCGTACGCAGTGGAAGGCGCGCAGAAGCAGGTTGAGGTCAACGTGGATACGCTTGACGCCTTCTTCGATCGCGAAGGCTGTCAACCAAAACTCATCAAGATTGATGTGGAGGGAGCAGAAATTGAAGTCTTGCTCGGCGCCAAGAAAACTCTCGCCAATTCCCACCCGATTGTGATGGTGGAAATCCACGGTTGGGGCGATGCCTCAAATCGCGAAGTGCTCAATCTTTTTTCTTCTTTGCATTATTCCGTTTCCGTCGCGGGTACGCGGGGGCATGAGGCGTTCTGCGTCGCTATCCCCAATGGGATTTCTGGTTAAACCGGAGACAATGGTGGCTTCAACGGAACAATCACGGTTGGATCTGATAAAAAAGGCGAACCCCCTGGGCCGGAAGCCGCTAAGAATTGCCTTCAGTTCCAATTTCTCTCGCAGGCATGTCACCGAGATCTATCTTTCCGACACCTTCGCCCCCGGTTGTGCCGCAGTTCTCGATCTAGATCCTTACAGGCCGAATATCAGCGTGCTGCGGCTTCTGGAGGAATTAAGGAATCGCGGCGATGCCCAGGACATTTTTGCCCACTTGGTCCACTCGCCCGCACTGCCCGCGGATATTCACCGCTGTCCTATTCCCACCGTGTCCCTTGATATCGATTCCTTCTGGTGGACGGAATCGCGAATTCGCTGGTCCATGCTTTTCGATTATGTCTTTGTGTGGCACAAGTCATTTGTCCCGCGCTATCAGGCCGCGGGCCATCCAAAAGTTTTCGCCATGCCTCATGCCGTGGATGCGCATGCGTACGCGGATTGGGCTCCCGAATCCGGTCGTCCTCTGGATGTCGGATGGGTTGGAGGGTTCGGCTACGACCAATACGCTAGACGCAAAAGAATCATTGGCGGCCTAGCCTCCCGGCTCAACATGAACGACGTTGGGAAGCGATATACCAAGCAGGAAACCGCCGACATTTACCGCCAGTCGAAAATCGTCGTGAATGTCGCCCGTGACGAATTCCCGCAAGAAGCGAACATGCGCTGTTACGAAGCAATGGCCGCGGGCGCGCTTCTGATCACGCAAATTCCCTCCGAGCTCCCCGAGTGGGGCTTCCGCGAAGGAGAACACTTCATCGGCTGGCGTTCCGAATCAGACATCCCCGCGCTCGTCGACAAATACATCGAAAATAAGGATCAGCGCGCCAAAATCACCAGCGCCGCGCGCGAGCTCACCATGAGCGGCTTCACATTCCAGCATTGCCGCGACAGAATGCTCGCCGTGCTAGCGGAGCATCCCAATCAATTCTTCGCGCCCGCGCGAAACTGGCCCGCCGAAAAGGTTTCTCTTACCTATCTCGAATACTATTATCGCTTCCAGGCTTTCAGCGCGGCGTTTGAAGAATTTGCGATTCTTAGAAAAGCCGGTCGAAAAAGCTACTGGAAGGGCCTGCCGATGATGTTAAAAACGATGCGCCACTATTTCATGGCGTTGCGGTAGCGGTTGGCCCGCTTGAATTAATTCAAAGGACGGTTTCATGCGAGTTCTGGTCACCGGTGGTCTCGGCTTTATCGGTTGCAACGTTGCGAACCGCCTTTTGCGCGACGGCCACGACGTAATCATTTTCGATAACGCCCGCCGCGCCGGCGTAATGAAAAATCTCGAATGGCTCCGCGAACATCACGCCGGGCGCGTCAACTGGGTCAACGCTGACGTCCGTGACGCCGCCGCAGTTCGCAAAGCAGCCGACGGCGCCTCCGCAATCTTTCATCTCGCCGGGCAAGTCGCCGTAACCACCTCGGTGGAAAATCCTCAGCAGGATTTCGCCATCAACGCGCAGGGCACGCTCAACGTCCTCGAAGCCGCGCGCAATATCAAGCCGCTGCCCGTTTTACTTTTCACCTCAACAAATAAAGTGTACGGAGGCATCGACCACGTCCGCATCATCGAGCGCCCCACGCGCTACGAATATGAATCGCAGCCCGAAGGCATCTCTGAATCCTGCCCTCTCGATTTTCATTCGCCCTATGGCTGCTCGAAGGGCGCCGCGGACCAGTACGTCCACGATTATTTCCGCATCTACGGCCTGCCCACGGTCGTTCTTCGCATGTCTTGCATTTACGGCCCGCGCCAGTTCGGCAATGAGGATCAGGGCTGGGTCGCGCATTTTGCCCTAACCGGCTTGCGCGGCGGCGACCTAACAATTTACGGCGATGGCAAGCAGGTCCGCGATCTCCTCTATGTTGACGACCTCGTCGACATAATGATGCGCTGCATTTCCCAGCCCGATCGCGTCGCCGGCGAAATCTTCAATATCGGCGGCGGCCCGGCCAACACAATTTCCGTCTGGACCGAATTGCGCGATCCGCTCGCCAAGCTTATCGGCAAGCTCCCGAACGTCACCTACGGCCCCTTCCGCCCCGGCGACCAGCGCGTTTACATCAGCGACATCCGCAAAGCCCAGCGCCAACTCGCCTGGACTCCGAAGGTCGGCGTCGCCGAAGGCCTCAAGCGCATGGTCGAGCAATGGGGCCCGCAGTGGATGGCGGCAAGAACCGGATAGAGAGAGAAGGATGCGGGAATGGCTCGCTAAGACGATCTTGAAGCGCCAGGCTGCGTTCGCTGCGATAGCCCGGATTCCTGTCCTTGGCGGATGCATTCGTGCGGTTGGCCGCTTCTTCGTCCCTCGTGGGTCGCTCGTCTGGACACAAATTCTGTCCGGACCAGCCGCGGGCCTCTGGATGGAACTGAATCCGCGAACGGGCCAGCAGTTTTTGCACGGCGGCGGCGAGCCCGCAGTCCAGCAATTCCTTGCAGGGCGGCTTCGACCCGGCATGGTCTTCTACGACCTCGGCGCGAATTCTGGTTTCTTCTCTCTCATTGCCTGCCGCTCCGTCGGCGGAGCGGGACGCGTCTATAGTTTTGAGCCCTCCCACGAAAACGCAGAACGAGCCCGCGCCAACATGAGCAGGAATGGATTCACAAATTGCACCGTTGTCGAGGCAGCCGTTTGGAACCGCACCGGGACAGTCACATTTGATCAAAGCGATCCTTCCTCTTCTCCGGATCGAGGAACCGGCCACGTTGAAGTGAATGCAAATTCGAGCCTCGCGATTTCGGTTCCAGCGATTGCCCTCGACGACTTTTGCCGGACGTCGCCAGCGCCAGACATCATCAAGTGCGATGTGGAAGGCGCTGAGGTTGAGGCATTCCGCGGCGCGCGCTGCCTGCTCGAATCCCATCGCCCTGTAATAATCTGTGAGATTCATTCCGCGGAAAATGACCGCGTGCTCCGAACGGAGTTGGAATCGTTGGGTTATGCCGTTCGCAATCTGGATGAAAATCATATTTGCGCGGAGTTTCTCCGCGAATGATCGCGCTGCTCGGCAAACCGGATTCGCCGACAGACGCCCTCGCCGACTATTGCCTCTTCCTCGGCCGCGCTCTCGAGCGCGAAGGCCATCCCCTGAAATTGGCGCGCGTCCCCTGGTTTGAGCGCGGCTGGCTCGCGGCGTTCAAATCGCTCTGGCGCGAATCGCGAAGCTGGCGCGGCCAGTGGGTCTTGCTGCAATACACCGCGCTCTCCTGGTCGCGCCGAGGCGTCCCGCTCGGATTCCTCGCCGTCCTCCGCATCCTCCGCATTCGCGGCGCGAAGATCGCCGTAGTCTTCCATGACGCCGGCACTTTCCCCGGCACGCGACTCAAGGACCGCTTCCGCCGCGCCGCGCAGAAATTCGTGATGCGCCGCGCCTATCGGATCTCGCAGTGCTCGATTCTCACAGTTCCGCTCGAAAACATTTCCTGGCTGCCCGAGCGCCGCGATAAATCCGTCTTCATTCCGGTCGGCGCAAATTTTTCCGCGCCCGCGCCCGCCACTGCGCCCCCGGATAATCCCATAAAGACGGTCGCGGTTTACGCCGTCACGGGCCCCCCGGAACTCCTCCCCGAAACGCAACTCATCGCGCAAATCGTCCGCCGCGCCACCGAGCAAATCTCCCCATCCATGTACTTGCGCCTCCTCGTCCTCGGCCGCAATGGCGACGCCGCCGAAGCGCCTCTCCGCTTCGCGCTGAGTGATTCCGGCGTCGAGCTCGAAGCTCACGGCGTCCTTCCGCCCGAAGAAATCGCGCGCCGCCTTTCCGCTGCCGACGTCCTTCTCTTTGTCCGCGGCGCAATCTC
>CAVTRS010000013.1:0-12037 GCA_963737185.1 uncultured Acidobacteriota bacterium | reverse complement strand
CAAAGGAAATCTCCAAATGACGAGCAGACATCAACGAGGTTGGCTAAAAAGATAAAAGCGCACTCAGGTTGAAACGTGGGTCTTGTTCTTTTGAGCCGTGCGGAAGTCCGACGGTAAAGCGTGTCGAGAACAACATTCCAAGAGATGGGCGGTAGGCTTTTTCTCCTGAACGGCGACGTCGGCCCCTGAGCCGGGACGTGTCACGCACGAGCACAGAATGCGCCCGACGGCCACAATAATACTAATAAGGATAGGCTCAAAACCACCAGTATGTTGCCGGAGTGTGGAAAGGACTTCGTATTTCGACGGAGGTGAGACTCGGCTGTTTGAATTGCCCCGTGCGCGTCACGAAACACGCAAGACCGACAACAGATAAGCTGCAAGGGGGACTCTCAAGTGGAGGTTCATCTCACCTACCGATCAATTCCCACGCGATCCACGCCGTCAACTTGCCTGAACTTGCCCGGATTTAGAACTCGCAATTGAGGTCCAGTGGTCGTCCGGTCACCTCTTGGCGAAACTGCCGGCCAATCTCCTCGGAGACGTTTGTCATCGGGTCAGAATACGGCATTGTGCCTGGCTCATGCACAAGGTCCGCGGGCAGAGTTGTCGGAATCTGTGAGCGTTAAGCAGCAACTACCAGTGGCGCACACGTCCGACGTCGACGTGCACGAAGTCCGAGCTGCGATAGTACCCCACTCCTCCGCGATGCAGGCGCAGGGCTGCGTCACGCAGCTCCGACGTCGGAATGCAATTACCAACACATTCCGTATGTGATGCAATTGAAATTCAAGACGGAAATTCTTCGCGAGACGCTTGCGCGGATCGGCAAAATCGAATGGGCCGGGGAGATTGAGGCGCACGCGTCCCCCGCGTTCGGATATCGCAACCGCGCGCAATGGGCTGCGCGGCTTGTGGGCGACGCGACGCGGCCGGTGATCGGATATTTTCAGGCGTCGAGTTCCGTGCTGGTGCCTGCGGACAAATGCCCGATACTGGCGACGCCAGTCGAGGCGACGCTGACGGCGATCAGCGAGGGGCTGCGGCAGAGCAAGTTGCCGCACGAAATCCGGGCGGTTGAATGTTTCGCGGACCCGGCGACGGATGCGATGCTGCTGAACGTCGTGCTGGCGAAGCGCGGCGAATCCGCGGCGCACCTTGCCGGCCGGTTCCGCGAAATCGCGCCGAACCTTACTTCCCTTCTGGTGCAGGACGAAGTGTCGGAGGATTTCGACCTCGACGGGCCGGGATTCATTTCCTACGCCGCCGCGGGTGCGAAATATCGCGTGGGGCATTTGTCATTTTTTCAGGTGAACCGGTTTTTAATTGACGCGCTTGCCGCCGCGGTTGTGGGAGATGAAAAGGGAGAACTTGCGCTGGACCTCTTCGCAGGCGTTGGGCTGTTCTCGATTCCCCTCGCGGCGCGATACAAGCGAGTTGTGTCGGTGGAAGGAAATGTGGCAACGGTGAAGGATTTGGAAGCCAACCTGAAAGAATCGCCGTCGGCACGAGCGCGGCATTCCGAGGCAGGAGAATTTCTGGGGCGCTGGAAGGAAAAGCCGGACGTAGTGGTGGTGGACCCGCCGCGCGCGGGATTGACTGCTTCGATTATTGAACGGCTGCGCGCAATCGGCCCGAGCCGTATTACCTATCTTTCGTGCGACCCGGCGACGCTGGCGCGGGATCTGGCTGCGTTGACGGCGGCGGGTGCGGTACCGGGCAAAGCGGCTATGCCATCCAAAAGATTTACTTGTATGATATCTTCCCGCAGACTTATCATATGGAGACGCTTCGTGAGGCTCGAGCGTCTCGATTGAAAGCGCCTACACTTTCCATCTTCGTGGCATTTGCGGCGGGGATCCTGGCCGCAACGCTACGATTTTCGTCCTCCCCCTTCCATGCCGTTATTCACGGAGAATACCGCGCCGGATGGGTTGCGGCCATTTCGGCCGCGGCCTTCGCTGCGGCGTTAGCGCTTTGGATTGCGCGCTCCGAACGGTGGGCGTTTAGCGTCGCGATGATTGGATGGGCCTGCGCCGGAGCATTGGCGTTCGTGGCAGAGCAAGAGTTCCAATCTGCGGATCTTGCCTCAACGATGATCGAACAAGGACGGATCGATGTGAGCGAGCCGCTACGCTGGCAGGGAGTACTGCGCGAAGACCCGGAGCGATTGCCGTGGGGAATGCGATTCGAGGTTGAGCTGGAGAGTGTGAGTGTTGCAGGGGAACAACAGCGAGTGAGCGGCGGGCTGCGCGCGAGCTACTACGCATTCGAGAAAACCGGGGAAGCGGATTCATCTTCAGCGGCGGCGCTTCGCGCCGGGGATCGCATCGAATTGTTGGCGCAGGCGCACTTGCCGCGGAATTACCTGGACCCGGGCGCGTTTGATTATCGCGCCCAACTTGCGCGGCAAGGGATTGTGTTGACGGCGTCCCTGCGGAGCCTGGAGCTGCTCCACAAATTGTCCGACGCGCCGCTTGGCATGCGCAGCCGCGTGGCAAGATTGCGCGGCAGGTTGCTCGAGCGCGTGGATTTATTGTTTGGCCGGGCGCCGGCCCAAGCGGCGGTGCTTCGCGCGATGCTGCTTGGCGACCGCAGCTTTGTGGATAATGAAGTGGCCGACAATTTCCGGAAGACCTCGGCGTACCACGTGCTGGTGATTGCCGGGCTGCACGTGGCGGCGCTGGCGGCATTTGTGGTGTGGATTGGCGAACGGCTGCGCGTGCGCCGAATGTCAGTAGCGATCGCGACGATTGCGGTGCTCGCGGCGTATGCGGCCATCGTGCAGGACCGGCCGCCGGTGCTGCGCGCGACATTGATGGCCGCGGCGTATCTGGTGGCGCGCGCGTTTTTCCGGCGGATGGACACGCTTCAAGTTGCGGGCGTGGCGGCGCTGATCATTCTGGTCTGGAAACCGGGCGAGCTTGCGGACCCGAGCTTTCAATTTTCATTTTTGGCGATTGGGGCGATTGGAGGGATCGCGTTGCCGTGGCTCGAGCGCACGGCGGAGCCTCTGCGCCGCGCGCTGCAAAATATCGGCGACTGGACGCGGGATCCGGCGCACGCCCCAAAGCTCGTGCAGCTCCGGCTGGATATGCGCGCGCTTTCCGCGGCGATTGCGCAAAAAATGCCCGGGAGGCTGAAATCTCGCACGCCCACATTTGTAACCGGCCCGATTCGCGGCGGACTGATTATCTGGGAAGCGTTTGTGATTTCGGCGGTGCTCCAAGTCGGACTGATGCCCCTGATGACGGGGGATTTCCATCGCGTGAGCCTGGTGGGGCCATTTGCAAATATCGGGGCGGTGTTGCTGACGGGAATTATCGTGCCACTGGGATTTGCGGCACTGGCGCTGAGCTTTGTTTCACTAGCCCTTGGGCGAGCGCTTGGGCATGTTGCGGGGATCGGAGTTGCGCTACTGATGAAGATTGTCGGATGGTTCGCAAACTTTGATTGGGCGAATGTGCGCGTGCCGACGCCTCCGGTGTGGCTGGTTGTTTGCTTCTTCGCGGGCGCGATTGCGCTTGCTGTGAGCGTGCGGTGGCAACGGAAATGGCCGCAAGCGGCAGCGTCTTGCGCAGTGGTTGCGTGCGCGATTGTGATGGCGGTATCGCCATTTGCGCCGCGATTGCCGCGCGGAGAAGCGGAACTCACGGTGCTTGACGTGGGCCAGGGCGATTCGCTTTTCCTCGCCGCGCCGGACGGGCGCACGCTCCTGACAGATGGCGGAGGAGGCACCGGGCCGTTGCGATTTGGCGGCATGCAAACGAGATTCGATATCGGCGAGGAAGTTGTTTCACCTTATTTGTGGTCGCGCGGAGTGAAAAGGCTGGATGCGGTCGCGTTGACGCACGCGCATGAGGACCACATCGAGGGGCTCTTCGCGGTGCTGGAAAATTTCCGGGTCGCTGAACTGTGGGTGGGGCACGATGTGGCTTCGGAAGCTTATAAGCGTCTGCTGGAGACGGCGCGACGGCGCGGCACGCGCATCATTCACCTGCAAGCTGGCGATGGCGAATTGGATTCGTGGGGCGGGATGCGCGGAAGCGTGCTATGGCCAGACACGATTGCGGAAGTTTCACAGGCGACGAATGACGATTCGCTCGTGCTGCGATTCGATTTCCGGAAGCAGTCGCTGCTGCTGACCGGAGACATCGAAAAACCAGTGGAGCGGGCGCTGGTTGCGGTGAACGCGCCGCTGGAAGCCACTTTCCTGAAGGCGCCGCATCACGGGAGCGCAACCTCAACTACGGAACCATTCCTCGAGCGCGTGCATCCCGAGTTCGCGGCGATTTCTGTGGGGGAAAATAATCCATTCAATCATCCGAGCATGGCGGTTGTGGAGAGGCTTCGCGCGGCGGGCGTGGCAGTGTATCGCACGGACCGCGATGGAGCGATTACGTTCATGAGCGATGGGATTTCCGGACAGGTGCGGACGTTTGTCGAGACGCATCCATCCGCCGGGACGACGCTCCACGTTTCCGCCGCGCGCTGATAAATGCAGGCAAAGGTAAATTATTCTTCGGGCTTGCTGGCGATGAGGGCGCGAGCATCCTCGGCCTGCGATGCCGGGGCAAGGACGGCGGTGTCACTTGTGAGTTCGTCGCCGCCGGGAAGCGGAAACGGATCCGACGGCATGGGCTGCGGCGATTCAATCCCGGCGCTTTGCAGAAGGCTTCGGAGCACCATAGCTTCCATGGCGTCTTCCGCCTGGTAAACGACGACAAAGGATTTATTCTGCGCTTTTGGTTTTGATTGCTGCGTGTCGGCCACGGTTCTATACTAGCAGAAATGAGCGAATTGCCGGAATCCGCAAGGACTTCCCCGACCCGCGAACAGATTGACGAGGAGTCACGGCAAATCCGGCGGCTGCGCATCGCCGTGAACCTGACGATGCAGGTGATCGCCGAAGGCGGCGTGTCGTTGAACGAGGCGCTGGAAATGGCGGCTGCTACGCGGCGGCTGGCGCTGACGCTCTTCCCCGGAAAAGAAGACGTATACGAGATAATTTACGGGTCGAAATTCCGGCGGCTGATCGCGAGCATTTACCGGCTGAATTAAGCCACAATCCAACCCGCTCCAGCCTAAGAGATCTGCACATCTGGCCTGTACGTCGGTGATGAAAAAGATCATTCATTGGACGGGCAGACGGATCCTTCGCTCCGAGCCGATGAAGATCATCGGCTCTCCTCTCAGAATGACAACGTGAATTGGAGATCCAACGGTATGCTGCAAATCACATTGAACAGAAATCAGTTGTACCGGGAGCGGAGCCACATGCGGAGGATCATCAGCGCGAAGCCCACGATCACGCCGAGGAGTGCGCGGTATTCATGGTTGCGAGTCCATTGGGCGAATGAAAATGGCGCGCCGTCACCTTTAATGCCGGACGGCCATGGCAAAAAGACGGATACCTTCGCGACGTACGAGTCGAAGGCCGCGCCGAAGCGTTCGCGAAGAAAACGCTCTTCATCGCGGATGACGACGGGATAGAAAACGGCGAAATGAGCCGCAACAAGCGCGGCGACAATCCACGACCGCGATGCGACGATGATTCCCGCCGCGAGGAGTACGCTGCCGAAATACAATGGGTTTCGCGTCCACGAATAAATTCCTGAAGTCGTCAGCTCTTCCCTCTTTTTCACCACCCCGGCTGCAAGGCCACGCACGATGAGACCAACGAAAGCGACCGCGGCGCCACACTCGAGTGAAATCCAGGTGGGCGTCGCCAGCCAAAAACAGAGCGCCGCGACAGGATATCCAGCGGGAACCCGCCAGCGGGCCCAGAAGCCCCGGGAATCGCTCATTGCGCGGAGCCTGAGCCGTGGGCGAGCGGACGCCGGATACTCTCGAGCGCGGCATCCTGCGCTTTGCGCTGAAGACGCTCTTCGATGGCGGCGAAGACCTGATCAACCGTGATGGAAAGCATGGCTTCCGAATCCGAGTCCTCGCGGTCGTGCGTGGTGTCCTCATCGCCCGCATTGCGAATGACGATATCGCGTCCGCCGTAGGGGCCGTTGCGAGCCGGATCGGTGGGCCCATAGAGTCCGACAACGGGAGTGCCAAGGGCAGCCGCGAGATGCAGCGGCCCCGAATCGCACGCGACAACGAGGTCGGCGCGCAGGAGCAACGCCTTCAGCTCGGGTAAGGCGTACTGAACCATGATGGGCATGGCGATCCCGGCGTGGCCGAGGGCAATTTCGCCGAGCAAGGATTCGCCGGGGCCGCAATTTACGATGATGCGGTAACGGTGCGCGTTGAACAATTTTTGTGCGAGTGCGCCGAAGCGTTCCGGAGGCCAGCGTTTGTAACGCCAGCCGCCTCCGGGGCTGAGGACGATGTAACGCTCGATGCTGGAGCTGCGCAAGAGCTGGTCAATGGTGCCCTGCGAATCGCTGGAGACGAAGAGAGGAAACCGCACCGCTTCGAGGCGCGCGCCCGCGGCTTCGGCGAGGGCGCGATTCTGATCAACGATGTGCGCGGCCTTGGTCTTCACGCGCTTGGAATAAAAGAGGGATGCAGGATGTTCACGAGCAACGGACCACAAGAAACCGATATGCTCCGCGGCGGGCGTGCGCCATGCGAGGATCGCGGACCGGTAAAGACTCTGCACATCGAGCACAGCCGTGTAATTTTCTTCGCGAAGGCGCTTCGCACAGCGGAAGAATTCGCGAACTCCGCGGCCATTGAGGACGAGGGTTTCGTTCAGATCGGGGTTGCCTTCGAGCAAGGGCTGCCAGCGCCTTTCAATCAGCCAGTCGATTCGCGCGCGCAGGAAAGTGTCACGCAGCGCGGCAAGCACGGGAAGCGCGTGAATGATGTCGCCGAGGGAGCTGAGTTTGACGATGAGGAAGCGCTCGTCAGCCACAGTGATTATCCATGTTTGGGGCTCGCGAGCCGCGCCAAAAGATCTTTCGTCGAATGGCGCTTGGGGTCGCCTACGATTGCGACACGGACGCCCAGCTGATTTGCCACCTCGCGCTCGGGGACGGTTTCAGGAGTATAGTCCGTGCCTTTTGCGTGGACATCCGGGCGCAAGGCGCGCAGAAGGGCTTCCACGTTCGGCTCATCGAAGATCAGCACGTAGTCCACATCCGCGAGGGCGGCGACTAACTCTGCACGCTCCTGCGCGGGAAGCACGGGCCTGCCTGCGCCTTTCAATTGGCGAACGCCGGAATCGGAATTCACGGCGACGACCAGAATATCTCCTTCGGCTTTTGCGCCGGAAAGATAGCGGGCGTGGCCGACATGGAGAATGTCAAAACAGCCGTTTGATAGCACGATGCGCTCGCCCTTTTGACGGTGGGCATCGAGGCGCCGTTTCAGCTCATCCCTGCTCAGTATTTTTTCTTGGGTGTGCATGGGAGGAATATCGCCCGGCCGCGATCAGCCCGTGGATTTTGTTTCAGCGCTCGCTTCCTTCCCTGTCGCTTCCCGGAGGAGCGCCTCGCGCAACTCTTCGCAAGAGACCGTCGCGGTGCCGCGCTTCATCACGACAATTCCTCCAGCGTAATTCGCGAGGACGGCGGCTTCGCCGTACGTAGCGCCAGCCGCGAGCGCGAGGGTGAAGACCGCGATGACAGTGTCGCCCGCGCCGGTGACGTCCGCGGCGTCTTCGGAGCCATAAATCGGAATCGGTTGCGCCTTTTTGCCTTTCTCGAAAAGGACCATGCCGTCTTTTCCGCGCGTGACCAACAAAGCTTCGAGGCCCAGGTGACGCGCGGTGCGCCAGCCGAAGCGATCGAGCTTGGCGGCGTCCTTGCCAATCGGCGTGTGGAAGAGCGCTTCGATTTCGGCTTCGTTTGGCGTGGCCGCAGTGACGCCCGCGCCGCGGTAATCCCACAGCGCATAGCGCGAATCGAGCGTGATGCGAAGGCTTGCGCCGCCTTTGCGCCGGACGGAGCGGACGAGCGCGGGCGTGACGGAATTGAAACCGTAGTCGGACGCGAGGACGGCATGGACCGGACGCGCTTTTCCGGTGAGGAGGCGCTCGACATGACGCCAGAGAGTTTTATGAGCGGCGGCGGGCATCGGGTTATTTGGAAGGCGATCCACGCGCAGAACTTGCTGGCGCGCGGTGTGCGTCCAGCCGGCGAGGTAGCGCGTTTTCACCGGGGTCTGCCAGCCGCGAATTTTCACGATGCCGCCGATGTCCACTTTTTTATTCTTGAAATAGTTGATGAGCGCGTGGCCGGCGTCATCGTCACCGACGGGGCAGACGGGAAAAACGCGCGCTCCGAGGGCTGCGATGTTGTTCACCGCATTCGCGCCGCCGCCGGGAACAAGCTGCGTTTCGCGGTGGCGAAGAATCAGGACGGGCGCTTCGCGGGAAACGCGCGAGATTTCGCCGAAGACAAAACGGTCGGCGACGAAATCCCCGAGGACGACTATCGTCTGCCTGGAAAAGCTTTCGACGAGGTCTTCGAGGCGGCTTAAATCAGCTGTCAATGAATTTCCCCCCTATAGAGATATCTCAGATGAGAGAATTGGACAAGGCGGAGTGAGCGTCCGAATGGAATTCCAGGGTGAAGTTGACACACAGATTCCCGCCGCGACGGGACCATGCTGGCCGGATGGCCTCAGGATGACAAATCTCCTTTTTCATTGCCCTAGCCTGATGCCTCACTTTCTCACTTTAAACAGGATTGAGGACCAGAAGGCGTCGGGGTCGACCGGACACATCTCGATTCGCGCGAACCATACCGGCACGCCTGAGAATTTGGCATTGCGTAGATTGAAGACATCCTTTTCGGTGCAGATGAGGGAGGTCGCGCCGGATGTCTTCGCTTGCTTCTCCAGTTGTGAAACTTCCGCCTGCGAGTAGACGTGATGATCGGCAAATCTGGCGCGGCCGACAAGTTGGAAGCCCCACCGAGTCAGATCATTGAAGAATGCGGCCGAGTTGCCGATGCCGCAAAAGGCGAATAGTTTTTCTGCGCGCCAATCCGCAGGGATTTGCATTTCCGTTTGGCCGGGCAACGGGAGCACGTCCAACAATTCCGTGACGGCATAAAAAATCGGGGCGTTGGTGTAGCGGCGCGCAATCGCTTCAACGCCGAGGGCGTGCTCGCTGCGCGTGATCACGATTATGTGCGCGCGGGCGATAGCGGACTTTGGTTCGCGCAACATTCCAGCAGGAAGGAGACGTCCGCCGCCGAAGGGGTCGGTCGCGTCAACCAGGAGGATATTTACGTCGCGCGCGAGTTGCAGCTGCTGGAAGCCATCGTCGAGTATGAACCATTCGACGCCGTGGACCGCGAGGACTCGTCCTTTTTCGGCGCGATCGGGGCCGACGCCCAAATCGACGTGATGCCGCAGTCGCGCGCGGTAGATGGCGACCTCGTCGCTTTGCGGTTTGCCGAGGGAGTTCGTGCGGCGGGAGCGATATCCGCGCGTGAGGATCCCGACGCGCTTGTTATTTTCGGGCAAGTACTCGCGGAGGCGCTCCGCAATCCAAATCACCATGGGAGTCTTGCCCGTGCCTCCCGCGGTGATATTTCCCACGCTGATCACGACGCCGGGAAGACGCTTGGGTTTGCGGATGCCCAGGCGATAAGCCAACGCGCGCAAGCGAACCACGCCGCCCCACACGAGCGACGCGGGCCACAAGAGGAGACGCAGGCGGCTGGGCTTATTTGTTTGCTGGTTCAAGGCTTACTCCACGAACCGATCCCCGTTCGCATAATGTTTCTGATGTAGGTGATGGTTTTTTCCGTGACGCCGCGGTTTTCGTCGACGAGTGCCTTGGCCGCGACGCCCATCGCGTGGCCTTTCTCAGGGTCTTGCACGAGTTGAACCCATGCCGCGCCAAGTTGGTCGGGGTTATTCACCTGGATTCCCGCACCGCGCGCGACGAGGGCGCTTGCGACTTCCGCGAAATTTTCCATCGAATTTCCGAAGACGGGCGGCTTCGCGAAGGACGCAGGTTCGAGAACATTGTGGCCACCAGCGGGCACAAGCGAGCCGCCGACGAAGACGGCGTCAGCGAACCTGTAAAGGCCCGCGAGTTCGCCAATGCTATCGAGCAGGATAACGCTCGTCGCATTCGTGAGAGGCGCGCCTTCATTTGCGGCGGGCGAAATTTGACTGCGGCGCAAGTAGGCGCGATTCGATTGCTCGATGCAGCGCGCGGCATCGTCAAAGCGGTCAGGCTTGCGGGGTGCGAGGACGAGAAGAGCGTTCGGGAATTCGGCTTGCAAACCGCCAAACGCATTCAGGACCATAGGTTCTTCGCCTTGCGTCACACTACCCGCGACGATGAGCGGACGCCGCGCGAATTTTTCCGCGGTTTCGGACAGCCACTTGCCGAATCCGCTTTCACTTGGAAGTGGTGAATCGTATTTGAGATTGCCAGTGACGATGACGCGATCAGGCAGAGCGCCGAGCTCCTGAATGCGCGAAGAATCATTTTCACTTTGCATGAGGAAAAGACCGGCATTCGCCAAAGCGTCGCGGAAGAATCCCTTGAGGGCAAAGCCGAACAGACTCATAAGGCTCTGATAGCGCCGGAAGGAGCGGTCGGAGATTCGTCCATTTACAAAAACTACAGGAATTGTAAAACTTTTTGCCATACGAAGAAAGTTGGGCCAGATCTCGGTTTCGAGAATCATTATGACGGAGGGTGAGAGCGCCATCAGAACGCGGCGGACGACCCATGTCCAATCGAACGGAAAATAGATAAACCCATCCGCAAAATCAAATCTTTCGCGGGCGAGGTTCTGGCCCGTGTCCGTGGTGGTGGAAATGATAAGCGGTTTGCGTGGAAATTCCTGCTTCAGCCGCTTAGCCAGCGGCAGTGCGGCCAGCACTTCACCCACAGAGACTGCGTGAATCCAAATGCAGCCGCGAGCTATTTTCTGTACATCGAGAGGGACGCGGCCAAACCGGGCTTTAAAACTTGAGAAATACTTGTGCCCGCGCAGTCCCCTTACGAAAAAATAGGGCAGCGCGAGCAGAAATCCGAGAGCCAGGAAGACGCTGTATGTGAAATACATTTCGTCCGTTAATGCAACCATTGGGGCGCCCAATGGCGGCGCGTATCAGATTTCGTTCCCATGAATTGGCCCGGGAATCGGCCGCAAACAAACTAAGATGCCCGGGCGATATTATGCACAAGAGTGCACGACTTTCACGGGCGAGCTATTATAGTGTCAACCACAGGCTTGCGGGCGACACTTCCCTGCCCGGCCTGCATCATAGTCGATTGGCTTCACTGGATTTGCTCGAGGGTGAATTCACGGAAATGAGAACCCGGCTCCCATTTCTGATCCTGCCACTCATTGCGCTGATTTTGTGCGGCGATCCCCGGCTGGCGTCGCAGGATCAAAGCCAGACGCAGCAACAAACTCCGGCACCGACTAGGAAAGACATCGCAACGCTTAAAGCGCGCGATTTGCACCAGGACCTCCTGGTTGCCGCAGACCCGTGGATGAAGCCTGAGGAATACAAGGCGCGGTTTTCGCCGCAAACCTACAAAATCCGCCAAGAGCAGTTACGACCAGGCCGCCGCGGCACAGCTCTGGCAGGTGAGCGCCGACCTCGCGCAGGTGCTTGGCCGCCGCGCGCAGCGGCACCATTTCCACGTGCACTACTGCGTGTCATAGCTCCATCGTGGCCGCGAGGTCCTCATCGACGATCAGGACCAGCTTGCCGCGGGTGTGGCCCTTCTCAATCTCGCGGTGCGCGGCCGCGGCGTCCTGCCAGTAGTACCTGCGGGCGAGTGCGGGCCAGCCCGGCCGGGGTACGGCCGGGGTAGCCGTAGACCGGCTCGCCGTCGTGGAATCCGGCCTCGTCACCGCTGTGACCCTCGACCAGTCCGGCGAACTCGGCACCGGGGATGTACGGCCAGGGGCCGCTCCACCCGCTGCGGCGCAGGTAGGCGTCCCAGGGCCCACTCCGGCCGCGAGGACCCGGACCAGGACCTCGCCGCGGTCCGGCCGCGGGATGTCGGTTTCGCCGACCCGCAGTACCTCGGGTCCGCCTGGCTCGCTGACCATGATCGCCTGCATCTGGCCTCCTGCCGCCTGGCCGCGGCATT
>CAVTRS010000012.1:0-5730 GCA_963737185.1 uncultured Acidobacteriota bacterium | reverse complement strand
CGGCCGCATCGGCATCGTCGTCGCACCCGGCACTTCCGGCCGGCGCGTTTACACCATCGTGAATCAAGGCATCTTCCGCTCTGACGATAGCGGCGCAACCTGGCAGCGCGCGACCACCGATCCGCGCATCGTCAGCACCAGCTACTTCGGAAAAATTTTTGCCAACCCGCGCAATCCCGACGACATTTTCATCGGCCAGACCTCGATGTACCGCTCCACCGATGGCGGCCATAATTGGTACGCCTTCAATGGCGCGCCCAGCGGCGACGATTTCCATGTCATCTGGGTCAACCCGGAAAATCCGCGCTACATGATTCAGGGCGTGGATCAGGGCGCCATCATCAGCGAAGATGGCGGCAACACCTGGAGCTCCTGGTACAACCAGGCAACCGGCCAGCTCTACCACATCACCACCGACAACGAATTTCCATACATGGTTTATGGCTCGCAGCAGGATAGCGGCTCGGTCGGTATTCCCAGCCGGGGAATGAACGGAGAAATTACGGACGCCGACCGCATTTCCGTCGCAGCTTTTGAGTTCTCCTATCTGGCTGTTGACCCGCTCGATCACAACTTGATCTATTCCACCGGCTGGTACAACAGCGTCATCCGCTTCGATCGCCGCACGGGCGGCCTCGTCACGGTTTATGTCGCCGGCGCCGGAGATCGCGCGGTGCAGATGCCTCCCGTCGTTTTTTCGCCGCAAGATCCCCACGCGCTTTACCTCGGCACACAGTACGTCATGAAAACAACGGACGGTGGCATGAGCTGGTCGAAAATTAGCCCCGATCTCGCTGCGCCAACTCCTCCGCCTGCCGGTACAAATGCGGGTGGCGGCCGCGGTGGGCGCGGCGGCGCAATTTATGCGCTCGCGCCATCGCCAATGCCGCGCAGCAGCGTGATTTGGGCTGGCACCTCGAGTGGCCGCGTCCAACTCACCAAAGACGGAGGCAAGAGCTGGAATGACGTTTCGCCGAAGGACCTTCCCGCCGGCCCGAACGGCGCGCCCCTCGGCGCAACCGTGCAAATCATTGACGCTTCGCATCACGACGCCGGCACCGCTTACATTGCGATGACCGCTGGTCTCGATGCGGCCCCGTTTATTTTCCGCACGCACGATAGCGGCGCGACCTGGCAGAAGATTGTCAATGGTTTGCCGGGCGACACGATTGTACGCTTCGTTCGCGAAGATACGGTTCGCAAGGGCCTGTTGTTCGCCGGAACTGAAACCAGCGTCTGGGTTTCCTTCGACGATGGCGACCACTGGCAGCCGCTGCAACTAAATTTGCCCGTCAGCTCAATGCGCGACCTTGTCGTTCACGATAACGATCTCGTGCTCTGCACCTACGGACGCTCGATTTATATCCTTGACGACATCAGCCCGCTTCGTCAGGCTGACACGCAAGTCACTGAAAAAGACGCCACTCTGTTTCATCCATCGAATGCCGTGCGCACGCGATGGGACGTCAATCAAGACACGCCATTTCCGCTCGGCACCGCCGCGGGCCCAAATCCTCCCGATGGCGCGATCCTCGATTACTTCCTGAAGAACGCCGCGTCTGGAGAAATGTCGCTCGATATTCTCGACGCGAAGGGAAATCTCGTGCGCCATTACACGAGCACGCCGCCTCCTGCTCCAACTCTGCTCGCCAATGTGCCGGACTATTGGTTCGGGCCGCCGGCCGTTTTGTCCACGACTCCCGGTGCAACGCGCTTCGTGTGGGACTTGCGTTACAGCGATCCCGATGTCCTGCCGTACAGCTACTATGGCAATTTCCTCGACTACATCGAATACACGCTCGCCGATCACGCCATTCCTTACGACACGCCGCGCGTGCAACCGCAAGGCCCGCTCGCGGTGCCGGGAACTTACACCGCGGTGCTCACAGTCAACGGGCAGAAATATCGCCAGAATCTCACGGTGACCATGGATCCGCGTGTGAAGGTCTCGCAAGCGGATCTCGAAGAGCAGCTCTCTTGGGCGCAGCGAGCCACACGCGGTTTGGCGTGGAGCAAAGGCGCCTACCAAGACCTTTCGGAATTGATGGCGGCCATCGAGGATCGCCAGAAATCCACGCCGTCCGATATTGCGCTTACCGCGGCCTTGAAGGCGGCGGGGGAAAAAGCGATTGAGGTGCGCGAAGGCACGAGGCCGCCGGCAGGTGCGCCGCCGGGAACTTTGCCGACGCCCGGAGTCGGGCCGGTGAACCGCGATCTGGCGCGCGTTTTCGCCATGATCGAGAGCGGCGATATGCGTCCTTCGGACACCGCGAAGTCCACGGTGCAGGAATTGTGCACCGCGCTCGATAAGGACTTGAATGCGTGGCGCCAGTGGAACACGGAATCGCTTCCGGCGTTGAATGCATCGCTTTCGGCGCATCAACTTGCGCCGTTGCCTGTTGCGCCATTGGAGAGCTTCCCCGCGATGTCTGCGTGCGGACCGTGGGGATCAATCTCCACAGTGAAGTGAATTAAAGCCGGCCGAATCCACGGCGGGGCGCGGCGTTCCCGGTGAGGTCTCAGAAGAAAGTTAGGCCGGAAACGCGGAAGGCGCTCGCGTAATCGCTGGGTCTCTTTTCAGGAAGTAGGATGTGCAAGCCGGAGTCATCTTGACTCCATTCGAGCTTGCCGCTGTACCCGAGCAATTCCACATTTGCAATTTTGCCAGTGACATGAGGGTTTGTTTTCGCAAGCGGCGCGATATTTACAGATCGTGTCTGCGCGGGATCGGGCCAGCCCATCGCGAAGGCGTAAAGCGTCTTCATTTTTGCTGTGAAGCGCACATCCTCCACGGTCAAGTCCTGCCTTTTCCCTTCGTTGAAGCCGCCCGGAACTGCCGACGCCTTTGTTCCGGGGCCCTCGCCGAAAATTTTCCATGGAGTGGTGGCGAAAATCGCTTCGCCGTTTACATCCATCCATCTTGTGATTTCATCGAGGATATGGAGTTCGCGGTCATCAAGCATTCCACTGTTCGGCAGCGGGAAATTGAGCATCAAGTTTCCATTGCGGCTGACGACGTCCACGAGCATGTCAATCACACGCTTCGGCGTTTTGTAAGTGATGTCGCGGTTGTAATGCCAATCGCCGATGCACGTGTCGGTTTGATAGGGTTGCGGCGAGATATTTTCAACGAGGCCGCGCTCAACATCCAACACACACATGCCCGCGTCTGAATCTTCTTTGCGCTTGCTGGTGTAAACGGCCAGGGGGACGCCGCCATGATCCTTTGCGCTTGTGTTGTAAAGGTGCGCGACGAGATTCAATCCGATATCCCCGAAAGGGATTTGGCCATCGCTGTAAATCATGTCCGGATGGTATTGGTCAATCATGTCTTTGACGCGAAGGAACCAATGCTGCTTCCAGGGCTCCGAAATGCCGTCCTCGTTCCACCCGAAATCCACCGGAGGAATCGCAGGAAGGCCCCTGTAATCGTGGTAGAGGTCCGCGAATTTCGGATCGGCGCCATCATAGGGAAGACCGGCGAGAGGGCCATCCTTGTCGCTGCGATGGCTGACGGCGAACCATTTGTAACTTATCCAAAGGTGATCGCTCACGCCAAACGGAACGCCCTGCTTCTGCGCGGCTTTTTTCCAAAGGCCAACCACGTCCTTTTTGATTCCCATTTTCGCGGCGTTCCAGCGCGTAAACTTTGAATTCCACATATCAAAATTGTCATGGTGCACGCCCATCGTCATGAAATATTGCGCGCCGGCGTTTTTGTAAAGGCCCATGAGGTGATCGGGGTCAAACCTGTCGCCCTTCCACGTTTGGATCAGGTCTTTGTGGCCGAACTTTGAGGGGTGGCCGTAGTGCTCGATGTGAAATTTGTTCTGGCGCGAGCCCTGGATATAGATGTTGCGCGCATACCAATCGCCCGCTTCCGCGGCCGATTGCGGCCCCCAATGAGCCCAGATGCCGAACTTTGCTTCCTTAAACCAATCGGGCATCTCAAAGCGTGAGAGAGACTCCTGCGTGCCAATGAAAGGCCCGTCAGCGATTTGCGTTTGATGGGCGGCCAATTTCGTGAGGAGCGACGAAGCGCCCGCGGCTCGCGCGCCGACAGCAACGGGCAGAGCGCTTGCGAGAAGCTTGATGGCTTTTCGCCGTGTGATGGGCATTGGAGGTTTTCCGTCTGCTTTCATATTAAAGCTCGCTCATTGTTTTTTCAGGGCGGCTTCGGCGGCGGCGCCATCGAATAATTGAAATTCGCGGATGCGCGGTGGAGCGGCGGCGGAGATAATTACTAGCCTGACCTGATTTGTGGTCGTGCGGGCGAACTTGTCAATTTTCTTGTGGCCGATGGATGTACCGGTGTAAAGCGTGGTCCATTGTCCATTCACAAGGGCTTCGATTGCGTATTTCTGGATTTGCTGACCGCCGGGAAGCCATTCCATGGTGAGGGCGCGATCAAATGTGATCGGCGTGGTGAATGATAAATCGATTTGGGCTGAGCGGGAATCGGCGGGCGCGCTCCAGAAGGTATCGGGATCGCCATCAAGCATGAGTTTAAATGTTGTCGCAGCGGCTGGATTTGCCTGGAGCGCGCGGCGAGCGAGATTCTTATCCGGGCCGTAGATGGCTTTGACGGCGGCGCCAAATTCCTTGAGACGCTGGACATCGGAATCGGGGAGCAGGCCGCGGTCATCGGGAGCGAGGCCGAGCATGAGTTGCGCGCCGCGACCGACAGTTTTTTCGTATGTGTCGAGAAGCTCAGCGACGGACTTCAAACTTTTCTCGTCGTTTGGATGCCAGAACCAGTGGTCTTTGCGCAGCGGTGTATCGGCTTCGGCTGGGCGCCAGCGCAAGTAGCCGTGCAGGTCGAGGACATTCCAATTTTCCTCTGAAGCGTAGCCGCTTTCGTTACCTACCCAACGGATGTCTCCGTATTTCAGGAGCGCGGCGTCGGCGAAGACGAGAGCGTTCGGCTGATAGACTCGCAACTGCGAGACGTAACGATCGAAATCGTAAACGTGGCCTTCGCTGCCCGCACCATCGAGCCAGAATTCCTCGAGCGGACCGTAACGCGATGCAAGCTCGATGAGCTGCGCGACATAGTGGTCGTCATATTTCTTGCTGTCACTGTAAGAAGGCTCGTGGCGATCCCAAGGCGAGAGATAGACGCCGAATTTCATTCCCGCTTTGCGAACGGCGTTGGAGACTTCGCGGACGGCGTCGCCATGGCCATCGCGCCAGGGGCTGGACTTCACGCTGTAATTTGTTTGATCCGTGGGCCAGAGACTGAAGCCGTCATGGTGCTTCGCGACGAATACGAGATAATTTGCGCCTCCGGATTTCGCCGCGGCGACCCACTGGTTGGGGTCAAACTGCGTGGGGTTGAAAACTTTGGGGTCGGCGGTGCCGTCACCCCATTCGCGATCCATGAAAGTATTCGGCCCGAAGTGGATGAGCGCGCCGATCTCGAGGTCCTGCCAGGCGACCTGCTGCGGGCTGGGCCGGACGTCAGTGAAGTTCTGTGCCCCGACGGCGCTGGCGATAGCGACCACTGCGCAAAGCAGAGCGATTTGGGTGAAGCGTCTCTTCATAGCGGCGGATGATACCTCAAGACCAGTGGCTAGTGGCTAGTGACTAGTGGCTAGCAAACGACTCGATCCGATCCCTCCTTACTTAAAGCTCCGGAGGGCACGCCCTCCTTTGCGATAGGCCGGAAGGAATGGCGCTCCCGACCAAATTCGTCGGTACGCATCCCCCCCCCCCTTTTTTCGTAAGAAG
>CAVTRS010000011.1:0-70496 GCA_963737185.1 uncultured Acidobacteriota bacterium | reverse complement strand
AGTTCGCGGTGAAGTAAACCGGAAGAACAAATGAACATTTCGGAAAGCAGACCTGTTGCCCGCTTGACATTTCAAGCCATATCAACGTCCAAGCTCAGGCACAGCCACCGGAGACTGAGCTTGGCTGCAATGATGATGTTTGAATTTCATAAGCCGGTCAACTGGCAGGCGCGGTGGCTGTTGCCTGCAGCGCCTTTGTTAGGCCCCAGTCTTTTGGCGTATTCTGACATGTCTCTTCTTTTCAATATCTCCATATCCATCTGCTGGCTCGAAAACAAACTGGTCTGCTGAAATCGAAACAATGTGATCCTTGATCTGGACCCCAACAGGAACTATCTGAGGGTTGCTGGACTTGACGCTCGTCAGAATCAAAATACTATTTGTGACCGTCCACTGTGACTCAATACGAATGGCTGTAGATTCAGGCTGACTAGCCGGCCATACAAGCTCCACACCGTGACCGTCTGCATAATAGGTGACTTGCCCGTGCATCGGTGCCTGCTCTGATGGCGCATCAATCCATGTTCCAATCAACGCTTTTGAAATCTCCGCATCGCATTGCGTCTTCGTCGCTCCGCAAACGGCGGCCAGCCAGAAACATGATAAATGTAACAAGCGTTCGCATGATGCCTAACGATCCAAAGCTGAGCCACGCCGACCGGCGAGTGGCTCCGCAAGCTCGATAATCGTTGTATAACTCAAACCATCCATAAACTCAAGGGGCAGTCGGCGTTGGCTCCAGCGCGGTGATACTCCCCTCAAAGCCCTCTGTTGTTTTTGTTAGCATCGGGGGCGACAGGGCGGGGAGTGTTACGAGCACTCCCCGCATAACAACACTAATCAAGGGCGTCTACTGGACGCCCATCAACCATGAAGTACTACCCTATGAAATACTACACCTCGACCACCCAATTCAACTGCGGAATCGACCTCCATGCCCGGCAGATGTACGTCTGCGTCATGGACCGGGACGGCAAAAAGCTCGTCCACACCAACATCCGCAACAACGACTTCGAGTTCTTCCTCAAACTCGTCGCCCCCTATCGCCACGACCTGACCGTCTGCGCCGAGTGCATGTTCGGCTGGTATTGGCTGGCCGATGCCTGCCAAGCCGCCGGATTAAAGTTCGTGCTGGCCCATGCGTTCTATCTGAAGGCCATTCACGGCGGCAAGAACAAGAACGACCGCATTGATTTGAATTACTCCGCCCTTGGCCGCGAGGGCCTTAATCATGTCGTCGGTCATGTTGCGCGGAGCATCGCAGATGGCGCGACAAGAGGAGTGCGAGGCGATCATCGGGGCGGCGCTGACTTCCAGCGCGTCGTAAAAGGTTTTGTCGGAGACGTGGGAAATATCCACAAGAACGCCGAGGCGATTCATTTCGCGGATGACATCCTTGCCGAATGGCGTGAGGCCAATATGCTTTGCGTCGTCGCCACTCGAGCCGGCCCAATCGGTGTCCATCGTGTGCGTGAGCGTCATGTAGCGGACACCGAGTTTGGCGAACTGGCGGAGGACATCGAGATTGTTGTCAATCATGTGGCCGCCCTCGACGCCCATGAGCGCGGCAATTTTGCCCTGAGCGTGCGCGGCGCGTACTTCGGCGGCGGTGGTGGCGAGAACGAGATCCTGCGGATGCTTGTGGATTTGATCCATGACGGAATTGATCAGATCCATCGCGCGCTTGGTGGCGGCGGGGCCGGTGATTGTGACCGGGGCCCAGATGGAAAAGAAGATCGCGTTCATGCCGCCTTCGCGCATGCGCGGGATATCAATGTGGCCTTCGTTGGTGCGCTTGGCTAAATCAACGTGCTCAAAGAAGAGGCGCTGCGGCGTGTCATCGTGGGTATCGAGCACAATCGAACTGAAGTGAATCTTGTGAGCGCGATCCGCGATGTCGTCAGCGGGCACGGTGCGAGTGAAGAGCGCGGCCAGAAGAAAAAGTGCGCCGGCGAGTGCGAGGTAGCGAAATTTCATATGGCATCAACCTATCAGCCAGCCGACCAGCGAATTGCGAATCGCGGCGCGATTCACGTCTGCCAGCGATTCCGTGAGCGGGATCGCCTTCGGGCATGCATGGACGCAATTCTGCGCGTTGCCGCAATCCTGCACGCCGCCGGGGCCGCTGATGGCGGCGAGGCGTTCGCGGGCGTGCATAGCGCCCGTGGGATGCATGTTGAAGAGGCGCACCTGACTGACGATGGCGGCGCCAACGAAATTGCTATTGGCATTGACCTGCGGGCAAACTTCAAGACAGATGCCGCAAGTGATGCAGCGCGAAAGAGGGTAGGCCTTTTCCTGGACATCGGGCGCGAGGCGCGGGCCTTCGCCGAGATCATAGGTGCCGTCAATCGGAATCCAGGCTTTCACGCGCTTGAGATTTTCAAACATGACGCTGCGATCCACGGCGAGGTCTCGGACGACGGGAAACTTGGTCATCGGCTCAATGCGGATGGGCTGCTCGAGATGATCCACAAGCGCGGAGCAAGCCATCATGGCTCGGCCATTGATGACCATCGCGCAGGAGCCGCAAACTTCTTCGAGGCAATTCGAGTCAAAAGTGACGGGCGTGGAAGGCTTGCCATCGCGCGTGACGGGATTTTCGGCGATGTCACGCAGGCAGATGATGACGTTCATGTGCGGGCGGTAATGGAGCTCGAATTCGTCCCAGTGCGGACGATCCTTCGGGCCCGCCTGCCGCTTCACGCGAACGATGACTTTTCTGTTTTCCGCCATGATCTCGGGCCGCCTCCCCTACTTTGCCATATCGTAACGCCGCGCGCGCGGAGGAATCAGCGAAGTGTCAACAGGCTCGTAGGTGAGCTTAATTTTTCCGTCCGCCCATTTCGCGCGCGTGGTCTTCAACCAATCGGCGTCATTGCGCTCGGGGAAATCGGGCTTGTAATGCGCGCCTCGGGATTCGTCGCGTGCGAGAGCGCCGAGCGCGATGACGCGCGCGAGGATGAGCATGTTGAAAAGCTCGCGCGCAAAAGAGAGCGTCTGGTTCGACCATTTCGTGCGGTCGGACATATTGATATTCTTGAAGCGCTCGAGCAATTCCTGGAGCTTGGCATCGGTGCGCTGGATATCGGGATTCTTGCGAATGACGGTGACGTGTTCCGTCATCCATTCGCCCATCTCTTTCCAAATGGTGATGGGATTTTCGGAACCTTGTTGCGAGAGGAGCGCGTCGTTAATTCCCTGCTGGCGCTTCTGCTCGCGCTCGTAGACGGAAGAGGGGACGCTCTCGCAGCCCTTGTCGAGGCCGCGGCTATATTTTACGGAAGCGGGGCCACCGATCATTCCGCCATAGATGCAGGAGACGAGTGAATTCGCGCCGAGGCGATTCGCTCCGTGATACTGGTATTCACATTCGCCGGCGGCGTAAATGCCGGGGACGTTGGTGGCCTGCGTGTCGTTATCAATCCAGATTCCGCCCATTGTGTAATGCATTCCGGGGAAAACTTTCATTGGCTCGACGTGCGGGTCCACGCCGACGAATTTCTCGTAGATTTCGAGGATGCCTTCGAGCTTCTTATCGAGGATATCGCGCGGGATGTGCGAGACATCAAGGAAGACGGCCTGCTGGCCGCCGATGCCGAGCTTCATCTCGAAAACAATTTTGTGGATGGCGCGAGTGGCGACGTCGCGCGGGACCAGGTTGCCGTATTTCGGGTACCACTCCTCGAGGAAATAAAAGCGCTCGTTTTCCGGAATCGTGCGCCCGTCGCGATTGTCGCCGGGCTTCTTCGGGACCCAGACGCGTCCGCCTTCTCCGCGGGCGGATTCGCTCATCAGGCGGAGCTTATCTTCGCCGGGGATGGCGGTTGGATGGACCTGGATGAATTCGCCATTCGCGTAGTCGACGCCCTGCTGGAAGAGGGCGGATTGCGCGGTGCCAGTGCAGACGACGGAGTTTGTGGAGCGGCCGAAAATGGAGCCATTGCCGCCGGTGCAGAAAATCGCGGCGTCGGCGGGAAACGTTTTCACTTCCATGGTCTTCAAGTCCATGGCGCAAATGCCGCGGCTAACGCCGGAGTCATCGAGCACCGCTGAGAGAAACGTCCAGCCTTCGAATTTCGTGACTTTGCCTTCGGCCTCGTAACGGCGGACCTGCTCGTCGAGCGCGTAGAGAAGTTGCTGGCCGGTGGTGGCGCCAGCGAAAGCGGTGCGATTGAACATGGTGCCGCCAAAGCGGCGGTAATCAAGATTGCCTTCGGGCGTGCGATTGAACATGACGCCCATGCGATCGAGGAGATCGATGATGCCGGGCGCAGCATCGCACATGCGCTTGACGGGTGGCTGGTTGGCGAGGAAATCGCCGCCGTAAACGGTGTCGTCAAAATGCTGCCAGGTGGAATCGCCCTCGCCCTTTGTGTTTTTCGCGGCGTTGATGCCACCCTGCGCGCAAACGGAATGAGAGCGCTTTACGGGGACAATGGAAAAAAGGTCGACGGGAATTCCGGCTTCGGCCACTTTGATGGTGGCCATCAAACCGGCGAGCCCTCCGCCGACGACGATGATTTTAGGTTGCCTCATTTTTGAGCTTGCAAATACGCGTCCAGCGGATGCCAGCCGAACCGGAAGCAGACAACGACGGTCACGCTCATTACCAACATAATTACAGCAACGGCGACGCCGAGATAGCCTGCGGCGCGCTGCGAACGCACGGTGGCCGCCAGGCCCCACTTACAGACAAAATTCCAAATTCCGACGCCAAGGTGAATCGAGCAGGCGATAACACCGAGCAGGAAAAACGAAAAGAACCAGGTGCTCTGCATGTCCTGATTGACGATGGCGTAGGTGGACATGCCGTGGGTGACGAAGCGCTCGGTGTAAAGATGCCAGCCGAGGAATGCGAAGGCGACAAGGCCCGTCCAGCGCTGGAGAGCGAACATCCAGTTGCCGACCCAGGGGTACTGCGAGACGTTCATTTTCCCGTGGCCCCAAATGTAAAAACCATAACCGGCGTGATAGAGAATCGGGAGCCAGATAATGGCGATTTCCAGGGGAATTCGCCAGGGAACGGTCTGAAGAGCGCGCGAGGCCTCATTATATTTATCGGGACTGACCAGAGAATAGCTGTTTTCAAAAAGATGGTCGGCCATGTAAGCGCCAACGGGAATCAATCCGGTAAGAGAATGCAGTTTGCGTAGGAAGAAACTGTGGTCTGTCTGGCCAACCTGGGCGGACATGAACTCTCCGGGCGCGAATTCCAGCGTTTCAGTATAGAAAGTACGGGAAGCTATTGCAAGGCGCGCACGGAGTTCAAATTGACGTGAGTTGCGGGGATGATTGGATATAATACATTCGCCCCAGGAACCCCGGCCCGAGGAGTGGATGAAGACCTCGACACGTTCGAATGCCGAACTCGACGAGTATCTTTCTGAATTGGCGAGCAGCCCCGCCCCGGCAGCGCCGGAAAACCTGTCGGCACTTACGGAGAAGCTTTCACAGGCGTTCGGAGTAAGAACGGATGAGGTTGCCGTGCTCGGAGTCATGAGCAACGGGAAACATCTCCAATTTGTGATCCCAGAAAAACTGCGCGCGGTGGGAAGCATCCCTATCAACAGCACGAACGCACTGGCTTCGAGGACTGCGCGGGAAAATCGGGCGGACGTGGAGAACTCATTCGCGAATTCGCGACACGCGACCGTGTTTGAGGGGGTGCCGCTGGGGCGGCGGCAAGATGAGATGATTCAAAAGATCCTGAGCGCGCCCATCGTGCATGAAGCGGTGGTGGTGGGCGTGGTACAGATCAGCCGCAAGGGACGAAATAAGCAGGAAGCGGGGCCGGACTTCAGCACTGAGGACCTGCGCCGGCTGAAAACGCTCGCGCCAAAGCTTGCACCTGTCGTAATGACCACGCCGGAAAAATAATTGACCATGACGAAAAAATATTCGCGATCGGTGTTTCTTGCGGCGTTTCTCGCTGCGCTTGCATTTGTTCCCGGGCATGCGCAGCAAACGGCTGCGGGGCACGCCCACATCGTTTTGCTGGCGACGACGGATATTCACGGCAATATTTTCCCTGAGGACTACTACGCGAACCACCCAGCGAATCGCGGGCTCGCGAAAATCGAGACGCTGGTGAGGGAGGAGCGGGCAAAAGATCCGAATGCGCTGCTGCTCGATTCGGGCGACATTATCGAAGGGACGCCGTTGGCGTATTACTTCGCGCGCAAGGAAACATCGCAGCCGAATCCGACCATCGCGGTGATGAATGCGATGAAGTATGACGCGGCGGCTTGCGGGAATCACGAATTCAATTTTGGGCTGGATGTTTTGTGGAAAGCGAAGCGCGAGGCGAGATTTCCCATCCTGGCCGCGAATTTGAAGCAGAGTTATACAAATGGCGTGGAATATTTTGAACCCTATATTATTAAGAATGTTGGAGGGGTGCGCGTCGGAATTGTCGGATTCGTGACGCCGGGCGTGCCGCGATGGGAGATTCCGGCGCATTACAAGGGATACGAATTCGAGCAGATTGTGGCGTCGGCGCAAAAAGTGATTCCAGAAGTGAGGAAGAAGGCGGACCTTGTCGTGGTGATTGCACATTCGGGATTGGGGGAGGATCCGTCGTCAAATGCGCGAGCCGGGTCTGATGAAATTTCGGGCGAGAACGCGATGCTTGCGCTGGCGCAACAGGTGCCAGGGATTGACGTGATCCTCTTCGGGCACACGCACCGGGAAGTCGCGCAGATGATGGTGAACGGCGTGTTGATGGCGCAGGCGAGGAACTGGGGGCAGTCACTGGCGCGGGCGGATGTGGAGATGGAACGGGACGCGAGGGGCGCCTGGCGCGTGAAGGAAAAACATTCGGCCGTGATTCCGGTGACGGATGCGACCGCGGAGGACCCGGAAATTGTGAAATTGGCGCAGCCGTATGAAACGGCGACGCAGAAATATCTTGATGCACCGATTGCAACGAGCGCGGAGGAGATGCACGGCGACGTGTCGCGTTACCAGGATGATCCGCTGGTGGATTTGATTCACCGCGTGCAACTGGATGCGGGGCACGCGGACGTCTCAATGGCGACGATGTTTTATCCGGCGTTGAAAATTCCGGCGGGACCGGTGACGGTGCGGCAACTGGCGGGGCTTTACATTTACGAGAACACGCTTTACGTGGTGGAAATGACTGGCGCCCAAATCAAGGAGGCTCTCGAACACGCGGCGAGCTTTTTCCCGCGATGGCCATTCGACGCTTCGCGGCCCTTGCAGGGGCCGGGCTACAACGCGGATTCCGCGGAAGGCGTGAGTTATGTGATGGATCTCACGCGGCCGGTGGGCGATCGCATTCGGAAATTGACGCGTCAGGGGAGGCCGCTCGACATGGCGGCGAAGCTGCGCGTGGCGGTCAACAATTACCGTTACACGGGCGGCGGAAATTACACCGTGTTGAAGGGATTGCCGATTGTTTATCGCTCGCCGGAAGAGGTGCGGGAGCTGATTATTGACTATGTATCGAAAACGGGGACGATTCCGACGACTTCCGACGGAAACTGGAGCATCGAGCCACGCGAGGCGGCGCAAGCGTTGATTGCAGAGGAGCGGCGGCGCGCATCGGGGCAAGGGCGGGGCGCGAGGGGGAATTTTTAGCAGGATTTGTTGTCGGGCACTGCTTGGCATGCCAGATATTTTCGGCAACGATGTAATTCGCATTGACACTGCCGCAGGTTCTTGTTACTTTCGCCACCGGTTGTTTCTGAGAACGAAATTCTTTTCTGGAGGCACCGCAGCCCGGCTCCATCCATGGCGTTCGTCGCGAAAAGGATTTTCCTGACAAAAGGTGTCGGTAAACACCGCGAGAGGCTTTCCAGTTTTGAGCTGGCGCTGCGCAACGCGGGGATTGCTTCGTGCAACATCGTGCGCGTTTCCTCGATTTTCCCACCCAACTGCAAACTCATTTCGCGGAGCGAAGGGTTGAAGCACATCAAGCACGGGCAAGTGGCGTTTACGGTGATCAGCGAGAATTCCACGCGCGAGGCGCACCGATTAATCGCGGCGGGCGTGGGGCTTGCGCTACCCGCGGACAAGTCCATGTACGGATATCTTTCGGAGCACCATTCGTTCGGCGAGACGGAGGAGATCGCGGGCGAGTACACGGAAGAGCTGGCGGCGGAAATGCTGGCGACAACTTTGAACGTGGAATTTGACGCGGATCTTTCGTGGGACGAGAAAAAAGAGGTCTACCGGATTTCCAACAAGATTGTGCGCACAATGAACATCACGCAATCCGCCGTGGGCGATAAGCGCGGGCTTTGGACGACCGTGCTCGCGGCAGCGATTCTGCTTGAAGGCGATTAAGTTTTTCGCACTCCCCATCAATACTTTTCACTGTTCAAAACATCTGATCCATTCCCTCTTGAGAGTCCATTTTCCCCCGGGCCGAAAGACTGGAGGTTTGCCCGGCAATTTTATTTGCATGCGGCGCGAAGGGATAGTACAAGATGATGCGCTCACATTGAGAGCGATCGCGCCAAATCTGAAGGGGTGAAAAATGACGGCCATATTCGCAATCCTGCAAGATGTGCACGTCTGGGGATTTTCAGTATCACGCTCGCTGATCAGCTGGATTTTTATTGGATTGATCGCCGGATGGCTTGCGGGGACGCTGGCGCGCGGGCGCGGGTATGGCTGCATCGTGAATATTATCCTGGGGATGATTGGCGCCGTACTGGGCGGCTGGATCTTCATGAAATTAAATATTGCCGGCGGCGGCTGGCTTTACAGCCTCGCGGCGGCGACGGTGGGCGCGGTGATACTCGTTGGAATCGCACGGCTCTTTAGCGGGGGAGAAGACCGCGATTAATCGGCTGCTCCGCGCCCGCGCTGGCGCGCGTGACAGCTCCTATTCAGATTCGTAACTCCACGCTGTGATACGATGCTCTGCACGCAATTGCGGAGCGCATGACAAACCACAAATCAGTTTGGGCAATCCCGCTCGGCGGCCTCGGCGAGTTCGGCATGAACATGATGGCGCTGCGCTGCGGCGACGACATCATCGTGATCGATGCCGGGATGATGTTCCCCGAAGCGGAACTGCTCGGCGTGGACATCGTCATCCCGGACATCACCTACCTGAAGCAAAACAAGAACATGGTGCGCGCGATCCTGCTGACGCATTGCCACGAGGACCATATCGGCGCGCTGCCCTACATCCTGCGCGATCTAAATGTGCCGATTTATGGGACGCAATTCACGCTGGCGCTGGTGCGGCAGGCGTCTGGACGAACACGAGCTTTGCTGGATAAGGCTGATGCTGCAGGAAGTGAAGGCAAGAGACGTAATCGAAATCGGTCCGTTCGAAGTGGAATTTATTCACGTGACGCACAGCACGATTGATTGCGTGGCGCTGGCGATCCGCACGCCGGTGGGAGTGATTATTCACACGGGCGATTACAAGATGGACCCGACTCCGCTCGATCAGCCAACCGTTTGATTTGCACGCGTTTGCGCGATACGGCGCAGGAGGGAGTGCTGGCGCTGTTTCAGCGACAGCACGAACGTCGAGCGGCCGGGTTACACGCCCTCGGAAAGAGTGGTGGCGACGCGCATGGAGGAGCTATTCCGCGCCGCGCCGCGCAAGGTGCTGGTTTCGTGTTTTGCATCATCCGTGCATCGCATACAGCATGATCGTGAATCTAGCGGCAGCCACTGGGCGAAAGATCGGCTTCGTTGGCCGGAGCATGGTGGATAACGTCGAAATTGCGCACGATCTGGGGCAATTGCGCATTCCGGACGGGATGGTGGTGCGGCCACAGGATATCAAGGCATTTGATCCGCACAGACTTGTCGTGCTGGTGAGCGGGAGCCAGGCGGAGCCGATGTCGGCGCTCTCGCGTGTTTCCGTGGACAACCACCGGTTGATCTCGGTGGAAGAAAACGACACAGTGATTCTTTCCGCGCGAATCATTCCCGGAAATGAAAAAGCGATCTTCCGGATGCTGGACCACATGTTCCGGCGGAGAGCGCTCGTCTATTACGACAACAACGGCGGGATAATTCACGTGTCCGGGCACGCGAGCCAGGAAGAGCAGAAGCTGATGCTGCAACTGGTAAAGCCGCGCTATTTCATTCCGCTGCATGGCGAGTACCGGCAACTTTTCCGTCATGCGGCGATGGCGCATCAATTGGGTGTTGTGTCGGATGAAGTGCTGCTGCTTGAGGATGGGCACCCGATTGAGTTCACTGAAAAGGGGGCGTTCCGCCGCGAGCCTGTGCCCGCGGGGCGCGTGTGTGTGGATTCAGGATCGCTCGAGGAGATCGAGGAGGTGGTCATCCGCGACAGGAGGCATCTGGCGGAAGACGGCGTGGTGGTGCCGATCATCGCGATGGACAAGCACAACGGGCGGCTCGGATCGCAGCCGGAAATTGTGACGCGCGGATTTCTGCCAAATGATGACGGCACAGAACTAATTGCGGGCGCTCGGGAAGTGGTGCTGCGCACGATTGAGCAATCGAACGCCGAGGAGAAATCCGACTGGGGCGTGATGAAGGAAAAAATTCGAGTGGACCTGAAGCGCTATTTGAATAAGCAGACATCGAAGCGGCCGCTGATCCTGCCTGTGATCCTCGAAGTCTGACGCTTGCGACTCATTTGTGCACGCCCTTCAAATCCTTTGACTTGCTACAATTCTGCCTGTGAGCCATCGGCTGCGCCCATATATTTCCACGGATTTCGATGCGCTGTTTGCGCTTGACCGCGAGTGCTATCCCAGTGGGATCGCTTATTCCAAACGAGAATTGAGATGGTATCTTGCGCAGCCGGGCGCGATCTGCTTTGTGGCGGAAGATGAAAATGTGATCTCCGGATTTATTCTGGCGGATGCGGATCCACCCGACGGCCACATCATCACGATTGACGTGGCGAAAGCGCACCGGCGGCATGGCGTCGGCACGCTGTTACTTGGCGCGGCGGAGCGAGCGCTGGCCGAATGCGGGGTTTTTACGGTGGAAATCGAAACGGCGACCGACAATGAGGCCGGGCTTCAGTTCTGGTATGTTCACAACTACCGGGCGCTCGGGTTGCTGCCCGGATACTATCTTGGGCGAATTGATGCAGTACGTATGAGCAAGGCATTGAAGGGGCCAAAGGAGACCTGACTCTGAATGTCACTCTTTCAGGCGGTTGTTCTGGCCGTAGTTCAAGGGCTGACGGAATTTCTGCCCGTCAGCAGCAGCGCGCACCTTGTGCTGGTGCCGTGGTTCGCGGGATGGAAAGAGCCGGGGCTGGCGTTTGAGGTGGCGTTGCACGCGGGGACGCTGGTTGCCGTGTTGGTGTATTTTTTGCGGGACTGGGTCGAGCTGTTGCTTGCCGGATTTGGAGTTCGCAGCTCGGCGGCGATGACGGATGAGGATTTGAGATGGAAGCGGCGGCTGTTCTGGTTTCTCGTCGCGGGGACAATTCCCGGGGCGGTGGCCGGGTTGCTATTTGAAAAGGTCATCGAAGATAAATTGAGCCAGCCCGCGCCGATTGCCGCGGCGATGATTTTGGTGGGACTTGTGATGTGGTGGGTGGATAGGAAGGCGTCGGTTCAGCGACACATGAAGCAAGTGACGCTTGGCGATTCGATGGTTGTTGGAACGGCGCAAGCGCTGGCGTTGTTCCCCGGCGTATCGCGATCCGGAGCCACGATTGTTGCGGGCCTTTTTCGCGGGATGACGCGCGAGACCGCAGCGCGATTTTCGTTTTTGCTTTCGACTCCCATTATCGCGGGCGCAGCATTAAAGGAATTGCCGAAGCTGTTGCGCATGCACCAAGCCGGGACGCTGGATATGCCGCTTTCTACCTTGTTGATTGCGATCGCCGTTTCCGGCCTCGTTGGGTATGCGGTGATCGCGTTCTTCCTGCGTTACTTACAAACACGCACGCTCAAGGTTTTCGTTGTGTACCGGGTCGCGCTCGGTATACTCATCCTGCTGTTCGTGTTGTTGCATCTGGGACCCGCGCGCTAGCGCCCGCGCCCCCAAGTGCTCAATTCATTGCCACTATCCGCCCAGCGAGGAGAAGTTTGTGCGCTTACTGACGCCAACTGAGAATCACCGCGTCAACGAGTTGATAGGATTTCTGGGCGCCACGATGGGCCTGCTCGTTGCGCTGAGTCTGCTTTCCTACAACCCGCATGACGGATCGCTGAACGTTTCCGCCTTTTCGACGGATTCCCACGCGGCCACGAATTGGATTGGACCGGTGGGCGCGCATGGCGCCGACCTGCTCTTCCAGGGGCTCGGCTACGCCGCGTTTCTTCTGCCCGCCGGTATGTTTGCGCTTGGCTGGCGATGGATCCGTAGCCGGACCGTGGAATCGGCCACGATGAAGTTGATTGGGTGGTCGCTGTTCCTGCTCGGACTCCCTGCCCTGCTCGCGCTATGGCATTTTCCGGAGGTGCGCGGCGCGGCCCCGCCGGGAGGATTGATCGGCGATCTGCTGGCGGCGGGATTGGTGGCGGCGTTTAACAGCGTCGGCGCGCAGCTTGTGGTGGTGGCTGCATTACTAGCAGCTCTATTCCTCACCACACGATTTTCATTTATTGCCACCCACGAAATAGTGAAGGGGCCGCTCGGAAAATTGGAGTTCCTGAACCGCCTGAAGGATCGCTGGGCCATGTGGCGTGAGGAGCGCGAAGAAGCACGGCTCCGCAAACGCGTTGAGGAGATAAAGATTGCGGGACGCCCCGCGGTGCCCTCGCAAATCGGCAAACTTGAAAAATCATCGGTTGCGGTTGAGGAAGATGAATCCGAGGCGGATGAGGAAGCCGGGGACGAGGAAGAAAAGCCGGCGAAGCGCTCGCCTGTAATTCTTCGATTTAAGGAAAAGCTCACTGGAAAATCTGAACAGGAACCGCCGTCGAAACCGTTTGCCGGGCCAAAAATCGCCCATGGGCCCGCAAATTTCAAGCTTCCTTCTACTTCCCTGCTCCACCTTGCTGAACGCGGAGAGAAACTCCAGGAAGAAGAACTGAAATCGCGGGCGCGCGCGATTGAAGAGAAGACAAAGGAATTCGATGTGGGCGGGCATGTGACGCAAATTAACCCCGGACCGGTGGTAACAACATACGAATTCAAGCCGGAGGCCGGAATCAAGTACAGCCGGATTACGGGGCTGGCGGAAGACCTGTGCCTCGCGTTGCGCGCGGAATCCATTTTGATTGAGCGCATCCCGGGGAAATCCACAGTGGGCGTCGAAGTTCCAAATCACCACCGGCAGACAATCACCTTGCGCGAAGGAATCGAATCGCCGGAGTTTGTTAATTCAGCGTCAAAGCTGACGCTTGCAATGGGGAAGGACCTGATCGGGCGAAACCGCGTAACGGATCTCGCGCTGATGCCCCACTTGTTGATTGCGGGAGCAACAGGAACAGGCAAAAGCGTGTTCCTGAACTCATTGATCGTTTCAATGCTCTACAAAGCCACGCCGGACGAATTAAAACTGGTGATGGTGGACCCGAAGCGGCTGGAACTCGGATTGTACGAAGACATCCCACACTTGCTGGCGCCGGTGGTAACGGATCCGAAGGTCGCCTCCAACGTGCTGCGCAATGCGACGCGCGAAATGGAAAAGCGGCTGAAGTTGCTGGCGCAACGAGGCGTGCGCAACATCGACCAGTACAATAAAACATTCAAGCGCGGAGCAATCCCTCTCACTTTTTGATGACTCGGAAGAGATGGAGCACAAGCCGCTTCCCTACATCGTGATCGTGATTGACGAGCTGGCCGACCTGATGATGGTGGACACAAACAACGTGGAGGCGTCCATCACGCGGCTGGCGCAGATGGCGCGCGCCGTGGGCATCCATTTGATTTTGGCTACACAGAGGCCTTCGGTGGACGTGATCACCGGACTCATCAAGGCGAATTTTCCTGCGCGCATATCTTTCCGCGTGGCGAGCAAGGTGGACTCGCGCACCATTCTCGATTCCAATGGATCGGAATCACTGCTCGGACGTGGAGACATGCTTTATCTGCCGGCGGGGTCATCGCGGCTACATCGCATACACGGGCCGCTGGTGACGGAAGAGGAAATTTCCGCCGTTTGCGATTTCTGGCGGGCGCAGGCAAAAGCGGTGTATAACGAAAAACTCCTTGAAGCACCGAGGGATGATGCGGCGCCGGGCGAAGATGGCGAAAGTGGTGACGCCGAGGTGGATGACACTTTGTATCAGGAGGCCGTCCGCGTGGTATGCGAAGCGGGACGTGCATCCACTTCCACACTGCAGCGGCGTCTGCGCATCGGATACGGGCGCGCAGCGCGATTAATCGACATCATGGAGAAGGACGGAATTGTGGGACCGCCGGATGGCACAAAACCGCGGGAACTGCTCAAGAAAAAAGAGTGGATGCGTGAGTTCGATCAATCGATGAAATAATTCCCCGCGCGGCCCCGTGAATCCGTAGAGTTAACCTTTGTTAGTTACCTGCGCCCGCAGGCATTTGGGCTGTCTTCTTCAAAAACGCCGACAAGTTTTCTTGTTGCAGCGATTTTAGTTCGATGCAGGCATTCGCGCGGTCCAGCGCGTTATGAAGAGGGCGTTCACTCCCCGGAATATTCTGGGCATTGAAAAATTGCTGCGAATCGTCGCGCAACGCAGCGTCACAAAACTGGCCGGCAATCGAAACCAGGCCGTTTGCCCCCGGGCCCGCCTTCTGTCGAATCGCGGTGAAATCCGTCTTGAAAATTTCCCAGGCGGTGGCTTGCGCATCAGGACTTGAGAAAAGCAGAGTGACGAAATTTAGGTCCTGGCTGCGGACCTGCGGACTCAAGAGCAAGTCAAAATTCCGTTTGATTGACGCTGGATCGCGAAACATCATCAGGCCCGAGAGGTAAGTGTAGAATTCGTCCTGGTTGTGCGCTGACTTCATGTGGGACAAATAACTGTCGTACAAAGCGGCGTCACCATTAAAAGCGGTGATGCTAAGCGCCGAGCGCGCAAGCACGGGGTCCACTGAAGCGGGATTATTCATATATGCCTCGGCCGTCGAGCGCGCCTTCGCGATTAAGTCCGGCTGCCGACCAAACACAGAGAGAATGGCAATGACCTCGGACCTCAATGCCCGCCGATCACCTGGCTCGCCGGCAGTGGGATCAGGACCAAGCTGGCTCATAACCGGCGCGAGGAATTTACGGACCCATGATTCAAAGGCCGGGCGGTCAGAGGAAGAAGCGATGTCGTCGTGAATGATGTGGATCTGGCGAAGCATGGATTCGACAACTTCACGGTTCTGGTCCGAGCTCAGCGTGTTTAGGCTTTCAAGATATCTGTCCGCCCCAAGTCTTCCCAGACGCACCATCGCCCAGGAATCCCCCAAAAAACGCAGGCGCTCTTCCGGCGAAAGGTCGGACTCCAATTTCGAGCCCATCCTCGAATAATCCGCGCCGTAATCGGAGCGAAAGTAACCAATTCCCCCTGCATCAAATAGGACCCAGGCCGGGCAACCGGGCAGGTCAAACGATTGTTCACTGGCCGCGAGAATCTTGTAACTGACTTTCGGCGAGTCCGCCGTGCGCACGGCAACGGGAATCTGCCAGACGGCTTGCGATGGCGCTGCGAAAAGCAACGCGCTCCCAAAGTAACGATGCTGGGAAAGCGTCAGAGTCGTCCGGCCGTTGTTGCAGGCCGTCTTCGCCGCGACCATGGGAGCTCCGGGCTGATCGATGAAGCTCTTCATGATTTTGTCCACCGGCTTCCCGGACGCGGCAGCAATCGCGTTCCAGAAATCTTCGGCCGTCGCATTCCCATAGGCATGGGCTTGCAAATAGGCGTTCGCGCCCTTGCGGAACACTTCTTCGCCGACATACGCCTCCACCATGCGGATCACGGAGGCCGCTTTGTCATAGGCGATTTCGTCAAAGAGCGCATCAATTTCCGCGGGGGTTTCAGCATCGGCGCGGATAGCGCGGATGGAGGCGATGGAATCCGAGTTCAATGCGCCTTCCGTTTGCTGAGCGTCCGCGAGGGGAATATTCCATTCGGGCTTCCAGGCCTCCAGCGGCTTTGACGACATCCAGGTTGCGAAACCTTCGTTCAGCCAAATGTCGTCCCACCATTTCATGGTCACCAGATCGCCAAACCATTGATGCGCCATTTCGTGCGCAATCACGACCGCCACATTTTTATAGGCGCTCGCGGTGGCCGTTTTTTCATCAAGCAGAAGATCGGTTTCGCGGTAGGTGATGGCCGCCGTATTTTCCATCGCGCCCGCTTCGAAATCGGGAATCGCGATTAGGTCCAGCTTCTGGAAGGGATACTTGGTGTAGTAGTAGCGGTCGTAATATTGGAGAACGTTTTCGGCGGCTGTCAGGGCGAAGGCGCCCAGGTCTTTCTTTTCAGGCACGGCGCAAACGCGGATGGGGATTTCGTCCGCCGAGCCTGAGAGGCATTGAAAATCGCCGACCAACATGGCGACGAGATACGATGACATTTTCGGCGAGGGCGCGAACTGGATGGTGTGCTTGCCATCGGCAGTGCCGGGTGTGTCGGATATGATTTTGGTGTTTGAGATGGCGGTGTCGCCGGTATCCGCGGCGATCTTGATTCGGAAGATTGCTTTGTAGGCAGGCTCGTCAAAGCATGGGAATGCGCGGCGGGCGTCGGTGGATTCGAATTGGGTGACGGCATACCGGCGGCGCGACGTTTTGCTCAGATAGAAGCCGCGCATCTGGTCATTGAGAATGCCGGTGAATCGGATATGAATTTCAGCGGCGCCAGCCGGGATTGTATTGGAGACCGTAAGCGTGGACTGATCTTTTGCTTCGTCGAACGTCATTCTTGCTTGCTGGGGATAGCCCGCCGAAGCGATGGTTGCCTCCTGGAATGCGAGCTCCGCGGAGTTGAGCGTGATGGCTTGCGCGGGGCGCAGCAGTTTCACGTGGATCATTTCTTCGCCGGAGAAAGTGGCCTTGGTGAGGTCGGGAGTGAAAGAGAGGTCGTAGCTTTCGGGAATTACATTATCCGGCAACCGCTGGGCGAAGGCGGCCAGCGCCGGCAGAGACGCGAGAAACGTTGCAAGGATGATGCGTCGCATGAAGCAGGTGCCCCTTTTGAAGTTCAAACGTGCGTGGCGCGGATGTGAATGGAGCGGGGCCGGAATCCTCCCCAGTGGCCGAGACTCCGTCGTCGAGACGCCCATGAATTACGCTAGCACAATGGGGCGTGATGAGGATTTCGATGAGTTTCCTGCGTATCGTTTCGCTTACTCTCGTAGTGGAAGAATCGCGCCTCAGCGCGGCACTACAGGATTAATGCGCCGTCGTCAGCTCTGCGTCTCCGGTGTCATTTCGTTTTTGGCGGCGCAGTGTGTAAAATGTTTTCTCCTCATTGTGCCGGGGTAGCTCATTGGTAGAGCGCAGCCCTGAAAAGGCTGGCGTAGGCAGTTCAATTCTGCCCCCCGGCACCATTCATCTTCATTGATTCAAATCACAGCGTCGGAGATTTTCTCCCGGCCGCGGAGAATTGAAAGAAGCGCTTGCGCTGTGTGGCTAAGCCTTTCCTCACGACGGTGGACAAGATAGAGCCGACGGGGAATGTCGAGTTGGTTGATTCGCAGCGCGGCCAAGTCGCCGCGAGACACCTCATGCCGCACGCACATCGAAGGCACAATGGCAACGCCCATGCCCATTTCCACGAACCGCTTGATGCTTTCAATAGTTGGCAACTCCACTTCCCTGTTCAGCGGGACGTGATGGCGTTCAAACAGTTGAATGACTTTCCAGCGGTGCTGCGAATCCACGATGTGTGCGATGAACACCTCCTTGCCCAAATCCGAAATATCCACGGAGCGGCGGCGAGAGAGACGATGGCCCGGGTGAACAACCAGGGTCAACTTATCTTTGAAGAACGGAACCGCGGCGAGTTTGGCGTCGCGCGGGACATAGGAAACTACGCCGAGATCCAACTTGTAATTCAGCAAGAGAGCGGGGATCTCGCGCGACGAGGTGCGCATTACTGTGATTTTGATTTCGGGATGAAGTTTGCGGAATCGCGCGAAAATAGGCAACAGGGCGTGAATAGAGCTTTCGTTAACGCCGAGTGAGAGGCGCCCTCTGCGCAGGCCGCGGAGGTCTTCGATGCCGCGGCGGGCGTCTTCGCGGAGATTGAGCATCCGCTCGGCATGTTCGAGGAGGACTTCGCCGGCTCCTGTGAGCCGGGCCGCGCGCGAGCCTCGCACGAAGAGCGGCTCGCCGGCCCAGTCTTCGAGCTTCCGGACGGACATGCTGACCGCCGGCTGCGTGCGAAAGAGCTTCTGCGCCGCGCGGGAAAAACTCTTTTCCTGCGCCACAGTGAGAAATACCTGCAATTCATTCAAATCCATCGTGGTGGCCCTCCTCAAATGCCATAAATATAACTTATTATAGACCTAAGTATTATAAATTGGACAGAGCGGGCCATCCGATATGTAATTGGTCCCGGGGGAATGCCGTGGATCGCGTTTGGTATTTTGATACAACGCTCCGGGACGGGGAGCAATCGCCCGGATTCTCGATGAACGTCGCCGAGAAGCTGCGCATGGCGCGGCAACTCGAGCGGCTGGGCGTTGACATCATCGAAGCGGGCTTCCCTATTGCGTCGCCGGGGGACCTGGAAGGCGTCCAAACCGTGGCGCGCGAGATTCGCGGTTGTCGAGTGGCTGGCCTGGCTCGCGCGTGCCAGAAGGACGTGGATGCCGCGCTCACAGCGTTGGAACCCGCCGCTCATCCCCGGCTACACATTTTTCTTGCGACATCTGACTTGCATTTGCGCTACAAACTCCGCATCACGCGGCAGGAGGCGCTGGACTCCATTGACGCAATGGTGCGTTACGGACGCAATCGTTGCGCGGAAGTCGAATTTTCCGCCGAGGATGCCAGCCGCAGCGATTTGGACTTTTTGTGCCGCGCCATTGAGATTGCGGCTGACGCTGGCGCGACGATCCTAAATTTGCCGGACACCGTCGGATATAGCATTCCATCGGAATATGCCGCGATGTTCACCCGGGTGCGTGAACGGTTGGGCGACCGCCCGGGCCTCACGCTGAGCGCGCATTGCCACAATGACCTCGGAATGGCCGTCGCGAACTCGCTGGCGGCAATCGGCGCAGGCGCGCGACAAGTGGAATGCACGATTAACGGGATCGGTGAACGCGCGGGAAATGCATCGCTCGAAGAGCTTGCAGTCGCGCTGGCCGTGCGAGGCGCGCATTTCGGTCTTACTTCGCAAATCAATCTTCCGGAAATTTTTCCCGCGAGCCGGTTGCTTGCAGAAATCACCGGGACGCATGTGGCGCCAAATAAGGCCGTGGTTGGCGCGAATGCATTTGCGCACGAAGCGGGAATCCATCAGGACGGCATTATCAAGAATCCGCTCACCTACGAAATTATTTCGCCCGAAGCAGTGGGCGTGCCGCAGCGGAAGCTTGTGCTTGGCAAACATTCCGGGCGTAATGCCGTGCGTGCGCGGCTTTTGGAGCTGGGACATCATCCCTTAGATTCCGAATTGGACGACTGCTACCGGCGTGTCACGCGGCTTGCCGATCAGAACAAGGTTGTCTCAGACCGGGACCTCCTCAATTGTTTGCGTCAGACGCGCCAAGGGCGCGAAACTGCTGTTGCTGTGGCGGCAGGCGAGCGTGCCGCAGCGAGTTGATCCCTTAATCACGGAGTCCCTCGTTACATGCCTGAAATACCTTCAAAATCAGCGAAGACGAATGGCGACGGCAACTCTGTTCGCAGGAGCATCGTCGTGCTCGCGGGCGATGGTATCGGGCCGGAGGTCACTGCCGCTGCCGTTGATCTGCTGAAGAGCTGCGCGACTGAATCCGGCCACTATTTCGAATTCGCGGAAATGCCATTCGGCGGCGCTGCGATTGACCGCTGCGGCGAACCTTTGCCAGCGGAAACACTTGATGCCTGCCGCGCGGCGGATGCCATTCTGCTTGGAGCTGTTGGCGGGCCGAAGTGGGATTCCCTCCCAATTGGCGAGCGCGCCGAGAGCGGTCTGCTGGAACTGCGCAAGGAGCTTGGTCTATACGTAAATTTGCGACCGATTCGTGTGCGGCCAGCGCTGCTCGGCGTTTCTGCGCTTCGGCCGGAGCTGGCCCGCGGCGTGGACATTGAAATTGTGCGCGAGCTTGCGGGCGGGATTTATTTTGGTGAGCATCGCTCGGAAGTCGCGAATGGCTTTGAACGCGCTTCGGATCTCGAATGCTACTCGGTGCAGGAAATTGAACGCCTTGCGCAATTTGCATTTGAGCGTGCGGCCCGCCGACACAACAGGCTCACTTCGGTGGACAAGGCGAACGTCCTCGCAAGTTCCGGGCTTTGGCGGCGCGCGGTCACTGCGCTCGGCGCGCAGCATAGTAATGTGAAGCTCGAGCACATGTACGTGGACAACGCCGCGCTCCAACTTGTGATCGCGCCGCGAAATTTCGACGTCATCCTCACGTCGAATATGTTCGGGGACATTTTGAGCGATGGCGCGGCGGGCGTGGCGGGCTCGCTCGGCTTGATTCCCTCCATGAGCTGGGGTCTTGGGCCATCGCTTTACGAACCGATTCACGGCTCGGCGCCTTCGCTTGCGGGCCGCGATGTGGCGTGCCCCATCGGCGCGATTTCAAGCGCGGCGATGCTGCTACGCGAAAGCTTTGGGATGCCGAACGAAGCCGCGGCGATCGAATCCGCAGTGGACCATGTTCTCGAGACTGGCGTCCGCACGCCGGACATTGCCGCGCCCGGCGACCAAATCACCGGCTGCTCAGGATTTACCGCGCGCGTCGGGGAGACGCTTCGCGAACGCTTTAGCCAGGTTGAGCGGTACGGATGGGGTGTTTAGCACGCGCACTACGCCGTCCGCGAAAAATCTTTCCCGCAACGCCGTCCCATAGTTGTCACCTTCACTGAAACGCTTTTCTCACAATCATCATCCAAGCCATTGAGAATTCAATTCGCGCCGAAAGAGCGATGAATCGCGCATCTGGAGTTCCCTTTTGAAGAGACCTGTGCTTTGGTGGCTGGCGTTGTTGGACGTCACGGGACTTCCCCTGCTGACCGTGTGGATTATTTGGCGCGAGCCGCCTCAGTTGTCCAAGGCATGGATAATCATTCCAATCTGGCTTGCGGCAAGCTTTCTGGTTCATCGAGATACGCCAAAAACGCTCGGTTGGCGCGCGGATAATTTTTTGCCGGCGTTGAAGCGCGCGACATTTGTGTTAGGGCCGATGGCTTTGGCGCTCATTGTTTTTGGCTTAGCGATGGGAATGAAAGTTCCGCCATTGGCGGCACTTGCGCCGAAACATTATTGGAATTATTTTGCGTTTTGTCTGTTGCAGCAGGTCGGACTCAATTCACTACTCACAAACCGGCTACTCACTATGATCGAGCGGCGCGCGGTTGTCATTTTTCTAGCGGCTCTGATTTTCGCGGGATTCCATTGGCCGAATCCAGTGCTTGTTCCCGCCACATTTGTTGCGGGGCTGGCGATGTCATGGCTTTTCGTTCGCGAACGCAATATCCTGCCAATTACGCTGTGGCATGTGGCGCTCGGAATGACGCTCAATTGGGCGTTTCCTATCGCGTGGCACCACGCCATGCGCGTTGGGCCGGGCTTCTATACTTTTCACTTGCCCGGAAGTTAGAGATTCAGGGAGTTGTAACGGCGTGCGATAGCGGACGGGAGCCGCGATGCCGGCACTTTCTCATTGGCTTCAAACTTCGACCAAATCCCGGGAATTGCCCGCCCACAATCCGGGCAGCAGCCATTCTTCAAGCGATTCTCGGTGACTTCATGCCAGGAGCGGCGAATCAGCACGCCGCCGCAGGCGGGACATAACGTGTCTTTCGCGCCGCCGCGGATATTGCCTTCATAAACGAAGTGCAATCCGGCTTCGACCGCGATTCGATGCGCCATGTGCAGAGTTTCGGGAGGTGTACGCGGTTTATCCTGCAATTTGAAATCCGGATGAAACGCCGTGAAATGCAGCGGCACATCCGGCCCGAGATTTTCCATCACCCATTCCGCAAGGCGGCGGACCTCGCCCGGATCGTCGTTTAGAGTAGGAATCATGAGATTCGTAATCTCAAACCAAACATTTGTCTCGCGCTTCAACCAGGTGAGCATCTCAAGGACGGGCTGCAAATGCGTGAGCGTGATGCGCCCGTAGAAACCTTCGGTGAATGCCTTCAAATCCACATTCGCGGCGTCCACGTGGTCGTAAATGTCGTGAAACGCTTCGCGCGTGATGTAGCCGTTTGTGACCATCACCGTTTTGATTCCCTGCTCGCGCGCCGCGCGGCAGATGTCCACAACGTATTCGCCCCAAATGGTTGGCTCGTTGTAGGTAAATGCGATGGATGGGCACCCGTGATGTTTCGCCAGCGCAACCACATCTTCCGGCGGCATATGCGTCGAACGGACTTGATCCTGCTTCGATTTTGAGATGTCCCAGTTCTGGCAGAAGAAGCAGCCCATATTGCAGCCCGCGGTGCCCATCGAAAATACGCGAGTGCCCGGAAGAAAATGATTCAGCGGTTTTTTCTCGATAGGATCAATTTGCAGTGCGGCGGGCGCGGCATAGCCAAGGCTGTAAAGCTTGCCTCCCTGGTTCACGCGGATGAAGCAGAATCCGCTCTGCCCCTCCCCAATGTGGCAATGCCGCGGACACAAATAGCAGTGCACGCGGTTGCCCGACATCGGCTCCCACCAGCGGGCTTCATGGAGCGATTCCGATTTTTGCAGGATATTCAGGTCTTGCATTTGAATTTGAATCCTACGGCAGGCACAAATATTGCACACCAATTATACAGCAATTCCGTGGACAACTATCCGGACATCCCCGCTGATTGGGCCGAGGCATTTTCAGAGCGCGGAGCGGCCATCGAGTCAATGCGAAACGCGCTACGCGCGGGAATCGACATTTCGTTTGCCGCGCATTTCGTGGCGGCGCTCTTCGGCCCATTTAAAAAAGCTTTGCAGGCGCTTCCGCTCGCGCCACGTCAATCGGAAAAACGTGCGCGCATCTTCCGGCGCGGCTTCGGGCCCGAAAAAAGTCTCCATTCGCCAGCGGATGTAAGGGCTGCGCCACGGCCGCAGCCGGTAGCCCTTGGAAGCAATCCAGTAAAACCGCAGCGCGCTCAGCACGTTTCGTCAGAACCCAGCTCAAGTGATTTCTGAAAGAACCGAAGGGATGATACCTGTGGAACGCCCGGAAACAAATGTGGGATTCAAGATTTCCCGGCAAGTTCAGCGGAAAACTTCTCAAAGAATTGCGCAACAATCTTTTTCGAGGCGGCCTCAATCATGCGTTGCCCGACAGCTGCGATCATCCCGCCAACTTGCGCCTCGCCTTCATAACGCAATTCGGTCTGCCTCCCTTTGGCGCGCATTTCCACGCGGCCCTCCCCTTTCACAAAGCCGGGAATCCCCCTGCCCTCCATTTTGAAAAGCATGGAATGTGGGGGCTTCTTCTCCTCCATTTCAAGCGAGCCCGCGTATTTTCCCGAAATTGCAGCGAGGCCAAAACTCACCACAGCTTTGAAGCGATTGGGACCATCCGGATCAAGCCGCTCGCACCCGGGCAGGCATTTAGCCAGTATGACCGGATCGTTGATGGCCGCCCAAACTCTATCGGGTGGAGCGGCAATTGTCGCGCTCCCGGATAGCTTCATTTCGCTTTGCCGGTCGCGAGTGCCGCGGCCGCTTCCAGCGCGCGCCTCGTGAATACAACTGCCATTTCGCGACGGTAGTCCGCCGATGCATGGAGATCGTCCAGCGGCTCGACCCCGCGCGGGGTGAGCTTTGCAGCGTGTGCGATTTCGTTTTGGCCTGCTCGCTTTCCAACGAGCGCCTTCTCCGCTGCTTCCGCGCGATATGCCTTCGCTCCAAGCCCGGTGACGCCAATTGACGCGGATTCAATTTTTCCATTTGCGTTGAGTGACAGCCGCGCAGCCACGCCCACAATCGCGAATCCAGAAGCGGGTTGATAGAGTTTTTTGTACGAAGCACCTGCGCGCCCCTTCTGGATCGGTACGCGGACTTGAGTGAGGATTTCGCCGTGTCGGAGTTGCGTGGTGAGCATGTCCACAAAGAATTCCTTCGCGGCGATCGTTCTCGTGCCTCCGGACGTTGCGGCAACGACATCAGCATCCAGCGCCAGAATTGACGCGGGATAATCCGCCGCGGGGTCCGCGTGTGCCAGGCTGCCGCCAATCGTGCCGCGGTTTCGCACCTGAACGTCGCCTATTTCAGCCGCTGTCTCGGAAAGCAAGGGACATTTCCGTGCGAGCAACTCAGACGCCGCCACTTCCGCGTGGGTCGTCAGCGCGCCAATGGCGATCATTCCCTCCTCTTCCCGGACATAGCTCATCCCACGCAGCTTTCCGATGTCAATCACAAATCGCGGCAATGCAAGCCGCAGCTTCATCAGCGGCAGCAGGCTGTGTCCGCCCGCGAGCAACTTTGCTTCGTCGCCGTGGCGTTCGAGCAGCCGCAACGCCTCTTCAAGCGTCTTGGGTGCGTGATAATCAAAAACTGAGGGAATCATCGTGCCCTCCTTCGCTTCGCGGCTTTCAGCTTCTCCGCGCCGCGCTTGGCGGGCTTTGCTGGTTTCGATTTTGCTTTCGCCCTCCCGCGGCCGCCGTCACCCGCAGCGGGCGCCGAGCGTCTCCCTTCGTGCATCAACCGCCAAATCTTTTCGCGCTTGAACGGCATGTCCACGTGCTTCACGCCAAATGGCGCGAGCGCGTCAGCAACGGCATTGGCGAGACAAGGGGTTGCTCCAATCGTTCCTGCTTCCCCGACGCCCTTCACGCCCATCGGATTCACGGGAGAAGGAGTAACGGTCCGCGCCGTCATCATCCACGGCAAATCGCCCGCGCGCGGAATGGCATAGTCCGTCAGCTCACCGGTAATAAGCTGGCCCTGGTCATCGTAAACAGCTTCTTCGAACAACGCCTGTCCCACAGATTGCACAATTCCGCCGTGTACCTGGCCATCTACGAGCAGAGGATTGAGTACATTGCCACAATCGTCCACAGCCACATATTTAACCAGACGCACATCTCCAGTCTCCGAGTCCACCTCAACAACGCACAAGTGCGCACCAAACGGAAATGTGAAGTTCGCCGGCTCATAGAAATCTGTGGCGTCGAGGCCTGGTTCCACACCCGGTGGCAGGTTTTTCGCAATGTAGGCCGCCGTGACGCAATCCTGAAATCCCACGCACTTATTCGGGTTCTTCTTCGAGTAAATCTTCCTGCCTTCGATAACCATCTCACCTGGCTCGCCGCCCATCAGGTGCGCCGCGATCAACGAAAGTTTCTCGCGCAACTTAACCAGCGCCTTGTAAACCGCTGTGCCACCGACAGCCGTGCCGCGGCTGCCGAATGTCCCGATTCCGTATGGCACGATAGCGGTATCGCCATGTGTGATGAGAATGTCATCCGGCTCGAGACCAAGCATGTCCGCCGCCAATTGTGAAAATGAGGTCTCCTGCCCTTGCCCGTGCGGTGATGCTCCGGTCAAAACATTCACTATGCCGGTGGGTTCGATGCGGACCGTCGCGCTTTCCCATCCGCCGGCGGGCATCGCGCTGGATGGGCCCATCGCGCAAATTTCGACGTAAGTTGATACGCCGATACCGATGTACCGGCCTTCCTTACGAAGTCTTGCCTGGTCGACGCGCAACTTTTTGTAGTCGACCTTCTTCAGCAAGAGGTCGATCGCACCCTGATAATTTGCGCTGTCATAAATTAGACCCGTCGGCGTCGCATAAGGAAATTCCTTGGGCGATGGAAGATTCTTGCGGCGGAGTTCGAGCGGATCTTTCTTTAACTCGGCGGCCGCAATGTCCATCGTGCGTTCGATGATGTAGGTCGCTTCGGGCCGGCCCGCGCCGCGGTACGCGTCCGTGGACATTTTATTCGTGAGCACGCCCGTGATTTCAACGCGCGCCGCTGGAATTTTATAAAGCCCACAAATCATCAGCCCCGTCAGAGTGGGGATGAGCGGCGTAAGCAATTGGTAGTAGGCGCCGAGGTCGGCGATAATCCGGCAGTGCAAACCCAGAAGCGTGCCGTCCTTTTTGAACGCCAGCTCCATTTCTTCAATTTGGTCGCGGCCGTGAATCGCCGTCTGAAAGTTTTCGCGCCGCGATTCAATCCATTTCACAGGACGGCCCGTTTGCATCGCGAGATACCCGAGCAGCGCCTCTTCAGGGTAGACATTTAGCTTGCTGCCGAATCCGCCGCCAACCTCAGGTGTAATCACGCGTACGGAATATTCCTGGACGCCGAGCATCGCGGCCACCTGTGTGCGCAGCAAATGCGGGATCTGCGTCGAGGACCAGATCGTCAAGCTCCTTTCGCCGGCCTTGTACTCCGCCACGACGCCTCGTGGCTCCATCGCCACAGGAATCAGGCGTTGGTTGACCATTCGTTGCGTGACGATTTTGTCCGCCTGCTGAAACGCCTTCTTGACGTTTCCGCCTTCGAGTTCCCAACGGAATGCGACGTTGTCTTTGTGTTGGTCGTAAAGCGTCTGCCCGCCCTTGGCTATCGCCTTCTCCGGATCAACAACAGGCGTCAGCGCTTCATAATCCACTTCGACGAGTTCCGCGGCGTCGCGCGCTCCATAGCGGTCTTCCGCCACAATGACCGCGACAGCCTCTCCCACAAATCGCACCCGATCCTTCGCCAGCACTGGACGCGGCGCGGACTTCATATCCGGAATCACCGCGGCACACGGCACCATTCCAATGGAGGTCCCGAGATCAGCCGCCGTAAGAACTGCAACAACCCCCGGCGCAGCTTTCGCTTTCGAGGTGTCGATTGAACGCACACGCGCGTGCGCGTAGGGCGAGCGCACGAATGCCGCATGAAGCATCCCCGGCAGCGCGATGTCGTCCGCATAATGCGCCAGACCCTGAATTAAGCGCGGGTCTTCCTTGCGCCTGAGCGGCATGCCAACAAACTTTTTCGCCTGTGACGTTGCCATCGCTCCCCCTATGAACTGGATTCGATTCTCATCCCGCGCTCTGGCGCTTGCGGCCGCGCATTTTTTTCGCGGCGTATTGGACGGACTGTACGATGTGCTGGTAACCTGTGCACCGGCAAAGGTTGCCGGAGATTGCCTGTCGGATCTCACCTTCACTGGGATCGGAATTCTTGCCGAGCAAATCCACCGAACTCAAAATCATACCCGGGGTGCAGTAACCGCACTGCAAGCCGTGGCATTCCCAGAACCCCTCTTGAACCGGATGCAGCTCTTCTCCGCCACTCGCTGCTCTATCGCCGTTGCCGTTTCCCTTCCAAGTTGCCGCGAGCCCTTCAATAGTCGTAATTTCGCTGCCACTCGCCTGAACCGCTAGAATGGTGCACGATTTCACAGCCTTGCCGTCAAGAAGCACCGTGCAAGCGCCGCAAATAGATGTTTCACAGCCGATGTGCGTGCCCGTCAGACCGACGGTGTCGCGCAAATAGTGAACGAGCAGGAGCCGCGGCTCGATCTTACCCTCATATGACTTGCCGTTGATTCGCAGTTGAATTTCGACGGCCATGGAGCCCTCATTTCTCGGAGCTGGAAAGATGAAACGGACACCAACTGTGGAGCGAAACGTTACTCCGGGAAGGATGAAAATTCAAGCTGAGGCGGAATAAGCGAAGGATCTAGGCCACTAAGCGCCGGACCCAGATGCGACTCGTTGCGGGCGCACCCAGGTGTATCCGCTGGCCACCCGCGCTGAGTTCCATGGTCTGGTCGTATTCGCGGCGGGAAACGCGGAGGCGAACGCCGGGCTTGAGCTTCAATCCGGCCAGGAACAGAAGAAACCTGGGGTCCCGCTCGTAAACGCAAAGGATTTCAGCCGTCTGCCCGGCCTCGATTTCGCTCAGCTGCACGGCGCCCTTGCGGCGCAGCTTTGCAAGCCCACCAAGCAGCGGCACGCCATGCGGGCAGGTGCCCGTTGATCCGAAGCGCGCAAGAAGCAGCGCCTCAACTTCGGGCGATATTCCGTGCTCAAGTCTCTCCGCTTCCTCATGAGCTTTGGCCCAATCGAGCCCGATCACTTCCGTAAGCAATTTTTCGGCGAGCTGGTGGCGCAGCGCAAGGTGTTGCGCGACGCTGCGGCCTTTGGATGTTAGACGGATGCGGCCCTCGCGCCCCACGCGCAAATAATTGTCGCGCGTCATGCGCTTGAGCGCGGCCGTCACGGCGGGCGGCGTCACGCCCAACTGTTCCGCGACCCGCGCGCTGATGGGCTCCTCTTCATCCTCGAGCATCTCCCAGATGGCCTTCAAATAATCCTCCTGGGAGACGCTGGTTTTCTCGCGCCGCAAGAATCCTCCTCAGCCTGCTGATGCCCCTGGTGCGAGCACGCCCGCGCGGCGCGCCCTCAATCGCGCGGTGAATTCAGCCATGCGCGCTTCGATTTCGTCGCACGTGTCGCGGTAAGAATTTATCTCCGAGCCAAAGGGGTCCGGCACGTTCCAGTCCTCCGTCTTGCCCGCACCCGCCGCAAAAGCTCCGTCCGCGGGGGCGCCTGTCATATTGATGATGATATCCGCATTCTGCTGCGCCGCGTGAGTCAAGGGCTTCGAATGCAGGCCATCCACCCCGATGCGGCGCTCCTCGAGCACGCGAAGTGTGAGCGGCGCCACAAAGCCCAGCGCCATGGTACCCGCGCTCGAAGGCATGAGGATATCTTCCGCGGTTTGACGTGCGATTGCCTCCGCCATCGGGCTGCGGCACGCGTTGCCATAACACACGAAAAGCACACGATATTTGTTTGGCAGGTTCATGTTACTTGCGCTCGCGGACGAGCTTCAAAAGATATTCGTGGACGGTGAGGTCGGAAGTCAACTCCGGATGAAAGGTGGCTACAACCATGTTCCCCTCGCGAACCAGCACCGGCTTCCCCTCCGATTTCGCCAGGACTTCCACTTCCGGCCCTATCTTCTCAATGATGGGCGCGCGGATGAAGACCATCTCAAGCGGGTGGCCGTTCAACTTTGAAGGGCCTTCGCGGACCTCGCTTGCCAACTGGCGCCCGTATGCATTTCGCGCCACAACGATATCCGCCAACGCAAGTGACTTCTGCGGCGGGTTGCGGACTTCCCGCGCCATCAGAATTGCGCCGGCGCAAGTCGCAAGAATTGGGCCGCCTCCCTTTGCGAATTCTGCAATCGCTTTGTCCAGCCCTTCTTCACGCAGGAATTGAAGCTGTGTTGTGCTCTCGCCGCCCGGAAGCACGAGCGCGCGAACGCCCTCCATATCCGCGACCCCACGCACAAAAACCACATCCGCGCCCGCGCGCTTGAGCGCCGCACCATGCGCTTCGTAATCTCCTTGAACGGCCAACACACCTATTTTGAGCGGATTGTTTCCCTTTGGACTGCTCATTTTATATTCCTATCGAGGGGCGATTCGTCCGAGCGGCGCGGAATTACCAGCCGCGCGTCTGAAGCAAATCCTTTTCCTCGATCTGGCGGACGTCGAGTCCCTTCATCGCCTCGCCGAGTTCTTCACTCGCTTCGAGCACGGCCTTCGCGTCGTTGAAATGAGTTGCGGCCTTTACGATGGCTTTCGCGCGGCGCTCCGGATCGGATGACTTGAAGATGCCGGAGCCGACGAATACCGCCTCCGCGCCGAGTTGCCGTACCAGTGCCGCGTCAGCGGGCGTTGCAATGCCTCCCGCCGAAAAATTCGGCACCGGCAATTTGCCGGCCTGCGCGATCTGCCGCACCAGCTCGAGAGGCGCGCCAAGTTCCTTCGACGCGTGCACCAATTCGTCGCCGCGCAACGTGGTCAACCGGCGCATCTCGCTTGTGATCGCTCGCATGTGTCGCACCGCCTCCACAATATTCCCGGACCCGGCCTCGCCCTTCGTACGAATCATCGCCGCCCCTTCGGCGATGCGCCGAAGCGCCTCGCCCAAATTGCGCGCGCCGCAAACGAAAGGAACGCGGAAGTCATGCTTCCACACGTGGTTTTCTTCGTCGGCGGGTGTTAATACTTCGCTCTCATCAATGAAATCCACTTCAAGCGCTTCGAGCACCTGCGCTTCGGCAAAGTGGCCGATGCGCACTTTCGCCATCACGGGAATGCTCACCGCTCCCATGATGTCGCGAATAATTTTCGTTGAGGCCATCCGCGCCACGCCGCCTTCCTTGCGGATGTCCGCGGGAACGCGTTCGAGCGCCATCACCGCGCACGCGCCCGCCTCCTCGGCGATCCGCGCTTGCTCGACGTTTGTCACATCCATGATCACGCCGCCCTTGAGCATCTCGGCGAGTCCGACTTTGACGCGCCAAAGGTCCGCGGGACTCTGCCCGTTGGCCTTCACTTTTTCTCTGCCATTGCTCTTGCCGTTTACTTTCGCCATGTCTCTCTCCCTTGCTTGTTTTCCAAATCCCTTGCCCGGAACTTACTTCGCGTATTTCGCCGGATCAATCACCACAAACCGTCCGCGCCCGCGCGCGAGCACGCGCCCAGAACCATCACGAATCTCACCGTGGTGATACATTTGCCGACCTTTGCGGCTCGTCTGATATGACTCGACAACAATTTCCTGGTCCACGTAAATCGGCTTAAGGAATTCGACATTCAACTCGGCGGTCACCGCGCGAACGTTGCTAAGGGCGCAAACCTTCCCCATCGCCTCGTCAAGCAGCACGGCGATGATCCCGCCGTGCAACACGCCATAACTGCCCTGAAAATCGGCGCCGATCTTAAACCGGCCCGTCACATGGCCAGTCTCAGTGTTCGCCTCAAATTCCAGTTTCATGCCGTGCTCGTTTGCTCCGCCGCACCCGAAGCATGCGTTATCCACCCGAGTCGGAAACTGCCGCACTGTCGCGCTCATACCAGCGCCAACCGCGCGGTATCTTCCCGCCGCACGCCGCGCTGGCGTTTACGCATCTCCTGCCTCAAAAGGTCTGCAAACATCGCCACGCCGCGCGTGATCCTTTTTTCGTCCAAACTCGTAAAACTCAGTCGTAGCGTGTTCGGTTGCGGATTCTGCTGAAAGAAATACCGTCCCGGCGCGAAGAGCACCCCGCGCTCGCGCAAATGGATCAGCAATTCGCTCGCGTCGAATCCGGGCGGTAGCTCGACCCACACGCACATCCCGCCGCTCGGCTCCGTCCAGCGCGTTCCCGACGGCATATACCGCTCGAGCGCCGCCCTCATCACTGCCAGCCGCTTCGCGTACACCTTCCGCATTTTCGCGATGTGCCTTCCAAGTTGTCCGCGCCGTATAAATTCCGCAAGGATCGCCTGAGCAAGCTGATCGGTGTGCAAGTCCGTCGTTTGCTTCACCAAACGCAACCGCTCAATCACGCTGGCGGGCGCGATGCACCATCCAACGCGCAACCCGGGGAACGCCACTTTTGAGAAACTGTCGATCTGAATCACGAGATTTGTTTTGTCGAGCTGCTTAAGCGGCGGCACGATCGCGCTCGACCCATACAGCCGCGCGTAAATGTGATCCTCAATAATTGGCACCTGATGCCGCCCCGCGATTTCCAACAGCTTTCGCCGCGATGCAAGCGGCATCGTCGTCCCCGTCGGATTATGGAAGTCCGGTGTGAGCACCATCAGTTTCACGCGATTGGAAAGCAGCGTCGCTTCCAGTGCCAAAAGGTCCACCCCCTGCGGCGAATCGGGACTCGCGCCCGTTTGCACTGGCACTCCCAGGCACCGCACTCTTGCCGACGAAAAAATCGCGATCGCGCCCGGATAGGTAGGGTTCTCCAGCAACACGGCGTCGCCCGGCCGCAGAAACGCTTTGCAAATTAAATCCAGCGCCTGCTGGCATCCGCCGGTTATGAGCAAATTTTCATCCTTGAGCGTCAGCCCTTCGGCGCGCAACATTTCAATTAGCGCGCGCTTCAGCGACGGATATCCGTCCGACGGCCCGAATTGCAAAATTTCAGCGCCTTCGCGTCGCATCACCGTCTGGCAACAATTCGAAAGCTCTGAAATTGGAAAAAATGTTTCGTCCGGCCGCGCCGTCACAAACGAAATGCTGTCCGCCATGGCCGGCTGCAGCAAGCGGCTTAGGGTTTCCTCCCCGCGCTCATCCGCGAAAAGTGATTCCCACCGTACGCTTCCATTCCCATTGAGCGTCGGCGGCGCCGGTGTAATCGCCGAGCCATTCGTCGCGCCGCAAATAAACGTGCCGCGCCCGACGTGCCCCCGGATCAGCCCATCGGCTTCTAATTCCGCATAAGCATTGGCTACGGTCGTCCGGTGAACTCCCAGTTGCATCGCCAATTCCCTGGTAGCCGGAATGCGATCGCCCGGGCGCAAATCCCCCCCGTGAACCAACGCGCGAAGCTGATCCCGCAGCTGCACGTACAGCGGGATGTGACTTTCGAGTTGTAATTGGAGCGGAAGCATTGGCTCTTTGTACTGGGCCAATCTACATGCTAATTATGGGGTGTAAAGAGCCAATTTGTCTATGCTGTGGAAAACTGCTCAGGAGGCCCCGCGCAACCGAAATCGCTGGATCTTCCCTGTCGCCGTTTTTGGCAGCGCGTCCAGGAATTTCACTTCACTCGGACACTTGTAGCCGGGCAGCCGCCCGCGCACAAATTCACGCAATTCCTCCGCAAGCGCCGGCGTAGGCGCAACGCTGAATGGCACGACCACGAACGCAAGCGGCCGCGTAAGCCCCGCCACATCTATCACTCCAACCACTGCTGCCTCGGCAACCGCCGGATGCCCGAGCAGAGCGTTCTCCACTTCTGTCGGCGCCACCCACATCCCCGAAACCTTCATCATGTCGTCGGCACGGCCGCAATAATGGTAATAGCCATCCGGGTCACAATAAAACTTGTCACCTGTGACCACCCATTCGCCCTGCTTGGTCCGCTCGGTCAAATCCGGAATTCCCCAGTAGCCGGAAAATGCGCTCCCGCCTTTCACCCACAAGTTTCCAATTTCCCCCTCGGGCACGGGCCATCCCGCATCGTCCACAATCTTCGCGTCGTAGCCCGGCACCGGCTCGCCACAACTTCCCGCCCTCACGCGTCCGCGCCGCGCGGAAAGAAACATGTGCAGCATCTCCGTCGATCCGATGCCGTCCAGAATTTCCAGGCCGAACCGCGTCTTGAACCGCTCGAAAATTTCGGGCGGCAGCCGCTCGCCCGCCGAAACCGCCAGACGCACCGAAGAAAAATCCGCGGCAAGCCCGGTATCCACTTCGCGTAACAAAGCGGCATAAAATGTAGGTACCGCAAAGAATATCGTTGGCCGGTGCTTGGCAAGAAGCTCCGCTGTCCGTTCGGGCCGGGGTCGCTCCGGATCAAGCACGCAGGACGCGCCCACTGAGAGCGGAAAATACATTCCGTTCCCCAATCCATAAGCAAAAAATAATTTAGAAACCGAGAATGCTCGATCCACCGCTGAAATCCCAAGCACTCCTTGCGCGAACCCTCGCGAGGTAACTAGCATGTCTCTGTGCAGATGCACCGCGCCTTTGGGATTTCCGCCGCTGCCTGACGTGTAAAGAAAAAACGCCGGGTCCGTCGCGCGCGTTGCCCTCGCGGTGATCTTTTCGTCGCCGGAGGCGATCCACTCACTCCAACTCTTCATCCCTTTGTCGGCAATCGGTGGATTCCCTTGAATTACAATCGATTCCACAGGGAAGCCGCTCGCCGCGGGCAGAAACGCTGCCAGCGCGCCTTCATGCACAATCACAAGCCGCGCGCCGGAATCACGCAAATAATGCGCGTAATCCGCTTCGCGCGTCATCGGATTCACGGGCACTGCAACCGCGCCGATTCTCGCAGCGCCGAAAAAGGCCGCCATAAATTCGGCAGAGTCCGGAAGAATAATCAGCACTCGCTCGCCCGGAGCAATTCCCTCTCGAGTCAACGCGGATGCAACTCGGTTCGCGAGAGCCGAGAGATCGCCGTAACTCACCGGCGATGGCTCTCCCACAATTGCTATCCGATTGGGATGCTCGGCGGCGGGGCGCTCAAGAAAATGCACGGCGATGTTGAATTGTTCAGGAATATGGAATTGTTCGGAGACTTGAAACACTTCGGGTGTTTCCGAGCCGGGCTGCTGAAACATGCGGGCATTCTACGCCGCAACCGCCCGTGGCCAAAACTTGAATCAGCCCGAATTTGCTTTGCCAATTTACTTCGAGGATTGTGATTGCCCCAGTTTCCGCAAACGCTCCTGCAGCTTGCGCCGCAGCGTCGAGGGAGTGTTCGGGTTAAATGCCACCAGATACCACAGCGGCTGGCTGCGGTCCTTCGAAAGCCAAGTAAGCGTCGCTGGATCGGCGTTTGGATGCCGCGCGACATTTTCCCGGATCGCCGCATAAGGATGCTTCGCCAATCGATTTAATGTCTTCGCTGAAACGCGGGGATGCTCGCTGATTAGCCGCAGCAAATAAAAATCCCGCTCCGGAGCCTCTCGCGCAAGCTTCTCGAGCGATTCAGCTCTAGCCTCCGCGCTAAGCACTAAACCGACCTTCTCGTCCCAATCTTCATTAATGGAATTCAGTTCCTGCGTCCGTGCATGAATAAGCTGTTCGATCGAGCGCCGTTCCTGCTCAAATTTCGGGCGCGCCACACTCGTATTCTCGATGGAATCAAGGACGCGCAGCAAATGCTGCCGCTCGCCAAACACGATTTGCGTTGTCCGGTCGGTATGATGCTTATCGGAATGTTGAACTAAATCAGAGCGTCTCATCTTCCCCTCGTTACCGCGAAGGCATCCGATCGCGACTTCGAATGCGAGCTTCCATTATTGAGCCGCCATCCGCGGGCGTCCACAATGCTGCGCCGCGTGAGTTCCTCCGCTGCAATACTAAAACGGAAAGGTGAGTACCGGGACTAGATGGATGCTCTTCAGAAAAGGCCTGAATTTGCGCTAGTGGGATTCAGCACCACTTCTTGCCCTTTCCCGGGCTGTGGCATAGTTTGGACAGGCCTCCGGCAAGCGCCGCGCCGGGGCCACGGAGACGCCATGTCAGCTTTTGAGGAGCACAAGGACGAGCTGGAGCACTACGAGCAGATGTTGGGCCGCCATCGCGGGCGTTTGGCCGTTTCGCTCGATCGCGTGACCAACGCCATGGTCCTCGTCGGCCAACACGGAGTTTATTGCCACAGCCAGCGGAATCCCACCAAGCCCTCCATGGACATCCAAATTATTCAGGAGGAATTGCGCAACGCGAAGGAACTCATTCAAACCGTTATGGAAGATTTGCGCCGGGAACGCGAAGAACGGCTTCGCTCGCAGTAATCAGGAAATCCCGCAGCCGAACTCAGAGGACTTACCCCTTCTGCAGGAAAGGATTTGACTCCCGCTCTTCGCCGATCGTCGTCGCGGGCCCGTGCCCCGGAAACACGACCGTCTCATCCGGCAGCACAAGAACCTTGTTGTGTATCGAATTCAGGATATCCTCCGGCGCGCCACCCCAAAGATCCGTCCGGCCGATACTTCCCGCGAAAAGCGTGTCGCCTCCGAATAAGGCCCCAGTGCGCACAAAATTGCTCGCGTGGAATTCAGCTCCATTCCGCTTCGGCAAGTAGAGACACACACTCCCCACCGTGTGGCCCGGTGTGTGAATCACCCGGAATTCATAGTCGCCCCAGCGAATGCCCCGGCCTTCTTGCAGGAAATCATCCACTTCCGTAATTTGCGGAGGAGGAATGCGCAGCCACGACGCCTGCAAGTCCAGCGCCTGGTAAAGCCCCAAATCGCGCTCGTGCATCATTACAGGAGCGCCGGTTGCTTCGCGTAATTTTCGCAACCCGCCGGCGTGATCTATGTGAGCGTGTGTATTCAGGATTGCCCGCACCTTCAGGTCGTATCGCGCGATAACTTCAAGGATTCGCTCGATCTCGTCCCCGGGATCAATCACTATGGCTTCGTGGGTAGTGGGATCGCCGATGACGTGGCAATTACACTTCAGAAGCCCTACGGGAAGAATTTCGTGAATCATCTTTATGCTGCCGCGATTGCCGTTTGCGCCTTTTGATATTCTAGCCAAGGTTCTGGATCCCCGAATTGGAGTCGCTTCTTTAAACCGAATTATAACATTAGGAGTTGCGGTCTCGCGCTTCAGCCATCTGCTAAGATAACGGTGAAAGAGTTTCTGCCAATGCCGCCCGAAATCACAAACCACGCGCCGCTCGATACCCCGTTGCGCTCAATCCACGAATCCGCGGGCGCCCAAATCGCCGACTATTGTGGATGTCTGCTGCCGGCGCGATTTTCGGACACGCGCGAAGAGTATCGCTTCGCCCGCGAATCAGCCGGCGTTGCCGACAAAAACTGCCGCGCAATTTTCAATTTCACCGGCCCCGACCGCGTACGCTACCTGAACGCTGTCCTCACAAACAATATCCGCGATCTCCAACCCGGCCAGGGCATCTCCTCCCTTCTTCTGAATCCGCAGGGACACATCCTCGCCGAGATCTCGACGTTCGTCATGCCCGACCGTATCCTCGCCGTCACTTACGCGGCAAGCCGCGAGCGCGCTGCGGCTACGCTCGAAAAGTTCATCATCATGGACGACGTAACTCTCGAGGACGTGACCGATCAGCTTGGCGCGATTTCCGTGGAGGGCGCGCGCACGCCCGAAGTACTCCGCTCGCTTGGCGCCCCTTCGTTCGATTCACTTCCCGAAATGGGCCACGCCGAAGCGCAAATTGCTGGAATCGCATGCAGGATGTTTCGCCGCTCTCCCGGCGGCGTTCCGGGCGTTGAATTCATCGCACAGCGGGGCGACCTCCCGAAATTGTGGCATGCGCTCGTCCAAGCCGCGCGCGCAGTTGGAGGAGGCCCGATCGGGTATGACGCGATCAACATTCTCCGCCTCGAAGCTGGAATCCCCTGGTTCGGCTACGATTTCGACGAAACCGTGATTCCCCACGAAGCCGGCCTCGAAGGCTCGCACATCAGCTACACCAAGGGCTGTTACACCGGACAGGAAATTGTCGAGCGCGTCCGCTCGCGTGGCCATGTGAACCGCCGGCGTGTTGGCGTTGCGTTCACAGGATCGGAAGTTCCTCCGCCGAAAACGCCGTTGCTCGCAGGCGGCGCGGAGGTAGGCCGCGTCACGCGCTCAGGTTTTTCCTACGCGCTCGGCTGTCCGATTGGCATGGCTTATGTTCGCCGTGAAAATAATTCGCCCGGCAGCCGACTCAACTGGTCCGGCGGAGAAGCGGAAGTGATCGAGTTGCCACTTCGCGCCACGCAAGCGCAAACTTAGTCGCTGAACATCATCAACAAAACGGAGGTCTTATGCCCTGGCTCCTGTTGCTACTCGCTGGATTCTGCGAAGTCGGCTGGGCGATTTCGCTCAAATACACGCATGGCTTCACTCGACTCTGGCCAACCGTCGGAGTCTTCGGCGGCGGAGTCGTCAGCGTCTATCTGCTCGGGCTCGCGACCAAACAAATTCCAATCGGCACTTCTTACGCCGTCTGGACAGGCATCGGCGCCGTCGGCACGGCAACTCTGGGGATGGCGCTTTTCGGCGAGCCGCGCACGGCAATTCGTGTCGGCTGCATCGCGCTGATTGTCGCGGGAATTATCGGACTGCGGCTCGTCTCACAAACTTAATATTCTGTGGGGGAAATTAGCTTTTGAGGTTGAACGCCCGCCTGAAACTTCCGCGCTCATTCTGAATTTTCTTCTGCAATTGAAGAATTGCGTAGAGTAGCGCCTCAGGACGCGGTGGACATCCAGGAACATACACATCCACCGGAATCACCTGGTTCACTCCCTGCACTATCGCGTAATTATTGAACACCCCGCCGGAAGTCGCACAAGCGCCCATCGAAATCACCCACTTCGGCTCGGGCATCTGATCGTAAAGCTGCTTGATCACCGGAGCCATCTTCACTGAAACGCGCCCCGCGATAATCATCAGGTCGGCCTGCCGGGGCGATGGTCGAAATACCTCGGACCCAAACCGCGCTACGTCAAATCGCGATGCAGCCATGGACATCATCTCAATCGCGCAACACGCCAGTCCAAATCCCAGCGGCCAAATCGAACTCTTGCGGCCCCAATTAATAGCCTTGTCGAGCGTAGTGAAAATCACGCCCTCATCGGAAAGAAACTTCCCGACGTCCTCAGGCCGCTCCAGCGTTGCGTGTTTGCCCAAATCCATGCTCATTTCAGTGCTTAGCGCCTTCTCTCAACAACAATTGTCGCACACGAATTCAGAAGGGACAACAACGCACGTATACTTCGACGCGAACGAATTTCAATATTAGTGAGCGAGTTGGCGGAAGATTGCTTAGGTTTGAATGTACTCGCTGCCAATTTCGCAAGGAAACCTTCAATGCCGTCGGATGTTCTCGGCGTTCCGTTCCATCCCGTTCCGCGTAGCTTCTCCGACGGCTTCGTGGGTAGCGGCGCATAAACGCCTGCCCTGACATCGGACCTTTCGCCTCGCGCACAATCCGCCGCCGCGACCAATTCGAACGGGACAACCGCATTGTCGCTTCCTTCTTGAGCGATCGCATGAGAAAGGGCCGCCAATAGCAACGCGGTTGGCGTAACGTGTCTCGCATCTAACCTACTCAGCGCTAAGACGGTCCGATATCACGCGCATCTAGGTTATTCGCCGTACTGCTGAAATCTCGGAATGGACCTAGCATCCCAAATTCCACATGACCTTCGATGACGAGTCAATCGACACCTTCCGTCTAGAAACTGGATGAGAAACGATGCCCTTGATTTTCCAACGGGAAAGGGTGGATAGTGCGAAAGAGTACAATCTAGTTGGGAAACCCCGGCCACAAGTTGGTCCCCTTCACAAGGAGGGCGTGATGACAACGTTTCTGATTATTGTCGGGATATTAGCCTTGTTCGTTATCGTCGCAAAATCCAAACAGAGAGCGGCGGAGCGCAGGAATCCGGCGTTGAAGTTGGCGCGTCTGAAAAGACAACGTCTAATCTCTGAAAAAGAGTCGATCACGAAGGCATGGCAAGAGGGGCGGATGAGTGATCGCGACGCTGCGTTGCAGACCCTCGCAATCGATTCCGAATTGTCAGGCACGAAAGTAGCACGGATCGGTAGGCACTCGTCTGGCGATAACCGGCCAGCTGGCAAACTACCAGCTAGCAGGCTTCCGGGCTGAGCACTTCTCGTTACAGTACCGAAGAACATCTTTGCGAGTTGATCGAGGGGACTTTTCATCTGGCCCTCACTTCAAAACTCGTTTGAGAGGACGCGCCCGATCAGCGTTAAACTGGCGACACTGGCCACTTTAAGTGAGAAAACCGCAGCTGAAGTTTCGCTAACCAGCTTCGGACTCTATGCGCGTCGCGGTTCACTATGCAATATCCCGTCCGCCAAGTTCGTGTGCAACTCTCCTGAATTCCTCAGCGCTCTGTATCGGATCTCCGCCGGCTCGTCGGCAGCGGTGCATGCACGCCGTGCGCCGACGTCGGCGCCTTCGCCTCGCGGGCAATCGCCGCGGCAGGAGCTTCTTCCGCATGCCCGCCGTGCGCGGTCGCTGCCGCGCCGATGCCCGAAGGCGTCAGCGTAAGTGTAGTCGGAATCACGGCCCCTTCGCCTTCGCGCTCGAACACCAGTCCGCCTTCAGTCGAATCCCAGTCAATGCACAGGACGTCGCCAAGCTTCACCTGCTCCGTGGCCAGCAAATTCGCCAGTGGGTATACGAGGTGCCGCTCGATGGCCCTCTTCAAATGACGCGCGCCGTACCGTGTATCCGTCCCTTCCCTCAGCAGGAATGTCCGCGCGCCGGCGGTCAACCTAAACAGGAACTGCCCGCGCGCCGTTTCCAACACGCGCCGCTGCACTTGCCCCAGCTCGATCTGCAATATCTGTTCAAGCTGCTCATCGCGCAACGGATGGAACACGACAACTTTATCCAATCGGTTAAGAAATTCCGGCGAAAACTTCCGCCGCGCCGCTTCCGTCGCCGTGCGCTCAACTTTCACATCAAGCCCATCCGACGGCTTGTCCTTCGGCTGCACAAATCCCATGCCGCCGGTCATTAGCTCGGTGATTTCGCCACCGCCAAGGTTTGACGTCATGAAAATCACGGTTTGCGACAGATCCACTCGCCGGTTGTCGCCCAGTGTCAGCGTGGCCTTATCCAACATGCCCAGCAGCAATTGCCACAGAGCGTCGCTGGCTTTCTCAATTTCGTCGAAGAGCAGGAAGCTGAGCTTCGTCTTATCCGTGTGATATTTCGCAAGCTCTTCCTGTGTGATCAGCGGATGCGTCTCGCGGTGACCGAGGTAGCCCGGAGGCGAGCCAATCAACTTCGCAATTTCGTGTGAGTGCTGGAATTCCGCGCAATCCACCTTAATTACCGCGCGAGGGTCGCCAAACAAGATCTCGGCCGTGGCTTCGACAATGCGCGTCTTTCCCGAGCCGGTCGGCCCGAGGAACAGGAAGTTCCCCACCGGCCGCCCCGGCGAGTTCATTCCGGCCATGAACACCTGATACATGTCCACAACGGACTGTACGGCTTCCTCCTGGCCGACGATGCGGGCGCGCAGTGAAGTTTCAAACTCCTGCGATTCCACGCTTCTGCGGGATGGGTCGAGAAATTGTGTGTGGCTGTTCATATAGCTACCCTCTTACCGGTACATCCTTTCGCCGGGCAGCGCGCGGAAGCGGACCTCGCCAAACTGGTCCAACTTCACGCCCACCGTCGAGTGAAGGAGCCGGAGCTGCATCAGGATCTCCCGCCCCACATCGGGCTTCCCCGAAAGGTTTAACAATGGCGGGAATAGGTCTGCCAAATCAAGATTCAAAGAACGCACTGTGTCTAAAAGCTTCTGGGCTGAGGCGGAACCCGCCTCGAAGAGTTCCACGCGGCTGTTCACCTCTTCGCGCAGTTCTGTCCAGTCCAGGTTGAGGAACGGATGTTCGCGGTTTACGTGGCGGATAACATCATCTGTGATGCGCGGACGTTCGCCAAGCCGCGCAAGGTGAAGCTGCTTCACCTTGCCACCCTTGCGGACGTTGTGCACCAGATAGTACGCGTTGCCTTTTCGTCTCAAAAAAGCCATGTTCATCGCTCCTAAATGAGCGTGGGAGACGTAGTGTAGAGATCTTCCACTACACCCGACTACTGACCTTTAGTACAGTTGTGTCGTTCTGCAACTTATCGGTTACCTGCTCTGGCGGGACCGGCCTGCTGAGCAGTTGGCCGGCGAGTTGTAGGTGCGTTCCTCGTTCATCGTGAATCCGTTCTCCAGTCTTGCTATTACATTGGATGCGGCGGGGTTGTCTAAAGTAGCCTGATATTGCAATAGTTGCTCTGTATGATTGAAAATTTCGTTATTCGAATGAGCATTCGAAAAGCAAAACCGGCGAAAAGTTCCTGGGAACCGATCTATCGTCAGGTGAAACTCATTCCGCGTGCCCGCGTAGTCACCTATGGAGAACTGGCGCGGGTAGTTCGCGTACGCGGCGGCGCCCGTGTGGCGGGCTACGCCATGGCTGCATGCCCGCGCGGACGCGGTATTCCCTGGCACCGAGTGCTTGGCGCGGGCGGCCGCATTCGCCTCCGCGAGCCCGTAGCCCAGCTCCAGCGCCAATTGCTCGAAAGCGAAGGCGTGCAGTTCATCGGGGATCGCGTTGACATGAAAATCCACGCGTGGACAAAGCCGCGGCGCGCGAAACCGCGTTCGCGGCTGCCCCGCTGAATATGCTATAAACTTTGAATCGAATCGTGAGCGAATCCATCATTGAAGTCCGGGATTTGAAGAAGAATTATGGCGCCGTGGAAGCTCTTCGCGGCGTCAGCTTCGGCGTTCAAGAAGGTGAAGTCTTCGGCCTGCTTGGGCCGAATGGCGCCGGAAAAACCACCGCCGTGGAAATCCTGGAAGGCCTGCGCCGGCCGGACACCGGCCGCGTTTCCGTGTGCGGAATGGAACCGCTCAGCGGCGGCCAATCCTACAAACAATTAATCGGCGGAGCCCTGCAGTCCACTGCGCTGCCCGAAAAAATGAAGGTGGGGGAAGCGCTCGACCTTTTTTCCGGCTTCTATAACCGGCGCCGTTCCACCAGCGATCTGTTGAAGCGCTTCGGCCTCTCCGAAAAACGCGGCGCATTTTATTCCCAGCTTTCCGGCGGACAAAAGCAGCGCCTCGCCCTGGCGATGGCGCTCGTCAATGAGCCGCGCGTCATATTTTTCGACGAGCCGACCGCAGGTCTCGATCCACAAGTGCGCCGCGAAATCTACGACATCATCGAAGAATTGAAAACCGAGAAAAAGACCATCCTCATCACCACGCACTACATCGAAGAGGCCGAGCGCCTCTGCGACCGCGTCGCCATCATGGACGGCGGCCTCATCATCAAGAGCGGCACGCCGCGCGAATTGAAGCAGGCTTCCGCGGGAACCACGCGGATCGAAGTCCGCCTCGCGCGTCCCGAGACGGTCGAGAATTTGAAGCTGTTGGAAGGCGTGGCCGACGCGCGCGAATTGGACGGCTACTACGCCGTCCATTCCAAAGCCGTTCCGAAAACGATCGTCGCTCTCGTCAAGCACCTCGAAAGCACGGGCAACGAACTCGCCGGCCTTGAAATCGCCACGCCGTCCCTCGAAGACGTCTTCATCGAATTAACCGGCAGGAGGCTGCGCGATTGAAAAACGCGATCTCTCTGACGATCAACCGCATGCGCCTGATGTTGCGCAACAGGCTTTTCCTTTTTTTCAGCCTGATTATGCCAATGGTTTTTCTTTTTCTTTTCCTCGGCATTTTCGCGCGCGGCAATGCCTTCGTGTTGCCCGTGATGCTCGCCCAGGTGATTGCCATCACGGTGATGGGCAATTACTGGGGCTTGAGCGTCCAGTTGGTGATGTGGCGTGAACAGGGTATTCTGCGGCGTTATCGCCTGGCGCCGGTCCGCGCGAGCGACTTGCTCATTTCAAGCATCTTTGCCAATTACGTCCTCACACTCCCAACGATTGTTCTCGAATTCATCTTAGCTCGCGTGGTCTTCCACGTATTGACGTTCGGAAATCTATGGACGGTCTTTCTTTTGACTCTCCTCGGCACAATTTGCTTTGCCTCAATGGGCCTCATCATCGCCAGCGTGACAAACACCATGCAGGAAACCCAGCTCATCAATCAATTGATCTGGTTCGTTTTGCTTTTTCTTTCCGGCGCAACACTCCCACTATTTATTCTTGGAAAACGAATCGCTGAAATCGCTTACTACTTGCCGGCCACTTACCTCGTGGTTGGATTGCAGCGCGCCATGCTCCACGGCGCAGGAGCCATGGATCTGGTCCCCGTGCTGCTTTCTCTGATCGGCACTGGCTTGATTGCATTCATTCTCTCTTCGCAGCTGTTCCGCTGGGACCCCGACGACAAAGCCCCGCGCAAGGCGAAACTCTTGGTGCTGGCCAGCGTGATTCCATTTTTCATCCTCGGATATTGGGAATCCTCCCACGCGAATTTGACCACAGAATCGCAATCGTTTTTCCAGGCCATGGACCAGCAAAGGCAGCAACCTCCTCCACCCGCGCAAACGCCGCCGCAATCCCAGAAGTAAACCAAACAGAACCTGTTCATCTTTCGCCGCTGATGTATACTCCCCCATCATTTATTGGAGCGTGTTATGAAGCGTCTCCCGGGCGTCACATTTTCTGCGGTTCTCCTAATCGTCGGCGGGGCCATTTCCCTTGTCTGCATACTGTTGGCGGTTCTAGGTTTAGCTGTGACCGCGTTCGCCATGCCCGCCAACTCCTCCAAGCTCCTATTTTTCTTTCAGATTATGTTTGATCTGATTTTCCTTGCATGCGCGATCTGGGCCGTTGCCGCTGGTGCGGGGCTCCTGCGATTGCGTCCTTGGGCCAGAATTTCCACGATAGTGTTCGCCGCGCTCTTGCTACTCGTCTCGCTTCCGGGTGTTGTAATTGTTTCTTTGATGTCATCTTTTATGACCGCAAATCAATTTGGCCCGGCAGTCAAAGTTATTCAGGTCATTTTCACCGTGTTTTATGGATTGCTGGCCTGCCTTGCCGTATGGTGGCTCTATTACTTCAACACGCAAAAGGTGAAGGACCTGTTTCGCGCAAGAAATCTTCCAATCGCGCCTCCGGTCGTCCAGCCTTTAGTTGCGCAGCCTCCCGCGCTTGAGCCGTTGCCAAACGGTTCACCGGCTAAGATGAAGCGGCCCGTCAGCATCACAGTCATCGCAGCTCTAATGCTTATTTACGCGGGGATGGCCCCCTTCTCCTTGGTTGCGCTCGTTCTCATGAAATTCCCTGCGCCAATCTTTGGATTCTGGATCGCAGGCTGGCGTGGAGTGGCATTTTTGCTTTCGTCCTTTGGCGTGTTGCTCGCAGCGGGTCTCGGACTGCTGAAGCTAAGGCCGTGGGCACGAATTCTTTGCATTTGCTATCTCGGATTCGTAATCGTCAACTCTGTGCTTACATTTGTCCTTCCCGGCAGCGTTGAGCGATATCAGCAAATCATGTCTGCCATGATGTCCAAGTTCGTTCCTCCGAATGCCTTGCCCGCCGGCGGGACCGACATACTCACCCCAATCGCGCACATGGCTTTTTTCGCAGTTATGACCGGTTTGATATTCGGCGTTCTCTTTTCCGCCGTTCAATTGTGGTTCCTGCTCAAGGAAAAGCCCGCCTTTCTCGCCGCGAACCAATCGCAGCCCAACATTTCCTGACCCGCCATATTGGTCCCCGCGAATCCTCTGCTCCAGTAGGCGCAGTTCATTCGGTCTAAAATTCGTGTGCTATAATCCGCTTCGTTGAGAGCAGCGCCACACTTCAAATCTGCTCGCGGAGCTAACCGATGAGCATTCCGGTCACCGAATTCATCTGGCATAACGGGAAACTAATTCGTTGGGAAGACGCCAGGATTCATGTTCTCTCCCACGTCGTCAGTTACGGCTCCGCTGTTTTCGAAGGCATCCGCTGCTATAAAGGCAAGCAGGGTTCTGCCTTTTTTCGCCTGAAGGACCACATGCAGCGCCTCGTGAATTCCGGACGCATCTACCGTATGGAGCTGCCTTTCAATACCGACGAACTTTGCGGGGCCGGCGCCGAACTCATCCGCGCCAACAAAATGCAGGAGTGTTATTTGAAGCCCATCGCGATGCGCGGCATGGGCGAAGGCGGCGTCAATCCATTCCCTTCTCCCATTGAGGTTTACATGGCCTGCTGGGAATGGGGCAAATATCTCGGCCCCGAAGCGCAGGAACAAGGCGTGGACGTCTGCGTCAGCTCCTGGACTCGCATGGCCCCGAACACTTTGCCGGCCATGTCCAAGGCCGCCGCGAATTATATGAACTCGCAGCTCATCCGCATGGAAGCGATGACCAACGGCTATAAGGAAGGAATCGCGCTTGATTCCAATGGCACGGTCAGCGAAGGCTCCGGCGAAAATATTTTTCTGGTGATGGATGGCGCCGTCGTCACGCCGCCGCTTTCCGCCAGCGTGCTGCCCGGCATCACCCGCCGCAGCGTCCTGACCCTCTGTGCCGATCTCGGTATCCCCGTCTCGGAGCAGGTGATCCCGCGCGAAATGCTTTACCTCGCCGACGAACTTTTCTTCGCCGGAACCGCGGTGGAAATTACACCCTTGCGCTCCGTCGATCGCATCCAGATCGGCGGCGGTTCGCGCGGCCCCATCACCAAGCGCATTCAAGAAGAATTCTTCGCAATCGTTACCGGCGCGAAGCCCGACCGTCACAATTGGCTCACGCCCGTCGCGGTTCCAGTTTCCGCCGCGCGCTAGCCGCCTTCAAATTCCTCTTTTGACTGCCATCGCTCCTTTCAGTAGAATCGCGCCGCGGAATCTATTGGTCCCCCGATAGCGTCATCGGCGCCCTGCATCCCGGCTCAGGAGGAAGATACATGTACGGAAAGACGCAAAAGCTTCTCGCGGAATTTGTCGGCACCTTCGCCCTGATTTTTATGGGCGCGGGCTCGATTTGCGCCGCGCATTTCCTGAATACCAGCAATCAGGTAAGTGTCGGATTGCTCGGAATTGCCGTGGCGCACGGTCTCGCCATCGGAATCATGGTCACCGCCGTCGGCCACATCTCCGGCGGCCATCTGAATCCTGCAGTGACCATCGGCTTCTGGGTCACCCGCAGACTCGGCACGCTGGACTCAATCCTCTATTGGATCGCGCAACTTGCCGGAGGGGCTTCCGCAGCTTACATGCTGCGCTGGCTCCTGCCCGAGGACACTTGGAAGGCGGTGCAAATCGGTGCCCCCGATCTCGCCCACGATTTCACTCGCTTCCAGGGCATGGCGATTGAAGGCGTCCTGACTTTCTTCCTGGTCTTCGTTGTTTTCGCCACGGCCGTGGACGCTCGCGGCGCGTTCAACAAGATTGCCGGCTTCGCCATCGGCCTCACCATCACCATGGATATTTTGATGGGCGGCGCTTTCACGGGCGGCGCGATGAATCCCGCGCGCGCGTTTGGGCCTGAGCTGGCCGCGCACTACTGGCATAACGCCGGAGTCTACTGGGTCGGCCCGCTCCTGGGTGGAGTGGTTGCGGCCTCCATCTACGATGTATTTTATTTGAAGAAGGATTCGACGGATGTCTAAGTCAGGAATAAGCGGGGCGGCGCGTGTCAAGAGTCAGGCCGTATAAAAGCCCGGAGAGAAACTCACTCAGGAACAATTCAAAGCTGTCGCGCCGCGACCTGATTGCTGCCGCGCCGCTGGCTGCCGCGGGAATCGCGGCTGCGGCAAGCGCGGGCTCCCTGCTCGCAGATTCCACCGATGCGCAGCAGCGCCCGCGGGCCACAACAAAGGGCAGCGGCCATCACGAACCCCTTCTTCCCTTCAAGTTCGATATCGAGGCCACCGCAGGCTGGGTCGGCGATGGCGGCTCCGCAAAGGAGGCCACCGTTGAAGAATTTCCAATCTCGCAGAGCATCGCCGGCGTCTCCATGCGTTTGAAGCCCGGCGGCTTGCGTGAGCTACACTGGCATGCCATCGCCGCCGAATGGGCCTACATGATCGAAGGCAACGTCCGCACGACAGTCATCTCCCCGACTGGCCAGGCCGAATCAGCGGATTTCACCAAGGGCGATGTCTGGTATTTTCCCCGCGGCCACGGACACGCCCTCCAATGCCTCGGCCCGGGTGACGCGCATTTCATTTTGGTTTTCGACGACGGTCATTTCTCCGAGTTCGGCACATTCAGCATCACCGATTTCATGAACCAGATGCCGCCGGAGATCGTTTCCCGAAATCTAAATCTCCCAAAATCGGTGATCGCCGATTTCCCAAAAGGCGAGGTTTATATTACGCAAGGCAGAGTGCCTCCGGCCGTTCCCGAAGCCCTTCGCAATGGCGACCCGGACACAAATCAGTTTCCCCACAAATTCCGGTTGGGTCCAACGCGCCCCGCCGTCTTTGCCGGCGGCCAGGAAAGACTCGTCTCGGTGAATGAATTCCCCATACAAACCACGGTGTCGGCGGTCCTACTCGACTTAAAACCCGGGGGCGTCCGTGAATTGCACTGGCATCCGAACGCCGATGAGTGGCAATACGTTATCTCCGGAAAAACTCGCGTGGGAATTTTCGGCGCGCATGGCCGCAGCCTGACCGACGAATTCAGCGTTGGCCAAATCGCCTTCATCAACCGCGGCTTCGGCCATTACGTCGAAAACATCGGCGGCTCGCCCGCGCAAATTCTGATTCTTTTCAATAGCGGCACCTATCAGGAAATTTCAATTTCCACCTGGCTTGCCGGCAACCCGCCCTCGATCATCGCCGACAATTTCGGCATGACCAAAGAACAGGTGGACATGCTTCCCAAGACCCACCTTGGAATTTTTGATTAGCTCGGAATCTGATGGAATTCAACCGCCGCAATTTCCCTTGAATTGGAGCGCGATGACACGCAAAATGATTTCCTTTTTGATTCCCTCATTGATCCTCCTTTTGATAATTGTAGGCGCGGCGGCTCTGCTTTTCGCAAATCCCGCGCATCAAAATCCCACGCCGCCGCCCAGTCTTGAAGGCAAGTGGGAGGGCGTGCTCGGCGGCGGCGCGAATAGCCTGCACATCACATTGCAATTTACAAAGCTGGGCGACGGCACAATTGCCGGCCAGTTAAGCGCCGCCTCACAGGGCGTGTCATACGCGATTTCCGCCCTCCGCTTCGAGAACAACAAACTTCATTTCGAGATCACGCCCGTAGGCGGAGTTTACGAAGGCGAAATGAATTCCGCGGGCTCGGACATAACCGGCAAATGGATTCAGACTGGCGGCCCGCTCCAACCGCTGAATTTTCACCGCGCCGCTGCCGCTTCCGCACAGCAATCGCCCGTTTCCACCCCCGCGGCCGCGCCTGCGACAAAGCCCTTGACCGTGCCTCTCGACATCACGATTCCAATTGCCCCCACCGCGTTTGCGGCCAACGGCAAGTGGCATCTCGTCTATGAGTTGCACGTCGCAAATTATGGCGGCTCGGATTGCTCGCTCACACACCTCGACGTTCTTTCGAGCGGAAGCGAAAAATCCATCGCAAGTTTCACTGCGGCGGACCTCGAAGGAATGACGACCCGGCCCGGCCAGCCCAACGCTTCGCCCAAAACCATACTCGCCGCGGGCTCGATCGCCGTAATGTATATGTGGGTCACAGTCGACACCGCGCAGGATGTTCCGGATGCGCTGCGCCACAAAATCAGCGCGAAGGTCGGCGCTTATCCCGACGACCTCGCGATTGAGACTCTTCCGCTCGCCGTCAATCGCAAGCCGGTCGTCGTGCTCACTCCACCCCTCCGCGGAGACAACTGGCTCGCCGCAAACGGCCCATCCAACACCTCCGGCCATCGCCGCGCGCTGATTCCCGTGGACGGGCGAAGCTGGATTTCGCAGCGCTTCGCGATTGACTGGGTCCAACTTTATCCCGATGGCGTCACATTCCATGGCGACAAAGCCGACAACAAGAATTACCGCGCCTATGGACAGGAAGCTCTCGCTGTTGCCGATGGCGTAGTGACCGAAACAAAGGACGGCATTCCGCAAAACGTTCCGGGCGTCAATTCACGCGCCGTGCCCATCACTCTCGAAACCATCGGCGGCAATCATGTGATCCTCGACTTGGGCAACGGCATCTTCGCGTTTTACGCGCATCTCCAGCCCGGCTCGCTCCGCGTCAAAGTTGGAGACAGGGTCAAGACCGGCCAGGCGCTCGGCCTCGTAGGCAATTCCGGCAATTCCACCGAGCCGCATTTGCATTTCGATCTTTGCGACCGCAGCTCGATGCTCGCCTGCGAAGGCCTTCCCTACGCGTTCCCGCAATTTGAAGTGCAAGGCAGCGGCTGGAGCTTCAAGTCCTCCGAATCGAAGGACGCGCCCGTCACGCATAAAATGGAGATCCCGCTCGAAAACCAAGTCGTCCGCTTCGTCATCACTCCGCATTAGAAGTTCGCGCGCCTCAGGGAAGTCATCCGGGCACAGTCCCGTTACTAGCCCGCAACCCGTACTTCAGCACAGCTTGTCGCACCCCTCGCCGGATGCTAGCGTGAATTGAAGCGCCCCTTCGGGAGTCTGCAAACCATGGCCCTGAGCATTGACGATCTGCTGCGCCGCGCTGTCGAAAAGAAGGCCTCCGACCTGCACCTGAAGGTCGGCAACCACCCGTATCTGCGCATCGACGGCGTGCTCTGATCCCGCAGACCGACGTCCCCCGCGTCACGCCGGAAGAGATGCTTTCGATGGCCTTCAGCATGATGACCAACCGGCAAAAGCAGAAATTCAAGGAAACCGCCGAACTCGACATGGCCTACGGCGTCGCCGGTCTGGGCCGCTTCCGCGTCAACGTCTTCCAGCAGCGCGGCAACGTCGGCATGGTGCTGCGCGTCATCCCCACCAAGATCCGCACGATCGAAGAGCTGAACTTGCCGCGCGTGATCGAAAAAATTTGCGAAGAGCAGCGCGGACTGGTCCTGGTCACCGGCACGACCGGCTCCGGCAAATCCACCACGCTTGCCGCGATGATCGACCGCATCAATTCCGACGCGCTCCGACCACGTGATCACCATCGAAGACCCCATCGAATTCCTGCACCGCGACAAGAAAAGCTTCATCAACCAGCGCGAAGTCGAAGTGGACACCGCGAACTTCTCCACCGCGTTGCGCGCCGCCTTGCGCCAGGACCCCGACGTCATCCTCGTCGGCGAAATGCGCGACCTTGAAACAATTGCCACGGCCCTGCTCGCCGCGGAAACCGGCCACCTGGTCTTTTCCACCTTGCACACTCTTGACGCGACGGAAACCATTCAGCGCATCATCGCCGTCTTTCCGCCGCCCGAGCAAAAGCAGATTCGTCTGCAGATGGCCGCCACGCTCAAGGCCGTCGTCAGCCAGCGCCTGGTGCGCCGCGCCGACGACAAGGGCCGCGTGCCCGCCGTCGAAGTGATGATCGCCACCGCCTACATTCGCGATTGCATCATCAACCCGGACAAGACGCGCCTGATCCACGACGCCATCGCCGCGGGCACCAGCCAGTACGGCATGCAGACCTTCGACCAATCGCTCTACGATCTCTACACGCGCAACCTGATCACCTACGAAGAAGCGCTGCATCCGCGCCTCGAACCCCGACGACTTCAAGCTGCGCGTCCAGGGCATCCGCTCCGCCGCCGACGCCGCGCGCGAGGAGATGGAGCGCCAGATGAACGAATACGAACGCACGCTGCGCAAGTAACAGACTCGCTCTCCGCATCCTCAGAAAGCCGGTCGCACTCGATCGGATGCAGTCCTGGTCCTTATTCGAGTTCGGACTGCACTGGCTGCGAATATTTCCCCGCCGCATTGGTGCCGAAGATACCCTGTTAATTTCATACTGGCATTTAGGACACGCGAGGGTCATTCCCGAATTTGTCCGCGCGTCAGAAACCTGTAAATTCGTGGGCAGAGATTGGCGCCTCTTTTTGTAAATCTACTTAGGAACAAGATTGAGACGGTTGACACGCCGGAGGGACGAAAACGTGAGCGTGAATTCTGTAAGCAACAATTGGGTCAAGCCTGTTTTGAAACAGGTCGGTTTGGCGGACGACCCCAATATCGCCGCGGATCTGAGCAGCTTCCGGGTGGCGATTGAAGAGTCCAAAATTGTCGACCGTTTCAGTGAAATCGTCAGCCAGATCAACAATGAGGCCAATCGCCAGGTTGTTGAAGTGCTTCAATTCCTGCCTCCGTCTCGTTCCATCACCAGGGCAAGGTTTTCCAGAAACAACTCAAGTTACTTTCTTGAGATCGTCGTTCGCCCGGCTGGACCCAAGGCCGTGTTCTATACCTCGACGAAAGTGCGAAAGGGCATCCAGCGTTTCTTTGGAGGCGATCCGGGAAACCCGAATTTTAAGGTCGAGCTCAGTTTGCCGTTTCGTCCGGACGCCGTAACCGTCGGCGATTTGCGGCTATGGTTTGTCTACCTGATTTCCGGCTTCAAAGATGAATTCAAGCCGGTCAACAGGATGGCAGTGGCCTGAGCTTCCGAGGTCCGCATACCTCAAAACATCATTCAATTCACAACGTATTTCCGCTTGTTATTCCTCATCCCAATTCTCCTCGGCTGATCGTCCTTACATCCTTGCCTCCATGCGCGGCTGCATCTATGCTCATTCCGTGCGCGCTCCCCGCAAACTGGCAACGGAAGAGCAACTCCACATGTCGGCGATGCGCGCCTTGATGCGGCGGGCGCATTCCGTTCACGAGATGCGCATGTTGCTCGAGCGGCGCGCGGAGGACGAGACGATGGCGCGTGCCGTGCTCGATCGGCTAAAACGCGAGAACCGCCTCGACGACGCGCGATTCGCGCGCGAATTTGCACGGACGCGCGCGTTGCATCGCAAGCAGGGCCGATTCCGAATCGCACGGGAGTTGCGCGCCCGCGGCGTTCCCGATCGCCACATCGAAGCTGCTCTCGACGACGCATTCGCGGAAACGAATGAAGAGGACATGCTCAAAAAGCGCCTCGAAAGAAAATTGAGATTCGTGCGCGGCCCGCTCGACGAACGCAAACGCGCATCGCTCTATGCGAGCCTGCTGCGCTCGGGATTTTCTTCAGAGCAGATTCGCCGCGCGATGCGGGGCGCGACGGGCGGCGCGGCCGACCTGCCCGAAATTGAATCCGCGGAGGACGAATAGCGGATGGCGCCCGCCACTCCCACGTCTCCTGAATCGCTCGCGGCGTTCATAAACGCCGGCACCGGGACTTTGATCGCGGAGCTTGCCGCGAAGCTCGTCGCGTTCCATCAGCCGGGGCTGCGCGAGCCGCAATCCATCGCCGCGCTTGCTCGTCCGCGAGCGCTTTCCGCGCTTTATTGCCTCGCAACGGCTGTGCTCGGCAAAGAGGCCGCAGCATCCGCGTCAGGCTCTGCTACGGGCGCGGGCGCGAGCACCGTCACGAGCGCGGCCGCGGGCCTTTTCCCAGCTTATCTCACCGCGACGCGCGCGGAATTGAGGCGCCTGCATCCCGATTGGCGTGGCCCGTTCACTTTTGAGAGCACAGTGCAAAAGGGCGCGGGACTTTATCTTCGCAACGCGCCAAATCTCACCGAGCTTGTGCGCAGCAAACCGGATTACGTGATCGCCGAAGAACTGGATCGCGTCGAAGCCTCCGGCGACTGGCTCGCGATCTTCGCGCTCAAGGCAAAAATTCAATTCCTCGAGGCCATGCGTATCCGCACCTGGCGCCCTGGCGTCGACACCATCATCGATCTCGATATGGCCCATCAGTCCCAGGCGCATCGCACCTGTTCGAGGAACCCGGGGCACTGGAGCACGTCGCCCAGCTGGCCCGCGACTGGTTCCTGGAACATCTCACATAGCTGCCCGGACAGGGCCACCGGAGACCGTCGCAGGCGTTGCGCCACCTGCCGCGCCCATGTCCGGCGGCATCTATCCGTCCGGGGATATCGCCTGCGCGCGTCCTGGCTAGGTTGGGTGGCGGGAGGTAATCAGGTGGTGACGCAGGGCTGCCATACCTATTCCCGGGGTTCAGGGCACCCCCGCGAACTTCTGTACCTGAAACATGATCCAGTAGTAGCGCTCGCCGGTCTCGCCGTCGGTCACGCGGCGGACGCCGCGAGGGACGCGCGAGCTGATCTCGCGCATCACCACCTCGGCGTCGGGAAGGTTAACGGACCCGTTGAAGTGCACACGGCCAGGCGGCATCGCGATCCTCCGGTCCTGGGTGGGTCTCGGTCCCGAGCTGGTGTTCTCGGCGGGAACATTCTTTCCTGACCGCACGCCCACGGCCGGGCCGGGGCGTGGTCACTACCCTGGTGGCGTGGATCCCAGCCAGCTCGCCGAAGCGGTCCTGGCCGCGGCCGCGGCGGCGCTGGCCGGGCTGGGCGCCGACCCTGCCGTGCTGCCCGCGACGACGAGCGTGGAGCGGCCGAGGAATCCCGGCCATGGCGACTACGCGTCGGCGCTGGCGCTTCAGGTGGCGAAGCAGGCGGGCCTTCCGCCGCGCGAGCTGGCCCGGGCGATCGCGGACCGGCTCATCGCCAACCCGGCGATCGAGAGCGCCGAGGTGGCCGGGGGCGGATTCCTGAACGTCCGCCTGCGGCCCGCGGCGGCGGCGTCGGTGGCCGGGGCTGTCGTCGGGCGGGGCGCGGCGTACGGCCGCGGGACCGCCCAGGCCGGCCAGCCGGTGAACCTCGAGTTCGTCTCGGCCAACCCCACCGGGCCGGTTCACATCGGCCACGCGAGATGGGCCGCGGTCGGCGACTCGCTGGCCCGGATCCTCCGCGCCCAGGACGCCGACGTCGTCACGGAGTACTACTTCAACGACGCCGGCGCGCAGATCGACCGGTTCGCCCGCTCCCTGCTCGCCGCCGCGCGGCACGACGCGCCGCCGGACGACGGCTACGCGGGCGAGTACATCGGCGAGATCGCCCGGGCGGTGGCCGAGAAGCACCCGGACGCCCTCGGCGAGCCAGACGCGGATGCCCTGCGGGTCTTCCGGGCCGAGGGCGTCGCGCTGATGTTCAGCGAGATCAAGACCTCGCTGGAAGATTTCGGGGTGAACTTCGATGTGTACTTCGCCGAGCAGGAACTGCATGACCGCGGCGAGCTGGCCGGCGCGCTGGCCAGGCTCAGGCAGTCCGGTCAGGTCTACGAGGCCGAGGGCGCGACCTGGATCCGCACCACGGACTACGGCGACGACAAGGACCGCGTCTACGTCCGCAGCAACGGCGAGTTCACCTATTTCGCCGCGGACTGCGCCTACTACCTGGATAAGCGCAGCCGCGGGTTCGGCAAGCTCCTGATCGTCCTCGGTGCCGATCATCACGGTTACGTCGGCCGCCTGCGCGCGATCGCCGCGTGCTTCGGCGATGATCCCGACCAGACGCTGGAGATCCTCATCGGTCAGCTGGTCAGCCTGGTCCGCGACGGCCAGCCGTTGCAGATGTCCAAGCGTGCCGGAACGGTGGTCACGCTCGACGACCTCGTCAGCGCGATCGGAGTGGACGCCGCCCGGTACGCGCTGGCCAGGTACTCGCTGGATTCACCGATCGACCTCGACCTGGACCTGTGGACCCGGCGCAGCAGCGACAACCCGGTGTTCTACGTGCAGTACGCCCACGCCCGGATCGCGTCCCTGCTGCGTCACGCCGCCAACTCCGGCCTCACCCGAGGCGAGACGTACGACGGCGCCCTGCTCACCCGCGACCGCGAAACCGACCTGCTCAAGGCACTCGCGGACTTCCCCGGCGTAGTGGCCACCGCGGCCGAGCTCCGCCAGCCGCATCGCATCGCGCGATACCTCGAGAACCTGTCCGGTACCTACCACCGGTTCTACGACGCCTGCCGCATCCTGCCCCGCGGGGACGAGCCACTCGATGACCTCGGGCGCGCGCGGTTGTGGCTGGCCGAGGCGGCGAAGATCGTGCTGGCCAACGGCCTGGGCCTGCTCGGCGTCACCGCGCCCGACCGGCTCTAACCGGCGCGCCCGGGCCAGCTATCCCGGGTGCGCGCCGCAGCCGCAGGGCCGCGGGGCCCGGCGGGCTCTCGGTCGTCGGCCGGACCTACGACGACGTCACGGCGTTCCGGGTCGCCGCCGCGCACGAGGAGCGCTTCGCGTGGCTGGACGCGCCCGACCGCCGCCCGCCGCTGTGATCCCGCGGGCCCGCCGATCTCCCGCGCGGCGGCGGGGGTTCAGTCGCCGGTGACGCCGTCGATCCGTTCCCGGATGAGGTCGGCGTGCCCGTTGTGGCGCGCGTACTCCTCGATCATGTGCAGGTAGATCCAGCGGATGTCCCGGCCGCGCTCGGGGTGGTGACCGTGGCTGGGGACGACGTCATCAAGCTGTTTGGAAGCCACGGCGGCGCGCGCGTGTCCTATCTCCTGGAGGTAGGCCTCGATGTTGGCGGCCGCGTCCGCGTCATCCAGCGCTTCGAAGTCCTCGCCGGTCAGGTCGGGGTCGTACGGGAAGGGCATGTCGCGATTGCCCGCGTGGATGCGGAACCACGAGCGCTCGACCTCGGTCATGTGCCGCACCAGGCCGAGCAGGGAGAGCCGGGACGGCGGAACCGCCCGCTCCTTCAGCTGGCCGGCGGTCAGGCCGGCGCACTTGAGCAGCAGCGTATCGCGATGGAAGTCCAGCCAGGCCTCCAGCGCCTGGCGCTCGCCCAGGATGAGCCCGGGGTCGGTGCGTTCCACCTGCGGAGCGGTCCATGCTTCGGTCATGACCGTCACGGTAGCGGCGGCCGGCTCGCCGGTCGATCGGATAACCGGCACCATGGGGCCATGGCCGCAGGCATGGACCGGGACCCGGATGACGTGCTGACGGAGCTGGTGGATGTCGCGGCCCTGACGCGCTGGCTGGACGCGCAGGGCTTCCCGGCCGGGCCGGTGGAAGACCCGGTCCCGCTCGCGGGAGGCACGCAGAACCTGCTGGTCCGCTTCCGCCGGGCCGGCGCGGACTACGTGCTGCGCCGCCCGTCCCGGCACCCGCGGCCGAGAGCCGGGGAGACGATCCTGCGCGAGGCCCGCGTACTGGAGGCGCTGGCCGCTACCGACGTGCCGCACCCGCGGTGGGCCGCGACGTGCGCGGACGACTCCGTGCTCGGCGTGCCGTTCGTGATCATGCGCGCGGTCGGCGGCGTCAACCCGATGGTGCAGCGGCCGGGCTACGCCGGGACCGCCGGCGGGCGGCAGCAGCTCGGCCGGGTGGCCGCGGCCGAGCTGGCCCGGATCGGGCGAGTTGATTACGTCGCGGCCGGGCTGGGCGACCTGGGGCGCCCGCAGGGGTTCCTGGGCCGCCAGGTGCCGCGGTGGCTGGCGGAATGGGAGAGCTACCGGCAGCTGCCCGGGTACCCGGGTGAGCCGCTGCCGGGCATGGACGCGCTGGCCGCGTTCCTGGACCGCGACCGCCCGGCGGACGGGCGCCCCGGGCTGATGCACGGCGACTATCACCTGGGCAACCTGCTGGTGGAGGCGGGCCAGCCCCGGATCACCGCGGTGCTCGACTGGGAGATGGCCACGGTCGGTGACCCGCTGGTCGACCTGGGCCGGTTCCTGGCCTCGCTGCCGGACGAGCACGAGACCCTGGAACCGGCCGGCGCGCTGTGGGCGGCCGGCGGCGTCGGCCCGGCCAGCGACATCGTCGCCGCGTACGCCGACGGCAGCGACCGGAATCTCGACGCGCTCGACTGGTACGTGGTACTGGCCTGCTTTAAGCTCGGGATCATCCTGGAGAGTTCGCATGCGCGCGCGTGCGCCGGGCTGACCGATCCTGCGATCGGCGACCGGCTGCACGCCATGGCCGTGGCCCTGTTCCGGCGCGGCCGCCGCCTCGCGCGGGTGTGACCCGCGCTCACCCCGGGAGAGTGCCGATGCCCGATCCGCTGTTCGACCTGTCCGGGCAGGTCGCGCTGGTGACCGGCGGCAGCCGCGGCCTGGGCAGGCAGATGGTGCTCGGCTTCGCCGCGCATGGTGCCAGCGTGATCGTGGCCAGCCGCAAGCAGCAGGCGTGCGAGGAGGTGGCCGCCGAGGCTCGCGCCAAGCACCACGTCGACGCGTGGGCGATCGGCGCCAACGTCTCCCACTGGGACCAGTGCGGCGAACTGGCCGAGAGTGCTTACCGGCAGGCCGGCCGGATCGACGTGCTGGTCAACAACGCCGGGCTCTCCCCGCTCTACCCTTCGCTCACCGAGATCTCTGAGGCGCTGTACGACAAGGTCTTCGCGGTCAACCTCAAGGGGCCGTTCCGCCTGGGCACGCTGATCGGGGAGAGGATGGCTGCCGCCGGATCGGGAGCGATCATCAACATCTCGTCCGTGGAGGCCGCCAGCCCCTCGCCGGGCGCGCTGCCCTACGCAGCCGCCAAGGCAGGGCTGGACGTGCTCACGCTCGGCCTGGCCCGGGCGTACGGGCCGGCGGTCCGGGTCAACACCATCATGGCCGGCCCGTTCCTCACCGATATCAGCAAAGCCTGGGACCTGGACGCGGTGACCGCGGGCCTGCGGCACTCGTCCGCGCTGCGCCGGCCCGGCCGTCCCGAGGAGATCGTCGGCGCGGCGCTGTACCTCGCATCCCCGTCGGCCAGCTTCACCACCGGCGCCACGATCCGCGTCGACGGCGGCGTGCACGGCAGCTTGTTCTGATCAGCTCGCCTGGCGGCGCTGGCGGAGCGCTTCCCGGGCTGCCTCCGCGCCGCGGCGGGAGACGTTCGCCTCGCGGGGGGACCGTGAGCCGAGGATCTCCGCGGGCGGCCGGACGTCAGCCCGGCGGCGGTAGGCGGCAAACCGGGCCTCACGCAGGTTGTCCAGGCAGGACGGCTGCGACAGGGCCAGAGGTCCGGCCGGCGGCTCGCGCAGCCGCGGGTCGGCGGCGCGCAGCGCCTGCGCGCGCGGCGCCGGGTCGACCGGACTGTTGCCCATGGCGTGCACACTACGGCGCCGGTCTGACATTTAACTCGGGGCGCGCCGCAGGGCCGACCTCGCGTCACGGCTCCGCGTGCGCGCCGGTACGGCCCGGGATGGCCTACCCGGGCGCGGCTGGGCGCCGATCCGGTTCAGCTGTCCCAGCTGGTCTGCGGAGTAGCCGCGGTAGCCGGTTTCCGGGTCGACCTTCGCCGGCCGCAGGAGCCCGATCTCGTCGTAGTGCCGGAGCGTGCGGATGGAGACCGTGCCGATCCGCGTGAACTCGCCGATGCTGAACATGACACGAGCTTGCCTCCCTCACGCAACGTGAGAGTCAAGAAGGGGCTGGGCCGGCTTCTGGGCCGGTTGCCTGGACAGGCGTCAGCTCCTGCTGGAACGCCGGTTATCGTGTGCCCATGACCCAGCGGCTGGTAACCGAGCGACTCGTGCTGCGCCCGTGGCGCGCTGACGATGCCCCCGCGGCGCAGGCCGCCTACGGCGACACCGAGGTGGCCCGGTGGCTGGCCCCGGCCATGGACCGGGTCCCCGACGAGGCGGCCATGCGTACCGTCCTGCAGGAGTGGCTGGCCGAGGACGCGCGCCTGCTCACGCCCGCCGGCCGCTGGGCGATCGAGCTCGGCCAGGACGGGCGCCTGATCGGCGGCGCGACCCTGCTGCCGTTGCCGCCCGACGACGAGTACGAGATCGGCTGGGAGCTGCACCGGGACGCTTGGGGCAACGGCTACGCCGCCGAGACCGGGCTGGCGCTGGCGCGGTGGGCCTTCCAGCAGGGTGTCGAGCAGGTCATCGCCGTCGTGCGGCCGACCAACCGGCGTGCCCTGGCCACGGTGCGCCGGATCGGCATGGAGTGGGTGGGCGAGACCGAGAAGTACCACAACCTGCGGCTGCAGGTGTTCCGGCTCCGCCCGGGCGACCTCACCGCGCCGTCGCACTGACCGGTCACTAGCCCGCCGGCCCGGACGCCACTGTCAGGGCACTGACCGCGCCGCGAGGGAGGACTTGATGGCTGTCCGCTTCCAGATCGTCATTGACTGCCGAGATCCTGAACTGCTCGCGCGTTTCTGGGCCGCAGCAACGAGTTCGACATCAATTGACCTGCGCGCAGGCAGAGATTGGGTCGCCCAGACCACACGCGTTGTCATGTCATGCACGCGCCGCCACGCCGACCGAGATCCCCGTGCCGCGGCAGCCCGAAAGGAGCTGGTCGGTGCCGGTCCGGTCAGGTAAGCCCGGTGTGCGGGCGCGGGCGCCGCCGGTCAGGCGGGATGCTCGCGCTGATCGCCGGCCCACTCGGTGTGGAAGCTGCCCTCGGCGTCCACGCGCTGGTAGGTGTGCGCGCCGAAGTTGTCCCGCAGGCCCTGGATCAGCGCGGCGGGCAGCCGGTCGCGGCGCAGCCCATCGTAGTACGCCAGCGAGGACGAGAACGCGGGCGTCGGGATGCCGGTCATCGCCGCCTGGGCCACGACCTGCCGCCAGCTGTCGACGCCGTCGCGGACCGCGTCCGCGAAGTACGGCGCCACCAGCAGGCTGGGCAGCGCGGTGTTCTCGTCGTAGGCCTCGCGGATGCGGTCCAGGAACCGGGCGCGGATGATGCAGCCGCCGCGCCAGATGGTGGCCATCGCGCCGCGGTCGATGTCCCAGTCGTACTCCGCGCTGCCCGCGGCGATGTGGTCAAAGCCCTGGGCGTAGGCCACTACCTTCGACGCGTACAACGCCCGGCGGACCTGGTCGATGAACGCGTCCCGGTCGATCCGGTCCGGCGGCTTGGCGTCGCTGCCGAACGCCTGGCGGGCGGCCTCCCTCTGGTCGACGTGCCCGGACAGCGAGCGGGCGAACGTCGCCTCGGCGATGCCGGTGATCGGGATGCCCAGGTCCAGCGCGCTCTGCACGGTCCATCGCCCGGTGCCCTTCTGCTCGGCCCGGTCGGCCACGATGTCCACGAACGGCCGGCCGGTCTGGGCATCGGTGTGCGCCAGCACGTCCGCGGTGATCTGGATGAGGAACGAGTCGAGGTCGCCCTCGTTCCAGGTGCGGAAGATCTCGCTGATCTGGGCTGGCTCCTCGTCCAGGCCGGCGCGCAGGATGTCGTAGGCCTCGGCGATCAGCTGCATGTCGGCGTACTCGATGCCGTTGTGCACCATCTTGACGAAATGGCCGGCCCCGTCCGGCCCGACGTGTACGCAACACGGCGTACCGTCAACCTGGGCCGCGATCGACTCGAACATCGGCCCGAGCCGTGCGTAGGACTCCGCCGAACCGCCCGGCATGATGCTCGGCCCGTTGAGCGCCCCCTCCTCGCCTCCGGAGACGCCGCAGCCGACGAAGTGCAGGCCGTGCTCCCGCAGGGCCGCCTCCCGCCGCCGCGTGTCGGTGTAGTGGGCGTTGCCGCAGTCCACCACGATGTCCCCGGCGTCCAGCAGCGGCACCAGCTCGTCGATCACGGCGTCGGTGCCCGCGCCCGCCTTGACCATCACGATGATCGCCCGCGGCCGCCGGAGGCTCGCCACGAAGTCGGCCATCGACTCACTGGGCAGGAACCGGCCCTCATCATCGTGCTCGGCCACCAGGCTGCGGGTCCGCTCGACGGACCGGTTGTGCAGCGCGACCGCGTAGCCGTGCCGGGCCAGGTTCCGGGCCAGGTTGCGGCCCATGACCGCGAGGCCGGTCACGCCGATATCGGCGGCCGCGCGCTCCTCGGCGGGTTGGTCAGTCATCTGCGCTCCTCCTGAGTCTGTGTGCCCGCCCCGCACTGTGTCACTCTGCATCCCCGCCAGCCCGCAGTATCCTCAGCACTAACATGAGAACACCGTATGACCCCCGGCTGGACGCCGATCGCTGGCTCTCGCTGACAGGTTACTCAGGAGAGTGGGCGTAGTGCGGCAGGTGCTGGGGGAGGCGGCGACTCCGCTGACCCGCCTGGTGGAGGTGCCCGGCCGCGGGATCACGCGAGTCTGGGAACGCCCGGGGCCGCCCGGTGCCGAGACGCTCATGCTCATCCACGGGGTGGCGTGCACGGCGGAGCTGAACTGGCGGGCGGCCCTCGCTCCGCTCGCCCGCCAGTTCCGGGTCGTCGCGGCCGACCTGCGCGGCCACGGCGACGGGATCAGCGTCGGCTCGCGGTTCCGGCTGGAGGACTGCGCCGACGACACCGCCGCGCTCGCCGACGCCCTCGGCATCGGCACGTTCACCGCGGTGGGTTACTCCATGGGCGGCATGGTCGCCCAGCTGCTGTACCGGCGGCACGCCGCGCGGCTGTCCGGCCTGGTGCTGTGTTGCACCGCGAGCAACGTCCGCGGGTCACCGACGGAGATGCTGGCCGCACTGGCGCTGCCGACCGCGGCCGCCGCGATCCGGTGGAACCCGGTCCTGCACGGGGCGCGCGCCGACGTCCTCGGGATGACGCTCCTGGGGCACGTGGACGACCCGGTCACGGCCCGCTGGGCCCGGGCCCAGCTGAGCCGGACCACGCTGGTCACCGCGGTCTCGGCCATCCAGGCCGTCTGCGAGTTCACGTCGGACCGCTGGATCGGCCAGGTCGACGTCCCCACCGCGGTGCTGATCACGGGCCGGGACCGGATCGTGCCGGCCCGACGCCAGCTCCGGCTGGCCCAGGCCATCCCGGGTGCGTCGGTCCATCAGGTGAACGCCGATCACGGCATGTGCGTCAACGCGCCGCAGCTGTTCGCCCCGGCGCTCCTCGAGGCCTGCTCGGCGATGGTGCCCGGCCGGGCGCGCCGCTAGATCCCGGCGCGGGCCAGCGCCTTGCCGGTCATCACGTACCCGCTGCCGAACGCCAGCTCGCGGACGCGGACGTCCTCGACCAGCTGCTCCAGGTGGACCCACGGCCGGTCGAACCCCTCGAAGCTCCGCACGTAAGGAGCGTGCAGCATCCTGGCCTGGATGTTCACGGCCACCATGGCCGGCGCGGCCCACTTGCCGCCGCCGGCGGCCACCCAAGCCCCGGGACGCAGGCTGCCCAGGACGTTCCGCAGCGCGTCCGGGGACTGCAGGATGTCGTGCACGGCGCAGAACAGCGCGGCGTCCGCGGTGACCTTGATCTCGGCCTCCTCGGCCGGCGACTGCACCACGGTGACGTTGCGCCAGCCCTCCTCGGCGATGTGCTCCCGCGCCACCTCGGCCATCTGGGGCGACTCCTCGATGCCGACGACGCCGCCCTCGGGGCCTACCTTGTCCCGGAGCATGCCGCAGCACAGCCCGGTCCCGCAGCCCACGTCGAGGACCACCTGCCCCCGCCGGATCGGCAGCGCGTCGACGATCGCCCGGCGGTAGCGCTGGAACGCGCCTGTCCGCCGGTTGTAGGAGCGGGCGTGCTCGCTGTAGGCCGACTTGCGCATAGGCCTCCCAAGGTAAACGAGGACTTGTGCGCGCGGTGTAACCGGGACGTCAACTTTGCGTGATTTCTGGTTACCCCGGGCCCGAAACGGATCGTTATGGCCGATTGACAACCCGGCGGCCCGGAACTGCGATGAGAACATGGCCGAGACCGCAGCGGGGGTGGCCGAGGCCGCCCCTGACACCGATGTCCTGGACACGATCCAGCAGCGCGTGCTGTGGCTGGCGACCCGCATCGTCGATGCCGCCAACCATGACCGCGACACCGGTGACGGCGTCAAGGTAGGCGGCCACCAGGCCTCCAGCGCCAGCCTGGTCACCATCATGACCGCGTTGTACTTCGCGTATCTCGACGCCCCGGACAAGGTCAGCGTCAAGCCGCACGCCTCCCCGGCTTTTCACGCCATCCAGTACCTGCTCGGCAACCTCGACCGTCGCTACCTGCCCATGCTGCGCGCGTACGGCGGGCTGCAGTCCTATCCCAGCCGGACCAAGGACCCGGACCCCGTCGACTTCTCCACCGGCTCGGTCGGGCTCGGCGCCGCCGCGCCGCTGTTCGCCGCCGTGACCCGCCGCTACGTGGACGCGCACTTCGGCGCCCGGCCGCGCAGCCGGTTCGTGGCGCTGATCGGCGACGCCGAGCTCGACGAGGGCAACATCTGGGAGGCAGTCTCCGACCCGGCCACCGACGGCCTGGGCAACGTCATGTGGATCGTCGACGTGAACCGGCAGTCGCTGGACCGGGTGGTGCCGGGGATCCGCATCGCGCAGTGGGAACAGCAGTTCACCGGGGCCGGATGGCAGGTGGTCGAGGCCAAGTACGGCCACCGGCTGCAGGAGGCGTTCGCGCGCGAGGGCGGGCAGGCGCTGCGCGACTGGATCGACCAGATGCCCAACGAGCACTACCAGTCGCTGTTCGGGCTGCCGCCCCAGGAGGTCCGGGACCGGTTCCTGGATGGCGCCCCGGTGCAGGTCCGCCGGTTCTGTGCCGGGATCGCCGACGCCGACCTGGCCGGCCTGGTCACCGACCTGGCCGGGCACGACTTCCGGTCGCTGTTCGACGCCTTCGGCGAGTGCGACCGGGACGCCGGCCGGCCCAGCGTGGTGTTCGCCTACACGGTCAAGGGCTGGGGTCTGCCGCTGGCCGGGAACCCGCGCAACCACTCCGCGCTGCTGACCACGGCCCAGGTCGACGAGATGCGCGAACGGCTGGGCCTGACCCTGGCCACCGAATGGGACCGGCTCGACCCGATGACCCCGGCCGGGCGGTGGGCGGCGGCCCGGCGTGAGCACCTGGCCCGGGCACCGCGGGGCCACCCGCCCGCCGTGGCCGTGCCCGACTCGGCCGGCCTGCGGGCCAGCCGCGGGATGTCCACCCAGGAGGCGCTGGGCCGGATCCTCGTCGGCCTGTCCCGCGACGAGACCGTCGCTCCGCTCCTGGTCACCGCCGCGCCGGACGTCGCCACGTCCACCAACCTGGCCGGCTTCATCAACCGCATGGGCGTGTTCAGCCCGGCCGCCCGCCGCTCGTGGAGCGAGGACGCCGCGCTGAAATGGTCCGAGGGCCCCGAAGGCCAGCACATCGAGCTGGGCATCAGCGAGATGAACCTGTTCCTGCTGCTCGGGCAGCTCGGCCTGTCCTGGGACCTGTCGGATCAGCCGCTGCTCCCGGTCGGCACCGTGTACGACCCGTTCGTGCTGCGCGGCCTGGACGCCTTCGTCTACTCCGTCTACTCCGGGGCGCGGTTCGTGGTGGCTGGCACCCCGTCCGGGGTCTCCCTCGCCCCCGAGGGGGGCGCGCACCAGTCGACCATCACCGCGTCGGTCGGCCTGGAGCTGCCAGGGGTCACGTTCATCGAGCCCGCGTACTCGGCTGCCCTCGACTGGCTGCTGTGCGGTGCCCTGCAGTCGATCGCGGCCGCGGGCGCCGCGCCGCCCGGGACCGCCCCTGCCGAGCAAGGCTCGTACTACTTCCGGCTCAGCACCCGGGGCATCGACCAGGACCCGTTCGCCCGCGCGCGGGACCGGCTCGGCGACGCGATCCTGCGCCGTCAGGTGCTGGCCGGCGCCTACCCGCTGGTCGACGCGTCCGAGGCCGCCGCGCAGGGCGCGCCCGCCGTCTACCTGGCCGGCTCGGGCGCGGTCCTGCCCGAGGTGCTCGCCGCGGCCGCCGAGCTGACCGACGAGGGCATCGCCGCGCATGTCGTCGACGTGACGTCGGCCGACCGTCTCTACCGGGCCTGGCAGCGGACCCTGCGGCAGGGGGTCCGCACCGCGACCACCCCGTCCGTTCCCGGGGCGCTGCGCACCGTGTTCGGCGCCCGGGCGCCGGTCGTGACCGTGCACGACGCGGCGTCGCACACCCTGAGCTGGCTCGGCTCGGCGCTTGGCGTGCCCGCCGTCAGCCTCGGCGTCGACTCGTTCGGGCAGTCCGGCACGGTCGGCGACCTGTACCGCGCGCACGACCTCGACGCCGGCTCGATCGTCAACGCTGCCCTGGCCGCGCTGTCCTTGCGCGATCCATAACGGTCAGCAGCCCGGTCCGGCCGGGCCGGGAAGGCCGGCCCGGCCGGGTCAGCGGGACGATTCCTGCTCGGTCAGGCCGCGGGCCTGGCGGGCCGTGGTCACCTCGGCCACGGGCGCCGCGGCGAGGCGGCGGTACGAGCGGGCCATCGGCCACTGGTGGTCGTCGAGCACGGAGGCGGCATCGAACTGGCCCAGGCTCTGGATGATCCTGGCTACCACTCCGGTCCACCCGGTCTGGTGCGAGGCGCCGAGCCCGGCCCCGTTGTCGCCGTGGAAGTACTCGTAGAACAGGATCAGGTCCCGCCAGTGCGGGTCTTCCTGGAACAGCCGGGTCCCGCCGTAGACCGGGCGCTGCCCATCGCCGTCCCGCAGGAACGTCCCGGCCAGGCGGCGGGACAGTTCCTGCGCCACCTCGAACAGGGTCATCATCGTCCCGGAGCCGGTGGGGCACTCCACCTTCAGCCCGTCGCCGTAGTACCGGTAGTGCGTGATCAGGGCGCGGACCAGCAGCAGGTTGATCGGGAACCAGACCGGACCGCGCCAGTTGGAGTTGCCGCCGAACATCCCGGTCGTCGACTCGGCCGGCTCGTACTGCACCTGGTACTCCGTCCCCCCGGCGTCGAGGACGTAAGGGTGGTCGAGGTGCCAGCGCGAGATCGACCGGATCCCGTGCGGGCCCAGGAAGCGCTCCTCGTCCAGCATCCGGGCCAGGATCCGCCGCAGCTTGTCCTCGTTGACCAGCGATAGCAGCCGTCGGCCGTGGACGCCGGGCACGGACGGGTCGGCGATGTTGGTGAGCAGGTCCCGGTTGCGGTCGAGGAACTCGGCGGCCTTCGCGGCGATCCGCGGGTAGCGCTCCAGGTCACGGGCTTCGATCAGCGTGGCGGCGCACAGCGGCAGCAGCCCGACGAGGGACCGGACCTTGATCCGCGCCCCGGTGCCGTCGGGCAGCCGCAGCACGTCGTAGAAGAAGCCGTCCTCGTCGTCCCACATCTCGTCGGGATGCTCGCCGACCGGGTCCACGGCGGCCGCGATCCAGAAGAAGTGCTCGACGAACTTGAGCACGAACTCCTCGTAGGCCGCGTCGTGCCCGGCCAGGGTCAGGGCCAGCTCGAGCATGTTCTGGCTGAACATCGCCATCCAGGCCGTGCCGTCCGCCTGCTCCAGGCGCCCGCCCGTGGGCAGCGCTGCGCTGCGGTCGAACACCCCGATGTTGTCCAGGCCGAGGAAGCCGCCCTCGAACACGTTGCGGCCGGTGGGGTCCTTGCGGTTCACCCACCAGGTGAAGTTCAGCAGCAGCCGGGAGAAGCACTCCTGCAGGAACGGCAGGTCCGGCTCGCCCAGCCCGGTCTCCAGGTTCTGCAGGAACAAGGTGGCGAACGCGTGCACCGGCGGGTTCACGTCGCCGAAGTTCCATTCGTAGGCCGGCATCTGGCCGTTCGGGTGCAGGTATCCCTGGGAGAGCATCAGGTCGATCTGGCTCTTGGCGAAGTCGGGGTCGACCATGGCCAGCGGAAGGCAGTGGAACGCGAGGTCCCAGGCCGCGTACCACGGGTACTCCCACTTGTCGGGCATGGACACCACGTCGTGGTTGAGCATGTGGAACCAGGACTCGTTGCGGCTGCCGTGCCGCAATGGCGCCCGCAGCGGGTGGGCGTGCCGCTCGCGCAGCCACCGGTCGACGTCGAAGTAGTAGCACTGCTTGGACCACAGCATCCCGGCCAGGGCCTGGCGCATGACCGCCTTCGCGTCGTCGCTCACCGCGTCCGGCGTGATCGCGTCGTAGAACTCGTCCGCCTCGGCCCGCCGCCGCGCGATCAGCTCGCCCGCGCCGGCGAACGGCACCGCGAGCGCGTCCGGGTCCGCACGGGTGAGCCGCACCACCGTGGCGGCCTGCCCGCCGCGGCACGACCAGCCGGACCTGAGCCGCGGCCTTGGTCCCCTGGCCGGCGGGGTTCACGGTTTCCGCGCCGTGCAGCAGGTGGTCGCCGATGCCGTCCTTGGCGAAGCGGGTCGCGGGCGCGGTGCCGAAGATGCGCGCGGTGTTCGTCTCGTTCTCGCAGAACAGCAGGGCCGCGCCCGGCTCCGCGTACAGGTACAGCACGCCGAGCTGCGGGATGCTCGGCCCGGACGGCCGGGCAGGCGGCCTCGGCGCGGGAGAGCCGGGGCCGGGACTCGCCGGTTCCCCAGGACCAGGTGTTGCGGAACCACAGCGTGGGCAGCACGTGCAGCACGGCGTCCCGGTCGGACCGGTTGTGCACGGTGACCCGGCACAGGATGTCCTCGGGCGCGGCCTTGGCGTACTCCACCTCGACGTCGAAGTAGCGGCCGTCGTCGAAGACGCCGGTGTCGACGAGCTCGTACTCGAATTCGTGCCGGGACCGGGCCCGGTTCACCGCGACCAGGTCGGCGTAGGGGAACTCGGCCTGCGGGTACTTGTAGAGATAGCGCTGGTAGCTGTGCGTGGGCAGGTTGTCGACGTAAAAGTAGTACTCCTTGACGTCCTCGCCGTGGTTGCCCTCGGCGTTCGTCAGGCCGAACAGGCGCTCCTTGAGGATCGGGTCCCGCTCGTTCCACAGCGCGAGAGCCAGGCACAGCCGCTGCTTGTCGTCGCTGATCCCGGCGATACCGTCCTCGCCCCACCGGTACGCGCGAGACCGCGCCTGATCATGGCTGAAGTACGACCAGGCGTCCTCGCTGTCGCTGTAGTCCTCCCGGACCGTGCCCCACTGGCGCTCGCTCAGGTACGGCCCCCAGGCCCGCCACGGCACGCCGGCCCGGGCCTCCCGCAGCCGCTGCTCCTCCGCCGTCAGCCAGCCGGGGTCGGCCGGTGCCGCCAGCTCGCGATCGTCGCTCATGCCCCCGATTGTCGCAGCAGGCCGGGACGCTGAGATCACCCAGACAGAGTGGGCTGACACGCCGCGCCCGGCGCCGCCGGAGCAGCCCGCGTGCGACTAGCGCGCGTGCGCCCCGGCCAGCGCGAACGCCAGCAGCGAGTTGGCGGTGTAGTCGTCGGCCGGCTCGACCGACGGCCAGCTGACCACGTTGTCCTCGTAGGCCGCGGTGGCCGTGTCGAACGCCTTGTAGTGGCCCGCGCGGCAGGCCTTCATCCCGGTGACGGTGCCGAGCCCGACGAAGTTGTCCGGGCTGCTCGGGCCGTCGGTCGTGGCCCCGAGCTGGATGTTGCCCCGCCCGTTCAGCGAGCCGGCCAGGTTCGCGATCTCGCTCTGCATGCAGTTCGGGAACGTGCTGCCGGCCCCGACCACGAACGAGCTGCCCCAGCCGTTGGCGCCGAGTGCGAAGTTCAGCTGCTGCTGCGCGAACGCCTGGTAGGCGTCCGAGCCGCCGTACCGCCGGTACAGCGCGTTGGTGATGTACAGGCCGAACGCGTGCGGCGTGGCGTCACTCGGGCCGAGGGCCGTGCCGAGCTGGAACGGGTCGCCCTGGGCCCAGTCCTCGCCGACCCGCAGCTGCGCGGCCAGGTCGTTCAGCAGGGCCGACGGGGCGATGACCGGCGGCAACGGCGCCTGCCGCATGGCCTGCAGCAGGTCGGCCTCGCCGAGCGCGCCGTTGTCGTACAGGTTGAGCGTGTCCCCGCCCACCGGGTGGCCCTGTGCGATGTACGCCTTCGCCCAGCGCGCCGCGACCTGCAGGTCGTCGCTCAGCCGCCAGGCCGGGGCGTGCAGCGCCTCGTCGGCGAGCGCGATCTCCGCGGCGCCCCAGAGCATGTCGCTCTTCCACTCGGTGCCAGGGTAGTAGTCGTGCGGGAACGTGGTGACGATCTGGCCGACGTCGGTGGTCTTCGCCATCGCGTAGACGCCCCGGGCGAGCGAGAGCAGGTGCTCGGCGCTGGCCCGGCTGGCCCGCGCGTCGAGCTGGGCGCCGAGCGCGAAGTCGGCGGCGAAGCGCCCGGCCAGGTCCGGGCTGATCGGCTTGCCGGGCGGCGCGGCCTCGAACACCGGCCGGTACTTGACGTAGTGGGCCGTGGGGCCGGGGTTGCCGCCGGGCTTGACGTTCATTCGGTCCTCCTGCTGCGGCAGGAACCAGAAGTTGTAGTCGCCCTGGATGGTGTTGCTGGCGTTCCCGTTGCCGATGCCCACCTGGATATACAGGACCTTCTTGGCCGGGTTCCACAGCTTGCGCAGCCAGCTGAGGCCGAAGTCGGCCTCGGGCAGCAGCGTGCGGTACTGGCCGGGGAAGTCGCGGGCCGCGATCAGCATGAGCCCGTCGGCGTAGCTCGCGGTGTAGCCGAACTTCTCGTAGCCGCCGCCGGCGTCGAACCAGCCACCGGCCACGTTGACCGGGCCGCCGATCCTGGTCAGCTTGCCGAGCAGGTTGTCGTTGTTGTCGTAGCGCGGGTCGGCGTAGACGTAGGCGCGGCGGTCGGTGAGGTTGGCCGGCTTGCGGTCCAGGACCGAGGACACGACGTCGGCGCCGTCCCGCTCCGAGGTGAAGTACCGCACGGCGTTGTTCACCAGGCCGTGGTAGAGCTGCTGGGACCCGGCGATCAGGAACGGCGGGGACGCCGCGGACGGTGGCCCGGAGATCTCGACCCGGTAGCGGCCCGGGCGCCGCACCGCGGAGAAGTCAAGCTGGTACACCGCCCGGTAATTGACGTTCCACCGCCCGACGTCGTCGGCCGACCGGCCGCGGTACACCACGCCGCGGTCGCCGACGACCGTGAAGCTGACGCTGCTGACCGCCCGGGGCAGCATGGCGAACGCCACCTTCGGGCTGCCGGGGGAGTACCCGACCTGGTTGACCCGGACGACCGGCGGGGGGAGCGTCGCGGCGGCCGCGGCAGGCCCCGGGGCCCCCGCGACGGCCAGGGTGGCCGCCGTGGCCAGGGCGGTGGACAGGGCCAGCCATCCCGGTGCGTACCTCATGAGCCGACCTCCGGTGCGCCGCCCGGAACCGCCGGGAACCGGGTCGTCCTGAAGTTAATTAGGAAAGTTACCAAACAATATGGACATGCGCCACAGTCGCGTCAGGCCGCGTGTCGGCCCGGCCCGCCCCGGCGCTGGGTCGATCGGCCTGGAGCACGCCCGTTCTACGGAAGCTGGGCGGCGCGCCTAGTCGCGATACCGACGTCCGCGGGGAGTCGGGTCACGCCTGGGCGAGCAGAAGCGCTCAGGGCGGCGGGGCGCGCGGGAGGGCTGTGCGCCAGGCCCGTAGATTGGCCCAACGGATCTGCATTGACTTATGGATCTGAGGGGAGCCCCAAAGCTGCTACGCCCCGGCCAGTGATAGAACAATAATTCGAATACTCGTACGACCGACGCGATGGAGCCGAAGTGAACGTGTTCGAGCGCACCCTGGAGATCATCGAAGAGCGCGGCTGGCATCAGGGCGACCGGATCGGCCCTGGCGGGGAGCGGTGCCTGTTGCAGGCATGGAGGGAGGCATCTGCCGAAGTACGTCCCTGGAGAGAACCGCGGCGGTTGACATGGCGCCGGGAGTCGAAACGGTTCGCCATGCTGACCGCGCACCGGGCGCGGACCACGGATGAGGCCCGGGTGCTGCGCGCCGCGTGCGAGGAGGTCAACGGCGGCGTGTTCTGGGGCGGGGAATATGCGTGGAATGACGACCCGGCCCGGTCAGAGGAAGACATCCGGCTGGCCCTGAAGGTCGCGGCCCGCAACCTGGGAGGATGCTGAGCAGCGCTAGCTGTCGGTACCTCCTGGCCCGGCGGGCCGTGCGATCACGCGCCACAGACCGGGGCGCCATCATCTACTGCCATCGCTGGCAGTAGGCCGGCGGCTCGAGTCTGGCCGCTGCTTGTGGCG
>CAVTRS010000010.1:0-276148 GCA_963737185.1 uncultured Acidobacteriota bacterium | reverse complement strand
ATTGTTTCGTGAGCACTTGGCGACTTGATTCGCGGAATTGACATTTGAAGCAGGGGGAGCTTAAAGTAGAAAGTGAGTGAGTTAGTTCCTTTCCTCTTTCAGGTTCCCTGATCTAAGTCAGCCCATCTGAAGTCGCACCTCTTAGCACACCGATTCGTTGGGAGGAGGTTGCATGTTCGCTTGCGGCATATCTCTGCGTTTAAAGTCGAAATACACTGGCCATTTTCACCAAGACTTTTGGAAGAGCAGATTCTGCCGACGCTGCGGAAACAGCCCGGGTTCCAGGACGAAATCGTTATGGAAAATGAGGGACTCCAACTTGCGGCCATTAGCCTATGGGACAGCGCTGAAGGGAGAGCCGTCGAAAGATCTCGTGGACTTCGTCAACCTGAGCTTGTGGACCGGCGCGCGGCGAGGCGACGTGCTCTCGCTGCGGTGGCAGGACGTTTCGCTCGACGATAACAGCTGGAGAATTCCGGATCCCAAGAGCCGGGTGCCGTACACCGTGCCGCTCACGCCGGAAGCTGTCGCAGTCCTGAAGGGCCGCCGGAATGATTCCACCTGGGTTTTCCCGGGCGTCGGGAAGACCGGCCACCTCGTCGATCTGAAGCGCCCATGGAAAGGGTTGCTCAAGCGCGCCGCGATCACGAACCTTCGCCAGCACGACATGCGTCGGACACTGGGTAGCTGGCAAGCTGCCCAAGGCACGAGCCTGCAGATCATCGGGAAATCTCTCGGCCACGCGAGCGTCCAGACGACGCAAATCTACGCGCGACTAAACCTCGACCCGGTGCGCGCGTCGGTCGGGGCGGCGACGAAGGCCATGATCGCGGCGACCAAGAAAAAGCCCGCGAAGCAGAAACCCATGAGCCAACTTCAGGCGGCGGAAAAACATGGCTAAGAAAAAGCCCAGAAAACCTGATATGAGCATCTCGCAGGAAGCGCTGGACGCGCTTGTTCTGGTGACTCTGAGGCACCGCAATGACGGTTTAGCTGCGGCGCTCGTCTACTGCAGCGCCCTCGGCATTTCGTTGCCTGATTGGGCGATCAGGGCACTGGCGCGGCAGCAGTGCAAGACGACTTTCAGCGCGAATCGGGTCCGTCAGAGAAAGCTCTACCACCAGATGGGGGTCTTCGCCAAGGACTTGCTGCGTTACAAGTGTGTTCGCCTCACTCAATCGACTAGGGACAGCAGGGAAGAGGGAAAGATAGGAAAAGTTCTTACCGAAATAGAAGGCTTCGTGGATCGCGCCGAAGGTCTCAAAGGAATCCTCAACGGAATTCTCAGACTCAGGCCTGAAAAAATCATATTATAAGGTCCGCCGCCTGTTCGGCGGTCACGTGTTGAGCACCCTCGTTGCCGACCGTGTGATCACCGCCTGGATGAACCGTCCGTCCGAGCCCTGAAGTGGCGCCGCTTCGCGGCGTATATTTAATTAACCCGATTATTAAACAATTGTCTCCAGCATTTCTCAGGAGGCGATCGTGGGCACCGCAACTCAGGAACCCGTCCAACTACTCACCGCGCGGGAGACCGCCAAGCTGCTGCGCACTTCGTACGGCGCGCTGGCCGTGGGGCGGTGTAAGCGCCGGACGAAGCTGCCTTACATCCGCCTCGGCCGGAAGATTCTCTACCGCCGATCGGACATCGACTCGTTCCTTACCTCACAACTCGTGGACCCCGCCACCGGGGTAAAGAAAAAGGCGGCGCGGTGACGCGCGCCCCGAGCACCAAGCGACAGCTCACGCTCGCAGTCGAGGACGTCTCGCGCGCGGTCGAGCGGGTACTCGGCGGCGCGACGGTCGGCCGCGCCATTGAGGGCAAGCTGCGCGCGGCCCAGACCGCGTGCGTCGAAGGCTACGTCGTCCGCGACCCGCGGACGTTTCAAGCCCTGTCGAGGCTGCGCAACGGTTGGGACAAGCTAAGGCTCGTGCGCTCGCTCGCGCGCCGAAAGACCAGCGGTATCACCGAGCTAGAAGTGGCGGCAGTCCGCAGCGAGATCGAGCAGCAGCTTCGCGCGTGTCAGCTCGCGGCAAGCGAGACGCCGCTCGCAGATTTGGCCGAGGAGGCATGCGATGCCCACGCCCGCCGCTAAGAAGAAGCAGCCGGTGAGCGCCGCGAGAAATTTGACGATCGTTGTCAACGCGCCGGGCGGCGTCGTCAACGTCGAGTCGCACAGGTCCACGGTGACGGCAAATAACGGGAACCCGCTACTCGAGGCAGCGGTCGCTTATGCGCGGGCGGGGATTCCGGTGTTTCCGTGCCGGGAGCGAGATGAGAAAGACCGGGAAGGAAAACTGCACAAGGCGAAAAAGCCGTACACGCGGCACGGATATAAAGACGCGAGCGTCAGTGAGAAAACCATTGTCGCCTGGTGGACGAAGTGGCCGAACGCCATGATCGGTATGCCGACCGGCAATATCACGGGCGTTTTTGTCGTGGACCCGGACGGACCGGTGGGCGAGCAATCACTCACAGCGCTGATCGAGCGGCATGGACCGCTGCCAAAAACCAAGCAAATAAGAACGGGACGGCCCGAAGGCGGACGACACATCTACTTCAAGGCGCCGCCGGGAGTGAAGATCAAATCAACCGACTCTGAGCTTGGCGAGAAGGTAGACGTGCGCGGTGACGGCGGCCTCGTGATTCTGCCGCCGTCGGTACACCCATCCGGCCTTGTTTACACCGGTATCAATGATTTGCTCCCCGCTGATCCACCCGTGTGGCTGCTGGAGCGGGTGCGAGACGGTGCTTCGAGGCAGCAGCCCATCGGGGCAAACAAGAATTCCCCGGCGGGAGACGACAAGATTCCCTACGGTCAACATCGTGAAACCCTGGTCAGGATCGCCGGGCGGCTCCGTCACGACGGGCTGGAGGAAAAGGCCCTCACCGCCGCACTTATCGAAATCTGCGAAAAGCGCTGCGTGAACTACGGCGAAGATTATAAGGAAATGTGCGCGAGGATCGCAGGTTGGGGGAGTCAAAAGCCGACGGGAGATGGTCCGGCGGGTCATGAGCCATTCCGGAGCGACGTTGCGAACGCGGCGCTCTACGCCGAGATGCATGCGGGCCGCGTGATCTGGTGCGCCGACCGGGAAATCTGGTATGCGTGGGACGGAAAGCGGTTTGCGGCAAACAACGTCGGGGAGGTCATGCGCCGCGGGCGCGAGACCGTCAAGCGTCTCTACGAGATCGCCATTGACCTGCCGGCGGGCGAGGAGGGAAGCGACGCGGCGAAGGCGCGCAAGGCGGCATTCCATCGCGCAAGTTCGGCGGAGCGAACGATCCCGCAGTTCATTCGCCTCGCCCGCTCAGAACCGGCGCTCGAAGCGATGAAGTTCGGCGAGAGCTTCGACCTCGACGCGTATTTATTTAACTGCGCGGTCGGGACAGTCAATCTGCGGACTGGCGACCTGCTGCCGCCCGATCCGGCAAAACGGATCACGATGCTCAGCCCGATTGGGTACGACCCGAACGCAACCGCTCCTCAATTCGAGATGTTTCTGTTGCACGCCTGCGCCGGATCAAAGGACCTCCTGGAATATCTCGTCCGGCTGATGGGTTATTTTCTCAGTGGGCTGACCGACGAGCAGTCGTTCTGGCTTTTCCAAGGCCCGTCGAAAACGTCAAAGACGACCTTCATCAACGTCATCCGCGGACTCATGGGCGACTATGCAACCACGCTCCCGGAGTCCGCCGTAATGATGAACCCGCGCACGAACGAGGAGCACGGGCTCGCACAGCTTGCGGGGGTGCGGCTCGCCACGATGGTTGAGATCGGACAGGGCAAGCGCTACGACGAGGCGAAGCTGAAACAGATCACGGGGCAAGACATAATCTCTGCGTCGAAAAAATATCAGAACTATTTCGAGTTCACATCCAAGGCCAAGCTCGCGATGGCCGGAAACCATCTGCCGAAGGTTCACGACACTGACGATTCGATTTGGAATCGGATCAAGCGGGTTCCGTTCAATGTCGCCGTGCCGCCCGCCGAGCGCGTCAAAAACTTGCACCTGAAGTTGCTCGCTGAGGAAGGGCCGGGAATCTTGGCTCTCGCCGTGCGCGGCTTCCAGCGTTGGGCGAAGGACGGGTTCACCGAGCCGAAGGAAATCAAGGACGCCATCAACGAATATCGCGAAGGGCAGGACGTCGTGCTGCAATTTGTCGACGAGGAGTGCGAGAGAGGGGCGGAGAAGAGGGTGGAGTGCGGGCGGCTTTTCTCCGCATTCATCAGCTGGAAGGATCGGAATGGCTTCAAGACCTCGTGGTCGAAGACGGCGTTCGGGCTGGAGTTGAAGCGCCTCAATTTCGAGGCGAAGCACAGCACGGGGCGGTGGTACACCGGGCTTGCGCTGCTGAATCACGCGGGTCCGGACGAGAAGGGGGAATTATGACCGATTTTGGGTTTAGGACAGGTAGGACGGGTTTAGGCCCATTCTCGGAAAGTATATATAGGATGAGTTCTATAGGATATTTTCCGAGAATCGCATCAAACCTGTCCTACCTGTCCTATTTCCGCCGCGATCGTTATTTCATTGATTCTAAAGGACTTAGAACAGACCCTCTGCTAACCGAGCAGGCGGTCGCACGATGTAAGTTATTCATAACAAACGTGTTAGAACTCATGCGCGGTCGTCGGTTTCCCGTGGGTATACTGCCGGATGCCAGCCCGATCGCGCCTGAAGTCGGCCTTTTGGCCCGGCTTGGTGGTCGGAAACAGGCGAGTTCGGGACCTGATTCGCCGCCCGTGGGAGTTCTTACGCGTCAAGGCGGCTCTGGCGGTTCCCCTCGACGTGGACGAATGAAACTCCAGGTAGCGTCGGAGGATTCATCTGGGCGGCCGGGAGTAACACGAGCACGTGTTTGAGGGTCAAGGAGGCCCGTCGATGACGAAACCAGTTGCGCGAACGCGACACGGACTTAACGCCATTAGAAATAGGATCGCGATTCGCGGTCTCGCGATTGTCGACCGTCGCGGCGCACCCGCCAAGGCACTGTTCGCGTGGCAGGACGATCTCGTCCGCGACTTGGGCGGGGCCGACATCTCGACGCAGAAAAAAACGCTGGTCGAGATGGCCACGCGCACGAGGCTGTACATCGACCACGTCGACGCGTTCCTTCTCACGCAGCCAAGCCTGATCAACAAGCGCAAGCGCGCAATTATTCCGATTCTCCGCGAGCGCCAGCAGCTCGTGGATTCGCTCGCGCGCTTGCTCTCGCAGCTCGGGCTGGAGCGCGAGGCAAAGCGGATTCCGACTCTCGAGGAGCACCTCGCGCAGACCTACGGGGACAAAAAGGATGCGATGAACGCAGCCACCGATGCCACGACAGATGGCGAGGGGATGGGGGTGAGCGATGCGAACACCGACGATCATTGAGGCGATGGACGATGCGAAGTTATTCCGGCCATGGTTTTCACGACGCTGGTCGCACGGCGATTCTTGGTCGGCGTGGCGCGTTTTCCTCAAGGCCCTGTACGCCCTGCCGCTGACCGCCGAGGAGTTCCAAATTTTCTCGCGCCACACAGGGAGGAGCTTTGCTCCCAAGTCACCATTTCACAAGGCGTGGCTCATCTGCGGACGACGCAGCGGGAAGAGCCGGATCGCGGCGCTCATCTCCACCTACAACGCCGTCTTCCGCGACTATCCGACGTTGCAGCGCGGGGAAGTCGGCGTTCTACCCATCCTCGCCGCGGATAAAGCGCAGGCCGGGGTAATCTTCAATTACGTCGCCAGCTTTTTTCGCGACATCCCCATGCTCGCGCGGCTAGTCACAGCGGAGTCGAAGGACTCCATCGAGCTGTCGACCGACATCAAGATTGAGGTCCACGCGTCGGACTACCGCAGCGTGCGCGGCTATACAGTGATCGGCGCGTGTTTTGACGAGTTGGCTTTTTGGGCCACCGACGATCAGGCTGCTTCGCCTGACGTGGAGGTGCTCTCGGCGATGGAGAAGGGCAGCGCGAACATCCCCGGCGCGATCCACCTCGGCGTCAGCTCACCTTACGCGCAGCAGGGCGCGCTGTGGGAGGCGCACGACAAAAACTTCGGGAAGAACACGGACGAGCTGGTTTGGGTCGGCGCCACTCGTGAGATGAACCCGACCGTCAGCCAGAAAATCATTGACCGCGCGTACGAAAAGGACCCGCAGGCCGCTTCAGCGGAGTATGGCGCACAGTTTCGCGGCGACCTCGCGAACTTCCTGACGGTCGAGGCGATTTCCGCGTGCGTCATGCCCTCGTGCCTTGAGCTCGCGCCGCGCCCGGGCGAATCCTATCACGCCTTCTGTGATCCGTCGGGTGGCGCCTCGGACGCGATGACACTCGCCATCGCACACGCCGAGAACGACACCGGCGTGCTCGACGTGCTGCAAGAGAGACGCCCGCCGTTCGTGCCGTCCAGCGTTGTCCTCGATTTTTGCGCCGAACTGAAGCGCTGGCACATCTCGACCGTGACCGGCGATTATTACGGAGCGGAGTGGGTGCGCGAGGCATTTGAAAAGCACGGTATCAGCTATGTACGATCGGAAATTCCAAAGTCCGCCATCTACCTTTCATTCTTGCCCGCCGTGAACAGTCGACAGGTGCGGTTACTCGACCATGCGCGCCTGAAGGCGCAACTCGCCGGGCTTGTGAGGCGGACGCACTCGGGCGGAAAGGATTCCGTCGACCATCGCACGGGCGGGCACGACGACCTCGCGAACGTCGCCGCGGGCGCGCTGGTGCTGGTCGCGCGGGGCATCGACAGGCTTGGACTCCTTGAGTATGAATCTTCCGGCGCGGCGGAAAGGCAACTCGCGAGAGTCCAGAGCCCTAGTCTGGCGATCAAGCCCGCGACCGAAGAGAAGGCTTGCGCTTACTGCGGATCAGCACTCGTGTCACCAATCCCTGGTGGACAAATGAGATGTGCTCAATGCGGAAAACAATGGGCGAGGCCTGGAAGTGAGCCGGAACGCCCCATGTTCAACCGCAATAATATCGGGGACGTCCGGTGATTGATCGGCTTGACTGTTGTGGAGGTGCACAGTGGATGCGGTTTGCCATTGCGGCTGGGATTTGGAAGCCCGGTATGACAATGTTGGCGAATTTGTTGGAAGCTACTGCCCCCGCTGCCGTAAATATGAAGAGTTTGATCGCTCGACGAGAGACGCTGAGCACGCGCGGCGAGTTGTGGAGGCGATGGCCGATCTAACTCCTGAACAAGCGTCACGCGGGCTTCATGACTTGCGTCCAACCGTTTTCTTGGCCGATTGGCACACAGAAGACTACGGCACGATCGTATACGGACGCCACTACTTCTTGACGAAACCGCAGCGCGCTGTCGTGCGCGCGCTCGATCGGGCAGACCGCCGCGTTGCCTCGCGCGACGCTCTGCTCCAGGCGATCAAGCGCGTTCGACCCGTCAGGGCGACGGACCAAAGGCGGCGCACCGGTACGCCCCCAATCCCCCGCGTGCGAACATTTTTTCGCGGAAAGAATCACCCGCTCTGGGGGAAGCTTGTGCGCCCTGTCGGGAGCAATTTTTTCAAGCTGGTGCCCCCTGTGACTTGTACCCCCGGTTGTACTCCCGCTCCGCGAAAACGCGTTAGATTTAGTTCGTGAACGGCCACAGCCAAGAGACCGCAAATGAGAAGCTGCTTGAAGAGCTTCGGCTTGCGGATCGCGCCCTCAGCGACGCCGGGCTAGCGCTCGCCGACTTTCGCCGTCGGCGGTTCACACTGGTCAGCGGTGGCCTTCGCTACTGCGCGGCGGTCGAAACCGCGAGCGAGGACATCGCGGAGCTCCACCGTCTCGAGGCCGCCCGCAACGAAGCTGGCGTGAAATTCCAGCGGGCGATGAAGCAATGGGCGGCGTCTCAGCCGTAGGACGGAATAAACAAAGGAGGAAAAAAATGATAAAGCGAAGCGACGAGATCAAGAAGGCGCTGGATGAATTCCGGGCCTTGGACCCGTTAGTCCAGGACCTTCTCTACGACAGCGACGATGCTGCCGCGGCGATGATCGCCTCGACGCTGCCGCCCGAACAGATAGAGGTACTTCCGGCCCCGACACTTCTCACGAGGGCCGAGAGGGACAAGTTAGAGCATGGGCTGCTCATGATGGAGCTGTTCGGGGATGCGGAAGATGAGACCGTGCCCATCGGGATGTCGCGTGCGGACGTCGTGAAGTTCCGCGGCGAGCGTCCACTTACTTTGAACGAGCAGATCGACCAAGCGGTACGCAAAGTTCTCGTGGCTGCGAAGCGAGGAGACGCGCGTCCACTGGATGTCCTCGGAACTGGGGCCGAGCGGGCGGCGGGAACGTTTCAAAAATCGCTCGTGGCGGCGGCAGAAAAATTTGGCGACGATGGCCCCGCCGCAAGGTTTGTCATAGCGTGGTATGCGAACGACCGTGCGACGATGCGCGATATCTGCCGCGAGATCGTCCAAGACGCGGCGTAAGCCAAGCGGGGGCGCGCGGCGGGAGCAAGGCGCGTGGAAGAGATTGAGGAGGCAAGCGCGATGCACACAGACGATAAACAAAAGGTGAAGGATTATCTGAAGGGCGCCGCGGCTCACCATGAGCGGCTTCGGAAGCTGCACGAAGATCGCTCGTCGCACTACGAAGACGATAAGGACGAGGCCGGGGCCGCGCACCACCAGAAGATGGCGAAGGCGCACGGCGAGAGGGCCGACGAGCTCGACGCGCTCCGCGAGGCGATCGAGGACGGGAGCGAAAAGGGAGCCGGAGCCGAACTGGATTTCGCGAAGATGTTCGGAAGCGACTGACGAGCTTCCGCGTGGCGCCGTATGGTCACGCGGGCGGCGGGATTCGGAGCGCGCGAACAGCTATTTCCTCCTGCCACGCGCTCCGGCCGCCGTGATGATCCTCAGGGAACCTCTTCCGCAAAATGGCGAATGTCAGTGAATTTAGAGCCGAATGCAAAAAAGTGTTCGACGTAGAGAAGGGGGGTCTGAAATTGCATGAGGATCGATATGATGAGCCGACCGTTAACGGTCAGTGGACTCGCTTTGCCACTCCGAACAAGACCAATGATGTAACAAGTCCAAGTACTGCAACCGCGCCTGGCGTTTCGTAGTCTGGAGGCGGAAAGTCGCAGCCGGAGCATGGGCCGAGTATCACCGGGCGGTCGCCAGCGTAGGCACGCTCCGCGGCCAACCGCGCGAGCTCTCCGCCGGCAAGCTCCGCCGCCCTTATCTTCTCTTCATCCACCTTCCACTTCATCGCTGCGTTGTCCCTCGCCATTTGGCAACTCGCGCAGCTGTCCGCGGCCTTGTCTTGCGCCGATTTGACCACCGTCATTACATACACCAAATATGCGGTCGCCCCCAGCGCGACCGTCAACGCGATCGTTGCAGCTATCTTTATCGGGTTCATGTGTCTCCGATTCCGCAGTTGGCCGGTTCGCTCACGGCTAGACCTTCCAAAGCAGAACAGCTAATCTGCCTCGTGGTCTTTCTGCTCGTGAGACTCTACAAACTTATGTGTGACGAAACAACAGCAATTCTTTCGGGCGCTGGGAGGGCGCGTGCGCGCACTTCGAAAGAAGCGCGGATATAGTCAGGAAGACATGATTTCCTTTGGATTCTCAGCAAGACACTGGCAGCAGATCGAGACGGGCCGACCCATTACTGTTACCACTCTTCTTAGGATCTGCAAGGTGTTTCACGTTTCAATGGCGGTCTTGGTACGCGGTTTGGATCCTTAGTTTTCCACGATTCCCGGTATAGCTCACCCGGTGTTCAAAGCGCAGTAACCCAATCACAACACGGTGGTGAGTGAAGACCCGAATCGCGAGGTTCGGGCCTTTTTCTTGGTCGTTACTTTGGATTTTTAATCACAACCGGGAAGCACCATGTTTAAATCAGTCGTCTGAAGCCCGGCGAGTTGTAGCACATCTTCGGCGCAAGCCATGTCTCGTGCGAAATATCACATTGATCCCCGACGAGAGTATCTATGCGTGTTGCTGTAGGTATATATACCTACAGCAACAGGACAGGATGAAGAACTTTAATTCACCGGGATCGCCAGAAATCATCGTAGATATAGGACTTTCTCATGTGCGAATGAATCAGGTATATATACCTGATTCATTCCTACAAACAACTTTTAGTTGACTCCTAAATGTGATATGGTATATATACCATATCACATGGGCACATCAAAAATCCAACTCGCTAGGAAAGACATAGTTAAGTTCTTTGACGATCGAGGACGACAAGTCTATTCACACAAAGAAATTGCAGCCATCTTTGCAGAAAATCGTTTTCGTTGGAATCTTTCGCGCGGCCAAACAACGCGTGGTTTTTTCGAATTCCTGATAGAAAAAACGTACTTTCAGGAGAAGGTGCTTGCCTCTGAAAGATATGGCAGCCTTGTGCGCTACGCTTGGCGAGACGTATCACCCTTCCAAATTGCACTTTCCATGAGGACTGGATCGTATCTCTCGCATGGGACGGCTGTTTTTCTTCATGGCCTTACGGACCAAAACCCGAAGACTATTTATGTGAATCGCGAGCAAAGCCCTAAGCCCAGACCAAAGTCGATGACGCAAGAGGGCATAAACAGGGCATTTTCTGGAAGACAGAGAAAGTCCAATTATATTTTCTTATCTGATGGCTGGAGGTTTGTTCTCGTCAGCGGCAAGAACACGGCGAACCTTGGAGTTGAGAAAATGAAAGACCCGACCGACGCAACGGTCGATGTGACTGGCATCGAGAGGACACTCATCGACATAACTGTTCGTCCGGAGTACGCCGGGGGCGTGTACCAAGTGTTGGCGGCTTATCAAGCTGCTAGAGAGAAAGTTTCGGCCACCGGCCTGATGGGGATTCTAAAGAAATTAGACTATGCATATCCGTACCACCAAGCGATCGGATGTTACATGCAAAAGGCAGGGTATAAAGAATCTGAGTACTCCAAATTTGCCAAGCTTGGATTTCATTATGACTTTTATTTGGCTAATGGAATGTCGAATCCGCAGCTTAGCGCAGATTGGCGGCTATACTGTCCACAAGGCTTCTAACCTTTTAGTTTGGCCAATGACAAAGTCGAAGTAGAAATCAAATGACTCAATTACCCCTGTTAAATGGTCCAGAACATCCGGCCATTCCTGACGATGAAATTCGCGGGACTCGCCGATGCGAGAAATTAGAAGCAATGGAACGGCCTTTGCAGCGAAGACTAGGCTAATTAGATCTAAATTCTCCGCGGTGGCAAGGTCAACGGCCATTTCCGTCACGATCGTGTGGATATCATAAAAGTCGCGTGCCCTCGGAGTTGGGTTCTTACGGAACTCGTACTCAGGCATTTGTTGGCAGATCGCACGCAACTTTTCGATTGCGAGCATCGGTGGGGTGTATACCGGGATAGCGTGATCCTCAAATTCTACCTCTTGCATAGCGGTGCAGTGCTCCCCCTTACTGATCTGAATGTTGAAAGTTCTTTGATGCCCTGGCCCAATCTCATCCGCTTGTCGGGAAGCTTTTGCCGCATCACCTCCCAAGGTTCGGAAGAGCTTGGTTGGAATCACCTTGAATTTCACCTCATATCCACCCCAGTTGGGCATGGCGCCTGCCGAAGGTTCCCGTGGTATTCGTTCAAATCGTAGGTCAATTACGGTGTGGTCCGCAGCTTTAAACTGCTTGGTCAGCACCTCGAAAATCTTGTCTCTTGCCTGAGTCTCGTTTTTGAAATCACTAGCGAGTGATACATCTATATCCAGGGAGCTCCTCGCGCCGACGCCATATACAAGGTTCAACGCATTCCCGCCTTTCAAGACCAGGAGAGAGGCGAGAAGGTCGTCAGAAAATAGGGCAAGGATTGCGAGCTTGCGGATCTCTAAAGCATCCAAATGAGCACCATAACGAGTCGGATGATTGCCTCCACATAAAACACTGAGTGCCCGAACCGCCCGAACGGAAGAACAACTATTTCAGGCGTTGCCAGCGGAGTTGCAAGAGCCGCACTCGTCGCCATCGCGTATCTCAACGACTTCCTTTATGCAGTCCGTAAGTTCCTTTTGACTTGAAAACAGACGCTTGAGGTCTGGGTCGCCTGCTTTGAATCGTGCGCTCGCCAGTTTGTAGGCATCCTCAAGGATGTCATTCGGCCCAGGAAAGATACTGTCTTCATGAATTGGGCACGTCTGGAGAAGGCCCGTTTCAATGGCGATCGCTATCGCAGCGTTATTTTGTGCTTCACCGTGACCCATTCTGTCGGACATCCGAATTCTCCTTTCTCAGGCCCTCCAACCATGCTGATGCTGATGCTACCATTCGCCCCGAGAGAATACTTCTGTAGATATGTTATTTCAATGTAGAATCCGCCTGTGCCGCCAACTTCATCAAATGATAGTGTTTCCATTCCTCTGCGAGTGGAATTAGGCAATCCTCCTACGCACGAGGACAGTCTGGCGCTTGAGGCATATCTCAAGACACGATATCCGCAGATTAAACACGTGAGTTTTGCGCTTAGTAATCCAGTGCCGCTTCAGCTCTATACGTCGAATTATGCCCAATATCTACACGATGCCTTTCTTGTCCTGGAATATGTGGGAAAGAATCTTATCCAACCTGTACTAATCGCGTTGACTATCAAGTTCCTTGAGCGACGAGGCAAGCGAGTTGAGGTTGGCGGGAAAGTGAAAGGCGACATCAAGGTTGACGAATTGGCCCGTGAGCGTGGAACGATGCGTCGCATCCGTGAGGCACTGGCAACTGCCCGGCTCAAAGAACCTTTTCGTGCCAAAGACGTGAACTCTGCTCTCGGTATAACTTATGCCGGGACCTTTCTTCCTAAGCATCGTGTGGGGAATCCAAGCAAGAATACAGAACACTTCATACTGACTGCGCGAGGCTTGTATCGACTTAAGAATCCAAATTGAAGCTGCACTAGATTGCATATGATCACCTCAGATCCTAAACCCCAAGTCGTTGCAGAGCCATGGAAAGAGAAAGGACCTCTCCTATTGCTGGCTGGTCCGGGAACTGGAAAGACGCATCAGTTGGCTTTAAGAATTAAATACCTCGTTGAAACCATGTTGGTTTCTCCCCAATCGATCACCGTGATTACTTTCACAAAAGAATCCGCAGAAAATATGCGTCGACGTATCTCTAACGAGGAAAACAATGAGGTTTATGTTGTCCTGGAAAAGCGCCCTACGAGAATCACAACGATGCACAGCCTAGGATTAGAGATCGTACGTACGCACGCAAGTGATCTCGGTCTGCCCGATGATTTTACAATGTTGACAGATGGGGGGTTGCGTGAAGTTCTGTTCCGCGATGCAGCGTATCTGTGTGGGTGTGCGGAAGACGATGGCAAGCGCGCAAACGATCTTCGTCAGAAAACAATTCGGCCAAATGCCCAAAGTATTGAAGAGAGGATTACTGTCCAATACGAATCCATATTGCGCGCGAACGGTGCTATTGACTATGATGACCAGATTCTATTGGCATCAAAGATTCTTTCGGAAAATGCCGTCGCAAGCAATGAATATGGCAATGCGGCGAGTCATCTACTGATTGATGAATACCAGGACATTAATCTTGGCCAACGACTTTTCATATCTCTGCTGTCACGAGGTCACACATCTGGATTGTTTGTGGTAGGCGATGACGACCAAAGCATTTACAGTTTTCGTGGTGGCACGCCCAAGTATATCCGGGAGTTCCATCTTGAATATGGGAGAGATGCGAAGCTCTTCTGTCTGGACCGCTCCCGACGCTGCCCGGATAAGATACTTCACTCGGCGTTGAACGTAGTAGAAAGTTTTGACCCTTCACGAAAAGAAAAGCCACAAGCCACGTTTGGCCCGGACAAGCAGAACGGGGAACCAGTTATTGTTCACGATGTTGCGACAGATGACCAAGAGGCTTACGTAATATCCGAAATTGTTAAGAAATCGGTTCCAAAGCATAGCGTCCTAATTCTCATACCTGCCAAACAATACGCAGATAAGATTAAGCGGGCGCTACGAGGAAGGCACGTTCATTACAGGCATACTCCTCCTGTTGACGATACCGGCATTGCCTTGCTCAAAGTGGTCGACGATTGGATGGAGGACATAAACGATAATTTTTCTCTCCGATTATGTATCGAATACATTTGTGAAAGCGGTGAGGTCTCAGTTCCTTCCAGGCGCAGCCGGAAAGAGGAGACGAGGGAAAAGCGCAAAAAGGCACTGACACTGATCGCTCTCCTTTGGCGCGGAGTAATTGAAAAGGGACTTACATTTTGGAACTCCCTCGATTTCGAGAAAGAGAAGGAGCAGTTATACACTGACTTTTCTGAAAAACTGAGTTCTCTTCGGGAAGTCGACAAAAAAAACGTATCCGAGTTTCTCTTGCGAGTCGCTCGGGACTTGGGGCTGTGGTCAAATCGCGGTGATCTCATGAAGGAAGTTCGAAGTTGGGTCGATGAATTGCGATCCCATGGTCAAAACGCCGAAGGGCAGGTAAGAATACTGACGTTTCAGGCAGCTAAGGGCCTAGAGGCAGATGTTGTTTGTGCAGTGGGTTTTGATGAAGGGATTCTGCCCAGAGAGGGAGCAACGCCTGCGGATATTGAAGAAACCGCCCGACTGGTCTATGTCTCGATGACACGCGCAAAAAAGGACCTCCATTTGTTCCACGCGAGGACGCGTGATGCTGCTGTTACATATTTGAAGACTTCTTTTGCACTCGCACCGTCTCGATTCCTGAACTCGATCAAAAAGGAACACAAACAGCCACGCTATCACCTGGCTCCGAGCAAGAAGAAGGACAATAAGGTAACTCTGACCTAGCCTAGAATTATGAATTTGTTTTGAACAAGCGATCCCGTTACACTCGAATGGCTCCGGTTTAATTTCGATTTGTGAAAACCGATCGGAAAAGTGCGCGCAGTATGGAACTGAACGCTTTTTTCTGCGGAGAAATTTGTGGCATGTCGGATACCGCGAGGTACGGCGCCTCTTTTTTTTAGTTCTTCAACCGAAAAAGAAGATCGAACTGCATGATTTGGTCAGAATGGAGGGATTTCAGCCCGTCACCGGTGGTATACCTAAGGTAAACTAAACGCCTGCTGCCAGTTATCTGTGTCTTAGAAGCTATAATTATAAAGAGAAAATGGCGCGCCCGGAGGGATTCGAACCCCCGACCCTCTGCTTAGAAGGCAGACGCTCTTTCCGACTGAGCTACGGGCGCGTCTTGCAGCCAATTCTATCATTGAGTTTCAATTGCCGGCTTCGTGTTTCATTAATGAGCCGCATCCATGCGCCGGGTATTGTGGTCCGCGGGCCGCGAATTGACTATCATTCCCGCATAATCGCCGCCGCGGACCACGCAACCAATTGAGAATTCTTACGGAGCGGACGGGCTTACGGGCGTGGTCTTGTGCTCGATGGCTATGACGGCGACCAGCGCAGCTATGCCGCCGCCGCTTGCTGCGAGGATAATCCAGCCGGCATTCGATTTACCGCTCGGCGATCTTGGCGTAGATTGCGGAGTGTTCGGAGCAGAAGAGTTAGGCAACGGGGTTGCCGACGCGGGAATGCGTTCTGTCACGCCGCTCGCGGAAATTTCCGCTGAATCCCCGGAGTTCAAGAAAGTGGAATTGGCGCCCTCCACCTCGATAATCCCGACCGTTCCGCTAATGCAGTGAACCACCGCTGAGCCATCGGCTTCGATTTCGACTTCATAATCCACTCCCTGTCCGATTAATGGCCTCAATACGAGCTTGCCGAGCTCGGCTGTGGTCCCGGATCCCTCGGGAAGAATGTGCAAAGCGAACTTTCCATGGTGCAGGGCCACGGAATGTGAACCCAAGCTAACAGGGGGGAAAGTGAGATCAGAATTGGGGGCCATAACAATTGACCCGCGTCCCGTCAGATTTACGAGTGCGGTCCCGTTTAAACCTGTTCGGATCGAATCTCCTGCATAAATGGTAGCGCCTGTAGCCGCGGATGTTCCACCCAGGGATACGGAACCCTGTACTTGAAGTACGCCAATCCCTTTGGAATCAGTGGTTTGCGCGGGGACGGGCAAGTTGACGAATAGCAACAGAGGCGCCAACAAAACGACAATTATTCCGGAGCGGCTATGGGGACGCATAACCCACCCTGTCTTCCCGCAATGCAATCGGGGGGACGCTTTTTAGCACAAATGGGGTTAGGTGTCCACACCGGGGCCGGGTATTCCGCCCTTTATGAAGGGGGAGTCGATCGGCTTGCAGAGCAAATTTGGTCAGCCGACCGCCAGACGCGCCAGCCCGTTGCATCCAAATAAATTGCCCCGTGCCGCGACTTCGGGTATCGTGAATTTGGCTGCCGCCCAAACGGAGTTATTTCAAACCGGCCCCCGGCGAAACGAAAATGAAATTGCTAATAGGCTCCATCCTGACAGTCCTGCTCTGCGCCCCGGGCGCATTCTCACAGGCGCGTCCGGATCAGGGCGGCCATGAATTCCAGGTTTGGACGGGCGGCGGGTACAGTTCGTGGGGCGGCATCACCAACACGGGCGTGTGGACCACGGGCGCGCGGCTCGGATGGATCCTCACCAACCCGCACGGGCCCGGCGTGCTCCGGGGCAAATTTGAATTTGCCGTTGATGTTGTGCCGGCCTTCGTAGTGTTTCAGCCGAAGAACATCGCGTACGGCGCATCGTTCGATCCCGTGGTATTGAAATGGGATTTTGAGTCCGACCGCCGCATTGTGCCTTATTTCGAAATCGCAGGCGGCGTCCTGTTTACGAATCAAACCGTCCCTTCGGGGATTTCGCGCGTGAATTTCACTCCACAGGGCGCGCTTGGGATCCATTTCCTCGGCCGCAAATTCAATTGGAATGTCGAGGTGCGCTATCTGCACATCTCCGACGCTGGCCTCACAACTCTTAATCCGGGTGTCAACACCATCCAAGCCCGCATCGGCGTCGGCCTCTTCACACGCGGCCATCACGCCGGCCACCGGCCGTAATAATTTACCGGCGCCGCTACTTCAAATATTTCCCCAGCCAATCCAGAAATAGCTTGTACCAGAGTTCGCTATTCTGCGGCTTCAAAATCCAATGCCCCTCATCCGGGAAGATCACGAGCTTCGACGGCACGCCCTGCCGCTGCAGCGCCGTAAAAAATTCCAGCCCCTGCGTGTACGGGACGCGGTAATCCATTTCGCCGTCGATCACAAGAGTCGGCGTCTTATATTTCCCAAATTCCGCCGCATATGTGGAAGGGGACCACTTGCGATAGCTCTCTGGATTCGTCCACGGCTCGCCTGCCAGATCGTGCTCCACGAACCAAAGCTCCTCCGTCGCGCCATACATACTCACATTGTCGTACGGCCCCGCGTGGCTGATCAGCGCCTTGAAGCGCCCGGTGTGCCCGGCAATCCAATCAATCATGTATCCGCCATACGAGCCGCCCGCGGCCGCGACACGATCCGCGTCAATAAATTTGTAATTGGCGATCGCGTAGTCGAGCCCCTTCATCAAATCCTCGTACACTTTGCCGCCCCAGTCGTCCGTGATTTCATCCGTAAATTTCTGGCCGTATCCCGTCGAGCCGCGCGGATTCACGAACACCACCACATATCCCGGTGAAGCAAACATTTGCTGGTTCCAGCGATAACCCCAGTTGTCCTCCCACGCGCCTTGCGGCCCGCCGTGAATCAGAAAAAGCGTCGGGTATTTGTGCGATGCATCGAAATGCGGCGGACGAATCACACCCCCTTCGACCTTTGTCCCTCCCGCGCCTTCGAACCAAAACCATTCCGGTGCGCCGAGATCAAGTTGCGCCAGCCGCGCGTCATTCAAGTGCGTCAGTTGCCGCGCGCGCCCGCCAGCGATGCCAACCGTAAACACTTCCGCGGGCATCGTCAGACTCGACCGCTTAAAAATAAAAGTCCGTCCATTTCCGCCGAGCGAAAGCTCTCCGTTAAATCCATCTCCCACAAGCACGCGTGGGCTTGCGCCTTCCATCGCATCAATCGCGCAAATCGGTGATTCGGCGTGCTCTTCCGCCGTGAAATAAATCGTCCGGCTATTCGCGGACCACGTCATATTGTCCACGCTGCGGTCGTAGCCCTCGGTCAGATTTGTGATTTTCCCGCTCGCGCGGTCGTAAAGCATCAGCCGCCAGCGGTCCGCCTCATACTCCGCCGTAAGTTGCGCGCGATACGCGATGCTTTTGCCATCCGGCGAATAGACCGGGTGCCCGTCATATCCGGGATTCTGCGTGATTCGCTTCGGCGCCGAGGAACCATCCGTGGGCACGGTGAACAAATCGCCATTCGTGCTGATCGCCTCCATCGGATCGGTCACGGCAACAAAGCAAAGTTCGCGGCCATCCGGTGAAAACGCTATGTCGGTCACATCGCCGCGATAATCCGGAGGCACATCGTAATCCGCGCCCGGCGTCAAATCGCGCGCCGCGCCGCCTGCGGCGGGCATCACAAAAAGGTGGCTGCGCCGTCCATCGTTCCAGTGTGTCCAATGGCGATAGAGCAGATGGTCATACACGCGCGCCTTCACTTTGCTTTTCGCCGCATCGTCGAGACGCTTCTTGTTGCATGCGTCGTCAGAGCAATCCGGAAAGACGCCGGTCGTGAACGCAAACGATTTTCCATCCGGCGACCAATAAAAATTGTCCACGCCGGTGGAAATGCTCGTAAGCTTTGTTGCCTCGCCGCCACCCACGGAGATCAAATAAATTTCCGACTCGCCGTCCCGCGAAGAAAGAAATGCGATCTGCTTGCCGTCGGGCGACCATTGCGGAGAATTGTCGTGTCCGCTTCGCGTTAAAGCCGTCGCCTCGCCGCCGGTGGCGGGGATCAGCCAGATGTTTGACGCGTTTCGGTTCGCGTCCATATCCGGCGTTGTGACCGTGAAGGCAACCCATTTTCCATCCGGCGATGCATGCGGATCGCTCACGCGCTGCATCGAAATCATGTCATCGAATGTGATGGCGTGCTTCGCCTGGGCATTCGCAAGCGGCGCAAGAGCAAGAATCGCAATGCACAGCACAGGGCACATGGCAACGATGTGGCGTTTCATGGTCGTTGATTCTCCGTTAGGCAAAATTTCTGAAACAATCAATTGCAATCATTTGGGTTCAGCCGTGAATGCTGCGAATCATGGCACGTCCCGCGCGCAATGCCAAGCCGCTCCGGCCCACGCATCAAGCGTTGCGCTCCTTTATTTACGGGAATAAACTCGCAATCCAGCGGACTTGGCCGGGGTTCAGCCGAAGCTGGAAAAAATGCAAGACGCTCTAATCGCCCATCGCATCCATTTCGCTTTCACCGTCACGTTTCATTATATTTTTCCTCAACTCACGATGGGTCTATCCCTGCTTCTTCTTATTCTGAAAACTCTTGCCCTGCGCACGGGTGACGAAAAATACAACCGCGCCGTCCGTTTTTGGGCGCGAATCTTCGCCATCAATTTCGCACTCGGCGTTGTCACCGGGATCCCGATGGAATTTCAATTTGGCACGAATTGGGCGCAGTTCTCCCGCTCCGCTGGCGGCGTAATCGGACAAACTCTGGCTATGGAGGGAGTCTTTTCGTTTTTCCTCGAATCAAGTTTCCTTGGCCTGATGCTATTCGGTGAAAAGCGACTCGGACAAAAAGGCCACTGGCTGGCGACCTTCTTGGTTTGGCTCGGCTCGTGGCTTTCCGGCTACCTTATCATCGCCACTGACGCCTGGATGCAGCACCCCGTCGCGTACTCGATTGGCCCCGGTAACAGTTTTTCGCTCGCAAGTTTCTGGGGCCTGTTGCTGAATCACTGGGCGCTCTGGCAATACGCGCACAACATGCTCGGCGCTGTGCAGACTGGATGCTTCGTCATGGCCTCCATCGGCGCCTTCTATTTGCTTTCCCGCAAGCATGAGGACTCCGCCCGGCTCTTCATTCGAACCGGCGTCACCGTGGGAGTCATCGCGGCAATCCTCCAACTTTTCCCCACCGGCGACGCGCAAGGCAAGATGATCGCAGCGACCCAACCGCCGACTCTTGCTGCCATGGAAGGCCTCTTTGAAACGAAAGACGGCGCGCCCCTCGCAATCCTCGGTCAGCCCGATATGGAAAATCGCCGCATGGATAATCCGCTGATCCTGCCCGATGTCCTCAGCTTCCTCACTTACCGGTCCTGGTCCGCGAAAGTGCGAGGCCTCGACCAGTTCCCTCAAACCGAATGGCCGGACAGCGTCCCGCTCCTTTACTACAGCTACCACGTTATGGTCGGTCTCGGGACAATCTTCATCGCTGTGATGGTGGTCGCCGCGTTTCTTTTGTGGAGGGGTGCGCTCTACCGCGCGCGCTGGATGCTTTGGATTCTGCTGCTTTCTCTTCCGTTTCCGTATATCGCGAACACAGCGGGATGGATCACCGCGGAGGTGGGCCGCCAACCATGGCTCATTTATGGATTGATGCGCACCCCCGCCGGCGTCTCACCGTTGGTTTCAGCGGGTAACGTCTGGTTCACTTTGATTGGTTTTCTCGGAATGTACGCCGTCCTGGGAATCCTTTTCCTTTTCTTGGTTTATCGAGAAATTGATCGCGGGCCCGCTCCTGCGAACTCGGCAATCGCCGCCGCGCCATGAGGATTTGACTATGCCAACTCTATGGTTCTGCCTGGTCGCGGTGATGGTAGCCATTTATGTTCTGCTGGATGGCTTCGACATCGGTGCCGGCATTGTGCACCTGGGGGTTGCGCGGACCGACGCCGAACGTCGCGCGGTTCTCGCTTCCATCGGCCCGGTGTGGGATGCAAATGAAGTCTGGCTCTTGGCAGGAGGCGGCGTACTTTTTTTCGCATTTCCCGTTCTTTACGCTTCAAGCTTCAGCGGCTTTTATCTCCCCTTAATGATGGTCCTCTGGCTCCTGATCCTTCGCGGGGTCAGCATCGAATTTCGCAATCACGTAGATAGCCCGCTCTGGGCGCCTTTTTGGGACGCGGTCTTCTGTTTGTCGAGTGCGCTCCTCGCAATCTTTTTCGGAGCCGCACTCGGAAACGTCGTCCGCGGCGTTCCCTTGGATGCCAAGGGCTACTTTTTTGAGCCGCTCTGGACCAATTTTCGATTGGGAAGCCATACAGGCATCTTGGATTGGTACACGATTCTAGTCGGCGTCGCAGCTTACCTCGCGCTGGCGCAGCATGGCGCCTTGTGGATTGCCCACAAAACCGAAGGCGAAATGAACGCGCGCGCGCGCCGCATCGCAAAACTTTCCGCGATCGGAGTCGCGATTGCCACGCTCGCGATTACATTGGTTACCTTCCGCGTCCAGCCCCAAATCCTGGCCAATCTCGCCTCCCGAGTATGGGGATTCATTTTCCCAGCACTCGCCGTCGGTGGGTTGATCGGAGTCTTCATCTTTATTTCCGGCGCGCCATCCCCAAGAAAAGAAGCCCGCGCTTTCTTCTCTTCCTGCGCCTACCTCCTCGGCATGTTAACCAGCGCGGCGTTTGGCTTGTATCCTTACGTCCTCCCCGCTCGCGGAGGCCCGGATCTTTCTCTGACGATTTACAATTCGCGCGCTGCGGAGCACGGAATGCGGATTGGCCTTACGTGGTGGATCATCGGAATGATTCTCGTATCGGGATACTTCATCTTTCTTTATCGTCGCTTTGCCGGGAAAGTTGATCCGCGCGACGAACACGAACACACATATTAATTCGCCCCTTTTCTAATCAACATTTCAGAATTTTGAGTTTGGGGAAGCGATACTCAACCTCAGGGCATTATGTCTCATTACTCAGGAGGGGGTTTCGGGGCGCTGGTTTGAGAGCGGTATCGCAGAGTAAAAATCCCGGCCTTCGGCGAATCCGAAGGCCGGGCTGGAAATTTAATTTAAGATCTTACGAACCCGAGTCGCTTCCGCCCATGAATCCAGCCAGCAAGCCAAGCAGGCCCACGGCGAGGTGGATCACGTTATACTCGGTGTTGATATTTAGCATGGACATCAGAGACGCCGGCACCCCGGCAAAACCCAGGATTGCCACAATGGTGTAAATCACGCCGAAAATCTTCGCATACGTCCTTCCACCCTTTTCCCCGCCGCCGAGGCCCATCGCCAGGCCAATCAGACCCGAGCCCAGGTGGATTACATTGTGGATGGTGCTGAATTGCAGCCCCATCATCCCAGCCGGTCCCTTCACAAATCCGACGATTCCAACAATGGTCAACACAAGTCCGATAACAACCGCGTAGGTCTTGCCCATTTGCAGGCCTCCTTCAGGATTAGGGTCCAAAGCCAGGGTCGATTAGGGTAGGCACCCTGGATTGGCGCGAAGCGTATCCGCACACCACATGCCTGTCAAGCAATTCCGCAAAGGGGGATTGGGCTTAAGTGGCCCCAAGTAATGAATTTTGAAGATCAAAAGTCAAAACATTATCGGACATTCCAAATCGGATTATTTTGGGGTCACCCCGACTTGCCAGAGCAGAAATATCAACGCATCCGTAGCATCCTCCACCTGTTTGGTTACGGGAGTTCCGCCCGAATGGCCCGCCTCCGTATCGTATTTCAACAGGATCGGCCTGCCCGGAGCCGCCGACGCCTGCATCAGCGCCGCCATTTTTCGGGCATGCAACGGGGCGACGCGCGTATCCGCGTCGCCGGTTAGAAATAGCACGCCCGGATATTTTGTCCCAGCCTTCACATGCTGGTAGGGCGAATAGGCGTAAATGTACTTGAACTGGTCCTCTTTCTCGGATGACCCGTACTCCGGGACCCAATACTTCGCCACCAGGAAATTCTGGTATCGGAGCATGTCCAGCAGGGGAAACGCGCAAACCACCGCCGCGAAGAGGTCGGGCCTTTGCGTCAGCGCCGCACCCACCAGCAACCCGCCATTGCTGCCTCCGCGAATCGTCAGTTTCGATTTGTTCGTGTAATGCTGCGCCACCAGATATTCCGCCGCGCCGATGAAGTCATCAAATACGTTTTGCTTTTTCTCCATCATGCCGGCCTGATGCCACTTTTCGCCGAATTCGCCTCCGCCACGCATGTTCGCCAGCGCGTAAACGCCGCCTTGCTCCATCCAGACGACCGCCGAGGAACTGAAGGCTGGCGTTTCGCTCACGTTGAACCCGCCATATCCCGTGAGCAGAGCCGGAGCCGAGCCATCCAACTTCAATCCCTTCTTGTGCGCCACAAACATCGGCACGCGAGTGCCGTCTTTCGAGTTGAACCAAACCTGCTCCGCCGTGAACATGTCGCTATTCACCGGCACTTCGGATTTTGACCACACACTCTGCGAGCCGGTATTGACGTCATAGCGGTAGATCGAGCCGGGCGTGAAGAATGAGGTGAAGCTGTAAAATGTTTCGCTGCTCGCCCAGCGCCCGTCCAGCGCTGACGCTGTCCCTACGGTCGGCAGCTTAACCTCGCGGATAAATTTGCCGTCGCGCCCGAAAATTCGCATCTGCGAACTCGCATTCCGCGAATACAGCACGCACACGTTCCCGCCCACAAAAGTCGTCCCTTCAATGTGCGCATCGCTTTCCGGCACCAGCACTCGCCAGTGATCTTTTCCGGGATTCGCCACGTCCGCAACCATCACTTTTTCCATTGGCGCGTTCCAATTTGTTTGGATGAAGATCTGGCCGCCGCCGATATCCGCCTGAAATCGCGCGTTCACACCCGTGATAATTGGGACGATTGGTCCATCGTGTACAACATCTTTCATGTACACCTCGGTCTTGTCCGCCGCGGAGCCGTAAATCACCTGAATCATCAGGTGCACATCATCCGATGCCAGCCCCGCTCCGATGATCATTTCCGGCCCGTATCCTTCGCCGAATATAATTTTGTCATTGGCGACGGGCGATCCCATCTTGTGGTAATAGACGCGCGGCCCCGCGCCGGATTGCTTCGAGTAATACATTCCGGTCTTGTCCGGCGTGAAGTCTCCGCCGAAATAAAGGCCCTTGGGTAGCTGGTCGGGCAGATCCTTTCTTGCATCGACATTGAAAACATGCGGCACAGTTTCATCCGCGCCGCCTTCCCTCACGTCGTAAACGATCAGGCTCCCGTCTTTCGACACCGTCATAAGGTCCACCGTGATATTGTGCGCGGCGCTCATCGGCAGCGGATCCACCAGCAACTGGTCGGGCCCCGTGGGCCCTTGACGGAAATAAATTTTCGCCTGGTCTTCATCCGCGCGCCGCTTGCTGAAGAAATATCGGCCGTTGCGTTCGGTGGGCAAACCCGTTGCATCCACCTTCAGGAGTTGGGCCAGCCGCGCGCTCACTACGCTGCGCCCCGGCAGATTCTTCAAAATGGAATCCGCGTAATTGTTTTCCCGCGTAATCCACGCGCGCGTCTCGGGTGAGTTCTGATCCTCAAGCCAGCGGTACGGGTCCGCCACTTTCGTCCCGAAATAATTGTCAACCACATTGTCCGTTCGCGTCACCGGCGGCGCGGGAACGTGCATGGGGTCCGGAGCTCCTCCGGAATTTCCAGCGTTCTGTGCCATGGCTCCGTGCGAGATCAGCACGCCCAGTGTGGCAATCGCCGCCAGGAACATCGCAAATTGCATTCGGCGTCCAAAGCCCAAGCGCTTCCGATTTGACCTGTTTGCACGTTTCATGAATTCAATCCTCTCCCGAAAATTTTTTCCCGAACTCCGATCCTGCCTGCCGGTAGGCAGGTCTGTGCGGTAGGAGCCTTCTCAATCGCGCTTCATTGCGGTCTGGGTGCGCTGCGGCTGCTTCCGGCGTGCACTAAGATTAGCACAACGCTCTCTGCTAGAATTGCTTCGTGGGCAACTTCTTGCGCCGCCTTACTTGTCTCATCCGCCAAATTTGTTTTGGCGCGCTGGTGCTCTGTTTTTTCTGCCCATCCACTCTTGCGCAAGCGGCGCCTGCACCGCAGCTCACCGGTGATGAATCCGCCGTTTATACGGCCGTGTTCAAGGATCTGTACAATCCGTCCAAGGACCGTCCAATTATTTTGATTGGCTCGACTTCCATCGGCGTTCCTCCCGGCCTGGTAACCAAAGTCGATGTGCGAAGCGAACAGACCTCGCGCTTCCTATCGCGCCTTTCACCCGAAACCAAACAGGACTGGACCGAGCGAAACAAAGAGCATGCACTTCTCCCTTCGCCCTGTCACCTCGCGCCGGATTGCGTGGTTTTCGATATTGCCGAGATTGCGCCGCTCGTAAAAAGCGACCGCGCCTGGCGCGGCTTCATGAAAAAACACGCGAATTCGCCGGGCGTCGTCGTGGTTTCGCGGATCGGTTTCAACCGCGACCACACGGAAGCAATTGTTTATGTCGGCCGGGCCTGCGGCACCATCTGTGGCGAGGGCGAATATGCCCGCCTCATCAAATCAAACGGCGCCTGGGCCGTTGATGATCACACCGTGGTCTGGCTCTCCCAGAGATAAAGTTGGGAACGCGCCGCCCGGGTCGTGTTCCCCGTAACCGATTGAAAATACAAGGCTTATGGGAATAGATTGTGAGTGGTTCTGCGGGGAGACTTAATTTGGTGGGTCATTCAACTAAATTAGGAAGCCGAAAAACCGAACAACTAAATTGGATGAGTCATTCCACTCAATTTGGAAACCGAAAAGAGATGCATTCTAATTTGAGATCGACTGCGCCATTCGGGGGCGAAAATCCGGAGTCATTCGAACGATGCACGATCGGCACTTTTGGCGGGAGGGGGGAGGGCAGAGGTTGATTCGGATGGGTGCGTTCGGCGAGTTGCGGCGTTGCGGCTTTCCCGCAAGAGAGGGACTCCCTAGAAAACGTCCCGTCTGTCCCCGTCCCCCAAACTTTAACGCTCCGGTGAGTTGCAGCAATGGTATCTTTCGATTGTGAGGCTCTCTCGAAATAACGGAAGGGTCAGTCGGCGGGTCACCCGCCCAGTTATTGTCTCGGCGTTCATCCTCGGAGCCATTGGAATAACAATTGCGGCAGCTCGTCTTGTGAGCCAAAGCCAGGGCACGCCTGTCCTCACGCCCGACCAAATAGCGGCAATCCATAGCAAGCGTGTGGCGCACGTCGATACTTCAATTGAGACGATACCCCAGCAGTTAGCGAAGACGAGCGGCGACCTTTACGTCACCGGAAGTCATATTACGGAATTGGGTGAGGGGACCTACGCCGGATATCCGCCATATAGGTTGAGAGCGAAGACGTGCCAGGCTGATTTGGTCGTTTTGGGGAGGGCGGGCACAGCCACGTCGCACATGACCTCAGGACAATACTTCCTTTATTCGGATTGGGGATTCTTGGTGGAGCAAGTCTTCAAGGACAATTCCAAGGCCTCCGTTCAGGCGGGGGACTCGATCATCGTGGTGCGGCCCGGAGGGGTTCTAAAAATTGGCGAACGAACGGTATATGCCACCGAGAAAAACTTTCAGGACTTTAAGCCAGGAGATGAATATTTGCTATTCCTAGAATTCATTCCAGAGACTGGCGCGTACATAGCCACAGCCGAGAATAGTTTTAGTTTCTCGGAAGCCAGATCGTTCCCTCTCACTAAGGGGGCATACTTCCCGGACCTTGAAGCCATGGACGAAGCTCAATTGTTGAAGGCGACCAGCGATGCGATGGCAGTGCCGCCGCTTGGCCCTCACTGCGGAGGAGGAACACCACAGCCGCCGTTAACATTCAAATTTAATGGGGTGCTCGCGCTCGCATTCATGATGGACGATGACGGAAAGGTCATAACCCTCAAGAATCAGAACAACCTGCCACAACCCGTCCAGGGAGGTCCGCTGCAATGGAGGGCTTCAGACGGAGCGGAGATATCCATGGTCCGTTGGAATCTGATCGCCCCGGATTTTGCATCAAACTACCTGCGGCGCAGGCTCCAGGATGCAAGAATAATTAAGCGCGAGCACGTCGCTGGCTCCAAGGGCCCGCAATCGTGTGAGCGGATCGAAGCGTTGCTCTTCGTGCCTACCGAGCCGCACAGGCGCGGCCTAAATGACCCGCACATCTACGTTCCCGCCGTCATTCGCATGGATTCTGGAATTTGGTACACGGAAATAACTTCAAGTTCGTTCGACGATGTCCTAGCCTTTGAAAAATTTATGTACCCAACGACAGTGTCCAAATGATTTGCGGTGAGTGGGCCACCATCTCTGACGTCCAGCGTGGGATAGATTCGGGATTCTTTCGGAAACCGGGGACAGACGGGACGTTTCCTGATATGCCCCGATCCTCAAAAATGGAAAACGTCCCGTCTGTCCCCGATCCCCCGATCCCCACCTATACAAGGACAATGTACAATTGTCACTATGACGACGACTATGCTAACTATAGTTGTGAGACAGAAACTTATTGAAACAACAATACTCAATTATATGAAGATTTCCATGCATTGAAAGGAGAAAAAGGGTGAGTAAGATCTTAATCATCATCCTAGCTGTTTCCGTCCTTTCCGGCGGGCTATTCTCCCAGGGAATTCTCGAGCCGCATGCATACATGCCGGAAGGAATCGTCAAACACAACGGCGGCACGGCCACCGTAAGATCCGACCACGCCAGACCTCTGGAACGTGCCATAACCGCAGTTAGTGAGGAATACGGATGGGATGTACATTACGAAGATCCACCGTATGGAGGAAAATACGATCTAATTGACCTCACGAATCCGAATTATCGAGCGGCACATCCCGATGCAATGATTCTACCAGGACCGGCCGGAGGACCATTCGAGAGCACTTATTCGGAAGGGCCGAATACATTGCAGTCACGGGACCAAGAAGAGCTCGTGCTGCGAAAAATTGTTTCGGATTATAATCTGAGCAGGAATCCAGGCCATTTTGTTGTTCGGTTGTTATCAGATGGTAGTTTTGACGTCGTGGGAGATGGAACCCACGACGATAACGGAGTTGAGGTACCTGTGAGCCCCATTTTAGATACGCCCATATCGATTCCTTCGGCTACTCGTGGGTTCGGCGAAACGATTAACGCCATCATGAACGCTCTTTCAGTTAAGACTGGCGTCCACACCGGTGGAGTAGCATTCGGTCCATCGAACCTTGTGGCTGGAGGACATATCACTATGGGCGGCCCTGGCGTCGCTCCCGCCCGGGAATTTTTCCTACAACTGTTCAGCCAGATCAGTTCTAAATGGAAGTTGGTTTTGATTTATGAACCGCCTCCACGCCCTGCCCAATATGTCATCGGCCTCAGAATGTTGACGCGCGCCGAGTACGATTTATTTGGTCACAAAAGGTTGATTCCAGTGGGTCAATTGCCTTCGAGAAACCGGTAATTGACTGCCCCCCAAATGGCTCCGTACAGGAACTCGTCTCCAGATGGGCTCATGAACAAAATTGAAGCGTCCGCTGGCCCGGATATTTCAGACTCAGGAAACCGGGGACAGACGGGACGTTTCCTGATATCCCCCGATCCTCAAAAATGGAAAACGTCCCGTCTGTCCCCACTAATTTTCCAAAGCTTATGGCGCTACCTTCGTTTTACGAAACTCCTGCTTCACTCGCGGCGTGAACAGATACCAAAGAGCCCAAAGGTAGAAAACAAACTGAACCGCCCGGACGACCCAAAACGAAAAGGTGAAGCCCATTATGCCGCCGTAGTATCCACCAACCGGCACACCACCAAAGTCCTCGAAGTTTCGGATGTGATGAGGTTCGCCGGAAATGTGCAGATAGCTAAACGTCAGACCGGGCACAAATTGCAAGATATAGCCAAATGGAATGAATTGGCGAACCGTGCTGCCCACAGCCACAATTATTTCGAGAATGCGTCCCCAAGACTTTAACGTGATCAGCCCGATGCCGGCCAAAAGAGTAAGACACGCTGACGCTTCGTAAATAAGGGGAGGGGATGAAAGGGGAGGCCAAACGTAGTTCGGCGTCATGGTGGGGTCGTACCCCCCATAGTGTATGTACGAGAGCGCAACCCATCCGGCAGAGAGAAATCCCCAGACCGCGATGACAATCACTCCGATTGGCCTGGTTCGCGCTTGCGACATTTTCGCCGAGCCTCAATTCGCGAAACGAAGAAACGGCTGGATTCTAACACCAGCGGAGTGCGAAAACGGCTTGCGGGGCGCCCTCGCGGTCGAGTGGCACAAAACCTCTAATATCCCGTGCGACAGAGAATGGGAGCGATTCAAAAGGACTAGACGTCGTACAATCTCCAGCGCGCAACCGGGGAGCGGAACATATGAACGTACAAGAACAAATCAGGAAGTATATTGCCAGCCAACCGGAGCCAAAACGCAGCGACATGCGAGAGTTGCATCGGCTCACGCTTCAAGCGTCACCGGAATGCAAATTATGGTTCTCCGATGGTAAAGACAGCAAAGGTCATACTGTTTCCAACCCTACGATTGGATATGGATCTTACACAATAAAATATGCCGATGGAAAAAGCAGGGAGTCTTTTCAAATTGGTGTGAGCGGAAACAAAACCGGAATCTCCGTCTATATTCTTGGTCTTAAAGATAAGAAGTACCTGGCCAAAACGTATGGAAAAAAGCTGGGCAAGGCGAGCGTGACCGGATATTGCATTCGGTTTAAAGCTCTAAAGGACATAAACGTCGATACGCTGGAAGCGGCAATCCATTATGGGCTTGCAGCTCAGAATGAAAAAGGCAAGCTGACGAAATAATTCCACTGTTAAAGGCAAGCAGTTATTGTCCGGGTTACGACTGGCTCAGCGGTGTGAGCTGAATTTGTTTTGCGAGCCCGTAGGCAGCCGGAATGTCGCTGTCATTCTCGACGAAAACACGACCGATCACGAGCACGCTATTGTTCGGCGAAGATATTTGCTTCGCGCCCTGGGGCGCGGTTCCTTTCCAGCCGGGACCGGTGATGGGATAGCTACCGGCTTTGGTCCCCGTGGTGCGTTTCCCAACGTAGGCAAAAATAGTGCCGTCCGAAGGGTCGGTAAACTGCACGGCGTAGTACCGATCGGCCATGTCCGGCACGTGGAGAACCTGGGGCCCTTTAGAGAGATCGAGGACGCCGACGGTATAGAGCGTGTCGCGGTTTGTGCCATAACTCATCAATTGTGAGCTTCCGGGCGGCAACGATACATGCAGGGGATCTGCAAAGAGCGCTTGGGGCTGCGTGTAGAGCGTATTGACCGGAATGGGACCGTCGCCGAAACCCTTCACGAGAGCCGCCCGCTTGTACCCGCGCAAAACGATGCGCGGCCAGAAGTAGATGAAAGCGAACGTGCCGAGCGTCCAAACGATGATCGCCACCGCGGCTTCCGTAATGAAGCCTCTCCCCGCAGAGAGCTGCTTGTAAACGGCCCATGCGAGGATTGCCAGTATGGCGAGCGTAACGAAATATTTGTATTTCAGAATAAGCCTGTTCATATCATTTCACTTTTATGACCGGCGGAACTTGATATGAGCCATCGAGAATAGCCGCACCGGGTACATACACGCGCAGCCAGAGTATGAATTTGCCCGCGGGCGCCGGCAGCCAGTTGGATTCATGGCCCGCCGGAGCGGCGCTCTGGAGATAAATATCGATCGAGCCATCGGGATTTTGCGCGAGCTGTGAGCGATCGGTCACAACATACCGATTGATCGGATTCGCCACAAAGTCATTGTTCGCATCACTCATAGTCAGCGACCAGAATCCATTGTTGGGCGGAAGACCGCCCGGCGGAAAGTGCATTACGTAGTTGCCCGCTCCATTTACGCTGGTCGTCCAATACATCGCCTCTTGCGGCACATTTACGGGGCCAGGAAATATTTGGTAGCTCGCGGCCCGCAGCAACATGCCGTTGCCCGGCACGCCGAACCCGTACATGGTGAGCCAGCCGTTGACTTTCTTGATTTTGGTGCGCCCGAGAAGTTGAGCCGTGATGAACGCCAGCACGCCGCCGATAATAATGCCCTGTACGACATGCGTGGCGCTGATGCCCGCGAGCAGTGAAGCGAAGATTTTACTGATTTCTAGCATATAAGATTCGTTAGCGAGCGGCCTTTATCTTATTCCGCCATGCGGGACGTCTATCGCATGCATTGAGTATGCCAAGAACGCCCAGCCATGCGAGATCATCCTCGCCCTCGACGGTTCCTTCATTGGGGCACGGGACAGACGTGCGCCACCCAACTCTACGCCGCCTGCGATTTCTTCCGGAAGGCGGGCCAGGCATCGTATAGATAGAGGGTGAAGGGAATCCACCAGATCAGGTCGTTGGTCACACAGAGAATCGCCGTGCGAGCTGGCCAGGTCCCGCTCCAGATCAGGTGCGCGAGGCCGATGGGACCCAAGACCTTTCCCGTGAGTCCGACCGCTGCTATCAGCCAGCCTCTTTCGGGCGCGCGCGCCACTTCAAGATAGAGGACGCCGTACAATCCTACGACCATGCCGAGGCAGGCAAAAACCTGGGGATAGTTCGCTTGCGGCATCTTCGCAAAACGGAACAGCCACTGCGGATCGATGACCGCGTACAGACCCCACATGATGTTGTAAAGGCCAGCTGCTACGAAGATGACGCGGTGGAATTGTCGGCGCGCGATTGTGGCGGGCGGGCCCGCACTTCCTGAGATTCTTTTGTTCACGAATGCGGATGATATCACCGAGGGTTGCGAACGAGGACTGTCCATCCTTTCAAAGGCTGGCCCACCCGCAAATCAAACCGCGGTGCGGCCGCCGTCGACGGCGAGATTCGCGCCGTAAATGAAACTGGAACGATCCGTCGCCAGGAAGACAATCGCCTCGGCGATTTCGTTCGCGTCAGCCGGACGGCCCGCGGGCGCCTGCGCGGCGAGTTGGCCAAGACCTTCTCCCATCACTTCCGTGCCCTCCGTTCGAGTGGGTCCGGGACTGACTGTATTCACACGGACGCCGCGCGGGCCATATTCAGCCGCCCATGATTTCGTCAGTAGATTGATGGCTGCCTTGCTCGAGCCATAGAGACTCATGCCAGCCATTCCGAAATCGGCAACCATAGTAGATACATTGACGATTGCGCCTTTGCCCCTCTTCGCCATCAGGGGAGCAAGCTCCGCGACAAGGAAGTACGGCGCCCTGACGTTGAGCGAAAACACCTTTTCAAACTCTCCCTCTGTCGCTTTATCCGTGGGCCCGAACGGGAAGATTCCCGCGTTGTTGACCAGAATATCGACATGGCCGTTTCCAAGCTCGACTGCTTTTTTCGCCACTTCGCGCGCGCTCGACACGTCGTGAAGGTCGGACGAAATAAAATCCGCTTTACCTCCTGCTGCGCGAATTTCGGCAACCGTTTTGTTGCCGCGCTCCAAACTGCGGCCCACGACCAACACGTGGATGCCGAGCTGGGCCAATTTACTAGCCGTCGCGCGGCCAATCCCACTCGTTCCCCCTGTAATAAGAGCGGTCAAAGAATTAGTAGCCATTTTCAGATCCCCTTTTTTAGCGGACGTTTCCTCGCGAACGCATTTTTGCGCCTTGCATTCCTTGCTTCGGTCCAAGTCGCGGCCGTCCTAAGAAATAGATGTCCGGGATGGGCGATTCGATTCTCGGCAGACGGGGGCGGCCTGATGCGTTCTTTATTCTGACTATCCCTCACGAAAGGAGAACACTATTAGTGAAATCCATCGGTGCATTGGGATGCGGAGAAGTGGGTGCCCCTAGATAAGAGCAAGGGCCAACCTGCCTGCCCTTGAAAAATGAAAACAGTCAGATATAAATTACCGCCCGCGCGGAGGCCAAATGGAAAACTTGGATTCTACACACTCGAGGTTCGACCTGCGAAGCGCGATGGCGTGCGCTGCTCTCACCCTTCTTGCACTTTGCGCAATCGCTGGTCACGCGGCGGGGCGGCAAGCAGCCGCAAGGCTCTCCGCCGCGCGGCCCCCTGTTGTGAGCAACAGCAGCATCACCATCTCCGGCCTGGCCGCCGGCGGCACCAGGACGATTCAGTTGCCGTTCATGAATAACTTTGAAAACAAGGGCGATTGGTATGTGACGCCGACGGACGCCCACGCGGCTTTTTTTCTGGCCGACGCACCGGCGACCAAAGAGGGGCGCATCGACCTTGAGCTAAACGGGAAGCAGACGACATTTGTGATCAATCACGAGAACAGCAAGGGTACGGGGCATAAGACGGACCTGTGGTTTGGAGTCATGCTGGGTTCGGCGCAGAGATCGGCGATGTACATGTTCGATAAAGATGACGCCATCACCGTCACGGTGACGAAAATGGATCCGCTGAACTTCGAGGCCAACTTCTCCGGCACGCTGACGCACGAAGGGGAACGCGTGAAGGTGAATGGCGTGATTAGCTTGCATCGGCCTGCCGCGCCACCAGACAAATCGGCGGGCAATTACGTCAACTGCGATCCTGTGATTCACGACTGGCTGAACCAGGCTGAAAATCGTGCTCCCTCAGACTGCGAGGTGAAGTACGACGACCATGTGCGCGCGGAAATGAATAAGGCTTTTGCGCCAATGATGTCCGCGTTTGAAGGCGCGCAATGGCGGCTTACAAAAAGTCCGAGTCCGGGGCCGCTCACCTCGATGTCGCGCGGATCGGAAAAGAATCCCTTCACATTTGGGCTTTTCACTTTCCAACTGGTGATGAATACGAGCGACCCGGAGTACCAGCGTTTGAAAGCTGCTTCTGAGGCTCCCGACCCCGGCATGACACACGTGATGGAGTTGTTGAAGCAAGGGAAGTATGCCGAGGCTCAGGCAGCGCAGAAGGAACTCAAGCCCAACACTGCATTTGCCGATTTTAGGTTGAATACACAGATGGATGTCAGCGCGTTGATCAACTCCGCTGGGATAAGCGCGCTAAATTTCCACGGCGCGTTTGACGCAACGCCCCTGCCGGGTGGTGGAACCGTGCTCTTTCTGCCTGCTGCGCAGCCTCCCACCGGAGGGGCCGAGGGAGAGATCGTGACGTATGTGCTTCTGGGGCCGTGGGGCCAGGCGAGCGCCACGAAGGGTGAGGCGGACACGTCAAAAGTTTCGATCAAGGCCGCCATGAATCCCTCCGCTCCGCGACTTTTCACGCAAACTGTCGTGATGACTTTCCGGTGCAGCCGCGAGCTTGCGCAGAAAGCGATTCAGTCGATCGATTGGTCCACGCTCCGCGCGCTGATTGCCGGCAACTGACGATCTGGCACGAGCAGGCTTAGAACTCGATGGCTGGGTCCGCACGGGTGAGCGCTGCTCGAGTGGTCTCCGCCAACATCATCGCGAATACCGAGACCAGCGCGAGCGGCAAACGCACTGAGTGGGGAACTACCGATGAAATTTAAGGCCGTCTGAAGCCGCCCTGAGCCCAAGGAGAAGAAAGTTCGGTCAAGGCTTGGTACACAATGAGCCATTTGCCTTCTGAATCTTGCCTCAGAACCATTAGGTAATAGCCCCTCACTGGCGTGGAGGTGCCCCGAATAACGAACTGAACGCCGCCGGTGACATAACCCAAGTTACGCGAAGCGTCGGTGCCTGTACCCACAAGCAAACGGTCTCCGACGGTCGAATCGACGACTTGCTTGAGATAGTCCTCAATGGCATCTTGACCTGTGATGCGTGGCCCCTCAGCGGGAAGGAAATCGGCTTCTTTGGCATAAAGTTCGCGGAGGCCTTGGAAATTCCTTGTCTTCCAATCTCTTTCCCATTCGTCACACACTGTGGAGACTTGCCACGAGGGATCCAAAGGTGACTGACGGAACACTGCTTTTTCTGCATCCGGGTCCGTCTCCAGGCGATACTGGTTGGAGCCGTCACTGTCCACGAATTCTAAGACAACATTATTGATGTTACTTCCGAAGCCATCCAAGTGGAGGCCGTCCAGGTGTCTGTAATGCCAGTCTTCGTACGGGAAGGTTAGGGCTTTGCAGTTATGAGGAATGTGCTCGCAAGAGTCGCCGTTCGGATGGGTCTCGACGGAGTCCGGTTTGCCCCAGATAATGTAGATACGGCCGCGATCGGTCATCCAACCCGGTACCTTGGATGCAAAATGTTCGTTGGCGTAGGCGAACCGGCGGTGATGTTCTTCCTCGCATTCGTGCATAGTAGTGCCAGGAGTGGGGTTGGGTTGGAGCCAGGATTGCCCGGTAAGGGTCTCGTGGCTTTCGTCTGGTTGAGGGGTCAAGGAAGCGCTGCACTCGATATCCGTGATGATGTGCGCCACGTCTTTTCCAGCCCAGTTTCTATAAGTTCCGCCCGGGTCATTTCGTAGCTGCGTCCCGTGCGCTTTGGTCGACACTCTTGTCTGGACTGTAGTGTTTTGACTTTGGCCGGACCGGCTCGAGGCTGGCGGAGAGGTTTGTGCGCACAAATTCGTCGCGAGCACAGCGGCCCAAAAAATATTTACCCAGATGCAACGGCGGAGTGCCTTCATGCAGGCACCTCCCTCTTGACTAAGTGCGGGTCCTGTGACGTGTCCAATAGCTCGCCAACCGCGGACCCCTCCGGTTCTCGACTAAGTTACGTAGCTTAGATTCAGGAGGCTACGAAGGGTTGTCCCCATTTCCCGTAGGCGTAGGGTCCAGGGCAGGGGACAGACGGGACGTTTTCCCCCGTTCCCCCAAAACAATTCTTGCGCGCTATCTTTGCGCCAACAGTCCTCCCCTACCTAGGGCCGCTTGTTTTTATCGTCCCAGAGTTTTGGTTCCCACAATTCGATTTTGTTTCCCTCGGGATCCATTACCCAGGCAAATGTCCCGTTTTCATGATATTCGGGGCCCTTCAAGAGCTGAATGCCGCCACTTTTTAGTTGAGCGATTATTTCGTCCATGTTGTCGATTCGATAGTTGATCATGAAACTCGATTCACTCGGGCTGAACCATTTGGTGCCCGGCTCCGCGACATGCCATGCCGTAGCGCCCTTGTCCTCCGCCTTGTCCTCGGTCCACTCAAGAGCGGCGCCGCCCCAGGACTCCAGCGGCATTCCGAGATTCTTCTTGTACCATTCGCGGAGAGCTTTTTCGTCGGTCTTCGCTTTAATGAATACGCCGCCAATTCCAGTGATCCTAGCCATTTTTTCTCTCCCCTCAGTTAAATTTCTGTCCGGCAATACTAATACAGAGCTTCACAGCGCGCGGATTTAAAGTGTGTCACGCCATGGCCGCGGTCTGCGACGATTCCGGCCGCGCCTTTTTTCTCAGAAGCGCCGCCGAAATCAACGTGATCACCAATCCGACCGGGAACGGCTCAATGAACGTCATCAGCACGTTGAAAATCGGATTCGCGTACATCACCTTCATCTGCTGCATCTCAGTGATTTTCTCCTGCACAACTTGCGCGCTCGCACCGGAGGCTTGTGCTTTCGCGATCTCCGCGGCCGCATACTTGTCCATAAAATCAGGGTATGCACTGCGCTCCAGCAATTCCCACGTGGCCGTGTAGAGCGCGCATGAAATCAACGTGATACACAGCCCGACGACGAACGCCTTCCAAAACGTAATGTGACCCTCGCGCACATTTTCGCGATAGGACCGTACGCCGAAAAACACCAGTAGCATCGAGAGCACGATCGTCGTGTAACCTAGCCACTCGGCCCTGTCGAACCCGATGCGGTTCGCCATCGGAATGGCGGCGGCCATCAACGCCGAAGAAATCACGCCGGAAATCAGCCCGAATGTGATGACTGTCTTCTTCACTTTTGTGTCCTCCGATATTTGAAGATTGCCAACTCGCGCAATCTAGCTTGCAGCCTGCGGAGTTGTCGTCATCCTTTCGGGTGATTTTGCCCGGGAAGACCAAAATTCATGCTTTGGGATGAGCTAACTGGCCTCGGCAGCGACTGATTTTCCGGCAACCCGCTTACCGGGCGCGCCCAGAAAGCAGGGTGCATAAAGGAAATAAGGACTATTGGCGCAGAGCTGCGCGAGTCTCGGCGAATTCTTTCTCTCACTGTTTCAAGTACCGAAGCGCAACGCATCCTGACTTAAAAATCTTCGACTCAACAAGCTTTAAATGTAATCCCTCCTGCAGGGTGACGCCTTCCAACAACCGCGTCCCTTCCCCTACGATGATCGGGTGAACCACAAAATGAAATTCATCCACAAGACCAAGCTCCATGAGCTGTGAAGGGATATTTACACCGCCGACCAAAATATTTTTGCCTTGTTCCTTTTTCAATTTGAGGATTTCATCCCGAAGGTTCGTACGAACAATTCTCGTGTTCGCTGCTTCAGCGCTCTCCAATGATCGTGAAAAGACAATTTTGTTGATGGCGTCAAATCTGTCGGCAAATTCGATATCTGCTTTACTCTCAGTACGATTTTTTGCGACATCAGGCCAATAAGGAACCATCAATTGATAGGTTTTACGCCCAAAGGCGAGCAGGTCAACATCTCGCATGAGGCGCATGAAATAATCATGTCCTTCTTCATCGGGACCCATCATTTTGGTGTGGTCACAGCAGCCATCCACGGTAATGTTGATTGCATAGATTACATTTCTCATTTGTGCCTCCGATTCCTCCGGAACCACTTTCACGGTATCAATCCGAATTCCTTGCCCAATTGCACGGCTTGCGTCCGGCGCTTCGCGCCAAGTTTATCGAAAACGCGGCTGGAATGCGTCTTCACCGTGTTCTCGCTCACAAAAAGCTTCTCCGCGATTTCGCGATTGCTCAGGCCCTTGGCGATCAAATCCAGAATTTCCAGCTCGCGAGGCGTGATTTCCAGCTCCTCCAATTTTCTGGAGTTCACGGCGAAAGGCTGTCCAGCCGGAACAGGAACGCGCACTTCCTTCAAGACGATCTGCTTCCGGGTCAGCCGGAGTCCAAGCCAGATGCCAATCGCCGCAAATGTCGCCGCCGTCAGCGCGCCATAGATCTCAATCGAATGCTCAACGACCAGGAAGCGGTACTCGGTCCACTTGAGCAGCGTGATCAGAACTCCGCCCGCAAGGCCAAACAAAAGAATGTGGCGCCACAGGCGCGCCTTTTGGCTCTTAGCCGATCGCTCCGCGTCGGTAGAGGAGCCGGTAAAATTCGCGGTCGGTTGCATTACGCAACGCTATACCACATAACGGCCGGATAGTCCTGAGCTGTGTTAGCTCGATATGTTTAGAGTGTTCAGGACGTTTGGAGCGGCTCTTCTTGATGAGTCACAGCGTTTTTTCTGTCTCTGCACTCTCTGTTTCTCTGCGGTGAATCCTTTTTTTCTTTTCGCTGCAATTCCTCATTTCACGGTAAAATGTAATTGGCGGGTGGGCTGGGCGATCGCTGGCGCGGCGCTGAAAAGCGCGGCGCGGGAGGAAAGTCCGGACACCGGTGTTCTTGCCGAGAGGCGGGGACGTAGCCCTGAATCGAAGGATTCGGGGCCCAAGGGCAACGCGCCTGGTAACGCCAGGGGGCCGATTCCGCGAGGAGCCGGTCACGGAAAGTGCCACAGAAACCAGACCGCCGGTGCGATAGCTGGCGAGTCGTTCGCCTCAGTGGCCGGTTTGGAGGGAGACCTTCTTCCGGCATGCATCTGGATCGAGCGATCGCGAGCTTTGCGCAGGTAAGGGTGAAAAGGTGGGGTAAGAGCCCACCGCGCCTCGGGCAACCGGGGCGGCACGGAAAACCCCGCGTGGTGCAAGGCCAAATAGGAGGGGAGGCCGGCCCAGGCCTTCGCCCTGAGACGATTTCGGTGAAACGCGCTTCTCGTACACCGAGATTGGACTTGGGGTAGCCGCAATCCCGCAAGGGCTTGCGGTATCAACCCTCGGGTAGGCCGCTCGAGTCGCGGCGCGAGCCGCGACCTAGAGGAATGATCGCTACGGTGAATTTGCCGTACAAAATCCGGCTTATAGGCCCATCCGCCAATTTCTATTTTTCATCGTCCGAAGGTCAGCCGGCTCGCCTGGACCTGCCTCGTAGATTTTTACTTTCCTAGACCGTTGAAAATTTGGGGTTACTCGACAATACTATGACCAAATGAAAGTATCTACGACGGCCTACGTTTTTCTCCTTCTTTTGCTTTGCCCGACGACTGGTCCGGCTCAGAATTCCTCCATCGCAAAGATCGCAGTCGAATCCCGCTTCGCCGGGCTTTCCATCAGCCATACAGAAGTATTGATAATTAAAGACGGAAATGGATACCGGCGTGACCACGACCGGGTTGATGCTCAACTTGTCGAAGCACTCCAAATTGCGCTAAGTGATCCTCCCATCTTCAAACTTGACCTTCAAAATCTTGGCGTCAATCAAGCATGGCTGGATGCGAATGCAGTTCCTGCGATGGAGAAATTTGCCCCTGGCTTTGATGATGCTGCACCGAACCAGAAAGCGCTTTATCACGATTCGTTCACGAACCGTACCTTAGTTGAGCAGGTGGTTCCGCGCTTATTCAGTTTCGACAGGACGGATGACTATCCTTCGGTCGAAATAGAAGTAACATTCGACGATGGTTCCAAGGCAACCGTACGCTCAACCTCTCAATATTTATTCATGTTGCCGTGGAAGGTTACGCGAAGCGGTAAGACATTTGAAACTTACGACGCAAATATTTCCCGCGCCGTGGCAGCAGTTATGCCAAAAAAAGCCACGAATCGCTCTCGCATTGCGGGCGAGGGGTTGGACAGGGACCTTGCAGAGGCCGTTATGCAATATATCGAAAAGGATTGGAAGCTCCTTGGTGTCGAGAATCACGCGGGGCGCGCCCTGGCGACTCTACGAGCGAAGTATTCGGTGGTGAGCGCCGACATCAACCCGTACCACGATGTGGCCTATGGAGTCTTGCAAAATGCTCGTCAGCCATTTGAGCAAAACTTGCATGTTGTCGTGACTCAAAAATCGTTTCCTGAAAATCTTACCGAGAATGCCATTCTTCTTTACAGTGATGGAAAGGTTTTCGGCACGGAGGATTTTCTTCAAAACGCGGGGAAATACGAACAACTTGTTTTATCCGTCCCTTGGCTTAACAACTTAATGGCAAGAGATCCCGCCTTCAAAATTCAACTCTTGTGGGTACACGATCGTTCATTTAGCGAGAAAGCGATGAAGGAATTTACTGCCGACATGGTTCTCATGGGAAGGGATGCCCTCGTAGATGAAGTTCGGGCCAAGCAGGACGAAATTGCACTCGTAACAATCAACTATGGCGATTACTGGCTGGTTCTTCCGGATGAAAGAATGATCCTCTGGCGCTTCAGCACCGTATCCGGACTCCTGCATTTCCAGCGTTCGGATTTTTCCATTCACAACTGCCTAAACTATGGCACCGGCACAGGCGGTTGCGTCGGAGCCACAATTCTGCCCAATGGGACACTGAAAAAGTGAGTGCGGCGCGGCCTAAAGGCATGGCGGAAGCTATCCTCGCTCCGCGTCCTTCCTAACTCGCGCTTTTTGTCCCGCTGTAAACCTGCCCAAACGCTCGCGCCAGCATCACCGCCATTAGTAAGCCACCGGCTCCCGCGACAAGCACGTCTTGAGCGCCGCGGAAATCAAAAGTTCCCACGCGAAATATCAACAAATATCCAATCACTATATTGAGCGACCCCCACAGCGTATTGACCATCGGCGAAGACTCTCCCTTGCCGGGTGGTTTCGAAAATGGGGAAGGGAATCGTCGCCCGGAAACGCCGCTAACAAAATGCGGCACGGCATTCACAAGAAACGCGCCTCCAAAAAAGTAAGCCACGTACACATACCAAGCCATGTTCCACCTCATGCTGCTGAAATAGGCCTCGAAATTCACAGCAGCAGCGGGATGATAGCACGCAGTTAGATTCTCCTGGGAACACGAAGCCGGGCGGCCCAGAACTTCGGCCGCCCGGCGCCCTTTCATGCAAATTTCCCGTCCGCGTGCTTCCATTTAGTTCGGCATCAGAACAGTGTCAACCACATGGATTACGCCGTTGGACTGAAACACGTCGGGAATCGTAACCGTGGACATGCCGCCCTTTTCGTCCTTCAGCACGATTCTCCCGCCCTGCCACATCGCCCACAGCGAACCGCCGCTCACGGTTTTCAATTCCGCTTTCCCGTGCCCGGCCTTGATCTGCTTCTCGATGTCGTTCGCGCTCCAGTGACCCGCCACCACGTGATAGGTCAGCACCTTCACCAGCGTCGCTTTGTTCTCCGGCTTCAGCAGCATGTCAACGGTGCCGGCCGGGAGCTTCGCGAACGCTTCATTCGTGGGAGCGAAAACTGTAAATGGGCCCGCGCCTTCCAGCGTTTCCACCAGCCCCGCCGCCTTCACTGCCGCGACAAGCGTGGTGTGGTCCGAGGAATTCACCGCGTTTTCAATAATGTTCTTGGTTGGAAACATTGCCGCGCCGCCGACCATCGGATCCCTCTGCGCGGAGACGACCGCTGCGCCCGCCAGCAACAGCGCAACCACTGCGAATAGAATGTTTGATCTCGTTTTCATATCATCCCTCTCCAGTTTGAATTTGTACTTCACCCGCTAGTACGCCGCTGGATTGGATTTGGATGTATCGGGAGAACTTTTTGCCGCTCTCAAGTCGTACGAATCCGATTTGACTTTCCTTTATAAAACGCCTTAAATCGCGTAAATTCTACAAGGGAGATGTTTTTGCAGGCTTGCCAGACTTTTTGAAACGCGAAAGTTCCGCCGGGAGGACACAACAACATGCCATTGACTGCGCCCAAGCCTTCAGTCGCCGGAATCAGCATAAATCGCCCGCGAATTGCTTCCGCCTCTGTGGCCATGCTGCTTGTCAGCGCCGTGTTTCTCGCCGCACAAACCGCCCCCGAGGCGAAGCTCGTCGTAACCGGTGACGTTCCCACGCCGCTCACATTGACCGCGAAGGATCTCGCCTCGATGCAGCGCGAAACCGCCGAAGTAACCGACGCCGACGGCAGCAAATCCACATACGAAGGGGTCCCGCTTCAGGAGATTCTGAAGAAGGCCGGCATTCCATTCGGCCGCCAGATGCGCGGCAAGGATCTGGCCGGTTACGTTCTCGCGTCCGCGAAGGATGGATACGAAATTGTCTTCAGCCTCGGCGAACTCGACCCCGATCTCGGCGGCGAGCGAGTCCTCGTCGCTGATAAACGCGATGGCAAGCCGCTCTTCGAATATCAAGGGCCCGTCCGCCTTGTCTTGCCCGCGGACAAAGCAGGCGCGCGCTCCGTGCGCATGTTGGAAAAATTGGAAGTAGTCAAATTGCGAAAGTAGTTGGCGAAAGTGAAAAGGACCTGGACTTTACCGGCGGCGCTAGCCGCGGCATTTCTCGCAACGATCAGCGCTGGTTTTGCGGCCTCTCAGTCACCGGAGCCATCCGCACAAACTGAATACCAGTGGGAATTGCCTAAAGGATTCCCCAAACCAAAAGTTCCCGCCGATAATCCGATGACCGCCGCAAAAGTTCGCCTGGGCCGCTATCTCTTCTACGACTTGCGAATGTCGGTGAACGGAACGCAGTCCTGCGCCACCTGCCATCGCCAGGAACTCGCCTTCACCGATGGAAAGCCGCAGTCGATTGGCGCGACCGGTGAATTGCATCCGCGCGGGGCGATGAGCCTCGTCAACGTCGCCTACGATGCCGTCCTGACCTGGAGCAATCCAAACGAACGCAGCCTCGAGCATCAGGCGCTCACACCCATGTTCAGCGAGCATCCCGTGGAACTAGGGCTCACGGGGAAAGGCGAGGCTTTTATCCGGGTGCTTCGCACCGATCCTGTGTACCGAAATTTGTTTCCCGCCGCATTTCCTTCCGAAGAAGATCCCTTCACCATCGCAAATGTCACCAAGGCGATTGGGTGTTTTGAACGCACCATCATCTCGGCGGGTTCTTCCTACGACCGCTATCATTATGATCGCGACGATTCGGCTGTATCGGAATCAGCGAAGCAAGGAGAGGTCCTGTTCTTCAGCGAGCCGCTGTCCTGCTTTCGTTGCCACGGCGGATTCAATTTTAGCGATGCGACCGACTCCGAAGGCTGGCGCGACCGCGAGGTCCACTTTCACAATACGGGCCTATATAATGTTGCGGGCCCCACATCTTATCCGCGGCCAAACACCGGCATTTATGAATACACGAAGCGCCCTGAAGACGTCGGCAAATTCAAAGTCCCCACGCTCCGCAATATCGCCCTCACCGCGCCCTACATGCATGACGGCAGCGCGAAAACTCTCGATGCGGTCCTCGATCACTATTCCGCCGGTGGGCGCACGATCGTTGGCTCCCCGGACGCAGGCGAAGGCTCCCACAATCCGAACAAGGACCCCCTGATTCGGGGCTTCAAACTTTCCCCGGCGGATCGCGCCAATCTGATTGCCTTCCTGCAATCTCTTACAGATGAAACTGTGATTCACAATCCAAAATTCGCGAATCCCTGGCCGGACGGGAAATAAGCGTCTGCTTTCGCATTCGACGCGGAGCAGCGCCCTAACGGATTTCGACTGGCGTGTTGATCGTGACGAGGCGGCCGGTCGCTTCTTCTTGAACCACCTGTCGAAGCCGATAGCGCCCGGGAGGCGCCTTCAGTGAAAGATCCGCGTCAACACCCTTGCTGGAAAGTTGAGTGAGCGTCGCATCCTTCACATTCAAGTCCAGATAGCCCTGGACGCCGCTTAGAAAATGGTTTTGCTCGTCAAACAGCGCCGAAATGAAAATCAGATTCTCGAAATTGTGCCCGTTGCGCGCCGCAAACGGCAGATTCTTTGCGTCCACGTGAACCGACACCTTCAGGCCTTGCGTGCCGTCATCCAATCGGCCCGGCTGCGCCTTCACCTCGGCTGAAATATCCGCGATGCTTTCATCCGTGAGCACCGCCTTCTCCATCTTTTCCCGCCTCGCATAAGCGGCGGCAAGCTCATCCGCGTCCTTCTTTGAAGGCGCGTAATATCCATGGCGGGCTGTCGCGGTCTGCCCGCGACGGTGATTGATCAGCTTCACCGTCAGGCCGTGCAGCTTGCCGTCCGGGATCACGTTGTCCGGAGAGAATCCAAGCACGTAAGACACTTCCGGCGGTTCCGTCATTTCGCGGAATCCTCCCAGCAAATCGTTGCTGTTGTGGAAGAATCGTCCGCCGGTCCCTTCCGCCATTTCCGCGAGAGGATCGTTATCCACGGCTTTCTGCGTGTCAAACAACTCGTCTTGGTAGGCAACAAGACCGTCGATTTTGGACAACAACGGGTTGGTAGTCCCCGGGTCATTAAAAGCTGCCCCCGCAATGTTATTCATCCAATTGGCGGGATCTCCTCCCGGCGGCGCAGTCCACAGCCCCTTGGCGTCGATGGAATTGATCACAATGTCGTCATGCAGAGCGGCGTCAATCACCTTTTCTTGGAAGTGCTGTGGCCCGATTGTTTGCACCATGAATCCCGAAGAGGCTAAGACCAGTGTGCGCTTTCCCGGCATTTTCCCCAGATAATGGATTACGTCGGTGATGATCCCGAGCGTGTCCTCCGTGTAGTCCTCCGAAACAAATAGGGTCTGCCCTGCTATCGCCTGGACGATCGACGCACAGGAAACGCCCGCCAAGGACGCCTTCCCCGGCGGCGGGTCCGGACAGGCGCCGCACACTTTCGATTGTAGGACCCCCAGGTCGAGCGCGTCGGAATGGCTGTTCGGGTTCTGCATGATTAAGTAGGCCTGATACGTTGTGAGGTTCGGGCAGTGCCCGGCCCCGCTTGGAATTTTCTGATGCGTTCGGATTTTTCCCAGCGCGTCCAGCAACTTTTGTTTGTCGTCGGTGAAATCCTCGGACACCGAAGTGGAGGTGGTATAAACCCCGACCTTGTCCCCGGGTTCCAGGCCTTCGCGCACGAACTTCATTGCGGCGTCGCGTGATGCGTTCGTGTCACCCGGAGACATATTGAAATCGTCGAAATAGAACGCGACGAAACGCGGCTTTCGCGCGGCCGCCACCGGCGCGGAGGCCGCTCCGCCCGCGGGATTTATCGGGCTCACTTTCGAACTCGCCGGCCCCGCCAATTCCACCGAGAAAAATGTGATGTCCTGGATCTTTCCCTGATCGTAAACCTCAAAATCTTCCTTGCTAAGGCCGCTCACAACCGCGCCGTTCGAGTCCCTCACCACCACCGGGACATCCACCATTTGTGTGTGCACTCGTATTGGATTTTCCGGTTGAGGCAAGTACGGGTGCGTCATGAAGCGGATATCATCTTCGGACGCGCTCTGGTTCGGGGAGACCTTCTGGCCCGGCGAAGCGCTCTGGCCGGGCGGCACGTTTTGGTTCGGTGAAGCGCTCTGATTCGGAGCGGCGCTCTGGCCCGCCCAGGAAACTGTGAACGCGGCGGCGATAAAAAAGATCGCTACGGCTGGCCCGGCGAAATTGCGAAGGCGTTGCACGGCTGGTTCTACAGATGCGCAGTATCCCACAAACGGTTTGCCAGCGACAGCGGAAGTTCCCCGCGGCCCCGGTCGCCGCGCCCGGCCGGTCCATCTACTCGTAGGGGCGCTGCTCGCTGCGCCCGCTGTTCAAGCCGCGCCTGCTTAGCCCATTGCCGAATGACTGTGAGGTTCTTGCTTGTCATTCTGATGCCGCCTTGCGGCGGAAGAATCCGTCGCCGCACTCTACATTCCATAATTCGCAGACCCGAACATCTCTCGCAGTACTCCACGAGTGTTTTTCTGAATGCTATACTCGGAGCATTCGTGCGCACTATGAAGAATATGCTGCTTGCGTTGGTCTCCATTCCCTTAACCACACTTTCATTGTTGACGCCGGCGTCGGCTCAACCGGCCCCCTCGTCTGACGCCCTCAAGGAGAATCAAGTCCTGGCGAAAGCCAAGGAGGTATTCGGCGAACCGATGAAATGGGATGCCCATGTTTTCTCAGTAGGCGAGGGTTTCGGCGTGCGATTCTGGTTTGACGAATCCAGGAGGCTGTTTCGAGCCGACGTGACCTCGATCCGGTATCTTGAAAACAGCAGCTCAGATGAAGAATATTCCCATCCCAAACTTACAGATTCAGATTTCGAAGGACTAGTCGCCACTGTCGCGGAGGTCGCTCCTATCGGGCGCAAAGAATGGGACGGCACTGTGGGATTGCAAGGATCTGGTGTGACTCGGTGGACTAATAAGTACAATATGGCCTACGTTGAGTTTGTCGAAGGGAATGAGGGGTCGATAACTAGCTTTCGACTCCTATACATCTTGCCATGGGCTGGAAAGGTGACGTGGAAGCATGAAAGCCAATCCGATTCAGGCAACCATTACGATGTGATATCAGTCGGTAGCGAAAACTATCTTGTCTCGCCCGAGGAGTCTGCGAGGATTGTGGTCGGGAAGCGATTCACGTTTTTCGGCGCGCGCGATTCAGTGCTCTCTTACGATAAGAGGGGGCGCCACAAGGTGCAATGACGACCAGTCATCCGCCCGCCGTTGTCCTTGGGGCGGTTGGCAACACGTTCGCAAATTCAATCGGAACAAGCGAGACCGCAACCCTCAGCGGATTTCCACGGAAGTGTTGGAGGCGGCGAGGCGTCCGGAAACTTGTTCCTGAACGATTTGCCGCAGGCGATAGTGGCCGGGCGGGACGCGCAGCGAAAGATTCGCATTGAGACCGTCAGTGGAAAGTTGGTTTCGCGTCTCGTCCTTGAGCGACAGCTTCATCAATCCTTCCTGCCCGGCTTGGAAATGGCCATTGGCATCGAAGAGCGCAGCAATGAACACGAGATTTTCCAGATTTCGCCCCCCGCGCGGTTCAAAGGGGAGATTTTTCAAATCCACATGCACTACGACCTTCACGCCTGACGCGCCGCCCTCCATTTGGGCCGATTGCGCGTCCACCGTCGCAGGAATATCGCTGACGGCGTTATTGCCAATCACCGCCTTGTCCAGATTCATCCGCTTCGCATCCAAGGCCGCCTGAGCGTCAACATCTTTTTTGGTCGGCGCGTAATAGCCGTGACGGGCTGCGATGGTGAAACCTTTCCGATTCACCAACTTCACCTTCAACGTGTGAAGGCTCCCATTCGGATTTATGTCGTCGGGCGGGAACCCCAGAACATAGGAAACCTCCGGCTCCAAAACAAGCTCGCGGTACCCGAGAGTCAGGTCATTTTGGTTGTGAAAGAACCGTCCGCCTGTGCCCTCGGCCATGGCGACCAGGGGGTCGTCATTAAGATCCTTCTGCAAATCAAAGAGCCTGTCTTGATAGGCGGCCAGGTCCGCGTGCCTATAATCGATGCGCGCTCTGCCCTCATTAAAATTTCCCCCCGGCGGCGATGCCCATAGGCCCTTCGCGTCGAGGGCGTTGATCACAATTTCGGCATGCAAAGCTGCGTCAATCACTTTCTCTTGATAGCGCTTCGGGCCGTATGTTTGCACCATGAATCCTGAGGAAGTCAGCACCAGCATTCTGCGCCCCGGCATTTTTGCGAGGTAATTAATTACGTCGGTGATGACTCCGAGCGTGTCATCCGAGAATTGCTCCGAAAGCGCCAGCGTCTCGCGTGCTGCGGCGACGACAATCGCTGGACATTGGTACGATGCGGGGCAGTCTCCACAGGCCGTCGCCTGCGCGATGCCGAGATTAAGGGCGTCAGTTTTCGTGTTGGGTTGCTGCATGATCAGATAGGCCTCGAACTCCGTGAGATGAGGACACGCCGCGACCCCTTCATTGGCTTCCTTCCTGTGCTGCCGGATTCGGCCGAGCGCACTGAGCAACTTCTGCTTGTCGTCGGTAAAATCCTGAGTGACTACAGTGGACGAGGTAAAAATCCCTGCCTTGTCCCCCGGCTCGAGGCTTTCGCGAACGAACTTTTCGGCGGCCTGCTGCGAGAAGTACGTGTCCCCTGGCGGCATACTGAAATCGTCGAAGTAGAAGGCAACGTACCGCGGTCTTCGCGCGGGCGCAGGCGCAGGGGCTGCTGCTGTCGGTGCGAGGACCGCCCCCGAGGCCGTGGGCGGCACGGCCTCTCTCTCCCTCGCGCGCGGTGCAGTTTCCACAGCGAAGAAGGAGATGCCCCGTTTTTTCCCCTGGTCGTAGACCTCGAAGTCATCTTTGGTCAAGCCGTTTATCGCTGCGCCGTTGGAGTCCCGCACCACGACCGGGACCTCCACCAAATCAGTGCGCACCCGAATGGCGTTTTCCGGCTGAGGGAAATAGGGGCGCGTGGCGTAACGGATTTCTTCCTCGGAAGCGTTCTGATCCGGCGTGCCGCTCTGGTTCGGTGAGGTGCTCTGGCCCGGCAGGGAAACGGTGAATGCCGCGGCGAGGAACAGGATCGCTACGATTGGGCCGACGAGATTGACGGCGCGTCGCACGGCTGGCTCTACAGATGCGCAGTATCCCATAAATGGTTTCCCGCACGTTAAGAAATCTTCTCGTACGAAATGAATCAACGGCGGGGCGCGGCGCGAAGCCCGCCTTGGGCGCAGTGAGGCATGGGACGCTTCCATTTCACATAACTGGTCACTCTACGGGCCGCTTCGCCTCGATCTACTCATTCGAACACTCATTCGAATAGGTTTTGTAACAAATCTTCCCCTAATTCCTACATTATTCTCTTGACATTAGATTACTCTTATTGTAACATAGCCTATGAACTACTTGCCGCAGGGAACGCCCGCGCCGGATCCCAACCGTAAGTACCAGTGTTTTCAATTTCTTACGAGCAGCGCGCCCGTAAGTACTTGTGTTTTCAACTTCTTACGAAAAAAGGCCGGGGGGGGTAGGCATCCAAATTTCGACTTTGAACCTTCAACTCCCGACTTCCCCTCTAAGTCCTTTATTCCCAGCACTTACGGGGTCCGCAGCTGTAAGTCCTTTAGAATCAGCACTTACGGAAAAAAGTGGGGGGGGGGTATAGACCGGGCAGATCCCTGACAGAATAGACCGGGAGCATTCCTGACACTGTGAGCCGGTGGCCCGCACATCAGCTTTTTGCTTTCCACAGTCCTTTATTTTCCGCAGTCCTCCAGTGGAATTATTCGGCGGGATGCAGCAATATGGCGGGTCACGTAGCTAGGAGAACCGAAAATCGATCATGCCCATTATAGATTTCCACAATCACTATTATCCGCCGGCCTATCTGGACGCGCTGGAGCGCGGCCCCAGCAGCGTGCGCATCACTCGCGACGCCGCCGGTAATCCAACGTTGCACTATCCGGGCGATTACAACGTCGCCGTGCCCGGCCATCGCGACATTGACTACCGCGAACAGGTTTTGCGTGAAGCGGGAGTGGATACGCAGGTCATCACTCTCACCACTCCCGGCACGCATGTCGAGGAGCCGGCTGTTGCCGTCGCCCTGGCTCGTCTTGTAAATGACGCGTTTGCAAAAGTTGTCGCCGACAAAAAGGGCCGCTTCGCCGCGCTCGCAACACTTCCGCTCAACGATCCCGCCGCGAGCGTCACTGAACTTCGCCGCGCCATCAGCCAGCTCGGAATGCGCGGCGCGATGCTTTTCAGCAACGTGAATGGCACGCCGCTTCATGACGCGCGCTACACGCGCCTCTACGAAGTCGCGAACGAACTCGGCGCCGTGCTTTACATCCATCCCACAAATCCCGTGAGCGTCGAAGCGATGCAGGAATATTGGCTGATGCCGCTCGTCGGATTTTTATTTGACACGACCCTCGCCGCGGCGGGCCTCGTTTTTAGCGGCGTCGTCGAGAGATTTCCAGACATCCGCTGGGCGCTCGCGCATCTCGGCGGCGCAATCCCATATCTCGCCGAGCGGCTCGACCGCGGCTATCACGCCTTCCCAGAATGCCACGCGCACATCGCGCAGCCGCCCAGCGAATATTTGAAGAAGTTTTATTTCGATACCGTGAATTTCGATCCGCACGCCATCGAACTGGCCATCGAATTCGCCGGCCCGGACCACATCCTCGCGGGCAGCGACTACCCGCACATGATCGGCAGCATCGAAAAAATGAAGGAGAGCATCAGCAAATTGCGCGAGTCGGAAGATGTGAAGCAGCGCATCCTTGGCGGAAACGCCGCAAAATTATTGAGGCTTTGAGGCGCTCTCAGCTTCCGCGCGCTTCCGCCAATATCGGGCGAGGCCGTACCAGCTCAAGGTTGGATTGGCGCCGATCGCGTAACGCGCCGCCGCATCCGCTGGCAGTTGGTCGCGAAAATCTTTTTCCGCCGCTGAGTTAAATTCCTCGATCTGCGCGGATTCATCCGGATGCTTCGTGAGGATATCTTTCGCGCGCTCCGCCCAGCGATAGTTTCCTTCCCGGGTCCGCGCAATGTGGCCGCCAACGTCGTCGAACGCGCCGAAGTGAGTGATGAAGAGGCGCGACGGTTTGCGCCGCGCAATTTCGTCGAGGCTGGCATCCCAAATGGCGAGATTGATGTCCGGCGGCGGCATCACCGGCGCAACGAAGTCGTGGCCGGTCAATCGCATTCCGGTTGTGTCGCCGGTGAATGCGATGCCGGTAGATTGGTCAAAGTAGCTGACGTGATGAACGGCGTGCCCGGGAGTGTAAGCAACTTCGATTTCGCGCCCCGCGACGTGAAACTTTTCGCCGCCGTCGAGCGAGACCAAATTCTCGCGCGGCACGGCGAGGAACTCGCCGAACATCTGCTGCATAGCGTCGCCATAAAGCCGCGTAGCACTGCTGAGAAGTTTCGCGGGATCGGCCATGTGCCCCGCGCCTTTGTTGTGCACGTAAACGCGCAGCCGCGGATTTTCGCGGACGAGCGTGCCCGCCGCGCCCGCGTGGTCAAAATGGATGTGGGTCAGCAGCAGGGCAGTGAGGTCGCCCACGCCGAGGCCGCGTTCGGCGAGACCTTCGCGGAGCTTCGGGAGGCAGGATGTGGGGCCGCAATCCACCACGGCCAGTTCGCCCGCGCCTTCGAGGAGGCAGGCCGCGATGGCGCCCTGGTAGCCGCGGAAGTGAACGTCAATGATGGATGTGCCGGAAGCGATTTTGGTCATCTGAAATGTCCGATTCAGATGCTACCGTGCGCGGCGCATCAATTCAAATCGCCGAATTTTCGCGCGGCGTTTGGCGTTGCAATGCGCGCGGATTGATAGTACAAACAAAATGCTGAAGAAAAAGGACGAAAATCATCGCGAAAGATTCCCGAATGCCGTCGCCGTCCAATAAAATGGCCGAAAAATCGCCCGATAAATTGGCCGCGAAATTCAAAATCGGTCTGATCCAGATGCGTTGCACCACGGACGCAGCGGCGAATCTCGCGCTCGCGATCAAACGCATCGGCGAAGCGGCTACGCGCGGCGCGCAAGTAATCTGCCTGCAGGAACTTTTTCGGTCGCAATATTTCTGCCGCGTGGAAGACGCGGATTTATTCGCGATGGCGGAATCAATTCCCGGGCCGACCACGGAAGCGCTCGCGAAAGTTGCGAAGGATCGCGGTGTGGCGATTGTCGCGTCCATTTTCGAGCGGCGCGCTGCCGGCCTTTATCACAATTCCGCGGCGGTGCTGGATGCGGATGGATCCCTTCTCGGCGTTTATCGCAAGATGCATATTCCCGATGACCCGCTCTATTACGAGAAATTTTATTTTACGCCCGGCGATCTCGGATTTCCGACATTTGAGACAAAGTTTGGACGCATCGCGGTGCAGATTTGCTGGGACCAGTGGTATCCGGAGGGCGCGCGCCTGGCGAGCATGCATGGCGCGAACGTGATTTTTTATCCAACGAGCATTGGCTGGCACCCGCGCGAAAAAAAGGAGTTTGGGGCGGCGCAACTCGATGCGTGGCGCACGATTCAGCGCTCACATGCGATCGCTAATGGCGTTTACATCGCCGTCGCAAATCGGGTGGGACTCGAAGGGCCCACGGATTCGGGATTGGAATTTTGGGGGAATTCATTTGTTGCGGGGCCATTCGGCGAAGTGATCACCGAGGCCTCAAACACCAACGAAGAAATTCTTATCGCGGAGTGCGATCCATCGCGCATTGAAGACACACGGCGCAATTGGCCATTCCTGCGCGACCGCCGCATTGATGCGTATCCTCCACTGCTCGAGCGCTGGCTCGGCTAATGCCCACAGCAGCTAACAAATCATCCGCGCACTTCAACTTCCGGATGCCCGCAGAGTGGGAACCGCACGAAGCCACCTGGCTCGGCTGGCCTCACGAAAAAACAGACTGGCCCGGAAAATTCGCGCCGATTCCGTGGGTGTACGCGGAAATTGTGAGAAATCTCGCGCGCGTCGAGCGCGTGCGCATTCTGGTGCAGCATCGCGCGGAGGAAGAGTCCGCGAAGCGCATATTGAAGAAAGCGTGCGCGGATCTCGCGGCAGTGGAGTTCTTCCGCGTGCCGACGAACCGCGGATGGACGCGCGACTTCGGTCCAACTTTTGTGCGCGACGCGAGCGGCGGAATTACCGCGCTCCACTGGCTCTTCAACGCGTGGGCGAAATACGACGATGGCGCGAAAGACGCCGCAGCGGTCACGCGGTTGGCGAAGGAATGGAAGCGCTGGAAAATCCCTGTGGTGCAGCCGACGCATCGTGGGAAGCGAGTGATTCTCGAGGGCGGCGGCATTGAAGCGAATGGCCGCGGCATGGTGATGACGACCGAGGAGTGGTTGCTGAGCAAGGAGCAGGAACGCAATTCGGGATTTTCGCGCGCGGATTACGAGCAGGTATTCCGCGAATACCTGGGCGCGAAGCAGGTGATCTGGCTCGGGCGCGGGATCGCCGGCGACGACACGCACGGGCACGTGGACGATCTCGCGCGTTTCACGGCGCCGGATTCCATTGTTACGGTGGTGGAAGCGGATCGCAGCGAAGCAAATTTCGAGCCCCTGCAAGAAAATCTGGCGCGTCTGCGCGAATTGCGGGATCAGGACGGCAAGCCGATGCGTGTGACGCGCTTGCCGATGCCCGCTCCGATTATTTTTGCAGGACAGCGATTGCCCGCGAGCTACGCGAATTTTTATATCGCGAATCGAATCGTGCTCGTGCCGACATTCAACGATCCGAACGACCGCGTCGCGCTGAACACGCTGGCCGAACATTTTCACGACCGGCAGATTATCGGAATCGCGGCGCAGGATTTAGTGCTCGGCCTCGGCACGATCCATTGCATGACGCAACAGCAGCCCGCGCGCGGTTGAGACTTTTCCGCCTAAGCATGCACCGGCTTTTGAATCCCGGCGCACTAGCCAACCACGCCGAATTCGCGGACAATGTTCCCGCACGAAAATTTGAAGGCCTGCGAATCTGATTCATGGCAGACGATCCGACAAATCCTTCCGCCAAACCGGCAACACCTTCTGCCGCGTCAGCACTTTCCGCATCGGCATCTTCCGCCGCGCCTCCGCCGGATTTGACCGGACTTTCGAGCGATGACGCGCGCGAGCGGCTCGCGCAATATGGGCCGAATGATCCGACGCCGCAGGGACGCCACTCCGGCTTGCGCCAGATTCTTCTCCTGATTGCGAATCCGCTGATCATCATCCTACTCGTGGCCAGCGTCGTTTCGATTTTCGTCGGCGACAAGGTGGACGCGGGAATCATCATCGTGATCGTAGTGCTGGGAGTTGTAGTCAATTTCTTGCAGACATACCGCTCGGAGCAAGCGATCAAGCGGCTGCGCGAAAAAGTCGCGCCGATGGCGACGGTTCTGCGCGACGGCAGTTGGAAGGACGTGCCGCGCCGCGAGGTCGTGCCCGGCGATTTGGTGCGACTGAGCGCTGGAGATTTGATTCCAGCGGACGGCGTTGTGCTGGCGGCGCGCGATCTCTTCATTCAGCAGGCGGCGCTGACGGGTGAATCACTTCCCACCGAAAAGGAGCCGGGGAAAGACGATCCCGCGCAGCACAAAAATCCCTCGGCGACCAACATGGTTTTTCTCGGCACGTCGGTTGTGAGCGGATCCGGATCCGTCCGCGTTTTCGCTACGGGCCGCGAAACGTCGTTTGGGGATATCGCGGCGCGCCTCGCGGAAGCTCCCGAAGAAACAGAATTCGAGAAGGGATTGCGGCGATTCAGCAATCTGTTGCTTCGCGTAATCATATTCATGGTGCTGTTTATTCTGGTGATGTCGCTGGCGCTGAGGCACAACGCGTTCGAGTCGCTTCTATTTGCCGTGGCGCTGGCCGTGGGTCTGACGCCCGAATTCCTTCCGATGATCACGACCGTGATCCTTGCGAGCGGCGCGATCCGGATGGCGCGCGAAAAGGTGATCGTCAAGCACCTTGCGGCGATCCAGAACTTCGGCAGCATCGACATCTTCTGCTCGGACAAAACGGGGACGCTGACGGCCGGGCGGATGACGCTCGAAAGCAGCGTGGACCCCGCGGGGGCGGATTCGGAATGGGTGCGCACGCTCGGATACATCAACAGCAAATACGAGACGGGGATTCGCAGTCCGCTGGATGCCGCGATTATGGAGCGCGCGTGCCCGGCGGCGGACGGCTACGAGAAGCGCGACGAGATTCCGTTTGATTTCGAGCGGCGGCGCGTGAGCGTGGTGGTCGAGCGAAAAATTGACGGCGGCGTGGAACGGCTGCTCGTTGCAAAAGGCGCGCCGGAGGGTTTGCTCCCGCTTTGTGGACAGCATCAATGCGGGCCAATGCCCGCGGCGATGGACTCGGCCGCATCGCAACAAGCGCGCGCAACTTATGAAGAGTTGAGCCGGAAGGGATTCCGCGTGTTGGCGGTGGCGTTCGCGAAAGTGCCGGAGCAGGCGAAGTACAGCAAGACAGATGAGAAGGATTTGGTGCTCGCGGGATTTCTGGCGTTTTCGGATCCGATTTTGCCGGACACGATTGCTGCGCTCGCGGAACTGAAGCGCGACGGCGTGAATGTGAAAATCCTGACCGGCGACAACGAGCTGGTGGCGCGGCATGTGTGCGAACAGGTGGGGCTGGACGCGGCGCATGTGGTAGTCGGCGAGGAATTAAACAACACGTCCGATGAAGCAAGGGGCGCCCTGATCGAGAATACGACGGTCTTTGCACGCGTCTCCCCCGCGCAAAAACACAGCATCATCCGCGAACTGCGGGCGCGAAAACACGTGGTCGGATACATGGGCGACGGAATCAATGATGCGCCGTCGCTGCATTCGGCGGACGTGGGGATTTCGGTGCCGTCCGCTGTGGACGTGGCGCGCGACGCCGCGGACATTATTCTTGTCGAGCCGGGGCTGGGCGTGCTGCATCGGGGAATTCTGGAGGGGCGCAAAGCCTCCGGAAATGCCATGAAGTATTTGTTGATGGACACCAGCTCGAATTTCGGAAACATGGTGAGCATGGCGGCGGCGTCGGTGTTCCTGCCATTTCTGCCGATGTTGCCGACGCAAATTCTACTGAACAATTTTCTTTACGATCTTTCGCAGTTGACGATCCCCACGGACAATGTGGACCCGGAATACATCACCAAGCCGCAGCGGTGGGACACGAAACTGATCCGCAATTTCATGCTTTTTCTCGGGCCAATCAGCTCGATCTTCGATTTTCTGACGTTTTACGTATTACTGCACTTCCTGCATGCGCGTGAACGGGAATTTCATACGGGGTGGTTTGTGGAGTCGCTGGCGACGCAAACACTGGTGCTATTTGTGATCCGGACGATGCGGAATCCGTTCAAGAGCCGGCCGTCATGGCCTCTTACGGTTGCGACGCTGGCGATCGTGGTGGTTTCCCTGGTGTTGCCATACTCTCCGCTTGCAGGAATGCTTGGGTTTACGCCACTGCCGGTGATCTATTTCGTCTTCCTTGCGGGCGCGACGGTGACTTACCTTGGATTGGTGGAAGTAGGAAAGCGTTTGCTGGTGAAGCGCGAATTGAAAACGTAGCGAACCGGGCGTCCAAAGCATCCGATGTACAGGGAGGGGGGAGCCGCAAATGAAAATTGCAATCGGGGCGGATCACGCGGGATTTGAATTGAAGGCGCGGCTTGCGCCGCGGCTGTCCAATTTGGGACATGAGGTGGAAGACCTCGGAACATATGATGAAACTCCGGTGGATTATCCGGACTACGCAGCGGCGGTCGGGCGCAGCGTGCTGGAAGGGCGCGCCGAACGCGGCATTGTTATTTGCGGGAGCGGCGTCGGGGCGACGGTGGCAGCGAATAAATTGCCGGGGATACGGGCATGCGTATGCCACGATACTTATTCAGCGCATCAGGGAGTGGAGCACGACAACATGAATGTGCTGGTGCTGGGGTCGCGCGTGATTGGGGAAGAGGTTGCGTTTGAACTGGTGGAAAATTTTCTGGCGGCAAAATTCAGCGGCGAGGCGCGGCATGTCCGGCGGCTGGAAAAAATCCAGGCGCTTGAGGATACGTACATGAAAGCGCGCGTGAATGCGCAAGGGAGATCCGAATGAGCGCAGCAGCGAAAGAATCTCAAATACATGGGATGACAGCGGCTTTGCCCGGCGATTTGCCGGCGGCGGTATCGGCGGCACTGGCGGATTGGACGTCGAGCGGCAAAGTGAAGCGGTTGTGGAAGAAAGATGCGTCGCTGTGGACGGGTACGGATGAGGCGCAGTGGCTTGGGTGGCTGGGGATTGTGGAGGAGCAACTCGCGCAATTGGAATTGTTCCGGAGCCTGGCCGCGGACGTGCGCGCCGCAAAATTCTCACAGGTGCTGCTGATGGGGATGGGCGGGTCAAGCCTCTGCCCCGAAGTGATGGAGATGACTTTTGGAAAGATGGCGGGATTTCCCCACATGTTCGTGCTGGATTCGACGGACCCGGCGCAGGTGCTCGCAGCCGAGGGGAAATTGGATTTGGCGCACACGATTTTTATCGTGTCCAGCAAATCGGGGACGACGCTCGAACCGAATATTTTTCACCAATATTTTTACGAGCGGGTGAAGCAGGCAGTGGGCGCGAAGGAAGCGCCGAAGCGGTTCATCGCGATTACCGATCCCGGGTCGCAGCTTGAGAAAGTGGCGAAGGCGGAGGGATTCCGGCGGATTTTTTACGGAGTGCCGAGCATCGGCGGGAGATATTCGGCGCTTTCAAATTTTGGGATGGCTCCGGCGGCGGCGCAGGGAATTGACGTGCCGCGATTTCTGAAGAGCGCCGCGGATATGGTGCGCGCGTGCGGGGCGGACGTTCCCGCGGAAATTAATCCGGGCGTAAAGCTGGGTGTGATACTGGGAACGCTTGCGGCGCGCGGGCGCGACAAAATCACCTTGATTGCTTCGCCGGGGATTCACGATTTAGGAGCGTGGCTGGAACAGTTGCTGGCGGAGTCGACGGGGAAGCAGGGAAAGGGATTAATTCCGGTGGACCGCGAACCTCTCGGCCCGGCGAAGAATTACGGGAAGGACCGCGTGATTGTGTACATCCGGCTGAATTCGGCGCCGAATACCGCGCAGGATGCGGCAGTGGAGGCGCTGGAGGAATCGGGACAGCCTGTCGTATTGATTGAATTGAATGAACTTTACGATTTGGGTCAGGAATTTTTCCGCTGGGAGATTGCGACGGCGGTTGCGGGCTCGATGATTGGAATTGACGCGTTCAATCAACCGGACGTGGAGGCGAGCAAGATCGAGTCGCGGAAGCTGACGTCGGAATATGAGAAGACGGGGTCGTTGCCGGCGGAGAAGCCATTTTACGAGGGGAGCGCGGGCGAGGCGGGGATTAAACTTTTTGCCGATGCGCGAAATTCGGCGGACTTGACGGGAGCAGTGGGAGGGAAGGCTTCGCTGGTTAATTATTTGCGGGCGCATTTTTCGCGGATCCACGAAGGCGACTACTTCGCGCTGCTGGGATACATCGAGATGAATGATTCGCATGAAACAGCGTTGCAAGCGATGCGTCTCGCAGTGCGCGACGCGAAGCACGTGGCGACATGCCTGGGGTTCGGGCCTCGCTTTCAGCACTCAACGGGACAGGCTTACAAGGGCGGGCCGAACACGGGAGTGTTCCTGCAGGTAACGTGCGATGACGCGAAGGACGTGGCGATTCCGGGTCAGAAGTTTACATTCGGGGTGGTGAAGGCGGCTCAGGCGCGCGGTGATTTCGCGGTGCTGGCCGAGCGCGGACGGCGGGCGTTGCGCGTGCATTTGGGCGCGGACTTGAGGGCGGGTTTGGCGGCTCTGGCTTCGGCTGTGAAGGAAGCGCTGCGATAGCTCGCACGGCGTAGCGGTTCGTGCATGCCGTTTTGCAAGCGGAGAGGTGCGGGGAGGGATATGGAGTCAATTCAAAGCGCGAAAGCGGGGCCGGGCAACGCGAGTTGTCCCTGCATCATGATTGTGTTTGGCGCGGCGGGAGACCTGGCGAAACGCAAGCTGCTTCCTGCGCTGTACAACCTCGAGGAGGAGAGATTATTGCCGGACAATTTCGCGGTAGTGGGGTTCGCGCGGCGCGCTTACAGTCACGAAGATTTCCGGAAATATTGCTCGGAGGCGCTGCAGGAATTCCTTGGCGGAAAGATTGACGCGGAGGTGCAGAAGCGTCTGGTGGAACGGCTGTATTTTCATGGTGGGAATTTTGATGATTCGGCGACGTATGCTCCGCTAAAGAGTTTGCTGGAAAAAGTGGACGGGGAGCGGAAGACGGGCGGGAACTATCTTTTTTATATGGCCACGGCGCCGGAATTCTTCGCGGATATAGTGAGGCAGTTGCGTGAGATCGGGCTGACCGAGGAGAGGGATGGGAAGTGGCGGCGCGTGGTGGTGGAAAAACCCTTCGGACGGGACCTGGCGTCGGCAAAGGCGCTGAACACGGAATTGTTGAAGGCATTGGATGAAACGCAGATTTACAGGATCGACCATTATTTGGGGAAAGAAACCGTCCAGAATATTCTGGCGTTCCGATTCGGCAACGGAATTTTCGAGCCAATCTGGAACCGGCGATATATCGATCACGTGCAGATTACGGTGGCGGAATCGGTGGGCGTCGAATTGCGCGGCGGGTATTACGACGGGGCCGGCGCGCTACGAGACATGGTGCCGAACCACATTTTCCAAATCATCACGCTGATTGGAATGGAGCCGCCGAGTTCATTCGACGCCGATATCGTGCGCGACGAACAGACGAAGGTGCTGCGTGCGCTTGCTCCGATGAGCAAGGCCGACGTCGCGGAGCGGGTTGTGCGCGGCCAGTATGGAGAGGGCGTGTCGGAGGGCGCGAAGGCGCCGGCGTATCGCGCGGAACAGCGCGTTGCGCCAACATCCAATACGGAAACATTTGTAGCGATGAAGGTGCTGATAGAAAACTGGCGATGGGCGGACGTGCCGTTTTATTTTCGCACAGGGAAAAGATTGGAGGAGAGGGTGACCGATGTTGTGGTGCAATTCCGGCGCGCGCCGCTGATGCTGTTCCATCAGACCGATGGCGGGCGATTGCCGCCGAACCAGCTTATCTTGCGCATCCAGCCGCAAGAGGGGATCTCGATGCGGTTCAGCGCGAAAGTGCCGGGGCCGATTGTAAAACTGAGTCCGGTGGAGATGGATTTCCGTTACGAAGATTATTTCAGCGCGAGGCCGAGCACGGGATACGAGCGATTGCTCTATGACGCGATGATTGGAGACGCGACGCTATTCCAGCGCGCGGATACAGTGGAGCTGGCGTGGAGCGTGGTGCAGCCGATTCTCGACGCGTGGGCGTCGCAGCCACCCGCGGACTTTCCGAATTATGCCGCCGGGACATGGGGGCCGGGCGCGGCGGATGAGTTGATCGCGCGCGACGGGCACGCGCGCAAGTGGTGTGAAGATTGCGCGAATGAACACGCGCGAACGGGCGGCGCGGCAAAGTGATACTCGCGGGAGACGTTGGCGGGACACATGCGCGGCTGGCGATCTTTGAAGCGCGCGGCGAAGAGCTGAAGCTGATTGTCGAGCAGATTTACGCCAGCCACAGTTACCCGGGCCTCGAAGCAATTGTCAGTGAATTTCTTCGCAGCACATCGGCTAAACCAGATTCGGCAGGGATTGGCGTCGCGGGGCCGGTGCGCGACGGGCGATGCGTGGCGACGAATCTTCCGTGGGTGGTGGATGCGGCGTCGCTGCGGGCGAGTACCGGCGTCCAAAGCATTACATTGTTGAATGATTTGGAGGCGAACGCTTACGGGATTGCGACTCTTTCGGCGGGAGATTTCGAGGTATTACATAAGGGCAGGCCGGAGCGGCATGGCAGCGTGGCCGTGATATCGGCGGGGACGGGACTTGGCGAAGCGGGGATGCATTGGGATGGAGCGATGCTGCGGCCGTTTGCTTCGGAAGGCGGACATTCGAGTTATGCGCCGGAAGGTGAACTTGAAGGCGAACTCTTCCAAACTCTTGCGAAGCGATTTGGGCATGTGAGTTGCGAGCGCGTGCTATCGGGGCCGGGGCTCGTGAATATTTACGAATTCCTGCGCGACACCGGACGGGGGAGTGAAAGCGCGGCGTTTGCGGAGGAGTTGCGCGAGGAGGATCCGGCGGCGGTGATATCGGAGGCGGCGCTTGCAAAGCGAAACGACCTTTGCATTGCAGCGCTGGATTTATTCGTGCGGATTTACGGGGCCGAGGCCGGAAACCTGGCATTGAAATTTCTGGCGACCGGCGGGGTATATCTCGGTGGAGGAATTGCGCCAAAGATTTTGCAGAAATTGAAGGCGCCAGATTTTGTTGAGGCGTTTCTCGCGAAGGGACGGATGCGTCCGTTGCTGGAAGCGATTCCCGTGCTGGTGATACTGAATGAGAATACGGCGCTGCAGGGCGCGGCACGGGGCGCGTTGCTGCAAGCGGCGCGGCGTTGACAAGCGGAGTGCCTGACAATAAGCTATCTTCGTAAGTGAGCGCTTACGTGCAAGCCAGACGAAAACGAATTTCATCAGCGGACCGCCGGAAACAAATCCTTAGCATAGCGAGGCGTCTATTTTCCGAAAAAGGGTTCCGGGGAACCACGACGCGGGAGATCGCGGAACTGGCCGGGATGAATGAGGCGATCCTGTTCCGTCATTTTCGCGGCAAGGACGCGCTGTACTGGGCGGTGATCGAGGAGATCAGCAACACGGTGAATACGCGGAAGGAGTTGCTGGCGACCATCGAAAACCGCGCCAAGGCCGCCAGCGACGAAGATTTTTTCGTGAGCGTGGCGGAAGGAATCCTGGACCGTGCGACGCGCCGGCCGGCGCTCATCCGGCTGTTATATTTCTGCGCGCTCGAGCGTCATAAGTTATACCGGCGATTCTTCCGGACTTACACGACAGCGAACTGGGATGTGCTGGCGAAGTACATCCGAATGCGGATTCGCGCAGGAAAGTTCCAGAAGGTGAACCCGATGCTGGCGGCGCGGTCATTCACGAGGCATGGTGGGGCATTTCTACGTGATGCAGAACCTGTTCGGCGCGAGAGAGTTCCAGAAATATGACGATAAGACGGTGTGCCGGACGATGGCGCGAATCTGGTTGAATGGAATGAAGACGGGGCGGACCTCCCGGCGTTCGACAAAGTAGTTCCAATCAAATTGCATTTGGACGTTTCTCTATCCTCAGCGATGGCGCCACGGAGAACATAGTGAAATTCAGAAACTGGATCATAGGTGGAATCCTGGCGGGCGGATTCGTCTTCACCACCTGTGGGTGCAACAAGCAAAGCGCCCAAATGGCGCCTCCGCAACCGCCTCCACCCCTGGTGACAATCACCACGGCAATCTCTCAGGACGTGCCTGTCTACCTGGATGAGATTGGCAAGAATGGGGCCTTCGAATCCGTGACGGTGATGCCGCAAGTGGCGGGGCGAATCACCGAGAGGGACTTCGCGGACGGCGCGAATTTGACGAAGGATCAGCTGCTTTTCGTGATCGATCCCCGGCCTTACAAAGCTCAGTTGGATTCGATGGAAGCTCAGCTTGCCCAATATAAAGCCGCTTTGGATCTGGCGAATACTCAGCTGAAGATGTACGCGGCTGTGACGGATTCGCGCGGAGTTTCTCAATATGATTATGAGACGCGGAAAAACGCGGTCGAAGTGGACCAGGCTCAAGTACAAGCGGGAGAGGCAGCTGTCGAAACTGCCAAGCTGAACCTTGAATACTGCTACATCCATTCGCCGATCGATGGCCGCGCCGGCGCTAGGCTTGTGGATGTGGGGAATGTTGTACAGGCAAATACGACAGGGTTGCTATCCATCCAGCGACTGGATCCGATTTATGCCGACTTCACAGTTACCGAGCGCGATCTTCCAAGTGTAAAAGAACAGATGGCGCGGGGAGCACTAAACGCCTTTGTGCGGCTTCCTTCGGATGCGGACAATGCGGCACGCCCCGGCAAATTGACTTTTCTTGATAACGCGGTTCAAAACGCTACCGGCACCATCAATTTGCGAGCCACCGTACCGAATGCCGATCACCATTTCTGGCCGGGATTGTTTGTGGACGTCAAATTGGTGCTGGCAACGCAAAAGGCTGCCGTGCTAGTCCCCAATCAGGCCACGCAGATCAGCCAAGTCGGCCCCTTTGTTTACGTCCTAAAACCGGATGACACGGTTGACCTTCGCCCGGTGACGCTTGGACAGCGACAAGGCGACAAGATTGTAGTGAAGAGCGGCGTGGCCGCAGGCGAACGCGTTGTGGTTACGGGACAATTGACCATCGGTCCGGGCGTTAAGGTGCGGGTCGACACCGGATCGCCTGGGAGCACACCCAAACCTCCGGCAAAAGGAAGCGGAACGTCGTGAACATTTCCGAGCCCTTTGTCCGTCGCCCTGTGATGACGGCTGTATTGACCGCATCGGCGATCTTGTTCGGCGTCCTCGCTTACCTGACCTTGCCGGTCAATGACCTTCCGGCAGTGGACTACCCGGTCATCCAAGTGCAAGTAGGATACCCGGGCGCAACACCTGACACGATGGCCAATAATGTGGCCACGCCACTGGAACGGCAATTCATGCAGATCCCCGGATTGGAATTGGTTACATCTAATAGTGGCCAGGGACACTCAAGCTTTGTTCTCCAGTTCGCTCTTTCCAAGAGTCTGGACGCCGCTGCAACCGACGTGCAGGCGGCAATCACGCAAGCGACTGCGAAATTACCGGTTGACCTTCCAAGTCCGCCTACTTTCAGCAAAACGAACCCCAACGATCAGCCAATTATGTATGTCGCTCTAACGAGCGATTCCGCTACGGCTGGCCAGCTCTATGACTATGCGAATACCCAAGTCGGCGAAAAAATAAGCATTCTTTCAGGCGTAAGCCAGGTCGCCGTGTTCGGTACCCAATCGGCCGTGCGGATTAAGGCCGACCCCTCGGCTATGGCCGCGCGCAACATCACCATTGATGACCTGGCAGCCGCCATTAAAAACGGCACGAGTTATACGGGAGCGGGGCAATTTGACGGGGCACATCGGACCTACCTGCTTCAGCCGCAAGGACAATTGAGCGACGCGGATCAATACGATCAACTGATCATCGGCCAGAGCAATGGAGCCGCTGTCTACCTGAAAGATGTCGCGGTCGCGAAAGATAGCGTGCAGGACGAACGAATCGACATGCGGTTCTGGGTCCGAGGCCATCGCGTGCCGACGGCCACCGCCGTGGTCGCGGTATACCGGCGAGCAGGGTCCAATGCGGTGGAGGTATCCAAATCCATTAAGAACCTCCTTCCGAGCGTGCGTGCGCAATTGCCGGGTTCAGTCGATATTGTGCCGATCTATGACCGGTCACTGACGATCGTCAGCAGCGTCAGAGACGTGCAAGCGACGCTCTACGTTGCGTTTGGACTCGTGGTTCTCGTCATTTTTATCTTCCTGGGCCGCGCAACAGACACGCTCATCCCTGCTGTAGCGCTTCCTCTTTCACTCTTGCTGACGTTCGTCGTAATGCAAATTCTGGGCTATAGCCTGGACAACCTGTCCTTGATGGCTTTAACGCTGGCCATCGGTTTCCTTGTGGATGATGCGATCGTATTTTTGGAGAATACGGTGCGGCTGATGGAATCCGGGCAGGGCGCGCTTGAGGCGACCCTAAATTCCGCGAAGGAAATTAGCTTCACGATATTGGCGATGACGATTTCACTGGCCGCTGTATTTATCCCGCTTGTGTTCATGAGCGGGTTAGTCGGGCGCATTTTCCGGGAGTTCTCGATCACCATTATCGTCTCGATCTTTGCGAGCGGAATTGTGTCGCTCACGCTCACCCCTCTTATGTGTTCGCGGCTGCTGGGAGATCGCGGTCCCGGGGCCAAAAAGACGTGGCTTGAACGCGTGATCGGCGGCGTTGAACACCGGGTGCTTGACCTCTACGGAAGGACTCTCTGGTTTTTCCTGCGCCAGCGATGGGTTTCAATCATCGTCTGGGTAATTTGCTTGCTTGGAACGGTATATCTGTTTCAGATTGTCCCGAAGGCCTTCCTGCCGGTCGGGGACAGTTCCTTTACTCGCGGCGTAATGGTGGCTCAGGAAGGATCATCTCCCAGCCAGATGCATGCTTACCAAACGGAAGCTGAAAAAGTTATGCATGCGATCCCAGCAGTGCAAACCACATTCACAATGAGCGGAAATAATACATTCTTGCCGGGGAATCAAGGGTTCCTGCTCGCGTTCCTGACCTATCCGTCCCAGCGCGCGCCGATCCAACAGGTCACCGGGCAACTGATGGGCGCGCTGAACACAACCATTCCGGGAGTCGTATCGTTTCTGCAACCGAATCCGGTTCTGGATATAAGCACCGGCGCCACGGCAAACGTGCAAGGCCAGTTCGCATACGCAATCTCCGGGATTGATCCCAACGAGGTGTACGCCGTCGCGGGGAAATTGACGGCCAAAATGTATCAGTATCCCGGGTTTCTTTTTGTAAATTCCGACTTGTTCAATCACACGCCGAACCTCCAAGTGGATATCCTGCGCGATCAGGCGAAGCTCTATGGGGTATCGGAAACGCGGATACTCAATTTGCTTCACGAGGCCTATTCGCAGAACTACACCTACTTGATCAAGAAGCCGAGCGATCAATATCAGGTAATTCTCGAGGTGGAGGATTCCGGTCGAACAGAACCACAGGATTTGCAATTGCTTTACATCAAGAGTGATGACGGTCTGAGATTGGTTCCCCTGAATGCCGTCACCACCTGGCATTCGTTGCTCGGGCCCCAGGCGGTGAACCACATCAATCAGTTCACAAGCGTAACTTTATTTTTCAATTTAAAACCGGGTTATACCATCGGGCAGGCTACCGATTTCGTGGAAAAAGCCGCAAAGGAAATTCTTCCTCCAGACATTCAGGGGGGACTACAGGGGCAGGCGCTTATTTTCCGGGATACAGTTTCCAGCCTGACGATCCTGATGGCCCTGGCGGTGTTCGTCATGTACGTCATCCTGGCCATCCTTTATGAAAGCTACCTTCACCCGATCACAGTGCTCTCCTCGCTCCCGGTGGCCTTGGTCGGCGGCTTGCTGACCCTCTGGCTGTTCAATGCGGAAGCGTCTCTCTATGCATTCATCGGCATGTTCATGCTGATGGGAATTGTGAAAAAGAATGGCATCATGATTGTGGACTTCGCCCAACAACGCGTGGAACAGGGGATCAAAGACGATCAGGCAATCCATGATGCGAGCATGGAGCGTTTCCGTCCCATTATGATGACGACCATGGCGGCATTGATGGGCGCGTTGCCTATTGCGCTGGGCTTCGGAGCGGACGGCCCCTCGCGGCGGCCTTTGGGGCTGGTGGTTGTCGGCGGGCTAATCGTATCGCAATTTATTACTCTCTACATTACGCCGGCTATCTACTTGTCTATGGAAGACTTCCAGGAGAGGGTGCTGGACCGTACCAGCTTTTTCCGTTCCACTCGTGTGCAGACTCCTCATTCAGCCACGGTGCCGAACGAATCAAATGGTTCAGAACGTTGAGCGATGGCCAGATGAGCGCGGAATATGGAAACTGAAATCCTCAAGTTATCAGGTGGGGCAAATAAAATGTTCGGAAGCCGTCAACGCGTCCCTGCGCGCTACGCGCTACCGGTGCTTTTGATGGGCATCCTGCTTCTTTCTTCGTGCACCGTTGGCCCGAAGTATTCAAGGCCTACCGTGCAAACTCCCACCGCATACAAAGAACTCACCCCCGAAAACTACAAGGAGACCGACGGCTGGAGAGTGGCCCAACCAAAAGATGACGTCCTTCGCGGAAAATGGTGGGAAACCTTCGGTGATCAAAAGTTGAATGCACTGGAAGAGCAGGTGAATATTTCAAACCAGAACATTGCAGGGGCGGCCGCAAATTTCCTTTCTGCCCGTGCGTTAGTAAGGCAGGCGCGCTCACAGTATTTTCCAACGGTAGGCGCGAACCCGAGCATCACGTATGCGCGAGCGCCATTAGTCAGCCTCCTGGGCGGTTCAACGTCATCGACAAGCCAATCCTCGGCCTACCTGAGCGGCACGTATTCAGAATACGTCCTGCCTTTTGACGCAACCTGGCAGCCTGATCTCTGGGGCCGCATCCGAAATACCGTCCGGGCAAATGCCTATGGAGCGCAGGCAAGCGCGGCAGATCTTGAAAACGTGCGCCTTACGGTGGAAGCGGAGCTCGCGGTGGAATATTTTCAACTTCGCGCGCAGGACGCTCTCAGGGGATTGTTTGACGCAACCGTGGCCGCGTATCAGGATTCACTAGCGCTCACAAACGACCGCTTTCGGGCTGGCCTGGCCACATCCGAAGACGTTGCCCAAGCCGAAACATTACTCGATACCACCAAGGCGCAAGACACAAACCTTGGCATCCTGCGAGCCCAGTACGAGCATGCAATCGCCATCTTGACAGGCCAATCCCCATCCACCTTTACGTTGGCGGTCGAACCTTTCAATGCGAATCCACCGGCGATTCCTTTTGGGGTTCCATCTCAGCTTCTCGAACGGCGTCCGGATATCGCCTCCGCGGAACGCCTGATGGCGCAAGCAAATGCGCAAATCGGCGTCGCAACGGCTGCCTTCTATCCAAACGTCACGTTAAGTGCCGCCGCCGGATTCGAAAGCACGTCCATCGCAAGTTGGTTCACATGGCCTAGTCGCTTTTGGTCTGTCGGCCCAACGCTGGCGCAGACTTTGGTCGATGGCGGCCTGCGTAGTGCGACTGTCCAGCAATTTCAAGCCGCTTACGATCAAACAGTCGCAAATTATCGGCAGACAGTATTGACGGCCTTTCAACAGATCGAAGACTCACTGGCCGCGCTGCGAATCCTTTCAAACGAATTGCAACAGCTGGATGCGGCGATCAAATCGGCAGACAACAACTTGAAGATTGCCACCTCCCGCTACAAAGCCGGCCTCGACCCTTACCTCAATGTGATCACTGCTCAAGCGGCCCTATTAAGCAATCAGCAGAGCGCGGTCGCTCTTCGCATGCAACAGATGACAGCAAGTGTTGAGCTGATTGAGGCTTTGGGCGGCGGCTGGGATACCTCGAAGCTGCCGTCTGAACAGAATGTTGTTGCGAAGCCGAGGACGGTCACTAAACAACGCCCCTGACCAAATCACATATGGTGTCGTTCGTCCGATCGCTGCTCATCTTTGTCGGCGTCACCATGATGATTGATTATGCTCTGGAAGCGCAGCGCAAGCACGGCAGCCCCGCCAGAATCCCGATATGGCATACCTGTACCAAGGTGCAACTTACGGCCCACTAAGTCCTTTGTAATCAGAGGCCAAGAGTACTATTGACCCCCCTTGATTCCGGCTTTTAAGATGGAATTGGTGGTGGGGTCTGGCTGTCAGCGTGAACGGGTAGAAACTCGCCCACGATAGATGGTTTTGAATTGCGGCCTCGCCTCCATTAAGGCCGGTCGTGACAATCTCCCGAGTGGTAGCCCAGCAAGAAGCAAGGTTCCAAAATAAGCGGCGTGGTGTTCGCGTGAACTCTCGCGTGCCGGTGGTCGTAGCATGGCAGGGTGAAGCAGACCACAGCAGTCTGGACGTGCATACGCGCGTTGTGGGCCCCTATGGCTGCATGGCAGTGATCCCGAAGGAGTTCAGTGTCGAGCAGCAATTGGAGATCACCAATCGCGCGAATCAGCGGTCTAATGCGGGTGTGATCGTGTGGAAAGGGAATCAAAGGGTGGAAGGGTGGGAGTACGGAATTGAACTCATCGAGCCCGAAATGGATTTCTGGGGGCTCGAGCTGTGACGCCTACGAAATCAACGACGAAATCCTTCCATTCGAGCCGAGGTGACAATGCCCTGAATGAAGGGCGCAGGCGCAGCCAGCGCGTGATGGTTCGCGTATCCCTTGTGCTGCATCACAGTGCGGCGGGAAAGCCGGAATCCATTCCGGCATTCACCGTTTCCGTAAATGTCCACGGGGCGATGATATGCGCTGTAGCGGAACTGGGCGCTGACGCGCGATGCGAAATCGAGCATAAGATGACGAAAGAGCGCCAATCCGTGCGCGTGACACGCCAACCGAAAGGCTCGCCGGAAGGGTATCTAATCCCCGTAGAATTTGAGGCCCCCACCGCCGATTTTTGGCACATTTCATTTCCACCCTCCGACTGGAAGCCGCTCGATATTTGATCCTTTAATCCGCAACGAATTATCTTATTCCGTGTTAGTTATGTGAGTGGGGGTGCCTCTGTCCGCTTTAATTGTTCGCCGGCCAATTTCTTAAAGGCCAGACAGCCCTTGGGGCGCTGCTTGCATCCTAATTGCCGGGCAGAGGCTGTATCCGAAAGTTGCAACCAGGAATCGAATCCAGGCGATAGGCACGCGGGTGACGTGTCGGCGTGCGGCGCCTTATCAGGCGGGGTCATGCGAAAATGCTTTCGTTCTGCTATCAGGGTCAACTTTGCCCTGGCTTTACTTCTTTTTTTCACTCTCCAAGCGTTCGCGCAATCCAATAATCCGGTTCCGGCTCGCATCACCGCGCAGGTGGATGGGTCGAACCTTGTCGTACTGAAGGGCAACACACATCCGCTGGCGCAGGCGAAGTATGACCAGGGGATGGCCCCGGACAGCTTGCCCGCGGAGCGGATGCTGATGGTACTGCAGCGCAGCCCGCAGCAAGAGGTTGCACTTCGGGCGCTGATTGACGGCCAGCAATCGAAATCATCGGGCAATTATCATCAGTGGCTCACACCCGAGCAGTTTGGACAGCAATTCGGCGTTGCGGACGCGGATATTGAAGTTGTGACGAGCTGGCTGCAGTCGCAGGGTTTTCAAGTGAACCGGGTTGCCGCGAGCAAAATGCTGATCGAGTTTTCGGGGACAGCCGGAGCGATCCGGAATGCGTTTCACACGGAAATTCACAAGTATGTGGTAAACGGACAAGAGCACTGGGCGAACGCATCCGACCCGTCGATCCCCGCCGCGCTGGCGCCGGTGGTGGCGGGCGTGAACACGATGAATAACTTCCGCCCGAAGGCGGCAGTTCATGCGGGGCGCGCGCTCCCAATGCCGAAATCATCGGTCAATGGGAACCCTCAATTTACGGTCGCTGGTTGCAATATCAATGAGGATTTCTCCAACCCAATCTTCAACAATACGTGCTTCGGACTGGGGCCCGCCGACTTCGCGAAGATTTATAACGTTCCCGCAAGCTTTGATGGCACGGGCCAGACCATCGCGATTGTTGGGGATTCGGATATCTGCACGATCGGGACAAATCAGGCCGCGCTTCCGGCGGGCTGTGTCGCTGATGACGTCGTGGCATTTCGCAATCTTTTCGGTTTGCCCGCAAACCACACGCAGGTCTTAATAGACGGGCAAGACCCCGGAATCAACGTTGATGGAGATGAGATCGAGGGAGCGTTGGATGTGGAATGGGCCGGGGCGGTGGCAAAGAACGCGACCATTTTATATGTGATTGCCGCGGACACGGAAACCTCGAACGGGGTTGATCTGGCCGCGGAGCGAATCGTGGACAACAATCTGGCTCCCATCCTTACCGAGAGCTATGGCGCATGCGAGTCCGCGCTGGGAAATGCTGGAAATGAATTTTATGCGACGCTCTGGGAACAGGCGGCCGCGCAGGGCATTACGGCGGTCCTCGCCACAGGGGATGCCGGTTCGGCGATGTGCGATATAAATAACGGAATCGCGACACAAGGGCCGACGGTAAGCGGCTACGCATCGACGCCCTTCACCGTGTCCGTCGGAGGCACCGACTTTAATTACAACGCAGCGAACTACGTTGCAACATACTGGAATTCGACGAACAACGCTTCGACCGGCCTTTCGGTGAAGAGTTACGTGCCAGAAACCAGTTGGAATGATACGTGCGGGCAGTCAACCTTTGGGAATTGTACGGACTTGAGTGCAATTCAACAAGAGTATCTGCTGGGGATTTCTGGAGGCGGAGGTGGTCAAAGCGGCTGCGCCTTCGTTAGTGGAATTGAATGCTATGGTTATGAAACACCTCCCTGGCAGACGGGGGTGGGCGTACCGACCACGGGCTTCCGGTACATTCCGGATGTTTCCCTCTTTGCGTCGGACGGAGAATTGAGCAACAGTTTTTACGTTGAATGTGAGTCCGACCTGGTTTCGCCCGCACCCTCCTGCACCACAACCGGCAACTCTGAATTTATCCCGGTCGGTGGCACTTCCGCTTCCGCGCAGGTATTTGGCGGCATCATGGCGCTTGTAAACCAAGCGATGGTGGCATCGAGCAAAAGCGGGCGGCAGGGCGACGCCAACTACATGCTTTACCCGCTATTCGCCAATCAAACCACGGCGAACCTGAGTTGCAATTCCTCGGCATCTCCCGCGGGAAACTGCACGTTCAATGACATTACGAATGGGACAAATACCGTATTCTGCGCGGTGAACTCGGCCGATTGCTTTACATCGACGGAGACGCTGACATTACCCAACTCGACCGACACGGCGCTCACGAGCACTCCGGCCTACGCAACAACGACCGGGTTTGACGAGGCCACAGGTCTGGGATCGGTGAACGTGACGAACCTCATCACGAACTGGGTGAACGAGACGGCGGATTTTGCGTCGACGACTACGAGTCTTTGTATGTCGACTTCGCCGACCGTAGTTACAAGCTGCAATCCGGGCACACCATTTACGTTCATGCACGGAACGAAAATATATGTGAACGCGGCGGTCACTTCGGGCGGAGGAACGGTTAGCGGCGACGTCGCGCTGATTGGCACAGGTTCATTTCCTTCGTTCCCGCCGAACACAACTCCCACCTCGGGTGTGGATCACTTTAATGCGACAACCGGGAATTCGGACATCTACAACGTGGTGAACGGCCTAACTCCGTCCGGAGCCTACACGACCGAGTTGATCGGAGGTTCCTACACCATCACGGCTCATTTTCCGGGCAGCAACGCGGGAGGGGGTCTGCTCTTTGGAGTGAGCGATTCACCGGGGATCGTGGTGGACGTAACTCCGGAGCCGAGCACTTCAACCGTCAATGTGGTCAATACGAACGCGTTTACGGGCGGGGCGGAGTACATTAGCTCAGCGGCATCGGTGCCTTACGGCAGCGGTTTGGCCATACGCGTGGATGTCTGCAGCACTGCAAGCGCCAGCGGGAGCCCCGCATATTGCAGCATTGGCGGGTCAGAGGAAGATGGAACCGGGATTATCACCATCACGGATACCGGCGCCTCCACGAACCTGCCATCCGCCAACGTCACGCTGAACAGCGAAGGGTATGCGGAGTTCTTCACCCCGTTGGTTAATTATCCGGGAAATCTTCTGCCTGCGAACGCAACCGGCAGCGTTGCACTAAATGTTGGGAGCCACAGTTTCAAGGCGTCGTTCCCGGGGGATCCGAGCTATCAGGCAAGCTCGTCCCCATCTGGCAGTCCATTCGCCTTGACGGTTACCCAGGCTCCAACTTACCCCGCAATAGTCACCGGGCCTTCCAGCGTCAGCCCGAATGCGGCATTCAACGTCACTGCGCTGGTTGACACAAGCGCCAGTCCGCTTGGAGGGGCAGATGGAAGCATTGGCAATGCCCCGACGGGGACAGTGACGTTTTTCAACGGGACAACTCAGATCGGGAGTCCTGTTCCCGTCACGGCGACATTTGATTCGAGCGGCGTGTTCGTCGCGGCGACGGCCACGAGCCCTTCGATCTCGCTCACCTCATCGGCCAGCCTCACAGCGAAGTACAACGGGGATGGGAACTATGTGACGTCCACATCGCCGGCGTTCTCCGTGAGTGTGAACGGAGCTGCCTCCTTCTCTCTAAGCAACACAGTGCCGAACCCTACCTCTGTAACTCTTAATCCTGGTCAAACTGGAATGTCGGTGATAACAATTTCCGCGACAAACGGGTTCACTGGAACCGTGAATCTGGCTTGCAGCGTCTCACCATCCAATCTGACGGATCCCCCAACCTGTTCCATGAGTGCGGCGAGCGTGACGCTGACCAGCACCACAACCAGCGGCACCTCGACTGTGAGCATCTTCACGACCGCGGCATCCGGATTACCGGTTGGACCGCCGCTCGTGCAGCCTCAAACGCCCATCCGATTGCTGTTGATCAGCGCATTCGCAATGCTGCTGGTTACTTCAATCCTGCTGATGCGCTTCTCTTCGTTCCGCAAGCGATACGGGTACGCCGCGGTTGCGATTGTCCTGCTGACTTTGGGCTTTGCGATTGTGGGGTGCGGCGGTAGCAGCAGTGGCGGAGGCGGCGGTGGCGGGGGGAATCCGGGAACGACCGGCGATTCCTACACGGTGACCATCACGGGGACCAGCGGAGCCACGTCTCAATCGGTGGCGGTAACAGCGAACGTAAATTAATTCAGCGCAACTTCCAAGGGTAAACAGGCCCCGGACATTTCGGGGCCTGTTTTGTTTTCGATGAACGAGATCCTCGAGGCGAGAATGGCTTCCGACGGCGAAGACGACGTCTTTGTAGTGACTATACTAAATAATACTTACAAATAATAAATACATTGTCAGTAATTCACTTCCGTACTATAGTGCGCGGAGCGGTGGAGGCATCCCTCTATGCTCCGCATCAGAAGTCTAATTCCAAGAGTTGGATGGGGTCTTGCGATTCTGCTTATGTTGGCGCGTCCCGTCTTCGGCCAGTCGTCGCAGCAACTTTACTCGGGTGCGTGGACGCAAATTGGCCCGCAGCCAGCCTTGCCCGCGGGCAGTCTTGCGGGGACGCCGGGAGCAACGTCGGGGCGCGTGACGGCCATCGCGATTGACCCCACGGATGCAACGGGCAATACCGTTTTCATTGGCGGCGCGGAAGGAGGAGTTTGGAAAACAACAACCGGCGGAATATCCATCGATGGCGCGCCTGCGTGGACTCCTCTTACGGACTTTGAGTCTTCACTTGCCATTGGGGCGCTGGCCATCGCGATCGATCCCACCAATTTGCAGGATGCCAATCATCGAGTGATTTACGCCGCGACGGGTGAACAGGCAGGGCTTGGATTCGATGCGTACTACGGCGCGGGAATTTACAAGTCCCTGAACGGAGGAAGCACATGGGCGGCCGCGTGTACGGGAACCGCTTTCACGAATTCCTCGTGCCCTTTTACCGGGCCATTCAGCGACACATTTTTTCCGGGGGGCGGCGCGCGCATTGGGGCGCTGAGCGTAAATCCTGCGAACCCACAAATGTTGCTTGCCGCGGTAGAAATGTTTGCCGGGAGCGCCCTCACGAATCCAACGGGGCAGCCGGGGATTTATTGCACAGCCAATGCAGGCGCTTCGTGGGTCCAAATCCTGCCTTCGGGACTTTCGACCACGGCGATGGCGACGGCAGTTTTCTTTGCATCCTCCTCGACGGCTTACGCCGCGATCGGACGCTCATCCGGCGATGCGACAAACGGCATCTATGAATCACAAAACGCGAATCTTGCCTGCGCGGCGCAGACGTGGACGCGTGTGACGGGGATTGATGCGATTGTGACGAGGGCGAACATGGGCCGGATCGAGCTGACCTCGGCGCCCGGGAATTCGAGCGTGCTCTATGCCGGGATCGCGGACGCGGCGACAGGATCCAATTCGCTCCTCGCGAGCGGCGGCGTTTTCAAAAGCGTTGATGGAGGAAGCATCTGGACGGTCACGAACGCGCCGGATTTTTGTCACGCGGAATGCTGGGATGACCTTGTGATTCGCGTGGATCCGGCCGACTCGACGGGCAACACGGTTTTCGCGGGAGGCTCGAGCGCAACGGATTCGCAAGGGAATTCGCTGACGCTGATCCGCTCGACGGACGGCGGCAACACGTGGTCAAGTTTTGCGGTTACAAATAACCAGGGAACCGTGCTGCATCCGGGCCATCACGCGATTGCGTTTACCGCCAGCGGAAGCGAGATGTATGCCGGAAACGATGGCGGAGTGTGGAGTTCGGCGAACGCCGCGAACCCCGCCACTACTTCGGGCAATCAGATCTGGACAAATCTGAATTCGGGCCTGGCGCTGACGCTATTCAACCCGGGATTTTCGATTCACCCTTCGACGCCCGCCGAAGGATTCGGTGGAACTCAGGATAACGGCGCGCAGGCGTATGCGGGCGATGGGTCGGCTTCAGCGCCGTGGCTGAATCCGGGTGTTTGCCTTGATGGCGGATTCACGATCATCGATCCATCTCTGCCCACGACGTTTCTGGTGGCCTGCGGGAGCACATCGGGCGCGTCAATCTTTCGCTCGGATTCGAGCGGCTCGATTGGAAGCTTCTTCGCGGCGAGTTCAGGAATCGCCACCACGGATCCAATCAACACGAATCCCCCCATGGTTGCGGATCTCTCAACACCGGGCCGCTACTACTTCGGGACGAATCAGCTTTATCAGACCAACAGCCGGGCGAACTCATGGACGATGATTAGTTGCCATGTGACCAACTGCTCGCAGAGCGATTCAGGAGACCTTACTTCCGGAAATGGAAATTTCCTTACGGCGATTGCCGTCTCGTCGTCGCCTCCCGCGGTTGTTTACGTCGGCGCCTCCGACGCTACGGTGCAGGTCACCAAGAATGCGGGGCAAGGAACCACGGCCACGTTTGCGAATATCTCGGCTGGATTGCCGCCGCGCGAAGTAACAAAAATTATCGTGGACCCCTCCGACGCAACCGGGAACACCGCATTCGTTGCTTTCTCCGGATTCTCGATGGATCAATCCTTGGATGGCGCAACCACGGACTTGAAAGGGCACATTTTCAAGACCGTGAACGGCGGCGCAAATTGGGCGGATGTGAGTTGCCACACGAGCGACTGCGCCGCGCCTCTATCGAGCGATCTTCCAAACACTCAGGTGAACGATTTGGTCCTGGACCCGGATGATCCCGCGCACAACACGATTTATGCCGCGACGGACATCGGTGCGTATGTGACTACCAATGGCGGAACATCATGGACCCTCATGGGCGTGGGGCTGCCCAACGTCCCCGTGCTTTCGCTCGCATTGCACGAGCCGTCGCGGACACTCCTTGCGGCCACGCATGGGCGAAGCGCCTGGGTTTATACGCTGCCGAGCCTTGCGCTAACGCCGAGTTTCGAGCTTAGCTCGCTTTCAGCTACTTCTGCTTCGGCCGGGCGAACCACTCCGCTGGCGCTTACGCTGACCGGCCGCGGATTCACACCGAATTCGATCGTCCTTTGGAATGGATCCGCCACAGGTTTGACGATTCTGAGCACCCCAAGCGCTACCTCCGTTCAGGTGGAAATCGCTGTGAGCCTTCTTGCGCAATCCGGAAATGCATCGGTGCAAGTGATGGACGCGTCGCATTCGCCGAACACGACGAACGCATTGACCTTCAGCATTCCCGGATCTGTTCCCGTGCTGACGGCAATTCAACCACCCAACGTGAATGCTGGATCCGGCGACACGCCGGTGCTGCTGACGGGGTCGAATTTTGCGCAAAATGCGCAGGTCACGCTCAATGGCGCGACGGCAGGAGTAACCACGAATTCTGTGAATTCAGCCGGGACGCAGATTAATGTGACGATTTCCCACACGCTTTTCCTCTATGGCGGCGAATTCATCGTTGGAGTGACGAATCCGCCGCCGGGCGGCGGGTCGGCTTCTCCCGGAGGCGTCTTTACGGTGAATAGTTTGGGGCCGCCGCCGAACGATGACTTTGCAAACGCAACGATCGTGACCACGGCAAACCTTGTGAGCGCGGTGGACAATTTTGCCGCGACGTCCGAGGCGACGGATCCCATTCCAAGCTGCGTCGCTGGAACCAGCAACAATCCCACGGGAAAATCCGTGTGGTGGCAATTCACCGCGGGGACGCCCAGCAACATCACGGCGAGCACGGCCGGGAGCGCCTATGACGCGGTGCTGGATGTGCAAACCGGAGCACCGGGCAGCTTTACAGAGGTCACGTGCAACCATGACGCGAGCGCCGCACACGATTCGCAAGTGCAATTTACGGCAACTTCCGGGACCACCTACTACTTCATGATCACGGTGTTCGACACGACGCTGTGCAGCGGCGCGACGCCAAACGTCGAGGAGTGCGGCGGAAAAACCGTGTTCAATTTCAGCGGGCCTTCCCCCGCCGGTGTCACAGCTTCGCCGAACGCGGCAACGATCAGCCCCGGGGGATCCGCTTCGTTTAACATCGGGACTTTTTCTCCGCCGCTTTCGGGCGCCGTTACGCTGACCCTTTCGGGATGCCCTTCGCTTTCCACTTGCACATTTTCGGCAACGAGTATCACAGCGGGGATGTCCACGACGCTTGCGGTGACGACAACGGCGGCCAGCGAGAGCTGCCGCACGCCGCCACGCACGCCAACGCCAATTATTCCGGCAGGGTCTTTGCGCGAGGTGGGGATTCTTGCGGCGATCGCGTTACTTTGCGTCCTTTACATGCGAAGGAAAGGCGAGCCGTTGCGGAGGCGCGCGGCTTGGGCGCCGCTCGCGATACTTCTCGCTGTTTCGGCGGTGTGGTTTACAGGTTGCTTTGCGTTTGCGGAATCTGTTCCTCCGGTGGCAATACCGGGCACCCCCGGCGGAATATATCCTTTGGTGGTGACGGCGACGGGGAATGGGAACACGACGGCAACCACGACGGTTACGTTGACGGTGAATTGAAATCGCTTCAGGAAAAGGGAAGCGCGGATAGATCCACGTTTCCGCCGCTCAGGATGATGCCGATCCGCTTGCCCCCGGCGTTGATGCGCCGGTTAAAAGCGGGCGCGGCGGAAACGGCGCCCGAAGGTTCGACGACGAGCTTCATCCGCTCCCAGAGGAGGCGCATCGCGGCGACGATTTCTTCCTCGGTCACCGTGGAAATTTCGTCCACGTGGCGCTGGAGGATTGCAAAAGTCCGCGGCGCGATGGTCGCGCGCAAGCCATCCGCAATCGTATTCGGCGCAGGGCCCGGGACGATCTTTCCGGCGCGCAGGGATTGATAGGCGTCGTCCGCGTTTTTCGGTTCCGCGCCGATCACGCGGATTTGCGGCTGGAGGCCCTTCGAGGCAATGGCGGTGCCGGAGAGCAGGCCGCCGCCGGAAACGGGCGCGATCACTAGGTCAAGGCCCGGCACGTCTTCGAGGAGTTCTTTCGCGGCGGTCCCCTGGCCGGCGATAATTCTGTCATCGTCATAGGGATGGATAAGGACCGCGCCGGTGCGCGCCTGCACCTCCGCGCATGTCTCCTGGCGGCCGCGCATGGTGGGTTCGCAAAGCGTTATGCTGCCGCCATAGGCTTCAACCGCCCGCCTTTTCACCATCGGAGAATTATTGGGCATTACGACGTAGGCCTTGATCCCTCGGCTTCGCGCCGCCCGAGAAAGCGCCGCGCCATGGTTTCCGGAGGAGGGAGTCACCACCCCACGCGCGGCTTCCTCATCCGGGAGCAAGAGGATTGCATTGGTTGCTCCTCGGATTTTGAATGAGCCGGTTTTCTGCAAATTTTCGCATTTGAAAAAAAGCTTCGCTCCGGCGATTTCATCGAGCGACGCGGAAGTGAACACCGGTGTCCGGTGGATACGGGGAGCGATGCGCGCGTGCGCTTCGCGAATGTCATTCAGGCTTGGATGTGTGGCCGATTCCATCGCATTCACTCGAGCTTGCGCGCGCGATTATAGCAGCACACGAAGCATTCCACTGGGTGAAGCGGCGAAAGCCCGGCGCGAAAGGCGCGGCGTAAATAATAGAACTGAATTTTGGTTGGTGCGCCGTTCAGCGTCCCGGTGGAGGGATGCGGAACGTCGCCTTGCCCGCGGTCATGTTCTCGAAGCGGTCATACACGCGCACCGCGACGGTATGTTCGCCGGGCGCGAGTCCTTTAAGCGTGACGTCGTAGCGCTCTACAGGCGCATCACTTAACCTGCCGTCTGGATAGACGAGCGTCCAATCACCCGCATCGAGGCTGTATTCCGCACGAGCGATGTCGCTCGCTGAATCATGCGCGATAAAGTGGAGGGAAGCTCCGCCGGAAGTATCACTCGCCGCGGCCCCAAGGTTTTCCAATGATGGCGGCGTGTTATCGACCACGAAGCGGTCGGATTCCCGGCTGCCCTCGAGAGCTTCGCCCGGTGGGTTCGACGGCGCATCGGACGCGACGATTTTCAAGTAATAGGCGCCATCGGCCATAGAGCTTGTATCCCAGGAATAATATCTTTCGCGAAGGTTTTCCTTCAGGAGTTTCCACTCTTTTTCGCTTTCGCCGCGGTAGTAGATGCGGTAGACCAGTTCGTCGTCGTTGTCGTCGTGTGCGCTCCACAGGACGGACTCGTAACCCTTTTGCATGACGCCCTGCGGGGGCGCCTCAAATCGCGAACCCCCGCCCGTACGCTCCGTCTGCGCGGTTGCAGCAAAAATTCCGGTCGTGCCCGTGCCAGGAGTCTCGGGCTGCCTCAGCCGAACTGGGATCGATGGCGTCCCGGACGAACCACCCCCGGGAATTCCCTGAACGCGAACGCCGGGGTCCTGCACGGCAATGCCGTCCACCTGAGGCGCAACGTTTTTCGGCAAATAGGAAAGGCTGAGCCATGAAATGATCGGGGAAGGACTGCCGCTGCGGAGCACGGCCTTCCATTGAGCAAACCGCGCGGGCGGCGCTTCAACTTTTTGTCCGCTCTGCGTGTATGGGCCCGCCCACGCGCTCCAATTTTCATCCGGGCTGGAGGTGTTGCCCGTGCGGACATAGACCTCTACATGCGGACGACCGGACGCGGAAATGCCGGCGTTTTCGCCCCACCATTCCAGGCGCCCCCAGGAGGAGAAAAAGCGGGCGTCAAGCGATTGCGATTCAAATGTGCCTTCGCCGACGTCCTCCGGGCCCATCGTGAAAACCTTTCCCGGGTTCGCGGTGCAAAGAAAAACTTTGCCACCGGGACCTTGCGCGAGCCCGGTCACCTGGCCCGTTTCTGTTTTCACCAGGTTGGTGAAGAGGTTATCTCCATCCAATTGAACGACGATGCCGCGATTGCCGGTGCCGAGAAGCAGCTTGCCCGCCGCGGAAAAGTTCAGCGTGTAAACGAGAGTATCCCGCGAACTCCAAATCTGTTGGGGAGAGCCGTCGGGGGCCAGCTTGTAAACGGCGCTGCCGGTCACCGAGGACGATGAAGCAAAGCCAGTCGTGGGGCCAATTTGCGGCGGCCCGCCGCCGATGATGATGCCTTGGCCGCCGGGAGGCCCGAATTGGGAGGATTGGACCGGAAGGTTTGTTTCCGTCGAGCTGTTGAAAGTGCTTCCGGCCGAATGCGATTTATCGCCGATTGCCGCGGCGTAAAGATTGCCGGTGGGATCCACAATCAGCGAGGTAATCTCTTTTTTGGTTGTTTCGTATAGGACAAAACCGGCGCGGTTCGCCCCGTTGCCGGCGGTCTTTGCGATCCGCAAAATACGTCCATCCGGCTCCGTTCCGGCGAGCAGGTTTCCCTGATGGTCAAATGCAAGCGCGCGGATATGGGCCTGATCGCTCTTGTAGAAAATGTCGCCTTTGCCATCCGGTGTGACCGCATAGATCAGGCCCGTGTCGCCCGTCGCAATGTATACCGTCCCGTCGGAATCCACAGTAATAGCCCAAATGTATTTTGTCTTGGGATCGAAGAAGGTCTTTTTTTCACCGCTTGGAGAGACTTTGTAAACTTTGCCATCCGGTGAAGTGCCGACATAGAGGTTGTCCTGCGCGTCCATGGCAAGGGCCTGCGCGGAAAGTTCAGTGGATTCAAACGCGGTCGTCATCTTGCCCGCAGCATCGATTTTGACGACCTTCGCGCTCGTGCCGCCCGCCGCGTAAAGATTGCCCTTCGAGTCCGCACGCAGCGCCCAAAGAAATGCAAGGTCCACATCCGCCAGGGTCGTGAAGCGCGGCGCCAAGAGGAGTTTGCCATCACTGCGCAGCGCGACGCCCTTCGCCGTGCCACGGTCGAATTCATCAAAGCTCGATTCGCGCCAGTACCGCGTGTGCTCCGCGCGCAGCGCGGCCGCGCAGGCCAGCGCCAGGAACACCGCCAGCCAGGGCAGGGATGAATGCAGGCCGCGGCGCGCGGGCCGCGGATTTGGATGCGTTCTTCGCATGGATCAATTTCTCCTGGAGCAACCCTTGAAGGATAAACCTGCCGCGGGCCCGGGCTCTTGCAACTTTCTTCCGCCGCCTATCTAATCCGAATCGAGATTGACACGGAGCCGGAAACCACGCCCTCGGTCGGCAACGACCATTCCCCCGCAAGCGATTCGCGTAGCGCCGTCGTAATCGGAGCGCCACGCCGCTGATCGAGCACGTTCACTGCCGAGAGAGGCGCGTTGGGCAATTCCTTGTCCTCGAGCAGAAGCGTTGTCGTCGGCTGCAATAGCGTTACGTAGAGGCGATTGTTTCGCCTCTCGCGGTTGAGCACATGGATGAGTTGCTCGAGGCCGCCCGCCTGGTTCGTAACAGCAAACGCTGAAATCGGGCGAGTGGTGCGGTCCGCGTTGAGTGAATCACTCACCAGAACCCTCATGGTCGTGCCGCGGTCCGCTTGCTGCGGGATGGTGACGGGAATCGTGCGCAACTCCGAAGGCCCGCGATAAGAGCGCAGCAGCACCTTTACCTGAATGGTTTGGCCCGGCGCGGCTTCCGGTGATTCCGACCACGCGCCGTCGATTGTCGTCACACGGCGCTCGGGAAGGCTTTCCAGCTTCAGGCTGATGTGCTCGATCTCGGGCTTCTCATATGGATTGGTGTAAACGCGAGTAAATACACTTGCCACGGTCCCCGCAACCACCGCGCCATCCGGAGTGGGTGTGTCCACCGGCGCGAACATATTATCGAGCTGCACGGGCGAATGGCCCGCAATCTGGATTTCGCCGGAAATGCGCAGGGTCGTTCCATCACTGTATGCCGTGTTCGCGGTGAGTCCATTCATCGCTTCAAGATTGACAAGCAACGGCGTCAGCTTCGGATCGTTCGCAAGTTGGAAATGGAATTCGCGCTCGCCGCTCCGCGTGACGAGCGTCATGTCCATGGGAATCATCTTCGGTCCGGCGCCGAGCGTGCCCATGATGGCGGTAATGCGGTCTTGCGAAAGCGTTCCGATGGTTCCACCGGTGGTCACGATTTTTGTCGAGTCCAAATCGGAGGAAAGAGTGGCGACCACGCGCCCCCGCGCCAGAGGGTACTGAACATTTCCAAAGCCAAAAACGGGGTGGCCGCAGGCGTAAACGCGGCCCGCGACGATTGCCGTGACCGTGCAGGAAGCGGCAACGGATGTGTCGCCGCTGACGAGAACAACGCTGACCATATCTCCCGGAACAATCTTTGCGTCATCGGGTTCAGGAGTCCCGGAGCCGCCGCTGGTCGCAACGAGTCCATAGCTTGCCAGTTGAGGCGCGAATTGCGCGAGCACGCTCGGGCTGATCCCGGAAACCACAAGCGGGGTTTCAATCGGCGTGAGGAACGATCCGCCGTTCAGTAAAGAGGAGTCCGTTCTTGGCCATGCGCCCTGGGCCATAACTTCCTCGGGGATCAAGTAGCGGGGCGGGGAAACCTGAACTTCGTCTGAGGGCGATGTGTTGTCAGCGGTAATAGCCTGCGGCTTGGCTGGCTCAGGCGTCACTTCCAACATATTTTGAATCGGCGTGACGCCGGCCAGTGGTTCCTTTGTGAATTGCCCGAATTTCAGAGCGATTGCGCCAACGAGCTTCCCGTCAATGTAAACGGGGCTTCCACTCATGCCCGCGACGACACCCGTGTGTTCAACTTTCTCGCCCAGAAGTTGCACGAGGATCACCGGCTCGCGGGGACCAATCAAATCCGGCAACACGCCGAGAACGACCAGGTCGAATTTTTCGATTTGGTCTCCGGCGAATATCGTGTAGGCCACGCCCTTCATCCCCGGCTTAACCTGATCCAGCGGGAAAAATTCGGGAGAATCGGCGGGAGCTGCGATACCCGCGAGCAATCCGAATAAAAGAGCGGCGATTACTGCTCCATGCAAAGGAACACGGAAACGACGATTGCGGCTGAGCATATTCACTTTCATGAAACTCCCATGATACCGGGTGCTCCGGCGCGAATCAATTCGGCCGGTGTTCTGCCAATCCCTTACTGCTCCCAGATCTTCTCCCGCGTCGGCTCATATGGATAGACGTGCACCATCCACCCAAAGAGTACAGGAATAAATCGTCCGCCCGCTGAATCGCAGGCCTGCTTGGTAACAATCGAACCCGTCAACCCATATTTCGTCATATCAAATTGCGTGCCCGCGGGAGGCATGCAGAGGTTCGTGTGCAGATGCCATTGCGCCACGCCGAGCGGCACGCGCTCATTGAGCTGATCTTCCGTTGCCGTCTTCGGCATGGTGTACATCGCGCCGATCAACTCATAGCCGCCGGCAGTCTTCTTATAGAGAAGGGAAGTGGGCCGCGAGGGATCGAACGTAAAAGTTTCGTAGAACGCGTTGGCCTGATTTGTGAAGTGATACATCGGTTGCGGCACGTTCGGCAGGAAAGGCCGGAAACCATCCTGCAGAGCCACGCGGTAATCTTTGTATTTGTCGATTGCATCGCGAAGCGTGGAGGCGATTTCATCCGCTTTCGCCCAGTCATCCGCCGTCGCCGTGCGCCGGGCCGTCATGTGCATGTGCGGGCCCATGTGCTGATGGAATGACATCTGCGTGTTGGCTTGCCCCTCCTGCGACGTGGCCATACTCCCGTGATCCATTCCCGGCATTCCCATCATTCCGCCCATGCCCTGCTGCCCCGAGCCTTGCTGCCCTGAACTTTGTTGTCCTGATTGGCCGGACGAACCGGATTGCGATGAAGATTGCGGCTTCGGATTTGCAGGAGCGCCGGACTGTTGGGCGTACGTCCGCGCGCCGACGCCGAAATAAAGGACAGCGGCCATGGCAACCGCGAAAATAAATATTCCGCCAGGATTTCCGCGCGGGCGCATGTGGAGTTGTGCAGGCATGTAGTTCTATTCTCCTGCCCTATTCTACGCTTTTGTAGCGCGGGAGTTTCATTCCACTTGAGGGATGTTCCGATTCGAGGACGGCGCCCACCTATCCCAGTTACTTAGATTCGCAAACGCCCTACCGGGTTGCGTCTAACCGGAGCGACGAGCCACGCGTGCTAGAATTGCGTTGTGGCGAAGAAAAAGATTCTGCCGGCGCGAGCAATTTCCGGGCCTGTCGAGCTGCCCGGTGATAAATCCATCTCCCATCGCTACGCGATGCTGGCAGCCCTTGCTTCGGGCACGAGCCGCATCGAACGATTTTCGCCCGCGGCGGATTGCCGGAATACGCTCGATTGCCTGAAACGCCTGGGCGCGAAGGTCGAGCAATCCGGCGAGGCGGTCACAATCACAGGCTCGGGGCTGCACGGGTTGCGCGAATCGCGTCGCGATCTTGACGCGGGAAACTCCGGCACGACGATGCGCTTATTGACCGGGATTCTCGCCGGCCAATCCTTCGATTCCACGATCACCGGTGATGATTCATTGCGCCGCAGGCCGATGGGACGCGTCATCGAGCCGCTCGTAAAGATGGGCGCAGAGATCCGTGCGAAGGATGGCGGCGTGGCCCCATTGGAAATTCGCGGAAAGAACCTGAAGGGAATTGATTACTCGCTGCCCGTGCCGAGCGCGCAGGTGAAGTCGGCAGTTTTGCTCGCGGGCCTTTTTGCGGATGGCACAACTTCGGTCACCGAAACCACGCGCACGCGCGACCACACCGAACTGGCGCTCGAAGAATTCGGCGTGCACGTCGAGCATTCGGGACCTGCACGCAGCGTGAAGGGCGGCGCTGATTTGAAGCCGCGCAATCTCACTGTCCCGGGAGATCTTTCCTCCGGGGTCTTCTTCATCGCCGCAGCGCTGATTCTGCCGGAATCAAATATTCTTCTTCACAATGTCGGGCTGAATCCCACTCGAACAGCGGTGCTCGACCTGCTGGCCGGTTGGGGCGCGCCCATTTCATTCGTTTCGCTCCGCGAGGCCGCCGGCGAATTGGTGGGGGACGCCGCCGTGAGACATTCGCAACTCGAAGGAGGCGAAATCGCGGGAGAAATGGTCGCGCAATTGATTGACGAATTGCCGATGCTTGCGGCGCTTGGTCCCTACACTGCTCGCGGCGTTGAAATTCGCGATGCGCGCGAGTTGCGCATCAAGGAAAGCGACCGGATCGCCGCCGTGGCCGAAAATCTCCGCAGGATGGGCGCTGAAGTGGAAGAGCGAGCTGATGGCCTGCGTGTCGCGGGGCGCTCCGCCGGCCGCCTGCGCGGAGTGGAGATCGATCCTCACGGCGACCATCGCATCGCCATGGCGTTCGCGATCGCGGCGCTAGGAGCCGAAGGAGCAACAACAATCCGCGATGCGGATTGCGCCGCCGTTTCGTTCCCCGGATTTTTCGATTGTCTTGAGCGGATTGTGGAACGGTAGAACGATTCCGCCGATTCCAGCCTACTGGCTCTTGTGCAGCCGGATCGTTCCGTAGACAGTCACGAGTTGCAGCTTGGGCCCATGCGCCCCAACGGTTGCCTCAAGCACGGCGTCGTGGTTGCGTTCTTTCGTAATTTTCGACGAAAGGTCGCCGAAATCGGATTCGATCTCGCCATTGTGCGCGCGCGCGCTCACGTCGAAGCTGGATTTGCCCGGCATCGTGATTTCAATGTCGCCGGAATGGTTGGAGATATCAACCGGATCCAGAGGGGGCTGCGAGAAACGCATGGTTACGTTTCCTCCGCGATTCTCGACGTGAATTCGCCCCGTCACATTTTCAAGCGTCACGTCGCGCTTGCTTGTGGTCAATGACGCGTCGCCCGAAGCGTCCGTGATGGTCATGTCGCCCGGCCCGTTGATTTCCATTCGCCCCGCCAAATCTCCGACGGATATGTCCGAAATATGCGAAACAAAGTGGACGCCCTCCGGCAGGTGCGTGAATCGAAGCGGCCCGTAGAATTCACCGTCCACGGTTACTACTCCCTTCGCATCGGATACTTCAACTTCGTTTCCGCTCCCGGAAACGCGGACAAGCCCGCCCGCTCCGGCAACCGTCACGGCGCCGCTGTGCGCCTCGATACTCACATCGCCACCGGACTGTCGCACAGCATCGTCGCCGCTTCGCCCTGTTACGGTCACATTTCCGCCCACGCCGGTAATGTCAATGTTTCCGTGCGTCGTATCAGCGTTGATCGCGGCTCCCTTGGGAACGTGGACATCGAGGTCCACGCTCAGTGTTCCGCCGCTCGAGCCATTTTCACCCTGAGGTTCAATGATGAAATCGTTGTCCGATTGCGAAACGTTGATGTGCACCTGATCGGAACGCGACTTTCCTTCCTCCTCGTTGTCTCCCCGGGCCGTCTTCCGCGCCGTTACCTTGATTTCCGCCGCGTCTTCGGCGTGCACCGTAATGTTTCCGCGTGTTGTGCGCAGGACAATGTGCGCGTTCGCCGGAACCTTTTGGACCGGCACTTCTTCTGTAAAGGTGTAGGTATTTCCGAAAAAGATTTCGCCGTCCTCAAAATCGCCGGAATGATTTACGCCCCAATCGCGAATCCACACTCCGCCGATCAAGGCAAAAACGAGGAGCACCAGAAGGACTTCGCCCGCGGAAACCGTTGGGGGCGCTGCTTCGCCCGTGTGTTGCGCCATGAAATGATCGTAGAGCTTCGCAATCCCCCAAAGGATGAACACCATTGGCCACCATCGCCACAAGACTTCCCAGATTTGCGGCGCGGCGCCAAAATTGCGCGCCAGAAACAGCGCGCCGATCGCAATCAGCAAGAGTCCGCTGAATATCGAGCGGCGGCGGCGTGGAATTCCGTTTGCCATATTTTCTCCCTGTTCTCAGCTCTGTGTTGGCGGCGGAATTGGTCCGGAGCCTTGTGGCGGGCCACCGGGCCCGCCGGGTCCCGGCAGCGGAGGATTGCCGTGGCCTTCCGTGGACGCCAGCGCTTCGGCCAGCTTGATTACACCGATCACCAGCAGGATTACCGGCCAGGTTCGATGAATGCCCCACATCCAGCTTTCCCGGCCAAATAAAAACAGCGCGCCGATGGTGATCAAAATCGCCGGCCCCATCAGCCCTCGAATCATGCATCGCTGGCAACGACATCGAATGGACATTTCTCTCTCCTACTTTCTTTCACCAAGTTGACGCCAGGCCAGAAAACCACCGATGGCGATGAAGATCAGCGGCCACCACATGTCAAATATTCGGTCAAAAATGTGCGGGTGCAGGTTATCCAGCAAGAAAATGAGGCCCAACCCGATCAAAATAAACGGGCCGGCGACCTTGGCATTTGCCGACTGGGCGGCCCAATCCGCCGGCATCCGGCCATCGAGCTTAGCCCGGGCTGTCCGGTTGGCGTCAATCGCCATATAAAGAATGAACGCCGCGAGCAGGATTCCGAATGACGGATATACCCAGTCCGAATGTTCGCCGCTGAGTATCACGACAAATGTCACAAAAATGCAGGCGTGGATCAGCCCTTTTATGTATTCGCCGTTGTAAACCGCACCCAGCCCGGGAACAAATCCCAGCAAGGTTGCCATGGCGGGACTTCCGGACCCTTGCGCTGCGGGCCGCGGCGCCGTGACCATGTCCGCGAGGCACGCCTCGCAATAAATCATGCCGCGCACTTCGCGCGAACACGCAGCGCACAACGCTTTGCCGCAGTTCCGGCAGAAGCCGGTTGCGTCTACTTCAGGATGAACCGCGCATTTCATGGAATGCTCCTTACCGCCGCGGGCCACGCGATGCCGGCCAGCCGCGTTCGATTGCCGCGCCCGAAACCCGCGCGGTTGTAATCCAATGGTCTGTTTGATGGACCTTGCGATTTCCCCGGCGCGCTTGGTTGCGCCGGCGGAACTTTTTCCTGCTGCTGTTGATCTGGTTCCACGGACCGCAACTTCGACTCAATTTCGTACACCACGCGCAGATCGCCGAAGTACTTCGCCCCGCGCGCGTAAATCAAATGCGCCTGGCGGTCCGCGCCCTGATAAAGATTCACGGGGTTCAGATCCGCGATCGTCGGCTTCCGCCATTCAATGTGCAGAGCCTGCGAGAGCACCATGACCGTCAGCATGATGGTCAGCGCTCCGTATGCAAATCGCGGCTGCCACACGGGACGCAGCCAGCCGAGCCACGCGCGCCACCCGCGCGTTTCCGATTTCGGCCCGAGCGTGCGCTCGAGAATCGAGGGCACAAGACCGAGCGGCAGCGCCACCGGCTCGATTGCGTGCATCGCGCCAACCAAACCCCGTACGCTCGCGACGAGTTCCCGGCAATTCTCACAACCAGCAATGTGCGCCGCGCAGCCCGCTTCGTCGGCGGCCGCAAGCTCCCCGTCGACGTACTCGCTCAGTTTTTCTTCAACTTCCTGGCAGTTCCAATTCATCGTATTCCACCGGTTCCGGCCAGGGCCTCGTTCATTTTCAAAATCAATCTCAATTCGATTCATTCAGTTTGGCCGCAATCCCATTTGTTCCAGAATGCGCGCCAGCTCGATTCGCCCGCGATTGATCCGCGACTTTACCGTTCCTTCCGGCACTTCGAGCACCTGCTGGATCTCGCTGTAGTCCAATCCTTCCAGGTCCCGCAGGATCACCGCCTCGCGCAAATCCGGCGAAAGCTTTCCGAGCGCCTTTTGCAATTGCGCGCTCAATTCGACGAGCAATGCCGCCTGATCCGGCCGCCGCCCCGCCGCTACTTTCTTCTCCATTTGCGGCATCACGTCTTCCATCGAGTCCGTTATCCGGTCGCGCTTCGTGCGGCGATAATGATCGATCAACAGGTTCCGCGTGACGCTTGTGACCCACGTGCCAAAGGCGCCATACGTCGCCCGGTAGCTCGGCAGCGTGCGATACACGCGCAAGAAAACTTCCTGCGAGAGGTCTTCCGCTTCCTGCCGCTGGCTCGTGAAGCGGTAACACAGGTTGTAAATGCGCCGCGTATGACGCCGCACAAGCTCCTCCCAGGCCGACCCGTCGCCCCGGATGCACTGCTGTACCAATTGAGCGTCTGGCTCCAAATGGCTTCTGCCTCGCAGCCAGCGGCGGCGTCCGCCCTCCACTAGATGGAACGTAATTGGAGAGGAAAAAGTTCCGCAGGCTTGTTCTATCAAGCGTTGATCGAGTGCCATGCATCTTATCCGCGCCACGTGCACTGGACAAGCCCCTCGGGGCGCGTGGAAATCCCCTGCCCAAAGTAGGAGTATTTGGCCGGACGGCGCGAAACTTTTTTATACTCGGCGGGTTAGATTTTGAAGACGGTTAGCTCAGCCCCGGACGTTGTTCCGAAGCCCCCGGGCAATTTTCGCCCCCTTTTTTTGGAGGATCTATGCGAAAGGCATTCCTGGGTCTTGCGATTAGCTCGATGTTTCTTCTCGCGATTGCTCTCGCCGGCTGCGGCGCCTATTCGCCGTCCTATATGAGTTCCGTGGGCACCACGCCGGAAACATCCACTGTCAGCTTTACGGTGGGCGATGACCCGCCGGCGGGCGTGGCGATCCTGCGTTTCCAGGTGCAGATTACAAGCGCGACGCTCCAACCCTCGGATTCTTCGCAGACGCCCGTCTCGATGCTAATTTCGCCCATGAACGTTGAGCTTCTGCATTTGCAGACGGAGACCGCTCCCCTGGGCAACATTAATGTTCCCGCCGGCACGTACACCGGACTCACCGCCTCTTTCGCCAATCCGGAAATGACGGTCTTCAATAATTCCGGCCAGACGCTGACCGTCGGTCCGCAATCATGCGCTCCCGGCCAGATATGTGTTTTTAACCCAACTCTCGATGAAACCAGCGCCACAGTGCAGGCGCCCACCGCGCCATTTCCCGTCACGCTTTCTGCCAACTCACCCCTCGGCTTTGAGATGCATTTTGACGTGAACACCTCCGTGCAGGGGGATCTTTCGGTTTCACCCACGATCACTTTGAAGCAGATCATTCCCCCGACGTCGACCACTCCCATCGAGCAATTTCATTTGTATGGGCGCGTATCCGGCGTGAGTTCGCCCGATTTCACCCTCCAGACCGGCTTCACAGCGCTCTCTCTTTCCATTGAGACAAACAGTTCGACAACTTATGATTTTGGCCCGTCCTGCGGCGCGGACGATTTCGCATGCATCATGGATGGCCAGGTCGTGCGCGTTGACCTAGATCTTCTTCCCGGCGGCACGCTTGTCGCCAGGCGTGTGCGTTTGCTCGAGAAGCAGAATCTGAATTCGCTGCAGGGGATCGTTCTCAGCGTAAACGCCGCGCAGAATCAATTTAATATGATTCTTTTGGACTTGCAGGAAACGTTCCCCAGCGTCATTCCCGGCCTGGTGATCACTGTTCAAACCAACTCCTCAACAACCTTCGACGTGGACACCGACGGGATAACGGTCCCCGCCGGTCTTACGTTCACCGGCGTTTCCGGAATGATGGCCGGACAGACCGTTGAAATGCACCCGATGGCGACGCCCGTTGTAGCGGTGGGCCCGACCGCGTTGCCGCTGATCACCGTCTCCACGGACGCCGTGACTCTCGAATCCACGGATATTTCTGGTGTCATCGGCACCATGGACGCAGGCGCCAATCCTCTGGACTTCACGCTGATTTCTCTCTCGCCGTTTTTTGCGCATGCGAGTATCAGCACGATTCAAGTGGACACGGTCACAGCGGACACGCAATACGTCGATGTGAGCGGCCTCAGCGGGCTGAGCGCATCCGACAATGTTTCCGTAAGCGGGTTGCTCTTCAACGCGCCCGCTACGCCGACCATCGTCGCCGAGCGGATTCGCTTGCATTAATTCGGCGTCCCACAATCTCAACCATGGGGCGGGCGTCTTGCTCGCCCCATTTTTTGTTCGCATTGTAGGAATGTCCCAAAGTCTTCCCGCAGTAATAATCCATTAACAATTTTCGGGCATCACCGCACAGCGTTCCGTCTCACGCCTTGACACTCCACCGGCCTCCGGTTAGCTTAACCATCGCATCGAATGAGAATTCCCTACAGAAAAATCCTGATTTGGCTCGCTGTCATCGCCATCCTCGCCGCGATCGTCTACCAATCGCGGCACATGCTCCATTCGCAGGACTTCCGTTGGTCAAAATTGAAGGCCGCGGTCAAGGAGGCGAAACTCAGCTACCTGATCGGTTCCCTGGCGGCAATGTACGTCGCCTATTTCATCCGCGCCATCCGGTGGAAACGGTTTTCGCGCCACCTGGGCCCCTCCACTGTCCTGGGGATTTACCGCGCCACGCTGATAGGTTTTTCCTCCGTCTTCCTTCTTGGACGCGCGGGAGAACCGGTCCGCCCCCTTCTGATTGCCAAGAAAGAAAAGCTCCCCGCCGCGGCCATGTTCGGCACCTATCTACTCGAACGCCTTTTTGACACCGCCGCCACCGCCGTCTTCCTCGGCGTGACGCTGATTTTCTTCCCACAGATGCTGATCTCGGCCGGCGCGAGTGAAGATACGATTTCCCACGTCCGCGAAGGAGGCATCACGCTCCTTGCGATCATCGTCGCGGCCGTGGCTTTCCTCATCTATTTTCGCCTGCACGGCGCGGGTGCGATCGACCGCAAACTCGAAGGGTGGCGCGGCAGCGGAGGCTGGCGCGCAAAGTTTGCCGCCGGTTTTTCCGGATTCAGCGACGGGTTGCACGCGATTCGCTCGTTTTCCGATCTCTTTGAAGCGCTCTTTTACACCGCCACGCATTGGGGCCTGATGATTTTAATTTTTCTTTGGATTGCGCACGCCTTTGGCGGCGATTTGGGCGAAGTCACGCTCCCCGGAGCCATGTTCGTGCTTGGCTTCACTATGATCGGTTCTTTCCTCCAACTTCCGACTGTTGGCGGAGGTTCGCAGGTCGCCAGCTTCCTTGCTTTCAACCTCGGTTTGGGAATAGATAATGAGCCGGCAGCCGCGGCCGCAATCGTTCTCTGGCTGATTACGTTCGCGGGAGTCAGCCTCATCGGCATTCCGTTGCTGATTCATGAGGGCTGGTCCATGGGAGAATTGCGCCAACTGGCGCGCGCCGAAGCCGAAGCCGAATCAAAAGGGAAGCACTTGCCGGAAACGCTCGTTCCCGATTTGGCCAGCAATGCGCCAAAGCATCACAAGCAGGTGGATGTGGATAAGGACGGCAAAAAGTGAAGTGCCCGTTCTGCTCGCACATTGAAGACAAAGTGATCGACTCGCGCGAAGCTCGCACCGGCGACCTGATTCGCCGCCGCCGCGAATGCCTGAAGTGCGGGCGCCGCTTCACCACCTACGAGCGCATCGACGAAATCCCTTACATGGTCATCAAGAAAGACGGTCGCCGCGAACGCTTCGACCGCCAAAAAATTCTGCAAGGTCTGCTGAAAGCCTGCGAGAAGCGCCCCGTCGCCACCGCGAAGCTCGAAGCGTTGGTCGAGGAGGTCGAGCGCTTCGTCCATGAAGCGAAGGAGCGCGAGCGCACTACCACCGAAGTCGGCGGCCTGCTGATGTCGCGCTTGAAGAAACTCGACAAGGTCGCCTACGTGCGCTTCGCTTCCGTCTATCTGGATTTCAAGGATGTAAAGGAATTCATGACTGAACTGAAGGGCCTGCTAAAAGACCGCGCAAAGAAATAATTCCTACCCCCTCCACACCCCCGCCGCAAAAACCTTTACCACGCGAAATCCCAAGCTCTCATACAACTTCACCGCCCCCAGATTCGCGCACGTCACCGTAAGCGAAAGCTCCGTCGCCTTAATCTTTCGCAGTGCCGCCAGCGACTCCACCATCAGCCGCCGCCCCAGGCCGTGCCCCTGAAATCCCGGCAGCACGCAGACCTGAGTCGTGTGCCCCACGCCCGGCGCCACGATCGAAGTCAGCACCACGGCCACGATGTGCTCGCTCGCCACTTCGCGCAGGACGAATGACGCCTGCGTCTCGAACTGCCCGCACCCCGGCATCATCACAATATTTTTCAGGAACTTCATCGCGCCCGAGCGGCTGCGGTACTGGTCGTTGATTTCGCCGTCCACGTGGTTGGCGTACGCGAGGTGGATGAGGTCCGCGACCTGCGGCATCAGACGCTCGTGCCATTTTTCAAGCCTCAGACCTGACGAAAGGGGCGGCGCATCCGTCGCGCCCTCCGCAGTCGGCAAAATCATGAATTGCCGCGGGTAAAGCCGGAACCCATGCGACGCAAGCACGCGATCGAGCGCCGCGCCAAATGGCATCAGTTGCGCTTCGATGCGCGTCACCTGCGGAGTCCCGCGCATCGTCTGCATGATGTCCCCGAGGATTTGCTCGCCCGCGGGCAATTGCGGCACGCGCGGCGTCACAAAAAGCCCGCCCAGCATTCCCTTGTGGTCTTCCACCACGTAAAAGCCATATCCGGTCGCGCGCCCGTTTTCGATCACGGCGGCCCCGGCCAGCGAATGCAGTTCAAGGAATCGCTTGATCAGTTCGATGGAAAGCTGGTAGTCCCAGTGCAGCTCGTTGCGCCAGAGGTGCGCCTCTTCATCAAGCAGAGGAGCGAGCTGGCTTGCACTCAGTTGGCGAAGGTCCACAAGAGGCATCGGTTGCCCGCCGCGGCCATGCCCCTGCCGCCCGCGGATTCTCCTATCATAACCCACTCCGCGGACGCGCTGCTTCGCCGCACACCGACGACTCCATCATGAAGCTATTCCAAAGGTTGTCATTCTGAGCGGAGCGAAGAATCCCTCCATAGGCGCGAACATTTTCAATGCCGTGCGGTTGGTTACTCCCCGGTGGTGACCCTCGGTGCTATCATCGGCGGATAAAGAGAGTCGCTGTGATGAAGTTTCGCCTAGCTCTGACCCTCGGATCTCTTGCCGCCGGGATAGCGCTTTACTTCGTCATTGCCGTCCATTTAGGCCGTTGCGGAGGAGCGACCAGATGTCTGGAATTCTTAACTTATCCGGGGATAAGATTTGGAAACGAGTTTTTCGACATTTTCTTTGGCAATCGCTGCTTTGGGGGTCCATCGCTTGAGGTAATTCTCTTCGACATTTTCATCGTACTTACGAGTGGTCTGCAGTGATTCGTCGCAGGATGGGTAATCGACCTGATTCTACGAAGGCGGACTGGCTGATTGCGGCAGGCGTGCGTACTTCGATTCTCCCCAAAAAAGCCCGCCCGGAGAACTCATCCCCCATGCATAGGCAGATGAAATCCTCCGGGCGAACCAACGCTGGGTACCCAATTCACGCCAGCGCTAATTGTTCCCGACGAGATGCCCCCGACGGTTTTCCTGCCAGCAGGCGTCATCATCCGCGGTGCAGAATGGATGTTCCTTGCCGAAGCTTACAATCTGGATTCGGTTCGCTGGAATTCCCTGCGAGACGAGGTAATCCTTCGTCGCTGCAGCGCGACGGTCTCCCAGTCCCAGGTTGTATTCTTCGCCGCCCCGGTCGTCGCAATGCCCCTCGACGGTGATTTTTAGATAGGGGTGGGCTCTCAGGTAGTCGGCATCGTGAGCAAGAGCTGTTCGCGCGTCCGTACGAAGATCCGCTTTATTGAAATCGAAGTAAGCGTCTTTCACGGCGACGTTGAACGGCTCATCTCCGTTTGAGTTAGACATTCCCGAGCTCGTGTTCGGCATGGACACTTCAACCGAAGCGGTTGCCGTCGCCGCGCCGCCCGGCCCGGTCGCCCGCACGGTGTACGTCGTCGAATCATTCGGGCTGACCCGCTGCGATCCTTCCGCTGACACGCTGCCAACGCCCGGAATCAACGTCACCTGGTTTGCGTTCGACGACGACCACGTCAGCGTTGTCGTTTCCCCCTTCGTGATCGTGCCCGGCGAAGCGCTTAGTGTAACCGTCGGAGCCGTGGGCGCCGTTGGAGCAGTTGACTGTGCCGCCGGTGCGCTGGCCGCCGTGTGCTTCTGGCAGCCCGCGAAAATCAAGATTGCCGCGATTGCCATCGGCAATGCGAATCGCCATGTCTTTTCATTTTTCATGTCGGTCATAAGTATCTCCGTTGAATTAGTGAATGAATTTTTTAGAATTGGCCCCTCGGACCCGGGGCTTAAAGCGCCGTGGGTCCGAATACAAAAATTCCTGACCGGAAAAAACTCTTAAAGGGAATTCTCAGAGGTTTAGCACTGAAGGATGCAGATCAAGGAAAGCGAAAGCGTGGTTTGCTGATTCGCGCGTTCGGCTGGCCCCCCATCGTTGGAAAGTGCAACAACGACTAACGCGCTCTCCGCAATGGCGGGAACTATCGCACTGATCCAAGAGACAAGCCTTAAAGCGGCCCGCCGCGCCCTTAACGCGCTGATCGGTCCATTCGACGCGGAAAATGGCCCTTGCCCGGCAGGGACCAGCCAAATGCTCGACGCGCAAACAATCACCACCACAAGCACGGCCAAAACCATCAATGTAAAGCGGGAAAGCATCCTTAAAATTATCCCCAGCCCAGCCGAACCTGTCAACTATTTGTAGTTTCCGGGCATGCGTTTCTGGAACTGCGGTGCTGCCGGTCCTTAATGTGATGCGTGCGCGCTGCCATTAGTTTCTTGCTATATTCAATAAATGTCCCCTGTTCCGAATCCCACGCGAAAATCAACTCCGATTTGGAGGGCGGCTGTCGAAATCGGTTTCATTGTGTTTCTATTCTACTCCAATCTTCTAATGGGCGAATTTACTCACAGGAACGGGCAGGGGAAGAGCCTCGCGTACGCAATCCATGACATTTTTACGGCCACCAATTTTCTCATCGCCATCATCGCCGGACTGGTGGGCTTCGTTTTCTTTGAATTTCTTCGCGAGCACCTCTAGCTCCGTGTATGGGAATTCGCTGCGGCGCGCGGAAACAATAATTACAGATTTATCTTGCATTCCGCCAAATGTTTTGGTATAGGTAACAATGTACCGTCGATTACCATTTGAATAGTCAGGCAAACGAATCGGCCGCGGAACAGCTCCTCCGCTAACTCATTCAAAAGGAACAACTTTCAAATTCCCAATTTGGGAATACCCCCGTAACTCTAATGTCGCACTACTCTTACAGCCATCGTTGCACAACTTTGATGCACTCGCGCCCATAGATTATCTAGATGGAATGACTTACCGCCAAAATCGGCCAAAAACCCGTAAGTCCTTTATCGCGTTACTCTTACCGCATCTTTTTGCCGTAAGCGCGCCTTTTGCGTCCCGCGCTTCTCTGCGGGACCCTTTGTTGCGTTGCTCTTACAAAAAGATGGGGGTGGAGGGGGAGCTGCTGCGCCTCTGCATCTGAGGTTCTTGCGCCTCAATACTTTCGGTTTGGATCGGCAGTCCGCATCGGGGCAGCTGTTTTACTTCCCGTACGGAAGTCCCCCAACCCGCCAGCCCCTTCCTTGACGGATTCTCGCACCACCTGTACATTGGATTTGAAGGACGCCGCCCGGCCAAACCGCATCCAAGTTTGTAAGGCGCTTCCTACTCGGGGACGGCGGATTTGAAATTGCCCAAACTTTCCTCCAAATTTCCCGCGCGCGGGAACCATCGCGTCCGCGCTCATCTCTTCGTCGCAATTTTTGCCGCGGCGCTTGCCTCCGTGCTTACTCTCTCCGGAGTTGTTTCGCCGGAAGCGCACGCTATTCAGAAGTCGCAGAAGCCCAGCCCCACGCCGCCCATCGTCTATCGGCCCGTCACCCCCCAGGTCACCATTGAATCGAGCCAGCAACTCTTCGCCACCATGTGCGCCTTGTGGGCAGGTGGCTTCTACAAAGGCTACGGCACCGAACTGTTGCCCATCAGTTGGAGGCTGATCGCCGACGAAATGACGGATCATACGGGGCCCGTCACTGACGAACTCCATCTGTACCTGGGTCAGCACGAACATGTCGATCGGGATGCAACTCTTTCGCGATTCATTTCGTTCGCTCTTGTCACCGAGCCTCCGCCGGACTTTCGTTACCTTTATCGCCGCGAAGAATTGCCGCCCGACGTGCTCACCATTGAGGATTTCAACGGTCTCCTCGCGAGGTTCTACAAGGAAGCAGACCTGGCATCAGCGTGGAAGCGCGTCGAACCAACCTACCAAACCGGGATCGATCAATTGCAGGGGCCGATCACGCAGATTGTGACGAAGACCATGGGATATCTCCGCGAGATTTTCAAATCCGATAGTCCGCGGACGTTTACGGTTTATCTTGAACCGCTCGCAGGAAGAAGCACGAACTTCCGCAACTATGGCGACTCTTATTCCGTTGTGCTCGACGGCGAAAACATTCCTATTGACGAGATTCGCCACGCGTTTCTGCATTTCATTCTCGATCCGTTGCCGGGGAGATATGCCGCCGCTGTCCTTCCATCGCGCCCAATTTTGCTTGCCGCCGCGCGAAATCCCCGCCTGCCAAACGAATATCGCGAAGATATCACCGGTTATTTTGCCGAATGCCTGATCAAGGCGGTTGAATTGCAGCTTAATCATTTGACGATTGAGGACCGCGAACGCGCCATGGATATCGCCGACGCCCAGGGCTTCGTCCTCGTCCGTCCGCTCGTGGCCCGGCTTGAAAAGTTTCAGCAAGAAGAGCCCGCAATGTCATATTACTTCCCGGATTTGGTGAAGGGCATTGATGTTGCCGCGGAAGTGAAGCGCGTGCAGGCCATGCAATACGCACCGGTTGCCAGCGCGGCTCCCGCGAAGGGTGACGCGGCGGATTTGGCGGAGCGGGACCGAATGCTCCAAGAGGGCGAACGCCTTCTGATCGCACAAGACGGGCCCGGCGCGCAGGCGGCTTTTGAAAAAGTGCTGGCGCGATGGCCCGGCACACCGCGCGCGACTTATGGTCTCGCGATTTCCGCGATTTTCCAGAAACAGAAAGACCGCGCGGTTGAGCTATTCACAAGCCTCACGCAACCATCCGCCGACGGCGCGGCCATCGATCCTGACATTTTGGCCTGGTCGTTCATTTATTTAGGCCGCATCAACGACGGCGAGGGCAATCGCGACAAAGCGATCGCCGAGTATCGCGCTGCGATTGCCGTGCCCAATGCTCCGGACCGCGCGCGTCAAGCGGCGCAAAGCGGTATTGACAAACCTTACGAACCTCCGGCGAAACCGGGAGACCATCCGGGCGTGCCGGGAAATCTATGATAAAGTTGGGTGCTCTTTTTGTCGTATAATATTATGTTCTCACCTCGGGGTGGAAAGGAAACAGAAACATGAAGATCACGACTTGGAAGTTTTTGGGTTTGGGGCTCGCGGCGTTGATTGCTTTCTCGCCGGCAGCTCATGGTCAGATGGGGCAGCAGACCACGGACTCGCGAACGCAGGGGATGGGCGCAACGGCGCCGGCCCTGCAGGTGGGCCAGCAATCCAGCCAGGGCACAACGCAGACTCAGACACCCCCGGGGCAGGCACAGACTCCGCCGGCCGCGCTCCCTCCCGTGGACCCGGTCGAAGAGGCGGCTTATAAGAAGATCACTGCCAAGGGCGGCGATCCAAAGGTCGTGACGGCCGAAGCAAAGGATTTCTTGACAAAATATCCCAAGAGCCGCTACGCCGCAAACGTTCTCACGCAACTCGCGAGCGCATGGCTCCAATTGGGAGATAAAGACAGAGCCGCCGCCTTTGCACAGCAGGCAGTGGGATTGAATCCGGCTAGCCCCGATGCTGTCTCCCTCCTGGCATATCTTTCATCGCGGATGCTTGAATCTGGTCCCGGTACTCTCCAGGATAGGATCAAAGCGACTGAGACCTATGCTCATCAGGGGATTCAATTGCTCAATGCGATGCAGAAGCCGCCGGAAATGCCCGACGCCGACTTCAATGCCACGAGGAATGAAAAGCTTTCGATGTGCCACAGCGCGATGGGCCTCGCCTACTTAAACGATAACAAACCTGATGAGGCCGCGCAGGAGTTGGCGGAAGCGACTCACCTTTCGGCCACACCCGACCCTGTGGATCTTTTTCTTTTGGGCTTCGCATACGAAAATACCAAGCATTACACGGAAGCAGCCGCGGCCTATGCGGCGTGCGCAAAAGACCCACAAATAGGGGATCGTTGCAGCGCTGGTCTGAAAGACGTCAAGGGAAAGCAATAATCGGCGGCGCCAATGGCCGGGGCAGCTACTGAGCGGCTCGAAGAGCTGCTCGGGCATAAATTCCAATCACCGGAATGGCTCGAGCGGGCGCTGACACACAGTTCTTGGCTTGCCGAAAATCCCGGGCCCAGACCGGATGAACTTCAAAGCGAGTCACCCGACCGTCTCCCCGAGCGGTTTTTATCATTTGTGAATCAGGACAACGAGAAACTTGAGTTCTTGGGCGACGCAGTCTTAACTCTCGTCGTGAGCGAATCGCTTCTCGCGGGTTTTCCTGCCTGGCGCGAGGGGCAACTTTCCAAAGCGAGAGCGAGCCTTGTGAATGCCGGGGCGCTCGCGGAGGCGGCGCGCCGACTGGATCTTGGCGCACACCTCCGGCTCGGCCGCGGCGAGGAAAAAACCGGCGGCCGCGAAAAGCCTTCGATCCTGGCCGACGCATATGAAGCCGTGGTTGCGGCGATTTTTCTCGATGGCGGACTGGGAGCCGCGCGCGCCTTTGTTGAGCGTTCGGTGCTTGATGCTGTTGTCCCGCGGCAAATGGATCATCTGGGCGAGCCGGACCACAAGTCCCGCCTCCAGGAGATGATTCAGGCTCGTGGCTGGCCTTCTCCGGAATATAGGGTCATAGCCGAAACAGGTCCCGACCACCGGAAAATTTTTGAAGTTGAGGTTCGCGTGGCGGGAAGCGCATCGGCGGTCGGAACGGGATTGAATAAGAAAGAGGCGGAGCAGGCCGCCGCCCGCGGAGTGATCGCGCAACTTTCACAGGAGCCATCGAAATCCGGTCCCGTAGAAAGCGCATCAAAGCCATAGAGTGAATTGCATGTGCGTGAAAAACCGTCGAGTGATGAATTTCCCGGTGGATCAATGGCAGACGCAACAGGCGTAATCGAAGCGGAAGCCGCTGCGGAGAGCAGCGAGGAGCGCGAACAGGTTTCCATTTGGGAATACATCGAGTCGCTCCTCGTCACAATTATTCTTGCGCTCTTTCTCACCACCTTTGTCGTTCAATCATTCAAGATCCCCTCGCAGTCCATGGAACCGACACTGCTCGTCGGCGATCACCTGCTCGTCAACAAGTTTATTTTCGGCGGCACGGGCGCCTGGTACGAAAAGCTCATGCCCTACCGGCCGATCCGCCATGGCGACATCATCGTTTTCCGATTTCCTTATGATGACCATCCCTATTATGTGAAGCGCGTCATCGGCCTTCCGGGCGACCGCATCAAGATTGTGGACCAGCAGGTTTACGTAAACGGGGAACTGCAAAACGAGCCGTATGTTGTGCACGATCCCACCGTGCCATACGACCCGTTTGGCGACACATTTCCGCCGACAACTTCACGGTACATTCTGCGGTCCGTGGTGCGGCAGGAGTGGGCAGACCAAATTCTGGACCACGTATCGAATGGGGAGTTGATTGTTCCCCCGGGAAAATATTTTGCAATGGGTGACAACCGTGATCGAAGCTCTGACAGCCGCTTCTGGGGATTCGTGGACCGCACCGCCATCATGGGTGGGCCGGTGATGATCTACTGGTCCGTTGAATCCACGGAGGACATGGAAGACGAAGAGAGTTTCAGCGCGAGGATACATGACATGGTGGATACTTTGCGGCACCTGCCTTCGCGGACACGCTGGCACCGGATGTTTCATCAAGTGCGCTGACGCCGTTATGACCAACGCGCACAAAACCGCTAGACTGTGTCCTCTGTACCGAGTGGCAAAACAGGTCTTACCGTGGCAAGAACGCGCTCTAATCGCTGGCTGATTTTTTTCGTAACCGCGTCGCTTTTATTTGGCGCCGCTAGCACCGCGCTATCCCTCATCGCCCACACCGGCCGCGCGCACCGTTTGATAACTACCCGTCTCATGCAGGCATTTGGGCGAAACGTTGAAGTGAGCTATTACGACTGGCGCTGGCTTCCATCGCCCGGTGTGGTCGCCCACTACGTCACCATCGGAGAAGACCCGCGCTTCGGCCAGGAATTCTTCATGCGGGCACAAAGCGTGGCGGCGAGTCCACGATGGCGCGCGCTGCTCTCCGGACATCTTGAACTCGGCGCGCTGGATTTGATGGACCCAAGCCTCAACCTGGTGCGCAATGCCGATGGACAATGGAATGTGGAAAGCTGGCTGCCTTCGCCTGCCACGACAAAGCCGACCCTCTATGGGCCGCATGCACCGGGACCGGCGGCCCGGCTCTCACTGATCGAGATTCATCGCGGAAGAATTAATTTCAGCCGCGGGGTGGACCGCCATCCGCTTGCGCTAGCGGACCTTGAGGGCTCGATCGAGCAGGAGAGCCCGGGGCGATGGCGGATTGACCTCGAGGCGAGGCCCTTGCGCGCGACGGTTTATTTACAGGAGACGGGGATGATTCACGTCTCGGGATACATCGCGGGGACTTCAGCGCGATTGCATCCCGCGGAACTGGATGTGACGTGGAGCGACGCGTCGCTCGCCGATGTGATGCGGCTGGCCTTCGGGAGCGATCCTGGGGTGCGCGGAGCTTTCAATATGGAGTTGACGGCGCGGACGACGCCGGAAGCGGCCAGCGCGGCGCTGGCCGCGCCGATCTGGGAATTCACGTTGGGTGCGAATGTTACCGGGCCGCATCGTTGGGACATTTCCGCGCAGCAGAGCGATCCACCATTGAGCATTCGCGCGGAGGCGTCATGGCAGGCTGGCGCGTCACAGCTCTTGATGAGCAAGCTGCTTGTGGAGGGGCCGCATTCGAGCGTCACGGGAACGGGCTCCGTGGATTGGGCGCACGAGATCTCTCCGGAAATTAAGCTTGATTCACGCGGCGTGGCGTTTGCGGATCTGCTCGACTGGTACAGAGCGTTTAAGCCGGGCGTCGCGGGAGGACTTACGGCGGATGGATATATGAAATCAGCGGTGGAATTACGCGGTTGGCCTTTCCGGATCGTGAAAGCGAATCTGAATTCCACACGATCGAGCGTGAGGATTGGCGGCGCACAGCTTTTTGAAATCGTAGGGTTTGAGGGAGCGGCAAACTTTCTCAATGGAACCCTCGCCGGAAGCATTTGGTTCTCCCCAGATTCCGCGCCATCGAGCATCCCAATTGGCCTGACGGGCCGGAGCCAGGCGAATATTCCTCACCAGACATTGTTTGTCGGCGCTGCCTACATGTCGAGGCCGAATACACTGGAAACGCCGGGGAGCAGAGGGGAATGGAAGTATGTGTTTGAGCTGAACGCAGCGGTCGATCATATAGAACGGTTGCTGCAAGGCGCGAAAGCGGTCGGCCAATCGGTGAGCAACAATTGGGATGCCGAAGGAGGGCTCGATGCGAAATTGGAGTGGGTGTGGGACAGTTGGAAACCCTTTCCAAGACCCACCGGGCAGGTAGGCCTGAGAAATATTAAGTTGGTGCTGCCACTTCTGAACCAGCCGCTTGAAATTGCGGATACAAAAATTGAATTGAGTCCGGTGGAGCGGCGCATCACTGTGAAGAAGGCTTCGGCGCTGGGCTCGCACTGGCAGGGGACAATCAGCAAGCGCGAGAATCCCGGGCCTCCGGCGGGAATGCCTGCTGGAAAGTCGCCGGCAAAACCAGCGGAGAAACCGGAATTCATGGGATGGAATTTTGATCTTACGGCGGACCATTTGGATGCCGCGGACCTAGACCGCTGGCTGGGGCCGCGAGCGCGGCCTGGATGGCTCACGCGATTGTTCACTTCGGAAGACGAATCCGCAAATGACGCTGCTTTTGGAGGGCCTGCTGAGCGGGCAGCGCATCCGGGTCCACTCTCCGCGCTGAGTGCGCGCGGCAATCTGAAGGTGGGATCGTTTCATCTTTCCCCGCTTGAAGTGCAGGAACTGCGCACGGATCTGGAGATGCAAGGACGCGACGTCAACCTTTCAAAATTCGAGGCGCAGTTTTGCGGCGGCTCGATTTCAGGCGGGTTGCGGATGAATCTTGAAGCGGATCCGAGTTACTCACTGCAATTGAGCGTGGAAAACGTGGACGCTGCAGAGGTGGCCGCGTTGAGCGCAGAGCTTCGAGGGAAGCTTGCGGGGCAAATTTCCGGCGAGGCGCGTATTTCGTTGCATGGGATTGGAAAAGGGGACCTGTTGAACTCCTTGAAGGGAACGGGGACGGTTTCCGCAATCAACTCATCGATTCAATCGTTTAATCTTTCGAGTGGAACGCGTCCTGACGAATCGAACGCCGACGGAGCCCGCGTTGACGGACGTTCCAGTTCCGTTCCCACGAAATCAAGCGAACAATTCCCCGTGGTCAATGCAGAATTTTCGATTGCTTCGCGGAAGATCAATTTTGAAAAAATCGCCCTACTCGATTCCGAGGATCCCTACGAGGGGCGGGGGAGTGCGGATTTTGAGCACGGGATTCAATTTGAGTTGTGGCCGCAAGCGATGGCAGAGAGCGTGGAGCGGGATGTTAAGCGGACCGGTAGCGACAACCCTGTCCCAACATTCCGAGTGACGGGAACGCTTGAGTCGCCGCACGTGACCCTCGTTGCCATTCCACAACGCACAACGCAACCGGCGGCGCCGCCCGTGCGTCACTAACTCCGCGTGGAGCGCCGGGGTTGCATCGGAAGCCCGGTGGACTTAACATCCAACCGCTGTGCCACCCGAGGAGAGAGAGATGAGAACTTTTCACCATTCATTACTGATTGGAATTTGTCTTCTGGGCCTCGCGCCGCTTGCCACTGCCCAAGCCAATGGCAAAGCCGGCGCGCCAAGAAAGATGGCCGCGCCAAGCATGCAAGCAAGCACGCCACAAAGCGGTTTCACCATTGAGCAGGTGCTGAGCTTCCCGTTTCCGGAGACGACTTCCATGATCGCGTCGCCGACGGGCGACCGCGTGGCGTGGGTCTCAAACACGAAGGGATTGCGGAATATCTGGGGCGCGGACGCGCCAACATGGACGGGGCGCCAGATCACGCACTACACGCAGGATGATGGACAGGAAATCACGGACATGGAATTTTCGGGCGATGGAAGTTTGATCGCATACGTGCGCGGCGGCGCGCCGAACCGGGAAAGCGAACTGCCGAACCCGGACAGCGATCCCGCCGGCGTGGACCGCGCGGTGTGGACAGTGAGCTGGGCAGGCGGAGCACCCCACAAAGTGGATGTCGGATTCAACCCGCACGTTTCGCCGCACAGCACCGCTGCATCCGGGTGGATTGTCTATCAAAAGGAGGAAAAACTTTGGATCGCACCGATTGGCGCTGGAAAACCCGCGGAGATTTATTCACGCGGGGCAAACAGCGGCGCTGAGTGGTCACCGGACGGGAAGCGGCTGGCGTTTGCCTCGGCGCGGACAGGGCACAGCGTGATTGGGATTTATGACCCGGTGAAGAAAAGCATGTCGTGGGCGGCGCCGACGGTGGATAACGACAGGAACCCGCGGTGGTCGCCGGACGGAAAGTCCATCGCGTTTCTGCGCACGCTGACGAACGGCGGCGGCGGTGGTGGAGGCAGGGGTGGCGGCGGGGGAGGGGGAAGAGGCGGCAGAGGCGGAGGAGGGGGCGGACCGGCAATCTGGATTTATACAATCGCTACCGATGAAGCCCACCGCGCGTACCAGATCGGCGGCGGACCGAACGGAGGGCTGAACAGCAACTCGGGACAGCAAGAGATGTATTGGGGCGCGGACAATCGTCTGGTGATTACAACAGAAGCGGACGGCTGGGAGCATGTGTACTCAGTTCCTGCGAGCGGCGGAACAGCGCTTTTGCTGACGCCGGGCGAATGCGAGATGGAGTACATGTCCATGAGCCCCGACCGAAAATACGTTTTGTACAACTCAAATTGCGGCGACATCGACCGCAGGCATTTGTGGTCGGTTCCGGTGGCAGGCGGGGCGCCGGTGGAGATTACGTCAGGGACGGGGATCGAATGGTTCCCGGTGGCGACCGCAGACGGAAAGTGGATCGCGTATTTTGCATCGGACGCGCAACATCCCGCCACGCCGACCGTGCGAGCATGGAACCCGTCTGACCCCGCCAGCGGGAAGGCGCAAGCGATGATGGCGCTGCCGAAGGATTTTCCATTGGACCAACTCGTCACGCCGACGCAGGTGATTGTTGACGCGGCGGATGGAACGCCGATTCACTGCCAGCTATTCATGCCGAAGGACATGCGGGCGGGCGAAAAGCGTCCAGCGATTATCTTTATGCATGGCGGGCCGATCCGAGAAATGCTGCTCGGTTGGCACTACATGTACTACTACTCGAATTCCTACGGAATGAACCAGTACCTCATGAGCCGGGGGTACATCGTGCTTTCGGTGAATTACCGCGGGGGAATCGGATACGGGCGCGCATTCCGATTGGCGCCGAGGCGTGGGGCGCAGGGCGCGTCTGAATATCAGGACGTGCTGGCGGGCGCGAACTATTTGCGCGAGCGCGATGATGTGGACATCACGAAGATCGGCCTCTGGGGCGGGAGCTACGGCGGATATTTGACGGCGCTGGGGCTGGCGCGAAACTCGGACATTTTTGCGACGGGCGTGGATTTCCACGGCGTGCATGACTGGTCCGCGAGAGTGGCGGGCGCAGGAGGGCCAACTGTCACGCAAGTGGCCAATCCGAATAATGAAGAGCAGAGTGTGGCGCGGCAGTCGTCACCGGTGGGCGCGATTTCGACGTGGAAATCGCCGGTGCTGTTGATTCAGGGCGATGACGACCGAAACGTCGCGTTTGAGCAGATGGAAGAGATGGTGGCGCTGCTGCGACGGCAGGGAGTGCAATTCGAGCAGATTGTATTTCCGGATGAGGTGCACGATTTCCTGATGTGGCGATCGTGGATCCGGGCGTATAAGGCGGAAGCGGATTATTTCGATAGGAAGCTGAAGGGAGCTTCGGGTTCGGCGCAATCGGCCGGAATGTAACCGATGTGCAAAGCGCACGCGGCAGTGGTGGTCTGCGCGGCCCGCTGCCGGTGCGCTGATTTGCGCCGCGCAGGGGAGTCCGCCGCTTCTCGTGCTGCGAGCGGGGCGGATGGACAGATTTCAAGTTGAATTGCGTATTCGGAGTGAAGTTGAAGGGCAGAAGCCGACGACGATCGGCGCGAAAACATACGTCGAGCCTGTATCGCAATGGGTGGAGCAGAGGCTCACGTGGATGGACGAGCGCCGAGTGGTTTCCACGGGCGCGGATGGCGCGGCGGAGATCGAAGAACGGCTGGCGAATTTTTCGGATGCGGCGGATTCCTCAGGCAGCGATCCCGACACAAAAAAATTGTTAGACGCGCTGAAGAAAGCGATTCGGCCATGGGAAACCGCACGAACGCTGCATTATCGCGAAACGCGCGCGGGGCAGATAACTGGTCTTGACGTTGGGGCGGCGCCGCCGCTGGAGGAGCAGGCGCCGCGAGTATTGACGGCGTGGCTGCTGCGTGCGCTGCGTCCAACGGCCCCGCTGCCGGCGCATCCGCTTGTGTACAATCAATCCTGGGAGGAGCCGCGAGCAGTACAGTTTGCGGAATGGCGCGGAACGACGGGATCGGAATCGGGGGAGTGGATTGGCGAGACGTCCGGCGCCCGGGCGCAGGAGGACCCCGCAGTCCAGCTTCACACGACCCAGGAAATTGCGGGAACAGTTGCGGGGGGAAATGAGAAACCTGGCGAGGGCGCGGCGCAGGCGCATTTCCATGCAGAATCGCTGAGCACGCTGGCGCTGGAAGATTTGCGGCTGATGTCGGCGACGCGATCGGGCCTGCGAGAAATTGTGTGGACGCTCGCGCCGGTTGAAGGGTTGGCGTCACCGCCAAAATTCCGAGGCCGCCTTTTAGCGGAAGTTCACATCAAATCTTGTGATGAGAGTCCATGCACTGATCACGGCGATGGGAATGCCGGCGGCGCTGGCCGCGGCAATCGTTAGCGCGGGGATTGTGCAGGCGGGCGCGCAAAGCGGGGCGCAGGGGCAGGCACCCTCGCGTCCAAACTCTTCGGGCAGCGTGCAGACTAATCCCAAACAATCTGGATCTTCGAGCGGAGAACGGCTCTCGCTTACGCCGCGTTATGCCGAGGGACAGGTGATCCGTTATCAATTCGAGAATACGATCGTCAGCGAGCAACACCATGGCGGAGCGGTGAGCGATCCGCAAGGCGGCGGAAAGTTGACGCTGAAGTGGAGCGCGATTGTGCGGATGGAAGTGATTTCGTTTGGCAAGGATGCGAAAGGGTGCCCTGACGGCAGCGTGAGGATACGATCGTTATATGAGAAATCCGCGGCCTCAACGACAAGCGACACATACGACCCGGCGTCCGAGGGGATTGAGGCGCAGTATAAGGCGCTCGAAGGCAAGACGATTGAGTTTGCGACGGACGCGGCGGGGCGCGTGACGGATGTGAAGGGAACGGAGAATGCAGGGGCGGAGGGCGGGGCCGACGCTATGCGCGCATTTCTGCAACAATTTTCGAGCGGGTCCGGTGCGCCCAAGGGTGGAGTGGTGATCGGAGAAACATGGACCGTCGAGCAACCGGTTGAGACGGCGCCGCTGGCGGGGTTGGAGTGGCGAATCCATTCGACCTATCTGAGAAACGAGCCGTGCCTGCCGGCGAAAACGGAAGGCGAGGAGAATCCCGCGGCCGGAGAGACATGCGCGGTGATTCTGACAAAATTGGAACTGACAGGCTCGCGCCCGGGGCACGACGCGACTCCAGAGAGCTACAAGAAACAAGGATTGAAGACCGAAGGGACGTGGACGGGCAGCGGCGACAACCTCAGTTACATTTCTTTGAAAGACGGGTTGCTTGTGAGCGTGACGCAGACCTCGGCCGAGCAGATGGATTTCACGGTGTCATCGCAAACCGGCGAGGACAGAAAAGTGTTTTCGGGCGCGGTGCAGAGCCGGACGCAGCTTGCGCTGATGGCTCCTTCTCCTGCCAAGCAGTAAGACCCATTCGAGTTATAATGGAAGATTGCGCGGAGGCGTTTGTGCGCGCAGAGAGACCCTTGCGATGAAATTCAAACTAGCAAGCACTTATGAGCCACAGGGCGACCAGCCGGCCGCGATTGCGCAGCTTGTGCGCGGAGTGGAGGCGGGCGATAAGCATCAAGTGCTGCTCGGCGTGACGGGGTCGGGCAAGACGTTTACAGTGGCGAAGGTGATCGAGCAATTCGACCGGCCCGCACTGGTGCTGGCGCACAACAAGACGCTTGCGGCGCAGCTCTTCCACGAATTCAGGAGTTTCTTTCCGCAGAATGCGGTCGAGTATTTCGTGAGCTACTACGATTTTTACCAGCCGGAGGCTTACCTGCCCTCGTCGGATGTGTATATCGAGAAAGAATCCACGATCAACGATGAGCTGGATAAATTGAGGATGAGCGCGACACGGTCGCTCTTTGAGAGGCGGGACGTAATTATTGTGGCGTCGGTGTCGTGCATTTACGGACTGGGATCTCCGGAAGCTTATTACGGAATGATGGTGATGATTGAGCGCGGGCAAAGTATTGTGCGCGAGGCGCTACTGCGGAAGCTGGTGGATATTCAGTATGAGAGGTCGGAGGATTTGCGGCGCGGGACGTTTCGCGTCCGAGGCGACAGAATCGAAGTGTATCCGCCGTATGAGGATTTCGCGTACCGGATCGAAATGTGGGGCAACCAGATTGACGCGATCCGGAAAATGGATCCGCTGACGGGTGAGTTGCGGAATGAAGCCGAGCCGATTGCGCGGCTGCCGATTTATCCGAAGACGCACTATGTGCTGCCGCCGGAACAGCGCGAGCGCGCGATCCAGGGAATCATGGATGAATTGGATTGGTGGAAACCGGAGCTGGAGAAGCAAGGGAAGCATGTGGAAGCGCAACGCGTGTGGCAGCGGACGATGTTTGACATCGAGATGATGCGGACGATTGGGTATTGCCACGGGATTGAGAATTATTCGCGGCATCTGGCGGGGCGCTTGCCGGGAGAAGCTCCGCCGACGCTGCTCGATTACGTGCCGCACGATTATTTGCTTTTCGTGGATGAGAGCCACCAGACGATCCCGCAGGTTCATGGGATGTTTAAAGGCGACCGATCACGGAAGCAGACGCTGGTGGATTACGGATTCCGGCTGCCATCGGCATTGGATAACCGACCGCTGACGTTTGAGGAATTCGAGCACCGCGTGGGGCAGGCGGTGTATGTGTCGGCGACGCCGGGGCCATATGAGCTGACGAAATCGGCGGGGATTGTGGTGGAACAGGTGATCCGCCCCACGGGGCTCGTGGATCCGGAAGTGGAAGTGAGGCCGGTGAAGGGGCAGGTCGACAACCTCGTTGAAGAGATTCGAGTGAGAGCGGAAAGAAGCGAGCGAGTGCTGGTGACTACGTTGACGAAACGGATGTCGGAGGACCTGGCGGAATATTTTTCGGAGGTGGGGATCCGCTGTCGATATTTGCATAGCGAAATCGAGACGCTTGAGCGGGTGCGAATCTTGCGCGATTTGCGGCGAGGCGAGTTTGACGTGCTGATCGGCATCAACCTGTTGCGTGAAGGGCTGGATTTGCCGGAGGTGTCACTTGTGGCGATCCTGGATGCGGACAAGGAAGGATATTTGCGGAGCGCGACGGCGTTGATTCAAACGATGGGGCGATGCGCGCGGCATGTGGAAGGAAGGGCGATTCTTTACGCGGACATGATGACGGAGTCGATGAGGAAGGCGATTGGAGAGACGGCGCGGCGGCGCGCGAAGCAGGTGGCGTACAACTCGGAGCACGGGATAACGCCGCAGAGCATTCACAAGGCGGTGGACATGCAGCTCGCGTTAATCCTGGAAGCCGACTACATGACCGTGCCAACGGAGGATTACGCGCTCGAAAATATTACGAGCGAGGCGCAACTGCATGAGGCGATCCAGCAGATGGAAGCGCAGATGCGTGAAGCGGCGAAAAAGTTTGAGTTTGAAAGAGCGGCTGTGTTGCGGGATCGCGTGCGTGCACTGAAGCAGCGGGATTTGGGCGAACTTTTTGCGCCGGGGCCAGCGGTGACGGAGCCTACGGTTACGAATGCATCGGTGGCGAAACCGGCGGAAGAATCGACGAAGGCCGCGGGAGAGGATGGCTAGACGAGGCCGCGGCGAAGGTCGTCGAGAGGATAAAAAGTGTCGCGCCAGACAACCCCGCCGCGCCAGAGAGTGACAACGGTGGAACGAACAACCATCCAGGCGAAAATGATTGCTCCGATGGGATGCGTCAGTCCATAAAGCGGCGAAATCTTGGCGCGGATTGCAATTACTGCATGCATGATGAGCGGGATAGCGACGGCAATCGCCGCGAAGGCAAGAGTCGCGGAATGATTTCCTTTGGCCAAGAGATAAGCCAGAGCGATCCAAGGGAAGATGCTCGCGAGAAACAACCCGACGATATGGTAGGTGACCCACCAGACGCGAAATCCCGAAACAGCGAAGAAGTTTTTTGTGGTGCCCTTGATGACATTTTTCAGGCCGTGCTGCCAATGGACGCTGATGTGTTGTGAAGCCAGACCCACCTGCGAGCTGAATCCGCCGAGTTTTACTATTTTTCCGAGCTTCATGTCGTCAACAACTTCCATGGCGAGCCGCCGGTGTCCGCCGACTTTTTCATAGGCATCACGGTGGATGAGCTGGAACGCACCTACGCCGGTGCAACTGGAAGAGCGCGGATCGCTTGTTCGCCAGACCTCAGTGCCCAGTGAGAAGGCCATTCCAAAATAAGTGATGGCGACGCGCTCCCAAAAGCCATCCATCTGCATGCGCGTGATGAGCGTGAGGTGGTCGAGGCGCTGCTCGATGGCGAGATAAAGCACACGGCGGAGGACGTCAGGCGCGAAATGGACGTCTGCATCGGTGAAAACGATCCAACTTCCGGTGGCGAGCTGATAGCCCTGATCGAGCGCATGAGGCTTGCCGAGCCAGCCGGAGGGAAGGGAATTGATGTGCAGGACGCGGAGGCGGAAATCGCGTGCGGCGAAATCGTCCATGATGCGGCCGGTGGCGTCGGCGGAGCGGTCATCCACGGCGATGACTTCGTAATCGGGATAGTCAAGGGAGAGCATGGTTTGGAGGGCGGCGGGGAGTTTGCGAGCTTCGTCGCGCGCGGCGAAAATTATGGAGACGCGCGGGCAATTTTCGGTTGAAAGCGGGGGAACGCGTTCGATCCGGGGGAGACGCATTACGCCGATTCCGGAGCGGACGGATTGCACGGCCCAAAAGGCTGCGATCGAAGCGAGCGTCAAAGTTAGTAAAATCTGAAAAATGTGCAAAGTGATATTCCCACCCATTGGCGAAACAATACGAGTATTCTAGCATTCAGCGGGGATTGAGCGAGGCGCAGGGGAATGGCTACAACACTGGCGATTGTGGGATCGGGCCGCGTGGGTCGCGCGCTGGGGCGCGAATTGCATCAAGCCGGCTGGAATATTTCCGCGGTCGTGACGCGTTCCGCGGGCAGCGCTCGAAAAGCGGTGCGGGCGATTGGGGCGGGGCAGCCGTTCAGCGGGCTGACGCGGCTGATACTGGCTGCAAACGTGGTCCTGATTGCGGTGCCCGATGACAAGATTTCGGATATTGCGCAAAAACTCGCACGCCTTGGCGGGGAAGAATGGCGCGGCAAAATAGCGTTGCACACGAGTGGAGCGCTGGACAGCAGCGTTCTGGCGCCATTGGCGCGGCTTGGCGCGGCCACGGGATCAATGCATCCGATGCAAAGTTTTTCATCGCGAACGGCGCCGCCCCTGGCGGGTGTGTGGATGGTGATGGAGGGAAAGCCCGCGGGGCTGCGAATGGCGCGTCGGATCGCGTACAGCGTAGGAGGCATACCAGTGCGACTACGTAGCAGCAATAAGCTTGCGTACCACGCAGCAAATGTATTCGCCGCGGGGCACGTAATGGCGCTTATTGAGGCGGGAGTGAGAATCCTTACGCAAAGTGGATTTTCGCGGCGGGAGGCATCGACCGCGTTACTCCGTCTTTCGAGGCAAGTCCTCCTGAACTTTGAAAGGTTCGGGCCAGCCGCCGCCTGGACCGGTCCGGCTGCGCGCGGAGATTTTGGTACAATTGCCGGGCACGCCCGCGCGCTCCATAGCTTTCCGCGTGAGTATCAAGAGGTCTACGCCGCAGTCCTCCGTCTTAGCGCCCACGTGCTTGCGCGCCGGCCGAAAGCAGTGATGGCCGAATTGGATCGGGCATTGGGTCCCGCCAGCGGGGCCGGCAAACGCGGTCGACACACTCACTAATAAAGTGACGTGCAGGTTTGCGGTTTGAAATTAAAGGAGGATGACTTTGCCTGGATTGCAGATTCCGGTTGAGATAAGGACACTGAAAAATGGATTGCCCGTGGTGGTGTCGCCCGACCACACGGCGCCGATTGTGACAGTGGGCGTCTATTACAAGATTGGATTTCGTTTGGAGCCGCAAGGACGAAGCGGGTTCGCGCATTTATTTGAGCACATGATGTTCCAGGGGTCGGAGAACGCGGGAAAGATGGAGCATATCAAGCTGATCAATTCGTCCGGCGGCGTATTGAACGGGACGACGCATTACGATCTGACGAATTATTTTGAGGCGGTGCCGTCAAATGCGCTGGAGCGCGTTCTGTGGCTTGAGGCTGACCGCATGCGCGCGCTCAAGGTGGATGATGAGAACCTGCGGAACCAGCGGGACGTTGTGAAAGAGGAAGTGCGCGTGAACGTGTTGAACCAGCCTTACGGTGGATTCCCATGGCTGGACCTTCCTCCGGTGGCGTTCCGGAATTGGGCGAACGCGCATAATTTTTACGGCGACTTCGCCGATTTGGACGCGGCTACGCTTGGTGATGTGCGGGCATTTTTCAAGACTTACTATGTTCCGGCGAATGCCGTGCTGGTGATCGTGGGCGACGTGGAGCCGGAAGAGGCATTTGCGTTCTCGCGGCGCTACTTCGAGGACATTGCGGGCGGCGCCCAACCTGCCTTTGCTGATGTGAATGAGCCGCTGCAAACAGAGGAGCGGCGCGGGATCGTCGAAGAGAAATCCGGGACGCTGCCTGCTGTGGCGATCGGCTATCGGGCGCCCGCGCGGCACACTCAAGATTGGTATGCAGCTGCGCTGCTCGATTATGTATTGCATTCCGGGCGCTCGGGGCGGTTCTACCGGAGGCTGGTTCAGGAGCAAAAACTTGCGGTCGAAGTCTCGGGGAGCACTGGCGACCTGATCGAATTGAACGGGCCGTGCCAGATCGTGACGGACATTTATTACAAGCCCGAGGTGACGGACGCTCAAATCATCGCCGCGTACGATTCGGTGGTTGAGGATATCCGGAAAAATGGAATTGGCGCCGAGGAACTTGAGCAGATAAAAGTAAAATTCCGATCGGATTTTGTCTCGACGCTTGAAAGCGGGCGGGGCGGATTCCCTCGATTTGGGCTGCTGCATTATCTGGCGTGCTTCACGCTATTCGATAACGAGCCGGGTTGGATTAATAAAATACTGGAGAAATATACGAGTGTGACAGCGGAGCAAGTGCGCATAGTGGCGGAAAAATATTTTGTGCCGGGGCAACGGGCGATGGTGTTCCGGCTGCCCGCGGGAAGGATGGCAGCATGATGGCGTCCGCGCTGCCGAATCCCACACGCGCGCAAGTGCCGCCGCTGGGCGCGGAACGTCCGGTAGTGTGGCCGAGGCGATTCCGGCGAACGATGGCGAATGGGCTTGACGTGGCGCTCGTCGAATCGCGCTCGATCCCGAAATTTACGGCAGACCTCTTCTTCCGGAGCGGGAATGCCGTTGCGGCGCTGCCGGGGCTCGCGCAAATGACGGCGACGGTGGCGCGGACCGGGACCGGGCGGAGAACGAGCCATGAAATTGAAGACGCGCTGCGAGGATGGGGAGCGGACCTCTCGATTTCGGGGGGCGCGGACACGACGTCGGTGGCGTTTTCGGGACTTCGTGGAATTTGCGCGGCCGCTTCTTGGCCTGGTGTCCGAAATCGTGCAGGAGGCGCAATTTCCGCCTGAAGAGTTTGAGCGCGAGCGCCGGCAAAAAATCGAGGGGATGCGGATTGACCGGACGACTCCGGAATTTCTGGCGGCCGAACGCGTGCGGAAAGTGCTTTTCGGGGCGCATCCGTATGCGAATTACGCTCCGACGGAGCAGCAAGTGCAGTCGTATACGCGCGCCGCGACGGTCGAGTATTACCGCGAGAACTATGCACCCAAGGGCGCGCTGCTTGTGGCCGCGGGAGATTTCTCCGCTATGGAAATGTGGAAAGAAATTGAGGGCGCGCTTGGCGGATGGGAAGGCGCGCCTCCTGAACGGCCTGCACCGGGCCGGTGCCGCCTGATTTGCGCGGACGGCGCGTTTATTTCGTGCACCTTCCGGGGGCGGTGCAAACGCAGATCGTGGTGGCGAATATGGCCATCACGCGGAAGAATCCGGATTGGATGCGGCTTGCGCTTGCGAACAACGTGTTCGGCGGGGCGTTCAATTCGCGGCTGGTTAGAAACATCCGCGAGGAGAAGGGATATACGTACAGTCCTCGCAGCGGCGTGCAGGCGCTGCGACAGTATGGATTTTTCACTGTAGGCGCGGCGGTGCGGAATGATGTGGTTGCGGCGACGCTGGCCGAGATTTTTTACGAGTTGGATCGCATCCGCTCGCTGCCAGTGGGGGAAGATGAGTTGGCGGACACGCGCAACTATATGTCGGGCGTGTTTTCGCTGGGCCTCGGCACGCAGGATGGGATCGCGGGGCAGCTTGGCGGCGTGCTGCTGGATGGGTTGCCGGAAGAATATCTGGAGAGATATCGCGAGCGCATTCGCGCGATGCAGCCTGGAGACGTAATGGAAGCTGCGCGGAAATATTTTGATTCGGCGAACGCGCAGATAATTGTGGTGGGCGACCGAGAGGTGACCGCTGCGCAAGCGGCGCTTTTCGGTGGAATGGAAATGTATGATGCGGCAGGGAACAGGATTTAAGTAAGAGCAAGCACCAAGTACCCGGGCAAGCCCGGTCCCTTCATTCTTTCCATTTGACTTATAATAAATAATTTGTATATTGTATAGCTATGAGTAATACTATTCGACGTTGCCCGATGCGAGCTGCGAATCGATTGGGCGCGGCTCTCGCAGTGGCGCTGCTCCTGATTGCCGGCGTATGTCGCGCGCAGTCGGCGGCGCCGGCGCCGACTGCGGCGAAGTCGAAGAAGCTGCCGCCGCCATCGAAACCGATTGATTTGAATACGGCGACATCCGAACTGCTTCAGCGGTTGCCGGGAGTTGGGCCCGTGACGGCGCAGCGGATTCTGGATTACCGGAAGAAGAGCGGGCCGTTTCAGAGCGTGGATGATTTGCTGGCGGTGCGGGGAATCAGCACCAAGCGATTGGACAAGATGCGGCAGTACGTGATGGTGAAGGCGGGAGCACCTGCGCCAACGCCACCGAAAACATCTCCGAAGAAGCCGTAAGGCAACAAACTTCAAAATCATTTAGCGCAGAGGGAACGTAGAAGGCACGCCAGTGAAGCGGCAGTCTAAAGGGTCTGGTGCGTGGATTTCACGCGATCTGTTGGCAGTGGGACTTGCTCTGCGATAGTGATTCCGTAACCGGCCAGGGCTACAACTTTTTTCGGCTGATTTGTCAGGACGCGGATGTCCGTTAGACCGAGGTCGCGGAGGATTTGCGCGCCGATGCCGCTTTCGTGTTGGACGAGGCGCTGGCGGGCAACATCGCGGTCGAGCTGTCCGCGCATGTGATACAGGATGCGCGGGAGTGTGCCGGGGACCGGCGCAGCGGAATCGATCGTGAAACCGCGGCCGGTATGGTGGAGATAGACGAAGACGCCGCGGCCTTCGGCGGCGATGGCTTCGAGCGAGCGGGAGACCATTTCGCGGCAATCGCAGCTTGTGGAAGAGAAGACGTCTCCGGTGATGCAATGCGAATGGACGCGCACGAGCGGAGGAGGCGCGCCGGGTTCGGATTCCGAAAGATCGCCGCGGACTAGCGCGATGTGCTGCTCGCGGTCCACTTCGCTTGAAAAAACAATCATGCGGAAATCGCCGTAAGCGGTTGCGAGAGGAGCTTCGGCGACGCGATGGACGTAACGCTCGTGCGACATGCGATAGGCAACGAGAGCTGAGACGGTGAGCATTTTCAGACCGTGCTCGCGGCAGAAGTCGATGAGCTGCGGCACGCGGGCCATGGTGCCGTCATCATTCATGATTTCGCAGATGACGCCGGCAGGAGTCATGCCGGAAACGCGCGCGAGATCCACCGAGGCTTCGGTTTGGCCGGCGCGGATGAGAACGCCGCCTCGACGGGCACGCAAGGGGAAAACGTGGCCGGGGCGGGCGAGATCCGCGGGGCGAGTGACCGGGTCAATGGCAGTGAGGATGGTGAGCGCGCGATCGGCGGCGCTAATGCCGGTAGTGGTACCGCGGCGCGCATCGATGGCTTCGCAGAAGGCGGTGCCGTGGGCTGCGGTATTCACCGGGGACATCAGAGGGAGATTCAATTCGTCGCAGCGGTCCTCGGTGAGAGTGACGCAGATGAGTCCGCGGCCGAACTTGGCCATAAAGTTGATGGCCTCGGGCGTGACTTTTTCGGCGGCCATGGCGAGGTCGCCTTCGTTTTCGCGGTCTTCATCGTCAACGAGGACGATGGGGCGGCCTTCGCGAAACTCTTCGGCTGCTTCTTCAACTGTGGCGAATTGGAAATGGTTCTCGAGCACTTCAGATTCCCCAACATGCAATTCAATGATACCCCAAAATAACATGGGCGGCCTGAGAGCGGCCGCCCATGAGTTTCTGATGCGTTTGAAGCGGCAAATCAGGGGGATTAGTACATCCCGCCGCCCATGCCGCCGGGGCCGCCGTGCCCGCCCGCGCCCGCCGCCTCTTTCTTATCCTCGCGGATATCGGCAACTAGAGCTTCGGTGGTGAGCATCAGCGCGGCCACGGATGCGGCGTTTTGCAACGCCAGTCGCGTGACCTTGGCCGGATCGATTACGCCGCCTTTGACGAGGTCGCCATATTCGTCGGTGTCAGCGTTGTAGCCGAAATTCTCATCCTTGGAATCGCGGATGCGGCCGACGACAACAGCGCCTTCGAGTCCAGCGTTGTGAACGATCTGACGCAGAGGCTCTTCGAGCGCCCGCTTCACGATGTTCACGCCGATGGCTTCATCTTCATTGAGCTTCAACTTTTCGAGCGCCGGGATGCAGCGCAACAGAGCTACGCCGCCGCCGGGAACGATGCCTTCTTCGACCGCGGCGCGGGTGGCGTGCATGGCGTCTTCAACGCGAGCCTTCTTTTCCTTAAGCTCGGTTTCCGTCGCCGCGCCCACCTTGATTACCGCAACGCCGCCGACAAGTTTCGCCAACCGCTCTTGCAGCTTTTCACGGTCATAGTCCGAGGTGGTTTCCTCGACCTGCGCGCGAATCTGCTTGACGCGGCCTTCGATGTGGGCGGGCTTGCCATAACCCTCAACGATGGTGGTGTTGTCCTTGTCGATCGTGACCTTCTTTGCGCGGCCGAGGTCTTCCATCTTCACGTTCTCGAGCTTAATGCCGAGATCCTCAGTGAGCGCCTTGCCGCCGGTGAGGGTGGCGATGTCTTCGAGCATGGCCTTGCGGCGGTCGCCGAAGCCCGGGGCTTTCACTGCAGCGCACTGCAGTGTGCCACGGAGCTTGTTGACGACGAGAGTCGCGAGGGCTTCGCCTTCGACATCTTCCGCGATGATGAGCAGCGGCTTGCCTGCGCGCGCCACTTGCTCAAGCAACGGGAGAAGGTCCTTCATGGAACTGATTTTCTTTTCGTTGATGAGGATATAGGGATCTTCGAGGTTGCATTCCATCCGCTCGGGGTCGGTAACGAAATAGGGGGAAAGGTAGCCGCGGTCGAACTGCATGCCTTCGACGACTTCGAGCGTGGTTTCCATCGTGCGGGATTCCTCGACGGTGATCACGCCATCCTTGCCGACCTTCTTCATCGCCTCGGCAATGATGCTGCCGATTTGCTTGTCATTGTTCGCGGAAATTGTGCCGACCTGGGCGATCATGTCGCCCTTGACGTCACGGTGGAGTTCCCTGATTTTCTCGACAGCGGCCTCAACGGCGCGCTCGATGCCGCGCTTGAGGGCTGTTGGGCTTGCGCCCGCCGCGACGGTCTTGACGCCTTCGCGGAAGATGGCCTGGGCCAGAACGGTTGCGGTGGTGGTGCCGTCGCCCGCCACATCGGAGGTCTTCGACGCCACTTCGCGCACCATCTGCGCACCCATGTTTTCGAGCGGATCCTGCAGCTCGATTTCCTTCGCGACGGTCACGCCGTCCTTGGTAATCACCGGCGCGCCGAACTTCTTCTCAATCACCGCATTGCGGCCCTTGGGGCCGAGGGTGATCTTGACAGCGTCCGCCAGTGCGTTCACTCCGCGGAGAATTGCTTGCCGGGAGTTTTCGCCAGTAACAATCTGCTTTGCCATGAGACTTCTTCCTCCTAAGGAATTGGAAAATGTATGCAGAGCGCTCTGCTGGTGGACTTACTTCTTTGCCGCCTTTGCCGCGCCGCTGAGCTTCGCCAGGATTTCGTCCTCGCGAAGGATGAGGTATTCTTGATCTTCGATTTTGATTTCGCTGCCGCTGTACTTGCCAAAAAGGATGCGGTCGCCGGCTTTGACGTCGAGCGGAACCCGCTCGCCCTTCTCAATTTTGCCCGCGCCGACAGCCACGACTTCGCCTTCCTGCGGCTTTTCCTTGGCCGTATCGGGGATGATGATGCCGCCCCTCACGGATTCCTTCTCTTCTACCCGCTTGACCAAAACGCGGTCGTGCAGGGGAGTGATATTCACCGCCATCGTTGACTCGCCTCCATTGCGTAATCGGGATGTTGGATCTAGAGTTTGCAGAAGCCCGGGGATTGCGGTTAGCACTCCTCGGACGCGACTGCTAATATAGTCGGGAGGGGATTGCATGTCAAGGGGAAAGATGGCGGAAAAGTTGAGTATAGGACGCTCATAGGCAGATTCGCTAGACCACTAGCCTCGATACGCCTATTATATTCAATAACTTACAGGTGCCAGAAAAATCTTTCCTTTGGATGTTGATTTGCAGCGTCATTCGTGGCTAGGATTTGTCTAGCTGGAGCCTATGAAATTGCCTGCAATCACGCTTGTCACTCTTGCTGCCGCAACTGCGGGAACGCTCGTTTATCTCTTCCTCTTAGTTCTAATCGTTGGATATCGACGGCGGAGGCAATTTGAGCGAGTCCTTTTCTTCCTTTGTCTAGCGCTGTTTCTCATTTTCGCCGGCGCCCTTCTTGCAATTAACTCATCCCTTTACTATCAACAGATACCCCAATCAACCTCCACCTTCGTCCTGATTCTGGTTGGCATTGGAATCGTGGTTCTTCCAGGGCTTTCTGTTCAAGCAAACATCTCATATGGAAGGTCTATCGGAGCTTGGGCCTCGAAGAGGTGGCAGAGCGTTTGGATCGCGACATCGTATGTGGCGCCAATTTCGTTTCCGCTCGTGATTATGGCCATTCTCTGGTTGAGATCTCCCGACATCGGATAAGTCTTCACAATCCTCCACGTTGGTGTCGCGTTCTGGGCAACGGTATCAGCGATTACTGGATTGGGATGCGGGGGTGCCCAATTGGCTCTCGCGAAGGCTGGTCCGTCACGAACGCTACTCGGGCCGGAAAACTCAACAAACAAGAAGTTTCATTACTTCATAGCTTTGTGTTTCGCATTGCTCGGTCTTACCGCAGCAGGATTCGTTCTCGCACCTCTCGGCACTTCGGAGATCAGTGCATTCCGGATCGGAGCCGCTCTTCTATTGATCGGTATCTTACCTGGCGCGGGCCTTATTTATGCGATAGTGCGTTTCAATTTTCTTGGGATGGGCGTGCAGAAGAACCTTGTTTATGCGATCTCCGGTGCGTTTTTGGCGCTGCTTTATCTTGGCGCGGTGCGGCGGGTTAGTGCCTGGCTGGAGCCGGTTCTTCCTCCGGAGGCGACCTGGTCGATCATGCTTTTTATGCTGGTGGGGTTTTTCGAACCGTTGCAAAGGGTGGCTAGCCGATTGTTGCGGCGGCAATTTCAGGAGCAAGTGGACCGAGTGCAAAAGTTGGGAACGGAGTTGCAGCGTGAGGCGCAGCACGGCGAGATGATATCTCTCCTGAGATTTGCCGAGGAGCGAATCCGTGACGAATTTGGGTTGGAGCAGGTACTGATCCGATTGAAGGTTATGGATGAATCGGCGCCTTCACCGGCTGAAATTGAGAAGCGGCCGATTTGGGCCGGGCAACCGACGAAATTCGCAATCGGCAAGACTGCGAATGGCCGCGACGCGAGCACTCAGATCGGAGAGCTTATCGCTGTGCCGATTGGATCGGTGATTTCCGGAGAAACTTTTGCGGCGCTAGAGTTTTTGGCGGAGCAATTGACGGCGGTGATTGAACTTTGCAGAACGATTGACCAGAAGCTGACCCTTGAAAGGGAATTGGCGGAGCGGGAGCGTATGGCGCTCGTTGGGCAGATGACGGCGAGCATTTCGCATAATTTGAAGAATCCGCTGGGGTCGATGAAGACGGTGTTACAGGTGCAGCTTGAGAACGATTGTTTGCCGGTGCAGACACGGAAGGACTTGGCGATGGTCCTCGCGGAAGTGGACCGGCTGAGCAATAAACTGACGCAACTGTTGCGGTACGCGCGGCCTACGGTGCGCGCGGGATTGTCTCCTGAATGGGTGGCCGTGAGTACGATTGCGGAGCAATCGGTCGCGCTGCTGCGGCATGAAGCGGAGGAGCGCGGCGGTCGGGTCGAATTGAGCGATGAATCGGGCGGCGCGGCGGTGCAGGGATCGGAAGAGGCGCTTGCCGACATTTTTTCCAATTTGGTGGTGAATTCGATTGAAGCTGTGCCGACGGATTGCGCGATTTCCGTTCAGTTGGCGCTCAAAGGCGAGGAGTTGGTCATCCAAGTTACGGATAATGGGCCGGGCGTGTCGGCGGAAAACCGTGCACGATTGTTTCAGCCATTTTTTACGACGAAGCCAAACGGCACGGGGCTGGGTCTTGCGATTGTTGAGCGCAGAGTGGCGGAACTGGGCGGAACGGTGACGTGCGAAAGCCCGGTGGCGAATGGCAGCGGAGCGCGGTTTATTGTCAGGCTGCCAGTGCACATGCCGCCGCCGGCGCAGGGGAGATGACGATGGCCACGAAAACAATCCTGATTGTGGATGACGAAGCAGCGGCGCGATACGCGCTGCGGCGTGCGCTGGAGCATGCGTATCGCATCGCCGAAGCGGACAGCGTGGCCGCGGCGCGCGAAGCGTTCCCGCGAGAAAGGCCGGCGCTCGTGCTGCTCGATTTGGTAATGAGGGATGAAGATGGGATGGCGCTACTGCGCTGGATGCAAGAGCAGGGGCGTACGCAGCCGGTGATTGTTGTGTCCGCGCTGGATACGGCGCGAACGGCGGTCGAGGCGTTGAAACTTGGCGCTGCGGATTATCTAGTAAAAGGATTTGATGTTGAGGAGTTGCGAAAGCGCGTCGGCAATTTGATGCGATTGGCTTCGCTCGAGCAGGAAAACAAGTTGATGCGCGAGCGGCTGGTGACCGAAGGGCAATTCGGGCCGATGCTCGGGACGACGCCGGAGATGCGGCGGCTCTTCGAGATGGCGGCGCGCGTGGCGGAAACCGACGCGACGGTGCTGATTCTCGGAGAGAGCGGAACGGGAAAAGATTTGTTGGCGCAAGAGATCCATGCGCGATCGCCGCGCGCGTCCGGGCCGTTTATCGCGGTGAATTGCGCGGCGCTGCCCGAAAATTTGATCGAGTCCGAACTTTTTGGATTCGAGAAGGGCGCGTTCACTGGGGCAGCACAACAGAGGAAAGGCAAATTCGAGCTGGCTTCGGGCGGAACAATCTTTCTGGATGAAATTGGCGATATGAATCCGGTTACGCAATCGAAAGTGCTGCGCGCGCTCGAGAACCGCGTGATTGAGCGGCTGGGCGGGACGCAGTCGATTTCCGTGGACGTCCGGGTGATCAGCGCGACACATCGCAACCTGTCCACTGAAGTCAGCGCGGGGCGGTTCCGCGAGGATCTTTACTACCGGCTGCGCGTGGTGACGCTTGAGGTGCCGCCGTTGCGCGCGCGAAAAGAGGATATTCCGGTGCTGGCCGAGGCGTTTCTGAAATTGCATGGCGCGCGCGATGGGCGCTTGAAGCGGCTGAGCCGCGAGGCGATGCAGGCGGTCGGGCGATACGATTGGCCGGGCAACGTGCGCGAATTGAAAAATGCGCTCGAACGAAGCGTGATATTCGCGGGCGGGGAGGAAATTTCGGAAGCGGATTTGCCCGCCGAAATCTTGGAGAATGCGGCTGGGGTGGGCCGTGCGCGCACAGGAAAGACTCGCGGCGATGACATGCCGCTATCGGAGCCGGATTTCCGCGAGGCAAAGCGGAAATTCGAGGTGGCTTATATAACGCGACAGCTCGAGCGACACAAATGGAATGTTTCGCACACTGCCGCGGCGATTGGGTTCCATCGACAGAGCCTGCAAGAAAAATTGCGTGAGCTGGGGATTCACCGGCCGGGGCGGGGAACCGCTGACACGGCGGACGAATAACCAGTTCACACGAATAAATTGATTCCGGGGCCGGAGTCGCACAGAATAGGGCGCGCAATAAACAGGAGCAATTTCTTGGGCGAACCGTACGTCGTGTTCGAGGGCGTGACGAAAGCGTTCGACGACCACCTTGTGCTAGACAACGTGAGCTTCCGCGTTGAGCGCGGGCAGACGGCCGTGATCATGGGGAAAAGCGGCGTCGGAAAATCGGTCACGCTGAAACATATTATGGGGTTCCTGCAGCCGGATGCCGGGCGCGTGTTGATCGCGGGGCAGGATATTGTGGGCTGGGATGAACGCCGTCTCGCGGACATTCGGCGGCGTGTGACGATGGTGTTTCAATCGGGCGCGTTATTCGATTCACTGACGGTTGGGGAGAACATTGCATTTCCTATGGAAGATCACGACGGAGTGTCCGCTGATCAAATTGATGCGCGAGTTCAAGAACTCGCGAAAACGCTGGAAGTTTCCGACCAGCTCGACAAGCTGCCCTCGGAGCTGAGCACGGGAATGAAGCGCAATGTCGCAATTGCGCGTGCGTTGGCGCAGGACCCGGAAGCGATTCTTTATGACGAGCCGACCACGATGGTGGACCCGTTGATGGCGACGCATACAGGGGACCTGATCCTGAAACTGAAAGAAACGCTCCATAAAACATCGATAGTGGTTACCCACGACACGCATTTGGCGAAGAAGCTGGCCGATTCCGTAATTTTCCTGCAAGACGGGCGCGTCTCATTTTTCGGGCCCTGGAAAGATTTTGAGGCGAGCACAGATCCATTCCTGCGCAACTTCCGAATGCAAGACGAATTGATCCCCGCGATGGATGCAATCGTTTAATGCGTTGCGCGCCGCCAGGCATGAGGCAGGCGTAACGCGATGAGCGCGTCGAATCCTTCCACTCCGCAAACCCCTGCGCAACTCCGGCGCGTGATGGGCTTCTGGGACGTGCTGCTATTCAACATCGCCACGGTGCTCGGGCCGCGATGGATTGCGGCGGCGGCACACAACGGACAATCATCCATTAGCTTGTGGGTGATCGCAGCTGTAATTTTCTTTGTGCCGTCGGCGTTGGTGATTACGGAGCTTTCGACGCGATTCCCGCATGAGGGCGGGCTTTATGTATGGTCAAAGGAAGCGTTCGGTGATTTCCATGGATTCATCGCCGGGTGGACGTATTGGATTTACACGTTTTTTTATTTTCCGGGATTGTTGCTGGCGAGCGCGGCGATGGGGGCTTACATATTCGGCGCAAAAGCGCCGTGGCTCGCGCAGAATCGACCATTCTTATTGATTGGCTCGTTTGTCCTCCTGATCGTCGCCATGGGGTTGAACATCATCGGTCTCAACATTGGCAAGTGGCTGCAGAATGTCGGAGGCGCTGCAACGTATGCGCCGCTCATGATTCTTGTGGCAGTGGCCGTGATGCTATGCCATGCGCGGGGATCGGCGACACATTTTACTTTGGCTGGAATGCTTCCACATTGGAATCTGGACACTGTGAATTTTTGGTCGCAAATTGCATTTGCATTCACCGGACTTGAACTGGTGTCTGCGATGAGCGATGAGGTCCGCGACCCGAGGAAGACTTTTCCGCGCGCGATACTTGGTTCCGGCGTGATGATTGCGGCAGTTTACATTGCGGGGACGTTCGCCGTTCTTGCGATCCTGCCGGCGGATTCGGTAGACCCGAAGAGCGGCGTGTTTCAAGCAATCGGGATCGGATCGCTGGTATTGCGCGTGGCGCTTGTTGGAATTCTTGCGGCGATTTTGGTTTCGATAGGAAATGCCGGGGGCGTGGGCTCGACGGTGGCGGGCGTGGCACGCGTGCCGTTTGTCGTCGGCATTGACAGATATTTGCCCGCGGCATTTGGAAAAATCCATCCTCGATGGAAGACGCCGTATGTGGCGATCCTGGTACAAGCCGGAATTTCGGGGTTCATTCTTTTAGTGACGCAGATCAACGAATCAGCGAACAGCGCGTATCAAATTCTTGTTGACGCCGCGATCATTCTCTATTTCATTCCGTTCGTTTACATGTTTGCAGCCGCAATCAAGCTTTCATATCGCGGCGATCGCTCAGCGCACGAAGATACTGTGCTGATTCCGGGCGGGAAATTCGGAGTTTGGGTAACAGCGGGCTCCGGGCTTATCTGCGTCCTGCTTGGGATTGCGCTATCGTTTATCCCGCCTGGAGATTCGACGAATAAATTGGGATTCGAGATTGAACTTATTGCCGGGACAGTGGTTTCAGTCCTAATTGGCCTTGCGCTTTACTACCGGGGAGTAAGGTCGAAGCGGCGCGAGATGGCCTAGTTAGAACCCTTCCTCAACGAGACGCTCAATCGTAAAGCGAGAGAGGGGATTGGCGCGGCGGGCGTCGAGGAGGCGCTCGACATATTTTGCGAGGATATCGGCTTCGAGATTTACGGAATCGCCGGCGGAGAGGGCCTGCAGATTTGTGTGCGCGTAAGTGAAGGGAATAATCGCGACACCCGCGACGCCGTCGCGCCAGGAGGCTACAGTGAGGCTAATTCCGTCAATCGAGATTGATCCTTTTTCGGCGGCGTAGGCGGCGAGATTTTCCGGCACGCGAACATCGAGCCACCAATTCGCATTTTCTGATTTGAAGCGTGGCTCCGAGATCATCGAAAGCTTTACGATTTTTCCGACGCCATCCACGTGGCCTTGCACAAAGTGCCCGCCGAGTTCCTTGCCCGCGGTTAGCGGCCGTTCGAGATTGACGCGCGCGCCGGGTTTCATTTCGCCGAGTGTGGTGCGATGCAGCGTTTCGGGCGAAAGGTCGGCGGCGAAAGATTCCTTGTTGCGCTCGACGACAGTGAGGCAGCAGCCGTTCACGGCGATGCTTGCAGAAATCGCAAGCGTGAGGGCGATTTCGGGCGCGCTTACGCGGATGCGTCCGCCGGAGTCGCTCTTGTCCAGCGATTCGACGGTTCCGGTGTGCTCAACGATTCCCGTAAACATCGCGAAAATACCCCGTGTAATATTCGTCCGGCCCGGCGAACCGTGTTTCGATATTTCGAAGATTTTTCATTCGCCGGGCCGCCTTCTGCGTGGCCCACGGCCTGCCGGCCGGGCCCGCCGATCTCTTATTGATGAATGCTACCAGTTTATCTACCGCGCGCACGATCACCGCGGAAGAATTTACACGCGTGCCCGCTTCGATGAGGACGCTTTGAATGTCGCGCTCGTGGAGTTTTTTTAGCAGGGCGGCCCAATCAAGAGTATCTCCTTTTTGCCGTGTGCGAACGACTTCGATTCCCATTTTGCGCAGCGGGTTGATCCTATAGTCGAGCGTCGAACGCGAGGTGAAAACCAGGATGTCGCCTTTCGCGGATTTTGCAAACTTTGAATCGGGCGGAAGGCGCAGGAGCGTATCGAGGACGACGCGGAGCAGAGGTCTGCGCCTTGGGAGGCCGGTACGATCGGTGAGGAGCGGATCGTCGGTGAGAATTGTGCCGATGCCGGTGAGAATGGCGTCGGAGGCGTGGCGCAAGCGCTGGACTTCTTTTCGGGATGCGGGCGAGGTAATCCAATTTTTTTCAGGGCCACTGTGCGATGGCGCCCAAGCGATGGCACCGTCAATCGTCATGGCCGTTTTCAGCGTGACAAACGGGCGGGACGATGTGATCCATCGCGCGAAGGCTTCGTTCAAGCGCTTCGCTTCGCGTTCGCGCAACCCGACATCCACTTGGATCCCCGCGGCGCGCAGCTTGTCAAAGCCTTGGCCCGCGACTTTTGGATTGGGGTCTTGCATTGCTGCTACGACGCGGTGGATGCCAGCCGCGATGATTGTATCGGTGCAGGGACCTGTGCGCCCTTGATGGACGCATGGCTCGAGGTTTACGTAAAGAGTTGCGCCGCGCGCGCGGTCGCCCGCGGATTCCAGCGCGATAATTTCCGCGTGCTTCAGCTTGTCATAAATGTGAAAACCTTCGCCAACGACGTGGCCATCGAGCACGACGACGGCTCCGACCATGGGGTTTGGACTTGCAAGGGCTTCGCCGCGGCGTGCGAGGGAAAGGGCGCGATCCATCCAGCGTTCGTCGGGATTCTGATTTTTTTTGTGCGCGGTGGCGGCCACGGCAGGCTCAATCAAAAAGGGAGTTTACAAAAGATTCGGCGTCGAATGGAACCAGGTCTTCCATTTTTTCGCCAACTCCGACGAAGCGCACGGGCAAGCCGAGTTCGCGAGTGATGGCGATTACGATGCCGCCCTTGGCGGTTCCATCGAGTTTTGTGAGAACGATTCCGTTGACTCCGACGGCGCCTGTAAATTCGCGCGCCTGGACGAGGCCGTTTTGTCCGGTGGTCGCGTCCATAACGAGCAGGATTTCGTGCGGCGCGCCGGGAATCACTTTTGCCGCGGTGCGCTTCATTTTGTCGAGCTCGGCCATTAAATTGGATTTCGTGTGGAGGCGGCCCGCGGTGTCAACGATTACGGCGTCGGTGCCGCGCGCGCGGGCTGCGGCGACCGCGTCATAGACGACGGCGGCGGGATCGGCGCCGGGTTTCTGCTTGATAATCTCGACGCCGGCACGCTGAGCCCAGACCTCTAGTTGTTCGATGGCTGCCGCGCGGAATGTGTCCGCCGCGCAGAGCAAGACGGTGTGGCCTTCGTGGCGCAACCTGTTGGCGAGCTTGCCCATGGTGGTGGTTTTGCCGACGCCATTCACGCCGACCATGAAGATGACGCGAGTGCCTTCGACTGCGGATTCTGCGGCGGCCCCATCAACCGCGGGGCGCGCGGGCAGCATCCTTGCCAAGAGCTGGCGCTTGAGTTCAGCTTTCAGCTCGCCGGCGTCGGAGAGTGTGTGACGATCCACTTTTTCACGGACGGCGTCGAGGACTTCGCGCGTGGTGCGCACTCCGATATCGGCGGCGAGGAGAGCGGTTTCGAGCTGCTTGAGAACAGACGGATCAATTTTATTGCCGCTGGTGAACAGTCCTTCGACGCGCGCAGCTAGTCGCGAGCGCGTTTTGCCTACGGACTCCTTGAGCCGGTCAAGAAGCGACCGGCCTGCTTTTTCCTCGCCGGGTTTATTTTTGCCAAATATTGAAAGCATGGGGATGCATCGGCGCAGCTCGCCGAATTGGCGATTGTAGCAGATTGACCTTTGGGGGATTGCTCGCGGGCAGCACCTGCGCGACGGGGCTATGAAATGTGTCGCGCAAACTTCAGGCTGTGACGAGCTCGGCCTTGAGCTTAATTTTACCGCTTTGAACAGCGGCTTCGAGCGCATCCACAATAATGGGATCAAATTTGGAGCCTGCAAGGGTGCGAATCCTGGACAATGCGAATTCCAAATCCATCGCGGATTGATACGGGCGATTGGTGGTCATGGCGTCAAGCGTGTCTGCGACAGCGATGATGCGGGCCATCAAGCGGAATCTCGTCGCCTTTCAGGCCGTAGGGATAGCCCTTGCCGTCGACGTGCTCATGGTGCAGTTCGATGCCGGGAAGCATGTCTTTGAGTTGCGCGACCGGGCGCATGATGTTGGCGCCCTTTGCTGGGATGCTGCTTCATGATCTCGAATTCCTCCGCGGTGAGCGCGCCGGGCTTCTTCAGGACGCGATCGTCCACGCCGATTTTGCCGACGTCGTGCAGCAGCGCGGAGATGCGCAGACGGTCCAGCTCCTCGTCGAGAGGCCCAATTGGCTGGCCGATGAGAGCGGAGTATTTGGCGACGCGGTCGGAATGGCCGCGTGTATAGGGATCCTTTTCGTCGATGGCGGCGGCGAGCATGCGGATGGAGCCCAGGAAGAGTTCGCGATTTTCGTCGGCGGCCTGCTTCAGCCGGTCGATGTAGTTCTCGATGTCGTCGGCCATCTTGTTGAAGGTTTCGGCCAGTTCGCTGATTTCGGCGGCGCCGCGCACGGGCGTGCGCTCATGAAATTCGCCGCGGCTGATGGCGCGCGTGGAAGGCGGCCAGCGCGCGGATGGGCGTGCTGATGCCCACGGCGAATAAGTAGCCGAGAATCAGCGCGGCGAAGGTGACAACGAGCACGAAGGTGAGCGCCTGCGCGTTGAGTTCGTTGACGCCGGCGTCGTCGCGAGCCTTTTCCAGGCTGCGCTGCGCGATAACGGCCCAGTCCAGGTCCGGCATGGTGCTGTAGGTGCCGATCATCGGAACGGTGCGATTTCCCTGTTGAAGATTGAAGCGCACGGTTTCAGTGTTCCGGAAATCGGGCGGGAGATCGCGGATTTTCGCGACGAGAGGCGAGACCGCAGAGAAATCCGTGCCGGGAAAAAAATTCTCGGAATCGGGATGCGCGACGACATGGCCGGCATGGTCCACGATGAAAACGGATCTGTCGTGGGCGCTCGCTTCCTTCAGCCGGTTGAGGATAGTGTCCAGCGAAACTACAGCGGCCAACATACCGCTGAAGCGGCCGTCCACTTCGAGCGGCACCGCCATTACGAAAGCCGGGCGGTTATCCGGATCGAGGGCCAGGGGATCGCTGTGAGATTCGAGCAATTGCTCCGTGGTCATGAAGGCGCGCTGCAGGGCGTTGACGACAAACGGGTCCTGCCCCGCGCGGAAATCGCCGGCGCGGCTGCCCTTGGCGTCCGTGTCGACCGCGGTGACGTAGAGAACATTCGGCGTGCCTGCAACAAAATTTTCGAGCAGGCTCCGGACTTTCGGGGCGTTGGCAGGTGAGTTGACGTCGTCAATCAGCCCGGTGAGGTCGAGGATTTGGCGCTCACTGATTAGTTGCTGGCTCAGGGTTGATTGGAAAAGCTGCACTTGCTCGGCCATGGAGCGCGTCAAATCGATTTGTTGCACGCGCTCGGTTTCTTCCAGCTTATCCTGGCTGAGGCGCAGCACTTGATGGTGATAAAGGGCGATAGGCAGGATGCTGACCAACAATAGAGCGCCCAGCACAATCCAAAGAATGCGGACGCGGTGGGGAAGCAGCGAGTTTAAGTCAAATGAGCGCACGGCGGCTTAATGCATCCATTTTAAGGAGTTGCGGTGAAATGCGAATGAGACGGTAGTACTACTGGTGGCCTTATTGATACGGGGGCTGGATCCCGGGAGCTATTCGCTCTTCTGGCGGCGCTCCATGAGTTCTCGGATAGCATCGCGCGGGGCGCGTCCCTCATAAAGTACGGCGTACATTTGCTCCGTAATCGGCATTTCGATGCCGGCACGGCGAGCCAATTCGCGGGTGGCGGCGGTTGTGCCAACACCTTCCGCGATCATGCGTGTAGTTGACAGGATTTCGTTGAGCGCGCGCCCCCTGCCGAGTTCGACTCCGAGAGACCGATTGCGGCTTAGAGCGCCGGTGGAGGTAAGCACGAGGTCGCCCATGCCCGCGAGGCCCGCGAGAGTGTCGCGACGGCCGCCCAGAGCCGTTGCTAGCCGCGTCATTTCAGCGAGACCGCGCGTTACGAGGGCCGCCGCCGAGTTACCTCCAAGGCCGAGACCTGCGCAAACTCCCGCCGCGATGGCGATTACGTTTTTGACAGCGCCGGCGAATTCGACCCCGGCGACATCGTCATTCGTGTAAAGGCGAAAAGTCGCGCTGCCGAATTCCTCCTGCAATTCCGTGGCGAGCCCGGATTCGAGCGATGCGATTACGACGGCAGTCGGGTCTCCGCGCGCAGCTTCCCGGGCGAATGATGGGCCGGAAAGTACAGCGATTCGAGAGCCTACGGAGGCGGTACAAACCGCGGCGATCAAGTCGCTCATGCGCAGGAGGGACTCGTGTTCGAGGCCTTTCGTCGCGCTGACGATAGCGATGCCGGGTTTCAAATGGGGCAGCATCGCGGTGTAAACATTGCGAGCATGGGCGGAGGGGATTACGCCCAAGACGATTTCGGCGCCATTGAGTGCGGCGGGGAGATCCGACGTAACGTCAATTCCAGCCGGAACAGAAAATCCCGGAAGATAGACGGCGTTCTCACGCGTTTCACTGAGACGCTCAGACAATCCGGCGTCGTGCACCCAGAGAGAGAGTGCGTGTTCGTGACGGCTCCTGCTCAGGACAATTGCAAGAGCGGTGCCCCAGCTTCCTCCCCCGATGATGGCTATCTTTTTCATGAGGTTGCGCGATCCCGGCGAAAGCTGATGCGGCTTTCCGTACCCTCAATGAGGCGAGCGATGTTAGGCCGATGTTGCACAATAATCAGAGTGGCGCCAATGGCCGTTCCGATGGAAATGGCGTGCGCAGGGGCGTGGCCGGGCGAATAAAGAAAGTAGACCAACACGGGAAGAGATGAGGTGGCGATTAGGGAGGCGAGCGAAACGTACCGCGAGACACCAATCACTGCCAGCCAGATCGCAAGTGCGGCGACAGCCGCCGGCCAGCAGATCACCAGATAGGCGCCCAGGCCGGTAGCAACCCCGCGGCCGCCCCGTCCTCCCAGCCACACAGGAAAAATATGGCCGACGATTGCGCCGAGAGCCGCGGCGATCATCCAAACGGCTGCGTAACCCGTGATCCATGCAGCGAGCCATACGGAGAGCGCGCCTTTAGCGGCGTCCAACAAGAGAGTGAAGACGCCCGCAGCCGGGCCGGCGATACGTGTGACATTCGTCGCGCCGATGCTTCCACTGCCGGCTGCGCGAATGTCGCGTTGCCCGGCGATTCGAGCAATCAGAAAGCCGAATGGCGCGGAACCGATAAGATATCCCGCCAACGGCAACCACCAATACGCGTTGAGTGTTTCCGCGGTCACATGGCCTCGGGCGAAAAATGGAAGGTTGCCAGGCGAGTGTATTGCGCACCGCCGTGACCAAGCTTGCTCTGGTAAAGATGCATTTCCGATGTCTTCACCGCACCGAATTCCTGCGAGCTTGATTCCCGCAATGCACCGTGCAGTTTTTCAAGGCCGTGATTGTCATCGAATCGTGCGAGGGTCAAATGCGGACGGAAATCGCGAATCTCGCGCGGCACGCCGAGCGGTGTAAGTTGCGAATCTATTTCAGAGGCGATTTGCACGAGATTCGGCGTCGCGTGAATCCCAATCCAGAAGACGCGCGGGCGGCGCTCATTTGGAAAGAATCCCGCTCCGCGAAAATCCATTTCGATTGGCGCCGGGATGAAAATCTTTCCGAGCACGGCCTGGATTGGGGCAACGCGGTCTTCCTTCACTTCGCCAATGAATTTCAGCGTCACGTGGATCCCTTCCGGGCGCACCCAGCGCGCCGCCGGGTAAGCGCGCCGAAGGTTCTCACAGAAAGCCGAGATTGCGGCGCGGACGGACTCACTGAGGTCGAGGGCGACGAAGAGGCGCATGTTTGCCTAGCCCTTTGCGCCGCCGCGTTTGCCGGACGCATACAGAAAATAGCGGCGCACCATGTCGAGAGCCGTTTGAGACGCCTGCCAGCGTACGCGTTCGCGGTCGCCGGGGAAGCGGATTCCGTGCTCGCGCGGCGTGCCGCCATCTGTCATTGCAATGTGCACGAGACCGACCGGTTTTTCCGGTGTGCCGCCGCTGGGGCCGGCCACACCGGTGATTCCGACGCCGAGCGTGCTGCCCGTGCGGCGGCGGATGCCGTCGGCAAGCGCGAGCGCCACTTCGGCGCTGACTGCTCCATGCGCCTGAATCATTTCGGCGGGCACGTCAACCCAGGAGGATTTGAGTTCATTGCTATAACTCACCACGCCACCGAGAAAATAGGCGGAGCTTCCGGGAGTACGGGTGAGCCGCTCGGCGAGCAAGCCGCCGGTGCAACTTTCCGCGGTGGAAATCGTGGATTTGTGCTGCACGAGCGCGTTTGCGACGACTTCTTCGAGCGATTCAGCTGTTGTTGAGAAAAGATTTTCGCCGAGCGCCATCATAAGCCGTTCGACTAATTCATCGAGGAGTTTTTCCGAGCCGTGGGCATCTTCGGACCAGGTGCGCAAATGGATTTGGATTTCACCGGGCGCGGCGAGAATTGTCGTCTGGACATCCGCGTATTTCGTGTAGATGGGCGCGATGCGCTCGTCCAAATCCGATTCGGGAAGTCCGGTCACATGCAATTCTCGCGCGATCAGGCGCTTGCCGCTCTCGCGCTTCCCCAACCGCTCGACCACCTGGCGGGCGAAGATTGCTTCCATTTCTTTCGGGGGACCGGGAAGGAGGATGATGATACTTCCATCGGATTCGAGCCAAAGGCCGGGTGCGGTGCCGCGCTTATTTTCGAGAACCTGAGCGCCTTCGGGCACCATCGCCTGCCGGGCGTTTGTCTCGGCCATTTGGCGGCCAATGCTGCGAAAGCGCTCCTGGATAGTGCGCAAGACTTCGATATTCGACTCGAGCTTGCGACCCAACAATTCAGCGACGGCTTCGCGCGTCAGATCATCTGTGGTGGGGCCCAGGCCGCCGGTGGCGACGATGACGTCGGCGCGCGAGAGGGCTTGCGAAAAAGCATCACGAATATCGGCGCGATTATCGCCGACAACGCCTTTTCGCGTGACTTGGATGCCGAGCTTGTTCAATTCCGAAGTAAGAAAAAGGGAATTGGTGTCCACGCGGTCTGGAGTGAGGAGTTCGGAACCGACCGCAATGATTTCCGCTTTCATTTTCCAGTTTCGAGCCTGAGAGATTTCGCCATCGTGGGACTTGTTGAATTAAATCGGCAGAGGCAGGCCTTCGACATCCCAATCGAGGCTGAAGAGTGCGCCCGTCGTCACGACAAACGCGCGGCGAGAGGGAAGCAACGCCATGCCGACAATTCCGTGGCCGCCGAGAACGAGCTCGGCCTTGCCCTCTTCCGAAATGCGAACGATGCCGCGACGGCCGGCGAGCGAAGCGCCGACATAAAGATTTCCCTTGCCGTCAAAAGCCAGGCCCTGCGGGCGGCCGAGCCCGCGGAAGTACGTGGTCACTTCACCGCCCTTTGTAATGCGATAAACGCGATCAAAGCTCGAGGTTGTTGGCCCGGTGACAAAGAGCTCACCCGCGGGGCTAAACGCGAGATGATAGAACGAGAGCGACGGCTCGAGTGTGGCGAAGACAAAAATCTCCTTGTCGAGGCCAATCTTGAAAATAGTGCCGCTGCGATCGCCGACGTAGAGGTTGCCCTCACGATCGAATGCGAGCCCGGTGGCGATGCCCATGCCTTCCGTCCAAAGCTCGGCGCGGCCATCAGGGCCGACGCGATAAATGGTTCCATCGTTGCGGCAGGAGACGTAGAGCAAACCGTTGCGGCCAACCGCGAGCCCGCTCGGATTCATGAGCTGCGTGGTGAAGGGCTTGATCGTGTAATTCGAGGTGATCTTATAAAGCGAAACGGGGACGCGTTCGCCGCGCTGCCCGCTGAAGGTGACGTAGATATTTCCAGCGGTATCCACGGCGGGGTTGCCGACCGGGTGGAGATTGTCCGCGATTTGCACACCTACGGAAAATGCGAAGGGCTGGCTGACTCCAGCGGGGGCGGAGACGCGAACGGTCCCGTCTCCACCGGCTTCGGGGACGCGCGCGATCACATAACTATCCGCGTGGAAAAGGAGTTCGCCTTCATTCTCGCCAAAGCGCACATGCGGACGGATGGCGCTCGCACCGGCAAACCCGTGGCCGTGGATGACGACCTCTCCGCCGGGAATGGCGGCGGGCGGGGTGACGCGGTCGATGCGCGGTAGTCCGTTCGTTGCGAGTGTCATAGGTTACGCCAGCAGGCCCAGCGCGCGTGCCGCCCAAAGACCGAGAGCCGCGTAAACTCCTGCAATCCAATCGTCGGCCATAATACCCCAGCCGCCAGGAAGCCGTTCGGCTTGCCGGGCGGGGAAGGGCTTCCAGATATCGAAGACTCGAAAAAGTATAAAGCCGAGGAGGAGACATTTCCAGTTGAGGAGCCGCGTGAGAAAAATGTATCCGAATCCGACAAAATCGGGGCTCTGGATTTCATGCAGAGACAAGTAGGTGACGCCGAGGCCCACGAGATAAGTAATCATGACTCCTGAAACTTCGTCGATTACTATGAATTGAGGATCCTCAATCTTCGAGAACCGGGCTACACGCGCCGCGGCGAAAACGCCGATCAAAGCCACAAGCGAAGCAACGGAGATTTCCAAGTAAAACATCTCATCATAGAAGCCAATCGAGAGGAAAGAGAGGCGCCTGAGGACCGGCGCGAATGTGGTTGCGAATCGGTCCGTAAATGGCGCAGCGATTGAAAGTGTAAGAGCAACGCCGCCGAGCGAGCCCCAAGTGCCGGGGCCGGGCTTTAGGTAGCCGAGGCCGAAAGCTGTGGCGATTAGGTAGCTGGGACGCGGTTTTTTCGCGGAAACGAGAGGTTGCGCGGGTTCGGATGTCATTGGTCTTCTTCCGTCTCTGAATCGGAGCGCTTCTGCTGCCGCTGGCCGTCAGAGGGTTCGCCGTTCACGAGGCGCTCTAGTTCATCTTCGTCGAAGGCGGGTTCGGAAATTTTGTATTTTTCGGTGGCCCAATTTCCGAGGTCAATGTCTTTGCAGCGCTCACTGCAGAAGGGGAAGTCGGCGCTCGCTTGCGAATCCGTGGGAGCACCACAAATTGGGCATTTGAATGTCATTGAAGAACGCGGAGCGGCGCGCCGGTTGCGATGCGCTGCACGGAAACATGTGGCGGCATGATTGCGGCGGCCGATGCGGCTCCGTCGCGGCGTGCGGCGGGGCGCAGGACATCCAGGATTCTGCCCACGAGATCGTAATCGTGCGATTCGGTGATTTCGATGCGGACGAGATCACCGGGCTTCGGAATGTGGCCATCAATTGTTCCGGTATCAGGCGAGACGACATCGTTTACGTACACCTTGCCGTCGATGTCGGGCGCCATGCCCTGCAGCCGGGCCTCCCACACCAGTTCGGATTCGCTTGAGGCGCCTTCGAGGAGCGCGGTTTCGATTGTTCCGACGCGCGATTTCAATTTGCGCGCGGAAATTTTTCGCTGCAGTGACATCAAGCGATCGCGGCGATCCGTCTTCACTTCTTCGGCAACTTTAGCGCCGAGGTGGAAGCTGGCGGCGGTGTCCACATCGGAGTAGGTGAAGACGCCCATCCAGTCAAATTCCGCTGCGCGGACGAACTCGCACAGCTCGCGAAAATCGGAATCGGTTTCGCCGGGGAAACCGACGATGAATGATGTGCGCAGCGAGACGCCGGAGATTGTCTTGCGCACGCGCTCGATGAGCTTGAGGAAGGCTTCGCCATTGGAACCGCGCTTCATTGAGGCCAAAACATCCCGCGAGGCGTGCTGCAATGGCATGTCGAGATACTTCACAAGCCGATCGTGCGCGGCGAGCGTTTCGAGCAACTGCTGCGTGACTCGGTTTGGATACGCGTAAAGGAAGCGCACCCACCCGAGTTCTTCAATTTGCGCGAGGCGCGCGAGAAGCAGTGGAAGGCCGTCGCGCAGGCCGAGATCTTCGCCGTAGCTTGTGGTGTCCTGGCCGATGAGCGTGACTTCGCGCACGCCCGAGCGGGCGAGCTGCTCAGCTTCGCGCGCAACCGACTCAAACCGGCGGCTGCGGAATTTTCCGCGCAACTGAGGAATGATGCAGAAGGCGCAGGGATGGTCGCAACCTTCGGCGATTTTTATGTAAGCAGCGTGGCGCGGCGTGGTGAGCATGCGCGGCGTGAGGTCGTGGTAAAGATAGTCGGATGCGCCGGCATGGGCCGCGCCATTTCCGTTGGCCGAAGCGCCGCCACGCACGGCATCCAGAATATTCTCCACTTCGCCGGTGCCGACGACAGCGTCCACTTCGGGAATTTGTTCGAGGATTTCCTTGCGATAGCGCTCGACGAGGCAGCCCGCGACGATCAGTCGGCGGGCGGCGCCGAATTTCTTGTGCTCCGCCATTTCGATGATGGCCTCGACGGATTCTTTTTGCGCGGGCTCAATAAAGCTGCATGTGTTGACGACAAGAACTTCGGCTTCGTCCGCGCGCGGCGTCAGTTCGTAGCCTTCGCGCGCGAGAATGCCCATCATCACCTCGCTATCAACGAGGTTTTTGGGGCATCCGAGGCTGACGAAACCGACCTTTGTGCTTTTCATTGAATTCGACATATTCCGGGGAGCAAACAATTCTAGCATACGGGGCTGATTGGACTCTCTCGGACGCGGAATTTCAGAAGAGAAGTGAAGTTTCGGAGAACTCAGGAGTGCTTGCGCCCGAGTGTGGAGAGTTTCTGGCGGATTTCGCGCAATAGTTCAATCGAGCGGCGCGGCTCAACCGAGGCATCACCGAAACGCGCGGACTGGTAGAGATCCGTCAAGCGGCCAACCGGCGCGGCCAGTTCCATTTGCGGAATTGAAGTGGCGAATTCGAGAGCCGTTGTGCCGTCTGCCTTGCGAAAGCCGCGGCGCTCGAGCATGCGCAACATTTCGGCATAATGCTCGCTCGCAATTTTGGGCGAAAGCCCACCGCTTGCGGGCGAGCAAAGCATCCACCACGCTGTGAGGCGCTTATGCAGCGGCTTCCAACCGGCGAGCAACACGAGTGCGGCGGCGATTATCGCGATTGCAAATGGCGTGCCGGACCAATTCTGCGCATTGGTCTGCCACATTCGCATTCGTCTGACGAGTCCATCGTGCATGCGGTCAAATCGCGACCGAGTGGACGCGGCCCATTCGCGGGCGCCGCGCCCTGCGCCCTGCGCGAGTGAAACTTGATGGAGGAAATCGTAATTGATCACCCACTCGTCCCATTTCAACTGGAGCCAATCCCAATATTTTCCGGCGGAAGCGCCCCAGCCGCCGGAAGAACTATCACCGCCGGGCGTGGGGTCAAACGTAATCCAGCCATTGCCGGGGAAATAGGCTTCGACCCAACTGTGCGCGTCGCTGGCGCGGACGATGAAATCGCCACCAATGTTGTTGTATTCGCCGGTTTGGAATCCATTGATGTAGCGCGCGGGAATTCCCAGCGTGCGCAACATTATGGTCATCGCCGAGGCGAAATATTCGCAATGTCCCGCGCGGCGCTCGAAAAGAAAATGCGCGAGGGGATCCTTGCCGGGGTCGCCGCTGAGGTCGAGCGTGTAGCCATAATGCGTGCGCAGATAATTTTCGAGCATGGCAGCTCGATCATATGGTGTCATTGCGCCGGAGGTGGCCTCGATCGCGAGCGCCGGGATGCGCGGATCGAGATCGGGAACCTGCAGGTAAAGAGATTGAATGTCTTCGGGATAAACGCTGCCGGCCTTACGCAACTGGGCGGGCGTGGCGGATTCCGGCCGCGAGTAGGCGTCATAGCTCAGCTCGGAATAAGTTGGGAATGGATTGAAAATCGAGCCTGCGCCATCCACCAGCAAATAATTTCGGCGCGCGGGATCGCCGAGTCCGGAGTCCGCGGAGAATTTTCCGCGGACGATTCCCGCGCCGGGCGCGACAAAGACCGCATCGCTCGCGACGGGTTCGAGCAAGACTCGATAGCTCAGCGGTTCGGACGTGTAAACGTCGTGTGCATTCGAGAGGAAAAACCACCCATCGCTATTTGCATAGACGCGTTTGCGCTGACCCGCTGCGGCCGACCAGCGCCAGCCGTCAAAGCGAGCGAGCGCGATCCCGCGCCAGCGCTGGCTCATGAACCGCTCGGGGTCGCCGGCGACTTTGATTCGCATTACGACGGCGGTACTTTTTTGGATCTCACCGATCTGGCCAAGCTCGACTGTTTCCGTGAATCCGGTCATGAGTTTCGGCTTCATCGAATACGCGCCAAAATATCCGGCGGTGAATCGCGGCAGAATGAAAAACAGAAGACCGCCGAGCGTCATGGCCGCGACGGCGACAAAAGCGGACGTTAAAGCGAGCGAACGAGCAGCTTTGCGGCCGCGCGTGTCGCTCGATTCAACGGGTGAGGTGACAGCGCCATCCGCGCCGCGGTCCACCTCAAGTCCGATGAATGTGGAGATTCCCAGAGTGAGGAAGATGAGGAAGAAAATTAAGAATTTCGTGTCCACGGTAAGCACGGCGGCGGAAAGCATTACCGCGAACGAAAGCATCGCGAGGAAAAGTGAATCGCGCCGCGTGCGCGCGGTATAGAGACGGATGACCATGGCGAAAAGCATCAGGTGGACGGCCGTCATCAGGGCGGCGTAAAGCGCGGGATTGGGTGCGTCGGTAGCGCGGCTGCGCGCCCAGAAATAATCGAAGGGCGCGAAAGCGAAATAAGCGAGAAGGCCGATGGTGGCCGCGCGAGCGGAAAGCTCCGGTCCGCGCCCCCGCCATCTGCGGAAGCCTTTTATGACGAGCGCGACAGGAGCACAGATCGTAGTGATGATGTCGAGCTTGCCCGTCGACACTAGAGTGAGAACGGAAGTCAGGAGCAACAAAAAAAGGGACGCCTCGAAATACAAAGAGAGAACGGACGCGGAATTCTGCGCGCCCTTTATGGGGACACTTGAAACGTACGTCGGCGATTGCGGCGTGGCGCTGCGCATGGCTGCTTCCTAAATTCTAGCAGCCGGACGGGGCACAGCTACGTTACGCGCGCTTACGAGTAACCTCCGAGGTGCTTGTTTCTCTGATGATTACGCTAAAGCCCGAATTGCTGCGGCGGCGATTTTGCGCGTTGCCGAGGAAACGGCAAGCTTCGGCACTGAATTCAGTGAGGTTGCCTTCGTTATGACGCCCCGCGGCCCTGGCAACTGGTCAACGCGGATGAGGAACGGGGCGAGCGTGATTTCGCGGAACGTGACGGTGTGCCGCGCTGGAGTGAGCGGGGCCAGTTGTGATTCCAGTTTTGCGGATCCCATCTCATATTGCCCGCTCAACAGCTTCGCGAGATTTCTTTTCGACGTATTGCCGGCTGCGATTACGGCCGGGAATTGCCAGAGATTTGAAAAGAGCGATTGTTCTTCCACGGCTGCATCGCGAGGGTCAGGCCGCATCAGAAGCGTGCGGCCGCGCGCGTCGAGCAATACGGCAGCCGCAAGCGTTCTTTTCTCGGTGGTGCGCTTGAGGCGCTTGGCGGGCAGATCGTTTTCGATGGCCAGCGCGTGGGCGCGGCAGAAAGCCGCGACGGGACACTTTTCGCAACGGGGCGCGATGGGAGTGCAAACCGTCGCGCCCAACTCCATCATGGCTTGATTCCAATCGCCCGGCGCGCGAGGCGCGAGCAATGCCGTCGAATCATTTTCAAATTGGCCCCAGTTGCGCGGGGCGCGCAACTCTCCCCGAATGGCGCCTAGCCGCGCGAGAACTCGCGCGACATTCCCATCCAGCACCGCGAGGTGAACGTCATAGGCGATGCTTAGCACTGCGGCGGCGGTGTAGCGGCCAATTCCGGGAAGAGCTAGCGCTGCGTCGAGTTCGCGCGGGAAATGCGCGCCGTGCCGCGAAACGATTTCTTTCGCGGCGCGATGAAGATTTAACGCGCGGCTGTAGTAGCCCAGCCCCGCCCACAGTCGCAAAACGCTTTCGACGCGCGCGCTTGCGAGCGCACCTACATTCGGGAAGCGCTTCAAAAAGCGCTCGTAATAAGGGATGACGGCCGCGACGCGCGTTTGCTGGAGCATGATTTCGGAAATCCAGATGCGGTAAGGGTCGCGCGTGCGCCGCCATGGGAGGTCGCGCTTGGCGCAATGAAACCAAGCGAGCAGCTTTCTCCGGAAAGCGGCAAGCTGAGCCGGATTCAACGCTGCAATTTGCGGAGGAATTTTTGGCGCGCGAGGCACGCGCCATTTTCGCACAGCGCTTGCAATTACAGCGAGTCGAAGAAAACCATGTAAGACGACGTCCAAAGCGACGTAGGGATCGAGCCGCGCGGCCTGCTGGTGAGGACTATTTTGAATACATCCGGCTCCGCGGCAAGTTCATTCAGGAAATCGCGCGTGGGTTTGGATGCCGCAGTCTCGATCGCGGCGAGCTGACGCAGCAGGTCGAAAACATTATCGGCGGCAGGCGCGAGCGGGATATCAGCTTGAGGCGTGCGGAAACCAATTACGGATTCGAGTTCGTAGAAATGCCACGCGAGACACGCACAAAAAGATACCGCGCGCTCGAATTTTTCTCCGGCGGCGGGCGCGGTGTCGAGTGCGATCAGAACGCGGCGTTCGTCCTCGCGCGCGAATTCGCGGACTTTTAAGGCGCCGGATTTCGCCGTAGCCTTCCAATCCACGAAGCGCGCGTTATCCGATTCGACGAAATTGCGGATTGCGTAAAGATCGTGGCCGCGTCCGCGCTGGTAGCTTTCCAGCTCGCCGCTGAGCAGCGGCAGGACTTCGTAAAACGTATCGGTAGCCTGGATCGATGGGAATACGACGATTTCGGCCTCGGCGGGAAGCTTGCGCGTCTTCTCGAGAAATCCAAACGGAAAGCGTGAGCTGAGGAGAAGCCCCTTTTGTCCGTAAATTCCGCGCTTCGGGAAGATGAGCTCGACGCGATTGCGCGCGGAGCTGTTGCGCCGGATGTATGGAAAATAAGTGGGTTGGTAGGCCCGCGCGATTGCGGGAACATCTTTCTTTACTGAGGCCGGCGGCTTTCCCACGGTCAGAGCGAATGATGGAAGCAATGGTTTGAGGTTGCGCAATTCGATCACTGCCTGGGCAGGCTCGCCGGCAAATATGTGGTCCGGCAATTCCAGATTCAATTCGATGCCCGAAAGACTCCAACGCGAAAGCACTCCTGAAACAATGATGACGGAGAGCAGGCAGCCGAGAATCAAGAACAACAAATTGTTTCCGGTGTTCAGCGCGGCCAGCGCAACGACAAGCACCGCCACGAGAAGATAATGCCTTCGCGCGTTACGCGAAGGTCCATATGTCCCACAAACCACCGAATGCGGGTGCGCCGCGCGAGAGCCGGAACAATTGTGACGGCCACCCATCCGGCGAGGCCAAGGGCAGCAATCGCGGCCGCGCCCGCGGCCCAAACCGCGCCCACCTGCGCCGCGGCTCCTGAATAGATGGCGAGTCCGAACGCAAGAGCCAGCGCGATCATCGCGATCCCGAAATTGCGCCAGCCGGATCGCGAGGCCTTCCCGGCCGCGGATGGCGCTGGGGAATAAGATTGCGTTGGCGTGAGAGCTTGCGACATTGCTTGCAGCGTTTCCCTTAAAATTATAATGGGACGCGAACCGATTCGACGAGATCGCGAAGAATGGCTTCCGCCTGCTCAGATTTCTTTTGCGTGGAAAGCGAACGCGTATTGACGACGACCCTGTGGGCGAATACCGGGACAACAAGTTGCTTGAAATCGTCGGGCAAACAGAAATCGCGGCCTTGCAGAAATGCGCGTGCCTGCGCGGCACGATGGAGCATCCGCGCGCCTCGCGTGCTCACGCCCAACGTCAGATGTTCCGCGGCACGCGTGCGCTCGACAATTTCGAGCGAGTAATCGAGCAAACTTTCATCTACGCGAACACGTTCAACGGCATCCTGCATCGCGGCAACGTCCGCGGCTTCCATCGAAGGAACGATCTGATCAATGGCGGCGCGGCCCGCGGCATCACGCAGAATTTCCTTTTCGCTCGCGCGATTCGGATATCCCATGCGCACCCGGAGAAGAAAACGGTCGAGCTGGGATTCGGGGAGGGGATAGGTGCCGTGATGCTCCACAGGATTTTGCGTGGCGAGCACCATAAAGGGCTGCGGCAAAGTGTGCGTATGATTGTCCACGGTCACCTGCGCTTCATTCATCGCCTCAAGCAGCGCGGATTGCGTTTTCGGCGTGGTGCGGTTGATTTCGTCGGCGAGGACGATGTTGGCGAATAGCGGGCCGGGCTTGAAATCAAATTCCTGGCGCGTGGGATTGAACACGCTCACGCCGATCACATCCGATGGCAGCAAATCCGAAGTGAACTGGATTCGCTGGAAAGTGCAATGGAAAGATTTTGCAAGCGCCTGCGCGAGCGTTGTCTTGCCGACGCCGGGAACGTCTTCGATCAGCAGGTGGCCGCGCGCGAGCAGCGCAACAAGCGCCATCTCAATGACTTCGTCCTTGCCCTTGATGACCTGCGCGATGGAGCGGCGAAGCTGCGCCACGGGCCGCGCGTCATAATCCGCGCGAGTGTGCGTTGCGCGCGATGTTGGCTGAGGAATCGTAGTCGATGGCATGTGCCGGAGCGCCGCCTTCTGTTGAAATGGCCCGCGGTTCTGCTAAAGTATTTAATCCGTGGGCGACTAGCTCAGTTGGTTAGAGCGCTCCCCTCACACGGGAGAGGTCAAAGGTTCAAGTCCTTTGTCGCCCACCATTTCTGGCCGCGCCGTGAAGAAGTTGCAGGCGCAGAATTCCATTCTAGCGAAATCTGGCAATGTCAAACGCGCTGCGAACAATTGAGTTTCTAAGTTTGGGGGTATGGCTCGGCGGGATTTGCCTGCTGAGCTTTGTTGTGGCACCGGGCGCGTTCGGCACTCTGGCGAGCCGCGATCAGGCGGGGGCAATGGTTGGTTTCACGCTCGGGCGATTACACTTGATCGGCATCGGCGCGGGAGTGATTTATCTTGTGGCGCATTTTCTGCGCGCGAGCCAGTTTCCGTCGGCGGCACGGATTGCCGCCGTCGCGGTCCTGCTGATGATTGTCCTAACGGCTGTTTCGCAATTTTACGTTGCCGCGCACATGGCTGATTTGCGGCAGCAGATGGGCTCCATTGAACGGACGCCCGCGGATAGTCCGCTGTTTCTGCAATTCGATCGTTTACATCACGTGTCGGTGTGGCTTGAAGGGGCAGTGCTGCTGATTGGGTTGGCCGCGCTCTTCTTCACAGTAAAATCCGCCTAGCGAAGCCGTAGAGTAAACGGAAATGTTCGGGGTACTTGCTTTTAGAGGGAAGGGGAATTCGGGAACGGCTTCTTACACCCCTATTCCAATTAGTTAGACGCTTTTGGGGTCAATTGGGGTTGCCCGCGATTCGGGCCAGATTTCATTTTGCGTAAGTGATTCATTTTCAGCAGGTTCCATTTCGGCGGATTCGCGCCGTTCCTCAAAATACTGAAATCGGTAGCAGAAAAGCGCAATTTCGTTACATAGGGATTGTGGGTTTCAGGGTGAGGGTTACCGTTTCATTTGGCTTTACGGTGACGCGGACGGCGTCATCCATGTTGCGGTCGGCGAAATCGGGGGCGTAGTAGCCCTGGTGCGGATCGCGCGGCACAGCGAACAACAAGTAATCGCCTGGGGCCATCCCGATAAATCGGAATTCACCTGACTTGTTCGTCCTCTCGTCATCAAGAAAATACGGGACCCTGCGCAGCGCCAGAGGTTCTGGGATTGCGACGACAACATAATCCGGCACGGGCTTGTCGTCGTCCATCAATTTGCCCGTGATTTTCGCCGCGTCAGTTCCTAGGATGATCTCGCAGTTCATGGACGTCCCCACATTGATATCGATTGGCTGCGCTGTGAAATCCTTCCCGTCGCAGGTGATTTGTTTGAAATATTCATTTTCACTCGGGATGTCCGTCGAAAACCAATACTTGCCGGGTGACAAATTCTCAACGGCAAACATGCCATTCGGATCGATTTTGCCGTCATATTGAGTCTTCAATGTTCCGATCCCCGATTCGGCATCCAAATCAATATCCAGGTCTTTGAGATCGTCAGCAGGAGGGGGTCTAAGGTCATCCAAAACAATTCGGCCGTGCACATCGCCAGATCTGCCAAGATTGATTAGAACTTTAGCGTTCTGATTCTCAATCGCCACTTTGCCCACGCCGTACTCCATGATCGAGCTATTGTGTGCAACTGTCCTTGACCCGTCTGGAGCGAAAGTTGTCACAAGAATCGTATATTGCCCCGGGCTAACTCCAGGGATCACAAAATATCCATCCCCAGTGATTTTGAAATCGCGCTTTTCATCACTGACAAGCTCATCTCCAAATATCAAGGAAACGTCGGCGAATGTCTCGTCAGAAACTCCGGGAACCTGCCCAGCGATCGCGTAAGTCTTATTGCCTGCACTTGTGACATGGATTTCGATTCCCGGAACCTCGGCTCCCGCAGCGACCGGTATCTCAACAGAGGTGTCCATTCGTGACGCCGCGGGATAGTAAGCTGGCCGGTAATTCCAAAGAGTTTCACCGAGAATGCTACCTGTAGTCTGTTCGGATCCTCCCGCTCTGACCAAGTAAGTGCCGGGCACGAGGTCGGCCAATCGAAATTCTCCGCGGTCATCCGTCGTGGTGTTCTTGTCGGGTTTTGCGTCCATGATTCCGCCGGGTTGGAATGCCGGGCGGACGGCGGACACTTTGATTCCGACCACCGGGTCGCCGTCTTCATCCGTTACTTTGCCAGAGATCACACTCGTGGGATTCAAGTGGAATTCGATAGTGTCGAGTCTTTGACCGGGCCCGAGCGAAATCCATGGGTCCCACGTGCCAGAAATCTCTGATTGGATCGTATAAATTCGTTCCGTAAATCCCTGGTGAAATGCCTCAATCTCGTATTTTGCTTGAGGCAAATCTGAAAAAGAGAAACTACCATCTCCGGCGGTTCGGATTGATTGAGGCGCTATTGCTGGGGTCGTTGAGTCAGAAAATCCTCTAAGGATCACGATTGCTTTGGGGATGGGAGCGCCATTGTCGGAGCGATAGACCTGACCCGATATTTGGCCGGTCGGAGCAGCAGCCGATTTGGGATCCGATGTATTTTGCGGTGAGGATTGCTGTTCACTTGATTGGGCGGCGCGTAATGAAATCGGAAGCAAGAGCGAAAGAAACAGCGAAATCGCCGCCGGATAAATACTCAGAGGTTTGATTCGCGCTGCCATGATTTCTGCTCTCTTACTAAGGCTATGAATCACCCATTCGAGCAATGGACGCCCGTCAGTGGGCGGCAGAAGGTTTTGGATTCACGGTCTTCGCATCATTGGGGTGAACGGTCACGCGCTCGGCGTCGCTAATGTTCGTTTCCGCAAAGTCCGGCGCGAAGTAAGTTTGCTCGTCGTTGTATGCCACGGCGAAAACAAAATAGTCGCCGGGAATTACGCCGGTGAGTGAGTATTGCCCATTCTCGTCGGTTCGCGCAGTAGTCGTGAAGCGGGGCAAGGAACGCAGCGCAGGCGTCTCGGGGATCGCGACAACGACCAGCCCCTGCACCGGCCCGTTGCTGTCCATCACTTGCCCGGAGATGGAACCCGCATCCGCACCCAGCGTAACGACGCAATCGCTTAACGTGATGGGAGATTCAATCGCCAGTGTTTGAAGAGTGTAATCCTTGCTCCCGCATGTGACTTGCATCAGGTAAGGCGGAGACTGGCTGGGTATTTGGACATCAAAGTTGTACTCGCCTTGCGCCACACTGCGGAAATCAAAATTTCCTGTTGCATCTACCAGCGCCGTCTGGCCAACCATGAATTGAGACTCGCCAGGTGGAGAATGGAGGGTGATTCGGACTCCTTGGGCCGCAGGCCCTTGAGTCCCTGCCACGATGGCCTTTCCCTTGATCTCACTTGGGCCAGTGACCGTGATGTTCACCTGGACGTCGGCATCGTTTATGCGGACGCGCGCGTACCCGGTATTGATTTCCGGCGGCCCGACCGAAGGACCCGTCGGCTGCCCGGTGACGAGAGATTGCGCGTTGATTGTGTAATCGCCGGAAGGAACTCCATTCAGGGTGAAAGATCCATCCTGGTTCGAGACATTTGCAACCTGTGATATCGGGCCTGAAACTTGGCCGTCGGGTGAACCACGCGAGAGTCGGACGATAAATCGCCGCGATTCGGAAGAACCGGTCGAGTCGGTTATTGTTCCCGTGATTTTGTGCGTCATTTGCGTGCCGACTGAAAATCGAATACCCGAAGTTTCCGTGCCAGCGACGACTTGAACGCGTTGAGCAGTGTCAATCTGTCCTGTGCCGGGATAGTAGGTTGGCTGGGGTCCCGTTGCCGCCGGACCGCTCAATATAAGCGTTCCGTTCATCGAATTGCCGGAAGCGCGCACGAAGTAAAAACCGGGAACCAATCCAAAGAGCCGGTAATTTCCTTGATCGTCCGTGGAAACAGTGCGCATCTGAACTTCCTGGCGCGCGCCGCCGCGTGCGTAGCGCATCCGGATCGCGGAAACCTGAACGTTTTCGACGGGGTCGTTGTCGTCATCGGAAATATTGCCGGAGATTATTCCCGCCGCTCCGAGAGTAATGTCAATCTTGACGAGGTTTTGGCCCGGCGCAACGGTGAATGGTGACATCGGTATTTGTTTGGTTGGGTCTTCACCGTAGCCTGCCGCAACGAATCCAATGTGGTCGGCTCGCGCGGTATATCTTCCGGGTGCAACTTGAGTGAACTGAAATGCGCCTGAGGAATCCGTGCGGACGGTCTGCGGAAGAATCTGCGAGGTTGCGGTGTTGACTTGCGCAATGTTAAGCGTGACCGAAGCTTTCGGCAGAGGCGCGCCGCTATCCGAGCGGTAGATGTGTCCCGAGACTGTGCCGGGGGAAAGCGGTTGCTGCACGCTTTGTTGCTGACGCGCGCTCAGTTGCGTCGAAAACGGGAGGGCGAGTGCGAGCAGAGCGGCGCAAGACCTGAATGTTCTAAAGAATTTCACGGCAAAGTCCCTTATCTTTCCAATAAGAAACATCCCGTACTTTATATCAGTACCAGACGCGACAAACAGGATTTGGGTTGCGTCGGACATACGCGCGCGGACAGATCGGTCTGAGGGGACGAGTAGCGTGCGAGTTAAGGCTTCGCGCAGAAATATTGGCCGCTAACTGACGGGCTTCACGTTTGTGGCAATGTACCACACGTGGCCGGAGGGATCGGTAACGCCGCCGACGCGGTCGCCGTAGGGCTGGTCAGCACACGGATACATTGAGGTCGCACCCGCCTCGAGCGCGCTCTTGTAAACGGCATCGGCATCATCCACATACATATACATGGCAGAAGGCAGAGGCTGGAATTCGCCGTGCGCTTCACCGATGGAGACGAATGAGCTTCCAACGCGCAGCATCGCGAAACGCAGCGCGCCATCCGGACCATCCGCACGGAATGTTTTCGTCGCACCAAAAGCGGACTCGAGGAACTCGATGAATTTACCGGCGCCCTTCACGGTAAAAGCGGGAGTAACGGTGGGGATACCCTCGGGGAAATGCTCGGACGCTCGGCGCGACGTGAGATACCACACATTCCCGCAAACATCTTTGACTCCGGCCTCGCGGTCGCCATAGTGCTGAGTCACCGGTTCATAGATTGAAACTGCGCCCGCGCTCATCGCACTCTTGTATGCAGTATCCGCATCCGGCACCGTCAGAATCATTGCCGCGGGATTGTCCGGGCCCTTATAAGTTCCGCCGCCGCCCATCATCAACATCGAATCGGCCAGGCGAAGTTCGACGTGGTAGCCGCCGGCTCCGCCTTGCGCGCGGAACAACTCCTCTGCGCCGAAGGCTCTCTTCACAAATTCGACGGCTTCCAGGCCGCGAACGGCTGAAAGATAAGGCGTCACCGTGTGAAACATTCCGCGCACCAGCTTGACCGTTTTCACTGGATTGGTTCCTGTGGACATGGTTGCTCTCCTTTGCAGATCGGTTTTCAATTTCGTCTTGAAATCCGCGCGAGGCATCCCGCGAAGATCCTCGGCAATCGCGGCCAGCCCGCGCAATCGCGCGGGCAGCGCGGCAAGCTCCGCCTCGCGATGCATCAGAATCGCGGCGATGGCCCGGTCGAGTTGTTCAATGGGCGTTGGCTTAGCCATGGCTTTCCTTCATTCTTTCCCGAAGCGTTTGTAGCGCGCGAAATTGAAGCTGCTTGACGGCGCCTTCGGTGCGACGCATCTCATCGGCGATTTCGCGGATGCTTTTTTCATCCGCGAAACGCAACTCGATTACGCGCCGCTGGTCTTTGGGCAATTCACTCGCAATGCGGAAGAGCGTCGCGCGGCGGCCTGCATCCGCATAGTCGGCCTCATGGAATTCTTCCGCCGCGGGAGAACCCTGCTCCTTCGCGTTGCGCTTCCAGCGATCGGCAATGGCGTTTGCCGCGATGCGAAATAGCCACGCGCCAAATGGCGCGCCGCGCCACTCAAATTTCGGAAGATTTACAAGCGCGGATTGAAACACTTCCGAGGTCAGGTCCGCGGCGGCGTCGCGGTCCTGCACGCGGCGCACGACATATGCGTACACCCGCGCGAAATAAAGCTCGTATAGCTCGGCGAAGCGCGCAGGGTCTTTCTGCGCCGCTGCCACGAGGAGCTTCTCGTCAGCTTCTTTCGGCCGGGCCGTCAACTGGTTCTCCGCGATTCCTGCCTTCCATAACATAAACTGCCGGGCGAGCGAAAGGTTACGCCGAAATTCGCGATTCCGCGTTCCCGCGCGCGCCGTGCTAGACTTCGGCGCGATGCAAACAGGAATCATCGGGCTTCCGCAGGTCGGCAAGACGACCCTTTTCAAGATTTTGACGAAGGCGCACCTGGACACCCGCGCCAGCCAGGCCGCGACGCACGTCGGCGTCGCGCGCGTGCCTGAAAAGCGCTTGGAGCAACTCGCTGCGCTCTTCAAGCCGAAGAAGATCACTTATGCCACGGTGGAGTATGTGGATGTGGGCGGGCTGGCAGCCGAAAAGGCGCGCGAGTCGGCGTCACTTGTGCAACTGCGTGAAGTGGATGCGTTGGCTCATGTCGTACGCGTTTTCGAAAATGCCTCAGTGCCGCATCCGGCGGGTTCCGCGGACCCGATGCGCGACGCCGAAAATCTCGATCTCGAATTGATGCTCGCGGATCTCGATCAGGTAACGCGGCGGCTCGAGCGCCTGGAAAAAGACATAAAGAAAAAGAAGGACCCCGTTCTGGAGCAAGAGCAGGCGGCCATAAATCGCTGCCGTATCGCGCTCGAAGCAGGCCAGCCGTTGCGCGAATTGGAATTCACTCCGGATGAGGCAAAGAAAATCGCGGGATTCAAATTTCTTTCCCAGCGGCCAATGCTTTACGTCCTGAACCTTGGAGACGAGGATACCGCCGATCTCGAAACAGCGGGGGAGAAGCATGGGCTCGGCAAACTTACCGGCAAACCGAATACGGTCGTCGTACCAGTCTGCGGGCGCATTGAGGCGGAACTCGCGGAACTCAGCGACGCCGAAGCTGCCGAATTGCTCGCCGCGTATGGACTGAAATCCCCGGGGCTCGATCGCGTAATCCAGGCGACCTACAAACTTTTGGGGCTCACATCATTTTTCACCGCGGGCGAGCCGGAAGTCCGCGCATGGACGATTCACCGCGGCATGACCGCGCAGAAAGCCGCGGGCGTAATCCATACCGATATCGAGCGCGGATTCATCAAAGCCGAGGTTGTGCGCTGGGACCAGTTGCTCGAAGCGGGAAGCTGGGCTGCGGCGCGCGAGCGTGCGTGGCTGCGCCTGGAAGGGAAGGAGTACGTGGTGCAAGAAGGGGACGTAATCCTATTCCGTCACTCGGGTTGACGCCAGATCAATGGAAACCACTCGCATCGCGCTCGCCATCGGACTTGGCCTCGCCGCCGCGTTCGGGAATGTGCTCGGCGGGCTTTTTGTTGTTCGCCGCAACTGGTCCCGCCAATACCTGAAATATTTTCTCGCCCTGGGCGGTGGATTCATGCTCGGAGTCGTTTTTCTGGACGTGCTTCCCGAATCGCTGCGTCTCGTCGGTGTTGAGTCCGCATTGCTGTGCCTGCTCATCGGATATTTTCTGGTTCATCTTTTCGAGCACACGCTTGTCCCGCATTTTCACTTCGGTGAGGAGACTCACACCGAGCAGGTGACGCATCATCACGTAGGCCTTTCCGCACTCCTGGGACTCGTGATCCATGCATTTTTTGACGGCGTTGCGATCGCGTCAGGATTCCTGGTGTCAACCTGGCTCGGCTGGGTGATCTTCCTCGCGATTATTCTGCACAAACTGCCGGAAGGATTCGCGATTTCATCTTTAATGATGGCCACCGGACGCAGCCGGAAAAGCTCTCTTTGGGCCGCGGTGATCCTCGGCATCGCGACCGTCGCGGGTGTGCTGCTAATGAGCGCGCTCCGAACCGAAGTGCGCTATGCGCTGCCCCTGGCGGGCGGGGTTACACTCTACGTCGCTGCTTCGGACCTTATCCCAGAGGTTAATCGCGAGCCAGGTCCGGTGATGCCGGTGCTGGTGTTCTTCGGCCTGGCGCTTGTATTTCTTTTGCACCGGCTGGTAATTGGTCAGGTTTAGGCGGCTGGTAAAGTGACCAGGGTAGGCGGATAGTTCAATTCACTGCATGAACTCGCAATCCCGCCTGGTTGCTCATTGGGGGCCCTCCCCTTGCAACTTTTTGACCGAATTAGGGTTTGAGTTATCGTGGAGGTCATGGCCAGGTCGGACGTCCAATTGATGCTGGACGTAAAGGCCGGGGACGAGACGTCCTTTGAGCTCTTGCTCCAGCGCTATCGGATCCCTCTCGTCAATTTCCTCTACCGGATGGTGCGGGATTCCGCGCAGGCGGAAGACCTCGCGCAGGAAGTTTTCCTGCGCGTCTATCGGGCCCGGAAGGATTATGCTCCGAGCGCGAAGTTTACTACCTGGCTTTTCCGGATCGCGACGAACCTTGCGCTCAACTCCATCCGTGATGGACGCCACCGCCAGATGGATGTCTCCATCGATCAAAGGGTGGATGATGGCGAGCAGGAACAAGTGCGGCTCGATGTTGCCGACAAATCGCCGAATGTCGAGCACCGGCTACTGGAACTTGACCGCGCAGTGATGATTCGCCGCGCGGTGGACGCGCTGCCGGATAAACAGCGCGCCGCGGTTTTGTTGCACAAGTATCAGGAGCTTGATTACGTGGATATTGCGCGCGCGCTGGATTGCTCGGAAAGCGCGCTGAAATCTTTGCTTTTTCGCGCGTACGAAACTTTGCGGGTGCAGTTAGCGCCTCTCGTGGTCGCGGGAGGCAATCAGTCATTTCGAGTATTCCCGAATCAGCATTAGGGGAGAGAGGGTGTCATGAGCTGTGAACGAATGGAAGGCCGGTTGGTTGCATATTTGGACGGGCGCTCGAAGGAGTCGGATCGCCGCGCCGTCGAATCACACATTGCCGGGTGCACGGCGTGCCGCGCGCGGGTCGAAGGATTTCAGGGCGTCTGGAACATGCTCGGTGAACTCCCTGAACATCAGCCGTCGCCTGCTTTTGACGCGCGCTTGCGCGCGCGCCTTGCGACGGAACCTGCCCGTCAGGGCTTTTGGACGGGCGTTTTGCCGTCGCCGCGGTTCGCACTTGCGGTCACGGTGCTCGCCGCATTCTGCGTGTGGATTTCATCGCGTCCGCTGCCGCCGCCTGTGCAGACCGGCGGAAACGAAGCGGATTTCCGCATGATTCAGGATTTGCCGGTGCTTGAGAACTACGATTTTCTATCGAGTTTTGATGTGTCACAGCCCGCACCTCCGCCGCTGAAAGATTAATTTGCGGGCCCGATGGTCGTCGGGTCGCGTCGGATGGAGAGTCGAGAAAAATTGAAATGAAGCGGTACGCTCAATTCGGAATTTGGCTCGGTCTGCTCTTACTGTTGGTGGGGATATCCCTGCCTGCGGGAGCTCAGGGTGGGGGGCGCAGGCAGTCGCGGCAATCGAAAAGCTCCGCGTCTGCGTCATCCAACAATTCCGGGAATCAAGGCAAGCAGGCTGCGAACGGCGGGAACAACGGACAAAAGGGAAATCAGAACCCCGGCGCGAATCCAAACTCCACGTCAGGTCCGAATGCCGGCGGGAATCGACCGGGTAATGGCCGCGCGGGTGCAGGAGTCCCACCGAGATTCATCGAGCAACTGCGTGGCATGACTCCGGAGCAACAGGAACGATTTCTGACCAACAATGCGCGATTCCAGAACATGCCTCCGCAAGAGCAGGCGCAGATCCGCCAAACCATGCAACGGTGGAATAATCTTTCGCCGGAGCAACAAAGCGTCATGCGTGCGCGTCAGGCGGCGATCCAGCAAATGACGCCTCAGGAACAGCAATATGTGCATCAGGTAGTTCAGCCGACCTGGCGCGACATGCCTCCCGGTCAAAGGCGCTTCATGCAACAACACCTGCGTCAGCTCTATGGAATGAGTGCGCCCGAAGCGCAAGCCAAATTGAGCGATCCCGCCTTCCTGCGCGGCATGACTCCAGAGCAGCAGAAGATGATCCCCTACCTTTACCGCATGCGCGTCGGCGCAGCTCCAGAGCCGCCGCAGGGTCCGCCGGAATACTGATTCGCGAGCTTTTTCGGACTATTTTCACTCTACCCGTGACTCTTTAGAAACATTCCAGCATGAAACATTCTGGAATATGCCGGACTAGCATTCGACAGAGTTACCATCGCACCCCCAACCCCTAGTGGTTCTGCCTTCGCGCGCCTCGTTAACTTTTCCACAGAAATCTTTGAAAACAAAGCAGATTTCTCTTGACAAGAAATCCCACCTGCCTACAATCGTGGCACAAAGTGGGAGAAAGTGGCAGCAAGTGTTGTCCAGTGTAAAGAGGTGGTGAGCTTGGCTTGTATCTCGCCAGCTTTGAGCGTGGTCACAAATGCTAAGGGGAAACTCTCCAGCGAAGGTGGACGAGAAGGGCAGGGTGAAGATTCCCGCCGCCTATCTGGACGACGCTGCAAGCGAATACGGCGACCGGTTCTACGTTACGAGCGAGAACGGTGATCGTGCGTACATCTACCCGATGAAGGTCTGGAACGAGATCGAAGAGAAGCTGGCCAAGCTCTCCGGTCACAACCGCACCAAGCAGAAGTTTCTGACCCGGACCAACTATTACGGTCAGGTGGTGGAGCTCGACGGGCAAGGAAGGCTGCTGATTCCAGCGGTGCTGCGGGAAGCGGCGCAGATGAAAGGCGAAGTGGACGTGCTCGGCAATCTGAATTATCTGGAAGTTTGGAATCACGCGCGGTTCGAGGAACAGCTGAACAACAGCCCGATCACGGACGACGACGAAAAGACCCTGGACGATCTGGGCATTTAAGGTTTGGAAGCGGCGCATACGCCGGTGCTGGCTTGAAGAAGTTCTGCGCTGGCTGCGGATTACGGCCAGACGGGAATTTACCTGGACGCGACGGTGGGGCTGGGCGGACACGCTGTAGAAATTGCGCGGCGACTGACAACGGGGAGGTTGATCGGGTTGGACCGCGACGCGCAGGCTCTGGAAATCGCGCGCGAACGGCTGAAGGAGTTCGAGAACAACGTGACGCTGGTGCAAGCGAATTTCTCGAAGGATCGACGAAGTCGCGCGGCGAACTGAATCTGCCGCCGGCCGACGGAGTTCTGGCGGACCTGGGCGTTTCGAGCATGCAGCTGGACCGGCCGAGCGCGGCTTTTCGTTTCGCGCGGCGGGACCTCTGGACATGCGGATGGATTCGCGAATGGAGTGACCGCGGCGGACATCGTGAACGGACGGCCGAAGCGGAACTCGCCGACCTGCTCTATCGCTCGCGGAAGAGCGGGATTCACGCAGAATCGCCAGGGCCATCGTTCGTGCGCGGCCGATTCGGGGCACCGAACATCTGGCAACGGTTGTGGCAGGGGCTCGTACTTCAAGGGGAAGGCAGAAACTGCATCCCGCGACAAAAACGTTTCTGGCGCTGCGGATTGCGGTGAATCGAGAGTTGGAGGAACTCGGGCAGTTTCTTGGCCGGGCCCCTGCCACATTAGCTCCCGGAGGACGTTGGGTGGTGCTCAGTTATCACTCGCTCGAAGATCGCCTGGTGAAGCACTCGTTTCAGGATCAGGCGCGCGCGGGCGTACTTCGTATCCTCACCAAGAAAGCGGTCCAGCCCTCTTTCCACGAAACTGACAGCAACCCCCGTGCGCGCAGCGCAAAGCTCCGCGCCGCGGAGAAAATGGCAGGCGAAGAGTGACTGAATTTCACACAGTAAAGCGAATTGATAATTCCCGGGTGGTGCGCTGGACGGCGCCGCGCCGGCTGCGCGCGTGCGCGCGCTTGGTGGGATTGGGAAGTGTGCTCGCGGCGGTTGCTCTGCTTTATGCGTGGCAGCATTTCCAGTGCATTCAAATGAGTTATCAACTGGAATCTTTGAAAGCTTCGCAGGCGCAGGCCGCGGAATTAAACCAGCGGTTGCGAATGGAAGATTCGGCGTTGCGGTCGCCGGGACGCATTGACGCGATCGCACGCAACCAACTCGGGCTTGCCTCACCCACGGCGAGCCAGCTCGCGCCTTCGCAGGGTCCGACGGAAGCGGTTTTGGCGCAGGCGCGGAGGACTTCATCTGCGTCAGTGCAATAGTTCCCGTTTGCAATCAAGAAGCGCGAAGTAACAAGGGCGTTCGATGCTGAGCCCCCAAAAGTGGCGAACGATATTTCGCCTCAACAGAATTTGTGTGTCCGTGAACACTTGACCGGAGTTTAGGAAGCCAAATGAATTGGCGCACTCCCCGCGTACGATTGTTGCTGGTTGCCGCTTTCGTCGTGCTCTGGATGGGAGCTGCGTTCGTTCGTCTCGCCTACCTGCAATTGTTCTGCTACAGCGACTACCTCAGCCGGGCCGAACACCAGCAACAAAGAATCGTGGAAGTCAGTCCGCGCCGCGGAATTCTTTACGACCGCAATTTCCATGAATTGGCGATGAGCCTCACGATGGAGTCCTGCTACGCCATGCCCGGTGAAATCACCGACCAGGACATGGTTGCGCGGTTGCTCTCGGGCGTGCTTGAAACTTCGCCCGAGGATATTTCCGCCAAGCTCGCGGCGTCATCGAGTTTCGTTTGGATAGCCCGGAAGTTGCCCCCTGAGAAAGCCGCGCGCATCAAGGAGATGAACCTCCGCGGCATTTACTTCGTCCCCGAGCGTCAGCGCTTTTACCCCAAGCAGCAGCTTGCTTCGCACGTCCTCGGCTATGTGGATATCGATGAGAAAGGCCTCGGAGGAATCGAGTACGCGCTGGATTCTGCAATTCGCGGGCGCCCCGGCCGGATGATGGTGCTCGCCGACGCGCGCCAGCGCTGGTTTGACAGCGACGAAAAGGGAGCCGAAGCCGGAACAAACATTGTCCTGACGCTGGACCAGAATATCCAGTACATCGCTGAGAAAGAACTGGCGCAGGCGATTCGCGATACCCGCGCTATCAGCGGCACGGTGCTTGTTGAGGAAACTTCGACTGGCAGAATCCTTGCCGCTGCAAACTGGCCCACCTTTGATCCGAATTCGCGAGGCGAAGCTTCCGCCGAAGCGCGCATGAACCGCGCCATCACCGCGATGTACGAGCCGGGATCGGTCTTCAAGATCGTCACGGTTGCAGGCGCGCTGGAAGAAGGCCTTACGAATCCGGATGAAGTGGTGGATTGCCAGATGGGCGCGATCTATGTGGCGGGCCACCGCATCCGCGATCACAAGCCCTTCGGGATGTTGACCGTTTCGCAGGTCCTTGCGAAATCGAGCGACGTCGGCGCAATCAAACTGGGTCTGCGTCTTGGCGCGCCGAAGCTTTACGACTACATCCGCGCATTCGGCTTTGGCTCGCCCACAGGAATTGATTTGCCGGGCGAGGGCCACGGGAAGTTGCGCCGGGTTGAAAATTGGACGCCGGTTTCTGTCGGCTCAATTTCAATGGGGCAGGAAGTGGGCGTCACCGCGATTCAGCTCATTTCGGCAATGAACGCGATTGCCAATGGCGGCATTTGGGTGAAGCCGCACGTCGTCCTCGGAACGCGCGACGCCGCAAAATTTAATTCCACGGAGCAAATCGAAACGCGGCGCGTCATTAGCGCGCAGACGGCCGCAACAATGCGCGCCATGCTTCAGGGCGTCGTGCTGGAAGGCACGGGCCCCAAAGCGCGTCTTGATGGTTACACGGACGCGGGCAAAACAGGAACAGCCCAAAAAATCGATCCTGCAACTGGGCGCTACTCTCTGTCGCAGACGATCGCCTCGTTCGTCGGGTTTGCGCCGATCAACAATCCCGCGGTAACCATCCTCATAACGCTCGATTCGCCGGTTGGGCTCCATGAGGGCGGCGACGTCTCCGCGCCGGTTTTCAAACGCGTTGCGGAGCAGGTGCTTGCCTATCTAAACGTTCCGCAGGATGCGCCGGTGAATCCGCGCCTTCAGCGCGCCAGCTATCAAAATGATGCGCGCGGCTCCAACGCGGATGTAAGTGATTTCGATCCAACTCAAATGGAATCCGCAAACGCCCCCGCTGATATTGTGGCGCCGCCGCCGCAAAGCTCCACGGCGGACATGCCCGCTCAAACACTCGCTCTTGTGGATGGCGACGTTGTGTCGTTGCCCTCGCTAACGGGGAAGACGGTTCGTGAGGTTTCCGAGCAGTGTGCGAAGCTTGGAATCGGTCCTGTCCTTGTTGGCACGGGGCTTGCACTGGATCAGGATCCGAAGGCTGGAACGACGGTGCGGCGCGGAAGCCACGTGACGGTGCAGTTCGGTCGTCCCGCACCCGCCGCGGCCCCGACCGGACATCAGCCGGGCGAGAGAAATTGACCGTGCCCGCAAAAACACAAGCCGCAACGGATTCAATCGCGCCCGAGCGGGGCGCTGTAATCTCTTCAAGAGTAATGAAACTCGGGGACATTCTTGCCGGAGTGCCTACCACCCAGCCGCTCGCCGACTTCGCGCGGGAAGTTTCCAGCATCGCTTATGACAGCCGCCATGCTGCGGCGGGCTCCGCATTTTTTGCGATTCGCGGCGAATCCACGAATGGAAATAATTTCGTTTCAGATGCGATTAAGCGCGGCGCGACCGCGATCATTAGCGAGTTGCCGCGGCCTGCAACCGAAGATCTTGCGGACGTAACTTGGGTTCAAGTGCCGGAACCGCGCAAAGCGCTAGCGATTGCGTCCGCAAATTTCTTCGATCATCCAACAGCCGCGCTGAAACTAATCGCCATCACAGGGACCGCGGGAAAAACCACGACGAGCTTCCTCGTTGACTCAATTCTCCAATCGGCGGGGATGACCACTGGGCTTTTTGGAACTGTCGTCTATCGCACGCCTCGATCCGAAATCCACGCGACCAACACGACTCCGGAGTCCTACGAGGTGCAGCGCTATTTCGCCGAACTGCGCGACGCGGGCGGCGTTGCGGGAGTTATGGAAGTCAGCTCTCACGCGCTTTCAATGGACCGGATCTGGGGTTGCCATTTTGATGTAGCCGTCTTCACAAATTTGACGAGCGACCACCTCGATTATCACAAGAACGTGGACGACTATTTCGCCGCGAAGCGGCGTTTGTTTGAAGGCACCGGCGCGGGCGCGCCCGGCACTGCCGTTCTGAACAGCGATGACGCGCGAAGCAGCCAGTTGCAGGGCCTCGCCAGGCGCACCCTGACATTTGGTCTCGGCGATGGCGCGGAAGTCACCACGAAGAAATTTGAGCTGGCGTTCTCGGGGCTTCACTTCACGGCGGATACGCCGGACGGAAGAATTGACGTCCGCTCAACCCTGGTTGGCCGCATCAACGTTTACAACATTCTCGCCGCAATCGCCGCGGCGCAGGCGATCGGCATCCAGCGCGCTGCAATCGAGACGGGAATCGCCACTCTTCCTTCCGTCCCCGGCCGCTTCGAGCGCATTGATTGCGGCCAGCCGTTCCTCGTCATCGTGGACTATGCGCACACCGACGATTCCCTGCGCAAGCTGCTCGTAACTGCGCGCGAACTCCATCCCGAAGGCCGCATCATCACGCTGTTCGGGAATGGCGGCGACCGCGACCGCACCAAGCGCCCTGCGATGGGCGAAACCGCCGCGCGAGCGAGCGACCTTGTAATCCTTACGGTGGACAATCCGCGCTCCGAAGATCCGCTGCGCACCATCAACGATTCGGTCGTCGGCGTTCAGCGCACGCGCACGCCGTATCGAGTCGAGCCCGACCGCGAGCACGCCATTGCACTCGCATACAGCGAAGCGCGCGTCGGAGACATCGTTCTTTTGGTTGGCAAAGGCCACGAAACATATCAGGTGATGAAAGAAGGCCCCGTTTACTTCAACGAGCGCGAAGTGGCGCGGCGGTTGCTCTTGGAACGGGGGTATGGAAAGGGTCAGACGTAGGCCGGCAGGGTAGCTTCCGCGCCGGCGCCAAAAACGCTTTGGCAGGAGCCTAATCGAGTCGTGCGGCCCAGCCCTCTCGGAACGCTATGCGGTGGACGAACGATCAAGTGGCTCGCGCGCTGGGTGTTGCGCTTCCCACGGGGCTTGACCCCGTGGCCCGGTTGGCCGGTGTGTCGATTGATTCTCGCACCGTGGGCCGGGGAGAGCTGTTCTTTGCCGTACACGGCCCGCGTCACGATGGACACGCTTTTGTCGCCCAGTCCTTCGCGGCGGGGGCGGGTGCTGCCGTGGTGGCCCAATCGCGGATCGGGGAATACGCCCCCGAAATTCGCGAAAAGCTCTTCGCCATGCCCGACACGCTGGCGGCGCTCCAGCAATTGGCGCGAGCGATTCGCCGCGAATGGGGCGGGCGCGTCGCGGCAGTCGCCGGCTCCGTTGGCAAGACAACGACCAAAGAGATTCTGGCGGCACTTATGGCCGCGAGGTTCCGCACGCTGAAAACGGAAGGGAACCTGAACAACGAATATGGATTGCCGTTGACACTCGCGAAGCTCGAGCCGGAACACGAGGCGGCTGTCGTTGAGTTGGGAATGTCGCGGCGCGGCGAATTGGCGAGGCTCACGCAAATTGCGGAGCCACAGGTCGGACTCGTCACGCGGATTGCGATTGAACACCTGGAATTTTTCGCGTCGCTTGATGAGATTGCGCTCGCCGAGCGCGAGTTGATTGAGAATTTGCCCGGGAGTGGGACAGTCGCGGTCCTGAACGCCGACGATCCTTACGTCGCGCAATTCGCGGCTGTTGCGCCGGGCCGCGTCGTGACATTTGGCATACAGGCGCGCGCGGACTTTCGCGTGGAGGCCATTGAGGATTTGGGCGCGGAGGGCAGCGCGTTCAAATTTATCGCGCCTGGCGGCAGCGCGAAATTAAGGCTCTCGCTTGTTGGCAGGCACAACGTCGCCAATGCGCTTGCGGCGCTGGCTGCCGCCAGTGTCTGGGGCATCGGCGCGAAGGAAGCGGCGGAAGTTTTGCCGCGAATGAAGCCCGCAGCCATGCGCGGCGAAGTTTTGCGTTTTGAGGAAGAGTTCACAGTCATCAACGATTCTTACAACTCGAGTCCGGCGGCAATGTCGAGCGTGATCGATCTGCTCGCCAACACGCCCGGCTACCGCCGCAAAATTCTTGTCGCAGGCGAAATGCTCGAGCTCGGCCCCGCGTCCGCGGAGCTTCATCGTGAAGCGGGCCGCTACGCCGCCGCGAGGAAGCTCGACTACGTCATCGGAGTGCAAGGCGACGCCGCCGAATTCGTCCGCGCGGCTATTGCATCAGGCATTCCACAGGCGCACGCGCGGCTTTTTGCCAATTCTCAGGATGCGGGTGAATTTCTTGCCGGGCATGTCCAGAAGGGTGACCTGATTCTCGTGAAGGGTTCGCGCGGCGTGCACATGGAGCGCGCGATTGACGCGATCCGCGCGAAGCATGCACTGATTGATTCGGCCGCCGGGATCCCGAGCGCGGCGGAGCGGCACTGAAATGCTCTACTACTTCTTCTACGACGTGCTGCGGCCCTACTTCAAGGCGCTGAACGTATTCCGCTACATCACGGTTCGCACCGCCTACGCGAGCCTGACCGCTCTCTTTATCGCGCTGGTGCTCGGCCCATGGGTGATCCGCCGCTTGCGCGAAATGCAAATCGGCCAGTTCATCCGGGAAGAAGGCCCGAAGAGTCACAAGGCCAAGGCAGGCACGCCGACTATGGGCGGAGTACTGATTCTCATTGCAACAGTTGTGCCGGCGCTTTTGTGGGCGGACTTACGGAATCCGTACATCCTTCTTTCCATCGGAGCGATGCTTTCGTTTGGCGCCATTGGTTTTCTCGACGACTACTCCAAAGTCGTGCGCCGCCACAACAAAGGGCTCTCGGCGCGCGGAAAAATCGTGTTCCAAATTATCACCAGTCTCGCGGCGGGAATCGTCTTGCTCGCGTTGATGACCCGCGGAGTCTACTCGACACAATTAGTGGTCCCCTTTTTCAAGAATTTTCATCCGGACCTCGTTGTCCACAGTCTGCTTACTCACAATTACGTCTGGCCGCTCGCGTTTGTGCCGTTCCTGCTCTTCATCGTCCTGGTTGCGGTCGGCTCATCGAACGCCGTGAATCTTACGGACGGGCTCGATGGCCTCGCCATCGGCTGCACCATCATCGCCGCGGGCGCGCTCACGATTCTCACTTACCTGACCAGCAACTCGCGCTTCGCGAACTATCTCGACATTCAATACATCCCGAACGTCGGCGAACTCACGGTTTTTTGCGGCGCGCTGGTCGGAGCATCGCTCGGTTTCCTTTGGTATAACGCGCATCCCGCCGACGTATTCATGGGCGACGTCGGATCGCTCGCCCTCGGCGGCACGCTGGGAATCGTCGCCATCATCATTAAGCAGGAGATCCTGCTGTTTTTTGTCGGCGGAGTTTTCGTGCTCGAAGCGCTTTCGGTGATTCTGCAAGTCGGATCCTATCGCCTGACGAAAAAACGCATTTTCAAGATGGCGCCGATTCATCATCACTTTGAACTCATCGGCTGGAGCGAGTCGAAAGTAATTGTCCGATTCTGGATCGTAGCGCTGGTGTTTGCGCTTTTCGCGCTCACGACATTGAAACTGAGGTAAACGGTTGAAGCCGGGAATCGAACTCGAAGGTAAGCGCGTGCTGGTCGTGGGACTGGCGCGCACGGGCATCGCCACGGCGCTTTTTTGCGCCGCGCGCGGCGCGCGCGTGACTGCGACCGACGAGCGCGCCGAGACTGACATCGCCGAGACCGTGGCAAAGCTGCGCGCAGCCGGCGTCGCGCTCGAATTGGGTGGACACCGCGAAGACACTTTTCTCGCGCAGGACTTGATCGTCCCGAGCCCTGGCGTGCCCGCCAATATGCAGAACCTTGAGGCCGCGCGCATCGCCAAAATTCCGGTCTGGAGCGAAATCGAATTCGCCTCGCGCTTTCTGCGCGGCCGCCTGATCGCCGTAACCGGGTCCAACGGGAAGACCACGACAACATCGCTCATCGCCCACATTCTGGAAAACGCCAACATTCCGACAATCGTCGCCGGAAATATCGGCACGCCGCTGATTTCGCGCGTCACCGAAACCAGCGATGCCACGGTCACCGTCGCCGAAGTCAGCAGCTTTCAACTGGAGTTGATCGACAAATTTCGCCCGGATATCGGGCTGCTCCTCAACATCACGCCGGACCATCTCGATCGCCACGCGTCGCTCGAAAGTTACGGCCGCGCCAAGGCGCGCATTTTCGAAAATCAAGTCGAATCCGACGCGGCCATCTTGAATGCGGATGACGAAGGCGCCGCGCAATATGCGCCGTCACGCCCGCGCGTTTTCTGGTTCAGCCGCACGAAACGCGTCGCACGGGGCATCTTTCTCCGTGACACCGAAATCGTCTTGCGCGATGACGGCGCGGAAACTGTCTTGCTTCGCCGAGGCGATATCGGTCTGCGGGGCGAACACAACGTCGAAAATGTTCTCGCCGCGGCTGGCGCTGCGTCATTGGCCGGAGTCGGCCCGGCGGCCATCGCATCCGGCGTGAAGAGTTTTGCGGGTGTCGAGCATCGTCTCGAATTCGTAGCTGAGATCAATGGCGTCAGCTATTACAACGACTCAAAGGCCACGAATGTGGACGCCACTCTAAAGGCCCTCGACGCGTTTCCGGGCAATCTGGTCGCGATCCTCGGCGGAAAAGACAAGGGCGGCGATTTCACGCTCCTGCGCGAGCCGCTCCATCACCGCGCAAAGCTCGTCCTGCTCATCGGCGCCGCCGCGGAAAAAATTGGCTCGCAGATTAAAGGCGCGGTCCAAATTGAATCCGTCGGGACAATCGAGAAGGCCGTCTCGCGTGCCGCCGAAATCGCCAAGCCCGGCGACACCGTTCTTCTCGCGCCGGCCTGCGCGAGCTTTGACCAGTTCCACAATTTTGAACATCGCGGGCGCGTCTTCAAGCAGCGTGTCCGCATCCTCGAGGAGGAATTCGCCGCGGGCGATCGCGCTCGCGCAAGTTAGGCGAACCCATTCATGCCACGCAGACTCGACACCGATCGCTGGCTGTTCCTATCCACCGTAGCGCTTTGTTTGGTGGGCGCCGTGATGGTATTCAGCGCCTCCGCCGTCACCGCGCGTGAGCAGCACGGCCACGCTTATTTTTTTCTGCTGCGCCAGCTCATCTGGCTCGCGCTCGGCGCGGGCGCGATGCTTCTGGTGATGAACGTGGACTACCGCGTTCTTCGCAAGCCCGCGGTCGTCTTCACGGGATTGTTCGCAGTCCTCGCGATGCTGGTCGGCGTGTTTTTCCTTGACCGTCGCCACGATGTCCACCGCTGGATTTCGATCGGCCCCGTCGGATTGCAGCCATCCGAGCTTGCGAAGCTCGCTGTGATCGCTTACTTGGCGTGGTTCCTCGAACGCCGAATGCGGCCCGGCGGCCCGAACATCAACGATCTGAAGAAAACGATCATCCCCGCGCTCGCCCCCGTGCTAATCGTAGTCGCGCTCATCGCCAAGCAGCCCGACCTCGGCACTGCGATTGAAATTTTCCTCATCGCGTTGGGAATGCTTTTTGTCGCCGGAGTCTCGATGAAATATCTGGCCGGCGCGTGCGCGTTGGCTGCTCCGTATGCCCTTTACTTGATTATTTTCGTGCCCTGGCGTTTGGCGCGTGTCGCGAGCTTCCGCCACCCGGAGGCCGACGCGCAAGGCAGCGGTTTCCAATTGTTGCAATCGCTGATCGCGGTCGGTTCGGGCGGGCTGACCGGCGTCGGTCTTATGGAAAGCAAGCAGAAGCTTTTTTACCTGCCCGAAGCGCACACCGATTTCATCTTCGCCGTCCTATGCGAAGAGTTCGGCTTTATCGGCGGCGTGCTGGTGATGGCCTTATTCGCCGTTTACGCCTGGCGCGGATTGCGCGCCGCCGTCGCGTCCCTCGACCCATTCGGGCGCCTCATCGCGCTCGGCATCACGGTGATGGTTGTAAGCCAGGCGCTCATCAATCTTTGCGTGGTGCTCGGTATGTTGCCGACCAAAGGAATTCCGCTGCCATTCATGAGTTACGGCGGTTCAAGTCTGGTGGTGATGCTGCTGGCCACGGGCGTGCTTCTGAATATCAGTCAGCAGACGAGTTAGAGAAATGCGCTGCGGAAACGAGAAGGCCGCGAGGCCATGAAGATGCTTGTAGCGGGCGGAGGAACGGGTGGTCATGTGTTTCCGGCGCTAGCCGTCGCGCAGGAATGGCTGCGCCATGGCATGGAAATCGGCGAAGCGCGCGATGCTGTCTTCGTGGGAACAGCTCGCGGCCTCGAAAACAAGTTGGTCCCGCCGACCGGAATCCCGCTTGAATACATCCGCTCCGCCGGATTGAAGGGTATGGGAGGCATGAAACTCGCGCGCAATCTGGCGACGCTTGGCCCGGCGTATATGGATTCGCGCGCCATTCTGCGCAAGCACAAATTTGACGTTGCCTTCGGCGTGGGAGGCTATGCCGCGGGCCCAATCCTCTTGGCCGCCGCAATGCGTGGGATACCGGTCGTGATCTTTGAGCCCAACGCCGCGCCCGGTCTTACCAACCGCATCCTCGCAAGATTCGCCACGCGAGTTGCCGTCGGCTATGAAGAAACTGCGCGGCGGCTAGGTAAAAAAGCCGTTGTCACAGGCTGCCCCGTGCGCCCGGAATTCAAATTCGTCGCCCCGCGCAAGCCCGAGCCGCCGTTCCGCATCTTAATTACCGGCGGCAGCCAGGGCGCGCGGCCGATCAATCGCGCCGTCGTGGACGCGCTCCCATTGCTCAAGGAGCGGATGAACGACCTCCTGATCGTCCACCAGACCGGCGAACGGGAATACGAAAGCGTCCGCGCCGCCTATCTCGCCAATGAATTCACCGCGCAGGTAAAGCCATTTCTCATGGATATGCCGGTACGGTTCGCGTGGGCTGACCTCATCGTCTCCCGCGCGGGCCAGACGACCATCGCCGAGATCGCCGCCGTTGGCCGCGCCGCATTGTTCATTCCCTTTGCCGGCGCCGCCGATAGCCATCAGTTGCAGAACGCCCAGGCGCTCGAACGCGTAGGCGCCGCGCGCGTTCTGTGCGAAAGCGAATTGAATGGTGCGCGGCTTGCTCAAGAAATCACCGGTCTGCTGGCCGCGCCGGATGAACTCGCAGGTTTGGCAGCGAAGGCCCGTCAATTCGCCGCGCCGCGGGCCACGCAAGAAATCGTTAAATTGATCGAACAGGTGACACGCACATGATGGTTTCCTTTCACAACTTCAAGCGGATTCATATGGTCGGAATCGGCGGCATAGGCATGAGCGGCATCGCCGAGGTCCTGCTCACTCTCGGCTACGCCGTCTCCGGCTCCGACGCAAAGCTCTCCGGCATCACCGACCGCCTCGCCAATTTGGGCGCGAAGATATTCGAGGGTCATCGCGCCGAAAACGTCGCCGGAGCGCACGTCCTCGTCGTCAGCTCCGCGGTCCGCAGCGACAATCCGGAGCTTGTCGAGGCACACAAGCTCAAGATCCCGGTCATCCCCCGCGCCGAAATGCTCGCCGAGTTGATGCGCCTGAAATACGGCATCGCCGTCGCCGGCGCGCACGGCAAAACCACCACGACCTCCATGGTCGCGGCCATTCTCGCTGCCGCGGGTCTTGACCCCACATTCGTCGTCGGTGGCCGCGTCAACGCCGCCGGCACCACGGCGCGCCTGGGCCGCGGCGAATACATGGTCGTCGAAGCCGACGAAAGCGACCGCACCTTTCTTCTTTTGGCGCCCGTCGTCGCCGTCGTCACCACAATTGACCGCGAGCACCTCGATCACTACGCCTCGCTCGACGAAATTCAGTCCGTCTTCACCCAATTCGTGAACCGCGTCCCGTTTTACGGCGCCGCCATCCTTTGCCTTGACGAGCCGAACGTGCAGGCCATTCTGCCGAACGTCAGTCGTCCCGTGATTTCCTACGGCACCTCGAGCCAGGCTGACCTCGTGATTTCCGATATCGAGCACACCGGCCTCGAGAGCGATTTCCGCCTCACCTATCGCGGCGATGACCTCGGAATGTTCCACTTGCCCGCGCCTCCCGGCATCCACAATGTGCGCAATGCCGCCGCTGCCGCCGCCGTCGCCCTTTATCTCGACGTTCCTGCCGAGCTAATCCGCGAAGGCCTCGCGAATTTCACCGGCGTCGGCCGCCGCTTCGACGTGAAGGGCGTCATTAACGGGATCACTCTAATCGACGATTACGGCCATCACCCGGCGGAAATCCGCGCCACGCTCGAAGCCGCGCGCGGCTATGCAGGTTCAACCGCCTGCTGGTGCTCTTTCAGCCGCACCGCTTTACGCGCACCATGCACCTGTGGGATGAGTTCTGCCGCGCATTCAATCAGGCCGACGTCGTCGTGATTACAGACATCTACGCCGCGAGCGAGCAGCCGATTCCCGGCATCACTGCGGAAGCCCTCGCCGCTGCGATTCGCGCCGCCGGACACAAGAACGTCGCTTATCGTAGCTCGATGCAGGATGGGATCGAGTATCTGCTTAAGGAAGCGCGCTCCGGCGATGCCATTTTGACCATCGGCGCCGGAAATGTGGGCCGCGCCGTCGGTGAATTGGCGATTCTGCTTGGCGCAAAGGTTTCTACGAGCGCGATGGAATGAGTTCGGCGAAATGAGGTTGTCGAGTGAAGATTGAAGTCCCCAAAATTCTGGCGGCTCTCCCCGGCCTCGGCGTCGAACGCGTCGCAAGCGCCGCGCTATCCGAGCGCACCTCGCTCGGCATTGGCGGCACGACTGACCTCCTGCTCATTCACCGTCACGCCTCATTGCCGGAGCTTGTCCGCATGCTGGACGAAGCGAATTATCCGCATCGCTTCCTCGGTGGCGGCTCAAACCTGCTGATCGCCGACGGCGAACTGCCCTGGATTGTTCTCAATCTTGTGAAGCCGGATCCGGAATTTCGCATCGAAGGCAATTTCGCCTTCGTCGATGCCGCCGCGGACCTCGGTCGCACCGTCACATTCTGCGCCAAGCACGATCTCGGCGGCATGGAAGGCCTGATCGGAGTGCCCGGCACGGTGGGCGGCGCGCTGCGCATGAACGCGGGCGCTTACGGAACGCAGATCGGCTGCTATGTCCGCGAAGTCGAGCTCTACCGTGCCGCCACGCGAAGCCTGGAAACCTTGAAGGGCGATCAGATTTCCTTTGAATATCGTCACACTTCTTTTGCGCCCGATGATATTATGCTCGCGGTGAAACTGGAGCTACCCTCAAGCCCTACCGTGAAATTCTCTAAGGGATTCGCATCTGCAACGAAAAACGCCGATCCAGTCAGCCGCTAAATCAAAAAAGCGCGGGCTGTATTTTCAAAAATCCGCCGGGCGCGTCCGCCGGACGGATGATTGATGAGCTTGGCCTCAAGGGTTTCCACGTCGGCGACGCGCGGGTAAGCGACCGCCACGCAAATTTTTTTGTAAACGCCGGGCACGCCTCGGCGTCGGACATGCTATCGCTCATCGCGGATGTGCGTGAGCGTGTCCACAAAGCCTATGACGTGGAATTGGAAGAAGAAGTTATCGTCTGGAAGTAGGAGCGAATGGCTAAAGCGAGCGCGGCAACCGATCCTGACGCCATCCCGCAGGAAGTTTTTGCGGACGAAGAACCTCGTTATCTTCGCCGTCAAAAGCCCGTCGAGGTGCGCCGAAGAAAATTCGGCAAACGCACTTGGCCTATGTATCGCCGGATACTTCTTGCGGGAGCGATCACGCTTGCCGCGGGTTTCGTTCTCTACGAAGTTGGCGATTTTTTCCTTTTCTCTCCGCGCCTCTCCCTGCAGAGTTTCGACCAGATTGAAGTCACCGGCAGCCGCTACGTCGCGCGCCAGACCGTCACGGAAAAATTCGCCGGAGATGTGGGCAAAAGCGTTTTGCGGATTCCGCTCGATACCCGGCGCCAGAATCTCGAATCCATCCCCTGGGTGGAGCACGCCGTCGTCTCGCGCATTATGCCGAATCGCGTCCGGGTTGAATTGGTCGAGCGTTCCCCCGTCGCGTTTCTCCGCACCAGCTCGGATATATCCCTCGTTGACGCGCAGGGCGTGATTCTCGAGCGCCCCATCGAAGGCGATTTTCATTTTCCCGTGTTGAGCGGCATTACTGAATCATCCTCTTCGTCGCACCGCGCGATTCGCATGGGCCTCTTCATGGACCTTATTCGCAGCATGAATCAGGTCAAGCCCGGCGCATCCGATCACGTCAGCGAAGTGGATCTTTCCGAAGCCTCGGATGTTCGCGCCACGCTCGCCGGCCTCGGCCAGATGGGAATCACTGGCCTCGAGGACCAGGGACCGCTGCTCGTCCATTTCGGAAACAAGGATTTTGAAACGAAGTTTCGCGTGTTGCTCGAAAATATCGCGCAGTGGCGCGCCACCGCGGGCCGCGTCGATTCGGTGGACCTTCGTTTTTCAAAGCAGGTGGTCGTAAACCCCGAAACGCGCGCCGCGGATTCCGGCTCCGGCGGCGCGGATCGTTCGGCAAAGAATCACTAAGTTTTCGCCGCGCGCGGCCCATGCAGAGGCGCTGCGCGGCATGAAAGTTGGGGCGGCGGATTGGCAAAGAAAGACCGGTATTTAGTCGGGCTCGACATCGGCAGCACAAAAACTTGCGCTCTTGTCGGCGAGCTCGATGATGATGGTTTGAAATTTGTGGCGCTCGGCGCGGCCGAATCCAAGGGGCTGCGCAAAGGCCTCATCGTAAACCTTGACGCGACGGTCAGTTCCATCCGCCGCGCGGTTGAGGAGGCTGAAAGCGTCGCGGGAGTGCCGGTGGAATCAGCGATTCTCGGAATTGCAGGCAGCCACGTGAAGGGTGTAAACAGCCGCGGCGGCATCACGCTCGGCCAGCGCGCCCGCGACGTTCAGAAGGATGACGTCCGCCGCGCCATTGACGCCGCGCGCGCCATCACTCTTCCCGAAGATCGCGAAATCATCCACGTTCTTCCCCAAGAATTTCTTCTTGACGCGCAGAATCACATTCGCGACCCCATCGGCATGGTCGGACAGCGCCTGGAAGTCAACGTACACATCGTCACTTCGGCCGTTTCGTCGTCGCAAAATCTTGTGACCGCCGTGAATCGCGCGGGTGTAATCGTTGCGGACACCGTGCTCGAGCCGCTGGCGGCCGCCGAGGCATGCCTCACGCAGGACGAGCGCGAACTCGGCTGCTGCCTGCTCGATATCGGCGGCGGCACCACGGACCTGGTCGTTTTCGCCGGAGGCGTCGTGCGCCACGCCGCAGCCGTTCCGATTGGCGGCGACCATTTCACCAACGACCTGGCCGTTGGCCTGCGCACGCCGATTCCCGAAGCCGAGCGCATCAAGCGCGATCACGCCTGCGCATGGCGCGAGCTGCTCACCGAAGATCGCCCCATCGAAATCGCCAGCGTCGGCGACCGTCCGCCGCGCACTGTCTTCACGCGCATGCTGAACGAAATCGTCGAGCCGCGCGCCCAAGAACTGCTCTCGCTCGTCCGCGACGAACTGCAGCGCGCCGGCCTCGACGCGCTGATTCCCGCCGGGCTTGTGCTCACCGGCGGCGGCGCGCGCCTGATGGGTTTGCCGGAATTGGCCGAGCGCATGTTCTCGCTGCCCGTGCGCGTCGGCGCGCCGCGCGGCCTGCGCCGGTTTGCCCGAAGAATTTTCCCAGCCCGAGTATTCCGCCAGCGTTGGGCTGCTGCTGTACGGGGCGCACGCGCGACGTCAGGTCGCCGCGCGTCCGGCAACGCTGGTCGGAAAACTCAAAGCATGTTTGCGGGCCAGTAGCAGAAGGGAAGCAGGAGCAAAAAGTTTTGGATTTGCCGGATCGAATCGCGCGGAGCCCAGCAGGGCTTTCGGTTCGGATGTAACTCAAAGATTGACTGAGGGGGAGAACAATGACACCGAAAGAATCCGGAATCCGGATTTCATTCAGCGAAGAAATTCCGCAAGGCGCGAAGATCAAGGTGATCGGCGTGGGCGGCGGCGGGTGCAACGCCGTCAACCGCATGATCCGCGCCAAGGTGGAAGGCGTCGAATTCATCGCCGCCAACACCGATCTGCAGGCGCTGAAGCTGTCGCAGGCGCCGGTCAAGCTGCAGATCGGCACCAAGCTCACCAAAGGTCTCGGCGCCGGCGCCAATCCTGAGGTCGGCCGCAAGGCCGCGCTCGAAGACACCGAAAAGATCATCGAGGCGCTCGAAGGCTCGGACATGGTCTTCATCACCGCCGGCCTCGGCGGCGGCACCGGCAGCGGCGCCGCGCCCGTGGTCGCTTCGCTCGCGAGCGAACTCGGCGCGCTCACCGTCGCCGTGGTCACCAAGCCTTTCGCCTTCGAGGGCAAGCGCCGCATGATGCAGGCCGAGCACGCGCTCTCCGAACTGGTCGGCTGCGTGGACACCGTCATCGTGATCCCCAACGAGCGCCTGATGGAAACCGTCGAGCGCGGCACCAGCTTCTTCGAGGCATTCCGCATCGCCGACGACATCCTTCGCCAGGCCGTGCAGGGCATCAGCGACATCATCACCATCCCCGGCATCATCAATCGCGACTTCGCCGACGTGAAAACCATCATGCACGGCCAGGGCTACGCCGTCATGGGCACCGCCGTCGCCTCCGGCTCGAATCGCGCCATCGACGCCGCCAATCGCGCCATCAACAGCCCGCTTCTCGAAGACAATTCCATCCAGGGCGCGCAGGGAATTCTCATCAACATCTGCCGGCTCGTCCAGCCTCTCGCTGCATGAAGTTCACGAGGCCTCCTCCATCATCCAGAAGGCCGCGCACGAAAACGCCAACATCATTTTCGGCGCGGTGATGGACGACGCCATGAAGGAGTCCGTGAAGATCACCGTCATCGCCGCGGGCTTCCGCGAAGTCGCGCGCAAGCCCGTCCAGCAAAAGCCGTCCTATCTGCCGAAGACGTGGAAAGCCGGCCGCGACCCGCAACCCGAACAGGTTTTTCGCGAGGCCCCGCGCCCCACAACCGAAATCATCCAGGAGGTTCAGGCCGACGACCTCGAGGTCCCGACCTTCCTCCGTCGCAAAGCCCAAAGCGCCTAGCAAAAGCTGCCGCGCTAATGCTAACGATTGTCATTCCGAGGGCCGGACGTTTTTGTCCGGCCCGCAGAATCCGTTTCACCCTCATCAAATTGCCGATACGTGAGGATGGTTCTTCTTATGGGCCGCCGCGCCACTCCCTAAGTTACAATTCGCTCCGTGAACGCCGTCCGAATCGCGCGGTCAATCGTCAACTCAATGTTGGATGAATCGCGCCAGGACCCCTCGCGCGAAATCTGCGGCCTCCTCGCGGGACCTGCCGCCGTAGTCACCGCGGTATTTCCCGCGCGCAACGTTCATCCAACTCCCGCGACAGCCTATGAAATCGCGCCCCAGGAACTTTTCCAGCTATTCCGCGAAATCCGCGGGCAAGGATTCGACCTGCTCGGCATCTACCACTCTCATCCAACTGGCGAAAACGCGGCCTCGCCTGTCGACATCGAACGCGCCTACTATCCCGATGCCGCATACTTCATCGTTTCGCCGCTCCTCAACGCAAGAAATCCCGTCCGCGCATTCCGAATTCAAAACGCCCGCGCCGAAGAATTAGAAATCACTTTGATTTAAGAAAGGCGTGTAGCCCGGGTTCCCCGAACCCGGGGGTTTCTCTCGATTGGAAGGATTATTTCTCGACCGCTACTTCTTCTCCGCCGCCCGATACGCCATCCCATCCACCGCGCGATACCGCCGCTCATACATCGGAAAATCCGCCGTAAACCGCGACACCGCCGCACGCACGCGCCTCTCCGTCTCGGAATCGTTCAGCGCCCCGAGCGTCTCCGCAATCCACGAAGCAATCGGCGCCATCTCGGCCTCGCGCATCCCGCGCGTCGTAATCGCGGGTGTGCCCATCCGGATTCCGCTCGCAACCATCGGCGGCAAAGTATCAAACGGAATCGCGTTTTTGTTCACCGTAATTCCCGCGCGGTCCAGCGCAGGCTGCGCGTCTCTTCCCGTCAACCCTTGCACATGGACATCCACCAGAAATAAATGGTTGTCCGTCCCGCCGCTCACGATCCGGAATCCCTGCTTCGCCATCTCCGCCGCGAGCGCCTTCGCGTTCGTCACCACCTGCTGCGAATATTCGCGGAACTCCGGCGTCGCCGCTTCCTTCAGGCACACCGCCTTCGCCGCAATCGTGTGCATCAGCGGACCGCCCTGAATCCCCGGAAACGTCAGCTTGTCCAGTTCCTTCGCATACTGCGCCTTGCACAGCACCATTCCGCCGCGCGGCCCGCGCAAAGTTTTATGCGTCGTCGTGCGTCACGAAATCGGCGTGCGGCACGGGACTCGGATGCACGCCCGCCGCCACGAGTCCTGCGATGTGCGCCATATCCACGAACAGCAGCGCGCCCACAGATTTCGCGATTTCCGCCATGCCTCGGGAAATCGATGATCCGCGAATATGCGCTCGCCCCCGCGACAATCATCTTCGGCTTGTGCTCGTCCGCCAGCCGCGCGACTTCGTCGTAATCGATCAGTCTCCGTTTCTTTCGTCACGCCATACGCGATGAACTTGTACATCTTCCCCGAAAAATTCAGCGGGTGCCCGTGCGTCAGATGACCGCCGTGCGCCAGATTCATTCCCAGCACGGTATCGCCCGGCTGCAGCGCGGCCATATACACCGAGATATTCGCCTGCGAGCCCGAATGCGCCTGCACGTTGGCGTGCTCCGCTCCGAACAGTTGCTTGGCGCGGTCAATCGCAAGCTGCTCGGCGCGGTCCACGTACTCGCAACCGCCGTAATAACGCTTTCCCGGATAGCCCTCCGCGTATTTGTTCGTCAGCACCGACCCCATCGCTTCGAGCACCGCTTCCGAAACAAAGTTTTCCGACGGAATCAGTTCGAGCCCCTCTGTCTGTCGCCGCGTTTCCAGCTCGATGATCTCCGCGATATCCGGATCCACCACGCGCAGCGCGCGGTTCATTTCACTCTCGATCTGTTTTTGTGTAGCCACTGTCTCCGATTCCTCGTATCTTTTTCTTTATTTCTTCACTCTCTCCTCGTCCAATTCCGTAATCTTGTCAATCCGCCGCTGATGCCTTCCTCCGGCAAATTTCGCGCCCAGGAACTCCCTCACAATTTCCACCGCCAACGCGTCATTCACCACCCGTCCGCCCAGCGTCAACACATTGGCGTCGTTGTGTTCGCGCGCCGCCCGAGCCGTCATCGCGTCATGCGCCACCGCCGCGCGGATTCCCTCTACCTTGTTTGCGGCGATAGCCATTCCAATTCCCGTGCCGCACACGAGCACGCCCAGTTGTTCCGTGCCTCCGACAATTCTCTCCGCCACTTTCTTCGCATAGTCCGGATAATCCACGGACTCATCCGACCACGTGCCCAAATCCTCCAACGGATATCCCGCTTCGAGCAAATATCTCTTGATGACTTCCTTGGCGTGGTATCCGGCGTGGTCTGCGCCGATTGCGATGCGCGGTTTAGCTGCGGATTCGCTCATCTGATTTGCGGTGGAATCGCGAAGAGCAATTCTATCAGAAGCGTTCATTCCGTCCCAACAGATGTGTTAGGCTCACGTTTTGCAAATTCATGAGCCATAAAACCGCCGCCGCGCTTCTGGCAATTTTGTTTGTGAGCCTCAACGCGGCGGCGCAACAGAAATCCTACAGCTATCCTGCCGACGGTTTTCGCGCCGCGTTCCCCTCAAAGCCTGAATTCAGTAAAGAAAACGCGCCCGAGGGGCAGCTCACCTTTGAAATCCACTTTTACATTGTCACCGAACCAATCTCCGGCGCGACGTTCATGGTCGCGGCCACCGATTTTGGAAATCACCTCGATGGCAAGGATCCCGACGCGGTTTTGCAGGGCGCGGAAAACGGCGCGCTCGCCAATTCCAAAAGCCACCTTGTCGGCAACGATAAAAAGATTTTTCTTGGCGCGAATCCGGGAGTCGCATTCGAGTCGGAGACGGACCTGATGCATCTTTCCATCCGGCTCTATCTGGTTGGCAGCACGCTGTATCAGGAAGGCGTCGTCTCTCCCAAATCGAAGAAGTTCGATGCCGCCGCCACCGAGCGGTTCTTCGACTCCTTTCAATTGATTCCACGTCAGTAGGACCCCCCCTACCCCCATTTTCGACAAACGCTTGATTCTAAAGGACTTACGTGTGGGGGACCGACATGGAAACTGGCTAAGTGATTGAAACTAAGAGAGTTACATGTGGGGGAGGGGTTCGTGTAGCGCCGTCCCTTTAGGGCGGCACGATCTCTCGACCCGAAGAATCTTGCCAGGCTGAAGCCTGGCGCTACATGAACAAGTTCACCCACAGGGAGGGGGGTCCCGATACAAACCATCGGGATGCAAAAGGCGCATACCCCCACACCCCCCATCTTTTTGTAAGAGTAGTGCAACAAAGGAGTTACGGGAAAAAGGTGCGGTAAGAGTAGTGCAGCAAAGGACTTAGGGGATTTCTGACGACTTTGCGGATAACTGTTTCTATCTAAATGATTTACGGGCGCGAGTGCACCAAAATTGCGCAACGTTGGCTGTAAGAGGAGTGCAACATTGGGGTTACAGGATCTGAATCGGGAGGGCGGCGTCCCGAATGAACGGATCGGGATTGAAGTACTTTGCGAATCCATGGGGCATGTTACAACAAGGGTAAACTAATGTCAAGAGAATTCTTTAGGAATTAGGGGAAGATTTGTTACAAAACCTATTCGAATGGGTATTCGAATTAGAAAATCGAAGGTGTCTAGTTCGTCGTCCCGAAAGGCCCCGCCCATTCCGCGCAATGGATGGGCTATCCTGATTGCAAAAGCTGCCCCAACCGCCCCTGAGACACAATGAATGCCGACCCGGTCACTTTTGTCCGGTCGCCGTCTTCTGCCCTTGGAAGGTAGAACTTGCCGTTCCAGTTGCGGGTGAATCAAGTCTCTCGATAATGAATTGGCAGATCATCGTTTTATTCGGAACGAGCTTCAGGTAAAAGCGGCCATGGTTGACCATTTCTAGAGTGATCTGTCCATTGAAGCCGGCGTGGATCGTCGGTGCTGTTAGATGCACAACCAGACCAAGACGGGCCAAGGAGCTGCGTCCTTCCACCCGGGCGCAAAGGGCTGACTCTTTTCGTAGGTGAATGCGTTCACGAGTGGAGCATAGGAGCACTGTTGGTTCGATGGCGAATGGGGACAACACTATGCAGTCATCAGCATCACGCGGTGCCTCCGTCGCATACGCGTTCGCTGTATCTGCAAACGACTGCTCGGCAAGGTTGAGTTCAACCCGGACGCCTCTGGTCTTGAACTTGGCCGGATCCCAAATGCGAAATGAATTTCCTAAGTAGATATTTACGGCGGATGATTGGAATTGTTCTTCAGAGGGAAGGGGGTCAATCTCAAGATCACCAGATTTGAGGGCTTTCCTTATGCCATCGTCACTGAGAACCATGCGGCTCCATTACGCAGAAGCGAGCATTCCATTGGGTACCCACGTGCGAAGACCACCCACGACTGGTTCGCCCGAAACTTCTACCAGACTTCGGTCTCTCTCTTCGCTGACAACATAAACCAGAACGTATCCGTCTACTTGCACGCCGTGCTTCGGGGTCGCGTCGATTTTCACGCTATTCCGCGTAACATACGCCGAGGATGATCCATTAATGAGCACAAACAATTCACTTTCGAAGAGTCCCGGCAGAACCTTACATTGGACATAGATTGGTTTCAACTTTGCCTCCGTACTGTAAACGTTTATAGCACCCATGAAACAACAGTGGAGGCATAGTGTCAATAAGAATTTCGTTATTTGTTCGCCTGTACTAGAGGGCAAATTAGATCGACGTGCTCCGACCATTGTGCGTCTAAATCTTGCAAATGGTGTCGAATCAAAGTTTGCAGCACCCACCCGCCTTAAAGGCCCCGCCCCTCCCCGCACGCTACTCGTCGCGGTGTTGTATGCTAGATCGCTTTTTGTAAAATACCTTCTTTTTCGCTCGGTCCTTTTTCGCTGCGCGGCCAATTTCCTTCCGGGTCCATTTGGGAGCCCATTGGATTGCATTATTGGTGATCCAGTAGTGAGACTGGCACTTAAAACTCCAGTTGCCTACGGACGGACGAAGAGAAATAGTCTGTCCGTCAAAGATAAGTTGCCAGTCGGTGGGAGAGAATGGGGTGATGACCTCACGGCCACATCCACAGGCACATTTGTGAATGGCGGTAGCATATTCAATAGAGACATAAATTACCCCGTCTTCAAGTTCTTCGGGTACGCTGGTAACAAATCTATGCTGTAGTTTCATCGTTGAAAATCTTATTGATGCTTATTTCGTATGCCGAGTGATATTCGTGTTCCAGATCGTGGTAGAAACCTGCCGACTTTTTCCACTTGATGACTGCCAGGGCGGCGTTAAGAGCGTTGATCTCCGCTATTTGGACATTCTTGTCGTAAATGTCGTCCTTTCTATCTGAAAATGAAATCCTTGTGCTGATGTGATCGTTCTTCTGGGGCGTACACATCGTCACTCGCGCACTCCCGGTAAGTCGTTCGTCAATGGCTTGAATCCCGACTCCGACATCAATAAACGGGATTCCAGACTCCAGCAATTTGTTGATGATGATTCTCTTTGATTTGCCTTCGTCGATGCATATAAACGCAAAACTGAGGCACGCCAATTCTTCAAGCCTCGCTTCCGTCATGCTGTATTCATGTGGGATAACATATTTATGCATTTTTGAATATACACCGTGGAGATACACAACTTTCTTGGGTTCCTCACGGAGAAGTTCGATTGAGGGAGCTCCAGGGGCACGGAACGCGTTGTGGGTACGAAACGAGTCCTCGTCGAAAAGATGTATTTCTCGCACCGGGGTTTTCGCTACAAAATCGAGCACATAGGACCCAGTGCCACCGACACCGATTATCCCAACTCTTAAATTTTTCAGCCTTGACGAAATGTCCTCGATCTCCGCCCTGCTTGAATTCGCATCTAGGTAATGGAAGACGCAGTCCGGGTCGTCACCAGAGTCGATGACCTTGTATGTTCTTGTTTTGACGATCGGGTCAATCGCCCGCGCCTCCGCCGCAATAATCCGGCAGTAGGTCGTTACCTTGTCGTGGTAGTCCGTATAACCGCTAGCAGGTTTATTAGAAAAGGAGTGATCGACCTCGATTCCTTCGGCCAGCGCTCGCTTGCCGCTCCCGTGCTGAATACCCACGAGCACATTGCCCTCCTTATCGCACGGGTGTTCTCCGATGAAATAAATCACGTGGTCTTTCGGTGGCACAGTTCTATCACCCGCCAAATCGCCAAGTGGGGTAACAAGCACACCAAAGGCGATCTGTCGGCTGGAGTTCACGTACGGAACATGGTGGACGAGGAGGTGCGACTTTTTCACCTCGATCTCGTAGCCCTCATCCCTCAGTTGCTTCAGATCGTGGTTAAGACTTATGAGTCTCTGTGACATTAAAAACCATTCCGCTCTTGACTTCTACACCGTGCCCCTTCGTAAGTGAGCCTTCCGGATTCTCTTTGGGCCCCCGGGAGTAATCAACAGTGTAAGTCGTGTTCGGATCATCAGAATAATTGCCGAACGCCAATTCGATCACCTCTTTGTAGGAGATCCTGTCTTTCTCCCAGTGTTTCTCGCGCGTGTTCACGATCAATGCAAATTCTTTTTCTTTGTGTTCTTCGGCCATTTTTTCTTTCTCCTTAGTTTTTCTAGCAGAGACCTCTTGTCTTCCAGCGCCGTCGCCGTGCTGGTAAAAGCTTGTGTAAGCTACCACTAGCTTACATTATTCACGAAATCGCCTAAAATGTCAACTGGCCAGAGGTCGGAGGGTAAAGCGCGCTGAGACGGATGCGCGCAACAACTGGGTTCACATCAAAGGTCTCGGCACAATGCCGTGTCGCATGCTCGCGTCGGTCTTCGGGTAGGGCCGGAATTCCGAATGCTCCCTGCACCCGAAGCAGCCGGGCGAGAGCCTCCTCGACTAGTTCTTTCGGTAGGAGGAGCGCGCCAATAACCTGATTGGCTTGGAACTCCCACCAACGGTACCGCGGCAGGTTTTTGGTCATCCCGACACCAGAGATGCCGCCGTCTCGGCAGAGGATTTTCGGAGTATCTTCCGCGAGTTCGTCACGGAACAACGAATCGGGGCGAGCGCCAAAGGCAAATAGGTGCGCATGCAGCAAACCGTGTCCGGCTTCGTGTGCAAGAGTTGCCCTCAATCGTCGCTCCGACGGCTTAGTGCCTTCGTCGTCCAACGATTTGGCAACGACTACCTCTTCAACGCCATTCGGCCCGAACCTCGTAAAACCAAGAAGGCCTGCCGGGAGGTCCTCATAGGCGGGCGGAACAAAGCGCTTTTCAACGAAGCGATCAATGCGAACGGGCGACGGGGCGGAAGGATACAGATTGAGTTTTCGAAGTTCGTCGACGCAAATTAATTCGATTTCGCCGGGCTTATAATATGGCTGCCGTGCGAAAGGGCCGACTCTCGCTCGGTATCCTCTCATTTTTTTCTGGTCCTTACGCGATGATCAAGGAACTTCTGTAGCTCCTTGGCACTCACGCCCTGGTCGACGACCCCCCGGAGGGCAAATCCCATGGCCGGATCGTTTGCCGATAAACGTTTGAGCTCCTGGACTGGAGGGCGCGCATCGTATTTCTCAAGATCTTCCACCGTGGTCTTCAATACAGACGCCAGCCGCTGCATCACGTCTTCGGACGGATGGCGCCGTCCAAGTTCTACGTCAGAAATGAAAGGTGCCGAGACCTTCGCCTTCTTTGCAAGTTCGCGAACCGATAAGTCGTTTTCTTCGCGGAGTTGTCTAACGCGCTCTCCAAGGGTTTTCATGTCGCTGTCTCATGTAAGCTTACACCAGCCGTTAATGAAATCAAACTAGAGATTCCTTTGGTTACGACGGAAGTGGAATGCGATTCCGAAAACTGGGAGTGCGGAGGAATGGAGGGTGTAGTCCCGAATGAGAGGATCGGGACGCACGAGGCGCTCTGGCGGCGTTCACGGATGCAGCCTGCAAGCGAGCATGTTAATGTACGTAAACTAAATTAAATCCAGAGGAGCACCGGCACCAATCATGGCGGAACAAAAGCTGCCCACGCGCAAGGAAGATTTCAACGAGTGGTACAACCAGGTCGTGCTCCGCGCGGAGATGGCCGACTACGCCCCCGTGCGCGGCTGCATGATCGTGCGGCCTTACGGCTGGGCGCTTTGGGAAAACATCACCGCCGCGCTCGACCGCCGCTTCAAGGCCACCGGCCACATGAACGCCGCGTTCCCGTTGCTGATTCCCAAGAGTTTTATCGAGAAAGAAAAGCATCACGTGGAAGGATTTTCGCCCGAGCTGGCGGTGGTCACCATCGGCGGCGGCGAAAAATTGGAGGAGCCACTCGTCATCCGTCCCACTTCGGAGACGATTATCGGCCACGCGTACGCGAAATGGATTCAGTCGTATCGCGACCTGCCCGTGCTGATCAACCAGTGGAACAGCGTGGTGCGCTGGGAGCTGCGCACAAAACTCTTTCTGCGCACGCTGGAATTTTTCTGGCAGGAAGGCCACACCGCGCACGCCACTTACGACGAGGCCGAATTCGAGACGCGCCAGATGCTGGATATTTACGCGGACATGGCCATTACGGACGCGGCAATCCCCGTGATTTCCGGGCGCAAATCCGATTCCGAAAAATTTGCCGGCGCGGACGTGACCTACTCGATTGAAGCGATGATGGGCGATGGCAAGGCGCTGCAGTCGGGCACATCGCACAACCTGGGGCAAAATTTCGCGAAGGCGTTTGAAATTAAATATCTCGACAAGACCGGCGTGCAGCAATTCTGCTGGACCACTTCGTGGGGGCTTTCCACGCGATTCGTCGGCGCCATCATTATGGTGCACGGAGATGATCAGGGGCTCGTGCTTCCTCCGCGGCTTGCGCCTTATCAGGTTGTGATCGTGCCGATCTTCAAGACGGATGAAGAGCGCGCCGCGACTGTCGAAGCGGCGCGTAAGTTGAAAGCCGAGCTGGTGAAAGCGGGCTATCGCGTGATCACCGACGAGCGCGAGGGATTCAGCCCCGGCTTCAAGTTCAATCACTGGGAGCTGCGCGGCGTGCCTCTGCGCATCGAGCTGGGGCCGAAAGATTTGGCGTCGAATAGCGCGATGCTGGCGCGGCGCGACCGTCCCGGGCGGGAAGGGAAGTCACCCGCTTCGATGGACGGGATTGCCGCGACCGTCGGGAAATTGCTCGACGAAATTCACGCGTCGCTGCACGCGAAGGCGCTGGCCTTCCGCGAAGCGAACACGCGCGAGCCCGCGGACTACGCGGAATTCAAGCAGGCGGTCGAATCAGGATTCGCGCTGGCATTCTGGTGCGGCAGCGCCGAATGCGAAGCCAAAATTAAGGAAGAGACGCGCGCGACGATGCGTTGCATCCCGCTCGAGCAAAAGGGCGGCGAAGGAAAGTGCATCTTCTGCGGCATCTCCGCGAAGGAGCGCGCGATTTTCGGCAAGGCGTATTAGGGCGCGCCAAAAGAGCACCACGTACTTTCCGCACTCGATTTGCCCACCCAAACCGGCCGGCTCCAGAGGCGCAAAGCCCATGCCTGCCCGGATGGACAGGTAACTCACCGGGTGACGGCGGAGGGCACGTTTCTCGACACTTGACAGAGCGGATGCTAGCCTGCAATTGGGTATGAAAGCGGAAAAAAAACGAGATAGTGATCGGATATTGCGGCAACGATTGAGCAGCGCGCGCGGTGGAAGCCGGCTGCGCGCGGTGGTCTGGACAGCGATTCTTGTGGCCCTTCTGTATGTCTCCTACAAAGTGATCCCGCCTTATTTCGCCAATTATGAGTTCGAGGATGATTTGCACCAGGAAGGACTTTTTTCGATGGGGAAGTACAGCAATGACCAACTTCGCGATCGAATCTTCAAGGAGATGCAGGCCCGAGACGTGGACGCGACCGCGGACGATATTCACATCCAGCAGAATGACTCGCGCGGCCTGAAAGTTCTGGTGGATTACACCGTGACCGTGGATTTGACGGTGTACAACCTTCAGCTTCACTTTACGCCTTCGACGAACAACCAGTCCCTCGTGCAGTAGAGCTTACAAACCAAAGACGCGACCGTAGCATCAGAAAAAGGTGGAACCCGGCAAGTCCAGCTTAAATTCGGTACAATTCCAATATTGGGCAAGAGTGGCGGGAATTGAGAGGAGAAGCGGATTGCGCATCCGCCTGGGCGGAGGATTCTGGAAGTCGCGGCTGAAGCTGGCATTGCTCGGGAGCATGCTTCTCGTGCTGCTGGCCGGCCTCGGCATCTTCACCTACTACTACATTGTTTACGGCCGGATGATTGATCAGCGGCTTTCCGGCAACACCTTCGAGCACACCACCGGGATTTACACCGCGCCGGGGCACATCTACGCCGGGCAGTCCTTAACGATTGGCGACCTGACCGCACATTTGCAACAGAGCGGGTACCGTGAAAACGCCGACGCATCCGGCGCCGGGCGCTATGCCGCGCACGGCAACACGCTGGAAATTTATCCCGGCAAGGCTTCCTATTTCCGCGGGGGAAACGCGTTGCGCGTGGAATTCGCGGGGAAAGAGATCCGCGGGATCCGGGCGATATCGACGGGAGGGTCGCTCGACGACGCGGAGATCGAGCCGGAACTTCTGACGAACCTTTTTGATGAGTCGCGCGCAAAGCGGCGGCCGGAGCGATTTCAAGATTTTCCCAAGGTGCTGGTGAACGCGCTGCTGGCGGCGGAGGACAAACGGTTTTTCGAGCATCCCGGATTCGACATGATCCGAGTGCTTGGCGCGGCTTGGGCGGATTTGCGGCACGGAGCGCGAGCGCAAGGCGCGAGCACACTGGACATGCAACTCGCGCGCAGTTTTTTCTTCACTACGGAGCGGACGTGGCGGCGGAAATTTGCGGAGACACTGGTGGCGCTGGAGCTGGAGCACCGCTTCACAAAGCAACAGATTTTTGAGCTCTACGCGAATGAGATTTATTTGGGGAATCGCGGGAGTTTCGCAATCCATGGATTTGGCGAGGCGTCGCTGGCCTATTTCGGGAAGGACGTGCGCGATCTGACGCTCGAGGAGGCGGCGTTCCTCACGGGAATTATCCGGCGGCCAAACCATTACTCGACAGCCGACGAGCATCCGGACCGCGCGGCGGAGTCGCGGGACCACGTGCTCGAGCAAATGGTGGAAGACAAGATGATCACGCCTGAGCAGATGCAGGCGGCGCAGAAAAAACCGTTGCGACTGGTGCGAAACGGAATTGATAGCGGAGCGGCTCCTTATTTCGTGGACATGGTGAAGGACGACCTGCTGGACCATTTTGATGAATCGGAACTGCTTTCGCAAAATTATCACGCCTATACGACGCTCGACCCGCAGTTGCAGCGGGCAGCGGTGATCGCGGTGGACGTTGGCATGAAAAACGTGGACGCGCTGCTCGCGAACAAGTACGCGCGCTGGAAGAAGGACCTGGCCAAGCAGCACTCGAATGAGCCGGTGCCGAAGGCGCAGGTGGCGATGATCGTGCTGGACCCGAAGACGGGCGAGATCAAGGCGCTCGTCGGCGGGCGCGATTATGGACAGAGCCAATTGAACCACGCGCTGGCGAAGCGGCAGCCGGGGTCGTCGTTTAAGCCGTTTGTGTATGCGGCGGCATTTGATGATGCGGTGGAAGGAACGGGCCCGATCGTAACGACGATAACAACCGTGGTGGATGAGCCCACGACATTCACTTTTGACGGGAAGGATTACACGCCGGACAACTTCGGCGAGAACTTCATGGGCACGGTGACGTTGCGCGAGGCGCTGACGCATTCCCTGAATGTGGCGACGGTGAAAGTGGCCGAGCTTGTGGGTTACCAGCACGTGGTGGACGTTGCGCGGCGGATGTTGGAGGACCAGAGCATTCAGGCGACGCCGGCGGTGGCGCTCGGCGCATACGACATGACGCCGCTGCAGATAGCCGCGGGATACACGGCGTTCGCGAACGGAGGAGTACGGGCCGAGCCGCTCTATTTGCAGAAGGTGGTAAGCGCTGACGGCGCGGTGCTTGAAGACAATGAACCGCACACGCATCCCGTGCTGGATCCGAGGGTGAACTACATCGTGACGAATGTGCTGCAGGACGTGATCAACCGCGGCACCGGGGCGCCGGTGCGCGCACGCGGATTCACGGCGCCGGCGGCGGGGAAGACGGGGACATCACGCGACGGCTGGTTCGCGGGTTACACGTCAAATCTCTTGTGCGTGGTGTGGGTGGGGTTCGACGACAACCGGGATCTGGGCGAGCAGGGAGGATTAACCGCGGGTCCGATTTGGGCGGAATTTATGATGCGCGCGATCGCGCTGCCCGGATATAAGGACGTGCATGATTTTGCGGCGCCGGAAGGCATCACGAAAGTGGACATCGATCCCGAGTCACTGTTGCTTGCTTCAGCCACGTGTCCCGTGAGCCGCGAGGAGGTATTTATCGCGGGGACACAGCCGACGCAGTATTGCGATAAGCGAGGGACCGCGCAGGGAACTTCACTGATGGGGCGAATCGGGCAGTGGTTGCGCGGGGGCAAAGGGCGGTGAGGGGCGGGACTGCTGCGATGTCCAAGCGTTTGAGTTTGGGTTTGCATCGGGGCCACCGCATAAAATACTGACGCCATTGAGGCGAGATTTTGGTAATGTAGACAACACGAGCAGGGTGGAACAAAACCGGCGGATCCGGTGTCATTACTAGATATAGACAGTCGGTTGGAGTCCAATCTGTTCCCGGAGGTATCGCCATGAGGAATATCTGGGTGGCGAGCGTAGCACTGGCATTAGCGGTTCCCGCATCTGCTCAGCAATTTTCCGACGCATCCAAAACCGTTACGCCGGTTACGCCGCAGGCAGCAGCGCTCAACGTGGATAATTCGACGAGAGAAGCAGCGCTCGAAAGGGCTTCGCTCGACATGATTCACAAAGATTACACGAGCGCGGAAGCGGTCTATAAAACGCTGATCAAAGAAAGCCCGAATGATGCGACGCTTTGGAACCATCTTGGGATTGCGTTCCAGCAAGAGGGCAAGTTCAATGATGCGTTGAAAAGCTATCAGCGTGCCTCCAAGCTGGATAAAAAGGGCGGGGAATCCTGGAACAACATGGGCACCGTTTATTTTGAACAGATGAAATGGGTGAAGGCGGTGCAGACATATCAAAAAGCAATTCGGTTGGACCCGTATGACGCCACTTTCTACAGCAACATGGGGCTGGCCTACCTGAAGCACAAGCAGGCGCCGGAAGCTCTAAAAGCATTCCAGCGCGCGCTGGCACTTGACCCGGAGGTATTCGATCGCCGGGGACGGGTTGGGGCCATCATCCAACCCAAGTCGGCGAGCAATGGAGAATTTTATTTCCTTGTGGCCAAGTCATTCGCCTCCTCTGGGAACGCTGAACGCTGCGCTTACTATCTAAGGAAAGCGCGGGACGAAGGCTACGCGGGAATGGAGGCAGCAAAGACGGACCCCGCATTTTCAGGCGTGCTGAATGACGGGACAGTCCGGACAATTCTTGGGCTGCCTGAACTTCCCGCGGCTCCGTCAAAACAGGAAGGGATCGGATAACGGCTGCAAAAGCCGGCGAAACGCGTTTCACGAAGGGCGCCGCGGTGTAATGAATCCGCGGCGTCTTTCATTTAGGCCGCGTGAAATTCCGGGAACCACACTGACCAATTTATTGGTAAACCCCTGTGAATCCACTCATTGGGTAAACCATCCCCGCCCGGTTCTGCTAGAATGAAGTTGCGATGAAGGCCGTCCTTTCGCGGCATTGGCTTTGCTGCGCGGCAATTTTCTCAATTGCCGCCGGTACAACCAGCATTGCCGCCGCGCAGGCGCCCGCGAACAGCAGTCCCACCGCGCGGGTGGTGACAGTCGTGGTATTTCCCTTTGAAAATGCAGGGCACGAGGCAGGCAAAGATTGGCTTGGAGAAGGTCTGGCGGAGCTGACCGCGGACCGGCTTCAGGGACACGGGCCGATTGTTTTTTCGCGCGAGGAGAGGCTGGCGGCGCTCGAAAAGCTGGGGCTGCCGGCGTACTCTCCATTTACACGCGCAACCATGCTCAAGATTGCCGCTGAAATTGACGCGGACTACGTGGTGTTCGGCAATTTCGATCCTGACGGAGCGAACGTGCGCGTGACGGCGCGTGTGCTGGGCGTGAACCCGCCGAAACTTTCGGATGCGACGGAGGACTCGGGCACTCTCGAAAGTTTGGGTGCAATCGATTCGCGCGTTTCGTGGCGTGTGCTATGCGAAATCCGCGCGGGGCTAGCGCCGAATAGTCCGTGCGATGCAGCCTTACCGGCGGCGCGGCAATTCCTGAGCGCGGGGAGTCCAATCCGTCCGGATGCGCTTGAACATTTTGTGCGTGGATTGCTTGCTTCGGAAGACGAGGTGCGATTGCGCGAGATGCGCGAAGCCGCAGAACTGGATCCCGATTGGGATGAACCGGTGTATGCCATCGGGAAGACCTACTATGCGCGAATGGAGTGCGAACCGGCGATGAGCTGGTATGCGAGAGTCCCCGCGAGCAGCGCGCACGCAATCGATGCGGCGTTCGCGACCGGTGTGTGCCGCCTGACGCAAAACGATCCGCTGGGGGCCGGGTCGGCATTTGCGGCAATTTCGGGGCGCACAACATCGAGTTCAGCGGCAGGAATGGAAATTCCTGAGGTGGAAAACAATCTAGGTGCGGCGTTGCTGCGCCAGGCGCGTTATAAGGACGCGCTGGCGGATTTCGAGAAGGCGCAGCAGCTCGATCCGGGCGAACCCGATTACTGGTTCAATGTCGGGCTGGCGAAGTATCTTCTCGGTGATTGGGGAGCGGCATCGGGGTCGCTGCGAGAGGCGCTGCGCCTGCAGCCGGAGGCGCAGGACGCCAGGGCGCTACTGCTGGCCGCGCTCGATCATAATGGCGAGACCGAAGAAGCAAACGCTTTGCGGGCGGACGCGCCGCCGCAAGATGTGAAGGATGTGCGTCCGAAGGAGGACGTAACAAGAATGAACGCGACATCGCTTTCGCGGCTGGCGCGCGTGCGTAGAGAAATGAGTGCAGGAGCTGCGCGATGAGAAATGAATTGAAGTTGAATGAATCCGTGCGGAAGATCTGGCCGAGGGCCAATTGGGCGGCGCTGGCGCTTGCTGTAATTGCATTGTGGATGGGAGCGGGATGGGGTAGCCGGGTTGCAGCGGCAGCGGCATCCGCGAACGCGGCGGATGAGCGGCCGGTGGTGGTGCACCTCGAAATCAAGGATGAGATCGAACCGATCCTCGCCGAGTACCTTGAAAACGGGATGGATCAGGCGGCGGAAATGCACGCGAACCTGGTGTTGATCTCGATGGATACGCCGGGCGGGTTGAGCGATTCGATGGAGCAGATCATTCAACACATTCTGCATTCGCCCGTGCCCGTGGCGATTTATGTGGAGCCCGCGGGTTCGCGGGGGGCCTCGGCGGGATTTTTTATTTTGCTGTCGGCGGACGTGGCGGCGATGGCGCCGGGGACGCACACGGGGGCGGCTTCGCCAGTGCTTGAGATTGGCGGCTATCCGCTGACCGCCGATGAAACGATGAAGAATAAGATTTTGAATGACGCGACGGCCTTCCTGCGAAGCTACGCGCAAGCGCGCGGACGCAACGTGACGCTTGCCGAAACGGCGGTGACCGAAGGGAAAGCGTTCACGGAAAGGGAAGCGCTGGATGGAAAACTGGTGGACATGGTGGTGAATTCGGAAGGAGATTTGCTGCGGCAGCTCGATGGGCGGACGATTAAACGGTTCGACGGAAGCACGACGACTCTGCGCCTCACGAACGCTGAAATTGAGCCGCTCGAACAAACGATGCGGGAGCGATTTCTTTCGCGGATTGTCCAGCCGGATATATTTTTCATTTTGCTGATTGCCGGAGTGCTTGGGCTGTACGCGGAATTCACGCATCCGGGTATGGTTGCACCGGGAGTGATTGGCGGCATCTGCATGATCCTTGCGTTGTATGCGATGCACATTCTTCCTGTGAATCTGACGGGGCTGCTGCTGATTGTAATGGCGCTGGCTCTTTTTATTTTAGAAGCAAAAATGACAAGCCACGGAGTGCTGGGCGCGGGGGGAGCAGTGGCGATGCTCATCGGGGCGCTGATGCTGATTAAGTCGCCGATGACCACCGGAGGAGTGAGCCTGGAAGTGGCGTTCGGTGTGACGCTGCCTTTCGCTTTACTGGTGATTTTCCTGATGCGGCTGGTGTTGAAGTCGCGCTCGTGGAGACAGACAACGGGGGTCGAGCAACTGGTGGGTTCCGAGGGAGAGGCGACACAGGCAATCGGCGCGGCGGATTCGGTAAACGGCATGGTGCGCGTACACGGAGAGTTGTGGCGCGCGGCCGCGGCCGGACAGGCAATCCCGGCGGGGACGCGCGTGCGCGTGATTCGCGTGGATGGCCTGACGCTTTACGTGGAGCCCGCGGCGAAGTAGGCTCGACAGCGCGCGGATAGAATCGAGTTCAGATTTGAGAGAACCGGGGATTGAGGTATCGGAATCGAAACGGAGGCAGCGATGTTAGAAACATTCTCAATTTTTTGGGGGGTTCTGGCGCTGGTGTTTCTCATCTGGTTCTGGAATTCACTCTATGTGATCAAGGAATGGGAACGAGGCGTGGTGCTGCGGCTCGGGCGGATGCAACCGACCGCGAAGCTGGCGGGGTTGCGGGTAGTTTTCTGGCCGATTGAGACGCTTTACCGGATTCCGTTGCGGACGGAGACGCTGGACGTGCCACCGCAGGACATCATAACGCGCGACAACGTGTCGGTGAAGGTGAACGCGGTCTGCTATTTCCGCGTGGTGGAGGCAAACCTGGCGCTCTCGCAGGTGCAAAATTATTTATACGCGACGTCGCAGCTCGCGCAAACGACGCTGCGAAGCGTGGTCGGGCAATTCGAGCTGGACGAGATCCTTTCCGAGCGCGAAAGGGTTAACAGCAAGTTGCAAGTGATCCTTGACCAGGATACGGAGCCCTGGGGTATCAAGGTATCGAAGGTTGAAGTCAAACAAGTGGATATTCCGGAGTCGATGCAGCGGGCGATCGCGCGGCAGGCGGAGGCAGAGCGCGAGCGCCGCGCGAAAGTGATTCACGCCGCCGGAGAATTGGAAGCGTCGGTGAAGCTGGCGGAGGCCGCGGGGATCCTGGAAAAGGAGCCGGCCGCAATCCAGCTGAGGTATTTGCAGACTCTTACGGAAATTGGCGTGGAGAAAAATACGACAATCGTCTTCCCGCTGCCGATTGACATCCTGGCGGGGTGGGCGAAATTGGGACAGGGGAAATAAGCGATGGCAAGCGGAGGGAAGAAGGGCGGGGGCGGAGATGTAATTCTCGAAAGCCGCCATCTGGTGGGACTTTTCTTGATGATGGTGGTGATCTTCGGCGTCGTGTTCGTGCTGGGCTACGAACTCGGGCGCAATCAGGTGGCCGGACAGGTGCGTGCGTCGGATGCGACGGCGGATGAAAACACTTCTGCCGCGGGATCGCCAGACACGACGCCAGCTTCACCGGCGCCTGCGATGCGGCCTGATGCGACGCCAGCGGGGAATAAGCCGGCGCCCAGCGCGACAAAAACTGCTCCGGTCCCAACGAAAAGCAATAGCGCTAAAAATGGCGCCGTGCAGCCGCCCGTTGCAAGCAATAACGGAAAAGCAATGGGGAAGACGCCGGGTGCAGCCACACCGCCCGCCAAATCCGCGGCACCGAATTCACAGCCGGTGAATCCGCCAGGCAACCGAGCAGCGCGGCCCTCCGCAAATTCAGCGAAGAACGCACCGGGGGGCGGCATGATCGGGTCGCCGCCGATTCCGAAGGGATCGATGGTTTTGCAAGTAGCGGCTTTGACGATTGAAGGCGACGCGCTGAAAATGGCGCAAGAGTTGCAGCAGAAAAAGTTTCCTGCGTTTGTGCTGGCACCCGGAGCGGACCACTTTTACCGCGTGCAGGTCGGCCCTTACCTGGACGCGAAATCGGCGGATAAGGCGCGAGTGGCGCTCGAAAAAGAGGGCTTCAAGCCGATCGTCAAGCGCTGATGGCGAAAAAAAAGAAGCGAGCCCCTTCGTCGCTGCCCCCGTCGCGCCGGTGTCGTATAAACTTTTGCGGATAGCTGTTGCGATTGCTTCCGGCTTGATCCTGGTTGCGGCGTTCCCCTCCAAACATTTTCCAATCGGGCCGTGGTATTGCCTGGCGCTGCTGATGGCCGCGGTTGCGAATGTGCGTCCGCGGTTCGCGGCGCTATGCGGATATTTGCAGGGCGTGGCATTTTTCACTCCAACGCTTACCTGGCTATATGCCACATTTCGCATTCACGGAAACGTAAGCGTTTTGATGTCGGCGGTTGCGCTGGGTGCGATTGTAGCGGCGGCGTCATTCTTCCCGGCGGCATTTGCGTGGGCCTTTGCGTGGATTTGGAAGCGCAGCCCTGCGCGCGCATGCCTGGCGGCTCCGTTCTTGTGGGTAGCGCTGGAATTTGCGCGGGGGAGACTGCCGTCAATCGGATTTCCATGGAATTTGATTGGATACGCGGCGGCGCACAGTCTGGCGCTCGCGCAGATGACGACGTTCGGCGGGATCTGGATGCTGAGTTTCGTCGTTGCGGGATTCAACGCGATGCTGGTGTGGGCGTGGATTGAGTTGCGCCACGGGCGGCGCGCGTCGATTGTCGCGACAGCGTGCGTGGCAGCGCTCATTGGGGCAGCCGCGGGCTTCGGAGATGCGTGGGTTCCGATGGAGACGCCGGACCACGAGGCGAGGCTAGTGCAGCCGAATTTTCCGGAAGATGAAAATATGCCGCGGAACTGGATGGCTTTGCACGCGGGGGATCTTGCGGAGCTTGAAAAAATAAGCACGGCTCCGGAGCCTGACGGTCGCGCGCCGGGGCTGGTGGTCTGGCCGGAAGTGCCGACGCCATTTTCGATGGAGGACCATCGGTTTGCAGCGCTGTCCGAACGGATCGCGAAACGGACGCGCGACGGGTTTTTATCCGGCGAGATTGAAGAGAGAGTGAAGCCGGGCTTCGGCTGGCAATTTTTCAACAGCGCGGTGCTGCACGATACGGCGGGGCGGCAAACTTTTCTGTATGATAAAATTCATCTTGTTCCGTTTTCCGAATACGTTCCCTGGGCGAGCTGGTTCAAGTTCATCCAAAGCATCACGCTGGAAGTGGGGAATTTCCAGCAGGGAAGCGAATATACGGTCGGAACATTTCCGGATGGGCGGCATTTCTCGGTTTATATTTGTTACGAAGCTGTCTTTCCGGGCGAAGTGCGAAAGTTTGCCGACTATGGCGCAGAGGTCTTCGTAAATATTTCAAACGACGGCTGGTTTGGACGAACAGCGGGGCCGGAGCAGCACCTGGAAATGGCGCGCGTGCGCGCGATTGAAAACCGGCGTTGGCTGCTGCGGTGTACGAACAACGGATTCACTGTGACGGTGGACCCGTATGGACATGAAACGGCGCGGCTGGCGCCGGATGTGCGGGGCGTGCTGGATACCTCTTACGGCTATCGAAGCGATAAGACGCTGTACACGCGGTGGGGAGACTGGTTTCCGGTGCTTTGCGCGTTGGTTGCGGCGTTGATGTTCGCGCTTTCGATTGGATGGAAAAAGGGACACTGATTTACAAGGTTGAGTGAAATGCCCGTCGAACACATTGAAGACCTCTCACAGCAGTTCTCTGAATTGAAATCCCGCATCTCGCTCGTGCGGAGTTTCCTTTGACGTTGCGAATGACCGCGCGCGGCTAGCCGAACTCGAAAAAATAGCATCTGAGCCTGACTTCTGGCAAGACCAAGTTGCCGCCCAAAAAGTGATGAAAGAGCGCAAGGCGCTCGAAGTGCGCGTCGCGGCGGAAGCTAAGCTGCGCCGCACGAACGACGATATCGAGACGTACCTCCACCTCGCCCAAGAAGAATTGGACGCGGCGCAGCGGCAGAGCCTCCTCGAGGAGACCGCGCGAGAGTTGAAAACCGCGGACGAATTCGTCTCTGAACTGGAGACCACGACGCTGCTCGCTGGGGAGAACGACGCGTCCAACGCGATCCTGACGATCAAATCGGGCGCCGGCGGAACGGAATCACAGGATTGGGCGGAGATGTTGCTGAGGATGTATTTGCGGTGGGCGGAGCGCCACGGATTCAAAACGACCCTGATGGATTCGATGCCGGGCGAAGAAGCGGGCATCAAAGCCGCGACCGTGCTGGTGGAAGGTGAGAATGCCTACGGATTATTGAGCACGGAAAGTGGTGTGCACCGATTGGTGCGCATTTCGCCGTTTGATCAGGCGGCGCGGCGGCATACTTCGTTTGCTTCCGTGTTCGTGATTCCTGAAGTGGATGATGAAATTAAAATTGACGTGAAGCCGGAGGAGATCCGGATTGATACATTCCGTGCGGGCGGTGCGGGCGGGCAAAACGTCAACAAGGTGGAGACGGCGGTGCGGATTACGCACATCCCGTCGGGCATCGTTGTGCAATGCCAGAATGAGCGCAGCCAGCACAAGAACCGCGAACTTGCGATGAAATTTCTGCGCGCAAAGCTCTTTGATCTGGAGATTCAGAAACGTCAGGAAGAGACGCGGAAACTGGACGAGTCAAAAATGCAAATTAGTTTCGGCAGCCAGATCCGGTCCTATGTATTGCAGCCCTATCAGATGGTGAAGGACCACCGCACAAAATTTTCTGTCGGCGATCCCCAGCGTGTGCTGGATGGAGACCTGGATCCATTCATCCGGTCGTATCTCTTGTTCAAGAAGACGGGAAAAGTGATGGGCCCTGAAGACGAAAACGAGGAATAATCAGTTCGCGGGGGAGAAGCGCATTTCCACAAAGTGGCTATTTTGTGGAGCAGGTTTGCCCCGTTTAAGCCTCCGAATCGGCCGTTCGATGGCGGCTTAACGCCTTTAAATTCAATGCGTTGACAGTGATTGGGTGCCATGCTACGGTCATTTTCGGCGCCCTCTCATTCCTAAAGCAATTGGGCATCAGGATTGCACCAGACTAAGTTGGAGGAGATTGTCTTGATAGAGAATAATCGCCGCTTTTTGTTCACCTCGGAGTCAGTTACCGAGGGGCACCCGGACAAGATTGCCGACCAGGTGTCGGATGCGATCCTTGACGCCGTGATGACCGACGACCCGATGGGGCGCGTCGCGTGCGAAACGCTGGTGACGACCGGGCTTGTGATTGTCGCCGGCGAGATCACCACCGATGCGTATGTTGATTTTTCCGGGGTCGCGCGGGAAGTCGTCCGAGACGTTGGCTACAACCGCGCGAAGTACGGCTTTGACGCGGATACCTGCGGGGTGATGTCGTCCATCAAGCGGCAATCGCCTGACATCGCGATGGGCGTGGATACGGGCGGGGCGGGCGACCAGGGATTAATGTTTGGTTTCGCCTGCGACGAGACGGAAGAGTTGATGCCGCTGCCGATCATGCTGGCGCACAAGCTGGCGCGGCGTTTATCGGACGTACGGAAATCAGGAAAATTGGATTTTCTGCGGCCGGATGGGAAGTCACAGGTCACGGTCGAATATGAAGGGCACCGGCCGGTGCGCGTGGATTGCGTCGTGATTTCCACGCAACACAGCGACACCGTGGCCAATGAACGCCTGCACGAAGAGATCAAGCGCGAAGTAATCGAGCACGTTGTACCCGCCTCACTCCGCGACAAAAATACGAAATATTTCATTAATCCTACAGGACGATTTGTTGTCGGCGGCCCGATGGGCGATGCGGGCCTGACCGGGCGGAAAATTATCGTGGATACTTACGGCGGCTACAGCCGTCACGGCGGCGGCGCGCTATCGGGCAAGGATCCAACCAAGGTGGATCGCTCGGCGTGCTACATGGCCCGGTACGTTGCGAAGAATGTGGTTGCATCGGGAATTGCGAAGCGTGTGGAAGTTCAGCTCGCTTATGCGATCGGTGTTGCGGAGCCTGTTTCCGTGATGGCCGATACTTTTGGCACGGGAACGATTCCAGACGAGAAGATTACAGAAATTATCCGGGCAAATTTTAAGTTGAACCCGCGCGGGATCATTGAGACGCTGAATTTGCGGCGCCCGATTTACAGGCCGACAGCTGCCTACGGGCATTTCGGCCGCAACGAGCCCGGCTTCACCTGGGAGCTTACGGATCGCGCTGACGCATTGCGTCGCGATGCGGGCCTTCCAGCGGCGGCAGCGGAAGTTGCGGCGCGTCGCTAAAAATAATTTTCCAATAATTCCAAAAATTCCATTTTCAGGAGCAGACGCTTGACGACTACTCAAAAGGTTGCGGGAGATGTGAAGGACATGGCGCTGGCCGACGCCGGCAAGCGCAAGATCGAATGGGCGAACCAGCAGATGCCCGTGCTTCAACTGATTCGCAAGCGGTTCATCAAAGAACAGCCGCTCAAGGGAGTGCGCATCTCCGCGTGTCTGCACGTGACGAGCGAGACGGCGAACCTTGGCATCACTCTGCGCGATGGCGGGGCGGATGTGGTTCTATGCGCGTCGAATCCGCTTTCGACGCAGGACGAGGTGGCCGCTTCACTGGTGCGCGATTATGGCATCCCCACCTACGCGATCAAGGGCGAAGACAATGCGACGTACTACGCGCACATCAGCGCGGCGCTGGACCACAAGCCGCAAATCACGATGGATGACGGCGCGGATCTGGTGACGCAGCTTCTGACGAAGCGCACCGATTTGATTAGCAACGTGATTGGTGGCACCGAAGAGACAACCACAGGCGTGATCCGGTTGCGCGCGATGGCCAAGGACGGCACTCTAAAGTTTCCGGTCATCGCCGTGAACGATGCGCAGACAAAGCATTTCTTTGACAACCGCTACGGCACGGGCCAATCCACGATTGATGGAATCATCCGCGCGACGAATCTTTTGCTCGCGGGGCTGAAGATTGTCATCGCGGGTTACGGCTGGTGCGGGCGCGGCGTGGCTATGCGTGCGAAGGGCCTCGGCGCGGATGTGATCATCACGGAGATTGACTCCGTGCGCGCGATTGAGGCGGTAATGGACGGCTTCCGCGTGATGCCGATGCACGAAGCCGCAAAAATCGGAGACATCTTCGTCACCGTGACCGGCAACAAGAGCGTTCTCGCGGGCGAGCACTTTGAAAAAATGAAAGATGGCGCGGTGATGTGCAACTCCGGCCACTTTAACGTGGAGATCGACATCCCGGCACTCGAGAAAATGGCAAGCGCACACCGGATGGCGCGGCCGTTCGTCGAGGAATACGCGATGCGCGACGGACGAAAACTTTATTTGCTGGGCGAAGGGCGGCTGATTAATCTGGCCGCCGCGGAAGGTCATCCTGCCGCGGTGATGGATATGAGCTTCGCGAACCAGTCGCTTGCCGCGGAATATATGGTGAAGAATGCGGCTTCGCTCGGGAAGCAGGTCTATCCTGTGCCCGAAAATATTGATAAACACATCGCGAAGCTAAAGCTTGAATCGATGGGGATGAGCATCGATAAGCTGACGCCGGAGCAGGAACATTATTTGGCGTCATGGGATGAGGGGACGTAGCCGCGGGATGATGCAAGACTGGGCTGACTGGGCACTCGATACCGCAAAGAGCAGGGGCGCAACATACGCCGACGTCCGCGTGATGGATATCCGGCACCGCGACCTTTCCACGAAAAACGGGCAAGTTGGAAATTTATCCGAAAGCCAATCGCTGGGGATTGGTGTGCGCGCGCTCGCGAGTGGCTCGTGGGGATTCGCGGCGACGGACCGGCTGACGCGCGAGGGAATTGACGCGTGCGCCGCGGAGGCTGTGGCGATTGCGAAGGCTTCAGCGCTCGCGAAAATCCATGATGTGAAGATGGTCCCCGAGCGGGCCTATGTGGATACTTGGCAGAACCCCTATGTGAAAGATCCATTCCGAATTCCGATGGAGCGGCAGCTCGACCACTTGCTGGGCGCGGACGCCGAGATGCGCAAGGTGAAGGGCGTGACGCTCGCAGAAACCTCGATGAATTTTGTGCACACCGATATGTTCTTCGCGTCAAGCATCGGCTCGCGCATCCATCAGACAAAAGTGCAATCGGGCGCGGGGATTGTGGCCACAAGTTTTGCGGGCACGGAAATCCAGAAGCGCAGTTATCCGAATAGCTTCGGCGGTCAGCACATGCTCGCGGGTTATGAGCTGGTGGAATCGCTCGACTTAATCGGCAACGCGCAGCGCGTGGGAGAAGAAGCGGTCGCGTTGCACAGCGCGGCGCAATGTCCCGAGGGCGCGCGGACGATTATTCTTGATAGCTCGCAGCTTGGACTGCAGATCCATGAATCCATCGGCCACCCGATCGAACTCGACCGCGTTCTCGGCATGGAAGCGAATTTCGCGGGGATGAGTTTCCTCACGCTCGATAAGCTGAACAATTTGAAATATGGCTCGGACATTGTGAACGTGGTGGCGGATGCGCGGCTGGCGCACGGCCCGGGGCTCGGCACATTCGGGTACGACGATGAAGGCGTGCCTGCGCAGTGCACGGACATTATTAAGGACGGGCAATTCCGCGGCTATCTCTCAAACCGCGAGACGGCGGAAATGATTGGCTTGAAACGGAGCGGCGGCACGATGCGCACGGAAAGCTGGAACCGCCTGCCGATTATCCGCATGACGAACATCAGCATTCATCCGGGCAAATGGAAATTCGACGACTTGATTGCCGACACGGACGATGCGATTTTCATGGAGACGAACCGCTCGTGGTCCATTGACGACCGCCGCTACCATTTTCAGTTCTCGACCGAAATCGGCTGGGAGATCAAGGGCGGGAAAAAAGGCCGGATGATCAAGCATCCGAGCTACAGCGGCATCACCACCGAATTCTGGAATAGTTGCGACGCGATCTGCTCGCGCGATCACTGGACGCTTTGGGGCACGCCGAATTGCGGCAAGGGCCAGCCGATGCAGACGATGGGCACGGGGCACGGCGCGTCGCCGGCGCGATTCCGGAATGTGCGAGTGGGGGTTGCCTTCGCGAAATAAAATTATTCAATGAGCCCCGCAAAGAAAACCCGAAAAGCGAAGGCTGCGAGCGTCCGCTCGCGCGAGCAGATCCTCACGCAGGGTGAACTGCGACGCATCGCCGAGCGCGTCTTCAAACTGAGCGACGCCGACGAGACCGAAGTGATGATTGACGGCACGTCGGATGCGCTGACGCGCTTCGCCAATAACACGATTCACCAGAATGTCGCCGAGTTGAATGTTTCCATCTCCGTGCGCACCGTGTTCGATGGGCGCACGGCGCGCGCGACGACGAACCGCACGGACGACGAATCGCTGGCGCGTGTGGTGGCCGCGTCATCGGCCATCGCAAAGAGCCAGCCGAAAAATCCGCACATGCTGCCGATGCCGGGCGCGCAGAAGTATGCGCGCGTGAACCGGTTCTTTGCGTCAACCGCAGGCTGCACGCCGCAGGAGCGCGCGAAGGCTGTCGCTCGCGTGTGCGCGGCGGCTACGAAGCGGAAGCAAACCGTCGCCGGCATTTTCACAACGGGCGCGACGCAAACGGCGCTGATTAACAGCCGCGGACTTTTCGCTACACACCAGCAGACGCGCGGCGAATTCTCAATCACTGTGCTCGAGGCGGATTCATCCGGCTGGCAGAAAGCGAATTCGCCGGATGTGACAAAGATTGATCCGGACGCGCTGTTCGCGCGCGCGTCGGAGAAATGCACGGCCTCGCGCACGCCGAAGGAAATGGCCCCCGGCCGTTACAACGTGATCCTCGAACCGGCGGCGGTGCTCGATCTTGTCGGATTTCTTTTTTACGATTTTGCGGGCACGGCGGTGCTGGATCAGCGCTCGTGCTTCAATAACCGCATTGGCAAGCAGGTGATGGGGCCGAACATCACGATTTCGGATGATGTGTATCACCCGCTGCAAACGGGCGCGCCGTATGACGGCGAAGGAATCCCGCGTCAGCAAGTTTTGCTGGTGGACAAGGGTACGCCGCGCAATCTGGTCTATTCGCGCGCGACCGCGAAGCAGATGCCGCGCGAGTTCAAAGCCAAGCCGACGGGGCACGGCTTTCCGCTGCCGAATGAATACGGCGAAGCGCCGATGAATCTGGTATTCGCGGGCGGGAAAACATCTCTTGATGAAATGATCGCTTCGACCGACCGCGGGATTCTCGTCACGCGGCTGTGGTACATCCGCGAAGTGGATCCCTATGAAAAGGTCCTCACCGGCATGACGCGCGACGGAACTTTTCTGATTGAGCGCGGAAAACTTGCGGGCGGCATCCGCAATTTCCGGTTCAATCAGGGAATTCTTGAAATGCTTTCAAACGTGGAAGCGATGAGCGAGCCCGTGCGCGCGGCGGGTGAAGAGTCATTCGAGATGGTAGTGCCCGCGATGAAGGTGCGCGGGTTCCACTTCAGCGAAGTCACGAAGTTTTAGCGCGCCCGCCGATTAATCGAAAATCACAAAAATTAAATTTGCCCGGCCCGGAAGGGAATTAACTGCGTTGGTTCAGCCCGCCATTGGTTCGTACATAAATGGTTCGGCGGGCGAAGCGGCGGCCCGTGAGAGTCTCTTGGACAATGGGGCCGAGCGCCGCGCCCGCCTCCCGTAACCTCTACCGGGGCGAAGTATAGGCGAATAAAAAGCGAAATGTCAAGCTTGCTTTTTCGCTTTTTCTTCGCCATACTTCCTCCAGCGCGAACGTTTCCCCGAACGTCCTCGCCCGGCGCCATGGGCTCTCTTTTTATTCCGGCGGCAGTAAATATCACGCGGCCATCGCATCGAAGGCCCTGGGCGCTTCCTGTGCGCGGCCTGGCGCTATTTCACGGGCATCCGGACGCGCCGCGGCTCTCACACTATTTTCTTCCCCGGCTGATCGCGGAGGGGAAGCGCGTGCTGTGCCTTGACGGCGCGAACCGCTTTGACCCGCTGCTGATCGCGCGGTTTGCGCGGCGCGCGGGAAAGGCAAGCTCCACATACCATCAAAATATCCGCGTGGCGCGCGCGTTCACCTGCTTTCAGTTGACGGAGCTGCTGGTGCGCGTGCCGCGGCTGCTGCAAAAATTTCCGGCGCAGGCGCTGATCGTTACGGCGCTGCCGGAATTGTATTTCGATGAAGATGTGCGCGAGCGGGAAGCGGAGGCGGCATTCTGCGAGGCGCTCGAAGCGCTGAAGTCGCACGCACGCGCGCGGCTGCCGGTGGCTGTGTTTTCGGATGCGGCGCATTTTCGCACGCCGCGGCAGAAGTTTTTTCAGTTGCTCTGCGCGCAGGCGGACGAGGTGTGGAGATTCAGCGAGGAGGAAGACGGCAAGCTGCGGCTGCTCGAAGAAAGGTTGTTGCCGTTGACGCAAGGGAAAAACTCACGAGCCCCGAGGCTCCTGCCTCGGGGCTTTTGAGATGCGGGCGAATTCGCCCCCAGGCAGGAGCCTGGGGGCTCTCAATAGATATTTTTATTCAGTAGCGTGAACAAATTTTAGTGAGGGCATTTCATGGGACGCACGATACCCACATTCCGGCAATTGATCGAGCAGGCCGCGCAGCGCTGGTCAAAATTCCGCCGCGCGCTGCGCCGCGAGGACCAGCTGCATTTCGACCGGCTCTTCAATTACGTGCGCTGTTACACGCAGGCGGCAACGTATCAGTGCGACGAAGACCCGATGCAGTCCATCTTGCTTGCGATTGCGCTGGCGCAGGAGAAGCGCCTCGACGCGCTCGAAAGAATTGTTTTGCGGAAAGAGAACCACCATGCAAATCCAGGCCATGAGAATTCAGGGATGGATCTTCGACCTTTACCCCAGCCCGCAGGGGATGAAGCTGTGGCTGATCGAGCCGAGCCAGAAGCGCCACCTGCTGATTGACCGTTTCGCGCCATGCTTCTACGTTTCCGGCCGCGAGGAAATTTTGCGGCGGCTTGCGCGCGCGCTGGCGGAAAAAAGCTACGCGCTCGCATGTAAACAGACAGAGCGGACGGACATCTGGGAGCGCGAACCGCGCCCGGTGCTGGAAATTTCCGTGCTGCATCCGAATGAATATTCGGCGTGGGTGCGCTGGGTGCAGCGCTTTGATTCATCGCTGAAGTTTTACAACAGCGACCTGATGCTGGCCTCGCTTTATTGCTGGGAGCGAAAAATTTTCCCGATGGCGCGGGTTGAAATTGAAGTAGACGAAGAAAACCGCGTGCTGGCAATCGAATGCCGCGACGATGAATGGGCGCTCGATTACGAATTGCCTCCGCTCGAAATCATGCGCCTGCGATTGGGCGGGTGTGCGCGGATTGATCCCGCGCACGGCGGGCGGCAGGCGGCGCTCGAAATCGAAGTGGCGGGCAGGGAATATGAGCTGGACGAATCGGGCGAGCCCGCCGCCGTGACCTTCGAGCATCTGCTGAAGCGCCACGACCCGGATTTAATCCTGAGCGATTGGGGCGACGCGATGATCCTGCCGCGTTTGCAGCAACAGGCCGCGAGCTTGCGATTAACGCTGCCGCTCAATCGCGACGCTGGCGCGGAAGTGCAGCAGAGCCGCGCGCGAAGCTACATGAGTTACGGGCGCATCCTGTTCAAGAACAGCACCACGACGCTTTGCGGGCGACTGCACGTGGACACGCAGAATTCTTTCATCGCGGACAAGTGCGATCTATCGGGATTGTGGGAACTGGCGCGCGTGACGAAGCTGCCCGTGCAATACGCCTCACGCACCACCACGGGCACGGGAATTTCTTATATGCAGATGGAGCTGGCCTGGCGCGATGGCGTGCTGATCCCGGGGCAAAAAGCCGAGCCGGAAGATCCGAAGCCGCCCGACCAATTGCTGCTGGCGGATCGCGGCGGCCTGGTGTTCACGCCGAAGCTGGGATTTTTCACGAATGTCGCCGAGTTGGATTTCGTCAGCGAATATCCGAGCATCATGGCGAAATTTAATATTTCGCCGGAGACGGTGAATTGTCCGTGCTGCGCCGGCACGCCCACGGTGCCGGAACTGGGCTATCACGTGTGCAAAAAGCGGCGCGGGATCACCAGCCGCGTGGTCGAGCGGCTGATTGCGAAGCGCAGGGAGTTGAAGGAGCGGATTCGCGCGTTGCATGCAAAGGCGCCGCACGAAATTCCGGACACGGCGCCCGGCGAAACCGCGCAGCATTACAAGTTGCAGCGCGATTCGCTCAAATGGCTGCTGGTCTGCTGCTTCGGATACACCGGCTACAAAAACGCGCGCTTCGGAAAAATCGAAGCGCACGAGGCGATCAACGCCGTGGCGCGCGAAACGCTGCTCCTCGCCAAGGAGACCGCCGAGGAAAAAGGCTACGAAGTGCTGCACGCGCTGGTGGATTCGCTCTACGTTTATAAGCACGGAGCCTCGCGCGGCGATTACGAAAGCCTGGCGCAGGAGATCGAGCGGTTGACGCGCCTGCCGCTGGCGATTGAAGCGATCTACCGTTACGTTGTGTTTTTGCCGTCGCGGCAATTTGAAGATGTGCCGGTGCCGAACCGTTTTTTCGCGGTCAGCGAAGATGGCGAACTGAAGGTGCGCGGCCTCGAGTCGCGTCGTCATGACACGCCTCCGCTGGTCGCGGGGATGCAGAAGCAGGCGCTCGAAATCCTCGCGGAAGCGCACGATTATGACGGTTACTGCCGTAAGCTCACCGAGGCGCGGGCGTTGCTGCGTCGCTATGAAGAAAGCCTCGAGAACGGCTCGGTGGCCATCGAAGATTTGGTCATCAGCAAGCGGATGACGCGCGAGCCGCGCGAATATCAGAAGGCAAATCTGACGGCCATCGTGGCGCAGCAGCTTTACAGCAACGGCGTGAAGCTGCGGCCGGGGCAGACGGTGCAGTACGTCATCATCAATTCCAAAGCCCGCGTGCCGAATGACCGCGTGAAGGCCTTTGCGCTGTGGGACGGTTGGTATGGTTACGACCGGAAAAAATATAAGGAGATGCTGCGCGAGGCGTTTGAAGTTTTTGAGACATTCGTGCTGCCGTTGTGGGAATTGAGCGCATAATTACGGCAGTTTGCATTCCACAACCCGCCCGTGGAGGATGCCATGCGAGTGCTGTTTGACGCGCTCCGCGCAAGTTTTTACACCATGCTTTTCTTCCTCCTCTGGGCGTATCCAGCGATACGGGTGCGCCAGTATGACGCCGCACTCGGGGGCGCGCTTCCCGCATGGACGCACGTATTGGGAATTGCGTGCATGGCGCTGGGCGCGACGCTCGCGCTCACGTGCGTCGGAACGTTTGTGGTACGGGGCCGTGGAACGCCGGCGCCGTTTGACGCGCCGCGAAAACTGGTGGCAGTTGGAATCTACCGGTGGGTGCGCAATCCGATGTATTTGAGCGGATGCACCGTCATGATAGGTTACGCCTTGTTCGTCCGATCAACTGCGGTACTGCTTTTGGCTGCAGGGATGTGGATTGCGGAGCACCTGTTTGTCTATTTCTACGAAGAGCCGACGCTGCGCGCGAAATTCAACGGGTCGTATGAGGAATATTGCCGCACGGTCTCGCGCTGGTTGCCGCGTCCGCCACGCGGACAAGCTGTCCAATCCACCCGTTGACTTGGATTCCAAATCGGCGGAAGATGCGCGCAACGATTCCCCGGCGAGGCGCGGAATATATAATTCCGAGAGACGTTGCGCCGCGTGAGTCCAGTAAAATCTCGAAAAATTCCGAATTTGAAAGGGAGGCTCGATGAAATCACGCATCATGATGGCTGCAGGTCTCGCGTTTTTGTTGGTTTCAGCAACGGGAGCTCAAACGAAAATTACCGGAACGCAAAATTGCGCCAAGCCGGATGTTGTCAGCACGACCGACGCCGGTGACAGAGCCGGACACGCGCTAATGGTCCAGAAGGGTTCTTGCACTTGGACAACCGCCATGCAAATGGCGGGCGGATCCTCGAAGGATGGATCTTCGGTTGAGTTTATGGAAGTGTGGACCACTCGGGCAGTAAACGATGGAGTCTACGTCGGCACCATGGATAACGGCGACAAATTCTTCGTGAGCTACCACAGTATGAACACAATGAAAGATGGCGCGCCAACCGGTCCGGTCAAGGGCACATGGTCCTACACCGGCGGGACTGGAAAGCTGAGGGGGATTAAGGGCAAGGGCACTTACACGGCCACGCCAAATGCGGACGGCAGTTCAGTGGTTGCAGTGGAGGGCGATTACATGATTCCTGCACCCGCAGCGCCGAAACCGAAAACAACAAAGTAGGTTTGGAGAATTCTTCCGAGTGTCAGAACGCTAATCGCCGCAGGCCGCTTCAGGAAGCGCAGAGCGTGATTCAGTTCGCTGAGGCTTGAACAGACCGCTCAAGTGTTCGCGCAGCTTGAGGCGGCCGCGGAATAGCCGGGTGCGCACAGCTTGCGGTGTAAGTCCAAGCTGGTCGGCGGTTTCTTCCGTGGAAAGATTATTGACATCCCGCAGCAGGCAAACACACCGCAGCGATGGGTCCAATTGACGCAGCTCTTGAATCAGCCGATTCCTTAACTCAAGGCGCGCGCAGGATTGCTCGGGATTTTCGCGCTTTGACCGCGGCTCCCTCATCAATTTTACGCCTTCGTGATCTGACGTCATTTCATCCAGGCTCACCCAGCGCGAATCGCGCCGCCGCCGCAGCAAGCTCACCGATTCATTGGCGGCAATCTGTGTGATCCAGGCGGCAAACCTGAAACCATCACGAAATTGATCGAAATTCTTAAACGCCTTCAGAAGCGTTTGCTGGCGGACGTCTTCCGCGTCAGCCGGGTTCCGCGTGATGCGCAGCGCCACACGATAGACCGCCGCGTCGCAAGTTGAGGCAAGCTCGACGAACGCTTCGGCGTCCCCTGATCTCGCCCGCGCGAAGAGCGAGTCATCAAAGTGGTTGGCGATTATGGGTTGGGCGGCCATATCTCTGCGTATAGTGATTGGCAGGCCGGGTGCCAATTGGGCGCGGTGTATCTCTTGTATTTTCAGTGAGATACAGACACGACAGGGCGCATTCCAAAATGGAACTGCCCGGTTTTGGGGAGTTGCGTCCCAAAATCGGGCAGGATTTGCTGCCAATCGCGGTACGTTGCTGGAAGTCAATCGCATAAGCTAACGCAACAAATGCATTTTTATATAGGCAGGTAACCCAGCGGGATCTCTGCGGAATAGTCCGCAGATGCGGCGAATAAAGTTTCTGCTTTTCCAAACACGCGAGGCATGCAATTCAAACCGCTGGGCCCTTGACGAGCGCTCACGTTCCGTGTTCAATATGGTGAACGCAGATTCAGGGATCCGCTTGCGGAATCATGCGAGCGGGTTTCGGTGGAGCGCCATGCCCGAAAATATTTCTCCCTCCGTCGCGGTCGAACGCGCCTTCGCAATTTTGGAGGCGACCGCAGGCCAGAGCGGCGGACTAACGAACGCGGAAATCAGCAGACGGCTGAGCATTCCGAAAAGCTCGGCGAGTTACATCCTGCGCACGCTCGAACGCGGCGGGTACTTGCGCCGCGAAACGGAGAGCGGGCGTTACCGGCTCGGACTGAAATTATTGAATCTTGGCCGCGGCGTGCTCTCCGGATACGGGCTGCGAGAGATTTCGGTCACCGCGATGCGCGGGCTTGTGGATCGCACGGGACTTACGGCGCATCTCGCGGTGCTTGACCGCGGCGAGGCGGTGTACATCGAGAAAGTGGAAGCGCCCGGATTCATCAAGATGGACACGTGGGTTGGGCGGCGGATGTACGTGCATTCCACAAGCGTGGGCAAGGCGCTCGTAGCAAATCTTCCGAAGCAGGCTGTGGACGCCATCCTTCGCGAACATGGTCTCGTGAAGCGCACGCCAAGAACGATCACGACGCCGCGGCGCTTTCACGCCGAACTCGCAGGCGTCCGCGAAAAAGGATTCGCGGTGGATGACGAAGAGAACAGCCAGGACGCGCGCTGCCTGGCGGTGCCGATCTTTGATGCCAATGGTTCCGTGGTGGCCGCGATTGGCCTGAGCGGAACGGTTTCGCAACTCGAACACGATAGTATTCCACGCGTGGCCGAACTCGCGCGCGAAGCATCGCGAAGGATTACGCGCCAGCTCGGCACTCCTTCTATTTCGAACTGATCATTTCAAATTGGATCACTCTTCATTGATAGCAGCCTGAAAATGCCAACAAGCGATCGCCAAACCGTCTGGAATATTGCGCACCGCGGAGCCTCCGGGCACGCGCCGGAAAACACGCTCGCCGCTTACCGAGTGGCCGCGGAGATGGGCGCACAATTCATCGAGACGGATTTGCAGGTCACGCGCGACGCCTGGATTGTGGCTATGCACGATCCGACTTTGAACCGCACGACAAATGGCCGCGGCCATATCTCAAAAATGACTTTGGCGGAAGTGCGGTCGCTCGATGCAGGCGCATGGTTTGACGGCGCGGGCGGGCGATCGTTCGCGGGAGAGCGGGTGCCTACGCTGGACGAAATTCTTGCGTTCGCGCGCGAGGCGGACGTTTCTTTCTATCTGGAATTGAAAACCAGCGAGTCCTGGATGATGGAGCGCTCATTGGCTGGTGCGCTTGCGAGCTCCGGGGAACTGGCGCGCGCAACGGTGATTTCGTTCGACCCCGCTGTGTTGCTCTCACTGCGGCGCATCGAGCCGATGGCGATGACCGGGATGCTCGTGGAACGGGCTGGTCTCGATTCGATCCAGCAGGCAGTGTCGGTGGGAGCGCGCCAACTCTTGCCGCGGGCGAATCGGATTACGATGGAATTGATCCTGGCGGCGCGCCGCGCGGACTTGAAGCTCGTGGCCTGGACTGTAAATGAGCCGGAGGAAATGCGGGCGCTGATCGCGAGCGGAGTGGATGGGATTATTACGGATTTTCCGGACAGGCTGGCGGCAATCCTGGCGGAATAAGGCGGCAATCAGAGTTTAACATTCTCCAACGCGCGATAAAGCGCGGCGAATTGGGCAAGTGTGAGTTGTTCGGCGCGTGCGCCGGCTTCGATTTCTGCTGTTCTCAGAATTTCCATTAAAAAGTTCGCGGTTGTGCTTCCGGATGCGCGCTGACTGCCGGCAGATGGCGCGCTCCGCATTGCGCGCAGGTTATTCAACAGCGTTTTGCGCTTCTGCGCGAAGCATTCCTGGACAAGTTTCAGGAACTCATTCGGGTTTGCCACTCCGAGATTTATTGCCTCGCCGGGGAAACTCAACCGCACCAGCGCCGACGCAACTTTTGGCCGCGGGTGAAACGCGCCCGGCGGAATCTTTACGAGGATTTCCGGCCGGCTGTGGAATTGCGTCGCCGCGGAAAGATAGCCGTACTCTCTTCGCCCGGGAGGCGAGGTTAGCCGCTCTGCCACCTCGAGTTGCATCACCAGATGCGCGGAAAGAACGGCGCCGGGATGATTTGCTGAGACATCGAAAATCCGGTGGAGGATCGGAGAAGTAATGTAGTAAGGAATATTGCCGTAAATACTGAAATGGGATGCGCCCGCAAGCTCCGCAAGGTCCACATCCAGAACATCGGCTTCAACAATTTCCACCCCAGGCCACGCTGACGCGCGCTTTCGCAATGTTGACGCGAGGCCCGCGTCCAATTCGATTGCCATAACTCGCGCACCCTTGTGCGCGAGCAACTCCGTCATTTCGCCGTGGCCCGCCCCGATCTCGATCCACGTCTCTCCGGCGCGTGCATCAAGGAGCGAGGCGATGCGCGAGCGCCAATTGGCGTCGGCAAGAAAGTTTTGTCCCAGGCGCGTTGGTGACATGGCGTTATTGGCGCGACGATGAAGTGTAACAGGGCAGCCCGCCAATATTGTTGCGTATGGAGAGTGAGGAGGCGCTTGACGCGGCACGCTCCGTCCAGTAACGTGATTCACGAAGAAATTATGAGAATACTTTTCGTTGCCTCCGAAGGCCTTCCATTTTCCAAGACGGGCGGTTTGGCTGACGTTGTCGAAGCGCTGCCGAAGGCGCTTGTTGAGCTGGGCCATGAAGTGGCTGTCGTGCTGCCGCGCTATCGCGGGACAAAAGCCGCGACCGTGATTATGCCCAGCATGACAATTCCTCTTGGCCGGCGCCTGCGTTTTCCCGCGATCGCGGATGGCGCCGTCGTAAACGGCGTGCGCTATTTTTTCGTGGACGATCCCGAATATTTCGACCGCGACCAGCTCTACGGGGTGCAGGGCAAGGATTATCCCGACAACGCCGACCGCTTCGGCGAATTCAGCCGCGCGGCCATCGAAATCGGCAAGCACATCTGGCCCGCCGACGTGATTCATTGCCATGACTGGCAATCAGCGCTTGTACCGGTGCTGCTGCGGACACTTTACGAGCCGGATCCACTGCTGCGCAAGGTGCCGGTGATCTTCACCATTCACAACATGGGTTATCACGGGCTCTTCCCGCGTGACACGCTTGCCGATCTTGGATTGCCGGAAAGCCTTTTCCGCATGGAAGCGATGGAATTTTTCGGCAAGGTAAATTTCCTGAAGGCGGGGCTGGTGTTCGCGGATTACCTCACCACCGTGAGCCGCAAGTATGCGCAGGAGATTCAGACCGCGGAATATGGCCACGGACTTGATGGCGTGGTGCGCGAACGCGCGTCGCGGCTGCGCGGCATTGTGAACGGCGTGGATTACAGTATCTGGAGTCCGGAAAATGATTCGCTGATTGCCGCCAAATATTCCTCGAAGGATTTCTCCGGCAAGAAGAAGTGCAAGAAGGATTTGCTTGATGAATTCAAGCTGGATTCGAACGATTTGCAGCGGCCGGTGATCGGCATCGTCTCACGGTTTACCGTGCAAAAAGGATTTGATCTGATCGAGGAGATTGCCGCGGCCCTTGTGAAGGAAAATGTGGCCATCGTAGCGCTGGGAGCCGGGGAGCCGCGCTACGAGGCGCTCTTCCGCGAACTGGCGGGCAAATATCCGAAGCAGGTTGGCGTGAAGGTCGCATACGACAATACGCTGGCGCACAAGATTGAAGCCGGCTCGGACATGTTCCTGATGCCTTCGCGCTACGAGCCTTGCGGGCTGAACCAGATCTATAGTTTGCGGTATGGCACCGTGCCGGTTGTCCGCGCCACGGGCGGCCTTGACGATACGATCGAGAACTTTGACGCGGCAACTGGCCGCGGAACCGGATTCAAATTCGAGAAGTATGACGCGAAGGCGCTGCTCGGGTGCATCCGGCAGGCGTTGAAGACTTATGCAAACGCGCAGGCCTGGCAGAAGTTGCAGACCAACGGAATGGCGCGCGATTTTTTCTGGCGTGCCTCGGCGGGCGAATACGCCGAGCTCTATGACGTGGCGCGCAAGGCTAGAAACCTTCACCTGGCGTCCACATCTAATCCAGTAGTGCAAAATGCAGCGGCCGCAGGGGCCGAATCGCAGGGAAAGGGAATCCATGGCAGATAATGTCGCAATTGTTTCCGACAGCACGTTCCAAAATGAAGTGATTGAGGCGAGCAAGACGCAACCGGTGCTGGTTGATTTTTGGGCCGTGTGGTGCCGGCCGTGCCTGGCTCTCGCGCCCACCGTGGCCGAAATTGCGAATGAATATTCCGGCAAGATGAAGGTCATGAAGATGAACGTGGACGACAACATCAATACTCCTGGCCAATTCAACATCCGCGGAATTCCGACTTTGCTCCTTTTCAAGGGCGGGCAGATCGCCGAGCAGATCGTCGGCGCTCTTCCGAAGGACCAGATCACCAAGGCCCTCGCACGTCACATCGGCTAATTCCGATCCATGAAGCGGCGCTGCTCATGGGCGAAAACGGAATGGAGCATCCCCTACCATGACAACGAATGGGGTGTGCCCCTCCACGACGACCGGAAACTTTTCGAGTTCCTCGTCCTGGAAGGTCATCAGGCGGGATTAAGTTGGGAAATCATCCTCAGAAAGCGCGAAGCCTATCGAGTTGCGTTTGGCGGATTCGACCCGGCTCGCGTGGCGCGCTATGACGCGAAAAAAGTGCGCACGCTTTTGCGCAATGCCGGGCTGGTCCGTAATCGGTTGAAGATGCGCGCTGCCGTTGAAAATGCGCGCGCCTTCCTCGCGGTGCAAAAAGAATTCGGATCGTTCGATAAATTCCTCTGGCAATTTGTGGATGGCAAGCCCCTACAGAATCGCAGGCGTGCTCCTGGTGAAGTACCCAGTCGCACCGCGGAATCGGATGCGATGGCTAAGGAGCTGAAGCGGCGGGGCTTCCGGTTTGTCGGCACAACAATTTGCTACGCCATGATGCAGGCCGTCGGTATGGTGAATGACCATTGGACGGGCTGCTTCCGGCACTCGCAGATTTCGCGTGGCCGTATGTAAGAGCGGACACGCTCCGCCTGAGCCTCTTTCCCAAAATAGGAATTCCCTGCAAGAGAGTTTGGCCTCAGAGTTTGGTTAGGCGGTTTAGTGGTCTGGCAATCCCTTAGTGATTGCCAAACCACCAAACCGTGGCCCAATGCTTAGTTTTCTCGTTTTCTCGTTTTCCCAACCCTTAGGGTTGGGAAAACGAGAAAACGAGAAAACTGGGTTCCTGCCGATGAATTGCCATTTTTCGGCAACACCCCAACCTTGGCTGTAATTCTGAGCGGAGGGACGATGAAGTGCATCGGCCTGCAGCGACGAATCATCAGGCGGCGAGAACACCGTAGCCATTGGTACCGGTTTGCCCCTGAATCAGACGGATCCTTCACTGCGTCACGATAGAACTCATCGTGACTCCGTTCAGGATGAAAAATTCCAGGATGAGCGCTCCTTGATGTTCCCTCAATTGACCATTGAGGTCTCCTTGATGGCGGCTTGCGTTCAACTCCGCTGCCGCGTAGGATTGAGAATCCGCTGAATCCGCGCGGCCCTGCCTTGCCTTCCATGTTTTGATTGGGTGGGCGGCGTGCGGCCTGAACGCGGGGGAACCGGCGCAAATCACGTGACCAAAGCAATTATCATCGTCGGCGCGCAGTGGGGTGACGAGGGCAAGGGCAAGGTGGTGGACTATCTTGCCTCCGGCTTTGACATCACCGCGCGATTCGCCGGCGGACACAACGCGGGCCACACGGTAATTTTCGGCGACCATCGCTTTGTGCTCCAACTGATTCCGTGCGGGATGCTTCGCGCGGGAAAGCACGCGGTGATTGGGCCGGGAGTTGTGGTGGATCCCGCGGCGCTGATTTCAGAAATCGAGAGCCTCGCGAAGGCCGGGATTGATGTTTCCGGCAGATTGCATGTGAGCGATCGCGCGCATGTGATTTTTCCCTACCACCGGCAATTGGACAAAGCCGCGGAAGCTGCGCGCGGCGATGCAAAAATCGGGACGACGGCGCGCGGAATCGGTCCGGCATACGAAGACAAAATGGCACGGCGCGGGCTGCGCATTTGCGATTTGATGGATGCGGAAGTTTTTCGCGTGAAGCTTGCTCGCGTAGTCGCCGAGAAAAATAAACTTTGCCTCGCGGCGTATGGCGCAGAGCTGGACACCGCCGGTCTCCTGGAAGAATCGTTGCGGCAAGCTGAAAAATTGAGGCCGTTTATTGTGGACGCGGCAGTGCATCTGAACAAGGCGATGGATGGCGGCCGCTCGGTGCTGTTCGAGGGCGCACAGGGCACGATGCTGGATATTGATCACGGAACGTATCCTTATGTCACCTCATCGAGCGCGATATCGGGCGGCGCGACCACTGGTTGCGGCGTGCCGCCAACGAGAATCACGGGAGTTGTTGGCGTGACGAAGGCTTACACAACGCGCGTTGGCGGCGGACCATTTCCCACGGAAATGCCCGATCTCGAAGCGGAAGAAGTGCGTAACCGCGGAAATGAATATGGCGCCGTTACAGGACGTCCGCGGCGCTGCGGCTGGCTTGACCTGCCGATGCTGCGCTATGCGGCGATGGTGAATGGAATTCGTTCGATGGTGGTGACGAAGCTGGACGTATTCGACACGCAGCGCGAAATCCAGGTTTGCACGGGGTATCGCTATAAGGGATCGCCACTCGATGAAATGCCGGCTGAAGTCGGCAAGTTCGGCGCGGTGCAGCCGGAATATCGCGCGGTCCGCGGATGGCAAAGCACGACATTCGGCGTGCGCGATGCCGCGAGACTTCCACAGGCGGCGCGCGATTACTTGAAATTTATTTCGGATGAGACTGGCGTCGAAATCGGGATGATTTCGACGGGGCCCGAGCGCGACGCTACGATCGTCTGCCGCGATTCGCACCTCGAAACCTGGTTGAGCGCCTAGCGCGCACCGATCACGCGATGCTGTCCTTTACTGATGCCCGGCAAGCAGTAATCGAGGTGGTGAAGGGGCTTGTGCACAAGCCCGCGCGCGAGACGGTTGCGCTTAATGCCGCGCAAGGCCGCGTGCTCGCCGAGCAGATTCTCGCTGACCGTGATTCCCCTCCATTTAATCGCGCCACACGCGATGGTTACGCCGCCCGCGCCGTGGACCTGCGCGCGCCCGGCGCAAAATTGGCGCTGATCGGGGAGATTCGCGCCGGCCAGGAATATTCGGGGAGCGTCGGCGCGGGCCAGTGCGTACAGATTATGACGGGCGCGTCCGTGCCGCCCGGCGCCGACGCAGTGGTGATGATCGAATACACGCACGTCGAAGAATCCGGCGGGCAAATTGAAATTGTTTTTGAGCGCACCGGCGCGCCCGGGCAAAACATTGTGCCGCACGGCAGCGAAGCTCGCGCCGGAGGACCACTGCTCGAAGCTGGAATGCGAATGAGTTGCGCCGAGCTTTCGCTCGCGGCTCATGCGGGGCATACGAAACTTTCCGTGTGGGCGCGGCCGCGCATCGGGATCCTTTCCACCGGCGATGAGATTGTGAGCCCGGATGAAATGCCTGGCCCATTTCAGATTCGCAACGGCAATAGTGTTTCGCTCGCGACGCAAGTCACATCGGCCGGCGGCGAGCCCGTGACGCTCGGGAACGCGCGGGATGATGTACGCGATTTGCGCTCGCACATCGAGCAAGGCCTTCGCTGCGATGCGCTTGTGATTTCCGGCGGCGTCTCCGCCGGCAAATATGATCTCGTGGAAGGCGTGTTGGGCGAGCTAGGCGCGAAGGTTTTCTTCGATGGAGTGGCGATACGTCCGGGCCGGCCTGCTGTATTTTGCGAGTGCGCGGGCAAACCTGTTTTCGGCCTCCCCGGAAATCCAGTCTCAACGATGGTGACATTCGATCTTTTCGTGCAGCCTGCGGTGGATATTCTCGGAGGAGCGGAGCCGAAGCCGCTGGCGTTTCTACGCGCGAAGCTGGACGCGCCGCTCGATGAGAAGCCGGACCTCGCGCATTTCTTGCCGGCGCAAATTAGTTGGACGGATGGCGAAGCGGTTGTGCGCGCGCTGCCCTGGCATGGGTCGGGCGACGTCGCTGCTCTGACGCACTCAAATTGCTTTATTGTGGTGCGTGAGGACAAGCTGCGGTGGCGTGCCGGCGAATGGATTGATGTCTTGCCGCGCACCGGGAAGATTTAGGAGAACCGATTGGCAAAGCTTTCGCATTATCGGAAGGGCGGGGAAGTGGCGATGGTGGATGTGTCCGCCAAGCCGGTGACGTCGCGCACGGCCATCGCACGCGGATTTATCGAAATCGGGCGCGCGGCTCTCGCAAAGGTGCGGCGGCTGGAGACGCCAAAGGGCAATCCATTTGAGATCGCGCGGATCGCCGGAATTACCGCGGCCAAGAGAACGTCGGAATGGATACCTCTTTGTCACCCACTGGCCCTCAGTCACATTGATGTGACCCTTCGGCTATGCAAGAATGGCGTTGAAATCATTTCCCGCGCCACTGCACAGGCACAGACGGGCGTTGAAATGGAGGCGCTGGTGGCCGTTTCCGCGGCGGCGCTGACTATCTACGACATGTGCAAGGCCCTGGATAAGGGCATGGAAATAAAAGAGATACATCTCGTCGAGAAGCGCGGCGGTAAGAGTGGTGATTATGTAAGAGTTTCCGAGGGCCGCAGGGGACGAGGCCGCAAACGGACTGCATCGCGCAGCAAGTGAACGCAAAATGACGGCGCCAAAATCCATTCGCATCCTGGTCGTGGACGATAATCCGTTGGTGCGCGGATTGCTTGAGGAGGGGCTCGCATCGCTCGGCGATGTGATCGCCGCGACGGACGGCGCGGACGCTCTACTGAAAGCGATTGATGCGCCCCCGGACATGATCGTGGCGGATTACCGGATGCCGGGATTGGATGGGCGTCAACTTTTCGAGAAACTGCGCGGGCGCGAACAGACAAAGAACATTTTGTTTTTGTTCGTGGCGAACAAAGGAGATATCGAAGAACGATTGCGTCCGCTGCTTGAAGGCGTGGAAGATTTTGTTCCGAAGCCATTTTTCATCAAGGATGTTGTGAGCCGCGCGAAAGTGATCGTGGATCGCCTGCGCCTTGAAAAATTGCAACGGGAGGCCGCGCGTCCGGGCGTGATTCAGGGGCGTCTGGAAGAGCTGGGAATCACGGATCTGGTGCAATCGCTTGAAATGGGGCAGAAGTCGGGCCGGTTGACGGTGCGGCGCGGCGGGGAACAGTGCGAAATGTATTTTGTCGCGGGCCAGTGCAAGCACGCAAAGCGCGGAAAAATTGAAGGGGAAGAGGCGTTCTTCCCCGTGGCGCACTGGACCGAAGGCGAATTTGAAATTGATTTCACCGCGACAACCGATAAGGAAACAATCACGCGACAAACGACCGGTCTGCTGATGGAAGCGATGCGTCTGCTCGACGAAGCAAACAGCCAGGTTCAGAGCTGATTCCCTCCAGTGAAATTTCCATGATACGAGTGGCAATCCTCACTATCAGCGATACCGCTTCCCGCGGCGAACGCCCCGATAAAAGCGGGCCCGCCGTTCGCGAGCGGTGTGAGAAGTTTGGATGGCACGTTGCGCTCGAAGAGGTGCTGCCGGATGAGCGCGCGCAAATTGGCGCGCGGCTTGCGGCGCTGGCGGACTCAAGCGATGTGAGTCTGATACTGACTACGGGTGGAACGGGACTGGGGCCGCGTGATTCGACTCCCGAAGCGACGACTGAGATTTGCACGAAGATTGTGCCGGGGCTCGCGGAAATGATGCGCGAGCGCGGCCGGCAATCAACGCCGCGCGCGGCTCTTTCGCGCGCGGTGGTTGGCGTTCGCGGCGCAACGATTATTGTGAATTTGCCGGGAAGTCCTAAGGGCGCAGTGGAATCGCTCGATGCAATCGCCGAGCTTCTGCCGCATGCCGCGGATGTGCTTCGCGGGGCGCGGCATGATTGATGTGGCTAGTCGCTTAACTGAATTACATCTCACATAGTTGAACTCGAAGAGGCTCTTGCACGCGGATCCCTGTCTCTCGGTAGGTGGTTGCGCCACTCGAAATCGAAGGCAAATTCTCTTGCCGGCTGTGGTAGGATGCTTTTCGCAAGGCGATGCCCCGCGAATACATTCCGGTATTTATTTTTGCTGCGCTGGCCGCGGCGTTTCCCGCCGTGACGATCATTATCATGAAGTTCATCCGCCCGACGTCAACTTCCGGCGGCGCGAAGCTCAAGCCCTACGAATGCGGCATCCCGGCGGAAAGTGATTCGCGCGGCCGCTATTCGACGCGGTTCTACATCATCGCGATGCTTTTCGTAATCTTCGACGTGGAGACGATTTACCTTTTTCCGTGGGCGGTTTCTTATTCGCACGCAAGAACGTTTGAAGGCACCAACTACCCGCTTTACTTCCTTGCTTCGATGTTCGTTTTTCTGGGGATCCTCGTGGTCGGGTACATCTGGCTGTATCGCAAAGGCGCGCTCGATTGGGTGTGACGGGCGGCGATTCATCCTCCGAATTCCTTCCGAAGATTTCCCAATTTTTTCGTGTAATTCGTTGCGCAGTTCTGCGCCATGTGTTAGAAAATACGGTTTCTGAGTCACCGGCTGCTGACTCGGTGCGCGGGGCGGCGTGTGATCGCCTCCGGCAGCCCTGTTGAACTGATTCCGGGAAAATGCCCAACGAGCCAGAGGATAAGCAGCCCCCTGCAAGCACGCCAGGCGATCGGCCTGCGGAAGCGGGAAAGCCATCCGGTGACGCAGCGGCAAAGCCGCCTGCTCCGGCTGCTGCTGGCAACGCGCCGCCTTCAAGCACTCCTCCCGCAGCCGCGCCGCCAAAGCCCGCAGCTCCCGCCGGGGCTGCGCCTCCAAAGCCTGCAGCACCAGCCGGCGCCACACCTCCCAAGCCGGCCGCTCCTCCAAAGGAAGCGCCGCCGAAGCCCGAGCCGCTCGATAATGACCTTGTAAAGCGATACAAGTCGCGCTTCGGCGATGGGATCCGTGAGGCGTGGCAGGACCGCAAGCAGTCTATCCTCGTCGTGGATGGCGCGCGTCTCCTGGAGATTGCAAAGTTCACCTGCAATGACGAGCAATTTAATATGCTTTCGGATTTAACCGCCGTGGATTGGCCTCGGCGCGAGAAACGCTTTGACCTGGTGCTGAATCTCTATTCGTTCAAGAAGAACGAGCGGCTGCGTATAAAGGTTTTCGTGGGAGATGGCGAAAATGTTTCCAGCGTGTCGTCTGTGTGGCCGACGGCGAACTGGCTCGAGCGCGAAGCCTACGACATGTTCGGCATCGTGTTCGATGGCCATCCCAATCTAAAGCGGATCCTGCTCCCCGAGGAATGGCAGGGATTCCCGCTGCGCAAGGATTACGACATTCTCACGCAGGACACCGCGTGGATCCGGGAGAACCTGGGAATCGAGAGCGGACAATAAATGGCGGACACTTACATCCCGGATTCGGAAATCAACTCTCCGAACATCGAGACCACGGTTCTCGGCGCGGACGAAATTATTATCAACATGGGTCCGCAGCATCCTTCCACACACGGCGTGCTGCGCGTGAAACTCAAGCTCGACGGTGAAAAGATCGTTGATTCGGAATGTGTGATCGGCTACTTGCACCGCGGCGTGGAAAAAATTGCCGAGCACCGCACGTATCAGCAATTCGCGCCGTATGTGGACCGCATGGATTATGTGGCGGCGGTGTCGAACGGCCTTGGTTATTGCGAGGCTGTGGAAAAGTTGATGGCGGTGGAAGCGCCGCCGCGCGCGCGGGTGATCCGCACAATCCTTACGGAATTGCAGCGCATCGCGTCGCATCTGGTGTGGCTCGGAACGCACGCGCTCGATATCGGCGCCCTGACGCCGATTTTCTATTGCTTCCGCGAGCGCGAAGAAATATTAAAGATTTTTGAGAAATATTGCGGCGCGCGGTTGACGACGCACGCTTTCCGCATCGGAGGATTGCAGTATGAGGCGTATGACGAATTGGAGAAGGACGTCGAACGCTTCTGCAAAGATTTCAAGCACAAAGTGGACGAGTACGAAACGCTCCTCACGGATAATCGCATCTGGCTCGGGCGCACAAAAGGAATCGGCGTGATCTCCGGCGAGGACGCCATCGCCATGGGCGCAACCGGGCCGGTGATTCGCGCGAGCGGCGTGCAATGGGACATTCGCAAAGCCATGCCTTACGCCGCGTACGACCAATACGAATTCGATATTCCGACGGGGAAGAACGGCGACACGTTCGACCGTTACATGGTGCGGATGGAAGAGATGCGTCAATCGGCGCGCATCTGCCTGCAGGCAATCGAAAATATTCCCACGGGCCCGATCATGGCGCGCATCGGCAAAGTGTTGAAGCCGCCGCCGGGCGAGGTGTACCACGCGATTGAGGCGCCGAAGGGCGAGCTGGGCTACTACATCGTGAGTGATGGAACGACGCAGCCATATCGCGTGAGAATTCGGCCGCCGTCATTCGTGAATTTGCAGGCGTTCGACAGAATGGTGCGTGGTCATCTGGTCGCGGACGTGGTCGCAATTATTGGAACGCTGGATATTGTGCTGGGCGAAGTGGATCGCTGAAATACATCGCTGATGTTAGGGCAGGGAGCCGAACGCACGAGATGCTGAGCACGCTCTACGAATTCTTCAAGCCGCACCTGCTGCCGCTGCTGTTCGCGGTGGTGATTGTGGCGTTGGTGCCGCTGATCGCGGGCTACCTCGTATTGCTCGAACGCAAAGTGATGGCGGACATGCAGGCGCGGCTCGGGCCGATGCGCGTGGGGCCGCATGGATTATTGCAGCCAATCGCGGATGCATTGAAGCTTCTGATTAAGGAAGACATCATCCCCGAAAGTTCGGACAAATGGATTTTCTGGCTCGCGCCGTTGCTTTCGGTGACGGCGGCAATGCTGGCGATGGCCGCGATTCCTTTCGGTCCCTTCTTCCAAATCGCCAATTTAAACATCGGGCTGCTGTTTATTCTGGGCGTGAGCTCGATGGGAATTTTCGGTCTTGTGCTGGGCGGCTGGGCCTCGAACAGCCACTATTCACTTTTGGGCGCGTTGCGCAGTTCGGCGCAGCTTGTCAGTTATGAAACAGCCGCAGGCATGGCGGTTGTGAGCGCGGTAATGCTCGGCGGCACGCTCAGCATGAAGGGGCTCGTCGAGGCGCAGGTCAATGGACACGTGTGGTTTATTTTCATTGCGCCCATCGGGTTCTTTCTTTATTTGGTCGCGTCCATTGCGGAAACGAATCGCGCCCCATTTGATTTGCCGGAAGCGGAATCGGAACTTGTCGCCGGATATATGACGGAATATAGCGGATTCCGCTGGGCGCTCTATTTTCTTGCGGAGTACACGAACATGCTCGTCGTTGCGTCCATCGCGACGACGTTGTTTTTGGGCGGATGGCTCAGGCCGTTTTCGAGCGTCCACCGCGCCGACTTCCTCGACTATGTGCCGATGCTGCTCATGCTTCTTGTCGCAGGATATTCGCTTTACCGCGCGCCGAAGCAACCCGTGGCAGTGCAGAAAATGTTCATGGTAGCCGTTGCCGGTCTGTGTTTCCTGCTGGCGGTGTTGCTGGGGCTGCCGCAGTTTGCTCCGGCAGGCAGCATTTTTGTGGCAATGAAACCGGGCGTGCACGGCGCGTTCTGGTTCTTGCTCAAGGTCGGGATTTATATCTATTTGTTCCTGTGGTTGCGGTTCACATTCCCGCGCTTCCGGTTCGACCAATTGATGAAGCTCGGCTGGCATTTGCTGATACCGATTTCCATCGTGAACGTGTTCAGCCTGGGCGTGGCGATGTATCTGCACCGAAGCACGGAGGACGGCGGCTACGGTTGGGGATTGTGGACATCCGTTATTGTCACGTCTCTTTTCACGCTGCTGATAGCCGCATGGCTTCTGAAGAAAAACGAGCCGGGGCCGGTGAATCCGGCGTTGGATGAATTTTGAAGAAGACGGTTTTGGATAAAACGAATGCTTGACCAGATCACATTCTATTTCTTCGCCGGGCTGGCGGTGATTTCCGCCATCCTGGTGGTCACGCGCCGGAATGCAGTGCACAGCGCCGTCTTCCTGGTCACCGCGCTGCTGGCGACTGCCGGGATATTCCTGACGCTTCACGCCGAGTTTCTTTTCATCGTGCAGATCATTCTGTACGTCGGCGGAATCATGGTGCTTTTTGTGTTCGTGATCATGCTGGTGAATCTGGACGTGGCGATCCGGCAGATTCAATTCAACCGGCTCTGGCTGGTGGGTCTGGTGTTGACCGTCACTCTGAGCGCGGGCGTGTATGCATTATTCCGCTACGCGCACTCGGGGATGACGGAGCCGCTTTTTCAATTGACGGCCGGCGCCGGCGTCGTCGCTCGAGCCGAATACGGAACTTGTCGGCGCGACGCTGTTCGGTCAATACATGCTTCCGTTTGAGATCGCGTCCATCTTGCTCCTGGTCGCGATGATTGGCGCGGTGGTAATGGCGAAACGCAAGGTATAAGACGATGCTCTCGATTTCACATTATTTGGTGTTGAGTCTGGCGCTGTTCACGATCGGCGTCATCGGCGTGGTCACGCGGCGCAACGTCATCATCATTTTGATGAGCATCGAGCTCATCCTGAACGCAGTGAATATCAATCTTGTGGCGTTCTCGCGGCTCTTCGGCGATGCAGCGGGACAGGCATTTGCGATTTTTATCATCACAGATGCGGCGGCCGAAGCCGCAGTAGGGCTCGGTATCATGATCGCGTTTTTCCGCAACCGAGAGACGGTGCTTGAGGACGAAATGGATTTGCTGAAATGGTAGCCGGCAACTGAAATGGCAAACGGATACTTTCTCGGCCACATCTGGCTGATACCGCTTTTCCCGGCGGCGGGCGCGCTCGTCATGTTGTTGCTGGGGAAGCGGCTCTCGAATGCGATCGTCAGCGCGTGTTGCGTTGGGAGCGTCGCGGTGTCGTTTGTTTTCGCGGCGGGCGCGGTGCTGCAGCTGCTCGCGCTGCCCGTGGAGAACCGGTTTGTGCAGATGGTCCTATTCGACTGGGTGCCCGCCGGATGCGATGCACAACGCCGCGGGGCAGTTGATGCGGTTTCGACGTGCCGTGGGGATTGATGCTGGATCCGCTGAATTCCGTGATGGTGCTTGTGGTCACGGGCGTCGGACTGCTGATCCACATTTATTCCGTCGGATACATGGGGCACGAGGGCGGCTACTACCGCTTCTTCGGTTATCTGAATCTCTTCATGTTTTCGATGCTCACGCTCATTCTGGCGAACAACCTGTTGCTGATGTTCGTGGGGTGGGAGGGCGTGGGACTGTGCAGCTACCTGCTAATCGGATTTTATTTTCTGCGAGAAGTCGGCGTCCGACGCTGGGAAAAAGGCGTTCATCGTCAACCGCGTGGGAGACACCGGAGTTTTGCTGGGAATTTTTCTGACGCTCGGGGTGCTCGGCACAATTCAATTTCCATGAAATCGCTCCGGCGATTGCCGCGGGACATTTTGAAATTGGCGCGCCGGTGATGACGGCCATCGCGCTGCTGCTTTTCTTTGGCGCGACCGGCAAATCCGCGCAGATTCCGCTTTACGTATGGCTGCCGGATGCGATGGAAGGGCCGACTCCCGTTAGCGCATTAATTCACGCCGCCACGATGGTGACCGCCGGCGTGTACATGGTCGTGCGGATGAACGCTGTCTTCCAGCTCGCACCGATTGCATTGGATGTGATTGCCGTGATTGGCGCGGCAACGGCCATTTTCGCGGCTTCGATGGGCCTCGTACAGAACGACATCAAGCGCGTGCTGGCTTATTCGACCGTCAGCCAGTTGGGCTACATGTTCCTGGCGCTCGGCGTGGGCGCATTTACCGCGGGAATTTTTCACCTGATGACGCACGCGTTCTTCAAGGCGCTGCTCTTCCTCGGTTCAGGGCAGCGTGATCCACGCGATGTCCGGCGAACAGGACATGCGCAAGATGGGCGCGCTGTGGCAACAAAATTCCCACAACGGCAAAGACGTTTTTTGTGGCGACGATCTGGCGATTGCGGGGATTCCGCCGCTCGCCGGATTTTTCAGCAAGGACGCGATTCTCGGCGGCGGCCTTCGAGCGCGAGCCCGCTACTGTGGATCGTCGGTTGGATCACCGCTGGAATGACGGCGTTTTACATGTTCCGGCTTGTGAACATGACGTTTTTCGGCAAGTCGCACGTGGATGCACGAAGTGGAGCACCACATCCATGAATCACCCGCTTCCATGACGATTCCGCTGATGATTCTGGCTGTACTCAGCATCATCGGTGGTTGGATTGGCTGGCCCGAGTCGCTCGGAGGCAGCGACCGCTTCGCAAATTTCCTGCGATCCGGTGATCGCTCATTACGCCGCGGAATCGGGCGCAGCCGAAGCGGCGCACAGCAGCAGCACCGAATATTTGCTGATGCTCGCCTCCGTGCTGATTGCTCTTGGCGGCATCTGGCTCGCGCGCCAGTGGTATGTGCAATCGCCCCGAAGTGCCTGATCAGCTTGCCACGCGTTGGAGCGGGGCTCTACCGGCTTGATCTACAACAAGTATTACGTGGACCAGATTTATGACGCGATGTTCGTGAATCGAACAAAGGATTTGGGGACGGCGCTCGGCGCGTTTGACCGCACTGTGATCGACGGCGCGGGAGTGAACGGCGCAGGGCTGGCTGACGCGGATCATCAGCCGGATTTCGATGTGGGGTGACAAGTGGATTGTGGACGGGCTGGTGAATCTTTCGGCGCGAATTGTGTGGGTGTTTAGCTGGCCGATGCGGATGTTGCAGACGGGAGTTTTTTCCGGGTACGCGCTGATGATCGTTTTGGGATTGATTGCACTGCTTGGATATTACTTGCACCTGGTGCGGCTGCCGGTGCACTGAAGGCGAGGGAAGAGGAATGGAGTTCTATCACAATCACATCCTCAGCATTGTCTTGCTGACGCCGCTCGTCGGGGCGCTGATTATGCTTTTCGTCCCGGGCTCGATGGACAAATTCCATCGCATCTGGGGCAACCTGTTTGGCCTGGCGGGCCTGGTTGTCGCATTGCCGCTCATCTGGTGGTTCCAGCCGCATTCCTCGCAGCGATACCAATTCATGGAAAGCGCGGACTGGATTCCATCGATCGGCGCGAAGTACACGCTTGGGATTGACGGCATCAGCTTCTTGCTGGTGATGCTGACCGTCGTGCTCGGTTTCATTTCGATTCTTTCCGCATGGAACGCCATCCAGCCCCGCAAAAAAGAGTTCTACCTGCTGTTTTTGATTTTGCAGACGGGAATGCTGGGCGTGTTCATGTCACTCGACTTTTTCCTGTTCTACGTTTTCTGGGAAGTCACGCTGGTTCCGATGTACTTCCTGATCGGCATCTGGGGCAGTGACCGGCGGCTTTACGCGGCCATCAAATTTTTCCTGTACACACTGGCCGGTTCGGTGCTGATGTTGCTGGCCATCCTCGGCGATGTATTTCAAGTATCACGACATGACGGGCGTTTACACATTTGACATGCAGACGCTGATGACCGGGACGACGTTGTTTCCGCTGGCGCTGCAGAAGTGGCTTTTCTGGGGACTCTTCTTCGCGTTTGCCATTAAGGTGCCGATGTTCCCATTCCATACCTGGCTGCCCGATGCGCACACCGAAGCGCCGACGGCTGGATCCGTCATTTTGGCCGGCGTCTTGCTGAAGATGGGCGCCTACGGATTCATTCGCTTCTCGATACCGATGTTGCCCGCGGCGGCGCGTGGTGCCTCGCACATCATCGTCATACTTTCGATCATCGGTATTATTTACGGCGCACTTGTGTGCATGATGCAGAAAGACATGAAGCGGCTCATCGCATACAGTTCCGTGAGCCACATGGGGTTCGTCACGCTGGGGCTTTTTGCGTTTACGGAACTGGGAATCAAGGGCAGCGTGCTGCAGCAAATCAACCACGGGATTTCAACCGGGGCGCTTTTCCTGATTGTCGGCGTGCTTTATGAACGGCGGCACACACGTTTGATTTCGGAATTCGGCGGGCTCTCTACACCCATGCCGAACTTTCGCGGCAATTTACATGATCGTCACGCTCAGTTCGCTGGGACTGCCGCTGCTCAATGGGTTCATAGGTGAGTTCACAATCCTCGGGCGGCGTGTTTGAGGTGAACAAGATGTGGGGCGCGTGGGCAGTGTTGGGGATCGTTCTCGGCGCGGCATATCTGCTGTGGCTTTACCAGCGCGTGATGTTCGGGCAGGTGACGAATCCTGCGAACGCAACATCTTGTTGACCTGAACCTGCGCGAATACGTGACGCTGATACCGCTGGTCTTGTGGGCGTTTTGGATCGGGATCTATTCGAAGCCTTATTTTGACATTCTGGACCAGCCGGTGAAGCAGGTAATCCAACAGGTGAATCCGGATTATTACAAGCCGCCGGCAGCGCCAGTCGCGCAACTGCCCGCGCAAATGCCTGCGCCGGCTCCGCCGATGGCGCCTACTCACTAGGGGAGAGAATGACCGCACTTTTTCACTGGCTGCTAAACGCGTTGGCGCATGTATTTTGGTTCGTACAGCCCCACGACGTGAAAATGATCAAGCCGCAGCTAATGCTTGCCATGTTTGGCCTGGCAATACTCATTACGGATTTTTGGGTTGAGGAAGGAGATAAGTGGTTCAACGGGTTGCTTGCCCTGATGGGTGTGTTTTTTAGCGGTGTCACTCTCTTCAGGATGCACCTGGATTTGGGCAGCGCCGATGACGCAGTGGGTTTCCAGAACACTCTGTTGATTGATCACTTCGCGATGTTTTTCTCGATTCTCTTCCTCGCAGTCACCGCGCTCATCATTTTGCTCTCAATGAAGTATCTCGAAGTGGAAGAGGAAAACCACGGCGAATTCTATGCGCTAATGCTTTTTGCCACGATCGGGATGATGTTCATGGTCGAAGGGCTCGACATCATCGTGCAGTTCCTCGGCCTTGAGACCATGGCCATCAGCTTTTACATCATGGTCGGATTTCTGCGGCGCGAACGCCGCTCGAATGAGGCCGCGTTGAAATATCTTTTGCTCGGAGCGTTCAGCTCCGGCATCCTGGCCTACGGGCTTTCGATCCTCTACGGACTTTCAGGCTCGACGAATCTCGTGGACATCACGAACGCGTTGATTCACCGGCCGCCCACGGATGTGCTCGTGTTGCTGGCCCTCATAACCGTCGCGGCTGGGCTTTTCTTTAAAGTCGCCGCGGTGCCGTTCCACCAGTGGGCGCCCGATGTGTATGAAGGCGCGCCGACGGTGACGACTGCTTATCTGAGCGTCGCATCAAGCGCTGCGAGCTTCGCGCTTCTTTTGCGCCTTTTTCAAACTGCATTCTGGCCGGTGCGTGAGCACTGGACGGGATTGTTAGGCGTGGTCGCGGTCGCATGTATGACCGTCGGCAACCTCGCAGCGATCACGCAGACGAATATCAAGCGCATGCTGGCTTATTCTTCGATTTCGCACGTGGGATACATCCTGCTCGGCCTGGTGGCCGCCGGCACGGGGCCGGAAGGAAATCAGAACGGCTTGATTGGGATCGCGTTTTATATTTTTGCTTACGCGTTCATGAACCTTGGCGCTTTTGCAGTCGTGATCATTCTGCGGCGCAAAGGTTTGATCGGCGATGAACTTGACGACCTCAACGGGTTGATTCGCCGCAGTCCAATGGCAGCGGTGCTGATGCTGATCTTCATGCTATCGCTCGCGGGAATTCCGCCCACCGCCGGATTCCTGGGAAAGTATTATATTTTCCTGGCGCTGCTGCAGACGGGACATTACTCCCTTGCGATTTTCGCGGCGCTTTACGTGATTCCGGCGCTTTACTATTATTTCCGCGTTGTGGTGCACGCGTTCCTGAAAGAGAGCGCCGACCCGGTGAAACTAGTTTTGAATCCGTGGCAGACAGCGGCACTGACGGTGTGCGGCTTCATGGTGTTGGCTGCCGGGATTTATCCCGAGCCGTTTATCCGGCTCGCAAACTATTCGCTCTTCCTGCCGTTTGGCCCCCTTGGCCACTGAGAAACAATCCGGTCCAGGCCCGGATGCGCCGGGCAAAACTCTAAATTCCAATGCGCGGACGCTCGGAGCCGTCCTCGAGTTGCCGTTCATTCTAGTTGTCAGCGTCTTCGTGGGCGGGGAGATTGGACACCTCGTTGACCGTTGGCTCCATAAAGACTCCTTGTTCACTCTCCTTCTCGGGGGGGCTGGTTTCGCCATCGGTATCGCCGCAGTGCTGCGCCGGTTGTCCCGCGAAGAAAAACGCGAGGAAGCGAGCACGACTCGAAACACCAATGACAAGTAATAATTATCGCGGAGCAGAGCGGCGGATCGACCGGCTGACGCTCGCTCTTGGCATCGCCGGTGCGATGTTCACTTTGTGGCGTTGGGGCTGGCGAGCGGCTCTAGGGCTGGCGGTAGGCGCCGGACTTTCCTGGGTCAACTTTCATTGGCTGAAAACAGGCATCTCGACTTTGGCGGATCTTGCGAATGCTCGTCCGGGAGAGCAGGCCGCAAGAGTGCCGCGTAGCGTCTATGTAAAGTTCCTTGGCCGCTTCGTTTTGTTGCTCATCGCCGTCTATGTTATTCTTTCGCGTTCGCTGCTGCCTGCCGCAGCGCTCCTCGCGGGCCTTTTTGCCGTTGTAGCGGCGGTGCTGGCGGAAATGGTTTACGAGATCGCGCGCGGGGGGACAGTCTGAAGTATTGAATTTTTCGAAAGGCTTATGGAAGAGCACGTCCTGGGAATCACAAAATTAGTGAATTTATTGTTGGGCAAGCCTGCCGCCGCGTTGCTTGCTGCATTGCACATTCAGCCATCCAATCCTGATTACCCAATCCCGAATCATGTTGCCGTGGAAATTCTTGTCCTTATACTCGCCGCACTTTTCTTCATTTGGTTGAAAGGCCGCCTATCGGTTCAGAAGCCGGGAGCTGTCCAGCAATGCATGGAAGCCGTGCTCACAAACTCAATGGGAGTGGGAGTTCGTGATCTGCTGGAAGAAAATGTCGGGCATGATGCCGGCCGATACGTTCCGATGATTGGGAGCGTTGCACTCTTTGTGCTCTTCTGCAACCTGATCAGCATCGTCCCCGGCCTGGAATCGCCCACGGCGACAAGTTCGGTGCCGTTCGCCTGCGCGATTGTTGTTTTTCTTTATTACAACTGGAGCGGTTTGCGCCATCATGGTCCCCTTTCTTATGGCAGGCAATTTCTGGGACCCGTATTGCCGTTGGCGATCATCATGCTCCCAATCGAAGTGGTCAGCCACCTGGCCAGGCTGCTGTCCCTCACCGTGCGTCTCTGGGTGAATATGCTGGTCAGCGAGTTGCTCTACGTTTTGTTTCTTGGATTGACGCTCAGCCTTTTCACTTTTACGCGCGATTTGGGTCCCGCTGGCTATCTGGCATTGCCGGTGCCATTGTTGGTCCCCATCATTTTTATTTTGCTTCATATTTTTGTGGCGTTATTGCAGGCATTTGTATTCGCGCTCTTGCCCGCCATCTACATTGGTGGAGCTGTCGCAGAGGAACATTAGTAATTCATTCGGCATGATCGCCGCTCAGTGTGATCCCGGCTGTTCGAGGGGTGTCCGGGAGCCACCTCCTGTCGGCAACTTTATAAGGGAGGGAAACACGATGAAGAAGTTTGCAACGGTGTGTCTGGTGTTGTTGGCAGTGAGCTTGCTTGCGCCGTCAGTTTTTGCTCAAACCGGCTCGTCATCCGAAACAAATTGGGTATTGATTACGCCCGGCTTTGCAATGGCTATCGCCTCGGGCATTTGCGGCTATGCCCAGGCGAAGGCGACAGGCGCGGCGTGCGAAAGCATGGCGCGGAATCCAGGAGCCACGGCAGCGATCCGGTTTGCGCTGATTTTGGCGCTCGTCTTGATCGAGTCGATGGCGCTTTACACGTTCGCTTTGATTTATCTCCGTGTGAAGTAGGTCAAAGTCGCCCGTCGGCAAGATAGAGATTCACGTGAATTTCAGATGCCCGGAGGCGCGAGCCTCCGGGCATTTGTTTTTGGAATGCAAGCTGTTGACTTCGGAAAAATTTTGGCTTTGCGCGAAATCCGGCGTTCTTCAAAGAAGACCTATTTGAGCATCGTGGCGGCGCGGGCGGCGAATTCGATTACGTAATTGGGGAAAAGCCCCAGTGCAATTGTGCCCGCGGCGGCAAGCGCGAGGACCGTCGCGATGCCCGCGGGCACTCTTCCGGCTGGGAAGCTGCGCCCTGCAGGGCGCATGTACATCGCCACGATCACGCGAAGGTAGTAGTACGCGCCGATTATGGTGTTGAGGGCAAGCAAGACCGCCAGCCAAATGAGATGTGACTTCAGCGCGGCGTCAAAAATGTAAAACTTGCCGAGGAACCCCGCCGTCACAGGAAGACCAAGCAGAGAAAACAAAAAAAGCGAGAAGCACGCCGCCGCGACGGGGCGCTGGCTTGCGAGTCCGGCGTAATCGTCCAATTCCATGTGCCGTTCGCCGGGGCCGGAAAGCCACGAGAGCGCGGTGAACGCGCCAAGTTTCATGAGCGCGTAAGCGGCAAGATAAAAGAGCACAGCCGCGGTGCCGAGAGCGCTTTGCGCCGCAAACGCAACAAGAATGTAGCCCGCATGGGCGATCGAGCTGTACGCTAGCATGCGCTTCACATTTGTTTGCACCAGCGCCGTCAAGTTACCGATGAACATTGTAATCACGGCGCATATCCAGAACGCCCAGAACCACAGGCTGCTTGCGTGCTCGACCGTCATATAAATACGCAGCAGGAGTGCGAAGGCCGCGGCCTTGGGGCCAGTGGATAGGAGAGCGGTCACGGGTGCGGGTGCGCCTTCGTACACATCCGGCGTCCAAAGCTGGAATGGCGCGGCGGCAACTTTGAATGCCAGACCGACGAAGAGCAACGCTAAGCCGAGCGCGAGGAGCGTGGGCTGGGTAGTGCCGGCGTCAATTTTCGGGAGCGATGTCGTCCCGCTCGATCCATAGATGAGCGCGACGCCGTAGAGGAAGAATGCGGTGGCGAACGAGCCGAGCAGAAAATATTTCAGCGCGGCTTCGTTCGAGCGCGGCGAATTGCGCCGGTAACTTGCCAGAATGTAGCTCGCGATCGAGCTGATTTCGAGTCCGACGAACGCGGTGATGAGATCCTGCGCGCTTGCAAGGACCCCCATGCCTGCGGCCGCAAATAAAACGAGCGCGAAAAACTCGCCATGCGGGAGGGCTTCGCGGTCGAGATAAGACGGCGCGGCCATCACGGCGAGCAGCGCCACAGTTCCCACAATTGCGTGAATGAAAACGCTGAAGGAGTCCACGCGCAGCAGGCCGGAGAAAGCCGTCCCGGGATTGCGCATCGGAAGCGCAACGGCAGCGAGCGCCGCAGCGGCGCCGAGCACCGCCATCACGTCCGCCACGCGGCGATGTGCGCGCCCGGCGAAAGGCTCGATGAGCATGATGAGGATGCCCGCGACGCAGAGAACGAATTCCGGCGCGAGACGGAGCATGTCCTGGTGCGAAGGGAACATCAGCGGCCCTGCGCCTCCTGAGTGTGAGCAGCGGGCAATGCCATTTGCCGCGCGAATACGGGCTGTGGTTTGTCGCTGCGCCGCATCTGGTCGAACACCTGGCGCACGGATGATTCGGTCCGGCTCGTAATCAACGGTGACGCGATGCCCATGAAAAGGATGATTGCGGCCATTGCCCAAAGCATGCCGCGCTCGCGAGCGCTCGCGTCAGGCAGTGTCCGGTTTTTCTCGCGCGTAACGTCGCCGAAGAATGTCCTCTGGTATGCCCACAACAAATAGAGTGAGGAAAATATTACGCCGACGGCCGCGATAACGGCCCAGCGCCCGTGCTGCTCGAAAGTCCCGTTGAGGATAAGGAATTCGCCGACGAAACCATTGAGCATCGGCAGGCCGAGTGAAGAAAGACTCACGAAGAGAAAAAAGGCAGAGAGCACCGGCATCGGTGTCGCCAATCCTCCGAATTCACTGATGTCATGCGTGTGCCGCCGGTCGTATAACATTCCGACGAGCAGGAATAGCGCGCCGGTGGATATGCCATGGTTCAGCATCTGGTAAAGCGCGCCCTGAGCGGCAGTTGCACTGAACGCGAAGATGCCGAGCACGACGAAGCCGAGATGGCTTACCGAAGAATAGGCGACGAGGCGCTTCAGATCAGTTTGGACCAACGAAACGAGCGCGCCATATAAAATGCCGATGATCGCGAGCACGGCGACAACTGGCGCGAGCCGGTGCGCCGCCGTGGGGAAGAGCGGCAAGCAGAAGCGCAGCATTCCGTAAGTGCCCATTTTCAGCAGCACGCCAGCCAGCATGATGGAACCAGCCGTCGGGGCTTCAGTGTGCGCGTCGGGCAGCCAGGTGTGGAACGGGAAGAGCGGCACTTTGATCGCGAACGCCAGGAAAAACGCGCCGAAGATCAACATTTCTTCGTTCAACGATAGCGACACGCGGCCCGCTTGCAGCGCAGATTGAATTGCGGGGAGATCAAATGATCCCGTCCTGTTGAAGAGCCACAAGATTCCCACGAGCATCAGAATCGAGCCGAACATCGTGTACAAAACGAATTTGACCGCGGCATAAATTCGTCGGTCATGACCCCAGATTCCGATGAGGAAGTACATCGGGATGAGCATCACTTCCCAGAAGAGGAAGAAAAGAATCAGATCGAGCGAGACAAAGACGCCGATGACGCCCGCCTCCAATATCAAAAGCGATACGAAGAATCCTTTGACGCGCTCGTTAATCGAGTTCCAGGATGCGATTATCGCGATTGGCGTGAGAAGCGTAGTCAGGATAATCAGGAACAAACTGATTCCGTCCATTCCGATGTGATAGTTGATTGGCGGCGAGGAGATCCACTTTCGCGCCTCTTCCAATTGATAGGAAGTTTCAGAAGAGTCGAACGCGCGAATCAACCACAGCGACAACACGAATTCCGCGAGTGAAACCACGAGAGCCAGCCGCCGGATCCACGTATGGTCGTCGCCGCGCAGCAAAAGCAGCGCCAGCGATCCCGCCATCGGCAGGAAAACCAGAATCGAAAGTAGGGGGCTCGCGTTCACGTTATCTCACCGCCCGCCACAAAAGCAGGGAAGCAAACGCCACGGCTCCAATCACGATCCAAGTTGCGTAACTGCGTGCGTTGCCGGATTCCGCGAGGCGGGCCTTGTCGCCCGTGTGGCGCGCCGCGTCGGCCACCCCGTTCACGGCACCATCAATCATCCCTTCGTCCACTGTTTGCCAGAGCACGCGGCGCGAAATCCACACAAGAGGCCTCACGATGGTGGCGCCATAAAACTCGTCCACAAAATATTTTCCTTCGAGCAGCCGGTAGGGGCCTTTCATGGATTCAGCGAGTTTCTCGGGCAGATCAGTCCGCTTGATGTACATCCACCACGCTACGAGAAGTCCAATCAATCCCGCGGCAATCGCGACGGCCATGAGTTGTTGCTCAATGGAACCCGCGGCCTCACGCGCGCCGCCCGCTGATTCCGTTGCCGTGGAAGCCGCGCTAAAGACCGGCGCAAGAAAGCCGGAAAAATGATCTTTTCCGCCCCACAACGCCGGAGCCGCGAGCCAGCCTCCAATCAAGCTAAGTACAGCAAGGATGGCCAGCGGCACAAGCATGTTCTTCGGCGATTCATGCACGTGTATTTCCTGCTCGTCGAAACGCGGTGCGCCGTGAAACGTGAGGAACATCAGACGGAACATGTAAAACGAAGTCAGCAGCGCGGTAATAATTCCAAGAGCCCAAAGCAAAGTGCCGCCATACGGGCTCAGATAGGCGGCGGAAAGAATTTCGTCTTTGCTGAAGAACCCGGAGAAGAGCGGAATGCCCGCGATGGCAAGCGTTCCAAACATCATCGTCCAATACGTCCATGGAATCTTTTTGCGCAGGCCGCCCATGTTGCGCATGTCTTGCTCGCCGCCCATCGCGTGGATTACGCTCCCCGCCGCGAGGAAAAGCAGCCCCTTGAAGAAGGCGTGCGTCATCAAGTGAAAGATGCCGGCGGAAAATGCTCCGACCCCGCAGGCGAGGAACATGTAGCCAAGCTGGCTGACCGTGGAGTATGCGAGAACCTTCTTGATGTCGGTTTGAACGAGGCCAATCGTTGCGGCGAAGAACGCCGTCGCGCAGCCGATGACTGCAACCACCAGCATCGCCACCGGAGAATGCAGAAAAATTACGTGGGAGCGCGCGACCATGTACACGCCGGCCGTCACCATCGTTGCGGCGTGGATCAATGCGCTCACGGGCGTCGGGCCTTCCATCGCATCCGGCAGCCAAACGTAGAGCGGAATTTGCGCGGACTTTCCGCACGCGCCCATGAAGAGCAGCAACGCGATCCACGTCATCGTGCCGAATTGTCCGGACGCTTCCGCTGGCCACGCCGCGGCGGATGGGAGCACGTGGCCAAAATCGAGCGATCCGAATGTGCGGAACATCAGAAACATCGCCACCAGGAAACCGAAATCGCCGATGCGGTTTACCCAGAACGCCTTGTTGCCCGCGTTCGTTGCGGCTTTCCGTAGAAAATAAAAACCAATCAGCAGGTAGCTGCATAGCCCGACGCCTTCCCAGCCGACAAACATCACAAGGTAGTTCGCGGCGAGAACAAGCGTCAGCATGAAAAACATGAACAGATTCAGGTATGAGAAAAATCGCGCGTAGCCGCCTTCGTGTGCCATGTAACCGGTGGAATAGATGTGGATCAGAAATCCGACGCCGGTCACGACCAGCAACATGACCATCGTGAGTTGGTCCACTTGCAGCGAATAATCGGCGCGGAAATTGCCGGCGGCGATCCAAGTGAAGTAGGTCTTCACCCACGGAATGCTCGCCGGAGTGAGCCACAGGAATTCGCGGAAAAGTTCAGCGGCGGCGGCAAACGATAATCCAGTTGCGCCAAGCGCGATCGAGTTCGTCACGCCGCGCGGCCAGTTTCTGCCGAAAATGCCGTTCATCGCCGCGCCCAAGAGCGGCAGAGCCGGAATGATCCAGAGATAGTTGAGGACGAACATTAAAATTTGAGCAGGTCCACGCGCTCGATATTGAGCGACTTCCGGTTGCGCGCGATCAGAATCACAATCGCCAGTCCCACAGCGGCTTCCGCCGCGGCCACCACAATCACGAAGAAAACAAACACTTGCCCTTGCAATTGTCCGAGCGTACGGCTGAACGCGATGAACGCCAGATTCACGGCGTTGAGCATCAGCTCGATGGACATAAACATCGTGACGATATTCCGCTTAAAGAGAAAACCGATCACTCCCAGGCCAAAAAGCACGGCGCTCAGAACGACGTAATAGGAAAAGGGAACCATTTTCGCTGTGCGTTACCCTTGTTCGTCTTTGTGTTGGGCTAACACTACCGCGCCCAGAATCGCGACGAGAATCAAAATCGAAGTCAGCTCGAACGGGAATAAATAATCCCGAAAAAGCAGCATCGCGAGGGGGCGCGTAGCCGATTCCGCCAGCGGCGCCCCCGGCACATTTGATCCTCCACGCGCAACCCAGTAGACGAGCCCCGCCCCGAAAAGGGCGGCGAGCGGCAAGCCGACATACGCAGCCATTCGGCTGAAATTTGTGCGCTCTTCCTCGCCCGCATTCAGCAGCATGATTACAAAAATGAAAAGCACCATGATTGCGCCCGCATAAACAATAATCTGCACTGCGGAAATAAATTCCGCGCCGAGGAGCAGGTAAAGTCCGGCAAGCGAAACCATCACGACGATCAGCGAAAGCGCGCTGTGGATCGGGTGCTTCTGAAGAATCAGGCTCACCGCGCCCGCGACGGCGATGGCAGCCAGCGCAAAGAAAAGGATTGTGGTCATTTGCGGGTTACCACCAATGCAAAACTTGTGAGAACCACGTTTGCCAGCGAGACAGGTAGCAGCAATTTCCATCCGATGCCCATCAACTGGTCATAGCGGATCCTCGGCAACGTGCCGCGCACCCACACGTAGACAAACAGGAAGAGGAGCACCTTCGTGAGAAACCAGAACGGCCCCTGGATAAAGCTATTCGCAAAAGGCATTGCCGTAAGTGCGCCCACACCGCAGAGCACCAGTCCGAGCACGGGTAAAACGATTTTGCCCCGCCGTGTCGTATAGCGGATGCCGTCCCAGATAAGACTTAAGCCGCAAATCAGGAATACCACCGCGGGCAAATAAAGAGTTGCAGACCACGCGCCGGTAACGGGGAACGGCGAGAGCCATCCGCCGAAGAAAAGGATCGTTGCAAGGCAGGAGACGACGATCATATTCGCGTATTCCGCCATGAAAAACATCGCGAACGTCATGCTCGAATATTCCGTATGAAACCCGCCGACGAGTTCCTGTTCGGCTTCAGCAAGGTCAAATGGGGCCCGATTTGTTTCCGCTACGGCGGCCATGAAGTAACAAAAGAACCCAAGGATTTGTGGCGCGGGCCCGGCAATCAGATTCCATCGTGGGATGTGATGCCACCACCCGCTCTGCGATTGAATGATTTCGCTCAAGCTGAAGGATCCCGCCATCAGGAGTACGCCTACCACGGAGAGTGTTAACGAAAGTTCGTAGCTCACCATTTGCGCCGAACTTCGCAGTCCGCCAAGCAACGGATACTTGCTGTTCGACGCCCACCCCGCGAGCGCCACTCCATACACGCCCAGCGAAGTGATCGCAAAAAGGAAAAGCAGCCCAAGATTCAAGTCGCTGATGCCCAGCGTTGTTGTCCTGCCAAATAGTGTGATTGTGCCCGGGCCAAACGGAATCAATCCCAGGGCCGTCAATGCCAAAGCCATCGCAAGGAGCGGCGCGAGGAGGTATACGAATTTGTCCACGCCCGCGGGAATCGGATCCTCTTTCATGATGAATTTGATTCCATCCGCGAGCGGCTGCAATAGTCCGTGCGGGCCGACCCGGTAGGGTCCCCACCGCGATTGAATATGCGCGACGACCTTGCGCTCGAACCAAGTGAGGTAGGCGAGCGCCGTCAACACGAGGAAAAGCATCACGACGGTTTTAACGACCGACGTGGCGATCAGAGAATGTTGGGCCAGGAATTCGCTCACGATTCGACCTTCGCTTCGGCGAGTGACGGAATCATCGTGAAATATCGGCTGAGCGACCCGCTCGTGAATAAAGTATCGCCGGAAGAAAATATGGAACCCGCCGGAGCAGGCGACGCGTTGCCGTCCACCGCGATTCGTGGCGCAACCACGGCCGCGCCGCCCGTCAGCAGGGAAGGCAATGTAACGTCATACCCCGCCACATTTGCACGAATCTCTTCAAACACCGCTTCCGGCGACCGCATCGAGATCGGCTTGCCGAGTCCGTGCTTTGCCAATTGGTGCGAGAGAATCCGCAGCAGATCGAAATCCGTGCGCGCGCCCACGGGATCCATCGCGCGTTTGTGGAGTTGTACTTCGCCGGCCGTATTCGTAATCGTGCCGTCTTTTTCATAGCTGCATGCCGCGGGTAACACAACGTCGGCGAGCCGCGCGGTCTCCGTCATGAAAAGTTCATGGACCACCAGGAATTCCAATCCTTTAGGCCGCTCTCCATTTTTCACGCTGAATGTTTTTATGGGATTTGCGCCAACTACGTAGAGCGCCTTCATGCCGCCGCTCTGCGCCGCCGCGAGCATCTCGGCCGCGCTCATTCCAGAACCTGACGACAATTCCGCGCTCCACAGCTTGGAGAATCGCGCATGGGCCTTTGAATCCGAAACCAGCGAATAGCCGGGCAGCCGGGAGGGAAGCATTCCCATATCCGCTGCTCCGCGCGAATTGCTGTAATCGCCGAGCGCCATGTAACGAGTCTGCCCGGCAAGTGAGGCGCCGTACTTGACCAAATCGCGCACGGCCGCGCCGGCAATGTTTGCGCCAAACAAAATGAAAACGTCCGCTTCCTTCGCCAGACCCTCTTTCAACGCCGCAAGTTCTCCGGCAGCGGATCCTTCGCCGGTCGCGAGCCAGCGCACCGCCGAAGTCTCGCCGCCTTGCGCAATCACGGCCATTTTAGCTTTTCGGTCGAGCGCGCTCGGTTGAGCGTTCAATACATAAAGCCGCGCGCCGTGATGCCGAATCGCCGCGCGGATTTGCCATGCAACAAAAGGATTCTGATTCGTCGCGTCATTCCCAATCAACAGGATCGCGCGGGCTTCGCCAAGACCTTGCATTGTCGCGGAAGCGGATGCGGCATTCGCTCCCAACGCGGAAACAAGCCCGGCGTAATCCGCGGTGCGATGGTGGTCCACGTTGTTTGTACCAAACGCGGCGCGCGCGATCCGCTGCAGCAAATAATTCTCTTCATTCGTCGTCCGGTTCGAGCCGATGAACCCAATCGCGCTGCCGCCATTTTTCTTGTGAATCTCCGCAAGGCGGGTAGCCACTTCTGCGATGGCCTCTTCCCAAGTCGCCGGCTGTAACTTTCCATTTCGCCGCACTAATGGCAGTCGCAAGCGCTCGGGATGCCTTGTAAAATCGTAGCCAAATCTGCCCTTCGCGCACAAAAAGTCGCCGTTGATGCCGCTCAAGTCGCGGTTGTTCGCGCGCAAAATCTCATTGTTGCGCACGCTCAGTGTGACCTTGCACCCGTTGGAGCAATGCGCGCAAGTCGTCGGCGCGTAGGTCATCTCCCAGGGACGTGTTTTGTAACGATAAGTTCCGCTCGTCAGCGCGCCCACCGGGCAGATGTCAATGCACATCCCGCATTCTTCGCAATCGAGATGATCCTCTCGATTCGGAATAATCACCGAATGCACGCCGCGCTGCCCGACGCCGAGCGCCTTCACACCCATCCCTTCATCGCACACACGCACGCACCGGAAACACAGGATGCACCGCGGCGCATCGTAATAAACGGCCTCCGACCACTTCTCCTCGGGCTGGTGATATTTCTCCTCGACAAAACGGCTCGTCTCCGCGCCATATCGGAAGACCATATCCTGCAGCTCGCACTCGCCGCCCTTATCGCACACGGGGCAATCGAGCGGATGGTTCGTCAGCAGGAATTCCAACATTCCTTTGCGCGCGGCGTGAACTTGCGGCGTGTCCGTGCGAACGATCATTCCGTCCGACGCCGTTAGCGTGCACGCCGTCTGCATCTTCGGCGCTTTTTCCACTTCGACGAGACACATCCGGCACGCGGCCTGCAGCGAAAGCCCGGGGTAATAGCAGAATGACGGCACTTCAATCCCCAGCCGACGCGCCGCTTCAATCACGAGCGTGCCCGGCGCGACCTGTGTCTCGCGGTCGTTGATTTTCAGCGTGATTAGTTTTTGTTCCGCCATTTTTCCAAAACTCTTTAGTGTGCCGCCAAAACTTCCGCCGGCCTGAATGGACATCGGCCCTTCAAATGTTCTTCAAATTCATTCCGCCATTTCTTCACAATGCTGATCGTGGGCATCGCGGCGGCATCGCCCAAGGGGCAAAAAGTCTTCCCCAACATGTTTTTCGAAAGCTCATCCACCAAATCGATGTCTTCAGGACGCCCGAATCCTTCGTGAAACCGGTCCAGCATTTTGCGCAGCCATGAAGTGCCCTCGCGGCAGGGAATGCACCAGCCGCAGGATTCATGCGCGTAAAAGTGCATGATGCGCCGCGCGAGATCCACCATGCACGTCTCTTCGTCTATCACAATGGTGCCGCCCGACCCCAGCATCGAGCCCGCCTTGGCCACCGAATCGAAGTCCATCGCAACATCAATTTCGCTTCCCGCCAGCAGCGGACACGAACTCCCGCCGGGAATCACCGCCTTCAATTGTTTTCCGCCGCGCACGCCGCCCGCGACCTCTTCTATCATCCGCTTGAGATTGAACCCCATCGGCAATTCGTAAATCCCGGGGCGGTTCACGTGTCCGGAAATTGCAAAGAGGCGCGTGCCTCCATTGCGCGGCGAACCGATCCCCGCATACCACTCCCCACCCTTCAGAATTATGCTCGGCACCGAGCTGAGCGTCTCCGCGTTGTTGATCACCGTCGGGCAGCCGTAGAGTCCCACCACGGCTGGGAACGGCGGGCGGATTCGTGGATACCCCCGCTTGCCTTCGAGCGATTCCATCAGCGCCGATTCCTCGCCGCACTCATACGAACCCGCGCCGGTATGCACGACGAGATCGAAATCGAAGCCCGTACCCAAAATATCTTTCCCGAGATATCCCCGCGCGTACGCCTCGGCAACGGCTCCATCCAGAATATCCAGAACGTAGCGGTATTCGCCGCGGATATAGATGTAGCCTTGATGCGATCCCACCGCTTTTCCCGCGATCACCATTCCTTCGATTAATTGGTGGGGATCCATCTCCATCAGTGGCCGGTCTTTGCATGTTCCCGGTTCACTCTCGTCCGCGTTCGCGATCACATACTTCGGTTTGGGAATATCTTTCGGCACGAAGCTCCACTTCATGCCTGTGGGGAAACCCGCGCCGCCGCGTCCGCGCAGATTCGATTTTTTCACTTCATCGATGATCTGCTCCGGCGTCATTTGCTTCACGGCTTTTTCAAGCGCTTGGTAACCCTCATTCTGCAGGTAAACATCAATCTTCTGCGAATCCTTGATTCCGAATCGCCTGCTGATCACAGGCACTTCCGCGGCATTTCGCGCGTGCACGGAGCCGGATGTCCGCGGCGCGGGAGCGGGCTTACGCCCTGAATCCAGGCCGTCAATTATCTGGTCCACGGTTTCCGGGGAGAGGTTTTCGTAAAAATCGTAATTCACCTGCATCGCGGGCGCGCCGGTGCAGGCGCCGATGCACTCGACCTCCTCGAGCGAAAACACGCCGTCTTTCGTCACTTCCTTGTGGCCGATTTCCAGTTTTCGTTCCACGTGCTCGAGGATCTTGTTCCCGCCGCGCAGCATGCACGATACGTTCGTGCACACCTGTACGTGATACTTTCCCGCGGGCTTGCGGCGCAACATTGAGTAATACGCAAGCGTTTCGGTGACTTGGAGTTCGTTCAAATCCAGGCGCCGCGCAATCTCTCCAATCATTTCGTCGCTGATGAAGCCAAACGCGTCCTGGGAGTAAATCAGCATTGGAATCAGCGCCGACCGCTTCACCGGATAGCGCGAAATCAGCGTCTGAAATTTTGTCTCGAGCGCTTCGGGCAGTTTCATCAGCGGTCCACTTCTCCTAGGACGATATCAATCGTGCCGATGCATGCCACCACATCAGCGATCAGCTTGCCCTCCACAAGTTTCGGCAACGCCTGCAGATTCACAAACGAGGGCGCGCGAAACTTCACGCGATAAGGCTTCGGCGAGCCATCGCTCGCCACAAATACGCCCAGCTCTCCGCGCGGCGATTCAATCCGTTGATAGACTTCACCCGGCGCTGGCGAGAATCCTTCTGTAAAAATTTTGAAGTGGTAGATGAGCGATTCCATCTCCGTCTTCATCTTCTCGCGTTGCGGCGGCACTATTCCCGGTGCGTCTGTTCTGATCGAGCCCTCGGCGGGGATTTTCGCCATGGCCTGTTTCACGATCTTGAGGCTTTCGCGGACTTCGGCCACGCGCAGGATATACCGCGCGAAACAATCGCCCTCTGTACGCACCGGCACGTCAAATTCAAATTCCTCGTAGCTGCTATATGGAAAGAATTTCCGCACATCATAATCAACGCCGGTCGACCGCAGTGAAGGCCCGCTCAATCCGTACGCAATCGCGTCCGATGCGCTGATAACGCCGATGCCCTTCGTACGCGCCCACCAGATGCGATTTCCCGTTAAGAGGTTTTCGTACTCATCCAACCGCGGCGGCATCAATTTCAGGAATTTCTCCACGCGGTCCAGCCAGCCGGGCGGCGGCTCAAGAGCCAGTCCGCCAATCCGGAAATAGCTCGTCATCATTCTCTGCCCGGAGACCATCTCAAAAATCTTCATAACTTCTTCGCGTTCGCGGAAGCAGTAAAGAAAGACGGACATCGCGCCCAGATCAATCGCGTGTGTGCCGATCCAGACGAGATGTGACGCAATCCTCGTCAATTCCGTCAGCAGCACGCGGATGTATTGCGCTCGTTTCGGCACTTCGATGCCCAGCAGTTTTTCCACCGCCAGGCAGTAGCCGAGGTTGTTGGAAAGTGGAGCGAGGTAATCAATCCGGTCGGTCAGCGTTATGGCTTGCGAGTAGGTCAGCTTTTCACAGGTCTTTTCGATGCCCGTGTGCAGATATCCGATTTCAGGCGTGGCTTTTACGACCGTCTCACCCTCCAGCTCCAAAACCACGCGCAGCACGCCGTGCGTCGAGGGATGCTGCGGCCCCATATTCAGGACCATCGTCTTGGCCGCGCCGGTAACCGTATTAACGGTCGTCGAGCTCATTACCGGTATCCCTCCACCGGATAATCCTTGCGCATCGGGTGGCCTTCCCAGTCGTCGGGCATAAGGATTCGGCGCAGTTCCGGATGCCCTTCAAAGCGCACGCCAAAGAGATCAAAGATTTCGCGCTCGTGCCAATTGGCCGTGGGCCACACTGCGGTTACGGAAGGCGCCACCGGATCGCTGCCGTGCACGCGCACGCGCAGACGCAAAGTAACGCGGTGCGCAAGGGAAACCATGTGGTAGTTCAATTCAAATCGCGGCTCAACGGGGAAGCGGTCCATTGCGGTGATATCGGAAAGAAAATTGAACCCCATCTCCGGATCGCCGGCCAGCAATTCGGCCGCGCGGCGCAGGTGTGATCGAGGTATCAGAAGGGTCCGCTCGCCGCGATATTCGGTCACTTCCGCGACGGATTGCGGGTCCCAGGCGCGCAGGCGCCGGGCGATTGGATCCTTCTGCAGATCTTCAGGTTCCGGCATTTAATTTGGTGAGCGGCGCGCGCCTAGCGATTCCAGTCCAGTGCGCCTTTCTTCCAAAGATAAACATATCCCGCCATCAAAATCCCGATATAGAGCAGCATCTCAAAAAAACCGAACCAATGCAGCGCGCGAAACACGAAGGCCCAGGGATACAGAAAAATGGCCTCTACGTCGAACAATATAAAGAGCATCGCAACAAGGTAAAACTTGACGGAAAATGGCTCGCGCGCATCACCGGATGGATCGACGCCGCATTCATAAGCCTGCTGTTTGGTGCGAGACGGCCGCCGGTAACCAATCAGAATAGAGACAGCTACGAGCGCTGCCGAAAGCAGCACCGCCGCGAGCAGTTGAATCAAAAGCGGCGCATAACTCTCAAGTGGATTTCCACCCATCGGCCGAGAAGTTATAATAACGGCCTGCCGTCGCACGGTCAAATGGCCATTCCAGCCTTTGCGGCGTCTAGTTTCCAGGTCAAGAAAGGCCTTTCAATTGGGAATCGGCACTCATTCCAGCGTTCAAGCAGGCGGCCAGGCGTTCGACGTTGAAACCGAAACTCGCTCGACAGGCACACCCGCCCATATCGTGATTGACACGACCGTTTACGTCCGCGGCCGCGTGATGTACCGCCGCGTGAAGGGATTTGAAGATACCGCCGTGCCGGACCCGGCCGCGGCGCTGCATGATCGAGTCCAGGCGCAGCACAAAAGTGTGGTCGATGACCTGCGAACCGGAGTTCTCAAATTCGAGACGCCCGGTTCTGGCGCCTCGCCCATCGTTTCTAATGCGCCCATTGAGTTCCCGAAGGGGATTGAAATTCGGCTGCTGAATGCAGGTTCCTGGCTCGTTCTGGGCACGGCTTCGCTGAACATTGAAGTACGCGGCCGCGCCACGAACAAGCCCGCTTCGGGAGTCACGGTTGAAGTTGTTTTGGAAGGCGCCGAACCGCCGTTTCGCATTCAGGCGGGCAGCGATCCGCATGGTCGCGTCTCGCTCGTTTTCCCCATGCCGAAGCTTGGCGCAGCTGGAGGAGAATTGGTGATTCGCGCGTCAGGCGTGGCCGGGCGCGATGAAGTCCGCTATCGCTTGAAGGCGCGCACCGCTTCCGCGAAGAAAGCGCAATCTCAGTGAGTGGACCGGGTGAAAATAAATCCGAAAGCGCGTCTGCTTCGCCCATCGGGATCACTGTCAATGGCGAACAAAAGCAGGTCCCTCAAGGTCTAAACATTCCCCGGCTGCTTGAGCAATTAGGGATTCGCGCCGACCGCGTCGCCATTGAGCGCAACCTGAATATTCTTCCCAAGAATCTGTGGCAGGAAACAATTGTGGCTTCAGGGGATCGCTTCGAGATCGTGCACTTCGTTGGCGGTGGCTAGGACTGGCGCACCAAATGTGCCATCCAATTCTAAAGGCCCGCCAATAGGTGGCCCATCTTGGTTTTCTTTGTCGTGAGGTAAGAACGCGTCGAGCGCCGGGCGCGCGGCTGGCAGGGAACTCGCTCAACGACTCGAATCCCGGCAGCCTCGAGCTGCTCCACCTTATCTGGATTATTGGAAAGCAGTCTCACGCGCCGGATCCCCATTTTGCGCAGCACCGCCGCCGAGAAGCTGTAATCGCGAGAGTCCGCGTCAAATCCCAATTCTTCATTGGCCTCGACGGTGTCCATCCCGCGGTCTTGCAACTCATAAGCGCGCAATTTGTTCATCAAGCCGATGCCGCGCCCCTCCTGCGGTAAATAAAGAAGAATGCCATGCGGCGTCGCGCCAATTTTGCGCAGCGCCAATTCGAGTTGCGCGCGGCAATCGCACCGCTGCGATGTGAAGACGTCGCCCGTCAGACATTGCGAGTGGACGCGCACCAGCGGCGCCTCGCCTCCGCCGCGCCCGCCTCGTTTCGCCTTTCCCGCCGCCTCGCGCATCAAAACAACAGCGGTCTCCTGCGGCCCCGCCCCTTCCGCGCCAAGAATCGTGAACGCGCCGTATCGCGTTGGCAGCTTCGCTCGCGCAATGATGCGCACTTTGTGAGTGCGCCGCGACCGCGCGGCAGGCTTCTTCATCCTCTTGATGCTCTTTTTGGTTGGCATGGATCGAACCAGAATTATAGCAGGCGCACCAAGCCATCCGTGTCCCGCGCTCTCATGGTGGGGAGATTGCCATGCTTTACATCACCCTCCCGATTGGCTAACGTAACCTGCATCGGGGGCGCATGAATTTTCTCTCCGGCGAAACCGGCTTATTCGTATTCACGCTGCTGCTCAAGGTCGGAGCGGCCGCGGCCATTTCCGCAATCGTCGTCCGTTCGGCCACATTCCGAAAGGTTCTCTACACCGAAGTCCGCGATTACGACCTGAAAGTGAAGCTCATGCTTTTCCTCACGCCGCCGCTCGCCCTCGGCGTCCTGCTACGCTTCGCCGCCGGCAAATCCTACGATTTCGCCGACCTGATGCTCGAAGGCGCGTTCATCCTGGGACTTCTTGGCGGCAGAGTGGTCGGCCCTCTGGGAGGGGCGTTAATCAGCCTGCCGGCTTTTCTGGGACACGAATGGCTTTCGATGCCGGTCGCAGCCACCGCCGGGCTTGTAGGCGGCCTCGTGCGGCAGTTCATCCCGAATACCGAGGACATCTGGAGTTTTGGCCCATTCACTTTCCTGGGAATTCCGCGCTCCATCGTACGGCTGTTTCTCAAGCGCCAAATCCCCTGGGGAATGCTGCCGATGACGGTCACGGTGGGGCTGGAAATTGCCCGCCAGGTGTTGGGGAGGGCGACGCATCTTCATCCCAAATGGTTTTTTTACATTGGCCCGCCCGGCACAGGCGCTGCCGCCATTTGGCAATTCGGATTGATTGTTGTGGCCACCATGATGGCCGTCGCTGTGCCGCTTAAAATTTGGAACAACACCCGCATCGAGATGAACCTCGAGCAGCACCAGCAATTGCTGCTGAAGGCCCGCCTCGACGCGCTTTCCCGGCAAATCAATCCGCACTTTTTATTTAATACGCTGAACACCGTCGCCTCGCTGATTCGCTTCGATCCCGATATGGCGCGCGTTGTGGTCGTAAAACTAAGCAATATTCTCCGCCGCCTCTTGCGCAAACACGAGACTTTCGTCGCTCTTCGTGATGAACTGAGTTTTATCGACGACTACCTCGATATCGAAGTCGTTCGCTTTGGCCGCGAGAATCTCCAGGTTTTCAAGGAAGTGGACGAGCGCTCGCTCGACGCTTTCGTTCCCAGCATGATGCTCCAGCCCATCGTTGAAAATTCTCTGAAGCACGGTCTGGCAGGGAAGCTCGGCGGCGGACAGATTTGCATCCGCACTACGATGGCTGACGGCCGCCTCGCCATCGAAATTGAAGACAATGGAGCGGGCATCCCCGAGGAGCGGCTCGGGCAGGTCTACGTGGATGGCATCGGCATCAGCAACGTCCACGAAAGATTGAAGCTTCTCTACGGCGCCGATTTCCAGATGGACATCCACAGCCGCGAAGGGGAAGGCACCCGCATCCGCATCGAAGTCCCCGAAGTCGTACCAACGCCGTCCCTCCTCTAATTCAAAGTCCCTCAGTCTCACTCCGAACCAGACTGGCATTCTGCAAATGATCATGAGCAAAAACTGCTTGACAAATACCAATACCTACAGTATATTCTGTACAGACAGAAATAACAGAAGGGACCGATGCCAACACTAAACACAGTCCATAAAAAGTTCATCCTCCACTGGGGGGAAATGGGAATCCGCTGGGGAATCAACCGCACCGTCGCACAGATTCACGCGCTGCTCTATCTATCGCCGGAGCCGCTCGATGCCGACGACATCGCCAAAACGCTAGGCGTGGCCCGCTCCAACGTCAGCACCAGCCTGCGCGAACTGCAGGGCTGGGGAATCGTGCGCGTCACGCACTTGCTGGGCGACCGGCGCGACCACTTCGTGACTATGACCGACGTATGGGAAATGTTCCGCATCATCCTCGAAGAGCGCAAGCGCCGCGAAATTGATCCCACCGTGAAAATGCTCGACGAGTGCCTCGAGGATGTGAAAAAGGAATGTTCGGCGGATAGCTACACGCGCGAACGCATCGAGGCCATGATCGATTTCATGTCCACGATGACGACCATCTATGACAAGGCGCGCCTCATGCCGCGCGGCGCACTGAAAGCTATTTCCGTGATCCCAGGCTCACTGATTCCGTTCGCTTCGAGGTCGAAAAAAGTGAAGAAGCAGGCGCACGGCTAGCCGCACGGAAGATCGCGGCGGAGTAGAACGCGGCGGAGAAAAACCATGATTTCGCTCGCATCCGAATTCACAGACGCAAAAGGCCGCCACGCCCGCGGCTGGCTCTTCTACGACCGCGATTGCGGCTTCTGCACCCGCACCGCGATGTGGCTGGCGCCCGCTCTGACAAAACGCGGAATCGCGATCGCCCCGCTGCAAGATCCGCGCGTAGGCGCGTTGCTAGGCCTGAGCGATGAGGATCTCCTTGTCGAAATGCGAGTGCTGCTCGCGGACGGCGCAAGCGGTGGTCACCAACCTGAAGGCGTGCAAGCCGACGGTGGTCATAGCGCGTGCACTCAATTTGGCGGCGCAAACGCGGTGGTCGCTCTCGCGCGTGAGATCTGGTGGGCGCGCCCATTCCTCTGGTTCTCAAAACTTCCGGGCGGGATGCGCGCTCTCGACGCCGGCTACCGCTGGGTCGCCGGCCACAGAAAATGCGCAGCGACGCAAAGCAACGCAACAGCATGCGCGATCAAGAATTCCTCGCCGGGGCACACTCGAACGAAAGCCGCGTAAAAGGAGAGGGCCATGAACATTCTCCAGAAATGTCTCTTCGTCGCGGGAATTATTCAGGTAGGGATGCTGCTGGCGAATATCTATCTTCCGGGAAAGCTGAAGTATCGCGAAAACCTGAAGCTCGTCGCTCCGATTGTCCGCCAAGTTTTTATCTCCCACGCGATCTACATCATCGGAGCCGTCTTGCTCTTCACTCTAATCACCTTTGGATTCGCGCCTGATCTCACCAGCGGCCACGGCATCGGACGATTCCTCGCCGCATCAATGTGCATTTTCTGGCTCTGCCGCATTCCCCTTCAAATTTTCTTTCTCGATAAAGAATTGCGCCGCCAGAACCGCTTGGGCGATGTAGCGATGCTTCTTGCCCTCGCGTTTCTCGCGGCAACCTATGGCGCCGCGGCGCTCGGTCCGGTTTGGTGATGGAAATGGCCAAATCAGGCGATGCTGATAGGTCGGGGACTGCAAAGCGCGCTCTGGCATTCGGCGCGGCGATATGGCTGCTTCTTGCGGCCGGCACGTGGCTCGGCTGGCTTCGTTTGGATTTCGTGGAGCTGCTTTTCCTCGTTGCGCTTTGGATTATTGTACTGCCCGCAACACGGGTCCTTCCGGAGATTCCCCATTCCTCATTTGCGCGATGGTTCGTGAACAGCGTCTGGCCTCAGTTTGTGGCCGCGGCCCTAGCAACACTTTCATTCTTTCTGCCGGCAGGCAAGAACGCCGGATTGCTCGCCGCAGCTTGGTTTCTTGTTTGCGCAGCGTGGGCTTGCGACGGCTTACTCAGGACTTGGACGCATCGAACCAAGTCCTTCGCCCAAATCTGTTTTGCCGCCGGCGAATTGTACCTTGCAGTCGGCGGTGCCTGGCTCATTGCGTCAAGGCTGGGTATGCAACCGGCAGGCTTCGTGGAGCCGATAATTCTTCTAACCGCGGTGCACTTTCACTTTGCAGGATTTCTCTGTTGCGTATTTGCGGGTCTGACCTATCGCCAGCTTCGAGGATCGCGATGGGCTAACCCAATTGGGATTGCGCTCATCGGAACTGTGTGCGGACCCGGAATGTTGGCAATCGGCTTCATGATTGGGCCAAAGGTGAAGCTTTTCGCCGCGTTGCTAGTTGTGATTGGGCAGTGCGGTCTTGCCGTAGGGATGACTCGCATCGCGTGGACTGACATCCGCAGTTTCGCAGGAATTGCGCTACAAGTGGCCGCACTGTGCATCGTGGCAGGCATGGGGCTCGCCGCATTGTGGGCGCTCGGTGAATATCCATTGCACCCGTTCGCGGATCTTTACAGGATGGAGAGAATTCACGGAACGCTCAACGCAATTGGATTTGGGTGTTTTGGCCTGATTGGCTGGACAAAGATACATGCTCTTGGAGGCAGATCATGAATAGCGGAGCGGCAGTTTTTCTCATCGGGCTCGTATTGACCTCGGTTCTGAGTTTTATTGTTGCCCTCTATTTGAACCGTCATATTCGAAATCTATTGACTGACTTGTGCGGGACGCAGGAACGCGCGGATTTCTGGCGAGCGTTTACGAATGTAGTCCTCTTTCTTCTCCCGCTTCTCTTCGTCCTGGATTTTCACCCGGAAAATGATGCTTGGATTTGGAATCTGACGTCAGAACTCAAGCGAGGCCTTTTGGGTCTGGGTGCGACGGTGATTGTGCTTGGAATTGTCATAGCCCAGTTTGTTCCGCGGCGGCGAGCATCGGCGGGACCGTTTTCATAATCGCCATGGAGGCTCGTTATGTTGCAACCGCTGGACGTCGTAACTGGAGCATTCGGATTCACCGGCGCTGCAATCGCGCAGAAGCTGCTCGTGCAGGGGCGCGCGGTGCGCACGCTGACGAATCACGCGAAGCCGGATCATCCGCTTGCCGGACGCGTGGAAGTTGCGCCACTGAATTTCAGCGACCCAGCAGGATTGCGCCGAAGTCTCGTAGGCGCGGATGTGCTCTACAACACCTATTGGATACGCTTTCCTTACGCGGGAATGACATACGAGCGGGCAGTGCAAAATTCACGCGTGTTAATTCAGGCCGCGAAGGATGCCGGCGTGCGAAGAATCGTCCACGTGAGCATCGCGAATTATTCCGATGATTCGCCGCTCGATTATTACAGGGGGAAAGCACAGGTTGTGCGCGCAATCCAGGAATCAGGTTTGAGCTATGGAATCCTTTGTCCCACGGTGATTTTTGGCGGCGGCGGAATCCTGATCAACAACATCGCGTGGCTCCTACGCCGCTTTCCATTTTTCGCAATCCCAAACAATTCGGATTGCCGTATGCAACCGATCTTTGTGGACGACATGGCCGAATTGATGATCCGCGCGGGCGCGCAAAATGAAAACACCATAGCCGACGCAGTCGGCCCGGAAATCTATTCTTTCGAGAATTTGCTCAGGTTGATAGGGAAGCTGATCGGCAAAAGGGTACGCGTGCTTCGCGTTGGCCCCGGGATGCTCGCATTGATCGTCAAGCCGCTCGATTGGATCACCGGCGACGAAGTCTTGCAGGCCTGGGAGATCGAGGGCCTCGCCGCGGATGTCCTTGTCTCAAAGAAGCCGCCGCTAGGATGGACGCTGCTGAGCGAATGGCTTTCCCAAAACGCGAACAAGGTAGGCGAGAAATATCTCTCGGAATTGCGAATTCATTTCAGAACCGCGTCGCGGTAGGAGGAAGCCGCAATGAAAATCGGAGAGCTAATTTGGTCTGATGCACCATTGAGTCGGGGAACCTATGCGCTGATCGGCCTGTTTGGCTGCGCTACCAAATACGGACTGGATTACGAAATTGCAACGCATGTCTTTCATCGCGAGTGGGGACTTACACATTATTGGATGCCGCTTGGCAGAACCGGAGAGATTCTCACCTCCGCGGGCAGTGACGCATGGTTCTTGGTCACGATGGTCGGTCTTGCGTTGCCGTTTATTTGGGTCGGAACTTTATGCACCGTCCGCAGACTAAGAGATGCCGGGCTGCCCTTGAGTTGTGTCGCACTATTTTTTCTTCCGATGATCAATCTTGTTTTCTTTCTCATGTTGTCCGCCGTGCCAAGCCGCGATTCTGGCAGGTCTAACAAATCCGAAATCGGTGCAAGTAAAAAGGGTTCGTTTGGCCGCTTAATCCCGCAATCAAAGGGAGGAAGCGCTGCTGTGGCGGTTTTTCTGCCGGCCATACTGGGGCTTTGTTTCGTGATTTTGAGCGTGGATATTCTTACCGTGTATGGCTGGGGACTCTTTGTCGCACTGCCGTTTTGCATCGGATTCCTATCCGCCACGATTTTTTCTTATCATCAGCAACGTGACTACGGCCAGACGCTTGTAGTTTCATGTCTTTCCTCCATTTTGCTTGGAGGACTTTTACTAGTTTATGGGCGCGAGGGCGCAATCTGCTTGATGATGGCAGCGCCTTTGGCGACCCTCTTGGCGACGCTCGGTGGTTCCATCGGCTACGGGATTCGGCGGCGTCTGTGGGTACAAAGACACCAGCCGGCAATCCTGTCAATTCTACTTCTAGTTTTGCCGGGGATCATGACGACAGAGAAAGCACTGAGACCTGTGTCAACGGAATTCGAAGTTAAAACATCCATCGATATTAACGCGCCGCCAGAAGTTGTATGGAATCAGGTCGTGGCCTTTTCCGAAATCCCGGAGCCCCATGAGTGGATATTCCGCGTGGGCATAGCCTATCCAGAGCGCGCCGAAATAATTGGTCATGGGGTTGGCGCAGAAAGGCACTGCGTTTTCTCGACCGGCTCGTTCGTGGAACCGATTCAGGTGTGGGATGAGCCGCGGTTGTTGCGGTTCTCCGTCACCTCAAATCCACCGCCGATGCGGGAATGGTCGCCGTACGCGAATATTGATCCACCGCACCTACATGGATTTTTTGTTTCCGACGGAGGGCAGTTCTTGCTTACTCCTCTCCCCGGCGGTCGAACGCGGTTAGAAGGGACAACATGGTATCGGCACACGATTTGGCCCGCGATTTACTGGAAGAATTGGTCGGACTACATCATTCACAGGATTCACTTGAGGGTGTTGGGGCACATCGACGCGCTTGCCGCGGGAACTGCCGGGAAATAATTTCGGTCACGCCCGCGCGGCGGCAGTATTCGCGTTAAGAATCCGCTCGTAGTAAGCCTCATAAAGCGGAATGATGTCATTGGCGCAATATTTTTTGCGCGCGTTGATGCGGGCCTGTTCTCCCATCAAGCGGCCGCGGTCGCCGCGGGAAAGAATGTCCAGCGCGAATTTGGTGGCGGCGGCAACATCACGCGGCGGAACAAGGTAGCCATCCACTCCGCTCTCGATAACTTCCGGTAATCCGCCCACGTTTGACGCGATCACCGGCACCTCACATGCCATGGCTTCGAGCGCGGCCAGCCCAAACGACTCCTCGTCGCTCGGCAGCAGAAATAAGTCCGCCAATCCCAATTTTTCGTACACGCGGTCCTGCTTGCCAAGAAAGAAAACGTCGCGCGAAAGTTTTTTCTGCCGCGCGAGATGTTCTGCGGCTCCGCGATCCGGACCATCGCCAATCATCACCAGCTTCGCGGGCATCTTCGCGCGCACCCCCGCGAAAATCTCCACCACATCCGTCACGCGCTTCACCGGACGGAAATTGGAAAGGTGCATCAGGATGGGCTCGCCATTCGGCGCCCACGCAGCGCGCGCGTTTACATCCTCATTCCGATGATAGAAATCGCAGTTCACGAAATTCGGGATCACTTCGATCGGATTCCGCGTCCCAAACTCATCAATCGTGCGCTTCTTCAAGTACTGCGAAATCGCGGTAACGCCGTCGCTTTGCTCGATGGAAAATCGTGTAATCGGCAAATAGCTGCGGTCGCTCCCAACAAGGGTGATGTCCGTCCCATGAAGCGTCGTAATGACCGGCAGCCGCCGCGGCAGCGCCATCGCGCGCGCAAGGTACGCGCTCACAGAATGCGGAATCGCATAGTGAACGTGGAGCAGATCAAGATTCGACGACTCCGCCACTTCCAACATTTTTGAAGCCAGAGCCAATGTGTAAGGCGGATGGTCAAACAGCGGATAATTTGTAATCTCGACTTCATGGAACCAGATTCGGTCGGCATGCGCGGGCATGCGGATTGGCGGCGCGTAGCTGATGAAGTGGATATCGTGGCCGCGCGCGGCCAGCTCGATCCCCAGCTCCGTGGCAACCACGCCGGAGCCGCCGTAAGTCGGATAGCATGTAATTCCAATTTTCATGTCTGGTTTTGAGCACAGGCGAAGGGGCCGGCTTGCGAGGCCCGAATCTGGATGCTACATTCGCCCGTCGCTCGGTTCATATTAGACGCGCGTGGGGGTCTCCAGGTGACAAGGCTCGCGGGGAAAGTGGCGATGATTACGGGCGGCGGCACTGGCATAGGCCGCGCCTGCGCGCTGGCATTTGTGCGCGAAGGCGCCAAAGTGGGCCTCGTGGGGCGTCGAATGGAGCCGATCTCGGCAATGGCGGGCGAGATTTCGGACGCGGGCGGCGAGGCCATCGCCATCCAATGCGACGTGACGAAGTCCGAGGAAGTCGAACGCGCCGTAAAAGCGCTGGCCGAGAGGTTCGGCGAAATCCATGTCGTGGTGAATAATGCGGGCGCGATGACGCCCGGCAACGCGGAGCAGACCTCCGAAGCGCATTGGGACATGATGGTGGATATAAATTTGAAAGGGACGTTTCTCGTCTCGCGGGCCGCGATTAGTTTCTTGCGGCGTGCCGGCGGCGGTTCAATCATCAACATCGGTTCCGTTTACGGAATTGTGGGCGCGAAGCAGCGCGCGGCCTACGCGGCGGCAAAGGGCGGCGTCGTCACGCTGACAAAAGCCATGGCGATGGACCACGCGCACGAAAAAATCCGCGTCAATTGCATCTGCCCATCGTTGGTGGAAACGGAAATTGCGCGAGAATTATTCGCGCGAGCGCCGAATCCTGAAGAGGCGCGCATGCAGCGCATCGCGCTGATTCCCATAGGCCGCGCCGGAACTCCGGAAGATGTCGCGCACCTCGCGGTGTATTTGGCCTCGGACGAATCGGCGTGGGTAACAGGCGCGGCGCTGCCGATTGACGGCGGGCAGTCGGCGGGATGAAGGGAAACGGGATGACGAAGGGAAGACGCGGTCACTTCACAGAAGAAGGCGCAAGCTGGAGCCTGTCCGAACTTGGCCGCCGCATACATAGTAGTGTTCCGGGCAAGCTCTTCGGCTTCAGACTGGCCTCAATCGAACGCGGCACAGCCGTGATGACGATGCAGGTCCGCTCGCGGCACAAACAAGTTCATGGCGTGGTGCACGGTGGAATTCTGGCGTCTCTCGCGGACACGGCGGGAGCCCTCGCAGCCTACCCGCTCCTGCCTCGAAATACACGCCTCGCAACCGTCGAGATGAAGATCAATTATCTCGAGCCTGTCGACAGAGGAACGATTGTCGCGGAAGCCACGCTCTTGCGGCTGGGCCGCACCCTCGCTGTTGTGGAATGTGAAATCCAAGACGCAGATGGGACGCTCGCCGCCAAAGCCCTGATTACTTACGCGATCTCACCTATGAAATCAAAACGCGGGCGCGGCTAGCGCGTTATCTGAACAGAAACACAGTGCAATCAATAGGTATCATGAACGAAGGGCTCCTGCATGCGCGGCGGTTGTGCCCCGAAACTTACTGCCCGTTTGTCCCGCCCATCGCCGCTTCATCCCCATCTTTATAAACATACTTGATGGATTGCTTGTAAATAAGCAGGTTCGGGCTCCCAAACCTCGTCAGCTTCACGCAATCGCGGTCATACCATTCCACGACGCCGCGGAGAACTTCGCCGTCCGCCAAAACAACTGCGACCGGCGAGCGGCTCTGCATCTGCTTAACCCAATAGAAATTCTCGGCGTGGGTCTGTTCGGGAGGCGTGGGCTTCTTGCTTTGCGGCTGAGCGGGCGCATGATGTGCACGCGGAGTTGGCCCCTGCTCCTTCACTTCCGTCAACGTCGGACGGAAGAGTCTGCGATTTACCATGGAAACTTCCCCCAAGATGTAGGAATCCCCCCAAATGAATTTGGGTCTGTATCGAGTGAGATGCACGCGGAGGCAAACGCGTTTCAACTTGGGAAAGAAAGTTAGGAGGTCTGCCCTTAGCCAAAGGTCAACGCTGGCTGAGGGCTGTCCCAAGCGCATCCAGGCCCAATTGGCGGTTGATATTGCGCCGCGTGCGGGCGGAGAGCTGGTCGACGCCCCTCACAGCCCGCGAGACCCACCCAGCGCTAACGCGACCGGCAAGGGCTGCCAACTCCTTGCGCAAGCTGGGATTCCGAAGTTCGGGGTGGACTGGATTTGTAACCAGCTCCAGCAAATCAGCCAGCAGACTATAGAGAGCTTCCAAGATGTTTTCGAATGGCACGGACTGTTGCTTTATGAGCTGGTTCGTTTCCCCGAATAACGCGGGCAGTTTGCCATTGGCGGAGCTTTCCAGGATTCGCAGCGCTTGACGCCGTAGCTCAAAAGCCCCCTCAATATCCGCCCCCAATGCAATCCCGGGGCTGCCCTCGGCAAGCTCGGTGGCGCGCGCCCGCTGGGCTGCGGTGAGCTTGGCGTGGGATTGCAGGACAGTCTCCATTTGCGCCGGTGCAAGCGGCGCGAAAAAGAACTGGAGGCAGCGGGACACGATCGTCGGTTGAAGCCGATACGGGCTTGGCGCGAGGAGGATAAGCGTAGAGCTCTCCGGCGGCTCCTCCAGGATCTTCAGGAACACGCTGGCCAGGTCCCACCGCATCGTTTCGGCGCCGTCCAGAATGAAGACGCGCCGCCGCGCCTTGGGCAGGAAGTTTGCCGCCCGCTGGATGGCGCGCAACTGCCCCATGTGGATCACTGGCCGCGCCACGGGATTTCGCAGGCGAATAGGGTCTGGCACAATCGCCCAGACGTCGGGATGCGTTTGCAGAAGCAGCGGCATGCGCTCGACGGCGGCAGAATCGGCGCTTTCGCCGCGCTCGGCAAGGCCCTGCTCGATCAAGGGCCCCGGATTAGCAAGCCGCGCGATTCTGACGCACGTGTCGCATTCCCCGCAGAAATCGTCGCGCAGGCGCTCGCAATTCGCGGCCTGCGCAAACATCAGCGCAAGCGTGTATTTGCCGATGCCGCGTGGTCCGAGGAAGAGCAACGCGTTCGGTACCCGCTCGGCGGCCAGCATTCCCCGCAGGGACGCGACGATCCGCTCATTGCCGAGGAAATCCCGGAAGCCCATCAGCGCGCTCCCTTCGCGTGGCCGGCAAAATTTGGCAGCCGCGCGTCAATCGCGGTGATGACCGCGGCGTGAATCGCCGCAGGCGAGAGCAGGGCTCCGGAGGGTTGCGCGGCGCATTCGATTGCTTCCCACCCGGGCGCTGAGGAGAGGCGCTCATAAATAAGTGCCGCCTCCTCGAGATGGCGAACATCGGACTCCTGCAAGTCGCGCTCGAGTGCCGTGTACCCGCGAGCTTTCTTCAACCCGACGAGCCGGTGCGCTTCGGCAACCGGCAGGCGAAGAAATAAGACGAGGTCCTCAGCGGGTAAATCGTAAAGGCTGTATTCGAGGCGCTGGAGCCAGCGCAGGAACTCATCGCGCTTCTCGGGGGCGACGCGCGCGGTCTGATGCGCCAGATTGGATGCGATGTATCGATCCGCGAGGACTGTTTTCCCGGCGGAAAGTGCGGCATCCAATTCCGGTTTCGCCTCCAGCCGGTCGCCTGCGTAGAGCATCGCGGAAAAGTGCGGGTCCACCGCGGAGAGCGGGCCGAAATCACCATTGAGATACTGCGCGACGAGCTGGCCGAATGAGGACTCGTAGCGCGGGAAACTGAAAGTTACGCAGGCGAAGCCGCGCGATTCCAGGGCGCGCGCCAACAGTTCAAGCTGCGTGCGCTTTCCGGAGCCGTCAATTCCCTCGATAGCGATAAGTTTGCCGCGAGCCGCCATGCGTAATCCGTCTTTCGTGGCTGGTGATGAATCGTACCAAAGCCGCAAGGCAGTCTAGCGTGAGAAGCGCGCGCGCCGCAATCTTGCGGATGTTCTGCTTCTCTCCCGGAGCGAATGGGCGCACCGATGCGCCATGCTAAAATCGCGCTATGCCTGCGGCCGCGGAAATAATAGCGAAAAATCTCTTCCGGGTCCGCGGATGCGTCGAGCGCGCGGCGGATCGCGTGAAGCGCGACCCGGCAGAAATTACCATCGTCGCCGTCTCAAAAACTCATCCCGCCGAATCGATCCGGGCAGCCTATGGATTGGGGCTCAGGCACTTTGGCGAAAATCGAGTTCAGGAATGGGAAGCCAAGCGCGGCAAGCTGATTGATTGTGACGGCGCAACGTGGCACATGATTGGCCACCTGCAAGGGAACAAAGTGGCTCGCGCCCTTCAATTGTTCGACAGAGTTGACGGTGTGGACTCGATTCAGCAGATTCGCGTTATTGAACGGTGCGCCGAGGGAAGCCGCCCGTTTCCCATTTTGTTGGAAGTCCGAATGGATACATCGCACGCGAAGACGGGCTTCGAGCAGGAGGATATCCCGGCGGCCGTGGAGGCCGCGCTTGCTTCCCCAAAAATTGAGCTGCGCGGATTGATGTGCATTCCGGCTTACTTCGATGACCCGGACAAGGCGCGTGTGTACTTCCGTGCGCTAAGCGAGCTGCGCGACAACTTGGTTCTTCGCTATGAACGTCCGCTGCCGGTGCTTTCCATGGGAATGTCCCACGATTTTGAAGTTGCCATCGAAGAGGGCGCTACGGAAATACGCTTGGGCACGGCGCTCTTTGGAGCGCGGGAGCCTCACAAGGCGGTTTCTAATCATTGAATCGCTGCGTCGAGATTGAACTCAACTCTATTGGCACGGCCTATGGCGATTGAAATTAACGAGCAACGCGGCGCTCTTGTGTTTCGTGTTCGCGTGCAGCCGCGCGCGAGCCGCGATTCGGTGGGCGGCGAATGGGAAGGCGCATTGAAGGTTCGTCTGACGGCTCCGCCGGTGGACGGCCGCGCGAATGACGCGCTTCGCCGGATTCTGGCCGCGCGATTGAACGCGCCTGCCGCGGCTGTTAAGATTCTTGCCGGCGAAAATAGCCGTACGAAACGAATCGAGGTGCGCGGCGTTTCGGCGGCGCAAATTCAGGCGCTCGGAACCGCCGAAGCACCGCGCGCCCGCAAGCCTGCATCTGTATAAAGCGGAATCACAATCGAGGGGATGACCAGACCCATGCCCGACATCCAAGCAATTCAAAAAGCTCTGCGCGACGAAAACCTGGACGGCTGGCTTTTCTACGACATCCTGCATCGCGACCCCATCGCCTACCGCGTTTTGGGACTCGGGGACGTCATGGCCAAGCGCCGCTGGTTTTATTTCATTCCGGCGAAGGGCTCGCCGAGGAAGCTGGTGCATCGCATCGAGTCTTTCACGCTCGATAGTCTGCCCGGCGAAAAATTGCTGTATGCGGCGCGCGAGGAGATGGAGAAAAACCTGCCGAAACTGCTGGGCCGCGCAAAGACCGTCGCGATGCAATATTCGCCGAAGAATGCCGTCCCGCAAATTTCGCTGGTGGATGCGGGCACGGTCGAATTAATCCGCGGCATGAAGCGCAAGGTTGTTAGCTCCGCGAACCTGATTCAGCTTTTTGAAGCTGCGTGGTCGCCCGAGCAGCGGGAGTCACACATGGCCGCGGGCAAGCTCGTGGACAAAATCACGCGCGCGGCGTTTGAGCATGCCGCACAACTTGTGCGCAGCCAAACTGCCTTCACCGAGTACGATCTGCAACAATGGATGGCGGCACAGTTCCGCGAAAATGGACTCACCGCTGATAGCGATCCCATCGTCGCCGTCGGCCCGCACAGCGGCGATCCGCACTATGAACCGAAGGCGCAAGGCTCATCGCCGATTCGCGAAGGCGATTTGCTGCTGCTCGATGTTTGGGGAAAGCTGGCGAAGCCGGGCAGCGTCTATTACGACATCACCTGGATGGGCTATCTCGGCGCAAGAGTCCCGGAGAAATACGCGAAGGTCTTCGGAATTGCGCGGCAGGCGCGCGACGCCGCGGTGAATTTTGTCCGCGAATCCATTGCCGCAGGGCGCGCCATTGAAGGCTGGCAGGTGGACCGCGCCTCGCGCGAAGTAATTCGCAAGGCGGGCTACGGCAAATTTTTCGTCCATCGCACGGGGCACAATATCGGCCAGGATGTTCATGGAGCGGGCGCGAACATGGATGATCTCGAAAGCCACGATGTGCGCCGCATCATTCCGCGAACATGCTTTTCCGTCGAGCCCGGAATTTACACGCCGGAATTCGGCGTCCGCACCGAAGTGAATGTTTATGTCGGCGAAAAGGAGGCGGGCGTCACCGGCGCTGTGCAGAGCGAGATTCTGCCGTTGCTGGCCTGAAAATGAATGCCCGACGAGACGCCCGATTTCGCGCCGCCCGCGCCTGAGATTCCTTCGGAGTCCGCCCCGGAGCCGGAATCCGCTCCGGAGTTCATTCCAGAGCCTCTCGCGCAGCCATTTGAGGAGCGGCAAATTCCCGCGCCTCCGGGCAGGCAGCCCTCGCGCATCGCCCGCATCCTTGTGATTGTGTACGCGGGCTGGCTCGTTCCGGGGCTTGGCCACCTCCTGCAGCGCCGCTGGGGCCGCGCCATAATTGGATTCCTCGCGGTCGGCACGATGGCGCTTGTCGGCATGCGGATGCGTGGAAACGTTTTCCCGCCGCAATTTGGCGACGCTTTCGGCGTGCTGGGTTTTACCGCCGACGCGGGCGCGGGCATTTTTTATTTGCTTTCCCACATAATTCAGAAAACGGGCGGGGACGTTTCGCACGCGGCAGGGGATTACGGCACGCGTTTGCTCGCGACGGCGGGCGTCCTGAATCTTCTATTTGTGCTCGATGCGCTGGAAGTCTCGCGCGGCAAGAAAAACTGATGAACCTCACTCACTTCCAGACAATGATTCTGTTTGCCTTCGTCGTCTCCGTGGTATTTGCGTTTCTCAGCCGGCGGCGGCTCGGATCGCGTCTTCGCTATTCCGTGTGGGCGTTCATCGCGTTTCTGCTCGTCGCCTTCGCCCTGGGCTGGCTGATGTATCCCGCCTCGCATTAGTTCTAAAGCGCCCGCAAAAACGCCCGGTTTGACGCTCCGCTGCCGCGATGCTAAATTTCTAGGGCTCCATTTTTCCCGGGCCGAGGTAGCTCAGTTGGTAGAGCAGCCGATTCGTAATCGGCAGGTCCCCGGTTCAAGTCCGGGCCTCGGCTCCATCTAGTTTCAGCGAATCGACCGCTTACATCTCGGCCTGTTTTCGCCGGCATCTTCCGAATTAGATGAAATGATTTTTTGCTCGAAATTAGTTTTTCAGTTTCCCAAACGCCCAAAGCGTTTGGGAAACTGAAAAACTAATTTCGAGTGGGCCTGACGCGCCTTTACTGGGCAAGGATGTATTAGGAGTGGTCGATTTCACCACTGTGGCGAAACGGCGCACTGGTGAAGCAAAGATCGGATGAAACGCATCCTGAGATTTAATTTGCTCCTCTTGAACTGCGTTCGCTGACACTGTATCTTCGCCAAGTCCAAGGAGCCACACATGCGCCGCGTCTTCCTTATTTTTTGCGTTGCCGCCGTTTCAATCGGAGTCTTCTTCTCATACAGAGCTGCCGTCTCCGTTTCAGCCCAGAATCCCGAAAACCCGTTGATGCCGCATTCCGCATACGAACCGCCCGCCGCCAAAGACGCAGCCTCACTCACCGCCAGCACGAAAGCGTCACCGGCCAATCTTCTAACCACCAGCGAAAAAACAAATTGGGCCGAGACTGGTCCCTACGCCGAAGTCATCGATCTCTCCCATAAACTGGAAGCAGCCTCCCGCTTCGTCAAAGTCATCACCTTCGGCACAACTCCCGAAGGCCATCCCATGACGGCCCTGATTGTTTCCAAAGACCGGGCCTTCACTCCCGCGGCTGCCGCCAAAACAAATAAAGCTATCATCCTCATACAAAGCGGAATCCACTCCGGCGAAATCGAAGGCAAAGACACGGCGCTGATGCTCGTCCGCGACATGGCCGTCACCAAGCGCTATGCCGCGTGGCTGGACAAAGCAATTTTTGTCGTGATCCCCGTTTTCAATATTGATGGCCACGATTATTTCAGCCCGTATCATCGTGTGAACCAGAACGGCCCCGCGTCCACCGGACTTCGCGAAACCGCGCAAGGGCTGAATTTGAATCGCGATTACATCAAGGCGGACACGCCGGAAATGCGCGCGTGGCTCGCGCTCTACAATGCGTGGCTCCCCGACTTCATGTTCGATAATCACGTCACCGACGGCAGCGACATGCAATACGACGTGACCTGGGACATGGCGCGCAATCAGGATATCGCCGAGCCGGTGCGCACCTGGATCAATTCGCGCTACGTTCCCGAACTCGATAAGCGCATGGCCGCCGACGGCCACGGCGTCGCGCCCTATGGAGCGCTGCGCAATGTGCCGGGCGGGAAGCGCGAATTTTTCATGGAAGTTTTCACGCCGCGGTATTCTCACCTGTATTCCGCGGTTCAGAATCGCCCGTGTTTATTGGTCGAAACGCACAGCCTGAAATCCACGCGCACGCGCGCATGGGCCGATTTCGATATCATGCGCAACACCATTGACATTATTTTGGATGATCCGGAAGCGCTCCGAAGCGCTGTGCGCACTGCAGATAAGACTCTCGCGGACCAAGCCGGAAATCCCGCCGCGCCCGCAGTGTACCTCGCCGGCAAAGTCAGCGAGCAGCAAAGCCACCCTCTCGTCTATCGCGCTTTGAAGCTCGGCCCGTACAAGAGCGAAGTTACCGGCGCAAATGTGAATGGGTATCTGCCCGACGTGGACAACATTGACACCGTAATCCACGACAAAATTGACACCACCGTCGAGGCGCAAATGCCGCTCGGCTACATTATTCCCGCCGCGTGGAAAGTTTTTGCCGACGAGCTTCAGCTCCATGGCGTCGAGATGGAAAAAATCGCTGCGCCGCTCGATCAGGAATTTGAAACGTATCGCTTTTCAAATATAAAGTTCGGCACCGCGCAAAATGAGGGCCGCGTGATGGTGGATTTCGATGCCAAGCTCGTGAAGGAAAAAATCGCCGTTCCCGCGGGTTCCTATTGGGTTCCCATGCACCAGAGGCGCGCGCGCCTCATCCTCGCCATGCTCGAACCGCTGGCCCCGGACTCGCTTGCCCGCTGGGGATTCTGCGACGCCGTTCTTTTCAGTGGAGGCCGCGGCGGCCGCGAAGGCGCCTATCTCACCGAGCCGATCGCGCGCCGCATGATGCTCGACCATCCAGACCTGCGCAAACAATTTGAGGACAAGCTCGCATCAGACCCGGCCTTCGCCGCCGATCCGCAAGCGCGCCTGATGTGGTGGTTCCAGCGTTCCGATTACGCTCCATCCAACGCGGGACGCTATCCAATCCTCCGCGTCTGGCAAAAAGCCTGGTAGGCGGATTCATCGTGAGGCGACCGTCGGCTCGGAGACCTGCGCCATGTATCAGGGCACGACTTCGAGTCGTGCCGATCCGCATGCCTCCCCTCCACAAACGTTGTCATCCCGAGGCGGTTGGCTGCCGAGGGATATCCCGATGAGCGGCATCCATCGGGGGTTTAGCAGGCGGCGTCGACGCCACCGAGAATAGCCAGCCAGGCGCAAGGGAGAGCGGCACGTGGGTCGCAGGCTTAATGCGACGATGTTTGGTGGGGCGTAAGCTCTTCAGCAGTACAACGCAAAAGTCCGGTGGCTCGATTGCGGACTTGTTCGACTAAATTGCCTTGAGGACTGGCTTCCGCATTCTGAATCAGCCGCGCGGCTGCTTCGCACATGTCTTTGTGCACGACCGGACAACCGCCGTTAAACGACGGTCCGGATTCCGGGTGCAAGAATGCGCAGCCTTCAGGATCGAGGCTGCGGTCGTAGGCTTTCTGCAGCAAGGGCATCATCCGAGGGTCCCCCGTGCCGCCGACCATCAATCCTTCGAACAATTCGACGGCTGCTTCTGCGCGGTGATTTCCTCCTATCAGCGCCTCGCCCATCACCTCATAAGCGGGGACATCGCGCAAGGAGAGCATGCGGGCGTAAGAAGCGGCTTCGTAGGATTCCGAGTAGTTTCCCAGCCGAAGCTCCACGATAGAGAGTCCGTCGTAAACTTGCGGTGAGCCGATGTTGCCGATTTCGGATGCGGGCTCTCCGCGTTCCAGCGCGGCCTGACGGTAGCGGGCATCGAGAGCACGGTCGATCTGCACACCTTTAAGGAGGATTGCCAAAGCGCGTTGGTAAGCGGCCTGGCTTTCTGGCGTCGGAACCGGCTGTTCGGCCGCGCTACGATGCGCGAGCAGATCACCTTTGGCAAGGTAAACTTGGCCGCCCTGCCAATAAGGCAGGGGCGAACTGAGATCATTCGGCAGCGGCTCAAGGATCGCGATGCTCTTTTCGTTTTCCTGAATGGCGCGATCGAGATTCGCTTGATTCGGGTCGTTGCCCTCGAGCAACGACACGAGCGCGTTGTGAACCTTGAAACTTTCGGGCGCTGCCGATTCGGCCGACGTCCAGAGCGCCAGATCGTCCTGCCAATCGAGATTGCGCATCCACGTGCGCACACCGAACAGAGCTATGATCACGCACACAAGCGCGGGCGCGAATTGAGGCCGATGAATGCGATCGCCGGCCCAATACGCGGCCAGCACCAAGCAAGCGGCAAATCCGATCGCCGGCGCATATAGGAAGCGTTCCGCCATCGGCGCGCCGATGACAAAAAGAAGGTTCGACGTTGGAAGGAAAACGACAAATGCAAATCCGGCGAAAAAGAAGGCGACGCGGTTCTTCTGAAACATTAGCGCCGTAGCAACAAATACCGCCAGGACCACAATCACCGAGACGATATCGTGGACAGTTCCACTCGCGAGTGGGATTTGATTGTAGGAATAGTCATTGGAAAGGTGCAGGGGCCAAACGAACAGGCCGAGCGATTTGGCGATGACGGTCAGCGCTGTGAATCGCGATTGCAGGAATGACGCGTGGATAAGCGGATTATCGGTAAAGAGGACTACGCTCGGCCCAGCGGCTGTCATTACAGTCCAGCGTTGGTAAAGCATCGCGAGAGTCGGAATGCCCGCGGCTACGCAACCATAAAGAGCGGCTCGCCAATGTTCTCTCTCTCTCTCTCTCTCTCTCTCTCTCTCTCTCTCTCTCTCCCCACCAGGTGAGTTCGTAAAGCGCGATGAGCCCGACGATCATGATCGCGCTTTCTTTTGAAAAGATGCCGACGGCCGTGACGAGCGCCAAGCCGGCGAGCCACACGATTCTATCCCAGCCGGTTGACTCGGCGCTTTGCAGATACAAGAGTAGCCCGCTCAGCATCGCAAAGGTGGCGAGCAGGTCCGCGCGGCCGGCAATGTTGGTCACTGATTCTGTGACAATCGGATGCACCGCCCATACGGCGGCGATCAGCACAGCCGGCCAGCGTCTGCGCACAAGCTGCCAGGCCAGCAGGTAAACGAGGAAAGCGTTCAGCCAATGAATCAGGAGATTCAGAGCGTGATAACCGACAGGATGATCTCCACTTCCCAGGATCGCGTAATTGAAGAGGAAGGAAAGTGTTGTGAAAGGACGATACAGTCCGGCGTTAACCGCCGTATTCCAATAGGGGAGATTCACAATTTGATCGAGATTCGCGTCATTCCATTCGTGGACACGCGCATCGGCGAGCAGCGGTTTACTGTCCATAACGAATCCGCCGCCGAAGGAATTCGACCATGCGACCAGGACCAGGAAAAGCAAAATGACGGCGACAAAGGCGTGCTCACTAAAGGTATTTGAGGGAGGACGAACAGTTTTCTCGGGCGCGGCGGCAGCCGGGCGTTTCGGTGAATGCTGCGCGCCCTTTTGAGATTTCATCCGCGGCATCGAGATTCCTCCGTCCGGTCACGTGTAGGCTGGGTGAGCCAGCCAGCCTTTGCCTCGTATCTCTTTCTCGCTCGGGACGCGCTGATGATACCACCAAGAGCCGTCTATGAGGGGTAACATGCAGCAACACGCTGATCGCGGGCTGCGCGAAGCGTCGCAGCCGGAGGTGGCCCACCCCCTAGTCAAGGGCCGAGCCACACACCCTCGAACGCAGACGCGGCGATCCGCCCTTGAGTCCTCTGAAAGGCTTCGCACCAAAGAAACTAGATTGAGCATTGAATGCCAGCGGTCGCGGGTGTACGTTACCGGGCGTCCGGGAAGCCGAATCAGAAATCCCGGCTAACCGATATTCGGAGGAGACGCCCGTGCCACGGCGCCCATCAGTCTCGCAATTGTTGCTGCTCGCTTTCATTTCCATCGTTCTTGTTTTTTCAAGCCTGGAAGACACGGCGCGCGCGCAGTCGCAATCCGCGGCGAATGGGTATGACGCGCAATTCTTCAAGGCCCTTCGCTGGCGCAACATCGGCCCGATTCGCGGCGGGCGTTCCATCGCGTCCGCCGGCAGTGCTCGGCCGCCCGAATGAATATTATTTCGGCGCGACCGGCGGCGGCCTCTGGAAGACCACCGACGGCGGCGAGACCTGGGCGCCCGTCACCGACGGCCAGCTTCACAGCTCGTCGGTCGGCGCGGTCGCTGTCTCCGAGTCCAATCCCGATGTCGATTTACATCGGCATGGGCGAAACCGGCTTGCGCGGCAACATCATGCAGGGCGACGGCGTTTACAAATCCACCGACGCCGGCAAGACCTGGAAGCACATGGGCCTCGACGACTACGCAGGCCATCTCGCGCATTCGCATCATCCCAACGAATCCCGACATCGTCTACGTCTCCGCGTTCGGACATCCGCTACGCGCCCAATAGCGAGCGCGGCGTTTTCCGCTCCACGGATGGCGGCAAGACCTGGAAGAAAATTCTCTTTCGCGACGACCACACCGGCGCGATCGATCTGGCGATGGACCGCACAATTCCAACGTGCTCTACGCCGCGATCTGGGACGCCTACCGCACTTCCTGGAGGCATCGAGCGGCGGCCCGGGCAGCGGCCTCTTCAAGTCCACCGACGGCGGCGATCACTGGACCGAGATCACGCGCAATCCCGGACTGCCCGGGGCATCATCGGGCAAGATCGGCGTGGCCGTCTCCGGCGCCGATTCCAACCGCGTCTACGCGATGGTGGAAGCCGATGACGGCGGCGTGTATCGCTCCGAAGACGGCGGGGACAACTGGGCGAAAACGAATGACGACCGCAAGCTCCGCCAGCGCGCGTTCTATTACACGCGCATTTTCGCCGACCCGCAAAACGCGGACACCGTCTACGTGCTCAACACCGGCGTTTACAAATCCGTCGACGGCGGAAAGACATTCAACATCAGTTCCGCCCGCCGCACGGCGATAACCACGACCTATGGATCGACCCCACCAATCCGCTGCGCATGATCGAAAGCAACGACGGCGGCGGAACGTTTCGATCAACGGCGGGCAAACGTGGACGCGCGAAGATTATTCGACCGCGCAGCTCTATCACGTCGCGACAACGCACGAAATTCCCTACCACGTCTGCGGCGCGCAGCAGGATAGCACCACCATCTGCGTGCCAGCAGCGCCGGCGGGCGCGGAGGAGGCGGCGGACGTTCGGCGACCGATTTATGAGCGTCGGCGGCGGCGAAAGCGGCTACATCGCGCCCGATCCGAAAGATCCGAATATCTTTTACGCCGGCAGCCAGGGCGCGCTGCTCACTCGCTACGACCGCCGCACCGGCAACATCGCGCGACGTCCAGGTTTATCCGCTGCTTCTTCTCCGGCGAAGCCGCGTCCACGCTGCCGGAGCGCTGGCAATGGACCTTCCCGATCGTTTTTTCGCCGTTCGATCCGAACATTCTTTACACGTCTTCGCAGCATCTCTGGAAGACCACCGACGACGGCCAAGTTGGACAGCGCATCTGCGACGATCTGACCCGCGCCGATCCGAAAACGCTGGGCGATTCCGGCGGTCCGATCACGCACGATCAGAACGGTCCCGGAAATTTACGGCACCATTTTCACCATCGCGCCCTCCCGCAAGGACGTCGAACACCATCTGGACCGGCTCCGACGACGGCCTGGTTTACATCACCCGCGACGGCGGCCAAGACGCTGGACCAAGGTCACGCCGCCCGGCATGCCCGATTTCAGCCGCGTCAGCCTGATCGAAGCCTCGCCGCACAACGCCGGGCACCGCGTACGTGGCGGTGAAGAACTATCAGAACGACGACCGCAAGCCGTACATTTTCAAAACCGACGACTTACGGCACAGACGCTGGACCAACATCGTCAACGGCATCCGCCCGACGATTACGTCCACGCCGTGCGCGAAGATCCGGAGCGCGCCGGGCCTGCTTTTCGCCGGCACCGAGCACGGCATCTACGTTTCGTTCGACGACGGCGCGAATTGGCAATCGCTTTCGCTCAATCTGCCGGACACGCAGGTCTCGGACATCGTCGATGCGAGAAGCAACGACCTGGTGATCGCCACGCACGGCCGGTCGTTCTACGTGCTCGACGACATTTCGCCGCTGCGCCAGCTCACGCCCGAAGTTGCGAAATCCGCCGCGCTGCATCTTTACGCGCAGGAAGATCCCATCCGCCGCGCGCAGCCGCTCACGGTTGACTACTATCTGAAATCCAAGGCCGACAAAGTCACCATCGAAATCCTCGATGCGCATGGCGCCGTGATCCGCACTTACGCCACGCCGCCGCCCGGGCAGGGCCGCGCCGCGGCAGCCGCAGCCGGCGAGGAAGAAGGTTTCCGTCCTCCGGCCGCGCGCATCGGCGCCGACGCCGGGCTGAACCGCTTCACCTGGAATTTGCGTTATCCCGGCGCCGTGGTTTTTCCCGGCATGGTTCTCTGGAGCGCGAACGTGAACGAAGGCCCGCTCGCGGTTCCCGGCGCGTATCAGGTGCGCGTCACGGCAAATGGCGAAACGCAAACGGAGCCGTTCCGCATCACCGAAGATCCGCGCGTGATCGTCAGCCAGGCCGATCTGCAGGCGAGCTTCGATCTCGCGAAGCAGGTGCTCGATAAAGTCAGCGCGGCGAATCAGGCTGTGATTGACGTCCGCAAATTGCGCGACCAGATCACCGACCGCCTGAAGAAAAGCGATGCCGCCGCGATTCATTCCGCGGGCGACGCGCTCACCGCGAAACTTACGGGCGTGGAAGAAGCCATCTATCAGGTGCGCAACCGCAGCAGTCAGGACCCGCTCAACTTTCCCATCAAGCTCAACAACAAAATCGGCCACTTGCTGGAAGTGATCGAAGGCGGGCAGGACGCCCGGCCCACGGACCAAACCCGCGCGGCGTTCAAAGAGCTTTCCGCCGAATTGGATGCGCAGCTCGCGAACCTGAAAGCCGCGCTCACAGCGGATTTGCCGGCGTTCAACGCGCAGCTCGTTGCAATGAACTTGCAGCCGGTGACGCTGGAATCCGCCGCGAAATAGAGGCGTGGGTTCGCCGAGACGTGTAGCGCCGCGTTGTGTAGCGCCACCCTCCGCGGTGACCGCTTTTAGACCTTCCCCTGCCGGCAGGGACGCCGGCGCTACAGGGGCAGGCCCCACCCTCCGAAGCTTCAGCGAAGGCGGCCCCCCTTGCCGCGCCGAAGCCTTCGCGCAGGGCGGCGGGTGGCGCAGCCTTTGACGTGGGTGGCCCATCCTTTTTTGTTGCGAAAAAAGGCTGGGGCTTTTGACTTCTGCTTTCTGTCTTTAGCGTTTTGCCCGCAGCTCGAGCATATGGGGCCCTTCGCCATGAATGCAAAACCAGAAGCGAGCCAAGAACCGAGGCAAAATCAAAACCAACGTCAAAACCCCCACCCATTGCAAACATCAACCCCGCAAAGGATGGGCCATTAGTCCAGAGGCGGTGTCGCCATGCGAATTGCGATTTGCGTCAGGCGGTGCTTTGTGCGGCGCTGAATCGTGCGCAAGTTTGTGAGATCCGTCACGGCATCGGAATTCAGCGGCGAACCCCGCGTTCGGGGAACGCGGGCTACAGGAGGCGCGGAAGAAAACCCCGGGACGATGACGCTGTCCCGGATATTCCTCACCTATGAGGCGGTTCGGAATCACGGATTAAAGAGAAGGCAAAAGCAGATCCCTGCCTGCCGGCAGGCAGGCCTCGCTCTGAGGACCGGGCTCGGGATGACAACGTGAGTGGGGGTGGGCAAATTAGGAGTGCGGAGGCGTGGAGGGTGTGGGGAAAGGCGCGGAGGAAAAACCCAGGGACGATGGTTTGGATCGGGAGGGATTGGGTCATGTAGCCCGGGTTCCCCCGAACCCGGGGATTTTCGCCGGATTCAGTGTGGGAGTTGGGTCCAGTTGGAATCCCCGCGTTCGGGGAACGCGGGCTACAGGAAAGGAGAGGGCAAAAGCAGATTCCTGCCTACCGGCAGGCAGGCCTCACCCGCGAATGCGGGTTCGGGATGACAAATTAAATGCGGGCACGGAGCGATTTGTCGATCGAGCGGGCGGCTTTCCGTGCGGGAACCATTGCCGTGACAATTAAATCCGCGCCGTGGGCACAGTCACCGGCGGCCCAAATTTCATCCTGACGGGAACTTTCGCCGTCGTTTTCGGAATTCACCCAGATGGTGCCCCACTTCGTGGTCTTTAGATTTTCGGTGGATTCGGCGATTTCCTGATCCACGCCGTAGCCGATGGCGATCACCGCCGTGTCACATTCGAGGACAAAGTTGGAGCCTTCGATCGGTTCCGGCGTGCGGCGTCCCTTCGCATCCGGTTTTCCGAGCTTCATCCGGATGCATTCGCAGGCGTTAACCTTGCCTTCGGAATCGCCGAGAAAACGGACCGGCAGCGTGAGCCACTCAAACTTGACGCCTTCTTCGCGCGCGTTTATTCGTTCCGCCATGCGACCGGGCATTTCGGCTTCGCTGCGGCGATACACGCACCACGCCTGGCCATCCGGCGAGAGCCGGCGCGCGGTGCGCACGCAGTCCATGGCAGTGTCTCCGCCGCCGACGACTACGGTTTTGGTTCCGGCGTGCGGTTTGCCGCGCATCGATTCCGGCAGCATTTCATCCGGAAGATTAGCGCGCACGAGGTATTCGGTGGCGTTGTAAACATTTTTCAGATCTTCGCCGGGAGTTTTCATGCGCGTGCCGGCGCTTGCGCCGTGGCCAAGGAAGACGGCGTCAAATCCGTGTTTCTTCAGGAGATCATCCGCGGAAAGATCTTTTCCGATGCGCGTGTTGCAGCGAAATTCGACGCCGATGTCTTTCAGGAATTGAATGTGCTTTTCGACGATCTCTTTATCCAATTTGAATCCGGGAATTCCGTAAATCAGAAGACCGCCCGGGAAAGGCCACGCTTCAAACACCGTGACTCCGTGGCCCAGCTTCACAAGTTCTTCCGCAACGGCGAGACCCGCGGGGCCGGAGCCAACAACGGCAACGCGCGTGCCGAGCGGCGGAGCCAATTTCGGCGCGGGGAATCCGCCCATCACGTCGCGCAATGTATCCGCGCAAAACGCTTCCAACTTGCCAATGGCGATGGGCGCATCGCAGCCCTGCAAAACGCACGCACCTTCGCACTGCTTTTCCTGCGGACAAAGTCTTCCGCAAATATCGGGAAGATTGGAGTTTTCCATGAATTTCAATGCGGCGGCGCGCACATCGCCGATGCTGAGCAGCCACATGGCATCGCGGATTTCATTGTTCGCGGGACAGCCGATGGTGCAGGGTTGATGCTCACATTGAAGGCAGCGATTGGCTTCCTCGACAGCCTGATTGAATGTGAGCGGAACGCTGACCTCTTCAAAATCCTTCAGGCGGTCTTGCGGCGCGCGCTTCGTTGCGTGAACAGGTTCGGCGCGCAATCTTCGCCGTCGATCAAATGGGCGCGACTCCTTAGCGGGCTTCGCCGCGGCGAGTTCTGCATTCGGCTGAGTGGGATCAGATTGTGCGAGGCCGCCCGGCAATATCTCCGCACTCATAGGAATCCCGCCAATTCGGTTTCTTCGGTGGACATGTGCCGCCGAAATTGCTCGGTAAATGCTTCCCCGAGAAGCTTGATGTGAGCGACTTCAGAAGCGAGATCGTGCGATCCAATTAGGTTTCGCGCGGTTTCGGCGAATGCGTCGAAAAGATAGGCGAGGTACTGATGCTCCCGCCGCAATTGCTTCGTCAAATCCATCAATTCGGGGCTGACGGCGGACACATTATCCAAAAGGCTTTTTTCTTCGTGCTGAAAATGCAAGGGGAGGAACGCCTGGAAGCGCCGGACCATCGTGCCTATTTCAGAAGCGCCCTTTAGTTCGCCGCCGGCCTCCGAATCAAACCGCAGGCGGCTGATCGCCTCGTCCAGCTCCGCGAGATTGGTCCGCAACTCGATGTGCTCTTCGTGGACCATTTCCGCTTCATCAGCGGGCATCACTTGTTGCTGCGTCATGGCGTCCCTCCCAAGCTATTTGTTATGCGCAATTGTTGATGCTGGGAGGGAAAAGCTCTGTGACGAAGGTCACAGAGGGCTGTGACGAACTCACGGGGTTATGTGACGATGCGTGGACTGCGGTGGCTATTCGTGCCGCAACGCGACCATCGGGTCCACTCGCATCGCGCGGCGCGCGGGAATCCAGCAGGCCGCGAGCGCAACGGCAATCAGCAGCGCTCCCACTGACGCGAATGTCACCGGATCTGTCGCGCTCACGTTGTAAAGCAGACTCGCCATTAATCTTGTGGCGGCCAGCGACGCGGCGATACCGATTACGAGACCGACTGCCGCGAGCGCGAATCCTCGCCGCAGGACGAGCTGCATTACGTCGCGCGGCTGTGCGCCAAGCGCGATGCGGACTCCGAGTTCTCGCGTCTGCTGCGCCACGCTGTAGGAAATTACGCCGTAAACGCCGATGGCCGCGAGGAGCAGCGCGCCGCAGCCGAACGCCGCGAGGAGCCAGGTGTTGAATCGGCGCGGCGCGAGCGATAACGAGACCACGTCTTCCATCACGTAGGTGCGGCCGATGGGCTGCTGCGGATCCATCTGGCTGACAAGGCTTCGCATGGCGGTGATGGTCCCGGCGGAAGGAAGTTGCGAACGCACGAGGACGTTGCGATTGGTGCACAAAGGAAATGCGAATGGGCCTTTGCACAAATAGCCAAACGGTTGGTAGGTGTGCGGCTTTGTCGCGGCGTCGAGCGGGCCCTGTTTGACGTCGCCCACGACGCCGACAATTGTGAGCCAGGGGCTCGTTGACATGGCCGCGCCCCATTTCAGGCGCTGCCCGATGGGATCGACTCCCGGCCAAAAATGTTTCGCCATGCCGTCGCTGATAATCACGGCGCCGACTTGTCCGTGCATTTCGGCCTGATTGAAAAATCTGCCGCGGACGAGCGGAATTCCAAGCGTTTGGAAATAATCGCCGTCGACGAGCGTATGGGAGTTTGTCGGCACGCCGTTGGTTTGCTCGGCCTCGTGGCCTTCCGCGGTGAAGATGTGCGTCCATTGGGAATTGAGCGGCAAATCGGTGCTCGCTCCAATAGAGACGACGCCGGGGAGCGCGAGGGTTCGTGTGTAAAGCCGGTCGAAGAACGATTGCGTTCCTTCCATCGTTTTGTATTGCGAGCCGGAAAGTGAAATCGCAAACGCCACGGTATTTTCCGGGCGGAAGCCGGGATCGGTTTCACGTGCGCGAACAAAACTCCGGATCAGCAGACCCGCCCCGACGACCAGCAGAAGCGCCAGCGCCATCTGCGCGACGACGAAGGCATCGCGAATCCTGCGGTGCCCCCGCGAACTTGATTCGGTGCGAGCAGTTTCCTTTAACGTTTCGCCCAATTTTGTTTTCGTGGCCGTAAGCGCGGGGATGATGCCGAAGATCACGCCGGAAAATAGCGATACGGCGAGAGTGAACAGGAGCACGGTGGAATCCAATGCAACTTCTTTTGCGCGTGGCAGAATCTGGTCGGCGAGCGCCACGAGACCTTCTACTCCGGCGTATGCAGCGAAGAGTCCGAGCGCGCCGCCGATCAGGCCGAGCAGGCCGCTCTCGACGAGAAGTTGTCTGACGAGGCGCATGCGTCCCGCGCCCATCGCTACGCGCACGGCAATTTCTTTTTGGCGCTGCGTTCCTCGCGCAAGCGTAAGGTTCGCGACGTTGGCGCATGCGATGAGCAGCAAGAGACCGACGGCGCCGAGGAGAAGCATCAGCAGCGTGCGCGTCGGGCCGACAATTAATTCGGCGAGCGGCGTCACGCTTGCTTCCAATCCAAATTTCGAGCGGTCGCGCGCCTTCTCCGGATAAAATTGCTGTTGAATTTGTTCCGCTGCCACCATTACATCGGCGTTTGCAGTGCCCACCGTTGTTCCAGGCTTCAATTTTGCGATCACGCCGAAATTGAAGTTGTCCCCCCGGTTCTGAATCTCGAAGGGATTGAACGCAATGGGCACCCACAATTGCGCTGGGGTGAAAAAAGACAAACCGCTCATGGGAAACTCGAAAGTTTTGGGCATCACACCGATCACGGTGTAAGGCTGGCGGTCGAGGACGATTTGTTTGCCCAAAATGTCGCGGTCGGCCCCGAATTTCGTTTGCCACAATGCATAACTCAGGATGGTGACGTTGTTTCCGAGTTTGTCCTCGTCCTCGGTAAACGTCCTGCCCACCGCAGGCGCGGTCTGAAGGATTCGGAAAACAGCCGCGGAAGTACGCGTCGCTTCCACGCGCTCAGGAACTCCGCTTCCGGAAAGGTCCATTTGATTCGAGGAAAACGCGCCGAGATCTTCAAAGACGTGATTTATACGCCGGAAATCGCCGACGTCCGGCGCGGAGAGCGATAGTTTTCCGGGAACCAATTTCGGAATTGCTTCCTGCAACACGACGATGCGGCCGGAATCCGGGAAGGGAAGCGGGCGCAGCAGCAGCGTATTGACGACGCTGAAGATGGAAGTTGTGGCGCCGATGCCGAGCGCGAGCGTAAGGATCGCCACGGCGGTGAAGCCCGGATTCTTGCGCAGCATCCGCGCGCCAAATCGAATATCCAGCAGGAGGTTTTCCACGATAGGCAGGCCCCTTCGTTCCCTGTAAATTTGCTTTACCCGGCCGTGCGGGCGGCCGAGGCCCTGGCCACCACGGTGCCGCTGTTCCTGCTCCTGTTCGCCTCGGCGTACTACGTGATGGAGCGGGCCAGCCCGGCCAGCTTCAACGACCACCTCACCCGGACCGATGCGCTGTACTTCACGGTGACCACGTTCAGCACGGTGGGCTACGGGGACATCACCGCGACCAGCCAGTCCGCGCGGCTGATAGTGACCGCCCAGATACTCCTCGACTTGCTGGCCCTGGGCCTCGGCGTGCGCGTGCTGCTCGGAGCCGTGCAAATCGCCCGCCAGGGCCGCTCGTCCCCCGCCAGCCCAGCCCCCGCGGGCCCTGCCCTCGCCCCCCCGCCCCCCGCTGACCCGGCCCTCGCCACCCCGGCCGCGGCCGATCCCGCCCCCGCCGATTCCGCTCCCGCCGCCCCGGCGGCCGCCGATCCGCACGCCCCGCGGCACGGTGCCGGGCCGCCCGGCCCGGATGACCCCTAGACGGGCGCGACCCCGGGAAGCCCGGCCCCGAAGGGCGGATCACTGTCCGGGAACGCCTCGGCCAGGCTGCTGAACACGGCCACCAGCCGGTCCACCCCCGCCGTGGCCAGGACCGCGCGGACGTGCGGGCTGGCCGCGGCCACCCGCAGTTCCCCGCCGCCGGCGTCGGTGTAGCGCAGCGCCATGAGCAGGGCACTCATGGCGTGCCAGTCGCAGTCCTGCTGCGCGGTCAGGTCGGCCACGATGAGGGAGTGGTCCCGGCTGACCGAGGCGAGCGCTTCCCAGAAATGCTGGGCGGTCCGGGCGTCCACCTCGCCCAGGGGCGTCACGATGGCCAGGCCACGCTCCGCCCTGACGCGGACGCCGTGCTCCAGGGTTCCGTCGGTCAACGTTTCACGCTTTCCGCCCCGCAGGCTCGGCTTGCCGTGTGTCTCGGGTGCCGCGTGAGCGCACGCAGGCAGCCAAGAATGACGGCTGTTTCGTCAACCCCGCGAAAACCTAACCCGTGGCCTAAACCACCACAAGTCCCCCATCCGGGTGACTCACTCCGCTGCCGCATCCGGAAGTGGCCAGGCCACTGCTGCCCGCCGCTCCCCCTGGCCAGGCAACTCGACCCGCGCCCTCCGCGAAGGAAAGGCTCAAAAACCTCCGCAACGGACTTTCCGGCCCGGTCCCCCCGGCCAGCCCGGCGCCGTCCGCCCCAACGGCCACCCGCGCCGTCCTGGCCGGGACCTATCGCCGCGGGGGGCCCACCGGGCCCGGCAGGGTTCTCGCAATTCGTGACCAGTTGCCCACTTTTAGTAGTACCGTCGGGCGGGACACAGATGGCGCGGGACACAGATGACACCGTGATGGGGGGCCTGCCATGTTCTGCTTCGCGCTGTCGTCCTCGGGCGCTGGTTCACCCGGGGCGCCGGATCAAGGCCGGATCGTAGAGGTACCAGCCTTCCCGGCCGCCCACGGCCGGGCTGGCGTACCAGCGGAGCCCGACACACCAGCGGCCATGCCGGTCCTTCCGCTGACCCGTGACCTGCGCCCAGGTCCATGTGCCATCCTGAAGTCGGATCTCGGCCTCGGTGTCCTCTGGGATGGTCGAGCCGGGCACGGCGTCGGCGGGCATGGCCCGCTCCAGCGCTGGCTCGCGGGCAGGGTCCGAGGCGACCATCTGGCCAGGATGCGCCCCGGCCCGTAGGCTCCAGTAGCAGTTTAGGATTTTCTTTCGCAAATGTTTTCGGATGGACTCAGCTCGCCGAGCCGGGCCTCCTGATCAGCGCTGCCCCAGTGTTCACGGTTTGTGACGTGCAGAGTGAGCTCCTGCGGGTAGTCAGGGCGGCCTGGGCGCAGCGTGGCGGCCCAACTATCTGAGGGGGAGCCATGCGCGGACAACACCACGCGGGAACGAAGAACTCCAGCGGGAACACCAGCGCAGTCGTGGGCGCGACGGTGGTCGCGCTGCTGATACTGCTGGCCGTCGTGATCTTCCTGGCGGTGGGCTAAGAGCCTTCGCCGGGCCCAGCCCGCCGGCGGCGGCCCGGCCACCAGGGGTAGGCCCGGCTAGGCCTGCTCGGTCGGGCGGATAAGCACCTCGTTGACCGCTACGTGCCGCGGCCTCGTGACGATGTACGCGATCAAGTCCGCGATGTCCTCGGCACCCATCGGCTGCATGCCGGTGACCTGGCTGCGCATGGCCTCGAGCACCTCGGGCCGGTTGTGCGCCGGCCAGTTCGGTCGCCGTGGCGCCGGGCTCGACCAGCGAGACCCGCACGTGCCGCTGGGTGACCTCCAGGCGCAGCGCCTCACTGAACGCGCCGATGCCGTGCTTGGTCAGGTTGTAGACGGCGGTGCCGTTGCGGACGATCCGGCCGGCCGTCGAGCTGATGTTCACCATGTCGGCGACCCGGCGCGGGCCGTCCTCGGCCGCGCTCGGAGCAGATACGGCAGCGCCGCGTGCGCGCAGTAGAGCAGCCCCATCACGTTCAGGTCGACCATCCGCTGCCACTCCGGCAGCGGAGCGCCCACCGCCGGGCCCAGCAGCATCACGCCCGCGTTGTTGACGAGCGTGTCGAGGCGGCCCAGCTCGGCGACCGTCCGCTCGACCGCGTCCGTCGCCTGCTGCTCGTCGGTGATGTCCGACTCCAGCACGAGCACGGTCCCGCCCTGCCCGCGGATGCCCGCGGCGAGCTCCTCCAGCCGGTCCTTGCGCCGGGCCGCGACGGCCACCGCCGCCCCCTCGCCCGCGAGCGCGACGGCCGTGGCCGCGCCGATGCCGCTCGACGCCCCGGTCACCAGCGCGACCGTGCCATCCAGCCGGTCCGGCGTCGTCCGCCCCCGGCCTGCCGCGGGCGCCGCCTGGTCGAAGAAGGGTGTCTCGGGCATGACTAAGCTCCTCAAATCCACTGCTGTCGCCGTCCCCACCGCCGCGCCGCTTCAACCAGCACCGAGCCGAGGACTACCTAGAGGATCCTCCGTTACCCTCCAGTATAAACGGAGCTCCCTCCGGTTAAGCTACGTCAGCCCAGATCGAACCGGCCGTCCTTCACGGAAGCGGTGAACGCCAGCCACGCGCCGGAACTGAAGATGAGAGCAGGTCCCTCATGGTTCTTGGAGTCGCGGACGGCGACCAGTCCCGGCAGGTTGGCCGCAACTTCGACGCAGTTCCCGCCGGTTCCGCCACTCCGGGTGCTCTTGCGCCATGCGGCGCGGGACAGATCTGGTGCAGTCATCCCGCATACCTCTTTCATGCGAACTCAGCAGCCGCCGCGTCCAGGAAGGCTATCGACTCCCGGGGCGACAGCGCCGTGGCCCGCAGGTGATCGAAGATCTCGCCGTAGCGTGCGATCTCGGGCGCTTCCTCCAGGTACAGGCTACTGGTGTCAGTTTCGAGGTACACCACGTCGGCATCGCCCTGCTGCGGGAAGGACAGCAGCACAAACGGGCCGAGCATCGCGATGTGCGCCCCGACACTGAACGGCAAAACCTGAATGGTGACGTTGGTCTGCCTGGCGGCCTGCGCCAGCCGATCCAGCTGCGCTCGCATGACCTCCGGGCCGCCGACCACCCGGCGCAGGACAGCCTCGTCCAGGATCGCCCACAACTGAAACTGCTTATTGCGGGTGGTGATCAGTTCCTGCCTGCGCATCCGGACGGCGACGCGCCGGTCGATCTCCTCGGGCTCGCTGGTCACCCAGGCGGCGGTGAGCACCGCGTGCGCGTATTCCACGGTTTGGAGGAGCCCCGGCACCAGCTGCGACTCATAAGTGCGGATCGCCGAGGAGTCGGCCTCCAGGTCAACGTAGACATCGAAGCCTTCGGCCAGCACGTCAGCGTAGGAATGCCACCAGCCACGACGGCGCGCCTCTCGCGCCAGCCTGATGAGGGCCTCACGTTGCTCGCCGGACACCTCGTAGATATCGACGATGTCCGCGACGTCCCCATGGTGCGCGCGGGAACGGGCCGTCTCCACCCGCCAGAGCTTCGATACTGACCAGCCCAGCCGGTCGGCCACCTGCTCGCGGCTCAATCCGGCCGTCTCCCGCAGACGCAGCAACTCCGCGGCGAGCCGGCGACTCCGAGCGGAAGGGCTAGGCACGGACCGGCCTCCTCATGCGGGTGATCTTGCGCCCTGGCTCACTCTAGCCGTCTATACGCGGCGATACGGCTCGGAAACCGCGCTGGTTGCAGAGTTGCGATATCGCAGATATGTTATTCTGTCACGATCGAGCGACTGCAGCTTACGCCACCCCGAAACGGTTCTCGCCAGATAGGCGACGCCACCCTTCACCGAAGCGCAGCGAGCGAGAGGACGTGCGCCATGCGCGAGCCAACTACCTCCCCGCTGATTGCCTGGTCACGAACGTTTCCTGCGACGGCCGCGCAGGTAGGCGAGGCCCGTCAGTTCCTGTCGGCGATCCTCGACGGCGCCGCGGACGCTGATGATGCCGTGCTGTGCGTGTCGGAATTAGCCACGAACGCGACCTTGCACAGCCGATCCCGCGAGCCAGGGGGCAAGTTCACTCTTCGCGTCGAACGCGGCGAGGACCGGCTGAGGGTAGAGGTTCGCGATGACGGCGGAGCCTGGACCTGGCCGCCGCCGGACTCCGCCGGTGTGCACGGGCGCGGGTTACTCATCATCAGCGAGCTCGCCAGCGCCTGGGGACGCGCTGGTGACGCGGTCACAGGCTGGACCGTGTGGTTCGAGCTGGAATGCCCTTCGTTGCCACGCAGGTCAGCCAGCGCTCGTCCGGCCGGACCGCGGCGAAGGCAAGGATGACACTGACGGCGCGCCGAGCCGCGAACCCCGATCCCGACCGACGTTGGACCACGGTCCTAGATGGTGACCGGCTACGGCAGTTACGCCACAAGTCCCAGCTCACCCAGGCCGAGTTGGCCAACCTAGCCGGTATAAGCGCGGGCACCGTAGCCAGACTAGAGCGCAGGACTCTTACGCCCTGCCGCTGCCGCACCCTGGTCCGGCTCGCGGCCGTGCTCGGGGAAACACCAACTGCGCTTGCTTCCCCCGCTAAAATGATCGCTGATTAGCCCGCGGAGGGCTGCCGTAGCGAGCAGCCTAGCCTCGGGCTTTCGCCTGTGATTGGCGGACCTTGATCGTTTGCATATAAAAAGTGCCTTTGACCTGGAAGGATAGGGCTTGTCTAGGGTCCTGTCCGCACCAAACCGAAGGCACTTATCCCGTGCAGAATACCGCGTGCCGCCCTAAGATCACCGTGTCTGCTGACGGGAAGGGCCTCGTGTCCCAGGCCGGGGCGTTACTGCTGCTGGAAACGGCCCGGGTCACCGGGCTGGGCGCAGGCCTGTCCGCGGGGCTGGCCCGGTGGCGCGCGCCGCGGGCAGTACATGACCCTGGGAAGATCATCGCTGACCTGGCCATGACGCTGGCGCTGGGCGGCGACTGCCTGGCCGATGTCGCGGTGCTGCGCTCCCAGCCGGAACTGGCCGGGCCGGTGGCCTCAGACCCGGTGGTGTCCCGGCTGGTCACGGCGCTGGCCGCGGACGCGCCGCGGGCGCTGCGGGCGATCCGCAAAGCACGCGCCGCGGCCCGCGAGCGGGCCTGGGCCCTGGCCGGCGACCGCGCGCCCGGTGCGGACGGGTCGCTGATCCCGGTCGACATCGACGCCACGATCGTGATCGCGCACTCGGACAAGGAGAAAGCCGCCCCCACGTGGAAGAAGACGTTCGGGTTCCACCCCCTGGCCGCGTTCGCCGACCACGGCGCCGCCGGGGGCGGGGAAGCGCTGGCGATCATGCTGCGGCCAGGCAACGCCGGGTCCAACACCGCGGCCGAGCACATCGAGATGGCCCGGCTGGCGCTCGCGCAGCTGCCCCGCCACCAGCGGCGGCGGGTGCTGATCCGCACCGACTCCGGCGGCGGCACCCACGACTTCCTGACCTGGCTGGCCAGCCCCGGCCGGCGCCTGCACTACTCGGTCGGCATGACCATCACCGAGGACATGCACCAGGCCATCCTGGCCTTGCCGGACCGGGTCTGGGAACCGGCCTATGACGCCGGCGGCCAGGTGCGGCCGGGCGCCTGGGTCGCCGAGCTGACCGGCCTGCTGGACCTGTCGTCCTGGCCGGCGGGGATGCGGGTGATCGTCCGCAAGGAACGCCCCCACCCCGGCGCCCAGCTGCGGTTCACCGACATCGGCGGGCACCGCTTCACCTGCTTCGCCACCGACGCCAAGACCGGGCAGCTCGCTGACCTGGAACTGCGCCACCGCCGCCGGGCCCGGTGCGAGGACCGGATCCGCTGCGCCAAAGACACCGGGCTGCGCAACCTCCCGCTGCACGGCTTTGACCAGAACCAGATCTGGTGCGAACTCGTGGCGATGGCCTGCGAACTCACTGGCCTGGATGGCGATGCTCGCCCTCGACGGCCCGGCCCGCGCCTGGGAACCCAAACGGCTGCGGCTGCGCCTGTTCACCGCCGCCGGCCGCCTCGTCCGCGGCGGCCGCCGCCTGCGGCTGCGCCTCGCCGCGACCTGGCCCTGGGCCACCCAGATCACCGCCGCGATCACCCGCCTGCAGGCCCTCGCCCCCGGCTGACCAGCCGGAACCGCCCCGACTGCGAAGAAAGGAGACCCGCGGGCCCGTGGAACCCCGCCCACCCGGCGCGACAGCCGGGCCACCGCGCACGGCCGGACGCTGAAAATCAGCAACCGGCCATAGCCTCAGCCGGCCACATCAAGATCACGAAAGATCGAGGCTATTAGCGCGCCAGCGATACGTGGAACAGCGTTGACTTCGACGAGTATCTCTCCCAGACAACAGCGCCCATACTAGCGCTTGGCGGACCTCCGGCCGGGAGTCCCTGGATAGTCATTGCTGCCTGGTCGCATCCGTATTCAAGGTATCCACGAAATACCTTCGCTTGCCGCTGGGGCTTCGCTCGATGACGGAAACATACTCGAACTCAAGCCGAGCCATGGGGATGCGCCGTCCGAGGGTCTGCTCGATCAGATCTCTTTCGGCCCCTGGGTTGGTGACGAGCCGCACGTGCAGGGCGCCTGCTTGATCCTGGACGACCTGGAGATCTCGTATCTGATCACAGAATGGGCCGTGGCTATCCCCCAACACGTAGCCATAGAGCGCCCTCCGTCGTCCTGCGGCGTCGATAAAGGTCTCCTGTGATCGCCCGACGATCGCGTCGGCGCGGGGGAAGTGGTTGGCGGTACATCTCCCGGCCGACGCGACGGCCAGGTCCCCGGTGTCGTACCGGACGAACTGGGTGCCGATCCGGTTGAACGACGACGCCACGAGGCGCTGACAGCCCTCGGTCTCCGAGGGAAGCAGTTCCACCTGGCCGTAGGTGGGGTAGAAGTGGAAGCCGCGGCATTGACGGCAGCAGTACGCCAGCGCCGCGTATTCGCTGTGCCCGTACCAGTGCGCCACATGGATGCCGAACTTCTGCTCAAACCGAGCCTGTTCTCCCGGCGGGAACGCCTCGGACCCGGCCAGGACACCCCGGACCGGGAGACTGCGGAATAGTTCCTCGCCCACCAGGTCAATGAAGGTAACCAGAGAACTCGCGTAGACGTGCAGGAAGAACGGCGGCAGCGTGCGGATCCACTGTCGTAGCCGACCCAGCTCCTGTTCCACTGTTGCGCTAGGGGAGACCAGCCACGCGTTCTCAATCCGGTTGAAGCGGATCAGGCCGCCGTGAATCTCGCCCCGGTAGCAGACCCGCAGGTCATACGGCGCGTACCCGACCTGCGACCAGATGTCGAACAGGTATGCGCGTTCCTTCTGCCGCCGGGCGAACGTGTCCGCCTGGAACCTGAGGGGCTGCCCCGAAGTCCCGCCGGTCCGGACAGGGTGCGTAAGCAGCGGCATGTCCCACCGGGTGTACCGGCCCAGGTCTCGGCGATAGTCGTCCTTCAGCGTGACCTGATCGCCGTACCGGCGGACCAGTGGCGGGAACCCCGTTCCTGAGACTCCGGATCTCGCTAGGTGACCAGCCCTGGGACCTCTCGATGAGGCGGCGATGGTAGAAGTAGCTAGGGCCGAGCAAGCTTTCCCTGACTCCGATCATGATCTACCTCCGTCGGCCAGCCCAACGCACTGCAACTACGCACGCTCCAACCCGTATCCCGAAAGTTCCGGCAGCGTTGGCTCCCGAAGAGAACCTTTTCATAGGAGCCCAAAGAGGGCGGCTGTGATACATGTCAACTAGACATGGATGATAGGCCCACGGCGCGGTACCGCGTTACCAGGATGGCCGCTATCTGCCGCAGATCGGTCTGGCGCGCCGTGATCGGCAGCCACCGCCCGTCAGGGGTGGTGAGGCCTGGCGTGGCGGTCGAGTGGGGCCTCATGGCCGTGCGCCAAGCAGGCGCACGCTAGGCTGGTCGCGGCGCTGGCCACCCGCCGCCGATGCTGGCATCCACTGGGGCACCGCAGGCCCACGTTCGCTCCCGTCGGCTCTTGCTGTACTTGCCGCCATTTCAGGTGCTTGCGCTGAGCCAACTCTGTTAGGTGCCTGCGAGAGGCTGCCCGCGATGTCGGCCGACGCTGACGTATCACAGTAGTACCTAGCTCTCTCATGTTCACAGGACCAGACGGCT
>CAVTRS010000009.1:0-9683 GCA_963737185.1 uncultured Acidobacteriota bacterium | reverse complement strand
TTTTACTTGTCGGGCACCGGTTAAGTATCGTATTGCTGACAAAAAGTCGGATGTTGAACCACACGTTCGGGCGGGTAACTCTCCGAATGCAGGTCCAGACTCACTTGCGCCAGAATTGACTTCTTCCAGCGCCGACGACCTCATCAAGTTCCTGGCAAAGTCCACTTTAGACGAACCCCAACTTTTGCGTCTTCTCGAGCGAAAAGATCTTCCCGGCGCCGTCCTCGAAGAGATCGGCCGCCATCGCGACTGGCTTCGCAGCTATCGGGTAAGGCGCGCGCTGGCTTTTCATGTCCACGTCCCGCGCACACTCGCCATCCGGCTTCTCCGCGAGCTTCACCTTGTCGATCTCGTAAAGCTTTCTCTCGCCCCGGTACCGGTTGCCGATGTTCGTCGCCTCTCGGAAGACCAGATATTGTCCCGACTCGGCCAAGTCTCACTTGGTGAGAAAATCGCGCTCGCCAAACGCTCCTCGAGTCGGGTTCTCGCCGCGCTTATATCGGAAGGGATTCCGCGCTTGTTCGAGCCTGCGTTGCGCAATCCGCGGCTAACCGAATCGCAAGTCCTGAAGCTGCTTGCCAACGACCGCCTGCCCGAGCGATCGGTTGCCGCCATTGCCTCTCATTCCCGGTGGGAGGCGCTTCCCAATGTTCGCGTCGCTCTGCTGCGCCATCCACAAATGCCGCTTCACTTGTGTGAGCAAGCGCTGGCAAAAGCAACGATTGCGGATCTGAAATTATTAAATGAAGTGAAAACGATTTCTAGGAAGCTCAGGCGGGAAATCGATAAGGAAATTAAGCGTCGCAAACCGCCCATTGAGGAAAAGCCCTAGGCGTTCGCTGTGGTCTATTTTTTGACGAATGGCTCCGGCGCGGGCGTGCCCAGCATCCTCAAGTAAGTCATCAACTGCGCCCGGTGATGCACTTCATGTTCGTTGATGCCGAATAGGATCACCGCAATCTTTCGCCGGATTCCTAGCGCTTCATTTACGCGCAATTCATCCCAACGCTCCAACGGAAGCTGCCCAACTTCCGCCAGCGTCTCCGCATGAACTTTTTCCAACGATGCAAGTTCCTCCGCAAGAGTCCGCGGTGTGCCCACGACCGCCGCAAGCCCATGCGGAATTCGTTTATTGTAGTAAGCGAAGTCCCCGGCGAGCGCCACCCGGCGCACTCCCTCTTCGGACACCCACATGTGTCGCAACATCTCTCCCACGCTCAGCGCCTCCGGCACGGGCCGCCAGCCCATTTCGTCCTCGCGTAAAAGGGAAGTCACCTGCCTCGTCCGCACTCGCATCGCTTCTTTCTGTTTTAGGAACATCTCCTGTATGTTCATGCGCGCCATTATACTCCCGCGCCCTTTTCTCCATTCCCATCACAATGTTCCTTGTCATGAGTGCCGTGAACCAATTTGGCGCAGGCGGTTGACGCTCAATGCCTGCGCCATTAGCATCCCGGATAGAGGCAACGCCCATGTCTCCCGGTGCCGGCAATGGCAGCGCAGCCCAGATCGAGCGCAGATGGGCGCGGCGCTATCCATTTGACGCCACCGTTGAAATTGAATGGGGCTCCTCCACTTTCCAAGGGCGCATCCGCGACATCAGCAGCAGCGGGATGTTTCTGACCACCGCCGAATCACTTTGGATCGGCGCAAGTTTTGCCGCGAAAGTGCTGACCGATCCGCCTCTGCCGTTGGATTGCACGGTCCGGCGCGCCGAGCCCGGCGCGGCTTCGGCGTACAAATCTTCGCGCAGCACGAAGATCATAAGGCGCAATTAAACGACTTGCTCGCCCGCCTGGAATCCAAACGATGACGCGCTGCATGGACTGCGGCGCCGAACGCAAAGCGGATCAGTGCCCGGCCTGCGGACTCACCTCCGCCGCGGCGGAGGTAATGTTGCGCCGGCGTCTTGTTCAACGCACGGTAGCCTTCCTGATCGGAGCTCTCGTTTTCGTCCCCGCGAGTCAGGTCTTCCCACCACTCGATCTGGACGTAATCTTCATTTTAGTCGGCCTGCTTTTCTTCGCCTCGCTCGGAATGGCGTTCACAATCGATTTCCTCGCGCGCCAGCGCCGCGATCTTCTGGTACTAAAGCGAATTTATTTTGGTCTCATCCCGCTTCCATGGGTATTCGCGGCCATGCTTTATTGCAACGGCAAATTTGACACCTCCGCGCAAACCCGCTATCCGGCGCAGGTGGTTAGCAGGTTCAACATGTCCGGGTTCCTGCTCAAAAGCCGCCGTCTTGTTGTGAATTCTTGGCGTCCAGACCATACCTTCGAGCGCGTTCCCGTTGACCTGGACGACTACACGCGCTTTCATCCCGGCGATAATGTTTTTGTCGCGATTCAACCCGGCGCTCTTGGAATTCCCTGGGTGCTCGGCGTTTTTCGCGATGACTCGACCCATCCCCACTGATTATTTCCAGCAGGCATCCCCCCATTTGTGCCCTCGTGATAAATTGAGATCGTGGGCAGGCGAATTGCGATCCTCGGCGGCGGCTTCGGAGGCATGGAGGCCGCCATGAACCTTTCGCGCGCGCTCGGCAAGAATGGCGGAACCGAAATCTGGCTGGTCAGCAATCAAAACTATTTCTTGTTCACGCCGCTTCTCCCGCAAATTGCCTCCAGCAATGTGGATCCCCGCCACATCGCTCAGCCCGTCCGCGACCTTCGAGGCGCGAGAAGTTTCCGTTTTATTCGCGCGGATGTCTCCGGCATCGATCTCGGCCGTCGCGAAGTCCGCCTCGAGGGCGAAGCCGGTGCGAATCCCCTCACCTACGATAATTTAATTATTGCGCTCGGCAGCCGCTCCGACTATTTCGGCATCCCCGGTGCGCGTGAATACACTTGCGATTTTAAGTCTCTCGAAGACGCCGTCGTCCTGCGCGAACGCGTACTTGATCTCTGCGAGCACGCCGACCACACGTCTGATCCGGATTTGCGCCGCCGCATCCTTACCTTTGCCATCGTCGGCGGCGGCTACACCGGCGTCGAACTCATCACCGAATTGCACGATCTCCTCTTTGGTTACGTTGCCCGCAAATTTCGCGGAATCGAAGCTGGTGAAATCCGCCTCGTCCTCCTCGAAGCCACGCCGGACATCTTGCGCGGCGTAAATCCAAGCCTCGCCGCCCATTCGCGCCGCCGTCTTGCCAAGAAGGGAATCGAAGTGCGCACAAATGCCGCGGCGGCGAGGTGCTTTCCAGGTGGCCTCGAATTAAGAACTGGCGAAATTATTCAAGCGGAGACGGTGGTCTGGACCGCCGGCGTCCGCGCCGACGAAATCGTTGAATCACTCCCGGTCGCCCATGACCGCATCGGCCGCGCTGTCGCGAATGAGTATCTCCAGTTGGAAGGCCATCCGGAAGTCTTCGTCATCGGAGATAGCGCAGCCGCGGCCAGCGCCGCGGAAGCGCCACGCGTCGCCCCGGTCGCCATCGGCCAGGGACGCATCGCCGCGCGCAACATCATCCATCAAATGCGTGGCGAGGCTCTTGAAAGCTACAAATTTGTTTCACAGGGAATGTTGATTTCGCTTGGAATGAATTACGCGGTTGTAAGTGTTGCGGGTCTGCGATTCAGCGGCTATTTCGCGTGGCTTTTCTGGAACATGATTCATCTTTACAAATTGGTCGGTCTCAAGAAGCAGATTCAGGTTGCGGCTGACTGGTTTCTCGGCTTCTTTTTCCCCCGCGACGCTGCCGTCATCCGGCGTCCTCGCAATTGTCCTTATTGTGACGGGAAATCCTAGCCCAATTATTTTCCAGTCGTCGGCAGGTCAATATCAATTTCGTGGCTCTCCGCCGTCAGCATCACATGCAATCTCTGAACGGCCCTCCCCTCTCGGAAGGTCCACTCACCGGACGGCAGAACTTTCGTCGTCGAATCGTCCCCCGACCAGACAACCGAGTTTTTCTCGCGCGTGATCGAATCCGGCCTGATCTCCAGCGCTTCCTTTGACTTTACATCCAACCGGATGAATCGCTTCCCCCACTCCAGCAACACAAGTTCGTTCGATTTGCCTTTCGGCTCGTGGTAAAGATTCCATACCTTGGGTGGGTCGCCATCAATCCGCAAGGCCGCGTAGCCGTAGGTGACAAACGTCACATTTCCCGCCGCCCGCAATTGCGCACACGCCAGTATCATCATCGCGCCGGCAAAGACGGCGATCGCGGCGAGCACGGATTGCTTTCTGTTGATCACGCTCTCTCGATCATTCCTCTCGGGAAATCCGCCTCAGTAGAGCAGCGACTCCCGCTTCTGCCCGGTGTAATCAATATAGACGGCCTTCAATTCCGTATAGAAATCCACCGCCACGCGTCCCATCTCGCGCAGCCCGACGCCAGTGCCTTTCATCCCGCCGAATGGCAACTGGGCTTCGCCGCCAACGGTCGGCGAATTCACGTGTACGATCCCCGTCTCAATCCGCTCGATGAAATCAAACACGCGCGTCGCATCATTCGTATAAATCGAACTCGATAGCCCGTACTTCACCGAATTCGCCACGCGCATCGCATCATCAAAATCCGGCACGCGGATCACGCTCAGCACCGGCCCAAAGATCTCCTCCTGCGCGATCACGCTGTTCCACGGCACCTCATCAAACACCGTCGGCGCGACAAAATAGCCCTTGTCGTATCCCTGCCCCTTCAACTGGTTCCCGCCCACCAATAATTTCGCCTCCCGCTTCCCAATTTCAAGATAGCGGAGCACGCTCATGAGCTGGTTCTCATCCACCAGCGGCCCCATATCAATTCCGTACGCCAGCCCGTCGCCCACCTTCAGCATTCGCGCGCGGTCCACCAGCATCTGCACGAACACATCCGCCACCGACTCTTCCACAATCACACGGCTCGTCGCCGTACATCGTTGCCCCGTGGACCCAAATGCACCGAAAAGCGACGACTCCACGGCCAGCGGTATGTCCGCATCGCTCAACACAATCACGGGATTCTTGCCGCCCATCTCGCACTGGCATTTTTTCAGGAGCGCCGCCCCGGTCGTGTAAACCTGAGTCCCCACTGAATTCGATCCTGTAAACGAAACCGCGCGCACATCCGGATGCCGGACCATCTCATCGCCAATCTCTTCGCCCGCGCCAAGCACAAGGTTCAGCACGCCGGCAGGCAAGCCGGCCTCTTCAAAAATCCGCACCACAGCCGCCGCCGTCAGCGGAGTCGTCTCCGCCGGTTTCAGCACCGCCGTATTTCCAGCCACCAGCGCCGGAGCCAGCTTCCACACCGGAATCGAAACCGGAAAATTCCAGGGCGTGATCGCGCCCACCACGCCCAGCGGTGTCTTCACCGTGTAAGCAAAATTTCTAGGTAATTCGCTCGGCAACGTCTCGCCGCCAATCCGTCGCGATTCCCCCGTCATGAACTCCATGATGTTGATGGATTTCTGCACCTCGCCAAGCGAGTCCTTCAGCGTCTTTCCTTCTTCCCGCGTAAGCAGCCGCGCAATCTCTTCTTTCTCCTTCTCCATCAGCGCGGTCGCTTTCGCCAGCACGCGCCCGCGCACTGGAGCGGGCGTCTCGCGCCATCCGGGAAACGCAGCCTTCGCCGCCGATATCGCCTCGCGCATTTCCTCGCGAGTCGAAAGCGGTACGCGCGCGACCACTTCGTCAATGTTCGCTGGATTTCGCCGCTCGAACACCTGCGTGGACTTCGACTCCACCCACTTCCCATCAATGAAATTCCGTACCCGCTGCGATGATGTAGCCGCCGTCGCCATTCTTTCTCCTTGCCTGCCGTGCTCGCCCCTAACCCTCGCCAATCTAGTCTGACGCCCTGCAAACTCGCAACGTTCCATCGTGCGCCACGCCTCCCCGCTCGTCAAGCTTCACCGATTTGCAAAATTTGCTTCGGTATTCTGGGGAGTCGAAATTTTAGAACTCCAGCCGCGCGTGAAGCGCAACCATCCGTGGCGAGCTATCTCCGCCCAAGCCCACGCCAAGCAATCCCGTCGGCGGAGCCGTGGTGTATGTAAGCGCTCCGAACCCAACCTGCGTCGAAGGCTTCCCCGGAATCCCCGCAAACACGTCGCTCGGCATCGCAAAGTTGGGATGGTTGAAAATATTGAACACCTGTGCCTCGATCCGCAATTTCAAGCGTTCGCTCAATTGAAAATATTTTGAGAGATAGAAGTCGCTCCAGAAGAAATCGGGGCCGCGCAGTGCGTTGCGGCCAATCGTTCCGAACTGGCAATTCTGCGGGTTGTCCCCGCCATAGCAGGCTCCTGTGCTTGGGTCGACCGCGGAAATAAAAGCATTCGGATTGAGCCACTGAATTGTGCCGGGCTGCGTCACACCCGGAATGGGGTTGTGGTCATAGAGCGGCACTCCCGGCACGATGCTCGCATATTGCGGACCTCCGCCTTGCACGATGCCGTTCCCATTTGCCGAGTAGGGTGTGCTCAACACGGAGAAGGGAAGACCGCTATGCAAAAAAACTGTGCCGGAAACTTGCCAACCGTTCAGCGCTCCTGCCAGCGCACGATGCTTAAATTTGAGCGGCAGTTGATAAAGGTATTGCGCATTAAAGTTGTGCCGCACATCGTAATCGCATGGACCGTAATTCCGCGCCAGCTCTCCCGGCAGTGGAGTGAGGATCGCTCCCGCGGAAAACTGAAGAAGGCCGCCGTTTGACACCTCATCCATGCACCGGCTGAATGTATAGTTGATCTGACCCTCCAACCCGTGCCCGAGCCGCTTCGTGGCTGTCAACTGTAGTCCGTCATAGTGGCTGTTCGCGCCGGTAGAGAATTGCGTCACCGCGCCGAATCGCGGGTCCACCGGCTGCATGTAGGGGAAAGGCGCAAAGCATCCCTGGCAAACGGTTTGGTAGCCGTTCTCCTGAGTCAAGAATGGTTGGTTCAACCGCCCGCGTGCCAACGTATTGGACTCGGACGCTGGCGTTGTTCCCGAATTGGTGTTCGATTCCAAAACTCCACTCCATGAAGTACGGCGCATGAAGTTCGCCGCTCGGCACCGCCGTCATCGCCACGGGTGGCAGGCACGCATTCGGATTTGCCATCGGCGAGGCGCACGAGAGCTCGCCCCCGGCAAATCCCGCGCCAAACGCTTGATTCGCCTCAACCGTCGCATCCACCGCGCTATTCGGCACGCCCGGCGCAATTGCTGTGCCACCCACAGTCCCAAGAAGTCCACCCTGAAACGTCCGCACATAGGGCGGGTTGACGCCGATGATGTCCGCGATGCTTCCCGGCAGCAGATCGCTGAACAACCCGAATCCAGTTCTTAAAACTGTATTCGGAGCGAACCGCCATGCAAAGGCTGTCCTGCGGTTGCAGGATTGCCAGCGGGGTTGAAACAAACAGGTGCCCGAGATTTGTTTGAATTGCGGCGTTGAGCGGCTGATTTACATCGTGCGAGATCGAATCGAAAGATCCCGCCAGTCTCGCGATTTCGTCGTGTGGGTTCAGTGGATTCGAATTCAGCGTATCGCGAATTCCAATCGTCCACGTCAGCTTTGGTGTGAGCTTCCAGGTATCCTGCGCGTAGAAATCGAGGTTCAGGAATTGAAAGGCTCGTTCGCCGATACCGGAAAAGTCTCCGATGCGGTTGACGCAACCCCATAAATGAACTGCGGCAAATCCGTATAAGTGACGGTCGGGACCGTTCCTTCCCCGAAATCATAATCGTTCAATCGAAAAATCCTGGTGCTCACTCCAAAACTGAATTCGTGGGAGCCGTGGGTCCACGTAACATTGTCGTTGATGAAAAATCGCGAGGCCCTCCGTCCCTGCAGCCAGGTGTTGTCCAGTCCTCCAATTGTTGTGAAGGGCGCGTTCGCCCCGCTCCCCTGCAGCACGATCGGGAATGCGGCCAGTGTCGCCTGAAAATTACTTGGCGCGAATAAGCTTTCATACCAGGAAAATCCCGGATTGAAGTAGTTCACCAGGTCCTGCGAAAAGACGTGCGTATAGCCTGCCGCAACTGAGTAGAGCGGTTGCGGCGAGACCGAATCGAAAATCGAATTGATCGGATCGGTGTAAGCGGCCTGCACTCCGGTGTCGGACTGGAGGCGTAGCCAAAGATTGTTCTTCTTGTCCAGGTTGTAATCGATGCGCGCCGTCTGCACCTGTTCGTGGTCGTCGCTCGAGTGCGAAATGCTTTGCCGGTTGGCGCAACCGTCGCCGTTCTGCGGGTTCCCGCTCGCCGCGGTGCCATCCGCATTGAATGGACACCCAAGTACGGCAAGCGGCGTCCCGTTCGTGTTTCCGTAAAGCGAAAACATCTTTTGGTAGAACGGCACGAGTTGCGGCGCCGCGGGATAAATGTCGCCGGTAACGGCGTCCTTCCCCCCAAGCGGCAATTGTTCCAGCACATAATCTTGGAACGCGGCCGTCGGAACTGTCGTGGGCGTGACGATCGGGAGCGCGATCCGCATCCACTCGCTGTCAAAAAAGAAAAACAGCTTGTCGTGGACAATCGGCCCGCCAAGACTTCCCCCAAAATGGTTCACGTTGGATCCCGGCTTGGTATTCCCCGGAGTCGCATTCGTAAAGTAATCCGCCGCGTTCAAATCGGCGCCATTCCAAATCTCGTACAGATTTCCGTGGAACTGGTTTGTACCTGATTTCGTTACGTAGTTGACCTGCGAAGCGCCGTATCTCCCCTGGTCCACCGAGTATGAAAGCGTATTGACAGTCATTTCCGAAATCGAATTCAGCCCCAGCACGAGATTTGTCGAAAGCCCGCTGTTCAGGTTCGTCAGCGGGTCGTTTGTTTCAAGGCCGTCGACGATGTAGCCGTTCGAGAGCGCGGGCAGCCCGTTGAACTGCACGTTGCCGTACCCATTCGTCCCGCCGACAAAGTCGTTTCCGCTGCCCGCGGTATTGATCAGTGCGCCCGGCGAGAACTGGAACGGATACGTCAGGTCCCCGCCCGGATTGGGCAGATTCTCCAGCGCTCGCGCGCTGAGGTTCGTGGACGTATTCGCGTTTTCAGGATTGAGAAGAGGGGGTGCGCCGCTCACCTCAACGGTCTCGTTGGCTTGCGCGACCTTGAGCGTGAAATTCACCGTTTGCTTCTGCCCTAGTCCTGATATCACGTTATCGTTCTGTTGTGGAGTGAAGCCAACTGCTTCCACTTTCACGGTGTACGTGCCGGGCTTGAGCTGCGGGAAATTGAATCGTCCCTCCGCATCGGTTTTCACCGAGCGCCGCAAGCCGGTCTCCCGATTCGTGATTGTGACCGTGGCGCCCGGAATTGATGCGTTCGTTGCATCCGTCACTTGCCCCACGATTGCGCTCGTCGTCTCACCTTGCGCCAGACTCGGAATCGGACAAGCAAAGCACGCTCCAGTCAAAATCAGGCAGAGCAGTGTTGTCCGAGCCTTGAGGATAGGCCCGCATCCTACAGTCCTGAACAGGCGAGTTCGCAGATCAGCGAATCGACAATCGCGACAGGTTTCCACCGGTGGGAAGCATATTAACCTGGTTTAATATACGAAGTAAATGCTGGTGTACATAATCAAGTGTACAGAGTTCATTGTGAAACGGCGGACGAGAGCGCGCGGCACTAGGGAATCGTCCTTCTTCCACCCTCTGTTGCGTCCCGCCTGCGAGCCCAACCTCTTTCTAAATCCTTTTAACATCCCGCCTTCCGAGCGTTTGAAAGAGTCACTTCAAACGCCGCCTCATTCCTCCAGCACTGCG
>CAVTRS010000008.1:0-7996 GCA_963737185.1 uncultured Acidobacteriota bacterium | reverse complement strand
CACTTCTTTACCGCAGCCAGAAGGATATCCAATGACGACAACGCCCAGACCTGAAGCGACCAAAGACCCCGCGAAGCCGGAGAAAATATCCAGCGCGGACGTAATCCGCAAGCACAAGGAATACATCTGGCCGGCGGTCACGAATTATTACCAGACGCCGCTCGTCGCCGACCACGCCTCGATGCAATACCTCTGGGACCTCGAAGGCCGCAAATATCTCGACTTCTTCGGCGGCATCCTCACGCATCTCCGTCGGCCACAGCAATCCCAAAGTCACCTGCGAAGATCAAGGCGCAGGTCGACAAGCTGCAGCACACCTCCACGCTCTATCCCAACGAAGCCATCGTCGCGCTCGCCGAAAAACTCGCGCAGATTACTCCCGGCAACCTGCAGAAAAGCTTCTTCACGAATTCCGGCACCGAAGCGAACGAAGCGGCGATTCTTCTCGCGCGCATGGCCACCGGCAGCTTTGACGTTGTCGCGCTGCGCCACGGCTATTCCGGCGGCTCGACGCTCGCGCGCAGCATGACGGGCCAGGCGCCCTGGCGCAAAGCCGGAGTCGTCAGCGTTGGCGTTTCGCACGCCATCAATCCCTATTGCTACCGCTGCCCGCTTGGGACTGAAGTATCCCGATTGCGACGTCGCATGCGCGAATGATGTCGAGAACCTGATCCAGACCGGCACCAGCGGTCACATCGCCGCGTTCATCGCCGAGCCGATTCAGGGCGTCGGCGGATTCATCACTCCGCCGCCGGAATATTTCAAGATCGTCTTCAACATCGTGAAGAAATACGGCGGACTCTTTATCTCCGACGAAGTGCAGACCGGCTTCGGCCGCACCGGCAAAAAATGGTTCGGCATCGAGCAATGGGAAGTGATGCCGGACATCATCACCTGCGCCAAGGGCATGGGCAACGGTGTGCCCATCGGCGCGACGATCACCACCGCCGAACTCGCGAACACATTTCAGGGCTTGACGATTTCAACTTTCGGCGGCAATCCGGTCACTTCCGTGGCCGCGCGCGCCACGATTGAATTCATCGAGGAAGAAAATCTTCTGGAGAACGCGCACACGGTCGGAAAATATTTCCGCGAAAAGCTCGATGGCCTGAAAGAAAAGTACACGCTCATCGGCGACGTCCGCGGAATGGGCTTAATGCAGGGCATCGAGCTTGTGAAAGACCGCACGACCAAAGAGCCAGCCCCCGAAGCCGCCACTCAATTAATGGAACGAACGCGCGCCAACGGCTTGCTAATCGGCAAGGGAGGCCTATACGGCAACGTAATGCGTCTAGCTCCGATGCTAAACATATCCAAGCCCGACGTAGACGAAGCCATCAAGCTGCTCGATAAATCCTTCAGCGAAGTAAGGATGTAAGGTTTGAATTCGTAGGGGCGCCGCTTGCTGCGCCTGATTTTCGGTGCGGGAAAATTTAAAGCCGTTGTCATCCTTCGGGCCGATGTTTTCCATCGGCCCGAAGGATCCTGAACGCTTCACCGGGGACCAAATTCCCCGCCCCGTTTTTTAATGCAGCGTCACCGGCGTCGCACTTCCGTAATACAGGCCGTTGAACAGCAGCTTGAACGTCCCGTGCGGTTGCGCGCGGAACGTCACCTCAGGGCCGATGACGAACACCTTGCCCGCGCCGATCGAGGCATCGAAGATCGCGGTGCCGCCATCGAGATAAGCCTGGCCCCAGGCCCAGCCGCTATCGAGCGTCGACGTGCCCGAATACCACGCGACCGGAACCGGCCGCACCTCCGCGTTGGGCACGATGCGGAAAACGGGGCTGCTATCGAAGTCCACATCGGCCCACGCCGGCATGCCGTACGCGAGCGGATTCGTATTATCAATCGTCGCGCGCATCAGCGAGCCGGGAATGTAGAACTTCTCGCGGGGCAAAGGACGATCCACTCCGTCGGCGCCGCGCTCGGTCAGATAGTTGGCGATTGGCACGCCCAGAAGTTGCGCCATCCCCGTCGAGCTGCCGACGGTGACGATAGAGCCGCCCGCATCGAGGAACTTCTTGAGTTGCGGGATCGTGGTTCCCGCGGTGATCGCGCCCTGACGCATCGCGTATTCGGGCGGAATGTTTTGTGCGGCCGCGCCACCTCCGCCGCCACGCCCTCCGCGCCCGCCTCCAGCCGGAGCCCCAGTGGCGCCACCACGAGGAGCGCCACCTGCTCCACCGGGTGCAGCGCCGGGTGCACCACCCCCGCCTCCACCGCGGCCACCGCCCGCCGAGAATGCGCCATCGGTGAAAACGAGAACGTCAAATTTACTTTTCAAATCGCCCGCATCGAGCGTCTGCGGATAAACAACCTCGAAAGGAAATTCATATTGCTCGAGTATCCAGCGCAACCAACCCGAAGGCATGATTCCGCCGTAGCGATCGAATAATCCAATGCGAATCGGCTTGAGCTTATAAGCATCGCCGGTCGGCGCGGATGAAGCGCTCAACGCTGGAACGCCGAGATCCGCTGCGCCTTGTTGGAGAATCGCCTGGCCTGCGGCGCAATTGGGAACCCAGATTGCGCCATCGCCGAAGTCCTGGCCATTCATCATCGTTGAATCCTTGCGCCAGTAAACATCGCAGCCGGCTTTGAGCAAGCGATTCACGACGATGAAGGAATTGTTGATGCGATGGTCGAGAAGATGGCCGCCTGAACCATTGCCGGCAACTTGCATCACCGGCATCGGCTGGATTTGGCCATAAGCGATCTTGGTGAATGGGCCGTCGAAGCCGTCCTGTATGCGATCGAACTTGACGCCCATTTGGTACGCAAGCGTCCAGCCCGCGATGTCATAAGGAGGAATCGGCGGACCGCCGGGATAACGGAAATCATTCGGGTGATCCTGCGGCTGGAACATGTCGAGAACAAATGGACGGCCAGCTTGCGCGGCCTTCACAACGAACGAGCCTGCCGGATAAGATTTGCCCGCGACCTGGAATGACGCGTTCGCCTTCTCAACCTCGATGCCATTCTTGATTAGTGCGTTGACGAACTTTGTGGCCGTCGCAAAATCGGGCTGGTCAGAGGGAATGATGTAGCCGCGCGGATCGCGATCCTTTGGATCGTGAAGAACGGAGTCATAAAGCTGCGCGGGTGCCGATTGCGCGCCGAATCCGCCACCGCCGCCGCCCGGAGGCGTGTCGCCCCCCGCTACAACTTCTCCGCCGCCGCGGCCGCCGCGTCCGCCGCGGCCTCCTCCATTTTGCGCCGCTTCACGCGCAGCATCTTCGCGCAAAGCTTCGATGCGCTTGGGAGTGATGGTCCAGTGATCTTCGTTGCCGCGCTGGATGGAATTCATGCCCATGCGCCAGATATTGAAGAGCAGCGTCTCGCGATTGCGCGAGGCGTAATCGAGGATCGCGCGATTGAGTTCGCAGTCGTAATCAATGGATTGACGGTAATGCCACATTTGCGGGACTACCGGCAACGGCCAATCGCCCTGCGGCAATTGCTTATCGGGCACGAGCGGAATTTGCGTGGGATTCGGGCCGCCGATAATTTCGGTAAGGATGCCGATCATGTTGTGGAAATAAACGGTGGTGCGCAGTCCTCCATCCCACCATGTGGAATAGTTTGAGCCGCTGCGCATCGCCGAGCCGCCCATCCCGCGCGCGACAAGCCGCGAGTGCATCGCGGTGCCGACGGCTTCGATGCCAAGCGGGACGAGCGGATCGAAGTTGTAATTGAATGGATCGCGGAATGGAGGAACGAAAACGACGGCGCCGGCGGGACCGGTCTGGTGATGGTTGTACATGATTTGCGGCATCCACTCGATGAAGAGCTGCCGGTTCATGTTCGCGGTCTCGGGCATATTGGACATATAGGAGTCGCGGTTGTCGTCATGCCCGACATATTTGTTGTAGAGGCGGGGCAGCGCGTTCATGTTGCGCTGAGTCGGCTCGGAAATCCGGTTGTACCAATCGGCGACGAATTCGGAGCCATCGGGATTCGCGGCGACGCAAAGAATGATGTCGTCGTCGAGGAAGCGCATCGTTTCGGGATCGGTGCGACTTGCAAGTTGGTAGGTGGTCTCAACAAGTTGCTGGAAGCCGACGGTTTCGGAAGCGTGGAGACCGCCGTCAATCCACACGACGGCTTTGCCCTGCGCGGCGAGCGCGTGGGCCTCATCTTCGGTTACGCCTTCGGCGCGCTGAAGTTTTTCGGAAATTTCTTTGTAATGGTCGAGCTGCTTCATGTTCGCGGGCGAAGTGATGATGAGCATCCACTGGTCGCGGCCTTCAGCGGTCTTGCCGATGCTTTGCAATTTCACGCGATCGGATTCCGTGGCGAGCTTTTTCCAGAATGCCTCCGCTTGCGTGTACGTGACCATTTGATAGTCGTCGCCCACATTGAAGCCGAAAGCCTCCTTGGGCGTGGTGATTTTCGGCGCGGCGGCGGCGCCCTTTGACGCGGCGGGCGTACGCTTGGCCGCGGGCTTACTTGGCGCGTTTTGGGCGGAGATAAACCCAGCGCAGAAAATTGCTGCAACCAACAGAGAAAGTGCGTTACGACGAAGTGTATGTGTGTTCATGGCGCAGCTTTTCTACCGCGCGGCGCGCGGGATGTCAAAGAAAATTCGGAGCCTGATGAACTGGTTTGACTGACAGGAGTTGAAAACCAGGCGATTGATCCCCATCGCCTGAGTGTCGTGGCGAGCGGTGATATACTGCGCGGCAATTATGAGTTGCCCTGCCTGCGGAAAGGAAGTCTCCGGTGGAGCGCGCTTTTGCCCATCATGCGGCAACGCGATGGATACCGGCGCCGCAGCCACGATTCAGACTGAGACAACGCCGCCGAAGCGAAGTCCCTCACCCAGCTCCAGAATTATTTCTTCCACCGGATACGAAGCACGCTACGTCCCCGGGACAACGCTTGCAGAGCGATATCGGATTGTATCGCCGCTGGGCAAAGGAGGGATGGGCGAGGTCTATCGCGCGGAGGATTTGAAACTCGGGCAAACGGTGGCGCTGAAATTTTTACCTCGGTCCATCGGGCAGTCGGAAGAAGCGCTTGAGCGTTTCACGCGCGAAGTTCGACTGGCGCGCCAGGTGTCGCACCCGAACGTTTGCCGCGTGTTTGACATTGGTGAAATCACCGAGACGAGTGGCGCCGGCAGAACTCTCACTCACACATTCCTCACGATGGAATTTGTGGACGGCGAAGATCTCGCTTCCCTTCTCCGCCGCATCGGCAGATTGCCGCCAGATAAAGCAGTCGAAATCGCGCGGCAATTGTGCGCGGGACTTGCGGCAGCGCACGAGGCATGGAATTATTCATCGTGATCTGAAGCCCGCGAACATCATGTTGGATGGGCGCGGTCGGGTACGGATTACCGATTTTGGCCTCGCAGGATTGTCCGTGGGGATTCAAGGCGTCGAAGCGCTCGCCGGTACCCCCGCTTACATGTCGCCGGAACAATTTGCGGGCGGCGAATTGACTCCGAAGAGTGACCTTTACTCGCTCGGTCTTGTGCTCTACGAGATTTTCACCGGGAAGCGCCCCTTCGACGCTTCGTCCAGCGAGGAGATGGCTCGACTGCGCGATAAAAGCACACCAACGGCGCCATCACAGTTCGTAAAGGAGTTGGACCCGCTCATCGAGCGGGTGATCCTGCGATGCCTGGAAAGGGATCCTGCGAAGCGGCCCGCGTCCGCACTGCAAGTTGCCGCGGCATTGCCCGGGGGCGACCCGCTCGCCGCTGCTCTCTCGGCGGGCGAAACGCCATCGCCGGAAATGGTTGCCGCCTCTGGAGCAACGGAAGGCCTGCGCCCAGCGGTAGCGTGGATCGTGTTGGCCGGAATTTTTGTGTTGGTCACCGCGGGAATTTTGTTCGGCGCGCAGGCGAAACTCTACAGGCGGGTGCCACTCGAAAAACCGCCGGACGAGCTTGCGGGAATCGCACGGGAAATTCTGAAGAATTTCGGTTACACAGATCCGACAGTGGATACGGCGATGGGTTTCTACGAAGGGAAAGACTTTCTTCGCTACATTACCGAACACGATACGTCGAAGACGCGCTGGGACAACCTGGAAACCGGGGCATTCGTGTTTTGGTATCGCGGCAGCCCCCGACCGCTCGTTAGTACGAACAATGCAAAAGATTCACCGATGTTGTCAACCGTGTGGACGGACGATCCGCCGCTCGATGTTTCCGGGATGACGCTCGTCGAGCTAAATCCTCAAGGGCGATTGACGAAGTTTGTCGCAGTTCCACCGCAGGTCGAGAAACCGAATGCCGCCAACGCTTCGACAGACCGCGTGCCTAACTGGGCGTCGCTGTTTTCCGCCGCCGGACTGGATCTTTCCAAGTGGTCGTCAACAACACCGGCGTGGACGCCCCCCAATTATAGCGACGCGCGGGCTGCGTGGACTGGATCGCTCGCCGAGCGCCCCGACACGCCCATGCGCATTGAGGCGGCTGCATACGGGGGCAAGCCTATCTACTTCGAGTTAATCGGGCCATGGACCCACCCGCAGCGCATGCAGCCGCACCAACCGTCTACAAGCGAACAGATAAGTGGCATCGTAGGCCTTGTTTTGATGATTTCGACGCTAGTGGGCGGCGTGCTACTCGCTCGCCGAAATTTGAGGCTCGGCCGCAGCGATCGCCGAGGAGCCGCACATATCGCGGGTTTTGTTTTTGCAGTGTGGGCGTTGGCCTGGTCCTTTGGCGCGCACCACGTTTCGAGCATAGACGAATTCGGGCAAGTTCTTTTGTTCTTAGTATTCGGGATTTCCTTATCCGCTTTTCTCTGGGTCATCTACATCGCATTGGAGCCGTATGTCCGCCGCCGCTGGCCCGGTACCTTGGTCTCGTGGAGTCGCTTGATGGCGGGAGGACTTCGCGATCCGCTGGTGGGGCGCGACATACTTTTTGGCTGTCTGGTGGGCGCGTTTGGGATTGCGTCGGTCCGATTTGGATGGCATGTTCCCGGATGGCTCGGCCATCCACCGCTGCAGCCATATTTCGGTCCGACGTGGCAGTTTCTTGGGGCGCGGCCCGTTATTGCGGATTTATCGAACAATTTGATCATTTCGATTTTTGGCTCGTTTGTAGTTTTGTTTACACTTTTTCTTCTCCGGGCCTTCCTGCGCAAGGAATGGCTGGCAGCGATCGTTTGCATTTTTTTGATCACATTCTTTCGCCCGCCGTCAGCAGATCCGTGGACTGCCGTTACTGTCGTGTCCATTCTGATCACTACAAGCCTGGCCGTGTTTCTGTTTCTACGCTTCGGCCTGCTGGCTGTGATGGCATCCTATTTCTTCGACGACATACTGGGCAGCTTCCCCCTGACGACCCAAATGTCGGCGTGGTATGCGGGCCTCAGCATCGCAGGAATTCTGCTGATGGCCGCGATCGCGTTCTATGCCTTCTACACTTCACTTGGGGGGCAGCCCCTATTTGGAGGCGCAGTGCGGCGCCGCTCTCGCAAGGCGGTCCTGGGCACGGCCCTGGCTCTGCTGCTCGCCGCCGGGGCGGCGATCGGGCTCGGTTCCCATGAACTCGCCGACGAGCTCCATCACTCCGCGGCGACCTGGGACGACCCCGAGCGCGGGCAGCACCCCAACTCCCAGCCAGTCGGCTGGCCCCACTGGCGCGAAGCCGCGCAACACAGGCGGGTCAGGAGCTGGCCCCACGATCAGCAGTCCCGCATCGTCGGCGACCAGCTCAGCACACGGCCAGGCCAAGACAAGGGCACCGGCGGCAAGGCCACCAGCAGCCCGACGGCGCTACCCGGGCCGACGAAGAGCACGCCGACCACGTCCCCGGGCGCAAGCAACCACAGTCTCCGCCCCCTCGCCGACGCCACAGAGCAGCTCGCCTACGCCAACGCACACCCACCCGCAGACGACACCGCCGACGTCGTCGCCACTGACGTCGCCCCCTGCCCCCGCCCCCCGACGCCGACGCCGACGCCGAGCAGTCCATCCGCAACGTCATAAATCACCGGGGATACCCGCTCGGCGCGGGACCTCCGTC
>CAVTRS010000007.1:0-41759 GCA_963737185.1 uncultured Acidobacteriota bacterium | reverse complement strand
CTCGAGGCCGACGTACGCGGCGATGAACCCGCAGCCCGCGAGGAACGCCAGCACGAAGCAGAACGCGACGATCTTCTCCGCTTTCTTGGCGTGCGAAGGATAATCCGGTACGTCCGGCAGCCTCTCCTCGGCCGGCTCCACCTCTGTGCCGTGGCCGTCAGCCGCGCCGCCGTCCTCGGCCCCGTCGCCGGAGCCGAGCAGCCGAGGAGTCGGCGGGGGAGTGCCGATCACCCGGCGCGGCGGCACCGGGCCCTGCGGGCTCTCGACCTCTTCCATGTCGCTCATCAGTGCTCCGTCCCCGACGTCCCCGCCCGCGCGTTCTCTTCCTGCGCCACATCCCAGGGCTCACGCCGCTTGGCCGTCAGCCACATCGCGATCAGCACCAGGAAGCCCATCCCGCCCAGGAAGACGACCAGGCCTTCGGCGACGGGCCCGGTCCGGCCGAGTGAGAGCCCGCCCGGGTTGGGCTCGGGTGTCCACGATGTAGGCGATGATGTCGCGCTTGGCCTGCGGGCTGAGCGCCCCGTCGGAGAACACCGGCATCGCCTCGGGCCCGGTCAGCATGGCGGTATAGATCTGCGTGGGGGTGGCCTGGGTCAGCGCCGGCGCGTCCTTGCCGTAGGTCAGGGCGCCGCCCGCCCCGGCGAAGCCGTGGCACTGCGCGCAGTTGGCGCTGAACAGCTGCGACCCGAGCCCGGTGTTCGCGCCGACCGTGGAGACCTGCGCGGGGGTCGGGATCTCCGGGCCACCGCCGATGGACTGGATATAGGCGGATATGTCGAGGATCTCCTGCTCGGTGAACAACGTCGGCTTGCGCTCGTTTTCCGCGCCGACCTCCTTGGCCGGCATGCGGCCGGTGGACATCTGGAAGTAGACGGCGGCCGCGCCCGTACCGATCAGGCTGGGCGCCTGCGAGGTGCCCTGCGCGTCCAGACCGTGGCAGCTCGAGCACGTCGCTTCGAACAAGGCCCGGCCGTTCGCGATGTCCTGCTGCGCTGTGGTCGGAGCCGCTTGCGCGCTGGTGCGGGTCAGGGCCCCGTACAGCAGCCCTACGACGACGAGCCCGAGCAGCAGCGCCGCATAGCCGGCGGCCGGGCGCCTGCGCCTGGCGTTGATCCAGCCCGACTCGCTGTCCCCTGACTAGTGGATGAGGTAGATGGCGGTGAGCAGGCCGATCCACACGACGTCGACGAAGTGCCAGTAGTACGACACGACGATCGCGCTGACCTGCTGTTCATGAGTGAATTCTGCCGCGCAGGCGTGGCCGAGGAGGAAGATGAACGCGATGAGGCCGCCGGTCACGTGCAGCCCGTGGAACCCGGTGGTCAGGTAGAAGACCGAGCCGTAGTTGCTGGACGACAGCGTGAGGCCCTGCTTCCTGATCAGGTCCAGGTACTCGTAGCCCTGCCCGAGGACGAAGTACGGTGCCCATCAGGAGCGAGAGCACGTACCATTCGCGCAGGCCCCAGCTCCATGGGGTGGAACAGCCCTCTGGTGCGCTTGATCTGGCGACGCTCGACCGCGAACACGCCCATCTGGCAGGTGACGCTGGACAGCAGGAGCACGGTGGCGTCGACCGACCCGAGCGCGATGTCCAGGTGCGCGCCCCGGCCAGGCAGAGCCCCGGCCCTTGTCCACCGACCTGATGGTGAAGTACATCGCGAACAGGGCCGCGAAGAACATCAGCTCGGAGGAGAGCCAGACGATGGTGCCCACGCTGACCAGGTTCGGTCTGCTGGCCGGCGTGCGGGGGGGCCGTCGAACGGTTGCAGTCGCCACGGCCCCATTATTACGACAACCTGTAGGCGATCGCTACGCGACCCCCCGCCTTGGTCCCGGTCTCGGTAGCATGCCTGTCATGAAGGTCCTTGTGTACAGCCACGACGCGGACGTGCGGGCCCAGATCAAGCTCGCCATCGGGCGTCGTCCCGCGATGGACGTGCCGGACGCGGAGATTATCGAGGTCGCCACCCAGCCTGCCCTGCTCCGGCTGCTCGACGCGGGCGGCGCCGACGTGATGGTGCTCGACGGGGAGGCCCAGCCGGCCGGCGGGATGGGCGTATGCCGCCAGGCCAAGGACGAGGTTGCACCCGCCCGCTGGTACTGCTGGTCGTCGGCCGCGCCGACTCCTCAATCTTGGGAGGGGCCGATGGCATGATTTCTTGAGATCGGTGGAGACCGGAGGAACTACACTGGATAAGCGGCAGGATTCCAGTGGATCGAAGCGACGCGCGAGCCCTTGATGAATTTGCCTGTCCTCACGAGATTAGGCGCCAGAGCGTTGCGAGACTTGAAAGTGAGATTGGTTGCCGTGCACGAATGCAATTTGAGTCAAGCGATCAATCCAAAGGCTGAAGCGAGTCTTTTTTTTATGCCCGATAAGGGAATTGGGCGATTTTTCCTTCTGATCAAGGTCGCGAACAAATGAATGTGCCGCTGATTTCTGTAGTCATGGTGGTTTGCGACGTTGACCGCTTTCTCGCGGAGTCCGTGGAAAGCATCTTGCATCAGACCTTCTGTGATTTTGAGTTTATCATCGTTGATTATGGATCGACAGATTCATCGAGAGAAATCATTACAAGCTACGCTAAAAAAGACCCTCGGGTGCGTCTGCGCGAAATTCCGCATTGCGGTTTAGGAGAGGCGCGCAACGCTGCTTGTTCATCGGCGCGTGGGTCGTATATCGCTCTAATGGATGCGGATGACGTTGCGTTGCCCGACCGGCTGCTACTGGAACTTGATTTCATGGAGAAACATCCGAGCGTTGGACTTCTTGGTGCGTCCGTTCAATGGATCAACGCTGCCGGGCAAGCCCTGTACATTGGCCGCTGTCCAACCGGCGACGAGCAACTTCGGAAATCTCTGGCTGTTCACTGCCCCTTTTGGCAACCGACCGTTCTCATGCGAAAAGAAGCGTTTGTTCGAGCCGGTGGGTACAGGGACGCGTTCGCGCCCGCTGAAGATTACGACCTGTGGCTTAGAATAACTGAAAAGTTTTCATGCGCGAACCTCGACGACGTCGTACTCTGCTACAGGATTCACCCGCACCAAGTTTCTCTTCGGAAACGAAGACAACAAACGCTCGGTATACTTGGGGCGCAAATGTCGGCCGCTTTGAGGCGAAGTGGTGAACAAGATATTTTTGATTCAATTGACGTCATCACACCCGACCTACTCACAAGACTTGGAGTGACCGAATCTAGGCAAGAAAGGGCATTCCTGTTAGCGTCCCGAGATTGGATTCGGCATATGAACCTGGCAGGCGAGACTGCGGTCGCGCTGAATTGTGCTCAGGAAGTGCTGAGTGCTACCTGGGGCCATGCCGAGGAGTGGCAAATCGCTGATTTGCATATTGCCGTAGCCGGCCTCCGATGGCGGAGAAGGGAATTCGCCCAAAGCGTCCGTTCGGCAATCAGTGCAATCCGAATCCGGCCCAAAGTATTGGGGCGCCCTCTGCGGCCACTACTAAAGCGCATGGGATTGGTCCACGCAGAGTGAGTCTCGCCCCGGGTATTCGGGGCGATTTCTCGAGTTTTTTGACCATTCAATTCCGTACGGGTTGTAAGAGAGTGGCGGGCAGCGCCTGCCTTTGTCGGTCAATAAAACAATTTTTGGGGGCAGGATAACAGCCCGAGCGAGCGGGGCGTCAATACACGACATGGGATCTTCATCGGAAGCTCGAGCAATAGTAATTGGCGGAGGAATCTCCGGTTTAGTTGCGGCGCGGACCCTTCAACAACAAGGTCGCAATTTTATCCTCTTGGAGCGATGCCCCACACTAGGAGGATTGACCCGCACCGTCGAGGTCGGAGAGTTTTGTTTCGACTATACGGGACATTTTCTTCATCTCAGCCGCTATCCGACTCCTGCGAATATTCCGTTTGCCAATTTAGATGATAAGGACTGGGTTCAAGTCTGCCGCAGGTCCTGTTGCTTTGTAGCAGGGAAATTTATTTCTGCGCCAATCCAGTACAATCTTGGAGAGCTTCCACCGCCGATTCTCGCGGAGTGTAAAGAGTCCTATGAGAATAGGCCGAAGAACATTCATCATGAAAACGTTAGCTTTCGAGATTACATCGTAAATGGCTTCGGTGAGCGACTAGCAGACCTCTTTCTAATTCCACAAAACGAGAAAACTATGGCGATTTCGCTCGACCGGCTGTCGGAGGGTGCCGTGCGACGATTTTTTCCTGTTCCGAACGAGGACTTTGTTCGAAAGGGGATGCGGACTGGCCCAAAAGACAATCTTGGGTACAACGCGAGGTTTTGGTATCCCAAGGTTGGGGGAATCGGTCATCTAGTTGACGGGCTCCGCAAGGGTATCGACAATTGCTTAGTCAATCAAAAAGTCGTCGCAGTCAACCTTAACACAAAGACGCTCGTGACCACTACCGGAGAGACTCATCGTTGGGATACGCTTTTCTCCAGCATGCCACTAAAAGAGCTGTGTCAGATGACATCTGATAAAGAATTGACTGTCGCAGCGGGAGAGCTGTCTCACAGTTCTACTATTAGCTTCAACATAGGGCTCCGGGGGGCGCTCCCTCCGGAATTTCTGGACCTTCATTGGATCTACGTGCCGGATCGAGACATTCCGTTCTATCGGGTTGGCTTCTACTCGAACATCAGTAAGGGAACATGCACGCCAGGCTATAGCGCAGTCTACGTAGAAGTTGGTGTATCACCTGACCAAGCAGACCGCGTGGATCTCGTGCGAGAGCTACAACCACAAGTCTTGCGATGGCTCGACAAATTGGGTTGGATAAATACGGAGGATGTCGTCTGCGTCGTTACACACATCATACGTTGTGCGTATGTCCACCATACGGACAATCGAGACCGATTAGTGGGTTCGATTTTGGAGCGTTTGCGCAAAAGCCATGTTTTTCCCATTGGGCGGTACGGTCAATGGGACTACACCAGCATGGAAGATTCCATGGAATGCGCGAGGACTACCGTTCTAGAGGTCGCGTCATGAAATACACCATCGTTATTCCTGCCCATAACGAAGCGGCTGACATTGAGAACCAGGTGATCGGGTTCATCCAAACTATTCCAAGTGAGGTCGCCGAGATCCTGAGTGAGGTAATAATCGTCGAAAATGGATCGACTGACGGTACCCTAGATGTCTGTCGGCGTCTTGAGCACCGTTTTCCGAATTTAGTTAGGATCCTTACGATTGCAAGGGGCAGTTATGGAGACGCGATCAAACTCGGAATGCTCGAGAGTAAGGGTACTCACCTTTCCATCCTCGAGTGTGATTTTCTGGACTCAGCATTTGTCGTCAAGTCGGTCGAAATCTTCCGAGCAGACGACGCTAAAATTATTGTCGGGTCAAAGAGGCATCCTCAGTCAATTGACCGTCGGCCCTTCAAAAGACGGGCCTTGACGGCACTCTATAACTTTATTTTCCTTCGGATTTTCATCGGCTATCCGGGAACCGACACACACGGCTTGAAAAGTTTGGAAACCACTTATGCTAAGAAACTATGCCAGATTGCATTAACTAGTGATGAGATTTTCCAGACGGAAATCGTACTGCTAGCTTGGCGGCTAGGTGTGAAAATCAAGGAAATTCCGGTCAACATTTCCGAGGTAAGGTCCGCACCAGTTTCAATCCTGCGCCGCCTCCCCAAGGTGTTAAACACTGTTCGCGAGCTCAAGCATTCACTCTCGCGATTCTCGGCCGGAAAGAGTGCGTTGCTAGTTTGCGATTGAGCCGTGCTGCGGCAATTCGGCCTGAACCTAGACATACTTCCGGGGAATATCTCCATACCAATGTGTCCATTTGGTGGGCCGATGAGCAACCGATGAGTTCGAAGAACAAAACTGTGGCGTGTCAGACACCCCGAAGGATTTTGAATTGTGTCTAGACTGTAGAGTCGAACAAATGAACGTCACCATTATTCTATGCACTTACAACCGTTGCGAAATCTTGAAGAAAGCGCTGGAGAGCATTTCTGAACTGAAACTTCCCACGTCGGTCGAGTGGGAGGTGCTGATCGTCGACAACAATTCGACCGACCAAACGCGTAATGTCGTTCAGGGCTATTGCTGCCGCTTTCCCGGTCGCTTCCGCTATCTTTTTGAGCCACAGCAAGGCAAGTCGTTCGCCCTAAATTCCGGAATTCGAGAGGCGCGAGGCAAAATACTTGCCTTCACAGACGATGACGTGACTGTCCATCCCGCCTGGCTTCAGAATATCACCGCAGAATTGCGTAATGGGGAGTGGGCAGGGTCGGGAGGGCGCACATGTCCTGAGCATTCATTCTCGGCTCCGCCCTGGCTGGAGCTTCAGGGTCGGTATGCGCTAGGTCCCCTCGCCATTTTTGATTTAGGTGACCAAGCGCTTGAACTCAAGGAACCTCCATTCGGCAACAACATGGCTTTTCGAAGAGAAATGTTTGAGAAGTACGCTGGTTTTCGGATCGACCTTGGTCCACAACCCGGAAGCGAGATTCGCAGTGAGGATACCGAGTTTGGTAACAGGTTGTTAGCCGCGGGCGAACGATTGCGATATGAGCCATCAGCCGTCGTCTATCACGCGGTGCCCAAGAATCGGATTAGAAAAGAGTACTTTCTCAAGTGGTGGTTCGACAAGGCTCGTGCAGACACTCGTGAATTCGGTGTCCCCTCCGAAACAAGATGGTTCGTAGCAGGGATTCCGTTGCGGACGCTACGGAGGCTTGCTATGTGGACGCTTAGGTGGATGGCATCCTTCGAGCCTTCGCGCAGATTTTCCTGCAAAATCAAAGTATGGGCAAATGTAGCGGAGATCCTGGAATGCCGTCGCCAGTTTCTTGTCGCGAAGTCGTCACCCGAACAGCTGCGTACGAGGTGAGGCCGCAGAATCTTAACACCATATCGTAATCTTCGGCCGTTCGATCCAGGAGGTAAGGATCAACGCTTGGATATATTCGATAGCAGCGCTCAAGTGTTCAAAGCGCGGGGCTTACCACATTCAAGGAACGCCGGGTTGCAGCCCAATCGGTTGCAGTATTTAGCATTCAGCTCTAAGAATGGAGAAAGAGGCGATTCCTTCAGAACGCCATAAACTGAAAATTGAGAAGTGCAAGTTGCATTCTTGCTTCCCTCCACAACCATCCTCACCACGTTCAGATATCTATTTTGTAACCACCTCGGTTAATTAGAGATCGTTTTTGTCTTCCTCGCAGGGCTGCGAACCTCTACCCCTTTCTCCGGCTCTCTTCCTCTACCTCGCGAAGTGCCCTCCTTGAATTTCTGCCGGGAGAAGTATGAGCCCCGATTTTAGAAACCTCAGATTTCTGCAGGACGATTAGCACCGGCCAAAGAAGTGCCAGTGCCGCGAAGAAAAAGACGAATCCCCCTTCTTTATGAAGTCTTCCGGTAAGGAATCCCGGATCGACATGAATGCTCAGCAAAGTCAAAGTAGTGATCCTGATCCCGTTCTTAACGATGGAAAGCGGTATGGATAGCACCACAAAAACCGCTCTGCTCAGGTGATTTCGCAGAAACATCTGCGCGGCGATGAGACACGTAATGAATAGAGCCACACTCGACCTGATACTGCTGCATTCCTGGGCCACTTCAATTGTGTAACCCGGCACGGCGAGAAAAAATCCGTGCCGGAAAACGGGTGTTCCTGTGAGTTTGAACAATAGGAAAGATATTTCTGTGGATCCTACTTGGAGCGCATAAATGATTCGCGTCAAAAGGACGTCAGGAATTGGGATCATCAGAATCAGAAATAAAAGTGGGAACGCGGCCTCTCGCGCAGCAGAATAACCGTAGCACAGAACAAATATACCTGCCCAAACAATAATCAGAGAAAGAGCGATCGCGGACACGAGGTTATTCCCAGTGGAAGAGGACCACAATCTCTTGGCAATAAGAAAGAACGCGGTTCCGCTAATAATCATTGGAACGCCGGCGGCAACGCACCTCCGCGTCTTGTGGAAGATTTTGTCTTTGTATATGTAGAGAAAGAAAATGCTAATGAAGGGGATCAGGAGGATGTGTGAGCTATATTCGTGATGTAACGAAAATATGAATAACGTCCAAATCGACTTCGAGAACGCAATAATACAAATAGCAAAGAGTGCGCCAAACGCGGCGTGTGACCGAACGCCTGACATTTCTCGAGTGTGCCCAGAAACGCGTCTAACTGTGGCAAGATTGCTCATGGAAGTGCGCATTAGTTAATGCAACCAATGGACCGACAGTTCCGAGCCCCGCTCGCGATTGGTCTTAGGGATGAAGGTCGCAACTCTCGGGATAAGTCAACTCAAGAACTGCTGCAAGATACTCCCGGGGCTGACCACATTCGTCGGCTGCCTCCTGACTGTATCCCCGTCAGACATTGGATCGGTCTGTTCGCCTGCGACAGGTGCTTATACTGTGCTGAGGCCTCAAATTCAATCCATTTTAGAGAGCTGGTGATACTCGAGAACTGCACGCCATGACTGAGAATTGAATCGAGAGGCGATTTTGACGAGAACGAGTCGGGCCAATTATTAAGGCGTGGGAATCGTGGCACTAACCTCATTCGAGTATACGCTTTCGTTCCCAGAGGCATCGACAGCAGTGACCACGTAGAAGTATGTCAGTCCGGCTTGTACCGTCGAATCCGTGTAGGAGGTGCCAGCCACCGGGGAACTTGTGATCAGAGTATAGGGCCCCCCCGATACGGATCCGCGATAAACGTTGTATCCGACAACAGTAGACGTACTTGCAGTCCACGACAGCGAAACGGAATGTTGCACGGCTTGCACGCCGGTTCCAGAAAGTGTGATTGACAATGCCGGATTCGTGGCATTGCTGCCAATCATTATATTTCCCGCCACGGTTCCGGCGGTCGTCGGGGTGAAAGTGACATTCAGTGTGCCAGTTTCACCTGCCGCTATGCCAACACCGGGGGAAACTCCCGATGAAGTGTAGCTGTATCCCGTGCCAGTAGCCGTGACGCTCAAAATGGTCACAGTCGAATTTCCTGCGTTAGTAAGCGTCACGCTGAGTGTGCTGTTGCTGTTCACATTCACATTTCCGAAGCTCAAACTTGATGCACTCGCATTCAGCAGATAAGTTGCCGCAACGCCAGTGCCTGAGAGCGGGATTGAAATGGGAGATGTAGCGCTGTTATTTGCCAGCGAAAGAGAACCATTCGCGGCACCCGCGGCATTGGGGGCAAAGGCCACATTGAATGTCGTATTTCCGCCTGCAGCGATATTGGCAGGGGTGGTCAATCCGCTGATGCTGAAACCAGTCCCACTCACAGAGGCCTGAGAAATGGTAAGTGTGGCGGTCCCGGTATTCTGAATTTTGATTGTCTGAGAATTTGGCGCGCCGACGACAACATTTCCAAACCCCACTGTGGATGGCGTGGTGGTAATCGCGGATTGTATGCCCGTTCCGCTCAATGAAATTGTCAGATTTGGATTGGTGCCATTGCTTGTAACCGCGATATTGCCTGTGGGGCTGGTGGCAGAAGCGGGCGTGAAAGTCGCGGTAAACGATGTGCTTTCTCCGTCGTCAACGTCACGGGAAGTGCCGCGAGTCCAGCAATGCTATAGCCAGTTCCCGATGCGGATACGTTAGAGATGGTTACACTGCCGGTCCCATTATTTGTAAGGGACACCGTCTGAGTGCTGTTGGCGCCGACCAAAACATTACCAAAGCTAATGCTTGCCGGGCTTGGAGTTATTTGCCCCTGGAGACCGACGCCGGTCATTGCAATCGTGAGAGGTGATCCGGGTGCGTTGCTCGTAATGGAAACGCTCCCCGTGTCGCCGCCCGCTGCCGCAGGCGAGAATTTTGCGGTGAAGGTGGAATTGGCTCCGGCCGCGATCGAGATCGGCAATGTGAATCCAGAGACAGAATATCCGGTGCCTGAAGCAGAGAGTGCCGAGATTGTCAGAGTCGACGTGCCTGTGTTGTCCAAGGTGATCGTTTGCGAACTGCTGCTTCCGACGGATACGTTGCCATAGCTGACGCTCGTTGGGCTTGCCGTAAGCGATGACTGAACCCCAGTACCAGTCATCACAATCGTCGTGGGTGATGATGGCGCATTACTGGTTATCGATATGCTTCCTGAAGGGCTCCCGGTACTGGCAGGTGCAAAGGTGGCTGTAATGGGCGAACTTGATCCGGCTGCGATTGAAATTGGCAATGTGAACCCGGTGACCGAGTAGCCGGTACCGGATGCACTGATCTGTGTGATGTTGAGCGTGGCGTTTCCTGGATTAGACAACGTAAGAGTCTGAGGTAAACTTCCGCCAACAATGACATTTCCGAACGCGGCGCTCGTCGGATTGACCGTGATTTGCGGTTGAGTCTGAATTCCTGTCCCGGCAAGTGAAATTGTTAGGGTCGAATCCGAAGCGTTGCTCGTTACTGTGACGCTTCCAGATGCACTTCCTGCCGAAGCCGGAGCATACATCGTTGAAAGCGTCGCGGATTGCCCCGCCGAAAGGGTCAGTGGAACAGTGATTCCGGACGATGAAAAGCCGGTACCCCCGGTCGTAATTTGGGAGATTGTCAGACTGGTTGTCCCTGCATTGCTCAACACAATCGTCTGCGAACTGTTGCTTCCGACGTTCACGTTACCAAAAGCAATGCTGGATGGATTTGCGTTCAATAATGAGGCGGTTGCGACGCCCGTACCTGTAAAGGCCATGGCCTGGGGCGAGTTTGGAGCATTACTGGTTGCGGAAACACCGCCAATAGAAACCCCCGCGCTCGTTGGAGCAAATGTGGCAGTGAAGGGAATTGACTGGCCCGCGTTGACTGTTATAGGTGCTGTTATTCCAGTCATTGAGTATCCGGCGCCAACTGCCGCAAAAGAACTTATCGTCAACGGCGCAGTTCCGCCATTGGAAATTGTCAACGTTTGAGAAGCGCTGCCGCCAACGGACACGTTGCCAAAGCTAAGAGAATTCGGTGTATATGTAAGTTGTGGTTGTCCCCCCGACCCGCTGAGTGGCACAGTCGTCGTCGGAGAAGAGGGGTCATCGCTGGTAACAATTAGAGAACCGGTAGCTGCGCCAGACGCTTGCGGCGCGAACACTACTTGAATTATTTGGCTTTGTCCCACTGGAATGGATATCGAATCAGTGGTCCCTGCCATGCTGAATCCTGTTCCGGAGGTAGCTACCTTTGAGACAACGAGAGTTGCCGTTCCGGAGTTCGATAAAGTGACGTTCCGCGTGGCGTAACTGCCCAACCCAACCATTCCGAAACTCAGTGGATTTGGAGCGGCAATCAATAGGGGGGACGTCCCTAGCGCAACGTTATTTGCGGCATTCGATCCAGCTAAGCCAATGCATCCTGTTTGGGAAAGCGCAAGGGCCAGAATTCCCGCTAAGATACTGAAAACAATGATGTTATATGGCCTTGGTGAAGTCTTCTTACGAATGCTCCAGGTTGAATCCCCCGCCCCTATAGGTCCCATGCGCCCCTCATTCCTGAAGGAGCGTAACAACCGCGGATGAAGGGGGACTACTGACCCGAGGAACAGAATTAGAGCAGTGACTAACCTGTCCTAAAAGCTACGCGCAGGGGGAATTGTTCCGTTTAAGGTGCTCATCGCAATTTCAAATCTCCGTTAGATCAGGACAGAGTCGAACCGCCCTTCGCGGGAGAACCTTTTGTTTTTCGTGGGACAGTACTGTGATTATTTATAGGGGCGTAGGTAAGTGGTAGGGCAGTGGCCTTTTAAGCCTAAGGTCGTGGGTTCGATCCCGACCGCCCCTGCCAATATCATCCCGTTGAAATCCAACATACTCTCCTTTGCAATCATACTGACGATAAATTTGTACCTGAATCTCGGGGTTTGGTTTCGTTTGGCTTCGTTGAGTTTCAGCAACTGATGAGCGATTAGCGTGTCATGCTGGAGACTCCGATTGGGAGTTTTTTCGGCAACGTCGCTGACCCACTCGGACGGTGTGTCACTGATTATTTCAATCCTATTATGGGCTCAAATCGAATCGGCTAACCCCGCGCCGAGCAGAAATCACTACCGTCGCTGGACAAGAATCAGTGGCAGGCCCACGGATTCAAATGTCGTTCCAACCAACCAATTCCTCTTTGCCCAATCCTTCACAGCACTGCGGCAGTCCGGGCGTCAATCAACTTTCTACTTGATTTCTAATGAACTCCTGATGAGATAACACGCTGAATAAAAAGGAGTCCTCGGCGTGGGTTCCGCGCGAGGAATCCGAGAACTATATCGTAGACCACGCTGCCAATACCTTGATTCCTATCGACGTGACTGCTGTATACTACAGGAAGCCAAGAAGCTAAATTGGGCAAATTACGCGCATCATCTCGCGAAGGCGGCTGGTGGCCATTTTTGCCTCCGGCCTTGGATGCTGTTGTTTCACCCCCTGCAGTGGTAACGACGCCGGGAGCCTCTCCTATCTTGTCATCGTGCCCATCAAGAAGGGAACGGATCAAGAACGAATTGGCTGGCCCAAATGAGCGGCACCCGGGCAAGCCTGCGACGATAGGCCGGATGCGAACAATGTGGGTCGCTGAGGGCTTGGGACACCACAGCGAAGCATCCATGTGGAGTGGACCATATGCTTAAAGTTGCAATCGTAGGATGCGGCAAAATTGCCTACGCCCATGCGTCGCAGATCCAAAGAATGAAAGGATGTGAGATCGTCGGGGTTTCTAACCGTGAACCGTTGAAAGCCAAGCAGCTTTGTGAGCGATTCCAAGTCAAGCGCTACTTCACCGATCTGGGAGAACTTGTGGATGAAGCCAGGCCGGATATCATCCACATTACGACGCCACCGGAGAGTCATTTTGAGATTGCCAGATTCTGTCTTGAGCGGGGCTGTCACGTGTACGTTGAGAAACCGTTCACGCTCTACGCGAAGCAAGCGCAACTACTTATCGACGTGGCCAATAGAAAAGGCCTTAAACTAACGGTCGGACATAACGAGCAATTTAGCCCCGTGGCTCGGCGAATGAGAGCGCTTGTAAGAAGTGGCTACTTGGGCGGGCCTCCTTTGCACATGGAAAGCTACTATTCCTATGACCTTGGCGACCAAATATATGCGCGCGCCTTGCTTGCCGATAAGAACCATTGGGTGCGGAGGTTGCCGGGGAAATTACTTCAAAATGTGATCAGTCACGGGATCGCCAGAATTGCGGAATTTCTGACGAGTGATGCGCCCCGCGTAATTGCGTGCGGGTTCGTGAGCTCCTTCCTTCAGCATATTAACGAAAACGAGATAACGGATGAACTCCGGGTCATTGTCAACGACGAAGAGCGGAGAACGGCCTACTTCACATTTTCGTCACAAATGAGGCCTTCAATCCACCAGCTTCGAATTTATGGTCCGATGAACGGCATCGTTCTCGACCAAGACCACGAAATGTTGATCAAGCTTCGCGGCCAAAAGTTCAAGAGCTACGTTGACATATTCATACCCCCTGTATTGCTGATGAAGCAACAATTTGGAAACATGGTCACTAACCTTCGGCTATTCTTGGGCGGGGATCTTCACAAGTATTCCGGCATGAGGTATCTCTTCGAGTCTTTCTATAGATCGATCCGGAAGGACTCGCCCGTGCCGATTCCGTATCGAGAAATTCTACTCACTGCCAGAATTATGGATGCCATCTTTGAACAGCTTAGCGCCAGTCGTTCAAAGGAATCGGCTCCCTTCCTAAGTGCGGGAGACCCGCCCGCAATGGCTTCGCCTGGAATCGACTCCCAATAGGGTATAGAGCTGGAGTGACATCAGGAGGTTTGGAGTTGGAATCTCCAGACATTTTCAATACGTCGGGATTCGAGTGTCTTCCTCGTCCGTGACCGGGTATTCACCCCGGAATGCCCAAGTCAAGTATCCGCCTTTCGAGCGAGAGACAAAGCGAAGCTACATGAATAGTCGCACAGACTACTCTGGGTCTTTCTCAGGACAGCCAAACATCACGACTGGTCCTATGGCTTACCAATTACAGGAAAAATCTTGGACAATTTCTCGACAATGTCTTCTACTGTCACTTGTCAATTCCGCGGGGCCGGTTCGCGGGTTTTCCGTCGCGGTAACTCTATTTTCGATACATTGGACCGATATGATCGCGGTTTGGATTGGTTCCCGGAAAAACGATGTCACCCATGCCATGGAGAACTCGCGAAAGTTTCTGCCTCGGCTGCCTGACCTTATCTGATGTGCTCCCCGGCCAATTCCTGCTGGGACGGTGCTCGTCGATCGAGCATACTGACTCGGCGATATATCCTGAGACGTCTGACGAATTGATTTCGTTCGGACCCCGCCCAGTTCTGTGAGTTTTTCGGTTGTTATAGAATAGTGATGAGGCTCCCTTGGCGGGAAACAGGAGGACAGGATGAATGGAGTCGGCACCGTCATTGTCGGATGTGGAAACGTTGCGTCATTTTATTGCAGCACGATTTCACATCACCCCATCCTTCAGTTCCTTGGTGTGATGGATAAGGATGGCGAGCGTTCTGAGGCCTACTCGACCTATTTCTCCGTCCCCAAGTACGAATCCCTCGAGGATCTGCTTAATGACCGGCGTGTTGAACTGGTGGTCAATTTAACGAACCCGCGAAGTCACTATTCCGTTTCCAAGGCTTGCTTGGAGGCAGGGAAGAACGTTTATTCTGAAAAACCTCTTGCGATGTCTTTTCCCGAAGCCCAGCAGCTTGTAAATTTGGCCGAACAAAAACAACTTTATATTGCTTCTGCCCCGTCCCGTTTACTGGCTGAGACTGCGCAGACGATGTGGAAAGCACTCCGGGAAAAAGCCGTCGGCACTGTCCACGCGGTCTACGCGGAAATGGATGGTGACCTAATTTATCGGTCGCGGTACAAGGAATGGGTCAATGAGGTGGGAATGCATTGGCCATACAAAGATGAGCTCGAGGTCGGATGTACGATCGAACATGCAGGATATCCTGTATCGTGGCTGTCGGCGTATTTTGGGCCAGTCGAGACCGTCACCGCCTTCGCAACATGCCAAATTCCTGATTTGCAAACTGATGTCCGCCTGGAGATCATTCCTCCGGATTTGACGGTTGCGTGCTTGAAATTCAAATCGGGTGTGGTAGCCCGGCTGACGTCAAGTTGGATTGCGCCCGCCGATCACTCGATTCGGATTTTTGGTGATACCGGTGTTTTGAGCACTGATGATATCTGGGCTTCGAAGTCACCCGTTCACATCACGCGGAACCGAAATATCAGGATTGGCCCGAAAACCATCTCAGTTCCGTGGAAGAAAAAGTACAAATTGGTTTGCCCGCCCGGCCGCCCCCTTGCCGCCGATTCCTGCCGTATGAGTCTGAGATCGCCCCGCGGCATCGCCCGGGCGGCTCGCGCACGATTCCTCCATCTTAGAAAGAGGGTGGATTTTTGCCTCGGGCCGGCTGAGTTGGCCACCGCCCTCCGGCAACATCGTCCCTGCTTGCTCTCCCCTGAATATTGTCTTCACAATGTCGAGATCGTGCTGGCCATTCACAATTCGTTAGAGGGTCGATCGCATCATACGATCACGACCTCTTTCGCCGCCATGGATCCGTTGCCTTGGGCGTTGCCGAAAATTAAGGGCGGTTAAGAGCCCATTTTGAAGCGTCATGTTTTGCGTGCCAATTTCGAAAGTCATTTCTGCAATCTGTAAATTTGGGCAAACGCAAAATCACCGGCCTTCTGCAGGGATATCCTTCGAATAATAATGTCGGTGGACTCTTTGGTCGTGGCGAGGCGCATTCATGAACCACTCCGCCGGTCTTCTTGAAGACCACTCGGCGCAGTGCGTCTCCGCGCCGGACATGCTGCCACCCTCACTCTTGTGAACATTATGAGTCTAATGTGCGACGATCCCTTTGGAATTGAAAGGCAGCAGCGGCCAGAGCGAGCATTTCCGGTTGAATAGGGTACTCGTACACAAACCCATTAAAGGTGTGTGTTATGTAATAAACCAACGGATAAAAGGCTAGCACGGCGATGAACAAAAGTGCCTTTTTGTTTTTCCGTTTCAATGCGAGGTACGCACCACAGAATGCGAGCAACGAGAACAATGTCTGGGGCACGTATTTCACAAAGCTGAGTTTATTTAGTCTTCGCGAAGCGAGCGGGTTGCCAATCCACCAATACCCGATTCGGTGGAAGGTATTGAGTACAAATTCTCCCGGATGTGCGCGGATTAGTACGATCGCTTGTTTGCCCGTGATTTGAGAATACGCTGGTTCGCCCATCTCAATCACACGCGCTATCGCGTATTCACTGCGATTAGGGTGAATATCGTCCTTAAACTGGCCTTTGCTGCCCGGTTGATTGCCCACTCTTAACTCGACCCCGAAGTTGTCACGGATAAAGACCAGGCGATGGAACACAACGTAATTACGAACCAGCCAGGGCGTGACGACCAGGGACGCAGTGACTATCGCCATAACAATATTGCGCCAGCGGTCCCGTTGCCATAGCCGCCAGGCCAGAAACGCGGGCGCAAGCGTGATGATGGTTGGATTGAGGAGAGAAGCGATTCCCCAAACTGCACCGTAAACGGCCCAGTGGGACTTTCGCAGCGTGAGCCAGATCAGAAGCACGATGGCCAGTTCCGAGAAATGGGTGTACCAGATGAAGTTCGGTGGAATGAAAAGTCCGTGCTTAAGGAAGTCGCCGATCAAATGGAGAAGCACGAGCGGGTGAAACAAAAGAGGGAAAGTGGCCAACGCCATTGCTGAATACCAACCCGTCCGGCGGTCGAATGATTCTCCGGCTGCCCAATAGAGCACCACACAGGTAAACGCGTGAACGATAATGTTCACCGCGGTAGCGACCCAGTAAGAAGCTAATGAAAATACGCCGAAAAGGCGAAAGATCCCGGCGAGCAGAAACGGGTAAACCGGTGGGATCCAAGCGGAGGGGCCTGTACGGAGCGCCCAGGGAGAACTGAAACCCTGTCCGTTTGCGAGCGATGCCGCTATCCGCGCGGCCTCGTTGCCCCAGGGATCCACAAGAGGAATCACTGCTGCGAGAATCGCGCTTGACAGGATCGCAACCAGGAAAATGAGATATGTTTGGCGATTCATCAGCGAAATTGATCCGGGGAACGGATGCCCTTTCCTTTCAATAGCTAGGGGCTAAGGCTTTGACGGCAGAAACCTGGAATACACGGTTATCAAAGTTCCGAAATTATAACAAAAGCCGAGCTGGCCGGGGTTTTTTGTAAAACGTAAAGCGTGAAAGAATTCAATTGGGCCAATAGACTGTCGTGAGGACCAACAGGTACAAGCCGCAGCAGATTGTCACGCTGCCTGGGCAATTCGATGTGAATATAGAGAATTGGAAGACCACCCCGCAAACTTGCAAGGACGGTGACATCACTCTACAGACCTGCTTTTGATGGCAAACGGAAACTTCAAGCCCTAAGCCGCGCGTCAGCATCAGTCAGCTTAAAAAGTTTAAGTTTAGAGCTAACTCCTTTGCGGAGGACCATTTTTCCCAAATAGTGCAAAGAATTGCCATGTCGAGAGTGGGGGACAGCTATAACTAATTGATTCCAAAGGACAAATCTCCGATTTGAGTGGCCAACCGAGTGCGATATCTTGTTTGGAATATGCTTGCGTGCTCTCTGAATAATTCTGGTGGTGCAGGATGAAATTGATCCGAAAAAATATATTCGTAACGCTAATTATTGCCACTTTCTCCTCGTTGATAGTTGGTGCGCATGTGCTTTCGCCAGACGAGAATTGGGGTGTCCCGGCGGATGTGCGCAGGATTACTTTTTACAAGGACGTTCTGCCTATACTCCAGCGTAATTGTCAAACTTGTCATCGTCCAGGCGAAATCGGCCCCATGTCTCTGATGGACTACAAGGACGCCAAGCCGTACGCCAAAGCTATCAAGAAAAAGGTCGAGCAGCGGCTAATGCCGCCGTGGTACGCGGATCCGCACTTCGGCAAGTTCTCCAATGATCGCAGCCTTCCTGAGGCCGATTTGAACACATTGGTTGCTTGGGTTGACGCAGGCGCAGTGGCGGGGAATCCGAAAGACGCCCCCCCACCAGTAAAATGGCCCACCGGCTGGAGAATCGGCAAACCCGACGTCGTTTATGAAATGCCCGTTGCCTTTCAGGTGCCGGCCTCGGGAACGATCGATTATCATTACGCCGTGATCCCGCTCGGCTTCAAAGAGGACCGGTGGGTCGCGCTGACCGAAATGCGACCGGGCGACAGGTCCGTAGTACACCATGCGAATGCATTCTTGCGCCCCCCGGGATCTAAATGGATGGCTGACGCAAAGCCGGGTTCACTTTTTTTGCCTACTGCGGAAGAGGCCAAGAGCGGAATTCCCGGTAGCAACGAGTATGAACTGCTGGCAAGCTATACGCCGGGATTGCAGCCTTGGCAGTGCCGTCCGGGGGCAGCCAAATTGGTCAAGGCCGGCTCGGACATCATTCTGGAAATTCATTACGTAACCAACGGAACTCCCACGACGGACAGAACGCAGATCGGACTGATTTTTTACAGAGGGCAGCCGAAAATGCGCGAGTTGACCATGAAGACTGCGAATGCCTCATTTGTGATTCCAGCGGGCAACCCAGACTACGAAGTTAAATCCCAAATAATTCTCGAAGGGGATTCGCAACTGGTGGGGATGATGCCGCACATGCATTTCCGCGGCAAGGATTTTTCCTACAAAATTGTGTTTCCCAACGGCCAGTCCACCGAACCTCTTTTTGTGCCCCATTATGACTTTAGATGGCAGAATTATTACGCGTTGCAAGAGCCGATCGCGTTGCCTAAAGGGACGATGATCCAGTGCATCGCGCATTTCGATAACTCGGCGAACAACAAACAGAATCCGGATCCAACCAAGAATGTCCGCTGGGGACAACAAACTTGGGAGGAGATGATGCTGGGATGGTTTGACGTTACCATTCCCGCAAATACGGATCCCAAAGATCTCTACAGCTCGGTCGACGGAGGAACCTTTTGGCAACGCCTTTGGCAGCGATTTGGAGGCTAGCTAATGCGAGCAGCCTGACAAGACGAAGCCAAATTAGTTGATCTTGGGGGCCCCTTGATCCAATCAAATTGCCTTCTTCGGATTTGATGTTTTTGACTTTCACCGTATTCACAATCTAGGCGATAGAATTTCCACCGGCATCATACTCACACGAATCCTGTGCGGCCTATTTGACCTTCCACCGCGAGCCTTTGCGACTCCACCGCCGCAGCCATTCTCCGATTTATCCGCAATAAATGGAAAGCGCTGGCATTCTTGGAGTTTTGCTGTTCTTGATATGTTTTCCGATGACACTTCACACGAAGAGTGGTTAGATACTTAGCTGCGTCATGGCCCAAACGTCTGGAGTACGTTTTGTGTTTTCTAATGTAGATGTGTCCGCGACTGCTTTTAACGCATTTGAGTCATTCCGTCCCTTTGATCTGATCGTGGAATTCATCTCTGAGGGGTTGACGGAGGAAGGCACCAGAACGACGAGGGAAGTCGGCATGGCACACGGGTCTCGATGTTCAAGGCCTTAGCCTGGCAGTGGAGTGTGGCGGGAATACGGTTTTCGCCAAGGGTTCAGTGTCAAAAACAAACAACTTTGGATCAATGATGTCAATGACACTATGGCGGTGCAGAATCCCAATGCGACTGACTGACTTAGCTCTCTTATGGCGGATGTCTTCACGGTCAAGAATCGCAAGATTGAAAGGGGAGGCGAGCGTCAGGTTCAACACCATTGAAAGAGGGATCGCATGAAAGGCGTTGTGCTTGCAGGCGGTGCGGGCAGTCGGTTAAATCCACTCACACGAGTTACAAATAAGCACTTGTTGCCAATCTACGACAAGCCGATGGTCTATTACCCTATTCAGACCCTCGTGAATGCTGGAATCCATGAAATCCTGCTTGTTACGGGAGGCAAGAATGCAGGCGAATTCTTGCGCTTGCTGGGAAATGGGAAAGAATTTGGATTGAAGCACCTTAATTACACTCATCAGGAAGGAGAAGGCGGGATCGCGGAAGCTCTGGGGCTTGCCGAGTATTTCTCGGGCGACGAGCCTATTTGCGTCGTTCTTGGGGACAACATCATCGAAAACAATATCTGTCATGCGGTGGAAGCATTCCGGAAACAAAGGGAAGGGGCGAAAATTATTTTGAAAGAGGTCACGGACGCGCAACGCTTTGGCGTAGCAGAGATTCGCGGCAGGAGTGTTGTTGGGATCGAGGAAAAGCCCAAGATGCCTAAGTCGAATTTCGCCGTGATCGGGATATATTTGTATGACAAAACAGTCTTTCAAAAGATTCGCGGCTTGAAACCTTCCGGCAGAGGCGAATTGGAAATCACGGATGTGAATAATTCCTACATCGAGGAGGGAAATCTTTCCTACGAAGTTCTCGACGGATGGTGGACCGATGCCGGAACATTTGAATCTCTTCTGCGTGCGAACAACCTGGTTGCCCAAACCGGCGCCAATAAAATGCATGGTGGCGATGAAAGATCGTCTGGAAACGAGAAAGCTAGGCGATGAAGATATTCGTGACGGGTGGCGCCGGATTCATTGGCTCGAATTTCGTGAGGCATGTGCTTTGCCTGCCTGGCGGTCATCGGATCGTCAATTATGACAAGCTGACATACGCAGGCAATTTGGCAAATTTGGAATCAGTGGCCGAGAATCCCAATTACTCTTTTGTTCGTGGCGACATCTGCGATTCGGGAGCCGTTGAGAACGCGATGAAAGGCTGCGATGCGGTGGTGCATTTTGCTGCCGAATCGCACGTGGACCGCAGCATCTACGAGCCCGCCCCGGTCATTCAGACGAATGTCACCGGAACCTTTATATTGCTTCAGGCGGCGCGAAAGCTGAAGGTTGGACGGTTTGTCCAAATTTCGACGGACGAAGTCTATGGCGATATGGCGCCGGGCACATTTGCCCACGAGGAATCGTCCTTGCGTCCAAGCAGCCCCTATTCCGCAACCAAGGCCGGATCCGACCTCCTTGTGCTCTCGTATGTTCGCACCTTTGGATTTCCCGCAATTATCGCGCGCTCATCCAACAATTACGGACCTTTCCAGTTTCCGGAAAAATTCGTTCCAATGATGATCACCAACGCGCTGGAGGACAAGCCGTTGCCAATCTACGGTGACGGAAAACAGCAGCGAGATTGGCTCCACGTGGATGACACCTGCCGCGGCATTTTTACTGTCCTGCAGAAAGGCAGCATCGGCGAGGTGTATAACATTGGGGGGGTGGACATCATCGAAAACTTGGCCGTGGCCCGACATCTCCTTCGTCTGGTCGGGAAACCGGAAACACTCCTTTCTTATGTGAAGGATCGCCCCGGCCATGATCGGCGCTACGCTTTGCGTTGCGAAAAGATTGAACGGGAGTTCGGATGGAAGCCGCAGATTTCGTTTGAACAGGGACTGCGGCAAACGATTGATTGGTATGAGTCCAATGCGATTTGGTCGGCGAGCGTGCGTGCTGGCGAATACAGATCTTACTTTGAGAAAAATTATGAAAACCGGGATGCCTCGCTTCACGAAATTGCGCCGGACAATGTTTGATTCTTACGTGGATGCATTATGATGATTCTGAAATGCGAAGATGCCACGGAGAATTGGACCACGAATCGATTGAACAAACAGGCGTCGCATCGAGGACATGACTTCTTGGAGAAACGCGAAACTACAATCCCCGGAGTATGTGAATTAATCCCGAAAGTCCTCCGGGATCCACGCGGTTTTTTTATCGAGACTTATCATCAATCGCGGTATTCCGAATTGGGGATTGCCGAGAAATTTATTCAGGACAACCACTCAGCCTCCGCGAAGGGAACTCTGCGCGGTCTGCATTACCAGTTGCGCCATCCACAGGCAAAGATTTGTCGGGTTGTGGAAGGTGAAGCGCTGGATGTTGCTTTGGACATCCGTGTGGGTTCCCCGTGCTTTGGCATGTGGACGAATGTAATTCTCTCCTCTAAGAAGCAGAATCAGGTTTATATCCCCGCCGGATTTGCACATGGTTTCCTTGCGCTCACAGAAACAGTGCAATTCCTTTACAAGTGCAGCGATTTCTACCATCCAAAGGATGAATATGGCGTCCTCTGGAACGATCCTGCGCTCGGAATTCCCTGGGGAGTGAACGCACCAATACTTTCCGAGAGAGATTCGCAATTTTTGCCACTCAGTGGTATCCCTCGAGAACTGCTGCCAAAATACGATTCAAAATGAACCTCCCAATACTTCTCACGGGAAAGAATGGCCAGGTTGGCCGTGAACTGGAAGCGTTGCTGTCACAGTTTGGAGAGGTGTCCGCTCTCGGTCACGATGAACTCGACCTTACAAGACCGAGGCAGATTCGCGATGTTATCCGGTCGTTGCGTCCCCGGCTCATCGTAAACGCTGCGGCCTATACTGCGGTTGATCGAGCCGAGTCTGACGAGACGACGGCACGCGCCGTCAATGCGGAAGCCCCTGCCATATTTGCCGAAGAAGCGAAGAGTATTGGCGCAGCGATTGTACATTTCTCCACAGATTATGTCTTCGACGGGTCTAAAGGACGTCCGTACACGGAAGAAGATACTCCGAATCCCAAGACCGTTTATGGCCGCACGAAGCTAGCCGGAGAACAAGCCATCCGGGATTGGGCAGTGCCACATCTGATTTTCCGGACAGCATGGGTCTATGCAAGAGAAGGGCACAATTTCGTGCTTACGATTCTGCGGCTCGCCACAGAGCGTGAAGAGCTGAGAATTGTTATCGACCAGATTGGCGCCCCGACCTGGAGTAGTGAAATTGCTGCAGGAACGACGAATGTGCTGTCGAAGATTCTTGGCGGTAATGGAGAATTGGATTCGTTCTCGGATATGAGTGGCACGTACCACATGACGGCCGGAGGTGAAACAAGTTGGTTCGGATTCGCTCAGGCAATCCTGGAAGAAGCGAGTAGCTCCCAGCATAATACGAACTGGCTGCGCGAGGTCACGTCGGGGAAATCTCTCCTCGTCAGAAAGCTTGTTCCAATTAAGACCGACGCATACACCCTGCTTGCCCACCGCCCCGCCTACTCGGTCCTTTCCAATGAGCTTTTGGCCCGCAAATTTAACATTCGTCTTCCTTTTTGGCGGGAGCAATTGCACGCACTTTTCGTTGAACCAGTCGAATAGGCGCGCTGCAAGAGAACTTATTCTTTTTCGTGTAAGATATTTCGACTGTTTGAGGGGCGTAGCTCAGTGGTAGAGCAGCGGCCTTTTAAGCCGAAGGTCGTGGGTTCGATCCCCACCGCCCCTACCAATCCATACTAATTTTATCTACGTTAGACTCGAACGACCGGGGGTCCTTTGGCGAGGTCCCGGTCGTCTTTGTGATTTATGAAGCTAAACGCTCGTTTAATTTCTCGAATCAATGCCAGTGTCGATCACCGCCCCGGACCTGGCGCTGCACCACGCCCTCGGCCACCCCTTCCGCCCCTACCGCCGGCGCCCGGAGGCGGCGCGCCGGCATCAAGGGCGTTCCAATTCATGATCGCGTTGAAGCCGAGCGTATAGGTCCCCTGTGTCTGCCAGCGCCAGAATGGCCGGATCGCGAACATGACGACGTGCCCCTTGCCGACCGTCGCATCCACAACTGCTGCGCGATTTTCGAGAGGCGCGCCGTTGGCTAGTGTGCCTGAGAGCAGCATGTCATTCTCATTCGCGGGAAACCGCACGACTACACGGGGTGGCGCTCCCGCCGGCGCGAGGCCGCCACGGCCACCGGCAAATTGTTGAAATGCCGCGACGTCTCCGGCGGCAGGAGGCTGATTTGCCGGTGCCGGCGCCGCTGACGCATCTTCATCCCAAGGCGAAACATGGATGGGCGTCGCATTGGGCGTGATGTTTTGCCCTTCGCCTCCGTTAATTTCCCCGCCCGCTCCCCCACGACCTCCTCCGCCTCCCCCTCCGCCTCGCCCACCCCTCCCTCCGCCTCCGCCACCCGCGTTCAGAACTGGGTCCTGATTGAAGTACACGGGCAGGTCAGAGCCGTCGTAGCCATATGCGATGGGGCTATTCTTGTCGGCGATTTTTCCGCGAAGTATCGAGCCGCGCACGAAGAGTTCCGCAGGGTGTTCAACAGTGACTCCGTTTGTAATTCCGAAATCCGGAAACAACGTAGCAGTCGACCCATCGGATATAAGTGTGCCGCCCTGCTCGACGAATCTGGCGAGTTCGAGGAGTCCGTCAAGCCCCATGCCGCCACGAATATCGTCACTTGAATCCACGTAACCGAGGTTTGGCGTGGCATCGGTCTTTTTGTAGGGCAATGGAGCTGGGCCTGTGACAGGCGTCCCATTCACCTCAGAAATGGAGCTTCCACCGACGTGTGGGAAAACGATTACGTCATATTTCGCGCGCAAATTGCCTTCCTTCAACTTTATATCCGCAAAATAAGTGTACGGAATGCCGTAGGCGTCAAATGCGGCGCGCCACCACCCCTCATCCTGTGTGCGCGACCAGCTATGCACGTAGCCAATCCGTGGGACGACGAGGTCATGCGTCTTAACGGTAGGCGCAGCCGAAACAGCCCACGCCGAAAGGCCAAGATCCCTTAGCATTGGTTCAAGTTTCGCACGGTCCGCGTTTTGAATGATGATCGAGCCGGCGCGGAAATGATGTCCGCCCAAATCGAAATCATCCTCTGCAGCCGCCATTTTCACATCGGCGTTTTTGAATCGGAAAGTGACGATATTGTTGTCCCCTGTATGGTCCACAACGAGAATCGAACCATCCCCCTGAATTCCACCCGGAGCCTTTACGTCCGCCGTAACTATCGTCATTGGCTGGTCGAGAATGCTCTTGTCCGTTACCGGGATGATATGGAGATCGCGCATCATTTGAAACGTCCACCCGGTGTCGTCGTATGGCCGCGGGTTCGTCGGAGGATACTTCTGGACGGAAAAATACATGTCGGCAAGCGTTCGGAATGGCTGGTCGCCGCGGACAATGTAGTCGCCGCGCTGGACGTCCAAATTCCCAGCTTTGAAGGCAGAATTCGCCGTATGGATCTCCAGGCCTTGCCGGCGGAGGTCATTTACAGCGTCCGCGGTATCAGCTTTTCTGCGTTGGGCGGCCGGGATCAGCCAGGCATAAGTCGGCCCATTCTTTCCTTTCTCTATTGCCCGTTTGTTCTTGGCCCAGTAATTGTCCAAAAACATCTCTTTATTTTTCGCCACGTTGTGCAGCGCGAATAGGAGCGCAGATTCCTGAATGTTCGTGTTATTGCGTGGGCCCCACTGAATAGAGGGAAGCGGCGGGTTTGGGCGGAACCATTCTTTGCTTGTTACGGTCGGCCCAGCGTTGACAGTAGTGGGGTCGGGCCCGTAACTTTGCACTTCGTAAAATCGGCCAAGGGCATTGTGGCTGTGCGCGATGAAAAACATATAATTCGGCACCCAGCCATCGTAGAAGCCATAGGTCCACACACCGGGTACGCCGCGTTTGGTCATCTCCATAACATCGTTTTCAGCTGTGAGCCACCATTCGTCAACGGTGATTGGGTCCAGGGAATCGTTGTATGGCCCGGTCCCCGTTGAGACATAGAGATACGTTTGGGCCTCGTGCAAGTCGTGAAGAATTGTCGGGTGCCATTCGAGCTGCATTCTATTGATTGCTTGAGTAAGCTGGAGCAACTGTCCCATGCCGTCGCGATTGTCGTCGTGCTGGACGTACTTTCCCCAATACATCAGCGGCAAGTTCGGCTCGCCTTGCGGTTTTTTCTTGTTGAAATAATAAGTGTCCACCACGGCCTCACGGCCGTCAACTTCAATCACCGGAGTGATAAAGGTGATTACGTTATTGCGGATATCTTGGATAAAAGGGGATTCTTCGATGATTAGCCGGTAGGCCAGCTCGATGAGCATCTCCGGTCCTCCGGTCTCCGGAGAGTGCATTCCGCTGGTGATGTAATAAATGGGCTTTGCCGTCTTCAAAAGCGCCTGCGCCTGTTCCGGGGTAGTCTTGCGCGGGTCGGTCAGCGATGCGAGCATGTCCTTATACTTGTCCAGTGACTTGATCGTGGCTTCATCGGCAATCGCGAGACAAATGATGTCGCGCCCTTCTTCACTCGTGCCAATCTTCCAGTACTTTGCTCGTGGCGATTCCTTCGCCAGCTCTTGAAAATAGCGATGGATGTCCTTCGCATAGGTCAGTTCGCCCGGCTTGCCCGGGATGCGTCCAAAGAATTTCAGCGGAGATTGCACGGTATCCGATGCGGGCATGTGATCTACGAGCTCTGTGGTGATGCGCGGGTCTCTTAGATATTCCTTGATGAGTTTGGTGTACTCCTCATCGAGTTTCTGAGTTTGCGGCGCGGGGGTGGCGGATTTTTTCTGCGGCGCCTTGCTCTTGTTCCCCTGGGCGAATAGGCGCGTGGCACTGGGGCCATATCCGAGCAATAGACCAATCGTCAGCATCAAAAAGCTAATCACTGCGAACCGGCGTTTCATGCGAACTCCTTTCGAGTGAAACAAACAATCGACGAATCCAAAGTCTGGCGCGACAGGAACCCATTGCGCGCCCCCGCTCAATGGAAGCGGGCAGAGTCTACCAAACTTTCTGCGAGGCGGTTAGAGAAACGTGTGGAATAGTAGTTCGGCCTCTTATTTCCCCTCGAGTCTCCTCCAAGACTTCGAGTGACTGGGCAAGATCGTAGACGCTTGACTTCCAGCCTTATGTCCGTACGATACTCACGCACTCCAATTAGCACTTGTTCTGCATAAGCGGATGGATACTGGGGCAGTCGTTTTGCAAAGTCAAAGCTGTGGAATGCGGAGGAGGAGAATGATCATGATCGGCTTTCGGCGTGCTTCACAAATAATCTTGGTTTTTGCGGCGTTGTATTTAACAGCTGCCCCGGTTTTCGCACAGCAACAAAGCGGCAATGGGCCCGGAGCGGTCACTGCGGATGATTATGCCCGCGCCGAGAAGTTCATGGGTTATTACACGAACCCGCTCGTATTCCGTTCCGGGGTGCGGCCAAACTGGCTTCCCGACGAACGCTTCTGGTATCGAATTACGACGCCCGATGGCGCCGAATTCGTGCTTGTTGACCCCGCCAAGGGAACCCGCGGCCCGGCATTTGATCACGCCAAGCTTGCGGCGGGAATTTCCGCCGTGGCGGGCGCGAGCTATGACGCAAACCATCTGCCCTTTATGCAATTCGAATACTCGGCGGACGCGAAATCCATCAATTTTGCAGCCGCTGGGCGCCGATATAGCTGCGACCTGAAGAGCTATCAATGTACCGCCCAGAGCGGAGGTCCGGGGCGCGGCGCAGAGGCGGGGCAGGGAGGTCGTGGAGGACGCGGCGGGCGCGGGGGAGGCGGAGGCCGGGGTGGCCGTGCTGCTGATTCGCTATCACCCGATGGCAAGCGCGCGGTGTTCATTCGTGAATACAACCTCTGGGTCCGGGACGTTGCGACCGGCAAGGAGACTCAGCTTACGACCGATGGCGTGAAAGATTTCGGATACGCGACGGATAACGCTGGGTGGGTAACTACTGACAGGCCAATCGTCCGATGGTCGCCTGATTCCAAGAAGATTGCCACATTCCAACAGGATCAACGGGGCGTGGGAGAGATGTATCTGGTGAACACGCAGGTTGGCCATCCGGAATTGCGCGAGTGGAAATATCCGCTTCCGGGGGATCCTGTGGTCACCACCATTCAGCGTGTAATCATTGATGTGGACGCACCCAAGGTGATTCGCCTCCAAATGCCACCCGATCAGCACCGTTCCACACTTTGCGACGACATTACTTGCAGCGGCGAAGGGTCAGACATGCAGTGGAGCGCTGACGGCACGCACTTTGCTTTTGTCTCCACTTCTCGCGATCACAAACAGGAAAACCTGCGCGTTGCCGATGCAGCCACGGGAGCGGTTACCGAGATCTATGAAGAAAAGTCGCCGACCTACTTTGAATCAGGAATCGGCGCCACCAACTGGAAATATCTCCCCGAAACCAATGAATTCATCTGGTATTCGCAAAAAAGCGATTGGGGCCATCTATATCTCTATGATTTGACGACTGGAAGGCTAAAGAACTCAATCACGACCGGAGGTTGGAACGTCACGCAGGTCGTCAAATGGGACGAGAAGAACCGCGTAATTTACTTTATCGGAGTTGGCAGAGAGAAGGGGCAAAATCCATATTTTGTCCATTTTTACCGAGTAGGTTTTGACGGGAAGAACCTTATTTCTCTCACCCCTGATGACGGAACACACAGCATCGCGCAATCGCCCTCCGGCCGCTATGTCATAGATACTTATTCGAAGCCGGATGCGCCACCGGTCGCGTCTCTTCGAGACAATGCCGGCAGATTGATCCTCAAGCTGGAAACAGCCGACATCTCAAAATTGCTCGCCACTGGGTGGAAACCGCCTGAAGTCGTCACCCTGAAGGCTCGCGACGGCGTGACTGATATTTATGGGCTGATGTTCACGCCCGCTAATCTCATCCCCGGCAGGAAATATCCGATCATCAACAACATCTACCCGGGGCCGCAGACGGGCAGCGTCAGCGGTTGGGGATTCTCGGCCGCCCGCGGTGATCTCCAGGCCCTCGCCGAACTCGGGTTCGTCGTGGTTCAGATTAATGGCATGGGCACTCCCTGGCGCTCCAAGAAATTCCAGGACGCCTACTTCGCCGACATGGGTGACAACACGCTACCCGATCAAGTGACGGCGATGAAGCAGCTAGCTCAGAAGTATCCGTGGATTGATATTGACCGCGCAGGAATTTTCGGCCATTCGGGGGGCGGTTTTGCCACGGCCGACGCGATGTTCCGCTATCCGGATTTCTTCAAAGTCGGCATCGCGGAGTCCGGCAACCACGATAACCGCGAGTATGAAGACGATTGGGCTGAAAAGTATCAGGGCTTGCTCGAAAAGAAGGCGGATGGCTCAACAAATTACGATGGCCAGGCCAATCAATTAATCGCCAAGAATCTGAAGGGACATCTCCTTCTTGCGCACGGAACAATGGACAACAATGTGCCGCCCTATAACACATTGCTCGTCGTGGACGCGCTCATCAAGGCGAATAAGGATTTCGACCTCCTGATGCTTCCCAATCAGGCCCATGGTTACGGTGCCGAAAGCAATTACATGACTCGCCGCCGATGGGACTATTTCGTCCGCTATTTGCTGGGCGCGACTCCACCAAAGGAATACGAGATGCGCCCACCAACCGGAGCGGGCGGCCCGCCCCCGGGGATGTAAACAGATCGAGTGAATGCGGCTCGGGGGAATTTCCTCCGAGCCTGGGTGAGGGAAATTCTACTCGTACCGCTCGCAACACCGTCAGACCGTTGCTCAGATCCATTACTAGCCTGATCATATAGCCATGCCGCCTTCCGGCTCTATGCGGAATCCAAATTCCATCGAGCGTCTAGTGTGACGGGATAAGGCATCACGTCGCAAATTCCCGCAGTGGGGATAGCAAGCGCCCCGCTGGAAAGGCTCCCAAGAGCCAAGGTTAGGACTGCCGCCTTGACTGGTCTCCGGGTTTCAAAAAATGGTTTTGCGGAGAGTCGCAAAATTCCAAGCAATAATGCAACGGGCGCCCCAGCCTTGCGGCCGGAGCGCCCGTTGAATTACTTGCGTTACGCTGATTCGTTAGAACGAGAAGCGCCCTCCGAACTGGAACGAGCGCGCTCCGAGCGTTACCGCGTTGTTCGCCGCAGTGGCGGAGCCAAAAGGTGATGTTGTTGAGGGGTTATAAACGAGCGTCGGAGCGGTGGAGCTGCAACCGGGCTCGGATGAGGCGCTCGAGCAATTGATGAAGAGCGTCGTGTTAACCGCAGTCACGTCAAACTGGTTGAATAGGTTGAAGACTTCCACCGATACTTCCGCTTTGTAGCGCTCCTTAATTGTAAAGGCACGCGCAAGGCGAATGTCCGTATTGATGATTGACGGCATGTGGAAGAAGTCTCGCGGTAGGAAAGGCGCACGAGTCGAACCTCCCGCCCCGAGCACTCCGGAAATTTCGTAATTGGTGCTGGAGAGTGGATTGCCGCTTACCGTTCCGCTATAAGGCAGACCATTCTGCGCGGTCTGGACCGGGGAGAGAGTCCAGCCGTCAAGCAAGGCATGAGTAAGCTTGCTGGAGTGACTGAAATACTCCGGCTGCCAGACAATGCTCGCCACAAAACGCTGCCCGACGTTAAAGATTGAATTTCCCTTATCCAGTGCGATGTTGTCCGGATCAAGCGGAGTATTTGTGGAGCCGCTAAACGCCGGCGACGATGATTGATCATCATCAATCGCGTGGGACCAGGTGTAGTTCATCTGGAATTGAAGCCCGTGTGTCATGCGTCGGTTGAACTGCAGAACGAGGGCGTTATAGGTCGAATGAACATTGGTCGCGATCTCGGCGGTGGCGCCGAGACTGCAGTTGATCCGGTCGTTGGCGCATGCCGTGTTTTCCGTGAAGAAAGGCACGGTGAAAGTAGACCCAGCCGCCGGCAAGTTGTTCCCTGTTACACCGCCGACATTCGTCAGCGGCGGCAGACCCTGCACAGTGTAGGTCAGTGTCGAAGGAGTGTTCAGGTTTGTGTCGAACGCGATGGGCAGGAAACTCCCAACCGTGCCGATATAAGAAATGGAGACGACCGTGTTTGCCGCAATCTGGTGCTCAATCACTAGATTGAATTGCTGGATCCTCGGCAATCGCGCATCCGGTGCAAAAAACTCAGCAGTAAGGGCCGGTATGTCCGTCAATGGCGCTGTCACGATATTGGGATAATCCGGCGCATACCCCGCGCAAGTGGAAGGTGGGGCTGAAATGCTGGGTCCCGACACGCACGTTGGTGTGCCATTCTTATTTGTTCCGTTTCCCGTGGTCGGGTAGAGCGTCGGCTCGAGCTGGGCAGCTGTATTGCCATTCAGTGAGATGGCGTCGTATAGCTGCTCGTTTGTGATTCGTCCGTAGTATATGCCGTAGCCACCGCGGACGGCAGTCTTTCCGTTGCCGAACACATCCCATGCGAAGCCGATACGCGGGCCCCAGTCCTTGTAGTCATGCGGAAAATAATTGGAGTCGGGCAGCGCTGCGTTGGGAATTTGCGGTTGCGGCATGGTTTCGTGCTCCCAGCGAAGACCGAAGTTCACCGTAAAGCGCCGGGCCACATGCCAGTCGTCCTGACCAAAGAATGCTGTATCCCAAGTGTGCAGGGTGAAACCATTCGGGCCGAATCCCTGGAAATAATCGTGATAACAGGGCTCGTATAGGACCGTGCCAAGTGGCACGTTCGGATTGGTGGAGACGTTTTCCGTGGAAGTGCATAGGTTGCCCGTTGTATTGCCATAAAAGCAGGTCCCAGAAGCGCTGGCCGTTGTGCAGCCACCCGGGTTCAGGCTGTCAGCAGCGCCAATGTAATCGCTGATCCAGTCCGCCAGGTTTCCATAGCTATATTCTCCATACTGGTCAATCAGGTTAATTAATTCGTCGCTGGTCCGCTCGACGTCGGCCCCGAATTTGACAAGGTGCTTGCCCCAATTGAATGTCGCCGTGTCCGTGTACTCATATTTCCGCTCATCGGGGTATTTCGTACGCGGCAGGTTGAAATAGGTGCCGAAACTGTACGCCGTCCCAGAAATAGTCGGGTACGCAAGATCCACTTGGGGAGGAAGACCTGTGGACTTGGCATCCAATTCACCTGCGACCGGCGGAGTTTGTGTTTCAAACTCAAAGTCGCGGTTGTAAGAGAAGCGAAGTTCGTTTGTGAATGACGCGCCACGGCTCGTCACCAAACGCGCGATTCCGGTATCGTCCTTCACATAGTCGTTGCCGATGTAATCGCCGCCGTCTGCGACAGCCGTGCCAGTCTGAATCCCGTACGGCGAAGCCCAGCGCAGGCGATTCCAGGAAACGGTCGCGGTATCATTCTTATCTATGTGCCAGTCCAATTTCGGGAAGTACAAAGTTTGCTGGCCAGTACGTGGGTAAAGCCCGGTTTCGGCAAGGATCAGGTTCGTGGCAGCGTTTACCTCCGTTTGAGCTGTCGCTATCTGACCCGTCGTCGGCGTAGTCGCGCCGCCGTTGAATATTCGGCAATACAGCGCCTGTCCGATGGCGGTGCCGGAGTTAGGACCGGATTGGTCAGAAAGCTGTCCGCTGATGGCCGAGCAGGACGTGGCAGGAGCGGCGACTGTAATCGGTTCAAAGAATGTGTTGGGGCCAGTGGGAACCGACTCGATCGGAAAATCGCGATAAAAACCGTCGAAGTTGAAGTAGTAGAAAAGCTTGTTCTTAAAGAACCATCCACCTATATCACCACCATATTGTGACCGGTTGTCTGTTGGCTTAACTGGTTCGGTCGCGTAAACGCCTGGCGAGGTCTGTACGGAAGCGCTCACAAAAGGTGTGTATGCACCGCCAAATGAAAGGCTCCGGATGTAGTAATAAAGAGTTCCGTGAAGCTCGTTCGAACCGCTCTTTGTGACGGCGTTGATTACGCCGCTTGCTGCGCGCCCAAATTCCGCGGAATAGTCAGCAGTAGACACTTGAAATTCTTGAATGGCATTCAAGCTGCTCGAATAGGCGATGCGCGTGCGGCCCTTTTCAGAGGAGAAGAAATACTCGTTGTTGTCAGCGCCATCAACGGTGTTGTTGTTGAAAATGTAAGCGATCCCGAGGAAGCTGACATCTCCGAAAGTGTCGCCAGCTACGGCGCCCGGGGTCAGCAAAGTAAAGTAAGACCAGCGGCGATAATTGAGCGGAAGGTTGTTCAGGGCAGCCGTGTTGATGTTCATGGAGACGTCATTGGTCTCGGTATTGATCACAGGAGCTTCCGCTGTTACCGCGACCGTTTGCGTTTGGCCGGCGATTACCAATTTAATCTCTAGAGGGGTAACGCGCCCGACTTCAACAATGATATTGCCCTGCTTATAGTCGGCGAAATTTGCGGCGGTAACCGTGATTTCATAGATACCGGGTTGCAGGTTTGAAATGATGAATCTGCCGTTGGAGTCAGTCTTGTCGCCCGGCGATTTTACGTCAGTAGCAACATTCCGCACTGTAACAATCGCGCCTACAATAACCTTGCTCTGCTGGTCGGCTACTACTCCAGAAACAGCGCCCTGAATGTCGGACTGAGCGCGAACCGTGAATCCGGTCAAAATCATAAGAGAAGCAACTGCGAGGAAGCGAACAGCAAATTTGCGGAAGCTCAATGACATCACACTACCTCCTGGTATGCGCTTTTGGACTCACCCCGAGCCCGGCGCTGAGTGGAATCAACTGAACGGATGATAAAGACCTCCGTTCCAACTCGAAGACGATCCCGCATGGTGCGTAAGTCTGCTTTTACTCCTGGGCTCTTCAACATGACGTGTGTCGCATACCCCTGTGATCTGCGTCACACATGGATTCTTCGCCGCCCGACGGAAGAAGCATCTAAGTTTCAATCTCAACACCCCAAAAAAACTCGACCACTCAGATCGAGTGACAACTCAAGAAGTGGAAACGCTATGCGCAAGACAAAGCAACTTCGTCCCTCACCCCTCAATGGGCGCGTACTCTATTGCTGGAAACTGCAGAAAGTCAAGACGTCCCGGTGGAAATCTCGTCAAGCCGCGGAACCCTCGCAATATGTACGTCCACAAGCCCCGTAACGTTACTGGCGCTTTGTTAAAAACCGATGAATGCCAAAGCGCAGTTCGATGAATAACTCATTTTCCCACCCAGAACCGCAACTTTCTACATTTCTTGTACTCCCAGATTCGGTGCGTTAGAGTAGCTTTCCCTAATTCGGAGACAAACATTTGACACCCGGCGGGAAAGAACATCTCAAAGTGCTTTTGCGGCGAAGCGCAATTCAGAAGCGCGTCCGGGAAATGGGAATCCAGATATCGCGCGATTTTAAAGGTCAGCGGATACATCTGATTGGCGTGTTGAAGGGCGCGTCCATATTTCTTTCGGACCTGATCCGCTCCGTAAACCTTGAGGTCTCGCTCGATTTCATGGCCGTCTCCAGCTATGGGAAGGGAACGAAGACTTCGGGCGAGGTTCGCCTGACGAAGGACCTCGACACCAGCATCGAAGGACTGAATGTCGTATTGGTGGAAGATATTCTCGATACCGGGCTCACCCTCGGATATCTTTGCCGCATCTTGCGGCAGCGCAAACCCAAGGAGCTGCGCATCGCGGCGTTCCTCGATAAGCCGGACCGGCGAATTCTAAAAGAGGTCCGGGCGGACTATGTCGGTTTCGAGATTCCAAACGAATTTGTAGTTGGCTACGGATTGGACTACGCCGAAAGATACCGCAATTTAAAAGATGTCTGCGTGCTTTCTCTCCCTCCGCAGGAAAATGCGCAATAATGCGACCTGAATTGCGTATCATCCCTTGAGACCAAACTTGAGACCATGAGGCCTGTCGTTACCAATTCCGACTTGGAAAGAATCCCCAATGGGGGAGAGCTCTCCATCGCGGCCGATGCTTTGATTACTCCGCTCGCGCGGGATGAGGCGGCGCGCCGCGGGATTTCCTTCAGGTTGATTGATTCCAAGACGGCAATTCAGCCCGGAGGAGCGCCCACGCGAAATGCGGCAGCCGTCGCGGATCGCCACATCGTGGCAGTTGCCGCTGACCACGGCGGCTTCGAGCTGAAAGAAAAGCTCAAAACCTATATTGTCGATTGGGGCTATGAAATCCTCGACTTGGGAACAAAAAATACTGACGCTGTGGACTATCCGGATTTTGCAGTTGCCGCCGCGGAGGCCGTCGTTGCCGGACGCGCGTGGCGCGGAGTCGTGATCGACAGCGCGGGGATTGGCAGCGCCATTGCCGCGAACAAGGTCCCGGGAGCGCGGGCGGCGCTATGCTATGATCTGGCGACGGCCCGCAACAGCCGCGAACATAACGACGCAAATGTCTTAACCCTCGGGGCAAAGCTGATTTCGCCGGAACTGGCGCGGGAAATTCTGGCGGCCTGGTTGGAGACGAAATTCGCCGGGGGGCGCCACGCAAGGCGCGTCGACAAGATCACGGCCATAGAGGCGCGTTATTCGTGCGCAAAGAACCCGGGCCCGGCTTCCAAATGAACATCATGGCGCAAGATCCCATCGAGCTGGATCAACTCGTCCGGACAATCACGGAAGAGGTGCTGAAGTATCTCGGCGCGGCGAGCGGCGCGAACCTCGCCGGGTTAGAATTGGATGACGTTGTTTGCCCGGGCTGTGACCAACAATGCGTTGAGAAGTGCGCGCGGAAGACCCGCAAGGTTATTGATGCCGGTGCGGATCGGATCTCGGCCGGCCCTACCGTTCGATCCTGTGAAGAGGGGGTCGCCTGCCTGATTGACCACACACTTCTTAAACCTGACGCATCGCGTGAAGATATTCGCAAGTTATGCCAGGAAGCTGCTCGCTTTGGATTTGCCTCCGTCTGCGTAAATGCCTGGAACGTGGCGCAGGCTGCTGAATTGCTTCGCGGTTCCGCTGTCAAAGTTTGTACCGTTGTCGGGTTCCCGCTTGGCGCGACTTTGCCGCAGGTCAAAATTTATGAAGCCGAGCAGGCGATCAAGCTCGGCGCGCAGGAAATTGACATGGTTGAAAACGTCGGGGCGCTGAAGTCCGGCCTCGATGAGGTTGTCGAGCAGGATATCCGTGGCGTTGCGGAGGCCTGCCACCGCAGCGGCGCGATCTGCAAGGTGATTCTGGAGACTTCGCTGCTCACAAACGAGGAAAAAGTCCGCGCAAGCGTCGCCGCCAAGAGGGCTGGTGCTGATTTCGTAAAAACATCCACGGGCTTCTCCACCGGCGGGGCTACTGCGGATGATGTCGCCTTGATGCGCGCCGCCGTAGGCGCGGACATGGGGATCAAAGCCTCCGGAGGAATCCGCAGCTACGAAGACCTGCAGAAAATGGTTAGCGCAGGCGCAACGCGCATCGGCGCAAGCGCCAGCGTGAAAATCGTCGAACAAGCGTGCGGCAGCCCAACGCCAGTTCCCAAATCCCCGCAGCCCGAAGCCGCCAAATTCTATTAATCCCATCCATTCCGGCAAATTTAGAACAAAATCCGGTTATGCAATTTCCGATATTATTTTCACTTCTAATTCAACTTTCCGATTCAAACCCGGCGTTTTTCGGGTGCCTGCTATAATGGAATGACAGCTTCAATGAAAGGATGCACGGTCGTTTAGCGTTTACCAGCTAACTCTTATATGGATTCAACAGGAATCAAGCCGCAATCCGATGTGCCCGCCGAGGTACTGGCAACGCTCGCTGAGATCGGGCAGGAAATCAACTCCTCGCTCGATTTGGACCGCGTCCTCGAGAAGACGGGAGAGCTTGTCAAGCGGTTGATTGACTACGAAATTTTCAGTGTCATGTTTGTGGATGAGGAATCCGGGCGGCTTTACCACCGTTTCGCGATCGGCTATTCGCCAGACGTTGTGGATAGCTGGCGCATTCCAATCGGCCAGGGAATTACGGGAACAGCTGTCGCGACTGGTGAATCCGTGCGCGTGAGCGACGTCAGCAAGGACCCACGGTATATCAACGCGATCGACACGGTGAAGTCCGAACTCGCTGTCCCTTTGATGTACAAGGGCAAAGCCATCGGCGTGCTGGATATTCAAAGCCCGCAGCTCAATTATTTCACGCGTGACCAGCAGAACATCCTGACGCTTCTTGCGAGCCGGTTGTCGATTGCCATTGAGAATGCGAGGCTATTCGAGCGCGCAAAAGGGCAGGCGGAAACTTTGCTCGTCCTGAACGAGATCGCGCGTGAAACGAGTTCCATTCTTGACTCGGAGAAGTTACTGACGCGGGCGGCGGAATTAATCAAGCGCGTAATCAATTATCAGATTTTGAGCATCATGCTTTACGACGAAGCGACGAACATGTTCCGCCATCGTCTAGACGTGAAGTACGGCCAGACGCTGCAGGGCAAGCTCCGCGTGGCCGCGACGGAGGGAATTGTAGGCGCGGCGGCAGCTTCCAAGCAACCAGTACGAGTGCCCGACACGAGCGCCGATCCACGCTATCTGATGGTGAACCCCGAGACTCGCTCGGAATTGGCAATTCCGCTGATCCACAAGAATAAAGTTGTTGGTGTGCTGGATTTGGAAAGCCCGGAACTTGACTATTTTACGCATGAACATGTGCAGGTGCTCTCGATTCTTGCGTCTCAATTGGCCGTCTCGTTGGAAAACGCGCGCCTTTACGAACAAGTGGCGCGCGATGAGGCGCGTATGGAACGCGAGCTGCAAGCGGCTCAGCGAATGCAGGGAGCGCTGCTGCGTCCGGTGCCGCAGGAAGACTACGGCTTGGATATCGCTGCGCGCATCCGCTCTGCACGAGAGGTGTGCGGCGACATGTACGATTTTTTGCGTTATGGGCCGCAGCAACTCGGAATTGCGCTCGGAGACGTTAGCGGAAAAGGCTCGGCTGCTGCCCTTTACGGAGCCGTGGCGACTGGAATGTTGCGCAGCGTTGCCGCGCAGAAACTTCAGCCCGCGGAATTATTGCGTCAGCTGAATCAGCTAATTTGCGAGCGGCGGATTGAAGCGCGCTACATGACGATGTGTTTCGCCACATGGCAAAAGGGCCGCCAGAAGGTGCGCGTGGCCAATGCGGGGCAATCGCAGCCGCTGCTCTGGAAAGACGGGCGGTGCGACAAGGTAGACCTTTCCGGATTTCCATTGGGACTCTACGAAGATGTGAATTATGACGAAACCGGGTATACGCTTGTCCCCGGCGATATTCTTGTTTTCCATTCCGACGGGCTGGCGGAGAGTTCGAGCCCCGACGGCCAATTTTTCGGGACGGATCGATTGAAAGATTCGATTGCCGCAAACCACGATTTATCCGCCGGTGAGATCGCCGACCAATTGTTGGCCGAAGTTGAAAAATTCACAGTGAATGCCCCACTTTCCGATGATCGGACTCTCGTAGTACTCAAAGTAAAGCCGGTATGACGCACCCGTCCGATCCAGCCACATTCAATCCGGGGTTTTCGCGGCGCGGCGGCCGTGTATTCTGCGAAGGCGTTCCACTCGCCACGATCGTTCAACGAGTTGGCACACCTGCTTACGTTTACAGCCAGGCCGCAATAGAAGGCGCTTATCTTGGATTGGATCGCGCGCTTACACGCGCCCTGGGAAAAACACCGCATTCCATATGCTATGCGATGAAGGCCAGTGCAAATTTGAACGTGCTCCGGCTGCTTGCGAAACAGGGAAGTTATTTCGACATTGTCTCGGGAGGGGAACTCGAACGATTGCGCCGCACCGGCGTGCCGGCGCGGCGCGCGGTTTTTTCCGGCGTGGGGAAGACGCGCGAGGAAATTTCTGAGGCGTTGCGCGCGGGCGTTTTGATATTCAATGTGGAATCGCCTGCGGAATTGGATCTCTTGGAGAGGGAAGCCGCGCGTCTCCTCAAGCGTGCGCCCGCATCTATCCGGGTGAACCCCGACGTCGAAGCAGGCGCGCACCCGCACATTGCCACAGGCCGGCGGCACCACAAGTTTGGCGTGGATTGGGCGCAAGCGCGGCGAATGTACCTCACTCATCGCAATTCAAAATGGATTTCCTGGCAGGGAATCAGTGCTCACGTTGGCTCGCAGGTATTGAGTCTCATCCCGTATCGGCAAGCTCTTGGGCGGCTGGTGGAATATGTGCGGGATTTGGAGCGCAACGGGATCGCGTTGAACTATTTGGATATTGGCGGCGGCCTGGGCGTGCGGTACACAACGGAACGTCCACCAACATTTGCCGGGTATTCGCGCGCTCTTGCGAGCCAGACGCGCGGCCTTGGCTGTCACTTATTGATTGAGCCCGGGCGTTCGATTGTGGCGGCAGCAGGCGTGCTTCTGATGCGCGTGTTGTACACAAAAGAGACCCGAGGGAAATTATTTATTGTTGCAGATGCCGCGATGAATGACTTCATGCGGCCGGCGCTTTACAGTGCGGTGCATCCGATTACGCCAGTGGAAACCCAGCCCGGTGGCAAGCAGCGCAAGGTCGCAATAGTCGGCCCTGTTTGCGAGACGGGCGATGAATTCCACGATTCGTGGCCGCTCGGTGAAGTGAAAGCCGGAGACCTTCTTGCGCTTTGGGGTGCGGGTGCTTACGGCGCTTCGATGGCTTCCAATTACAATTCGCGCACGCGCTCCGTAGAAATATTGGTTAAAGGCAAGCGCTTCCGCGTAATCCGCAAGCGAGAAACCCACGCGGATTTGATGCGCGGGGAATAGCTCCTACTCATTCCTCAGAACGGTCATCGGGTCCACACGCGACGCGCGTCGCGCAGGCAGGTACCCCGCGACGAATGCGATTACCGCCAGAATGCAGGCCGCCTTAAAAAGTGTTGCCAGATCGCGCGGCGCAAGCCCAAATAGCAGCTTCTGCGCAAATCGCGCGGTAACATTCTTTGGCTGGCTTCATAGATTTGGGATGTAGGATTTCTACCTACATCTAAGTAAGACGCTTACATACCAAAAAGGTTACTAATAAGGTTGAGAAAAAGGCAGGGGGGTGGCTACCGCTCTCCCCACTTCAGCTTACTGCGGAGAATCTCATAATAGGTCTTCCGCATGGGGCGTACGAGCCGCAAGGGATGGGCGGCTTTGGCAACCGAGATCTTGTCAGCGCGTTCAAGCTCTACGCCCACCTGGCCATCTATCGTCAGATACACCGGCTCATCGCCGGAGCGGAAGCTGATTTCGACGTGGGATGAGTCTGGGATTACGAGCGGGCGATTCGTCAGTGCGTGCGGACAAATCGGCGTTACTACAAACGACGCAACTTTCGGATAGACAATCGGCCCGCCGGCCGCCAGCGAGTAGGCGGTTGAGCCGGTGGGCGTAGAAAGAATCAGTCCATCCGCTTTGTAACTGCAGACATAATCGCCATCCACGTGCAGCTTCAATTCGATGATGCGGGCAAGGGCGCCTTTATTCAGGACGACGTCATTGAGAGCGCGATGATGGGCGATGGCCTTCCCTTCGCGCAGGACCTTAGTGTCGAGCAATATCCGCTCGCTGACGCGGCTGCGTCCCGCCAATATCTCCTCAAGGATGGGATAAAGCTCGGCGAGAGTAACGCTGGTTAGGAAACCGAGACCGCCAAGATTGACTGGGAGAATTGGGACGGGATGCTCGCCGAGCGAGCGTGCCGCGGAAAGCAGAGTGCCGTCTCCGCCCAATACGATGAGTAGGTCGACGGCGCTGGCGAGCTCTTCGCGCGAGCGTTCGCGGCCGGCTGTTGTGAGGCATGAGGCAGTCTCGCGGTCGTAGAGCACGGCGAGGCCGCGCGCTTCGAGCCACTCGATGAGCTTTGGCGCGACGGAGGCGATCTCCTCCTGCCGGGGCCGGGAAAAAATGCCGACTGTCTTATGCATGGTCATGGCGAATTGTACTCTAGCGGCTTGCCCGGCGGACAGTCCGGAGACGGGGCTACGGCGACTGCCGGCTCATTTGCGCCGCGCATAAAGGAAAAATTCCTGATTGCCTTTGGCACCGGCGATGCGGCTTTGTTTGACGCCTTCGATCATGAGGCCAATCGCTCTTGCTGCGACGCGGACGCCCTCGACAGCGCGTTCATGCAGCCTCGGGTCACGGATGATGCCGCCCTTTCCGACGTCACCGCGGTCCAATTCAAATTGAGGTTTCACCAAGAATCAGGAGTTCCGCGCCGGGGCCTGCAACGCTTACGAGGGCGGGCAATACTTTTGCCGCGGAAATAAATGATACATCAAGAGTGATAAGGTGCGGGCTCTCGGGCAAATCATTTTGCGAAAGCTCTCGCGCGTTGCGATGAATCTGAATTACGCGCGCGTCCTTTTGCAAACTCCACGCCATTTGTTCGGGCGAGACATCTACTGCATACACTCGCGCGGCGCCATGCTGCAGCAGGCAATCCGTAAAGCCTCCAGTGGATGAGCCCACATCGAGACAAACTTTACCCGTGGGATTGATGCCGAAATCTTCCAGAGCACCTTCGAGCTTGATCCCTCCGCGGCTAGCGTAACGCGGGCGCTCGGCGACGGATTCAATCAGGGCATCTGTGCTGACGCGCGCACCGGCTTTGTCCGCGGGCTGGCCGTTTACGTGAATTTCGCCCGCCAGCAGCATGGCCTGCGCTTTCTGGCGGGTCTCGGCAAGCCCTCGCGCGACTAGGAGCACGTCCAGCCGGTTTTTTTCCGTTTTTTGTTTGGATGGTTTCGAGGCCATAGTCTTACTTGCGAAGACGTGAAGGCTATTTAAGCGCGGCGCAGAACAAGGAATTCGGCGAGCTCGCGCAAACGCGCCGCGCGTTCGTCATAGATCGAGATGGCGCCGATCGCACGCGCCGCCAATTCTTTCGCAAATGCGTGAGATTTAGGCAGGCCAAAGAGCGCGGGATACGTGGCCTTATGCTGCACCTGATCTTTACCAGCGGTTTTGCCCAAGGCGGCGGAGGATTCTTCGACGTCGAGAATGTCGTCCACCACCTGAAACGCCCAGCCGATATTCGCGCCGAAGGAGCGCAATCGCGCGACATCTTCTTCGTTCGCGCCGCCGCAAATCGCTCCCGCCACGACGGACGCGCAAATCAGCGCCGCGGTTTTCGAACGATGGATGTAAGCGAGCATTTCTTCTGTAACCGGCTTGCCTTCGGCTTCGAGATCGGCAACCTGTCCGCCAACCATTCCATCGCGCGTGCCGGCGGCAACGGCAACTTCGCGGATTACATCAACACGCCGTGCGGGATCGAGGGAAACCTTGGATAGAGTCTCGAAAGCCAACGTCAAAAGGCCGTCGCCAGCTAG
>CAVTRS010000006.1:0-7470 GCA_963737185.1 uncultured Acidobacteriota bacterium | reverse complement strand
CCGCGCGGCATTGTAGCACGCGGCTTCTTCAGGCATGCCCGGGCTTCCCAATCGCTCACATTGCTCCCCCGCATCCGGCGAGATCTGGTAAAATGCAGTTATGGGCTGCATCCCTTCGGGGAGCGGCACCGGAGGTCAACATGAGCTCTACGCCCCCTGCGGGTAACGGTAAAATTACCGTGCCCGACATCCTGGGCCGCAAGCGGCATCAAGGCCACGCGGTTTCCCCCGAACATCGAATCACATGTTTAACGGCTTACGATTTTCCCACTGCGCGTCTTCTCGACGAATCCGGCGTTGACATTATTCTCGTCGGCGATTCACTCGGCATGGTCGTGCTCGGATATGACACTACGCTTCCCGTCACGCTCGATGAGATGCTCCATCACACGCGCGCCGTGCGCCGCGGCGTGCATCGCGCCCTGCTCGTCGCGGACATGCCCTACGGCAGTTACCACACGAGCGTGAGCGACGGCATCACAAACGCCTTGCGGCTCGTGAAGGAAGGCGGCACCGAGGCCGTGAAAGTGGAAGGGGGCGAACGCCGGCTCGAACTAATTTCGCGCATGGTCGAAGCGGAGATCCCCGTGATGGGTCACGTCGGCCTCACGCCGCAATCCTTCAATGCATTCGGAGGATTTCGCGTGCAGGGCAAAACGCCGGAGGCGGCGGAGCAATTGCTCCGCGACGCCCGTGCCGTCGAAGCGGCCGGCGCTTTTTCTGTCGTGCTCGAATCGGTTCCGCGCGAACTCGCGGCCACGATTACTCGCGAGCTGCGCATCCCGACCATCGGGATCGGCGCCGGTCCCGATTGCGATGGACAGGTGCTCGTAATTCATGACGTGCTGGGACTCACCGCAGGTCCGGCGCCTCGATTTGCGCGGCGTTACGCCGAACTGGTCGAAGAGGTGAAACGCGCGGCGCGCGAATATTGCAGCGACGTGCGCGCAGGCCGATTCCCATCGGACGCGGAATCATTCCATCTTCCCGCCGAAGCCGGAGCGCACAAGGCAACGAAGCAGTAGTCAATCGAAATGGCGGCGATGCTGTGAATCACCCTGTGAATCACCGGAAAGGCGCAATGGATCTCGAAAACGTTCGCACTCTATTTGCTTATAACGCCTGGGCGAATCACCGCACGCTCGAAGGCTGCGACGCGCTCAACTCCGATCAATTCCTCGAACCGCTTGGCGGCAGCTTCGGCTCTGTCCGCAACACGGTTGCGCACATCATGGATGTCGAATGGCTTTATCTCGAGCGCTGGCAGGGACGCGCGCCTTCCTCGCTTCCCAAAGCCGAAAATTATCCGGACCTCTCGCATATCCGCGAGCGCTGGTGGCAAATCGAACAGGACACCGCGCTCTATTTGAAGAATCTCTCGCAGGAAGATCTCGAGCGCATCATCGAATTCCGGAATACGCGCGGCATCCCCTATCGCCATTCTCTCTGGGAGGTGATGCAGCACCTCGTGAATCACAGCACCTATCATCGCGGCCAGGTGACCACGCTGCTTCGCCAGTTGGGCGCAACGCCGAAATCCAGCGACCTCATCGCGTTTTACCGCGAGCGCTCCGGCCAACCCATTTCCTGATTGCCGCGCCGCCAACGCATGGAAATCATTCGCACAATCGAATGGATGAAACAGGCTTCGCGCGCCGCGCGCGATCGCGGCCAATTGATCGGCTTCGTGCCGACGATGGGCGCACTGCATGAAGGCCACCTGTCGCTCGTCCGCGCCGCAATGGCGGAACATCGGCCCGTGGTTGTGTCGATTTTCGTGAACCCGGCGCAATTTGGACCGACGGAAGATTTCGAGAAATATCCGCGGCAACTCGAAAAGGACGCTGCGCTTCTCGAAGCGCTCGGAGTGGATTTTCTTTTCACTCCCGAAGCATCGGAAATTTATCCCGCCGGATTCCGTACCTACATCAACGTCGAAGGTCTTGGCGATCGCCTCGAGGGCAAAACGCGCCCCGGCCATTTCCGCGGCGTCGTTACTGTGGTCGCAAAACTGCTCGAAATTGTTCAGCCGCACGCGGCCTTCTTCGGGCGCAAGGATGCGCAGCAAGCGCGCGTCCTTCGCCAAATGGCGCGCGACCTGAATTTTGACGCGGAAATTCGTGTCGAGCCGATCGTCCGCGAACCCGACGGCCTGGCGATGTCATCCCGCAACGCCTATTTGAGCGCGGAGGATCGCCGCGCCGCCACCGCGCTTTCACGCGGTCTCGCCGCCGCCGCTGCGGCCATCGAATCGGGAGAGAGAAACGCGAGTGTGCTTGTGGGAAGAGTCCGCAGCGCGATTGGCGAGGAGCCCGCTATCCGGACAGATTATGTGGAGTTGGTGAGTGAGGAGACCTTCGAGCCTGTTACAAAACTCAGCGACACGGCATTCTTGTTGGTCGCCGCGTATGTGGGCATTCCGCGTCCCACCCGATTGATTGACAATTTGCTCGCAACGCTTGAACCCGGCGGCCGCTACCGCGTCACGTTGTGACTAGGAGGATTTCCCCGCGAGTTCCGTGACCGCCGCCAGCACCTCCGCCGCGTGCCCCTTCGCCTTGGCTGCGGGCCACAGCCGTTCGATGCGCCCGTCCGGCCCGATCAGCGCGCTGCTCCGCACAATTCCCAGGAATGATTTGCCCAGAAAACTTTTCATGCGCCGGGCGTCGTACGCCTCAATCGTTTTGTAGTCCGGATCGCTCAGCAGCGGAAAATTCAATTTGTAGCGCTCCTTGAATTTCGCTTGCGTTGCCACGGGATCGGCGCTGCACCCAAGGACCACGGTATCCAACTTGTTGAAGGCTTTCATTGCGTCGCGAAACTCGGACGCTTCCGTGGTTCAGCCCGGCGTGAGCGCCTTCGGGAAAAAGTAAAGGACCACGCGCTTGCCCGGGAAATCCGCAAGAGAAACTTCGCTGCCGTCATCAGCTTGCAGCTTGAATTCGGGCGCCTTATCGCCAACTTTTATCGTTGCCATGATTCACTCTTCCTGACTATGACGCCAGCAATCGCCGCAGCGTGTCATTCACTGCTTTCGGATCTGCTTGCCCGTGCGTCGCGCGCATCACCTGGCCCACAAAAAATTTGAACACGCCTATGTTTCCCGATCTGTACTTCGCGACATTGTCCGGATTCTTTTCAATAATGTCTCGCGCCACACGCTCAATTTCGCCGGCGTCGTTCAATGTTGTGAGCCCGTTCTTCGCGATAATCTCCGCCGCAGACCGCCCTGTTTCAAACATTCCCGCGAAAACTTTCTTTCCACTTGCAGCCGTGATTCGCCCGGCTTCCGTCTCCGCAATTAGAGCCGCCAGCGCGCCCGGCGTAACCGGACTCGCCCCGATCTCTTTGCCGCTCTCATTCAACCGCCGCAACAATTCCGTCGAAATCCAATTCGCCGCTGTTTTGGGCGCCGCACCGGCCTTCATCGTCGCCTCAAAATATTCCGCCAGCGCACGCGAATCCGTCAACACTCCCGCGTCATACGCGCTCAGTCCATATTGCGCCGCAAAACGCGCGCGCCGCGCATCCGGCAGCTCCGGCATCTCGCCGCGAATCTTTTCTCTCATGGCCGGCGTCACTTGCACCGGAAGCAAGTCCGGCTCGGGAAAATAGCGGTAGTCGTGCGCGAATTCCTTTGACCGCATCGACTCCGTCCGCCCGCCGGAGACATTCCAGAGCCGCGTCTCTTGTGCGATTCTCTCGCCCGATTCGATCGTTTCCACCTGTCTGCGGATTTCATATTCCAGCGCGCGTTGCAAGTAGCGGAATGAATTCAGATTTTTCACTTCCACCTTCTGCCCAAATTTGTCCGCGCCCCGCAGCCGCACGCTCACATTCGCGTCGCACCGCAGCGAGCCTTCTTCCATATTGCAATCGCTCACTTCGGTGTAAAGCAGCACCTGCTTCAACGTATTCAGATACGCGTACGCCTCTTCCGGCGTTCGCATGTCCGGCTCGGAGACGATTTCGATAAGCGGGGTCCCGCACCGGTTGAAATCGATGTAGCTTTTCGTTGCCGACTCCGGAAATCCTTCGTGCATTGATTTCCCCGCGTCCTCTTCCATGTGCAGCCGCGTAATGCCGATTCGTTTTTTTGCGCCGCCGGTTTCGATTTCCAGCGAGCCATGCTCCGCCAGCGGCAGCTCGTACTGCGAAATCTGGTAGCCCTTCGTTAAATCGGGATAGAAATAGTTCTTTCGCGCGAATCGCGACATCGCCCGTACTTCAAGATGCAGCGCCTCCGCCGCCTTCATCGCCAGTTCCAGTGCGCGCCGGTTCATCACCGGCAGCGCCCCCGGCAGTCCCAGGCACACTGGGCAAACATTTGTGTTCGGCGGCGCGCCGTATCGCGTCGAGCAGCCGCAGAACACCTTCGTCGACGTCAAAAGTTGCGCGTGCACCTCGAGTCCGATGACAGGCTCGTATTTTGCCAGCGCGTCATGCGCGGTCGCCGATCCCGATTGTGTTGCAGGAGCCATATTGATTGCCGAATTATAGCATCGCAGCCGGGCCGCGCCTGTGCGCAGCCCCTCGCCAAGCCGCTCTACGCTCGCATTTCACTTCCTGTATACTGACGCCGCGAAAGCGCCCATGGACATATTCACAACACGCGATTATTGGTACTACGGGATCTACTCATTCTTTTTTTTAGCCGTATTGACTGTAATTCAATTTTCAATAATCGATGAAATTAAGCGCCGCAAGATCCCGGGCAGTTCGATCTTGTTTTCGGTTGGCGCAATTATTTTAGGGTTTGCCGCGTCGGATCTTATTTTCTATTTCAGATTCCCAGAGCGGTTTCTTGACCATCCTCTTCTCAGCTTTCTCGGATTATGGGGAGGCAACTACTATGCAGGGTTATTTGGGGGCTTTATTGTCCTGTTTCTCATCGCTAGATTTTATCGCAGCCCGGTTCTTGCGGTCCTGGACGCTATCGCACCGATTGGCGCATCCTTTGCATTATTTGACGTGGGGCTCGCCGTTCTGCCTTTGTGGTGGCTAATCGTTGTCGTGGTCCAGTCGCGCGTCGTGAGTCACTCTTCGGGCAAGCCGAGGCCGGATGGACTAGTCTTTTCAATCTTTTTGATGGTCATCGGTTTTGGACGCACTATCGTTATCTATTTACGGTACGGCACATCGAACATATGGCGACCCGACTGGGCGCAAATTGCGAATTTTCTCTGCTTTACACTAGGCGTAATACTCCTCGTTGCAATAAAATCCAAATTCCACAAACAATCAAAAGAGCACCGCATATTGAACGATGCGGTGCAGCACGGCCTAGCCGAGCAGCCCGAATCCAAATCCCCCACGCCCGAATGCCCCCACCCCGAGCGCTGGCGGATGTATGACGCGATGACCGCCGAAGTCGAAGTCCTCGAATTTCTCAAGACGCTCGTCACCACCGTGAAGCCGAATCTAGTTGTCGAGACCGGCACATTCATGGGCGTCAGCACGCTTTGGATCGCCGAAGGCCTGAAGCAAAATGGATTCGGCCGCGTGATCACCTGCGAATACGATCCGAAAACTTACGCCGCTGCAAAGAAACGGTTTGACGAATCCGGCCTCGGCGAATGGATTGATTGCCGTCTCGGCTCCAGCCTCGAATTAAATATCGAAGGCACGATTGACATCCTCTTCAGCGACAGCGACCTCGCACTCCGCGAAAGAGAAGTGCGCCGCTTTCTACCGCGGGTAAATCCGACTGGAATCATACTGATGCATGACGCCAGCTCGCATTTGAAAGTTGTCCGCGAAGCCGCGCTGCGCCTCGAACAGGAAGGATTGATCTCCGTGTTGTTGTTGCCCACACCGCGCGGCCTCGTCATCGCCCAGAAGCGCGCCGGGAGAATTTAGCGCGAGCGCACGCAAAGAATTGCCGTTTTCCGCTAATATAGCCCGCTGCGATTTTCCAGATGAATTACACGGACCAACAAAAGTATCTCGCGCGAAGCCGCGCTCTCTCCGCCGCTTCCGCGCTGCTCATTTGCGCTGCGGCGGCGCTATGCGCGCACGCCTCGAGCCCGCTTCCCCGCGGCATTCTGATTGAGTGCGCGGTAATTATCGCGGCCCTCGCGGGCTCCCTGTGGTACACGCCCGATTATTTGCATCTCTCCGTCAATCCGGCGAAGTGCCTGCGCTGGCAAATCCGCATCCGCTGGAGATTGGCCGCGGCCGTGCTCCTTCTGGGGCTGCCGGTCACATTCAATCGGCATGGAATGTTTGTTGTTCTCGCATCCGCGTTGTGGTTGATTGTCACAAACTTCGTCGCTAAATCAGCCGCCCGCCCCGCCGCGGTCCCTGCCTATTTTCTGGCAACCGACTTCGCCCTCCTCGCCGGTCTGCTGTTCACCGCGAGAATCAATCCGCTCTTGGGAGCTGTGCTGCTGGCCGCCGCGATTCACGTTTCGATTGTCGCCAGCGAAAAACGCCTGCTTCTCTGGACAATCGCTGCCGCCGCAGTCGGCGGTTTTATGATTCTGGACGCTGCCGATTTGCAGGGTGCAAGTCTGAGCATCTCCGCCGCCGCTGCGGCCCTCATTGCGATTTCAGCTTTCGCCACCGCGTCGCTCGTGCATCATTCTCTCCGCCAAAATGCGCGCAACGTCGAATCCGCCATGCAGGAAATCATCGGCTTTACCGCGTATTCCCCGGATCGCGTCCGCGACCTATGGGCCTGCAGCAATCAACAACTCGCGAAGAATTGGCAGGCCGCCGCTCTGCCGGAGGACGACCCCGATCTCCTCGCTGCATGGTATGCGGAAAACTCCGAGCTCTACCTCTTCGCGATCTCCGGATACAACCTCGAATACCGGCGCATCCGCACGAATCTCAGAGTCCTTCGCCACGCGCGCGGCGCGTGTCTGGATTACGGCGCCGGCAATGGAGAAATTATTCTCGAGCTCGCGCGGCGCGGTCTCCCCGCCACTTATTTCGATGTGGAAGGCGTAACAATGAAATTTGCAATGGATCGCGCGCGGCGGAAGGGTTTCGCCGTCGAATTCGCGCTCAGCAAAGATGAATTGGCGGCAGCCGCTCGAAGGCGCGGCTTCGACACCATTTTTGCTTTTGACGTCCTCGAGCACATCCCGGATCTCCCCGGAGAACTCGATTTTCTTTCCTCGCTGCTCGCCCCCGGCGGATTGTTTGTGTTTGACGTCCCCGCCGGATCCACGAAGTCTCACCCGATGCATCTGAATCACGATTTGAATGTTGACGCGCACCTTCAGGCAAAAGGGTTGCGCGACGCGCGAACTTTTTGGCAGCGCTCCCCTTTCGGCGAAAAAGGAAGATTTATCTATCGCAGGATTTCGTAGAGACTTTATGCTTGAGGTGTCGCTGTTCTTGCCTTTGCCTCACCAGCTCCGGTCGCCTCAGGAATTAAATCGCAGAACCAGAACCCCTCGCGCAAAACCTTCTCTCCGATTTCAAATCGCACCGGCTCCGCGACCGGGCGATACGTGGTGC
>CAVTRS010000005.1:0-6497 GCA_963737185.1 uncultured Acidobacteriota bacterium | reverse complement strand
CCGCCTGCTCGCACGATTGCAACTCCTGCGGCAAGGCTCATAGCAAGGTCGCCGAGTCGACGGACCGTCCTCTTACCCACGCTGTCAGGTACAAACAGTATGTCGTTCGCCAATAGCTGGGTGTCTTCCGTCTTTCTAGTGAGGATCAGCTTCAGATTGATCGGAATCTCCTGGTTTTTGCCTGTGGCCGGGTCCTTGCGAAGAATGATGGCTGCCGTAGTCTTCGCCGTGGGCATCGTGCCCTGCGCGAGCGCCACAGCCATCAAAACCGTCATCCCATTGGAATTATTCGACAGGATAAAGCCGCCGGGATGCTGGACAGCGCCGACAACATAAAAAATGCCGGCCTTCGGAACAGACACTGTTTCGCCGCCGGTCAAAATGATATTGGTCTTCGCATTTGAATTATTCAGAAGGTCCAGAAGATTCACCGAAAATGACTGCGAAAGGGGCAGATCGTCATTTCCATCGCCGCCGGCAGAGCGGCTCAAATCCTGCGAAGAATCACGGGTGACAATGACGTTCACACCAGCATCATCGGAAATCCCGCCGCAAGCTGAAAGAACCTCCAGCAGGGTCATGGGTCTGACGGCCTGGATTACCTGTGGGGTGCGGACGGCTCCAATCACCATGATGGGGTGACTGTTTTGTTGCTTGACCGTAACAGTGACCTCAGGCTGGGTCACCAATCCATTTGCCCTCAACAATTCCTCAAGTTTCTCTTCCAGTTGCGGCCCCGTGAGCCCCTTTGCCTGCACGCGGGTCGGGAGCAAGGGGAGGGCGATATAGCCGCTCTCTGTCACCCTGACTTCCCGGGTCAATTGGGGTACGTCAAACACTTCAATTTCAAGCACATCGCCGCCGCCAATCCTGTAATCGCCTGCGGTGGCAGGATCCAATTTCTTGGCCAATTCGCGGAGGCGGCTATTGGTCTCATCCGTAGTTTCGAGTCTCTGTTGGGAAAATGCCGAAAAAGGCGCGATGATTCCTGCCGCGAACACAAGCAGGCACACAAGCACTAAGCGCTTAGATACACCCCTACATGCCAAAAGCATTGGATGAACTCCCCCACGCGGAAAAGATTATACCGGACTATCGGTTGGTCAACCAGATAAATTCGAGAGCTTAGAAATGAGCCCAATCAGTTAGCAGTACCGTTGGTACCCCCGATGGGGCTTGAGGTTGCGAATTGCGCCAGGACGAAGAAGAGAAGAGCGTTGGCCGGAATATGCAAATTGAAATCGACCAAACCATGAATTAATAGGCTTGTGCAGCCGACCAGGGCACCGATTTGCAGGGCTTGCACAATCGGTTCGTTGCGGGAAGAGAGATTTCCGACTCCAAATCGGAAAAGGATGCCAATGAAGGCCAGCCAACACACTCCGCCGACAATCCCTGTTTCCGCAAGCAGTTCGAGGTGGTCATTATGGACGTGGTCGACGGTTTTGCCATCGTAGAGCGTTTCGAATCTTGGATATACAGAGATGGTTGTGCCAAGGCCAGTGCCAATCCAAGGGTGCGCCTCGAACATGTGAACAGCGCCGCGCATCATTGAGATGCGGCGTGACTCCGTAAATTCAGGGTTCTTCACTTCCTTGAATCGATAGATCACCTGGTCCGCACCCATCCAAGCCACTAAGCCTCCGGCCAAAATCAGGACAGCGAGGAAGGTAAGCAAGTAGCTCTTATCCCCGCGTCGCAATAACACCAGCAGGATAAGAATGACAAGCGAGGCGCCGAAAGCCACAACCCCGCCTCGGGACGCGGAGAGGATCAGCGCGCCGATTGGCAGGATTGTGCAGAATGCGATTAATGGAATCTGTTGCCGGCGGACGCCCCGAACAGCCAGCGTCGCCAAACCAACCGGAATGATGAGCTCCATCAAGCCCGCAAAATGATTTCGATTTACGTAGGGCCCGTAAAAAAGACCACCGAAGTGAAGCTCACGAAACCAATAAAGTTTTCCATTGGACGTAAGGTCCTGCAGAATTCCGAATACGGCGACCACAAATCCAAACCAAACAAGGAACCAAGTGAAATTCATCCAATGGCGCGGGGTTTGAAAAGCCTGGGAGGAAAGGAAGAGGAGCAGCACATAGGCTGTCCAACGCAAGAGTTCGATCTTCGTCAGATAGGGGTACACGGAAAGCGGGACAACATATTGCAACAATCCGATGAGGAAAATTGCAAGCACCGGCCAAAACACAGGGCTCCAGGAGATTTCGCTATTCTTGCGGCCAATAACCTGATATCCCCACCACACGAACAAAATTGCCGCCGCAATTTCCAGGATAGCCTCCGACCACGGTTCCACCGTTCCGTTTGCTGCAACGGCGAAAACCAGCAGGAGGCATATCCCGATTCGGAGGGCTGTCATGGGTGGCCCGCCGCCCCCGCGGGAAAGAGCGATACGTCGTCCACCCAAGCGGTCCCCGCCAATTTATTGTCAAACCTTTGGCTGGGCGCACGATAAACCATAACCCTTGCCAAATAGACTCCCGCCGCCGCGGTAAATTCAGAGGTCTCTGCGGTCCAGGGATGATCTCCGGTAAAGTTCTCAAGGATAATTGGCGCTTCATTTGTTCGGGGGAACCAAATTGCGAACCGGACACCGTTATCCGTGGTGATGCCAGAAGTGCGAAGGAACCCCTCGAACCGGTAGCGCCGGCCGGGCTCCACGGGGACGTCTTGCCAGACGGACTGCAAATAAATGTTCTGCGCGCCGTCAAATCTCAGGCGAAGTGAGCGTCGGCCTGAGTGTGGAGCAGAGGTGTCATAGTCGAATGTCACGCCAGGCGTCGGGCTAAGGTGCCAGTCCAAACCGCCGTCCACGGCGTCGAATTCGAAGCCGCCGTTGAAGACGAGCGAGCCGCCTGTTTGCGCTTCCTTTACATTGCCGCTGGCGATGAGAGCCTCCCGCCAGACTTGGCGGGCATCATCGCCCCGGTTTCCATTAAGCAGAAGATCAGCCAGTGGAAAGGCATTCTTGATCGGAATGATTTGATGAAGGCCGATCATTCGCCTCCAAACTGCCAGGGCCGGGGCCGGCTCTTTTGCGCCGCAAAACCACTCCAGCGCTTGCTGGTAGGCCTCAATATCAGATGGCAATATAGTTGTAAGAAGTGGTTGGACGTCGTGCGTCTCCAGCCAAACGCGGGAAACAACGAGAGGGACGAGCGCGGGGTCTCCATGGACGGCGATGCTCATTTCCGCGAAACCCCGCGCCGAGTCGCCCTGCCGAAGCAAAAAGCTGCCATATTGCCAGTGCGCTTCGGTAGAGAGCGGATAATCCTCTAGGGCAGCGATGAAGGAGCGCTGGGCATTTGCGGGCTGGCCGGCGCTCTCATAAGCTCCGCCCAACGCCATCAAATAAGTGGCGGAGCGAGGATCGAGCGCTGAGGCGTGGCTGAGATATTCGATGGCTTTGTTCAAGTCTCCATTGTCGATGTCCCACTCGCGATAAAGCCCCAGCTTGTACCAATATGCGCCGTTGTCAGGTTCGATTTGAGCAGCCCGAACCCAATTCTCAGGATGGGAAGATGATTCCAGTTGATCCGCGTATGCAGATTTGCCAGCCGCGTAAGCGACAATAAGAAGGACAACTACGGTTAGTGTGAAAACTATCCAGCGCCAGGAGGGATTGGCGGTCCGGGAACTCATAGGTCCTCATGCACAGTGCTACAAGTCATAGCCTCCGCGCAACAGAGACTTCAGCGGGCGTTGCGGAGTGAGTCAGGTGACCGTTGCAATCGTTGCCTTCGGCGCGCTAATGGTCCTGGCGCGTTTTTGCACGCCGCACACCGTACCGTTTTGTAAGCAGCAAAGGTCTCAGAAACACGCGTATGCCCGAGAGCCATCCCGGCAAGGGCAGATCGGCACGATCGGGATTTGTAGGCGAAGTTGCAAGCCGCATTGCATAAGGCATTCCCTGCCAAAAATTTTCACGGCTCATTACCCGGAATCGAAACCGCTCGAAAATCGCCAATGGCGGCGCAGGATGGAGTGAAAATCGCGCACGGATACCGTCACCTAATTTTCTCACGGCGGAATCGGCCTGTATTTTTTTCGCGACGCTGTCCGGAAGCGGCGCATCAAGCATGATTTGAGCAACGTACAACGCCAGGCGAAGCATGCGTCCCGATTTCAATTCCTCACTGCGGGCAAAGGCCTTGTGCCAATTCACGCCGCTCCCGGCCTGAACAAGCTCTGCGATGTCGGCTACCCACAGCAACCGTTCCCAGAAGTGCTTGGCGCCATGGACCGAGAGCAAAATCAACGTGTCCTCCACGGAAAATGTAGATGCCTCTTTGCCGCCTAGGGGAATTCGCGTGAGATTTCGGCTCATGGCCTCAAAATCTAGCGGGCGTGGGAAATAACGCAGTGTCGTTTCCGTTTGCAGCTCCACGATTACATTCCCATCGGGGCGTCTGTATTGATATTCACTGCGTGTCGGTTTGACGCGGTCTCCCGTTGCGACCTCGCCATAAGTCGCATCATAGCCATCGCTTAGTAGAATAGTCTGCGATTTTGGGATATCGCGTTGCAGGACGGCGAAATCGAGATCCGCGAACTGGCGTAGAGATAAATCTGCATAGGCAAGCGCGGCAAGAAGCGGCCCTTTGTAAGGGACGGCGAGCAATCCCCCAGTATGGAGACGCGTGGATAACCGCAACATCTCCGCCGTAAGATACAGATTCCGTTGCGCGATCTCGCGAAAGCCGGCTTTCAACCGCGCGCGCCATTCTTCGGGGATTTCCCCGGGACAAACCGTCAAAAGATTGCGGCAAAGAAGGGGTAGAACCCCGTGCTCTTGTGCAGCTTTGTAGCATGCTTCCCAGTCGAGCTGCCCGCGGACTAACGCGCGAATGCGGTCCCCTAGTGGCGCGTCGATGCGGGTTCGCGCACAGCACAACAAGAGTTGCTCTTCATTCCGAATGGGAGGGCCGGCGGATTTGGCGTTTCGCGTCAAGATAGGACTCTACGGCGATGAGCTTAGCTTACCGGCTATATTTTCGCGATAGAGCGCTCGCGCTCGCGAGCGCATCCTGCCAGCGCGAAAACCTTTGTGGATACTCAGTCGCCAGACGCCGGGCAATCTCTTCGAGCGTCGTATGGCCGTCCATCATTTCCAAGATTCTTCGATTTAGAAGACCTTCATCGGAGAGTTGAGGAACGTACCCTGACGCGGCTTTGCGGAGCCGCGAAGGTGAAAATATCGAACCGGCGAGCATGGATTGGTCGAATTGATCGCGTACTTTGCTGGTAGGACTCGAAGACTTCACTTGCGTGTTCCACCGCCACACGTAGTCATTTCCTGTCAGCTTCGCTTCCAATTGGACGCAAACTGTTTCGCCCCGTTTAAGTTGAACTGGATGGATCCAGGGGAAAAAGAGCGAGGCGAAAATCGTTTCGGGCGCTCCGGGGGCGTTGGAAAAAGAAACACCGTCCGCCAAGTCCGAATCGAACCAAACAATAATCCCATGCCCGATGCCATCGCGTTCAACGGCCCATTGCAATTCGCCGCGAACATCGGGGTCATCAATTGTTGAATAATTTAAAGTCGCCCACATTTGAGGCGAAGACAGCAATTGGTCCGGCTTTGCCCGCGCTCGATGAACATCATTCACGGCCAGCCGGCGTGCGGCCCCCAGGTCCATGTCCAAGACGTTTTGCTCCCAGGGTTCGACGATTCCAGCGTAATGTTCCGGCATTTCAACGACCGCACCCCAAAGGGTTTCTTCTCGCGGAATAAACACCCCTCCCGGCCGGAGAAAGCGCCGCCGCGCATCCACGATGACGGGAACCGCGCGGGCATATAGCGGAAGGACGCCATGAATATCGGAAACAATTACGTCGGCCTGCACGGGGAGCGAAACGTCGGTCGAGAAGTCTTCAATGAATTCGATCCGGTCAGCGCAGCGGTTGATGGCGGCATTTTCCCGGGCAACCTGTATGATATCCGCCGACTCAATCGCAATGACATGGCTTGCGCCGAGTTGGCTCGCAAAAATGGCAAACGCGCCGGGTCCGGTTCCAATTTCAAGAACCACGGAACCCGGTTTCACGGTTTTGCGGAGGGCCTGCGCGTAAGCCTCCGTACGCACGCGGTTGGCAATCATTCCGCCGTAGCCGGCAAGGCTATATATTTCAGGAGTACCCATGTAAGGCATCGGTGTGTTGCGCCGCGGGCCAAAAACAACTCGTGCGGCCTTCAGCAATCCCAACCCAGCCGAGAGCACAGACTACCACGGTGTTTCGACATTGCGGATGGGAGAGTGCTTCCCGCGTATGCGCATAACAAGGATCTATTTCGTATTTTCAAGAGGCTGTATTCTGTCGCCGCACGGGGATTGATTTAAGCAGCTTTTTCGGGAACTCAGCAGAGGCTCCAGAGTGCACTCATTTTTAATCCCGCTTCTGAAAGGCGTGATTGCCGTGTTCGTAATTTCAGGCATGGGCCGACTCGCGCTCAGGCTCGGACGTGTGCGGAATCTTCC
>CAVTRS010000004.1:0-49115 GCA_963737185.1 uncultured Acidobacteriota bacterium | reverse complement strand
AACGACTCAGCGGGTACTCAAAGCAGGGAAATCGATATCTGCGATGGTTACTCGTCGCTGGAGCTATGGCTGTCATTCGCTATGCACGACAGAACGGCACCAAGCGGCTCTGGCTCGCGCGCATCATGGAACGTCGGCCTGATCAAGATCGCTGCTGTCGCGCCGCCAACAAGATCGCACGTATGGCCTGGGCCATGATGGTGCGCGGAGAACGCTTCAAGGAGCCGAGATTAATCTCGGAAGCAGCATAGCCGACACAGATCAAAAGCTACAACGAATTGGCGAGGGCATGACGACGTAATGCAGATACGGTCGTTCTGGGGATCGGGAGAACCCGCTTGGGTCATCGCACTTCCAAGTGCATGTGAACGATTGGGACCCGATCCGCGCAGAGCATTAGGGCCAGCGGCCAACCGCGCCGCATCAACAGGCCGGACACGTGACCGCACCCGACCAATGCTGCAGCAACGTCAGAAAGCTCTTGCCAAGGCGCCGTCCACACGTGACCCAGAACCGTCATTGACGCTGCGAGGCGGCGACCGCAGAATACAGGGTCTTCAATGCTCGACGATCTTGGCTGAGGATGACTGTGACCGCCCATCAAACCAACCCCGTAACGTTTGTGCTCATATTCCGAATACCTACGGAAGGTGTCGAGGACTTTCGAGCCTACGAGGAGGCCGTCTTGCCGCTATTGCCCGAGTTTAACGGGCGTTTGGAGCGTCGTCTGCGAAATCCGGATGGCACCATAGAGATGCACATAGTTAGCTACGCATCCGATGCGGACCGTCAGAATTATCGGAATGATCCCCGGCGCGCGGCGCAAGCCTGGTTGTTGGAAAAATCATCTGCCAAGTTGGAATTGCTCCCGATGGCGAACGTCTCTTAATGGCCCATCGCGACATTCACCGCCGCGCGAATGAATGTCGGCTGTTGAGAGAAGAACTTTGTCGACCGGTCGAAGATGACCCGACGCGGAAGTCGATGAATATCACATACCCCTGGCCATGCTCAAAATCCTCTCATTAGCATCCAGGCGCCGACGACAACAAAGCCCACACCCGCGATCCGTGCCACGACGCGCCCAAGCGGTGCGACTTTTTCCAGCAGAACTAATATCGCGAGCACGGCGATCCAAAACAGATTCACGACACCGCCGACAAACAAAAGTGCCATCAGCGCCCACGCGCCCTTCACTTCCCCAGGATTCATTGTCATTCGCTTTCCACCTTGTCATCACCCTTGGCGGTTGTCATCCTGAGTGCATCCGACCAGGATGCGCGAAGGATCTGTGTGACAGCATCACCTTGAGGTAGCCACATGCAAAGTCCTACAAATACTGCTCATCAATCTCCGTAAGCGGCTTCAGCGACCCATCCTCCGCGAACACAGTATCGAACATCTTATGCTTCCGCAGCCGGATTTCCGTGAAGTGTTCCGATTGCGTCAGCACCACCGCCTGCAGCCGCACCATCTCCAGCACCGCAAGAAACGCCACAATCATCGCGTGCCGCGAAGCGCATTGCTCGAAAAATCCCAGCAGCTCGACGCCATCTTCGCTCGCGATAATTTGCTTCCGCAGCAACTCGATCATCTGCGCCACGGTAAATTGTTGGTGGTGCAGCTCAATCTTCGTGACTTGCTTCCGCCGCTCCAGCACCTGCGAAAACACTTTCACCAGTTCCGCAAGCGAAACGATCAGCTCGCCTTCCGTCTCCTGGTCCTCATAAAGGGACATGTCCGGCTTCGACCACACGTGCTGGAAAATCTGCTGCTTCTCATAAAGCAGGTGCGCCGCGTTTTTGAATTTCTCGTGCTCCATCAAACGATGCGCCAAATCCGCGCGCGGGTCGAGCGATTCTTCCGGCCCTGCCAGCGGGTCCGGCGGCAGCAGCATCTTTGACTTAATCAGGATCAGCGTCGCGGCCATGTAAATAAATTCGCCGGAGACATCAATGTCCAGTTCCTCCAGCTTCCGCAAATAATCCAGGTATTGCCCCGTGATCTTCGCGATGGGGATGTTGTGGATGTCCATCTCCTGCTTTCGGATCAAATCCAGCAGCAGGTCCAGCGGCCCCTCATAAATCGGGAGCTGCACATTGTATTGCGCCATTTGCGCGCCCTGTTCCATATCCTTAATCATTCCTCGCTGTTAACTTTTCCAAATTTCATCTGCAATAAGAGACCGATGTCATCCTGAGGACATCCGACCAAGGATGTCCGAAGGATCTGTGTGATAACTCCACCATGATGTCTCTGGCAACAGTATCAGTCCCCAGCCCCAGATGGTTTCCCCTGCACGCGACTCCCGCCCGACGAAATGCTACTCCGTTTTGCCTCCCAGCCAAACACCGCTTCGCGCACGCGTTCCATCGTTGCACGCGCAGTCACCTGCGCCCTCTTCGATCCATCATCCAAGGCCGCCAGCACGCGATCCGGATGCGCGCCATATTCCGCGCGCCGCTCGCGAATCGGCGCAATCCACTTAATCAAATGATCCGCCATCGCGGCCTTGCATTCAATGCAACCAATTCCCGCCGTGCGACACCCCTCCGCCGCCCACTTCAAAGTCTCCGGCGGCGAAAATAATTTGTGCCAGTCATACGCCGGACACTTGTTCGGATCGCCCGGATCCGTGCGACGCTTCCGCGCCGGGTCCGTCATCATCGCCTTCGTCTTCGCGCGAATGCTCTCGTCGCTCTCCCCCAGCTCAATCGCGTTCCCATAACTCTTCGACATCTTTCGCCCATCAGTCCCCGGCACCCGCTTCGCTTCTGTCAGCATCACATCAGGTTCAGTTAGCACTTTGTTGTGCGAAAAAAAAGAACCCAGATCTCCTGCTTTCTGAAGAAAGTTTTCGATCCCGATTTCCGCCACGTGTTTCCGGATTGAACTCTTGAACGCTTCGCGATAGCCCTCATATTCACCTGGGCCGAAAGCGGCGGCGTCCATAACTCGTTGAAGCGATTTCAGGTTTGTCGGCGAGAAGATGGTGTCCTTAATTTCGAGGCCATAGAGAGCATTAAACCGCCTCACGATTTCCCGATTCAATTCAACGTGAGCGACCTGATCTTCACCAACTGGAACAGCGAGCGGCTTCCCCGGCTCCCCATACATAACAATATCCGCTGCCTGCAAAACCGGATATCCCAGAAATCCAAACGTGTGCAAATCCTTCCCCTTCATATTCTCAATCTGTTCTTTGTAGGTCGGTACGCGCTCCAGCCACCCAAGCGGCGTAATCATCGAAAGTAACAAATGCAACTCTGCATGTTCCGGCACGCTCGACTGCAAAAAAATCACACTCTTCTTCGGGTCCAGCCCAGCCGCCAGAAAATCCGTCATCACTTCAATCGTGTTCTGCGCAATTTGCGATGTATCCGCGTAGTCGCTGGTGAGCGAATGCCAGTCCGCCACAAAAAAGAAACACTCATTTGCGGGATCATTTTGCAGCCTCACCCAATTCGCCAGCGCGCCAAAATAATTCCCAATATGCAGCTTGCCCGTAGGCCGCATCCCGCTTAGCACGCGCCGCTTCTTAATTTGTTCCCCGCCGCTCAATTATTTCCCCTCGGCCTTCCTAATCAATTCACCGAAACCCAATCCGGTGCCACTCTCTAAATCATTCGCATTAGCAGGAGCGGTGTCATCCTGAGGGCATCCGACCAAGGATGCCCGAAGCCTGCCTGCCGGTAGGCAGGGATCTGTGTGACAGCATCACCGCAAACTCCCAATTGTGGCACCGCCTTTACCCCGCCACCGCACGCCCGCCAGCCTCCGCCAGCAAATCCCTCGCGATAATCATCCGCTGAATCTCGCTCGTCCCTTCGTAAATCGAAATCACGCGCGCGTCGCGGTACATCCTTTCAACGTCCGTCTCCCGCGAATATCCCACGCTCCCGTGCACCTGCACCGCCTTATAGACCACGCGGTTCACCATCTCGCTCGCGTACAATTTCGCGCGCGACGCCATCGCCCCCAGCCGCGCGCCGCCGTGATCCCGCACCCACGCCGCACGTTGCACCAGGCATCGTGCCGCTTCAATCTCCGTCTGCATGTCCGCGATCATCCACTGAATCGCCTGAAAATCGCTGATGGTCTTCCCAAACGCCCGCCGCTGCTTCGCGTACTTCACACTCGCTTCTAGGGCACCTTGCGCAATCCCCACCGCTTGCGACGCAATCCCCACGCGCCCTTCATCCAACGCCCCCAACGCGATCTTCAGCCCCTGCCCCTCTTCGCCCAGACGATTTTCCGCCGGCACTTCGCAATCATCGAACACAATTTCCGCCGTGTGCGAGCTGCGCAATCCCATCTTATCTTCATACCGGCTCACGCGAAATCCCTTGAATCCCGGCTCGATCAGAAACGCCGTCACTCCGCGCGCGCCAGCCGCGGGATCCGTTTTCGCAAACGCAACCAGCACGCCCGCATCGCCGCCCGTCGAGACCCAGCTCTTCGTCCCGTTCAGAATATATTTGTCGCCGCGTTTTTCCGCGCGCGTCTGCAAACTCGCCGAATCCGATCCCGCTTGCGGCTCCGTCAAACAAAACGCGCCCAGAATTTCCCCGGTCGCCGCGCGCCGCAAATATTTCTTCTTCTGCGCCTCCGTCCCATGCTTCCACAGCGGCACGCTCACCACCGAATTCGTCACCGAAAGCGTCACCGCAATCGACGCGTCCACCCGCGCCACTTCCTCCAGCATCACCACGTACGCAAGCGTATCCATCCCCGCGCCGCCCCACTCTTCGGGCACGAGCATCCCGCAGCAGCCCATTTCGCCGAGCCGCCGGATCTCTTCGATCGGAAAATGTTCTAGCTTGTCGTTCTCGCGAACTTTCGGACGCACCTCCGCTTCCATAAATTGGCGGACAGTGTCTCGAATCAGTTTCTGGTCGTCGGTGAGAGAAAAATCCATCGCGTAAGTGTAGTCGCGATGCTAACACAGCGCGCTTTAAACCTGAAGTAAGCGGGAAACGCTTACATCCGGATTAATTCGCGCAGCCGCTTCGTCTGCGCGCGGCTCACAGGGATTTCGGTGGCCTTCTTATCATTCATCTTCAGCATGTAACTCGACTTGAACCACGGCACCACTTCCTTGATGTGGTTGATGTTCACCAAATACGACCGGTGCGCGCGCCAAAAACTTTCTGAATCGAGCGACGATTGCAACTCCTCGATCGTCCGGTAATTGGACGTGCCTTCCACGTCCCGCGCCACCACGGTGATCAATCCGTCCGTAATGCTCGCGAACACCACGTCTTCCGCGTCGACCAGCAGCATCCGCTGTTGTGCCTTCACCAGCAGTTTCACCGGCTGCGATTTCCCTGCGCCCAGTTGCTTCATCAACGATTCAAGCCGCTCCGCCGAAGTCCCGCTCGCATCCAGCATTTTTTTCGCGCGCGCAATCGCCTTCGCCAGCCGTGCTTTGTCAAAAGGCTTCAGTACATAATCCACCGCGCTCACTTCAAACGCCTGCACCGCGTAATTGTCATACGCGGTCACAAACACGATGTGCGGCACGCGGATTTTTCGTTCGGCCAGTTTCTTGATTACGCCGAAACCATCCAGCCCCGGCATCTGCACATCGAGGAAAACAATGTCCGGCGAGTGTTCCTTGATCAGGTTGAGCGCATCAACGCCATTTCTTCCCTGCCCCTCGATTTGAATCTCGGGAAACGCGCCCAGCAAATAAACAAGCTCGTCGCGCGCGGGTTTTTCGTCGTCCACAACCAGTGCGCGGATGGCGGATGTTGGCATGGCAATTCAGCAGAGCCTGCAATCAGTATAGGTGCAGCCAGCCCGCGCTTCAATCCGCACCGATCTCAAAGGGGTCTACCAGGTTGGAGCGAAGGGTCGCACCTGCTAAGATAGTGTCCTAGAGCCCTCAGATATGTGGCGCCTGCTGATTTTTCTGGTCTTCCCAGTCCCGCAACAATCGCTCCGCGTCGACATCCGCAACTCCGAAGTTTGGCTGGTTCGCGACAGCGAGGCCACTCAACTCACTCATGATGGAAAGCCGAAATTCCAGGCCGAGCTTTCGCCGGGGAACGGCCGCATCGCGTATTACGAACAGTGCCCAGAATCGGAAGCCTGCATACCGTCTATTGTAATTCTTGATCTCGATGGCCGCCGCGTTACGGCTTTTCACGCCCACTCTCAACTTTCATTCGATCCAGGCCCTTGCATGAGCATCCTCTCTATTTTCTGGCTGAACGATTCCGAACTCGCGACCGAATGTCACATGAACCCGTCGCTCAGCCAACTAATTGTCAAGGACCTCGAGTCTGGGCGAATCACGAAGGATCTTCTCGGTTTCTCCTTTACACTTTCCCCCGATCGCAAGATGATCGCGCACGCCGGGTGGGTCCGTCATTTCTCATCTCCCTTCGATAAGAGCGACTATCTCCAGATTGACGACACCCTTATCTATCCTCTCCGTGCCGGCAATAATCAGGTCGTCATAAAGCCATTGGAAGAGCCACCTAAAGTCGTCCGCAATGAAGGGCCCAATTACTTCGGCATCCATGAATTTACTTCGGGCTTCTATTGGTCGCCGGATAGCCAGCGCATCGCATTCGTCGATTGTGTATTTGATTGGAAGGCCACATCCTCGGACGGAGAGAGCGGGGACGAATCGAACCGCGTGTGCTCCTTGATAGCCGTCTCGCGGGATGGCAAGTTTCGAAGATTCCCTCTTGCCGGGATAAGCGATGGCGATTTTTATGGGGCGAAGGTTTCCTGGAACGGCCCGCACGAAATCGCTTTCACGGCGGGTTCAGTTAAGAAAAGCTTCGAACTCCCCTGATTTTGGCGTGGTGGCAGCGCGAATTACTGGTGCCGGTTCTCCGGTGCCACACTCTTCCCCTGATAGATCACGGCGCGCACGCGCTCCAGCGCGTGAATATCGCTCAACGGATCGCCCTCGACCGCCACAAGATCCCCTTCCTTCCCAATTGCAATCGTCCCCACTAGCGAATCCAATCCAATTAATTCCGAGCTGTGCTTCGTCGCGGCGATCAACGCGAATTGCGGCGTCGCGCCGTATTTCACCATCGTGATCGCTTCGTCGCGCACCGTCCCCTTGCCCGGCTCGTAGGACTGATCCGATCCAGCCGCCATAAACACTCCCATCTGCAGCCCGAGCTTGTAACTCGCGAAGTGCCGCGCGGAAATTTCCTGCGCTTTGCGCAGTGAATAATCCGGCAGGTTCATGTTTTTCCCGTTCATCAAAATATTGTCAACCACATACACGGTTGGCACATATACGGTGTGCTTCTCTTTCATCAACTGAAAGCAAGCCTCATCCGCGCCCGGCCCGTGCTCGATCGAGTCCACGCCCGCCTGAATCGCGTCCATCACCGCCTCGCGATTCTCCACGTGCGCCGCCACTTTTACTCGCAGCCCGTGCGCCGTCTCCACAATCTGCCGCAATTCTTCGGGAGACACTTGCACCGCATCCGGCGAATCCAGCGGCGAAAGCACGCCGCCCGACGCCAGCACCTTGATCACGCGCGCGCCATACTTCAATTGCAAATGCACCGCCTTCTCCGCGTCCGCCGGAGAATTGATGAATCCGTGCAGCGGCGTGTACCAGTCATCGAGCGGGACACTCGCCGGATACGTAAAGTGATCCCCGTGCCCCGCGGGGATTGAAATCGCATGGGCGGCGGGAATCATGTGCGGCCCGGGAATCGTGCCCTCGTCAATCGCGTCGCGCAGCGCGACATCCAGGAAATCGGTGGTCCCGAGCACGCGCACCGCAACGATTCCCGACCCCAGCGCGTAAGCCATCGCTTTCTGACCGCGCAAAGCCGCCAACCCGTCAGACACAACCGCGAAATTTTGCCCGGTAAAGATGTGGATGTGCGCGTCCACCAATCCCGGAATCACAGTGTAATTGGAAAGGTCCACCACCTCCGCGCCGTCGGGCGCGGCGAGTCCCGCGCCCACGGCCGTCACTTTTCCATCCGTGATGATCACGTCCGCATTCGCAAGCGGCGGTTTTTCCGCGTCAAAAATCAATTTCCCGCATTTGACGTACACCACCTTCGGCGCCGCCATCGCCGCGCAAACAACAAACACGACCGCGCAAACCAGCATCGCGCACTTCATCCAATTCTTCATTTTTTCTCCCATCCGCAAGAACCGCGAATCGCAATCACCGCGCAACGCTATTGCCCGCCGACCAAAATGTCAATCGCTCTCCCACCTGCTATGATGTCGCGCTAACTTTCGGAGGAAAAAGTGTCCAAGCCGCGCGCCAAATTGCTCTCCAGCAAAGTCCTCTACTCCGGCAAAGTTTTCGGCGTCCGCCAGGACGTCGTCATCGAGCCCGGCGGCGTCGAAGCCACGCGCGACGTCGTCACTCACAGCGGCTCCGTCGTCCTCCTGCCCGTCCTTCGCGACGGCCGCATCGTCATGATCCGCCAGTATCGCCACACCGTCGGCGATTTCCTCCAGGAAGTGGTCGCCGGACGCATGGAGCCCGGCGAAAGCCCGCTCACCGCCGCCCGCCGCGAATTAGCCGAAGAAACCGGCTACCGCGCAAAGCGCTTCGTGAAAATGATGAACGTCTTCCCCACTCCCGGCTTCGTCAGCGAGCGCATGTTCGCCTACTGCGCCACGGGACTCACACCCGGTCCCACAAATCCCGATGCCGATGAGCGCATCGAAATCAAGCCCCTTCCCCTGAAAGCCCTCCTCAACATGATCCACAAGGGCGATATCCTTGACATGAAATCGGTCGCCTGCATCCTCTACTACGCCCGCTTCCTCGCCCCGCATCGCACATAATCGCCCAAGAATCTCGTATGTAAATAGAGCGTTACACCGTTCCCACCTCCCTTTTGCCGCCCAACCCCATTCTTTCCCCGTTCGCTGGTTGACCATTGACGGTACGTATCATCTTGATACACTCCGCCCAATCAGCCTGCCAGCCGGCCTCTCTCAAGGGGTGGGACCCATCTGGGTGGTCTGTGGGCGATTGCTAGATAAAGGAGGACTGTCCGTTTGCAAGGTAAGGTCAAGTGGTTCAATAACTCGAAAGGTTTCGGATTCATTGGCCGTGACGACGGTGCCGACGTTTTTGTCCATTACACTGCGATCACGGGTGACGGTTATCGTTCGCTGCAGGAGGGCGATTCCGTTGAGTTCGAGATCGTAGAAGGGCCGAAGGGGCCTCAGGCGGCCAACGTATCGAAGTCGGCAGCCTGAAAAAATCTCTTCCGTCACAACGGTTCAACCTCCACGGCCGGCGGGGCCGCTCACACGATTTCGCTCCCTCTCAACCCGCCGGCCAGAAGTCCCTCCGAAGTTTCCGCCCGGCTCATTCGCGTTTATAATCCCCCCATGGAAAACCGGGAAGTCGCACGCATCCTCCGCGAAACCGCACAGCTCCTGGAAATTGACGGAGCCATGTACAACCGCTTCCGCAGTTATGAGCGCGCCGCCGAATTGCTCGAAAGCCTCGGCGAGCCAATCGAAGAAATCGCCAAGGACACCGCGAAACTCACTGAGCTGCCTGGCATCGGCGATCGCATGGCCGACCACATCCACGAAATCCTGCGCACCGGCGATTACTCCACGCGCCAAAAGCTTCTAAAAAAATATCCGCCCACGATTCTCGATTTGCTGAAACTCCAATCCATCGGCCCCAAGAAAGTTGCCATACTTTGGAAAACTTTCAAGGCCGGCACAGTCGAAGCCGTCGAGAAACTCGCGAAAGACGGAAAACTCCGCCTCCTCGAAGGCTTCGGCGAAAAAAGCGAGCAGAACATTATCCGCGCCGCGGAATCATTCAAGAAATCCGCCGGCCGCTTCCATATCAATGACGCAGATGAGACCGCGCAAAAGCTCACCGCGTACATCATGAAACTCGGCGCGCAGGTCGATTCCGTCACGCCCGCCGGCTCACTCCGCCGAGGCAAGGAAACCGTCGGCGACCTCGATCTCCTCCTCACGCTCGGCCAAAAGCACACGCCGAAGTCCGTTGACGCTATCGCCGAGCACATCCTCGCCTATCCAGAAATCGAGCAGACGCTCGCGCGCGGCGAAAATAAAGTCAGCTTTCTTTTAAAGAGCGGCCTGCAAGTGGACGTGCGCCTGCTCGATAAAGAAGTCTTTGGCGCCGCCCTGCTCTATTTCACCGGCTCGAAAGAGCACAACGTCTCGCTTCGCGGCCGCGCCCTAAAAATGGGCTACACGCTCAACGAGTACGCGCTCTCCACATTAAAAGGTGAAAAGCCCGTGGCCCGCGCCACCGAAGAAGACATCTACGCCAAGCTCAAGCTCGATTACATCCCTCCCGAGCTGCGCGAGAACACCGGCGAAATCGAAGCCGCCGAACATCACAAGCTGCCCAAGCTCATCGAACAGCGCGACATCCGCGGCGACCTGCAGATGCATACCGTCGCCAGCGACGGCAAAAACACCATCGAAGAAATGGGCGCCGCCGCGCGCGACCTCGGCTACGAATACATCGCCCTCACGGACCACTCGCAGGCCGTCACCGTAGCCAACGGCATGGACGAAAAGCGCACGCTCGAGCAAATCAAAAAAATTCGCGCCGCCCAAACCAAAGTTCCCGGCATCCGCCTCCTCGCCGGAATCGAAGTGGACATCAAGAAAGACGGCACGCTCGATCTCGACGACGAAGTCCTCGCGCAGCTCGACGTCGTCGTCGCCTCCATCCACTCCTACATGAATCTCGAGCGCGCCGAGATGACCGACCGCATTCTCGCCGCCATCGAAAATCCCTACACGCAGATCATCGCGCATCCCACGGGACGCCTGCTCCTCCGCCGCGAACCCTTCGTCTACGACCTCGAAAAAGTTCTCGACGCCTGCCGAAAACACGGCGTCGCCATGGAATGTAACGCCGCGCCCGATCGCCTCGACCTCCGCGGTGCCTCGCTCCGCCTCGCGCGCGATCGCGGCGTGAAAATCGTAATCTCCACCGACGCGCACAACTACCAGCACTTCGCCTGGATGCGTTACGGCGTCCTCACCGCGCGCCGAGGCTGGCTCGAGAAAAAGGACGCCCTCAACACGCTCCATCTCGACGCATTCCTAGCCGCCCTCCGCCCCAAGCCATCCGAAAAATCCGCGCCCAAGCGCGCCAAAGCCGCGAAATCCAGGTAGCAAACACGATAAGTACACTTTTAGTTTTCTGCTAAGGTCGATTTCGGTGTATAAGTTTAGCCTTGCTGAGCCGACTCACGTAGTAGGGTGTTAGGAATGACGAGATTTGCCGGCGTGTTCGGAATTCATAGAAACCTGTTGTTGAGCGTGGCTGGATTGGCGGCCCTCGCTTTACCAATCGCGTTCGGACTTACGGACGCGACGTCAGGCTTGGCTCAGTCGCAGAACCAGTCGTCAGTCAAAAACCCCGCTTCAACCGTTACCGCGTACGAATTCGATGTCGCCACTATTAAACCCAGCCCACCGACTGCCGGTTTCGGCGGCGGCGCTGGGTTCGTTGGTGAAGATACTTTTCGAGCGAGAAACTACACATTGAAAGCAATCATTCGAATCGCCTACGGCGTCGAGGGAAATATTGACGGCATGATTTCAGGAGGGCCGAAGTGGCTCGACTCTGACAGATTCGACATTACGGCGAAGATGGATAGCTCCGTGGCAGATAAATTGAAGGCGCTCAAACCGGACCAACGCCAGTTGGTGAAAGAGCAAATGCTCCAGTGGCTATTGGCTGATCGCCTGAAGCTCGTGATTCACCGCGAAACCAGGGAGCTCCCCATTTATGCTCTCACAATCGCAAAGAATGGTCCCAAGCTAAAGGAATCGAAGCCTGGAGACACCTACGAGAAGGCCTTCCCCTACGCCGATAAGTTCGCGGACGCCGTAAAGCCGGGCGAAATTTTCCCGGTCGGAACTGGCAGCAATGGTCCGGCTGACAACAATGACTCTCTACTGTTTCGGAGTTTCTACCTTTGCGCTGGCTCGTCAATTGACGTTTCAGGCGGGACGGACGGTGCAGGACAAGACCGGGCTCAAGGGCAGCTATGACTTCACCCTGAAATGGTGGTACGGCGCGCCTTCATCGGGTTCTGCGGCAGACGCGTCTGGCGGCCAGCCTGTGCCGCCCGCCGCGGACCCCGCCGGCGGCCCCGATCTCTTCGGGGCCGTTCAGCTGCAGCTTGGATTGAAACTGGAATCGGGAAAGGGCCCCGTCGAAGTCATCGTCATCGATCACGTCGAAAGGCCCTCGGGAAATTAGCGTTGCGCAACACTTCCACTGGATCCTCGGCAAGTCGGCAACTTACGCAAGAATTCCCACCCCTCTGTGACCCGAATGAAAACCTTTGAACCCCGCGCGGCGTCTATGAACAGGAGCCGCGCCATGCAGAAGCACCAAGCCACTTTTGAATGCCGCAAGAATTTCCTGCTAATCGTCGCAGGTATTGCGAGCCTCGCTCTTCCAGCCGTGCTGGGACTGACGAGCACAACGCCAGCCCACGCCCACCAACAGCCGCAAGCCCAAACCTCACCACCCGCCGCCCCGCCCGTATTCAAGTATGAGGTCGCCTCGATCAAACCAAACAAATCCGGCAGCGGCAGCATAGATGGTTCGAGCATGCCCGATAGTTACACTATCAAGAACGCTCCGCTGAAAAGGCTCATTCAAGATGCGTACGCCGTCCAGAATTATCAAATCTCGGGCGCGCCGGACTGGCTCACCTCGGAACGATTCGATATTGACGCTAAAATGGACCCTTCTCTCGTCGATGCATTTCAGAAACTCAGCGTTACCGACCGCAGGCTTGCGCGCCAGCAGATGCTCCAAGCCCTCCTGGCCGAGCGCTTCAATCTGAAAATCCATCGCGAGACCAAAGATCTTCCGGTTTTTTCGCTCGTTTTCGCAAAGAGCGGCTCCAAACTCCAGGTGACAAAAACTCCCGATCCGACCCCCAACGCTCCCGGCCCTCGAGCCTCCCGTGGTGGGGCAAGTATCCGAACCTCGAGCTATGGAAATGGGCCGGTAACGGTGACAGCCTTGCATTGCTCCACCGCCGACTTGGCGTCTTACCTCACGAACCGAGTGGGCCGCCCCATCCTCGACAAGACCGGACTGACCGACAGATATGATTTCACGCTGCAATTCGCACAGGATGACATCGCACCTCAGTCGCCCTCCGGCGGCGCGTCTCCGAGCGCCTCTGTGGACCCCGTCGGCGTTTCTGTTTTCACGGCCGTTCGGGACCAACTCGGCCTAAAATTGGAACCCGGAAAAGGCCCAGTAGAAATTATCGTGATCGACCACATCGAGCGCCCCTCCGGAAATTAAGATCTGCCACGTGGGCTGGCCGCGAACCAGTCGGCCCTTCTCGCCGCCCGTACCTCCTGCAGCCGAATTCCCCCGCACTCCAAAGAAAATCCTGCCAATTGCCATTTTCTTGAAGCCACAAACCCGCCCCGTACGTTGTTATAGATATGCAGGCAAGCATGGACGTGAGAGAGGACATTCAATTGGACCTGCCGGGATCCGGCCTCGTCCAAAACGCCGGGGCGGAAGATTCGCTCGAAATTCTATTCCGGGCGCAGCACTCCCGCCTGCTGAACTTGCTCACGCGGATTACCGGTGATCGCGGTCGCGCAGAGGAGCTGGCCTCGGAAGCTTTTTGGAAGCTTGCGAACCGGCCCAAACTCTTTCGGCCCGGAAACAATCTGGAAGGCTGGCTTTATCGCGTCGCCATGAATCTTGGATTGAACTATCTGAGGATGAATGCCCGTCGCCGCCGCTACGAGCAAGCCGCTGCCGAGGAGGGCGTCCGATCCACCGCGAAAGTGGGGAGTCCACTCGATGAAATGCTCCGCTCTGAGCAGCGGCAGCGGGTGCGCATGGTCCTTTCGAAAATGAAGCCTGCAGGCGCACGCGTGCTGGTCTTCCGCAATACTGGATTCTCCTATCGCGAATTGTCGCAAGTCTTGGAAATGAATCCGGCCTCCGTAGGCAAGTTCCTGCTGCGCTCTATGGAGGAATTTGAGCGAAAATACAAAGAAATGTTCGAGGTCAAGACATGAGCGATTGCGTGAATCGGGAAACTTTGCTGGCCTTTGTAGATGGTGAGTTGGCAGCGAGCGAAACCGCGTCGGTGGAACGTCACATCGCAGGTTGCGCCGCTTGCAGGCTGGAGCTGGATCGTGTTCGTGCGACCACTATTCGGGTGGATTCATTCCTGAATTCGCTAGCGCCTGCAGAAGCCCCCGCTGCCTCACCATATATGGCGCCCATCGCGCCACCGAAGCCTTCAAGTTCGTGGATTCGCTGGGCGGCCACGGCATCTCTCGGCGCCCTTGCCGCTGCAAGCCTGCTTTTCTTCATCACGTTCCGGCGGTCGCACACTCCACGCAATCCTCCGGCCAATGTCGTCGTTGCAAAGATTCAAGCTCCGCCTCCGATATCGATCTCCGCACCTGAAAGCCACAATGCAGCGCCTTCGCAAAAACCCCCGCAGCCGCATATTCGCGCCGCGCGTCCCGCTGAAAACGACTTCATGCCGCTCGATGACGGCCCTCCCGTTGTGGACGGCACGATTGCGCGGATTACGCTGCCCGCATCTCTTGCGATTGATCCCGCGCGCGCGCGCCGCGGCAAGGGAATACCCGCGGACGTGCTCGTCGATGAATGGGGACAAGTTCGCGCAATTCGGTTCGTGAATTAGATTTTGCTTTCAAGAAGGAGGAATCGATTATGAATCGTCCGATTCTACTCGTCGGCCTTGCGTCATGGGCACCAGTGCGCTCCTCAGTGCGCGGCAGAATGACTCGCCCACAATGGTGAAGGTGGCCTACGGCGTTCAACCCGCCCCCGAACCACAAGTGCTCCCGCCCACGAAAGGCGCGCCCTACGCGGCTCAGGAAATCCGCGAAGGTACGGGCACACTTCGGGACGGTACACACGTCGACCTGAAAACGATAACCATGGAATGGCGCGATGGCGAGGGACGGACGCGTCGCGAAGATGAAAACAACATAACAATTTTGGATCCGGTGGCGCGCGTCGCCTACCACATGATCAAGAAGAATCACACTGCAACAAAGATTCCAGTCGTCTTTGCTAATCCCGAGCAATTGCAATCCCAAGCCCAGTCAACGCTTGAGGCCCAAGAAGCCCAACAAACCGACCCTTCGAGAAGGCCCCAAGTAATTCACGAGTCCCTTGGTACGCAAACAATGGAGGGCTTGCAGGTTGAGGGCACGAGAACAACGACAATCGGGTCTGGAGCAGATTACGGGGCTGACAGGCCGATTAAGGTTGTAGAGGAGCACTGGTACTCGCAAGATCTGAGAATGGACATCATGAGTCGTCTTGATGATCCCAGGATTACGCGCGTCTTTGAAATCCGGCTGACAAACATCCAGCTCGGCGAGCCCGATCCCTCACTCTTCCAAGTGCCCCCCGGATATGCGCTAAAGGAAGCAAAGAAAGAATAGCTGTGACCGGCGATTTCCTATCCAGAATGAGGATCAGACTGCATATGAAGAGGAGTTCAGAAATGCTTGGGACCGGCGATACGCCTCGAATTCGCAGAATATTATTGTTCACCACGGCCGGATTGGCGGTAGTCGCCTTGCCGCTGGTATATGGGCTTGCAGGCGGGCCGCCAAGCCGCACTCAATCGCAGACTCCCTCGGCAACCACGACCACACCGAACTTCGAATTCGAGGTCGCCACGTTCAAACGGTATGCGCGCGGCAACAGCAGATGGGGTTTCACACCCGATGGATACCTCGCAATTGGCGTTACCATGCACATGGTCATTGAGAAAGCCTACGGCGCAAAATATTTTCAAGTTGTTGGAGGGCCGGCGTGGCTCGACGACGAACACGAACGGTACGATGTCGACGCCAGAATGGATAGCTCAGCCACCGAAGCATTGCAGAAACTGAAACCCGACGAGCGCACCGCTGTTCAGCAGCGCATGCTGCAGGCGCTCTTGGCCGATCGCCTGAAACTCGTCGTCCATCGCGAAACCAAAGAGCTTCCGGTTTTTTTCCTGGTCAATATGAAGGACGGTCCCAAGTTAACTGAGGCAGATCCCGGCAACACTTACGCAAATGGATTGCGAGGCATTGATGGCGGGCCCGCAGGCCCCGGCGGAATGCAAATTGGTGGACGCGGCGGAGTCACAATCATGACGGCTCAAGCCGTCACCATGTCGAGCCTGGCGGATTATTTGATTCGAGCAACGAACCGCACCGTCCAGGATAAGACCGGACTGACAGGCAAATATGATTTCACGCTCAGGTGGGTTTGGGAGGACTCCGATTCCGACTCGTCGGCGGCCCTCCGCCCGGATCGGGGCGACGCGGCGACAGGCACGCCCGCTCCACCCCCTCCTCCAGGCGCCCCATCCATTTATGTCGCTATCCAGCAACAACTCGGCCTAAAATTGGAACCCGGAAAAGGCCCAGTAGAAATTATCGTGATCGACCACGTCGAGCGCCCCTCAGGAAATTAGTAGTCATCACATAATTTGTGTGTATCAGGGCACGGCTTTAGCCGTGCCGAATGATCGCGGATTACCGGGGGTTTCAACCCCTGCCGTCGGCGGGACATCGCGCCAGCGATATTGAGCTAAGCGCTCTAACAATTGAGCTAACTCGGATAAATAACACTTTCCCCTCCCGCGGCGGCGGGACGCTGATGCTCCGCTCCGGCGACGGCTCCATCTCCATCGATCGCCTCTAAATCGAATCGCCGCACCACGAATCGACTTTTGTCTTCCTGAGCCCGGTCTCAGCTAAAACGTTGTCATCCTGATCCCGCTCTGCGGGAGAAGGATCCCTCCGCATCACACAACTTGCCAAATCAATTCCCCGTTTACATTCGCGCCGCTTCCCGATAGCATCCGCGGCATGCGAACCAAAAATATAATTCGTACTGCAATTATCGCGTTGCTTGTTCTTTCGCTGCGCGTTGCGCCAGCCGCCGCGCAATCCGCCATCCCCACGCCGCTATCCGCGCTGGGCCACACGCCGGGTGACGACTTCTACCTCGCCAATTACGAAGAATCCACCGCTTACTTCCACAAATTGGCGGAATCCTCCAATCGCATCAAAATGTTTTCTGTCGGCAAGACCACTCGCGGCCTGAACTGGGAGATCGCCGTGATCTCCTCGCCGGAAAATCTGGCGCAGCTCGATAAGTACAAGGACATCTCGCGCCGCCTGACCCAAGCCCGCGGCCTCGATGACGCCGCCGCAAAAGCGCTCGCCCGCCAGGGCAAAGTAATCGTCCACATTGACGGCGGAATGCATTCCACCGAAGTCGCCGGCGCGCAGCATTCCATCCTTCTCGCCTACAAACTCGTCTCCTCGCAGGGCGATCCCGAAGTGGACGCCATCCTCAACAACGTAATTCTCGTTTTGTGGCCCACACTGAATCCCGATGGACAGGACATGGTCGTCTCCTGGTACCGCAAAAATCTCGGCACGCCCTACGAAGTCAGCCCACTGCCCGAACTTTTCCAGGAATACGTCGGCCACGACAATAATCGCGACGGCTACATGAACAACATGCTCGAGTCGCAGGAATCCACGCGCGCCGAACTCGATTGGAATCCCGAAGTTTTTTATTGCCAGCACCAGACGGCGCCCTTCCCTGCCCGCATTTTCATTCCCCCGTTCGTCGAGCCGATCTCCTCGAACATTGACCCGATGCTCATCCGCTGGCTGAATGCGCTCGGCGTGGATATGGCCGCGTATCTCGATGAACACGACATGCCCGGCTCGATCAATCGCACGGGCTTTGACAACTGGTATCCCGGCTTCCAGGATTTCACCGGAATTTTCCGCAACACGATCTCCTTTTTCACGGAGACCGCGCTCTACCGTTACGCCACGCCGCATTTCTACACCGTCGACGAATTTCCGAAGGATCGCCAGGGATTGCGCTCTGAAGTTTTTTACAGCAGCCCGTGGACGGGCGGCTGGTGGCGCCTCGGCGACGCCGTGCGCTACATGGTCGGCGCCTCGATGGCCGTGCTGGACACTTCCGCGAAATATCACGAAGAACTTCTCTACAACAAATATCAGGCCGGCCGCGACAACATCCAGAAATTCCAAAAGAATCCGCCGTACGCCTATGTGATTCCTGCCGAACAGCGCGACCTTCCCACCGCGGCCCTGCTCGTCCAGAAATTAATGATCAACGGCATCGAAGTCCACCAAGCCGCGCAGCCCTTCGCCGCGAATGGCCGCATGTATTCCGCCGGCTCGTGGGTCGTGCTGATGGACCAGCCCTTCGGCGGCCTCGTCAAAGAACTTTTTGAGGCGCAGCAATATCCAGACCTGCGCGACGGCCCGAATGGCCCTCCCATCCGTCCCTACGACGTTGCCGGCTGGACGCTGCCCATGCAAATGGGCGTCGAATACGCCGCGGTGCTGCAACCCGTCAGCGCCGAGCAGCGCGCGCAATTGAAACTCATCGCGCAATTCGCGCCGCCGCCCGGCAGCGTGAAAGGTTCGGGCGGCACGTACACGATCAGCCGCCGCGCGAACAACAGCTTCAAAGCTATCAACGACGTCTTCGCCGCGGGCGGCCAAGTCGCGTTCACTCCAAGCCCGTCCGCGAGCAGCGCCCCGGCCAGCGGCTCGCCGGAGGCGGGCACAATCGTCATCTCCGGCATCAGCCGCGAAAAAATCGACGACATTGCCAACAAAAATTCCCTCACGATCAACGCCGCCGAAAAATCTCCATCAGATACCATCGCCGTGAAAAAAGCCCGGGTCGGCCTCTATCGCTCCTGGACCGGCAATATTGACGAAGGCTGGACGCGCTGGATCCTCGAAAATTACGGCTTCACTCCAATCACGCTCCACAATGGCGATATCCAGGCGGGCCATCTGCTCGAACGCTTCGACGCAATCATTTTGCCCGACGCCTCAACGAATCAAATGCTCAACGGCTTCGCGCCCGGCACCGTGCCCGGCGAATACGCGGGCGGCATCGGCGATTCCGGCGTCGAAGCGTTGCGCGCATTCGTTCGCGGCGGCGGCACGCTAATCACATTCAACAACGCCTCGCTCATGGCCATCGACACATTCAAGCTCCCGGTCACAAATATTCTCGATGGCGTAAAGCCCGACGATTTCTATTGCTCCGGCTCTCTCCTCCGCGTCGAGCTGCGCGATCCATCGCTTCCCGCCGTTTGGGGAATGCCGCGCGATCCCGTCGTCTTCTTTGAGCGCAGCCCCGCGTTCGAGGCCAAGTCCGCCTTCAAGGGAAAAATCCTGGCCGTTTATCCCGACGACCGCAATCCCCTCGCGAGCGGCTATCTGCTGCATCCCGAAAAAATTCAGGGCAAAGCCGCGGCCATGGAAGTTTTCTATGGCGATGGACGCGTCTATCTTTTCGGTTTCAAGCCACAGTGGCGCGGCCAATCACAGGGCACTTACAAAATGATCTTCAACATGATTTACGATTCCCCGAGCGTGCCGAAGCCCACCGCCGCGCCGAAGGCGCCCGATCAATCCGCCGCAGCCGCGCAGCCCGACGGCTGGAAATCCGCAACCGCGCGCGTGCACTCCGATCTCGATGCGCTCCTCAAGCTGAACCGCGCATTCTTCGCCGCGCGCGGCGCGCAAGCCATTGACGACCGCGCCAAGCTAACCGCCGCTGCCGACGCCTTCGAGAAGGACCGCATCCCTGAAGTCGAAGACGCCGCAATCGCGCTCGACGAATCCGCGCGAAAACACGCCGCCGAATACGTGCGCCAACTCCGCCGCGCCGCCTCCGATCTGAAATCCAAGGAGTTCGAGGCCGACGTCGATCTAAACGGCCTGCTCGATCGCTATCAGCTAACCTCCATCGAGGCCGAAATCGCCACCCCGCCGCAAGCGCCGAAGCCGAAATAGCGCGCCGATTCTGACGTGCACTCTTGTCTCGTGTAGGGCCACCCGTCAGGGTGGCTGGGGGCCCCACACGTCGTAATTACGTGTGGGGGCCTTTGACGTCGGTCTTCGCCCTTGGTCTTTATCTTTTCTAAGATCCCAAATCTCAAATCTGAAATTCTCCTTTGTCTTGGTGTATTGCACGCCAAGAGTCTTGGGTGTACTTTACCGTTCGTCACGGAGGTCAATACGGGAATTTCGGCTCAATTCCTTGTCAGCGCATTGTCGGGGCTCCTGGCGATGTCTTTCGCGGCCGTATGGGGCGCGCACCTCTATCAAACGACGATTCTCTTTCCCGCCTGGGCCTCCGAGCCTCCGAAATCCGTGATTGAATGGCTCGCCACTCCCTACGCGAAAAGGGTTCCCCGATTTTTCCAAATCGTGGTGAGCGTCCTTTACACCTTCGCGACCATCGCGGTGATTGTCGCGGTCGCCACGGGCCTTCGGACGCGCCCGGCCCTGGGGATCGCAGGCATTTGCGGGCTGATCCACCTGGCGCTGAATTTACTCATCTTCCTGCCAACGAACGTGAAGCTCGGCTTCGACCCCGGGGGCCCCGGCGCATCGAAACTCGATCCGCAGATGGTCAAGATGCTGGTCCGGCGGTGGGGCCGATGGAACTACGTGCGTTTCTGCGTCGAGACGGCAGGATTGATCGCGGCGCTTTTCGCGCTCAAAGCTTCCTAGAGAAACCTCCGATTCGCGAACGTCCCAATCATTTAATCTGTCATCTGCGCCGTTTGCATCCCGATGTTTTCAATCGGGACCGAACCCGCCGAGGCGGGTGAGGGATCTGCTTTTTCTTTGATTTTCGTTCGCTCGCGTGCCCCACACGTCGTAATTACGTGTGGGCCCGCCTGCCGCCTGCCTGCCGGTCAGGCAGGGTAGACAGGGTCTTCGCCGTGCGTCTTTGCCGCGCCAGTCACTAGCCACTAGTCACTCGCCACTGTTCTCACCCGCGCCCGCTTAAACAGAACCTTCCCAACAGGCCGATTAACTGCTATTCTGAGGTTGCAATGTCACAGAAAAGAACAAGTCTTCACGCCGCCGCAAAGAGGACCGCGGATATACTTGATGCCCATCTTGCCACGCTGCCTGCTAGTGAGGCTAAGGCGATGCGCAGAGAGCTCCACAGCTTGGCGGTCAAGTCTTCCCGCTCCTCAAAGCGCGGAAAAGGGCCACGATCTCGCCGAACCGCGGGTCCTCGTCCTTTATCCCGTACTTCCGCAAGAGTTGCATAAGCTCCAACTCGTCGCCGTACTTATAAATCTTCTCCACATCCCTTAGTAGCGCGTAATATTCCGCTCTCGTGTGCTTGTATTTTTCGGGCATGGCTTCTCACTCGGCTGCCTTTGCCTTTTCGCTGGGATCGGTGATTTCCCGAAATGGATCGGCGGGAACTGCAGGCGAGATTCTCTTCTTTTCCTCTGCCATAACCGGGGAATCCTACCACTCTCGCCGCCAGTATTACAGTTAGTAACGCTGATGCCTCCGCCATCCGCGCTCCCAACCTTCCCGTCGCTCGCCACAAACCACTCGCCACTGCTCTCCCCCAATCCCAAATCTGAAATTCTCTTCTCCCTTTCGGTTTCGCGCTTTCGACCACCCCCGGAGCTCGCCTGCCGGCTAGGCCTGGTTCACCTGCCGGTTAGGCATGGCACTCCCAACTTCCCCGCGCTGCCCCAATCCAATCCGCCTCCCCTGGTTGCACCGTCGTCATAGTACGCGAAAGTAACCTGCGTGGTAGAATCCGCCGCAAGGAGGAACTAGCGAATGGTAAAAATCGAAGAGTGTGTGATTGGCGTCGACCTGGCGAATGCAATTCGCGAGGTCGCTGACGCGCTTGGGCTGAAAGTGCCGAAAGGCAAACTAGGGTTTCGATGCCCAAACCCAAAATGTCGACAGGCAGTGAAACCGATGGTATCAGGTGGTGGGCACCGGGCTCATTTCGAACACCTCAAACGAAACCGCAACTGTGAATTAAGCCACGTGCGCCGAGTCGGGGGACGTTGATGCGAACCAAAAACTCATACATCAAGAAATACGGGAGAGAGGCTGGGTCGATAATCTTTAAGCTGCTGCAAAAGGAAGCTGCACACGCACAATGGAAACATCAGTACCGAAAGCGAGTTAAGCAATTTCAAGTGGTAATTAAGAGGCTTGAGAAGAAAATTAGGAAGGGGTGAAGCGCCAGGCCACTCGCATTCCACGTCACCGCTTACTGATGTTAGGATTCAATCGATGTTAGTGCCGATCGAGTACAAGCTATTGAGTCAGTCTCCGAATGCTGTACCAAGTTGCGGGGAGTAGGTTCAATCTCGGGAACGAGGAAGCAAGTGGAGTTCCGAGACAGCTGCACGTTAAACTGAACGATGCAATGCGCAAAATGGGAGGATCGTGACACCTTCAACCATGCCAAATGCCACTAATCTCCAAGGCACGTTCTACCCAACCTACAAGGCCGCAAACACCTCATTCAATCCCAATACATTCCTTTGCGCGGAAGAAACAGTCGATGAACTCCTAAAGAAAGCCACAACATCAGACAATCCGGGCATGCTGCTCGGCAAAGTGCAAAGCGGAAAAACGCGCACGTTCATCAGCATACTTTCCCTTGCATTCGACAACGGCTTCGATATCGCAATTGTTCTCACGAAAAATTCCAGAGCGTTGATGGAGCAGACCGCAAAAAGGCTTACCAGCGAATTTAAGACGTTTATTGATGACGGAGAACTCGAAATCTACGACATCATGCATGCTCCTGACTCATTCGGGGCATTCGAGCTAGACTCCAAGCTGATCTTTGTTGCCAAAAAGCAAAGTGACAACCTCCGGCGCCTCATCGACTTGTTCAGCTGCAACCCCGCGATGGCGAACAAGAGGACGATGATCATCGACGACGAAGCAGACAATGCCTCCGTCGGCTATTCCAAGAAAGCGGGCCTGATCGAGGCAAGGGCGATTGCAACGCAAGTTAGTGAATTACGTTCAGCCATCCTAACTTCGTCCTTTTTGCAGGTAACCGCAACACCCTACTCTCTCTATCTCCAACCCACTGAAATAGAGGTAGCAAATGTAATCACTTTCAAGCCTACGCGCCCTGCATTCACCAAACTGGTTCCGGTGCCCCCCGATTATGTAGGGGGTGAAACATATTTTGGGGAATCCTCGCGAAGTGAAAGGGACACACTTGAAAGCCTAATCCATCATACGGTGGATCACCGCGAATTTGCCCGGCTGAAAAAACCGGATGCTCGCTCTTTTAAATTGCAGGATGTTTTGACAGCCCCAGCGATCGAAGGATATCGGACGGCCATAGTAAATTTCATCGTGGCAGGTTGCATTCAGCGAATCAATGGAACGAGGGCGGGCGCAAAACCCAAGAAACTACGTTATTCATTTCTTCTGCATTCTGAGGCGGGAAAGGACGCCCATAGATGGCAAGAAACACTCACTGAGACTATCGTGTCCAAGTTAAAGGCTGCCAGTGAGGCCAACAGTGCCGATTTTCTGAACCTTGTTACCAAATCTCACGCCGATTTTTCACGTTCGCTCGGCCTGGCATTGGAACCGATCCCCCCAGTCAGCGAGGTTCTGAGATCGGTCGCCCAAGCCCTCGCCGGCGAGTACATCACCATTACCAAAGTGAATTCCGATGACGACGTTGCCGCACTGCTTGACAGCTCCGGGCAGCTCAAATTACGCAGCCCGCTCAACATCTTCCTCGGAGGCCAAGTGTTGGACCGCGGTGTTACGTTGGCAGGACTAATTGGTTTTTATTACGGTCGCCGACCAAACAAGTTCCAACAGGACACCGTACTTCAACATTCCCGAATGTACGGGTACCGCCGTGCCGATTTGCCAGTGACGCGTTTTTACACCTCTAGGGCTATTAGGTATGCGATGACCCAAATGGAAGAGTTCGACGCTTCACTACGCGGAGCGATTGATGCCGGAGGTGACAGGGCAGTTCAATTTATTCGCAAGGCTGAAGACGGATCTGTCGTCCCCTGTAGTCCTAACAAAATCCTTGTTGCTACCACGCAGACACTGCGCCCACACAAGCGGATTCTTCCAATCGGATTTCAGACCGGCTATCGCACAGGAACAGACGGCATCGGCAAAACCATCGAAACTCTGGATTCAGAAGTTGCTCGCCTTTGCGGTTTCAACGCCGCAACCCCTCGATTGATCCCAATCGAAACGGCACTTGATCTTCTCCGAAGGATTGAGCCGACGATGCATTTCACAGAAGATGACGCGCCACCCTTCGATTGGGACGGAGCCAGAGCAGCGCTCGCACACCTGAGCCAGCAAAACTCAAACGCCGCCGAACGTGGAAAGGTCTTGCTTTGGGCGGCGAATGATAGAGACTCGGCCCGATTGGCTAGCGAGAGCTCGCACGCTACCTATATTGAGACACCCGACTCCGAAAAAACGGAAGGGCGTATTGCTAAGCAATTCGCGATTAACCATCCGATATTGTTTCTCCTTCGCCAGAACGGTTCGGACGCACATGACAAGGGCTGGCGAGGAACACCATTCTATTGGCCCGTGATTCGTGCCCAGGCAATGACTCCCACCGCCATTTATACGGCTGAAACGATAGGCTGAGATCTCATACACCAAGGCGAGCGCGCCACTTTTGTCCAACAGTTCCGGCGAATACGAGTCTCTGACTTCGAACGTGAAGTTCAAATCCCAATGTTTCCCGCAGTTTCTTCTTATCCATTCGAATACCACTTTTCAGTTTTCCACAGTCATTCGAAATCTCTCCCAAAGATTTCTTACATTTTTCGTGATTAACTATTGACAAACTTTTACAATCCGCGCTAACTATCTATGTAACTTAGTTCTTCATGGATCGTAACTGACGTTCTTATGACCGCAAGTCCCGCAGCACCCATGAATTATGGAAGCCGGATGGCAGTTGCGCCTTTGCATCTGCGGTCTTGGCACCCCGACGTATTTAGTCGGGGCCGATGTCCTTTATCGGGAAGCACTTGCGGCCCGTTAGAGCTAAGTCGTTTAAACCCAGCACTTACGGGGTCCACGCCCGTAAGCGCGTTTTCTGCGTCCCGCTCCCTTTCGCGGGACCCTTTAGAATCTGCGCTCTCTGCATCCCGATGTCCTTTATCGGGAAGCACTTACGAGCCGCGGGAGCTAAGTCCTTTATTCCCAGCACTTACAGGGTTTATTCCTGTAAGTCCTTTAGAATCAGCACTTACGTAAAAAAGACGGGGGGGAAGGGTAGCCCCAACCCAAAGTAACAAAAGGTGACAAATGCCAAACAAGAAGCCCAGTCAATTAGTAGTAGAAGCAGTCCCAGCAATAGAAACCATTCCCGAAGACGTTCGCTGCAACCACGTGACCGCAGACAATCGCCGCTGCATAGATAGCCGCGCCCCGGATCACAAAACTCTCTGCCCCTACCACGCGATGAAGGAGATGCAGCATCGCAACTCAAAAGTTGTCGCCAAGGAAATCCTCGGCCCGCTCAACGACTTCCGGTCGGCCTTCGCCATCAACAGCGCCCTCGGCAAACTGTTCGCCATCACGGCGGAAAACAGGATCCCCGTCCGCAACGCCGCGGTCCTCGCCTATATAGGACAGCTGCTCCTGCAGACCCTCAATCCTCTGCAACGTGAAGTCGTCCACACCGATGGCAAGGGCGGCATGGATGCAATCCTCCGTGACACGCTGGACCGTTTCGACGACGAATTGGACAGGACACAATCAAAGCCAGAGACCTCGTCCAAACCCACCTGGAGGGATCAAGTCGTCGAAAGTCTCGACGTCCTGCGCCGCGCCGGATTCTCTCTCCCGGATGAACTCGTCGCCAAAATGGCAGACGGAGACGACGAGGAGGAAGGAGACGACGAGACCGACGAAGAACAAGCCGAAGCCTGACACGCCAAAAAAAACGGACCACAAACCGGGCGTCAGGCGGCTGCGAGGGCGCGGCGTAGCGAGCTGCGTACTTCGAGCGTGCCGTTGTAGGAGATGAAGCCCTTTTTGCGGAACTGGTTCATGAAGAAATTTACGCGCGAGCGCGTAGTGCCGACCATGGCCGCGAGCGCGGACTGGCTGATGCGGGGAATCGTTGCTTTGCGGCGCGCTCCGCCGGAGCCGATATTGGCCAGACGCAAAAGCGCGCGGGCGAGGCGCTGGCTCGCGGAGTTGACGAGCACGTCCACCAGATCTTCGCGGAAGCGCATGTTGGCGATGAGCAATTCGGATTCATAGAGAGCGGCGATTTTTAATTCGTCGTGCAACAGCCGCGCCATTTCCTTCTTTTCGATCATGAGAATGGAGCTGGCCACGAGCGTAGTCGCCGTGGACATGTAGAACAGGCCCTTCGCGAGGCAGGATTCGTTGAAGAAGCCTCCGGCGGAAACCACTCGAATGACGGCGGGGCGGCGTCCTTTTGACCGGACCGTGAGAAGCACGACGCCGCTTTGAATGTAAAAGATGGCGCTGCTTGCCGCGCCCTGCGCGTAGATCGTCTTCCGCTCGGCGTATCGCGAGGAGGTTCCGGAGCCGGCGAGAAGCATGTCCGTGGATGAGGGCAGCGTTCGCTTTTCAATCATTGGGCGGGCTCCGCCGGAATGAGCGCAATTCCCTTCCGCGTAGGTGGGTACACGGCGCGTCCTGTCATGAGCCAGAGAGAAACATAGGCGTTGAGGGGGGGAATGTCTGTCTCATTTAGCACACTTTTGAAGAATAAATTGCGCCAGGAAAATGCTCGCGCTATCGCAAGTTCAGGGGGAAAAGGATAAGATGCGCGGCCTAAGGAGAACTCTCCAATGCGATCATTGAAAAACTCATTTTCACTTTTTGCGGCGGCGGCACTGTTTGCGTCGGCGGCAATTTTGGCGGGTTGCGGAAAATCCGGGAACGATGGCGCGAACCCCGGCGGCGGGGGCGGCTCGGCTCCGGCGATGACGAACGAAGGGCCGATCCCGAATTACGATACGACGCCGATGACCCAGGCGGACGTGGATCTGTACATCAGCGTGATGCAGGCCGCGGCGGACTACATCAAGAATCCATCGGCGAGCGACAAGGCCGCGATGGATTTTACGAAGCAGGTGAGCAGCGGAAAATTTACGGGCACGGTGACGCCGGAGCAGGCGCAAATGCTGGCGCGCGCCGCGACGCTCGCTCAATATGATGAGGAGATCGCGAAGCAGCGCGGCATTCCAAAACGGTATGACGCGATCAAAGGCACGGTCGAGGGACTGGTGGGATTGACGGCTTGCACCACTTGCAGCGGCGATGGCGGCGGGCCGGTGAGCCAGCAACAAAAAGATCAGGCCGCGCAAGAAGAAACAGCGCATAAAGCGGATATGGTTTTGCTGCAGCCGCACAGCGACCAAATCGTGGCGTTGCAGAAACAGGTGCGCGGCGTGCTGATGAACGGGCCGAATTCGCAGTGAGGATTGATGCGCGCGGCGGACGGAGGCCCACCTAAAGGTGAGCCCTACGAGGAAGCGGCCGCCGACGGCAGCCACACTTCGATGGCGGACGAATCATCGCTGCGGCGCATCTGACACCCTGATGGCAGCTTTGGATGCGCAGGGTGAGGTGCAACGTGCGAAAAATCTGGATAACTTTTTTGTTGCTGGCAGCGGCGGCGGCTTTGGCTCCGGCGGGACCGCTGGCGCAGTGGAAGACGCCGTGGAGTTATGAAGGAGCAAGAGGGCCCGCGCATTGGGGCGACCTGGATCCGGATTACGCTCCCTGCAAAACCGGCAAGGAACAATCTCCGATTGACATTCGCAGCGCGGAAAAAGCCGCGCTTCCCGCGATCCGATTCGAGTACAAGAGCGGGCCGCTGAAAATTATCAACAACGGCTACACCGCGGTCCGCGTGAATTACGCGCCGGGAAACGGAAATTTCCTGATTGTAGGAGACCAGCGCTACGAACTAACGCAATTCCACTTTCACCATCCAAGCGAAGAGTACGTTCACGGCAAGCCATCCGACATGGTGATTCACTTGATGCACGCGTCGAGCGGCGGGAAAGTTGCCGCAGTCGCGGTCCTGCTGAAAACGGGCAGCGCGAACTCCACGATTCAGCAGCTGTGGCGATATATGCCGAAGACCGCGGGCAAAGAGACGGAGATTCCGGGCGTGGAGGTGAATCCCGCCGGTCTACTGCCGCGCGACACCGGCTATTACACGTATATGGGATCGCAAACGGCTCCGCCCTGCACGGAAGGCGTGACGTGGTTTGTGCTGAAGACTCCGGTGGAAATTTCCGCGGCGGAGATCAGGGCATTCGCCGCGCTTTATCCTCACGATGTCCGGCCCGTTCAGCCGCTGAATGGACGCGTGGTGAAGGAAAGCCAGTAACGCGCGAGAATTCGGTTGCTACACAATCGCCTCTGGATTTTTCAGCGAGGGCGCGGATAAATCTGTAACGCGCGCGCCATTTGACGCATCTGTATTTGCGTCAAACTCGGCGACGGCAGAGACAGCCGCTAACTTCCCGCATCGGGAGCCTTCGGCCACCGGACCTGCCTAGAGGGGAGACGGCGATGAATAAACCCACTCGATTGGCATCCATAGGAATTTTAATTCTTGCCGGCGGAATTCTCGGCGGAATCGTTGGCGGCGTGCTTTACGAACGTGCGCGCAATCAGCCGCGTGCCGCGATCAGCAAGCAAGCGCCCGGTTCGCCCGCATCTATTGCCACGGCAACTCCGCCACAAACTGCTCCGGGCCCCTCCGCGCAAGCCGGCCAGATCGCACCACCTGCCGGCAATACACAGGCGTCGGCTCCTCCCATGGCTGAGGGAACACAATTGCCGAAGCCCAAGGGCAATCTTTCGACGCCGCCGAAAAATTCCGCGAGCGGCGGGCATGAGGCGGCCCCTCGCGGCCCGGTGTATCAGGCGGGCGAAGGCGGCGTCAGCTATCCCTCGTGCTTGTATTGTCCCCGGCCGGAATACTCGGATCAGGCGCGCAGATCAAAATATCAAGGAACGGTCGCGCTGAAAGTAACCGTCCTCGCAAACGGGAGGGCAAGGCCAGATTCGATCGAGGTGACGAAAAGCATTGGAATGGGATTGGACGAGAACGCCGTTGCGGCGGTCCGAAACTGGAGATTCAAGCCTGCAATCGGACCAAACGGCAAACCAGTGAATGCGATCGTTGAAGTCGAAGTGCAGTTCGAGCTCTTCTAGAATCCCCCCTCGCGGGCACAATTTAGACTCAGAAAAACCAAAGGATTATTTCGCGCGCCCCTTCTTTTGCGGAGCCGCGAATTTTCAGCTGAGTAATCCCTCCATCTCAACCCATTGGTGCAAAGCCAAGCCGCAGTTTTCGCATCGAATTACAGGTGTTAGTATCAGGACGGAGAGCCAGTGCCAAGAATCTTTATCAGCTATCGACGCGGGGACAGCATCGGGCATACCGGGCGATTATTCGACCTCCTTTCCAAGCGATTTGGCAGCGGGCAAGTTTTCATGGACATCGACACGATTGGGCCGGGCGAAAACTACGTGGACGTGATCCAAAAGACGTGCGAATCCTGCGAGGTTCTGCTGGCCGTCATCGGGCGCGGGTGGCTTGCCGCGACGGACGAAGATGGGAAGCGGCGCCTCGATGATCCGAACGACTTCGTGCGCATGGAAATCGCGCATGTTCTGCAAAAGGGCATCCGCGTGGTGCCGGTGCTGGTGGATGGCGCGAAGATGCCGGACGCCAAATCGCTTCCGCCGGATTTGAAACAATTTGCGCTGCGCAATGCATGGGAAATCAACGACAAGAATTTTCACCATGACGTCGGGCAGCTAATCGAAGGGCTTCAGAAGATGCAACCATCGCTGCAGGCATTCCCTTCCCCTTCCGCAACTGAGCGCGTGCGGATCGCGCCGCCCGCGGCGAGCGGGTCCTCGGCAAACACTGGCGAACTACGACCGAACGATCAGCCAACTCCGATCACGCGGAAAAATATCTACATTGGAGTCGGTGCGATTGCGGTTCTGATGTTATTGCTTTTTGCATCCTTCGAGTGGTTCCGATCGACAATCAAGTTCGACCAGACGCCCGCCAATTCGGCGCCGGCAGGAGCGAGCGGGCCTTACGATATTCCCTCATTGCAAGCGAAGGTGGCCGCGCCGCTGCTCTTTTTCCTGGCGGATCAGAATCGTCCGGTGCCGCCGATTGGACAGAGAACATACGCGACAACTTTTCAATCGGCGCAAACCGCGGGGAAACGAATCTTCTGGGAGATCGCTTTGAATTTTCAGGGGCAATTCCCGCCGCAGAATTATCAAATCGAAAGCGTGTGGTACTGCAACTCCACAGAAGTGTATCGCGGCACCGGAAACTATAAGGGATCGGACGTCTCCACGCGCGCATTTCACAACCGGTTCGGTTGGGATCCACCGCAGGGACGCTTGCCCGCGGGACAATATCGAGTTGATTTGCTTGTGGCCGGGCAAAAGATCACGTCAGGAAATTTCACGGTGCAACAGTAAACCGCGGAAGTGAAAACAATTATTTCATTTCGCCGGAAATTGCCGCACGGAATCATGTTCGCCGCGCTGCTTATATTTTGCGCGGCGTCGCCGGCGCAGGCGCCGCAGGGCCCCGCGCCACAAAATGTTACGGCGCAGACATGCTCCGGCGAAACGCGCGAGGAAATCGAACTCACGCCCGGAGTTAAATGGATTCATCTATGCCGCGAGGCCCCGGCCAATCCAAATGCAGCGCCTGCCGCGGGGAAACCTGTTGGCGCGCCCGCGGGCCCGTGGTCCATTCACATCCTTGAAGTTGCGCGCCATCGCCGCGAAATCGCCGTACATACGCGCGCGGGCACCGACAGGGATGGGCGGCTCATGCGCGTTCCTCTCACGCTGCTGGCCGCGCGCGCCACGCTTGATGGTGAAGATGTGATCGCGGCCGTCAATGGCGATTACGATTTTGCCGACCCAAACCTCGGCCTGCCCATCGGGCTTGCTGTGAGCGACGGCAAGATTTTAAGCGGCGGCGGCCCTCCGCGCCCGGCGATGGCAATTTTCGAATCCGGTCTGCCGGAACTTGGAGTGCCCGATTACGGGCTCCGGCTTCACGTGGACGGCAAGTTCATGCGAGTTGACACGCTCAATAAGCCAATGGGGTTTTCAAGCAGCGACAACCTGCGCGCATATACTCGCGCCTACAACAACGAGGTGCGCGCGACGAATCCTTTCCGCGCGATCGTCATTTCTCACCTGAATCCGGGCGGCCCGATTCCGATTTTTCGCGGGGTCCGCGGAGTTATCACTGAAATCCGCGCCGACACTGAAGTGCAGCCTATCCCGGATGATTCGATTCTTATCGCGGAGCCGCCCGATGCCGCCAATTCAAAAAGCGTTTTCAAGAATTTCAAGGTGGGCGAACGAGTCGTCCTCCTGACGGCCGTCAGCGTCGGAGGGCAAGTTGATATCCAAGATGCGATCGGCGGCCTTCCGATGCTTATTTCCGATGGAAAAATTGCGATCGAGGGCGACGGCGAGCCGGGAGACTACTTGAAAGCGCGCCACCCGCGCACCGCGGTGTGCTATACGGATGACAATTACATTTTCACTTTAGTGGATGGACGGCAACCGAAGCTGAGTGTTGGCATGACGCTTGAAGAGCTGGCCGACTTCATGCTCTCGCTCGGCTGCAAGGAAGCGATGAATTCCGATGGAGGAGGCTCGACGGAATTGGCCGTGGCTTTGCCTCCGAGTGCCAAGCGCCCCTCTACGATTACTCCCGCCTCTGGCTCGAATCTGACAATTGTGAATTCACCCTCCGACGGAAATGAGCGCGGACGGCCGAACGCGTGGCTGATTATCCGCAACCATTAATTTCTTTTCATTTTCGCACGCCAGAATTGGCGCACCTTTTTTGGGCATCGCGCTCCTTTTAAGGCGCATCTAATTACATAGAACCGGTGAAATACGGCATCTTGAGCCGGTTCAAAGGAGGTCGCAAATGATCAATCGAATTCTGAAAGGATCGGCGATCGCCCTTTTGGCACTGATGATGTTGGCGCCAATGGCCTCAGCCCAACGCGGCGGTTTCCGAGGGGGCTTTGGAGGCTTCCGCGGGGGCATCGGCTTCGGCGGATATTGGGGACCCGGCTGGTACGGGTACCCGTATTACTGGACCGGGCCATACGGGTATTACGAAGGTGTGGCCAGCGGCCAGATAAAATTGAAGGCTCCTGCCAAAGACGATGAGGTGTTTGTGGATGGAGCGTATGCGGGAATGGCGAAGAACCTGAAGCACTTCTACCTTCCCGCAGGCAATCACAACATCGAGTTGCGCGATCCCAGCGGCCACAACAGCATCCTGCAGGACCGCGTTGACGTAATCCCAGGCAAGACGATTGATATCGGCCCCACGCATTAAGTCCCGGCCTTGAATTAATCGTCTCGGTAATTCTCTTGGTGCAAAGTGCGCCGTCCCAGCGGCGCACTTTGTTTTTATGGCTGCTTGATATTTATTCGAGGATGCGCGTTGCGAGCGCGTCAGTTCAACGATAATTTACGTAAAGGCCGGGAAATTCCTTCTGGAGATTCTCGACTTTGGGAAGATCGAACGTGGCGATGTAAGGGCTATCCGGGTTGTGGATGGCGTAATCCTGATGGTAGTCCTCGGCGCGGTAGAAGGCTTGCAGGGGCGCGATTTGCGTGACGATGGCGCTCGGAAATAGCTTCGCTTGATCGAGCTGGCTCACATACGCCTGCGCGATGCGCTGTTGTTCCGGAGTGGTGAAGAAAATCGCGGAGCGGTACTGCGTGCCATGGTCCGGCCCCTGATAATTCAATTCCGTCGGGTCATGCGCGACCGAGAAAAAAACCTTGAGCAACTGGCCCAATGTAATTTTTGAGGGATCGTAAACGACTTCGACGGATTCAGCGTGGCCGGTCCTGCCGCTGCTTACTTGCTCATAGCTCGGATGAGGTACTGTGCCACCCGCGTAGCCTGATGTGGCGTGGATTACGCCCTTCACGTGTTCGTACACAAGCTGGATTCCCCAGAAGCAGCCCCCGGAGAGGACAACCTTTTCCTGGCCGTGTTGAGCGGCGAGATGTTCGTCCACCACGGGATCGGGTATCGCGGCCGCGGCCCTCGCTACAGTTTCACGAACCGGCGCGAGAGACATCGCGAGGCACACGACAAGGAGAGCGAATAGACCTAAAAGCGGATTTATTAAGCGGCTCATTCCCGACCTCCCCAGACGCGCGGACGTAAAGCTGCCACGCACAATTTCCCTTCGCTCCAAGGATACCAGCTACTGTGGCGATTTACCGAACGTCAGCCTTAACCCGGTTGAAAGCAATAGATCGTTGTCTTTGATTCCAGTGGGCGGATTGCTGATGTAATTGTCCGCGAAAGTGATCTGCCAGCCGAGCCAGGCCTTCAGCTTCGTGGAGGCCGTAGTGTTGAAAGTGAACCGGTAGCCGCCGGCGCCGCCCACGCCCGGATAAAAAGTGAAAATCTCGCCGAATGCTGTGCGGGCGCTGAGTTTTGTATCGAACTCTTCGGCGGCAACCAGCTCCGCACCCCGCTCTGTGACCGCAGGAAACGCAGTGGTGGCCGGTGGCGGAGTTGGATTCGGCAAAGTGTAGGTCGAAAAATATTGCTGGTTGTAGCCTGCGCCGCCGGAGAGATCGAACGTCGTTTTTTTAGTTTTAAGGACATGATAGCCGGCGCCTCCCGCAATCACGTTTTGAAGATCCAAATGCTGGAGCGCGTTGTAACTGAAATCGGTCATGCCAAATGCAAACCAGCGCGGCGTGAAGTTCACGTCAACTCGAACACCTCCCTGAATTTGGTCGGCAGTCGTCTGGCTCGGTGAAGTGTTGTCGTCTTTACCGTAAACGGCGGTCGTGTAAAAAGTGATTTTGTCGCGGTCGGTCTGGCGAATCGCTTTTCCCGAAAGCGTGTACGTGAGCGTTGACGAGTTTCCCTGAGTCAGGCTGAGGCCGGTATCGAGCATTCCGCTCCAAAAGTCCAACAGATGCGGGTGTTGCGCACGGTCTAATGCGGCTTCATAGGTGGCCTCTTCCGCATCGGATCGGATCACCTGTACCGAATCTTTTGGCGCGCTAACGACTCCCGAAGTTTGCGTTGCAACGTGCACTTGGCCGTCGCTTGTGGTCACGGGGCCGGCAACCATTTGGCCGCCGGTCAGACCGACATGAAGAGGCCCGCTGGAAGTGATGGCGACAATAGCGGGCCACTGGACTGTGACATCGCCGGCAAATTCGGTTTTGATGAGCAGCGTCTTGGTGTCTGACTTGACGATTGTGCCCGTCAGCCGGTCTCCGTTTTTCAGCGTGATTTGATCCGCATGCGCCGCCGCGACGGAGAATAATCCGAACAAAAGAAAAAACATTCCCGCTTTCTTCATGTGATTCCCCCCATTGAGGTGCCGCGCTGGTTTGAGCCGCCAGCGGGTCCCGCGCATCCCCCGGAAACGCGGAAGTGTATAAGGATTGCATGAGATTGGACTGATTCGCAAAAAGTGGATGAGACGCGATGCCTGGCAGGTGAAGCTTGTTGGCCCTCGGCGCGTGCGGCTGGGTCAGCCAAATGGAAATGCGGCTTGTTGGTAGAATTTGGTCCACGCCAAGCAAGTTGCACGCGCTGCCGGCGCGACCGCGTTGCAAAACGCGGCGGCATCGCTCATAGTATCGAGTTTCACGTTGCGAGCGAAGATTTAGCTGGGGGGGAAGTTTCGCACCGCGCGCGGCGAAGGAAAATCGATCAATGCGGTTAATACAGCCAAGGGGAAAGTGAATGCGCCGTCCGACAAGCATTGCAGCGCCGAAGGGAAAGCTCGGGATTCTTACGCCGGGAATGGGAGCGGTCAGCACAACGTTTATGGCCGGCGTGGAGCTGGTGAGGACGGGCGCGGCGCTGCCGATCGGCTCAATGACGCAGATGGGAACGATTCGCCTCGGGAAGCGCACCGAAGGGCGCGCGCCGCTGGTGCGCGATTTCGTGCCGCTCGCGAAGCTGGACAATCTTGTTTTTGGCGGATGGGATCTTTATCCGGACACAGCGTATGAAGCCGCATTGAACGCCGGCGTGCTGGACGCGGGACATCTCGAGAAGGTGAAAAAGTTTCTCAGCGGCATCAAGCCGATGAAGGCCGCGTTTGACCGGAATTACGTGCGCAACCTTGACGGAAAACACGTCAAGAAAGCCAAAAATAAATACGACCTCGCGCTGCAAATCAAGGAAGACATCGCTGATTTCAAGAAGAAGAATAAATTGGACCGGCTGGTGATGACGTGGTGCGGCTCTACAGAAATCTTCCTGAAGCCCGGTGATGTCCATTCGACGCCGGAAAAATTCGAGCGCGCGATGAAGGAGAATCATGCGGAGATTGCGCCCTCAATGCTTTACGCGTGGGCCGCGGTGACGAGCGGCGTGCCCTTTGCCAATGGCGCGCCGAACCTGACCCTTGATTTCCCGGCGATGCAGCAACTTGCCGCGAAACACGGCGTGCCCATCTGCGGCAAGGATTTCAAAACCGGGCAAACGTTGATGAAGACGATTCTCGCGCCGGGGTTGAAGGCGAGATATATCGGATTGAACGGGTGGTTCTCAACAAATATTCTTGGCAACCGCGATGGCGAAGTGCTGGACGACCCGGACTCGTTCAAGACCAAGGAAGAATCGAAGCTCGGCGTGCTGGAATATATTTTGCAGCCGAAACTTTACCCCGCCCTCTACGGGAATATCCATCACAAGGTGCGCATCGAATATTATCCGCCGCGCCGCGACAACAAAGAGGGCTGGGACAATATTGATATTTTCGGGTGGCTCGGCTACCCCATGCAGATCAAGGTGGATTTCCTTTGCCGCGATTCGATTCTGGCGGCGCCGCTGGTGCTGGACCTGGTTTTGTTCCTCGATCTGGCGCAGCGCGCGGGCTTGAAGGGCATTCAGGAATGGCTGAGCTTCTATTTCAAATCTCCGATGTGCGCTCCGCAGCTTTACCCCGAGCATGACCTCTTCATCCAGCTGATGAAATTGAAGAATACGCTGCGCTGGATGATGGGCGAAAATCTGATCACGCATCTCGGCGAGGAATATTACGACTGAGCACGTGCCCCTCACGGGCGCGCTCAGGCGCCGCAAGAAATCCACAGAGAGACAATCCAATGGACGCATTGGACTGGCGCGGGTGGCGCTTGACGCTGCGCGGCGATTCCGTTACTGTCGCACGTACCTCGGTACGACTGCTATTTCCCCACACGAAGGAGAAAGATGGACCCCAAGACGGTTTTGGAGTTTGCCAAGAAGCACAGCGCGAAGATCCTCGACATAAGATTCATCGACGTCCCCGGCATCTGGCAGCATGTTAGTTTTCCCATCGAAGAACTTGACGCCGATTCATTCAAGGACGGCTTCGGCATGGACGCCAGCTCCATCCGCGGTTGGGCCTCGATCCACGAATCGGACATGCTGCTGATTCCCGATGCGCGGACACACTTCATGGACCCATTTCGCGACACGCCGACGCTGGTGATGATCGCGGACGCAGTGGACCCTTTGACGCGCAAGCCTTACATGCGCGATACGCGATTCATCGCGCGCAAGGCGGAGGCGCATCTCGCGAAAAGCGGGATTGCGGACCAGGCGTTTTTCGGCGCCGAGGCGGAATTTTTTATTTTCGATAACGTGCGCTTCGACCAGCAGGCGCAGCACGGCTTTTATTTTATTGACTCGGAAGAAGGCCGCTGGAATTCCGGGCGCGAGGAGCACAACCTCGGCTATCGTCCGCGCTTCAAGGAAGGCTACTTCCCTGTTCCGCCCACCGACCACTACCTGGACATGCGCACGGACATGATCATGCAGATGGCCGCGTGCGGACTGACGGTGGAATGCCATCACCACGAAGTGGCGACGGCGGGCCAGTGTGAAATTGATTTCAAATTTGACACGCTGCTGAACGCCGCGGACAACATGATGAAGTTCAAATACATCGTGCGGAATGTCGCGTATCAGTACGGCAAAACGGTCACTTTTATGCCGAAGCCGATTTTCGGCGACAACGGCTCCGGCATGCACACGCACCAATCGCTTTGGAAGAAGGGCAAATCGCTATTTGCCGGCGATGGATACGCGGGGCTTTCGCAGACAGCGCTGCATTACATCGGCGGACTGTTGAAGCACGCGCCCGCGATTGTCGCGTTTGCCGCGCCGACTACAAATTCCTACAAGCGGCTCGTGCCGGGTTACGAAGCGCCGGTCAATCTGGCGTATTCGCGGCGCAATCGCTCGGCCGCGGTGCGCATTCCGATGTACTCGAATAGTCCGAAGGCGAAGCGCGCCGAGTTCCGTCCGCCGGACCCGTCATGCAATCCATATCTGGCGTATTCGGCGATGCTGATGGCCGGGCTCGACGGCGTCGAGAATAAAATTGATCCGGGCAAGCCGCTGGACAAGGATATTTTCGAGATGTCGCCGGAAGAGTTGAAGCACGTGCCGTCGCTCCCGGGCTCGCTCGATGAATCGCTGAAGGCGCTCGAAGCGGATCACAAGTTCCTGCTGAAGGGCGACGTGTTCGACAAGGAGTTCATCGACGGCTGGTGCGAGTACAAGCGCAAGAAGGAGATCGATCCCGTGCGCATGCGCCCGCATCCGTATGAATTCATGCTGTATTACGATATTTAGATTCTTGCGGAACAAGTTTACGAAATCGCCCGCTCCGGACCATCGGTGCGGGCGATTCCTTTTCTACCATCGTTATTCGTGAAGCTGCGCTGTGATGAGGATCGATTGTTTAAAAAGGATTAAGGCGAAAGTCTTCCCGGCATCAATTCAGTTCCCCGCACACCGAAAGCCGACGAGGTTGCCGAGGCCCCCGGGGACGATCTTGCGGCGAACCGACGCGCGGACGATGGATGCATCGTCGCCCCACGAACCGCCGCGCACCACACGAAATTTTCCGCTGTCCGGCCCCTTTGGATCTGTCACTGCCTGACTCTCGTACGGCCCATACCAATCCGCTACCCATTCCTGGACATTTCCCAACATGTCGTATAGCCCGAATGAATTCGGCTGTTTTTGTGCGACGTCATGAGGCGCGCTCGAGCTATTGTCCCCTTCCCACGCAATTAGATCGATGGGGCCGTATCTCGCTTCCGTCGTCCCTCCTCGTGCGGCGTATTCCCATTCCGCCTCTGTGGGAAGCCGCATTCCCGTGCGTCCACAATAGGTCTGCGCATCATTCCAAGAGACATCGTGCACCGGAACCTGGTCGCCGCGAAAATAACTCGGATTCGCGCCCGTGATCTGCTTATAGGCAGCCTCGGTCACGGGCGTCTGGCTGATCCAAAATCCGGCGGAAATCGTTACGGTGTGTACCGGGCTTTCATCCTTGGCGCATTCGGAATCGCCGGTTGAACAACCCATTTGAAACTTTCCCGGTGGAATCCAGATGTAGGTAAGCCCGTCGTCGGCGTTGACTTTGGTTTTCGAGTTTGGCGCCGGAGCGTGCGCAGGACCTGAGGCGGGCGCGGAAGGCTGCGACGGATTTGCGGTAGGGGCTGAATTTATTGGCGGCGAGGTCGCGGTTGGCGCGGGATTTGCGCCGGGCGATGGTTTGCGGGTCAAGTAAATGGCGGCAGCTATCGTTATCCCCGCAGCCAACACACATAAACCAAGAATCTTCAGCCAAAGGAATGAGGCAGGCGAATGGAACGCCGGCTCGGTCCTAGGGGCGGCGGGCGCTTCCCGCCCTGCGGCGTTTGCAGAAGCCGGCAAGTCCGTCGAAGGGACCTGCACACTTTTTTGTTCTGCTGGAAAAGGCTTGACAGCTTGCTCGCGCGGTTCAACTGGGGGAGGGCTTGGCGGGCCCGCCAGAATAATCTTCACCGTATCGCAAAGGCGCACAAGATGCTGTTCAAGCGGCGGCGTGAGGGCGTCAAGCCAGTGGCGGCTGGAGATGTAGTACTCCATCTCCGAGGTGGGCATGACATCTTCGATACGAATCGGGATGATGGCCAGCCCTCGCGTGGCCGCGCGCTCCACCTCGCGCAATACCTGCGGCGATTGATTGGAGTCCGAAGAAAAAACCAGGACCATGATGCGGCTGTCACGCAGGGCGCTGACCAGCGCCGCGGCATATGGCACACCGGGAAGAACGTCGCGGGGCGCGATCCAGCAGCGGACGCCGCGGGATTCCAGTGCTGCGCAAACTGCATCGGCTGTCGGCTTATCCTTCGATGAGTAGCTGATAAAAACGTCGTGCGCCATGGATCCGTGTCGGGATGCGCATGGAGATTACCACTTCTGTAGGGTGGAGACCAGACGCCGAACATTGCGGATATTGGGCGGCGCGTGAAAGGGATTTGGGAAGCCCCTCAAACCCGCATACATGCAAAACTCTTCCTCTGCTACCCTGCGTCGCGATCAAAATGAGATGATGCCGGGACATGATTGTTGAATACTTATTCCTGGTGTTTGCTCGTGCGGCGAGCTTGCTGCGGAGCTACCGATGGCCGGAAGTCAACGCGCGCGTGCTGAACGCCGAGTGCTTGGAGAAAACAAAGGGCTGTCCGGTGGTCACGATCGACTATCTATATTCAATCGAGGATAAGAAATATCACGGTTCTTACAGCAAACCTTTCATTCTGCGGACATCGGGCCAGGTTTATGCGCACGTGCTCTGGTATCGCGGAAGCCTAGAGGAACGCGCGAAGGTGAATCCCAAAAATCCGGCAGCATCCGTCTATCACGGATACTGAGCTGCCCGCCACCGCTGAAGACATATGTGGGACTGGCGCGCTCAAAATTCCAGTCCGGCTAATTCGCAGATGGCTTTTCGACGTGATCGATCACGATGACTGGAACCGGGCCTTTTCCCGATTCCATTTTCAGCCCGAGAGTATCCTGCAGAGCTTTGAATAGACTCGGGCCGCTTGTGAAATCAGTAGTTGCGGTAGCAGGCGTGCCGGCCGGCGCGCCCGCTGGAGGCGCTTCAAAAATAAGGACTTGTTCCGCGAATGGGACCTCGAAATCATATCTGCCGGAGAGTCCGGTTCTATCCAGAACGGGTCGGGCGTTCTCACCCGCCGAGGACAACGCCCACTGTGAAAGGTACGCCGCCAAAGTGGTCATCGAGGCGGCCTGGCCCACAAGAGTGGCCTGACGGCCGCCTGAAATTTGTACGAAGTCTGTCGCTCGTTGGCCATTGATGTCCGGCATGTCGAATTTACCGACGTGGTCCGGTCTTGCTTCCTGCAATTTCGGGCCGTCCTTTGCAACGGTTAAGAAATACGCGGGGAGTTCCCTCGTCTCCGTATGAAATTTCAGCGCGAAGCGGTCCGCCATCATCGCGCGCAGCATCTGCTGCCGCGCGATGCGGAGTTGATCCGGAGAAAGTTTTTGCAGCGCGGCCGCGGTGTCTGGGTCCAGCCGCGCATCAATCATGTATCGCGTATCGTTGACCCAGCCCGGCATCCCGACGATTTGAGACATCGGCATGTCATACGCCATGCGGAACAGCCACCACAACCTTGCCCTGTTCGCGGAAAGCCCTTCCGGGGAAAACCCAGACGGAGTATTGGATGGGATGTCATTCGGACCGACTATTTTGATGGAGACGACGTCAAATTCGTATTTGGGGGCCGCGACGTTTTGCGATCGCGGTTTCGCCCGATTTGCGGGAGCGCCGGTCCCGCCCGCGGTGGCGAGCAAGCTGAGAACGGCGAAGGCTGCAATCGCCGCAACTGATTTCGTTCTGAGGGCCAAATTGTTCGCAGCCATGTACTGTTCCCCGCTATTCACTTCATATATTGCCGGGAGAAAATATTGTCAAGAGGCGGTTTTCGCTCAATCCAACAAACGCAACCGGCTTCGCCCCCGCGTGCCCGATCCTTCGCAGGTCGAATGGCGCGCGTCCCCGTTTTCTGGTATTGGATAATTGCCGGTCCGCAGGAATAGTTTGATGATCACCACGCGCACACTCGCAATTATCAGCATCGTAGGAAGCTCGTTCGATGTGATCGGCTCACTCTACCTCGCATACGATCTCTTGGGCGGCGAGCACGGGCCGCTGCGCACTCTGACGAAAAGTGTTACTTACGGCCTGCTTTTTGGAGTTGGCTACGGCATCGTACTCGGCCCCGTTTTCGGGGTTGCTTGCGGCTTGACCACTGGTGTCACTCTTTCCTGGGAACTCTCCCGCGCTTCCCGGCACGAACCCAATCCCGGATTCTGGTATGAAACGACAATGAGCGCTATCCGCGGATGCGGATTTGCGCTTGGATTGTCTTACCTCTTCGGAGCAAGATTCGGAATTACTTTCGGCGTCTTTGCTATCGCTGGGCAGGCAATTGCTTACCGGTTTGGGGCGCGGCCGTCGCTCGACTATGCTCCGTCTATTCGCCTCGGCATCACCCGGCTTCAACTCATTGCAGTGGGGATTCGGACTGTGGGTTACGCGGTCGCCGGGTACATCAGCGCTTTGGTGGGCCATCAGCAGGCGCACGCGCTTGTGTTCGGCTTGGAAGTCGGACTAATGATCGGCGCGGTGACCGCAATCGTGAGCTTTTGCATGCCGCTCGTCGAATGGGCCGCGGATCATATGCCGGCAAGGCTCATGGGTGCAATCGGCGTTGGTTTGATCCTGATCGGATTCGCTCTGCAATCCGTGCAGTATTGGCTCACGCTGCTCGGCGTGAATGTTAGGTAAGCAGTTCAGCCGAGTGACTCATCTCAATGAAAAATTAAACGCGTCTTGTGATGACGAAGTGTGTCGCGCCGGGAGTGGCTATGTGTTCTGTGCATTGATAGCCAAGCTTCGTCGCGTCAATTCCCTCGAGCAAATTTTCACCTCGGCCGAGCAGGACGGGCGACATTGCCAGGTGCATCTCGTCAATTAGTCCCGCGCGGAGATATTGGCGGATGGCAGCCACACCGCCGCCGAGACGGACATCCTTGCCATTCGCAGCGCCAAAGGCTCGCTCGAGCGCTGCATGAATTCCATCGGTCACAAAGTGGAACGTCGTGCCCCCCTTCATCTCGATCGATTCGCGTGCGTGGTGGGTTAGCACGAAAACTGGAACGTGAAACGGCGGCGTGTCGCCCCACCAACCTTTCCAATTTTCGTCCGGCCAGGGCCCGCGGATCGGACCGAACATATTTCGCCCAATGATCCATGCTCCAACATTCTCAAATCCGCGCGCGGCAAAATCATCGTCCGCGCCCGTCGCTCCGCCATCCTTGCCATTTATCCGCTGGAAGGTGCGCGTCGCAAAAAACCATTGGTGCAGCGCCGTGCCACCCACGCCAAGCGGATTCTGGAGATCCTGATTGGGCCCAGCTCCGTACCCATCAAGAGAGATCGAGAAACTCCGCGCGCGAAGTCGTGCCATTAGCGAAACCCTCCATAATCAACGCCAATCTTTCGTAATTGTACCGCTCCCGATTCCCGAGATGCATTGTCATCCCCATCCTGCTTTGTGGGAGAGGGATCTGCTTTGCCTTCCCTGTAGCTCAGGTCTCGGCCCGCGTGCATTCCGCGGGTCAGACCTGAGGCCTCCACCGCCTCCCGCGCACCCCTCACTATCCTTCGCCCGCCGCACTCCCATCATTACTCCCCGGCTATCTTCCTTGGTGGTATCATCCTCGCATCCGCGCGCACATTCGTCGGAAACCGCGCCGGAGGGGACGCTCCGAATGCCTTCACTCAAATCCATCTCTCACTTTAATCGTTGGGCCGTGCTCCCGCTCGCAGCGTTAATCCCTTCAATCCTGTGCGTATGTGTCTCCTTCCTCGGTGCGCAGAAGGCGAAGGACACTTCATGGGAAACGAAAGATTGGACGCAATGGACTATGCAGGATTGCATCAATGTGGACACCAACTCCCCTTGGGACCAAAGTACGAAATACGGTGACGGCGACGGCAGCGGAGCGCAGATTAGTTCTGCGCTACCGATACGCCAGGGCCTTCTGAGATCCCTACAATTGAGTAGCAATTACGACAAGATGACGCCGGAGAAAAAGCAGGCTTTTGACCAGGCTCACGCCCACGATTTGGATCCCGTTGACCAGGTTAAGATTTTGATCTGGAGCAGCGTTATGGACGATTCGCAACATCCAACCCTACGTTCTGGCCCCTCGACACAAGCTGCCCTCAGGCTGTCAAACGGCGTGCTCATTTTGCCGATGCAGATTAGCCTACCCGATCAGAATCCCAGTGATTTCCACAATTCCATCACCGAGCTTACGTACATATTTCCCCGCTCTGCCCTCGGCAAACTTCTGTACTTACCAAGCGATTCCCTCTTTGTGATCGAGCTTGGCGCACCCTTGCAGTTTAAGAAGAGCAAGGGAACTTTCAACCAGCCGACGCCCTTCCGTGATTCGGGTCGACGGTACGTTTTCAAGATTGCGGACATGATGTACAGGGGCAAACTGGAGTATTGAGTGGGCGATGGAGGGGCCATGAAGCGAAACAAGTGGGCACTCCCGGCGTTGATCCCTTTGATGCTGGCGGCGAGTTTGTCGTTCACCAGCGCGGCGAAGACGAAGGATCCGCCGTGGATCGCGAAGGATTGGACGCAGTGGAATGAGGATGATTGCGATGAAGTCTTAAACAAATCGCCTTGGGGCATAAATGCTGGTTCTCCTGGTGGCGCCAGCTTTAGCGGCCCCAAGACGAGCACGGACCTTTACACAATCGTGCAGATTCATTCAGCGCTGCCCATTAAGCAGGCGATCCTTAGAAAACTCCAATTGCTCGATTTCTACAACAGAATGGAGCCGGATAAGAAACAGGCCTTTGACCAAGCGCACGTCCATGATTTGGACCCAAGCAACCAAATCTTGGTCAATATCCAGAACGGGGTGATGTTTTCCGGCCCCGGGGCTTTTAGCTCCGCGGCGTGGGCTTCCCCCGCAACGCAGGTTGCACTGCGGGTTCCTGATGGCGCCCTAATCCAGCCGACCGAGACGACACTGCTAGTCAACTCGGGTGGATATGGAAATGAAACTCAATACTCATTTCCCCGCACGGTCGGTGGCAGGCCTTTGCTCTCGCCGACCGCCTCTTCGTTAGTGATCCAACTTGGGGCGCCTTTATGGGTTTACGATGCTAAGACGAACAAATACATTCGGCAGGAAGGCCCTTTCCGATCCTCGGGAACGTCCATTACTTTCAAGATTTCGGATCTGATGTACAAGGGCAAGCTGGAGTACTAAGAATGAGCGGGTGCCGCACCATTCGTCCTTCACGGTGCGACTGTTGATCTCCTTTATTCGGGCGGTAACTTTCGTGCTGAAACTTTCCATTCGCGGTGTACCTTGATGCAGACCGCGTGATATATTTTGACTATGCGCACCATAACAATCCCGAAGAAGCTTGCAGCTCAGGGGGACCTCATCGTAATTCCCCGCAGGGAGTATGAGGCGCTGCTTGCTATCAAGCGAATTCGCGAATACACCCCTTCAGCCTCTGACCGGAAAGCCGTTCGTAACGGCTTGAAACAAAAGCGGCAAGGAAAAGTTCGCGCCTGGCAAAGCGTAAAAAATGAGCTGGGTCTGTGAACTAACCGAAGACGCCCGGAACGACCTTCGGGCATTACAGCGGCGCGACCAAAAGAGAATCTCCCGTGCGATAGATCAAATGGAATCGGACCCCTTCCAGGGAAACCTTCAAGCGCGGAAGGGCGGAGAATGGAAAGGCGTCTTTCGCAAGCGGGTAGGTCCTTTCCGAGTCTTTTTCGTGGCCGACCATAACGCGAAAAAAGGTAACCATCGTACGGGTCGTTCGACGCACTGAAAAAACCTACCGCTAGCCTCAGATTTCCCTTGCTTTTCAGTTTATTCTGTGGTACACTCTTTCGTGAAATACAGTTATCAATTCGAATACAATCGGCCCTCCGAGCCATTTCCAGCACTTTTCGGCGAGCACTCATCCGCAAGTCCAATCAATTCAGGCATTTACAGACCAAATTTCCAAAACACCCGTAAGTCCTTTGTTGCACTAATCTTACCGCACCTTTTTGCTGTAAGTCCTTTGTTGCACTACTCTTACGAAAAGATGGGGGGTGGGGGGTAATCCGAATGGGAATCCACAGAATCTCGAGCAATGCTGGAGGTTTTTCCCGTTTTGGAACTGGCGTGGCGCACAAGATTTGGTTCGCTGCCTTCCATGTTCCACGATGTGACGGCGACCGGGCGCGAACGTGACATGAGTCACGGTGCGAGGCATGGGGGTTTGTGTTATCGTTTGTTCGATTTGATGACGAATTCCTTGCGGCAAATCCAGGCGGCGGACAACTCGATAGCCGCTTCGCAGGCGAGGCAAAAATCGTGAAAAATTCTTATAACGGCGTGGTAGTCCCTGCCGATGGGCAGATAATCGGATATGCGAATGACAAATATCAAGTTCCGGACCGGCCGATAATCCCCTTTATCGAGGGCGACGGCACGGGCCGCGACATTTGGAAGGCTTCGCGGCGGGTGTTTGACGCCGCGGTCGAAAAGGCCTACGGCGGGAAGCGGCGCGTGGCGTGGTTTGAAGTGTTTGCGGGCGAAAAAGCCTTCAACGCATTCAAGGAATGGCTGCCGCAGGAGACCGTGGACGCTATCCGCGATTTTCGCGTGGCGATCAAGGGCCCGTTAACGACTCCGGTGGGCGGCGGAATCCGCTCGCTGAACGTGGCGCTGCGCCAGCTTCTGGATTTGTATGCGTGCGTGCGGCCGGTTAAATATTTGACTGGCGTGCCTTCGCCCGTGAAGCATCCGGAGCGGATGAACATCATGATCTTCCGCGAAAATACGGAAGACGTGTACATCGGAATTGAATGGCGCTCGGGAACTCCGGAGGTGAAAAAGCTGATTGAATTTTTGAACAGCGAAATGCTGAAGGGCACCGGCAAGCAGATCCGCATGGATTCCGGCGTTGGCATCAAGCCAATCTCTCCCTTTGGAACGAAGCGGTTGGTGCGGCGCGCGATTCAATATGCTCTCGCACACAAGCGGCGCATCGTCACGCTTGTGCACAAGGGCAACATCCAGAAATTTACGGAGGGCGCGTTCCGCGACTGGGGCTACGAATTGGCCGTTGCCGAATTTCGCCCCCATGTGATCACCGAGCGCGAAAGCTGGATTGTGGACAACAAAGACAAGAACCCGAATCTGACCGTCGAACAGAATGCCGCCATGATCGAGCCGGGGCTCGAGCAGGCGACGGAGGCTTTTCGCAAGGAAGTAGCCGCGGAAGTGAAAGCCGTGCTCGATGCAATTTACGCGACGCATGGTAAAGGACAGTGGAAGCAGAAGCTAATGATCAATGACCGCATCGCAGACTCAATTTTCCAACAGGTGCTGACGCGCGCGGATGAATATGAAGTGCTGGCCACGCCGAACTTGAATGGCGATTACCTTTCCGATGCGTGCGCGGGGCAAATCGGCGGGCTGGGCATGGCGCCGGGCTCAAACATCGGCGACGGCTACGGCTGCTTTGAGGCGACGCATGGCACCGCGCCGAAATATGCGGACAAGGACGTGATCAATCCCAGTTCCGTGATGCTTTCGGGCGTGATGATGTTTGATTTCATCGGCTGGACAGAGGTGGCGCGCTTGGTGGAAACCGGAATCGAGCGGACGATTGCGCAGAAGCGCGTGACCTACGATTTGGAACGTATGATGGAAGGCGCTACGAAGCTGAAGTCATCGGAATTTGCGAGCGCAATCATTGAGAATATGACGGCTCCCGCGGCAGCGGCGGATTGAGGCAACCAAGTTTTTCGCAGCAACGCCCCCCAGCGGGAGCTGGGGGGCTCGACTAGAGTAATTACATTTCGGGAGAGGTTGAGAATGAGGAAGAAAGTTACGGTGGTGGGCGGGGGAAACGTCGGGGCGACGACGGCGCAGCGTATTGTGGACCGCGAACTTGCGGACGTGGTGCTGACGGACGTGCTAGAAGGCGTGCCGGCGGGCAAAGGCCTGGACATGCTGGAAGCAACGCCGATTACGGGCTCGGGCTCGAACTGCACGGGAATTTCTACGGCGCAGGGCGATTACCGCGAGACGGCGAATAGCGATGTGGTGGTAATCACCGCGGGATTTCCCCGCAAGCCGGGGATGAGCCGCGACGATTTGCTGAAAGCGAATTACGACATCCTGAAGACCGTGGTCGAAAACGTGGTGAAGTATTCGCCGAACGCGATCCTGATCGTAGTGACGAATCCACTCGACGCGATGGCGCAGACGGCATTCAAGCTGAGCGGATTCTCAAAGAACCGGGTGATCGGAATGGCCGGCGTGCTGGATTCGGCGCGCATGAGCACCTTTGTGGCGATGGAGCTGGGCGTGAGCGTGGAAAACGTGCATTCCTTCGTGCTTGGCGGGCACGGGGATGACATGGTGCCGCTGCCGCGCTATTCCACCGTCGCGGGAATCCCGCTGCCGGACCTGCTGCCCAAGGAAAAGATTGACGCAATTGTGGAGCGCACCCGAAAGGGCGGCGCGGAAATCGTGAATCTGCTGAAGAGCGGCTCGGCATATTACGCGCCCTCGGCGGCGGCAACGGAGATGGTCGAAGCGATCCTGAAGGACAAGAAAAAGATTTTGCCGTGCGCGGCGTATCTCGAAGGCGAGTATGGAATTAAGGGATTGTTCGTCGGCGTGCCGGTGAAATTGGGCGCGCGCGGCATCGAGCAGATCATCGAAATTAAGTTGACGGCGGATGAGAAGGCCGCGCTGGATAAGTCCGCGGCGTCCGTAAGAGAGTTAGTAGGAGTATTGGGAGTCTAGGACTGCGCCTAGATGGTTTCGTTTTGCGGCGAAGTTGTCACACAGATCCCTGCCTACCGGCAGGCAGGCTTCGCTGCGGGCCGATAAAATCCATCGGCCCTCCGCTCAGGATGACAACCGGCTCGTAGGCGTCGATAATTTGCCGCGCTCCAGTTTAATCAGGCGGAGGCTTCGAGTTATCTGCCGGCCGCGGGCGCCGCTCCAGGAACGATGCGCGCGGTCTTGATTACATCCAGATTCGGGAAACCTCGCTCGAGATAAGCGCGGCCCTCCGAGGTAATGCGTCCCTTATCGGGTCCGCGGCCTTGCGGCGCACCCTCGCCGTATCCGCTATAGAGTTTCTCGACGACGTCCATTCCGGAAATGACTTCACCGAATGGAGAAAAACCGCTTCTATCCAGCTGGGCGTTGCGGTCGGAAAAGTTGATGAAGAGCTGAGTCGTGCGAGTGTTGGCGCCGGCGGTGGCAAATGTGATCGTGCCGCGGGTGTTGCTGTGGGCCACAGGATCATCATGGAAAGTGGCATTGGCCCAGGCTTTATTCACTTCGGGATAGCCGCTCAAACCGAATTGGGCGATGAAGCCGGGCAGCACGCGGAAGAATGCGTTGCCATCGAAATAATGGTGCTGTACCAGATTGTAGAAACGATCCGCGCCGAGCGGAGCCCAAGCACGAATGACGTGGACGACGAATTCGCCTTTGGTGGTGACGAATTTCACGTCAAAGGTGGCGGGCGCCCTCGCGTTGAGCGCGGAGGGCGTGAGGAGCGCGGGATCGAAGAGCATCGTGTTCGGAGGCATGCTGGGGTCGCGCGCGGGAGCCTGGGATCTGCCGGGGGGCGGGTTGGATTGCGCGGCGGCAAGAGCCGCAGCGGCGAAAAATACGACGGCGAGAAATGCAGAGAGACGGTTTTTCATTTTTCCCCCAAAAGTGAATTCAGTTTAAAGCGGGCGCGGCAAGCAGCGCCCCAACGAAAACAAATTCCTGTCTAATGCATCACTTCTAACTGACGGCTCACCCGCTCGGCCTGCTCCATTACGCGCAGAGTGTTTTCGCCGAGAATCTTTCGGATGTCGGATTCGCTGTAGCCGCGACGGAGCATTGCCTCGGTCAGCTTCGGCAGCTTGGAGCAATCTTCCATTCCTATCGGCATTGTGGCGCCATCGAAATCGGAGCCGAGGCCGACGTGATCGGCGCCGACTAGTTTCACGGCGTGGTCAATATGATCCACGATGGCTTCCCATTCCACTTTCGGGAGCTTGCCTTCCATCATCATCTCGTGCGCGACGCGTTCATCGGCGCGAATGCTGGCGGCTTCATCACCCTCGACCGCTTTTTCGGCGGCGGCAGTGCGCGATTTTAGTTCGGCGCTTTTGAGAGAAGCGTCACGGTAAGCCTGGCTGAGGAATCCGACGTGATAATT
>CAVTRS010000003.1:0-10294 GCA_963737185.1 uncultured Acidobacteriota bacterium | reverse complement strand
CAGCTTTGAGGCCGGAGCCGCAAACTTTGTTGATGGTCATCGCGGCGACGCGGGGATCGAGGCCGCCGCGGAGGCCCGCCTGGCGCGCGGGATTCTGGCCGAGTCCGGCGGAGACGACGCAACCCATGATGATTTCGTCGACGGTGTTTGGCTCGATGCCGGCGCGGCGAACGGCTTCGGCGACGACTTTTGCGCCGAGGTCGGTGGCGGAGAGAGAACTGAGGCCGCCTTGAAATTTACCGATGGGCGTGCGGACGGCGCTTAGGATTACGGGGTGGTTCATGATGGCGATGGCTCCCAGATATCTAGTATAGCAGCGAGGGAGAGCGGGGCAAGTTGCGTGGGCCAGGGAGATGATCTCGAGTTCAGTTGTGCCTCCGTCGCCATGCGAGATAAGTCATCCTGTTCAGTGGGTCGGCAGATGTTCAGGACCCGGAGCGAGTGGAAGAGCGATATTCAGTGGCGCGGGATGAGTCGGTCGACAAAAACAGGCAAAATTTGGAGCGCTGACAGAGCAATCACTCGGACGAATATTCTTCTATATGGCCACAGGTTGATTCTCTCGACGAGCTCCGAAAACCATAATAGGGTCGCTAGCTGATTCTGTATCTCATGGGGATGGGGCTTTGATAGTTTGCGGTTCTCGACAAACGATTCAAAGAGGATTTGGTACTCTTGCGCAACTTCGCGGGACAATTCCTCATGCGCAGCCCTATAACAACGATGTATTGAAAAGGCCGGGATTAAGAAGGCAGCAATCAACAGGATTGTGGCCAAGACCACCCAAAGATATGAGTATTCCTTCAGCTCGATTCGGGAGAAAGGAGAGTAATACGCCCCCAGCGAATAAACGGGAACCAAGAAAGATCCGCCCATGACGACCCAATCAGCAAGGCGACTTACCGCTCCTAATCCGCCTAGCCGGTCCGGATGAAAGATGATTATTCGTGGCTCGAGCTTAGATATCTTATTAATCCAATGAAGAAATGCTGTCGCAACGGAGATCAATACACCGAGGAGAATAAATATGATCACTATGGCGGCGTACGTCGCGATCTTAAGGCTCAGCGAAGGTACATTTAATCCCAGCCTAAGAAACGTAAATATACCACCCGCGCAGGTGATGGCTGCAAATATTGCCAACCGCCTCCTTCCATAGATCGATCTATAAAAGTCCAAGCGAGAGCGCTGCCTTTTTTCATCCGAACTGAGCAACCCACAAAGGCCATCGATCTGTTCTCGGCACAACTGCGAAAATCCCAGCAGGACGTAAATATCCAGATTGGTTGCGATCAATCCCAACGCTATTGGAGGCAAATACTTCCTGGCGAACAGGCCCCACTGGTAATGGAGGCTGAACAAAAATGAAAAGGAAAACGCAGCAAGCTCGACAATTCCCCAGACCAATAAAAGACTTCGCCTCTTAAGCAGTAGATTCTCGTATATAAATGGCTCAAGCGGGAAAGTATGGGGATATGATTTCACGGTGCGAATATCCTATGCCACAATTTCTCAAGCTTGTAGGAAAAGTAGAACGCTATCCCGCGGGGAATTATCCGCCGCCGGAATTCGTCATAGGTGAGCTTTCCGACTGCAAAGCTCGTAAAGAGTTCCTTTAACTCAGCGTTTTCGTCGGCAGCCGTGACCAATTTGTCGATTCGCCCCAAATTGTTTAATAATACCTTCTGTATAGTAACTGATCTCTTCAATTCCTCGCCGATTTCCTTCGCACAAAGATTGTCGTACTTCCTCAGAAATGCTTCGGACTGATTTCCAGAAAGAATTGATTCCGAAGCTACCTTTCCGGCGTATTCCCCACTGACCATTGCATAATAGATGCCTTCCGCAGTGAATGCATTTACGAAACCTCCCGCATCCCCCGCCAAAAGAACCCTATTGGTCGAGACGCGTCGAAGAGGGCCGCCAACAGGGATAAGATAGGTCAGGAATTGAGAGGAATCAGACTGGCCAGAGAGAACTTTCTCACTCTCTAAGAATTGCATGAATGACAGATGAGCTTCGTAAGGGGGTATGCGAACCTTCTCCTTGTAATAAGACAATAAGTAACCGACACCGAAATCGGTGTGGTTCATTTTGGGAAAAACGTATCCATAACCGTAACCGTGTCCGTAGCCGTAGTAAACGTACATTGTGTTCTTGTCGCGGACGTTTAGCTTTTCATAGGGTGTCTCTTCTGTTGTGTCAATAGCTATATGGTTGGGGCTCCAGCCGCGCCGAAGCCCAGAGTGCACTGCAACGACGCTGTTTACCCCGTCCGCACCGATTACGAGGCTCGCTTGCAGGACTTCTTCTTCTGATGTGAATACCGCTACGCTCTCATCCTCGACAAGGATTTTGTTCACCGTGCAGCCTTCTCGTATCTCGATTCCGGCAAGCTTACATTCATTAAGGAGAGCAGCATCAAATTCGTACCTCCGCACCATCGCATAAAGCGGTGATGAAGATGTCGTCTCAACCACTCTTCGCGAAGGAGATTCGAGGTGAACTTTGTTTACGAAATTGGTGGGAATTGACCGCAGAACATAATTCAGATAGGGAAAGCGGGAATACATTCGGTAGCTGATCCCACCTCCGCAAGCCTTGGTTCTGGGGAATGTCTTTTGGTCGAGTATTAGAGTGCGCAGGCCCGCACGGGCGAGATTTAAGCCTGCAACTGATCCCGCGGGTCCGCCCCCAACTATAATGACGTCATATCCATCACTTCTGGTGTGCATGGAGGCCTTCAAATTAGCAACAGGTTGGAACTACGACAAGCTAATTTCGGGTTGAGGATGATTATTCGCTAGAGGCCAGGTTTGGTATTGTTCTTCTTAAGTGCCGAGGACGGCGATCTGGTTCATGGTTACGAGGCTCCCTGGTTTGACCATAGGCGATGGAGAGAACGAACCAATCGCAAGGCAGGATTCGAAATCGCGAAATCCGATTGCCGGGTGGCGCGGGGGCGATATACTACGGGCGAAGCGAGACGCGATGCGACCACTTCACTTCTTCGGAATTTTGGCGGCGGTGTGGATTGCCGCGGGCATTCTGGCTCCGAGCCGACCGAAAGCCGCCAATAAGAATCCCAAAACCGCTGAAGTAATTGCCGACACGAACGACGACACAAGTTCAGATTGGAGCCCGAAGGCGGCGGCTGCGTATCTGGATGATCGCGAGGCTTGGTGGATGACCTGGTCGACGGCGGCGCGGGATCACGATACTTATTGCGTGTCATGCCACACCGTGCTGCCGTATGCGATGGCGCGGCCTGCGCTGCGCGGGGCGCTATCCGAGACAGAGGCGCCGGCGCCCGAACGCAGCCTGATCGAAAACGTTGCCAAGCGCGTGCGGCTGTGGAATGAAGTGGAGCCGTTTTATTCGGACAAGGCGCGCGGCGTGCCGAAGACGGCGGAATCGCGCGGGACGGAATCGATTTTGAACGCGATGGTGCTGGTGGCGAATGACGCGCCGGGCGGAAAGCTGAGCGCGGATTCGCGGCTGGCGCTGGCGAATATGTGGGCGCTGCAATTGAAGTCGGGCGACGCGCGCGGGGCGTGGGACTGGCTGGAGTTCCACAACTCACCGTGGGAGGGAAATTCGCAATATTACGGCGCGACGATTGCGGCGATTGCGACCGGGATGGCTCCCGGCGATTACCGGGCGTCGCCGGAAATTCAGGGCGATTTGAAACTGCTGCGGGAATATCTCGTTCGCGAGAGCGGCTCGCAAGTTTTGATTGATCGAGTGATGCTGCTGTGGGCCTCGGCGAAATTGCCGGGGCTTCTGACGGCGGCGCAGCAGAAAGCGATCATTGACGAAGCGCTGAGCAAACAGCAAGCGGATGGCGGGTTCAGCCTGACTTCATTTGTGGGCGGGTGGAAGCGGCACGACGATAGTCCGCTGGAAACGAAAAGCGATGGACTGGCGACCGGGATTGTTACGTATGCGATCGAGCAGACGGGCGACACGCGCGGCAGGGGGCAGATTGCGCGCGCCCGCGCGTGGCTGATTGCGAATCAGGACAAGACCGAGGGGCGCTGGCTTGCGTATTCGCTGAACAAGCAGCGCGATCTTTCAACGGATGTTGGACGATTTATGAGCGACGCGGCGACGGCTTACGCAGTGCTTGCTTTGCGCGAAACGAAGTAGATCCTTCGCGCGGCTCCCCAGAAATAGTGTCGGATTTCCATTCGAGCTTAAGACCTCCTACGGATCAGACCTCAAGGCGAAGTTGTCACACAGATCCTTCAGGCATCCTGATCGGATGCCTTCAGGATGACAACGTCTCCGCGTGCGCCTGAGGAGATTATCCGGTTGAATTGCGCACGTGTTGCGTTGCAGCCGTGAAGTTTTGCTAGGGGGCGACGATGGCGAGGGAGGGCATGACGCCGACGGCGATGGTGCGGGTTTCGCGCATGGTTGCGGCGTCAAGCACGAGGATGCAGTGCTGCGCAGGCGCGAGGGCGTAGAGAAGCCTGCCATCGGGGGCGGCGATGGCGCTCCAAAAGGGGATGCTCGTTTTGATGGTGCCGACCTTCTTCCAGGATTTGGTGTCGTAAACGCGAAGTTCGTGCGCGGCTTCGTAAACGGCGGCGGCGCCCGGGGAGTGGGTGTAACCGATGTAAACCCTTGTGCCCTCGGGCGATACAGGCCAGGCGGATGGGAGAACCTGGTCCGGCGCACCGCCGTGAGCCGCGGTGGAGAAAAAGCGAAGGGTGACGGTGTCCATTTGAAAAATCGCGCCATCGCCGCGAACAATATTGACGAATTGTCCGCCGGAAGCGGGGAATGCCGCGCCAACGCCGAGCTTGTGATTCCACGGAAAGAGGCCGTAGGAGTTATCCAGTTCCCGCGAATTTTCGTCGGTGCGGGCGAGATGTACCTTTTTCATCGCGGGACAGACAAAATCAACGTGATCCGCGGTGGGAAAGGAAACGAATAGGCCATCGCCGCAATGGCCCACGTTCACGTGGCCGGGAAGAAGCTTGCCGGAGTCCGCGTCAATCGTATCGAGTTGGAATTCATCGGAATCGGGCTTTTTCACGAGGATGCGCAGGGAGCGGCCGTCGCCAGAAACCGCCATGGTTGAAAATGCGGGGATGACGGTGGGAATGGCGCGGTCATAAATTGTTTCACCGGCGAGGACATCGCCGCTCGTAGTATCGACGACGGCGAGCTGAGTTGCATGGACGTGAGTGTCCGACGCGATGTAAAGGCGGGCGCCATCGGGTGAAAGCGCGAAGTCCGGATGGTAGCCCGTGCGGATGCTCCCCATCACTGTGCCGGATTGAGGATCGAGGAGCCAGACGTGGGCGCCGGTTTCACCAACATCGGGCCGGGGATCGAGGATGTAAAGCCAGCCGGGCAAGGGCTTGATCCAATTGTCCACCACGACGGATGGGACCTGGCTTGCGCCGGTCTGCGCGGGCGGGGCGTCTTGCTGCGCGGCGACGAGGGGAATGATCGCGGGTGCTTTTGAGTTGCCCGAAACAATCGAGACTGAGATGAAGCATAGGATGAGGGGAATGAATAATTTTTTCATGGTTCGACCCCCGATCCAATCGCGTTTGACGCCGGGATAATATCATTTTCAGGGCGGAATCAGAGCGGGCGCTCTACTGATCCACGCCGCGAATTTTCAAGAGAAGCTTGTTAATCAGGTAGAGGTTTACCTTCGGAGGAAGGATGGATTTGCAGGCTTGAAATTCCTTGTCGCGCTGCTCGAAGAGTTCCACGAGCTTTTCGTCATCGGTGATGGTCTGCAATTTCAAATATTTCTCGGGATGGGGCAACGGGATGGTGATGTTTCCGGATTCAAGCAGTTCCTGGCCCTCGTCGAATAGACGGAAACAATGGCGAATGTGCTTTTCTTTCTTCTGCCGGGCGGGAAATTTGTGGTTGCGCTTCAGATAAAGAATCTGGGCGAGCGCATATCCGCCGAAGGCCTTGCGGATGGCGGTCTCCGAGAGAAATAGATTCCGGTTTTGGACGAGAAGATCGCCAACCGCTGTCTTCACATTATATTTTGGAATGAAAAGCAGATGCAGGACGCTTGGGTTTCCCTTCATGCAGAGACTAATGAACTTCTCGACCTCGTGAAAAACAAATTCGGCTTCGCCGTCGCCCGCGCCCATATTGATTTCGATGGTTTGCTTCGGCTTCTGCAGGCCGAGGAGATCCTTGAGCGGCGCGAGGAAGACTCCGCGATAGTCGTAATCGGCGTCGTTAGTTTGAGCGAGACCTAACATGCGGCTGCCCTGAAGGCCCATCAGACAGATATTGAGGTCCGGCGGAATCAGGGAGATGAATTCTTTTTTGATGCGATTGAATTTCATGGCTCATTCTATGTTCGATGGGAGAGGGTTCGTAAAGTTTATTTTGTACAGAGGCGCGAAAGCGATCGGCAAACGGCCCCGTGGCTAGCGGGGCCGATTGTGTTGCACGCCAAAATGTCTGCGAAATTTGGAGGCAATTTTTTACATGCCGCGGCCGCGACCGCTTCCACCACCGCCTCCACCTCCGCCGTGAGAGCCGCCTCCTCCTCCGCCACCGCCGCCAGCGTGTGAACCTCCGCCCCCACCACCTGCGTGCGATCCGCCGCCACCGCCGCCGCTGTGTGAACCTCCGCCACCACTTCCGCCTGCGTGAGTGGTGCCGCCGCCACTGGTTTTTCCACCGCCGCCTGAGGTTCTGCCGCCACTTCCAGATCCCCCGTGAGGACCAAGGCCGGCGACAACAACAGCTTTGCCTGTGCGTCCACCGACGGGCGCGCCGGATTTCATGAAGTTGCGGGATTTGTAGTCGTAAGTGATTTCGGACTTTGCGTCTTTATCCGCCGGGTGGGAACCATCCGCCAAAAGCCGCGCGTGGATATCCGGGCGCTGAGTTTCCGCGAGCTGCGGATACTTCGGATTCAGAAAATCCTTGGGCGCCTGTGGCAGAAGCGTATACGGATCCTTTGGATTGAATTTCACAAGCTCGACCGGACCGGCCGGACCTTTCTTCGCTTCGAAGATTCCGTGTGAAAGATTGAGAAGCGGCTGTCCCTTTGCATCGCTTGGATGCCGCGGGACCCAGGCGTCTCCGTTGCGAGTGTGAATCCAATGGACAGGGGGATGGTGCCGCTTCTTGCCGACAACAAAAGTGTAATGCGTTTTGCGCTTTTGAAGATGAACCCATGCGCCCGTGTGGCAGAGCGCCCAAGTCCACGCGGTGTTGGGAACGGCTTCCTGCACAGTGGTTTCCTTGCCGGTCTTCGGATCCTTGACGGTGTAAACGTGCACTTCGGATGGAGGACAGGTGCTGAGCGGATAGTAGTAATCCAAAATTACTTGCGGCTTTGGCTTTTGACCTGAGGGCGGGGCTCCTTGCGGCTGGGATTGCGAGCTGGATGCTCCTGTTTGTTGAGCGCCCGGCTGCTGACCGCCGACGCGCATGGCAACGAGCTGCAACGAGCCGGAGGATGTGCGCGCACTGGTTGTGTTCATGGTTGGGTGGGGTGCGCTGGAATTTTGCGCGGCGTCGGGGAGGTCCTTTGGCTCCCAGCACATTCCGTATGGGGCGCAGGAGAAAAATGTTCCTCCGTTGTAAAGATCGGTTAGGCCCGGAACGAATGAAGGAAGGCCGGATGCCTTGAGCGCCGCGGCTGTGTCCGCTTGCCGCTGCGCGACGCGCGCGGCGACCCATGAATCCCAATCGGCCGGCGCGGCGGGCTGGTCTGTTGGCGGAACAGAAATGGGAAGTCCATTCCGGTAGTAAGAGGTCTGGCCCTTTGCCATTTGCAAAGCTCCACCGGAAGTTTTTGGATCGCCCATGAGGCCATTCTGCTGAGGAGTGAGGCCGATGGCGTCGAGAAAACTATCAACTCGCATGAATGACGCGGCTGGAAAGCGCAGAAGGTCCGTTGGGGTGAGGAGATCGAACAGCTCGCCGGGCACAGGCGTGATATTTGCGGTTGCGGTCCCCGTGACGAGCTCGATCGTTGTGGATGGAACGCCCTGCGCATTCGTGAGGAGCGTCTGAAAAATCAGGACGGAGTTCTCCGCGAGATAAACCGTGGAGCCATACTCAAATTCGATTTCGGCGCGGCCATCGCCCGTGGCCACTGCATAGCCCTGGAGAATGGGAAGATTGGCGAGAGCCTGCTCCCAGGATTTGCTGAGTTCGGCGGTCTTGCCATCGCCGCGGGAGAAGCGGACGTCACCCTGGACATAACTGAGGCGGACAATCTCCGGATTCGCGCCGGGCAGCAAGTTTGCGAGATTGATGACGGTGGTGGAGGATTGAGCGTGGACTTTGGGTGCGCCCGCCGAAAAAAACGAAGCAAACATTACTGCCAGTGCCAGGGATGCATTCGACCTGATGAATCGGATTGCATAAATTTTCATGAACGCCCTCCAGCTGGGGATCGGGGCCTGATGGTGTGACGTATCTCATACTTTCCCAGTTTCGTAAATCTTTTACAATGTAAGTATGTGCTTACAACATGGAGGGCGGGCCGCGTGGCGCAAATGGACTGTCTCGGGAGAGACAAATCAGCTAGTATGCAAAGTATCCGATATGGCAAAGATTGTTGACGCAAGAGCCGGGGCAGTGGCTGGGGCGCAGGCGAACGCGCAGCAGCCGGGCGGGGCGGCGCTGGAGCAGATGAACGCGCAGCAGCGCGCCGCGGTGCTGCATGGCGAAGGGCCGCTGCTGGTGGTGGCGGGCGCGGGGACGGGCAAGACGCGCGTGATCACGGAGCGCATCCGCCATCTGCTGGAAACGCAGCCGGAACTCGCGGGCGAACAGATCCTCGGGCTGACGTTCACGGATAAAGCGGCGGGCGAAATGAAGTGGCGCGTCGCAAAGATGGTTGGCGAACGCGGGAAAGCGGTGCAGCTCAGCACATTCCACGCTTTCTGCAAAACAATCCTTGAAGAGATTGATCCGGCTGCGCGCGTGCTTGACCCTGTGGACCACTGGATCCTGCTGCGGAAGAATTTGCCGCTGCTTCGGCTTGAAAAATACAGGCGGCTGGCGGAGCCGGGGCAATTTTTGGGCGACTTCGTGGCGTTTTTTTCGCGATGCCAGGATGAGCTGGTTACGCCGGACGATTACCAGCGATACGCGGATGAACTGATGGCGCGGGCTCGGCGCGCGGGGCCGGAAGTTGAAGCGGACGCAAAGGCGCTGATGCTGGAAGACGCGGCGCGTCAGCAGGAGATTGCGCGGGCGTTCCGGGCGAGCGAGGAATTGCTGCACGAGCGAAAGTTGCAGACGTTTGGCTCGATGATGATGGAGACGGTGCGGCTGCTGGACGAAGATGCGGCCGTGGCGGAGCGGCTGCGCAACCGGTTCCGCTACATTCTGGTGGACGAATTCCAGGACACGAATATCGCGCAACTCGAGCTGCTATGGCGGCTGGCGCGGGAGCATCGCAACATCGTGGCGGTGGGCGACGACGATCAGGCGATTTACCGGTTCCGCGGAGCGTCGTTCGGGAGCTTTCAGATATTTTTGGAGAAGTTTGCCAGCGGGAAGGACGCCGAGCGGGCGGTGCAGACACTTACGCAGAATTACCGCTCGACGGGGCGCGTACTGAAGACGGCCAACCAGGTGATAGCGCTGAACGAAAAATCTGAACTATTTCCACTAAAAAACCTTACGGCATCGAAGCCGGCGGGAGAAAAGGTGCGCATCGTCGAGCTGGCGAATGCATCGCAGGAGGCGCGATGGGTGACGGCGGAGATCGCGCGACTGCATGCGACTGGCGTCCGCCACGGCGGATGGCGGAACTTTGCGGTGCTCTATCGCGCACACACGCACCGGAATCTGCTGGTGGAAGAGCTTGCACGAGCGGGAATTCCATTTGTGATTCGAAACCTGACGATTTTTGACAACACGCTGGTGCGCGACCTGATTGCGTACCTGCGATTGATTGCGACGCCGTCGGATGACGTGGCATGCGCGCGAGTGCTTGGCGCGCCGGGGTGGCATTTCGAGGCGAAGGACCTGGTGCGGCTTGCGGAGCGCGCGAAGAAAGACCGCACATCATTGTGGAATGCGTTGGTGGCGGCCGCGGCAGAGAATTTGCTTTCCGCCGGGGCGCGGGCCGCGGAATTGACGGAGTTCATCTCAAGTTTGCGGAAGCGCACGCGGAAGCTGAGAACGTCCGAACTCTACGCGGAGTTGGCGGGCGAACTAGACCTGGGAGTTGTGGCCAGCGGCGATTCGCGCCCGTATCACGAGCGGCTGGCACAATTCATCCGTGAATGGGAGATGAAGAGCGAGACGCGGAGGCTCGCTGATTCCT
>CAVTRS010000002.1:0-46340 GCA_963737185.1 uncultured Acidobacteriota bacterium | reverse complement strand
GATCATCAAGTGCGCCGCCCATCGGTGCATATTGCGCAGCAGCTTGCCGAACGGCACGTCGTTTTCGAGATACAGGATGTCGCGGAAGGCCTGCACCTTGCTCGGGTGGTAGTAAAACATCAGCAACACCCCGGTGAAGGTCAGCACGATGAAAAGATAAAACGTGATGCCGCCCATCCCCCAGGTATAGCTGTATTTTGTCGCGTCGCGGTTTACTTTGGCGGGATGCAGGTGAAAAAAAACGTTGCTGAGCACGCTCAGCGCGCGGTTGCGCGGCGTCTCGTCATGCTTCACGCGGAAAATGGAACGGTAGAGCTGCGTCTTCTCGGGCTCTTTCAGCCCTTCGAGCTGCTCCTTCCCTTTTTCGGAAACGTACTTCTTCAGGCCCTCGGCATCCTGCTTCACTTTGCCGATGAGCCCGCTACGTTTCTGTTCCCCGTTATCTTCCGCCACCTAATCCCCTCTACTTCCCTTTTGGATCGTTCACGCTTCGTTCGCCAGGCGCTTCAGGCCTACGCGTTCAAAAACGCGCCTTTGTCATTGAAATGGTTCACGCCCGCCTTCGGGTCATCCACATAAAGTATGCTCGAATTGACGGTAATCTTTCCCGTGGCATCCAGTTCGAGTTGGCACCGATCCATAGGCCTCGGCGCGGGCCCTTCAAAATTGATGCCCTCGCTGTCATACCCGCTGCCGTGGCATGGACACTTAAACTTGTTCTCGCTTGCCTTCCATTCAGGCGTGCACCCCAGGTGCGTACAGCGCGCATAAATCACGAAAATCCGGTCCGGCTCGCGGATCACCCAGACGCGATTTGTCATCAGGAAACGCTGGTCGATGCCCATGGCGAAGTCCGCGGGATATCCGATTGAAAAAATCGGATTTGGTTCATATAACGCGCGAGGGAAGAAAAACCGGAGGAACAACAGGAAATTGATGCCCAGATAGCCCCAGATCATGGCCCATGTGAACCGGCGTCGCGCCAGATTCACATTGTCTGCGGGGCTTGGTTCCGCCTTCTTACCCTTGGCCGCCGGCCTTGGCGAAGCAGCGGCGGGAGTTGAAGGTGCTGCTCCGGCTTCTCCTGGCTTACCCTCGGTCTGGTCCGACATAGAAGTGCGCGTACCCTCGGTTGAAACGCGTCAACAACTTCGTTTATGCGAATACTTTTTATATTCTGTCGCATCCGGTTGTGTCAAGGCGAATCAGAAGTAAAAGTGAGAATCTTATCAGACACTTTTCGCGGGGTTAAAGCTGAGCCAAGGGTAGGGCTAGAGCTGCCCATTGATCTCGAGGCTGGACCAATGTTCCTGGGGCTTTGGCTACCCTACTCGGGCGGGTTGGGCGGTTTCCACGCCGACGGCGCGCAAGACCAGGTCGGCAAGCGCGCCAATGAACCGGGGTGAATCGCCTACCGCGGGCATCATTTCAAATTGCTCGATGCCGAGTTTCGTAGCATGTTCGCGTGCCTCGATGTTGATCTCGTGCAATGTCTCGATGTGCTCCGTCACGAATGAAATTGGAACCAGGAGGAGATTCTTTTCTCCGGCGCGCGCCAGATTTTCAAGGGCCGTGTTCAGGCTCGGTTCGAGCCATTTCTGGCGGCCCACGCGGCTCTGATAGCAGAGCGTGTGCGCGTTCAGCCAGCGGCCATCCTCTAGCACCAGCCGGACCGTTTCCTCAATCTGCTTTTGGTAAGGATCGCCCTTCTCAATCAGGCTCAACGGCAAGCCATGCGCGCTGAAAACAATGTGCGTCCTCTGCGGCTCGTGAAAATGCGAAAGCGCCAGTTCGATTCGGTCCACAATTGCTTCAATGTAGAGCGGGTGATCGTAGAAGCGTTCGACCAGATGCTCTTCCGGCGAGGCTTTCCCCGGCCGGTAAAGCCGCCGCCATTCGTTCAGGCTGCTCCGAGTGGTAGCGAAGGAATACTGCGGATACATTGGAAGCAGCACAATTGCGTTCGGCTCGAAATCCCTCAATTCTTCGGCGGCTTCCTGCGTAAACGGATGCCAGTAACGCATCGCAATGAACACGCGCGCATCCACGGCGTGGCCCAGTGTGGCTTCAAGGCGCCGCGCTTGCCGCTCCGTCAATCGCCGGATGGGAGACTGGCCCCCGATTTCGGCGTAGTGTTCCGCGACTACCTTCGATCGCCTCCGCGAAATGTAACGCGCCAGCGGTTTGCGCAGCAGTCCGCCAATCGGTCCGAGCGGGATAATTTCGGGATCGCAAAAAAGATTGTAGAGGAATGGCTCGACGGCCTCCGGAGTATCCGGGCCGCCCAACTGGAAGAGTACGACTCCGACTTTCTTTCGCATCGCCATCTGTGCGTGAGAAGTGAAAATTACGCGCGGCTGCCTTTACCAACCGTTTGTTTCAGTTGATCCACTTCCTCGCGCAGCCGCGCAATCCGCCGCGCCACCGTAAAGTGGTAAAAGAAAAAGATCGCCCAGAGTCCAATGTAGGCTTCCATAAGAAAATTGAAATTTTTCATGCGGCCTTCCCTTCCCTTTTCAGTTGGATGCGGTATATGCGGATTCCGTCTCTGCGCGAATTTCCGCCACTTCGTATCGCAATTCCTCGAGACGGTACCGCTCTCGCATCAACGCAATCATCAGCACAAACAATGCAACGAAAGCGAATAAAAGCGGCATCCCCATTCCCGGCGCGAGCCCTGAATTCGAGTCTCCGAAAACGACCGGCTGCGGATGTTGCGTCCGGAACAGCCGGTTCGTGAGATATACGAGCGGCACATCCAGAAAAACGAAAATACTGAACACCGCCGACACAACCGCGCGCCGTTCCGGGTCTTCGATCAGCGAGCGCAGTAGCAAATAGCAGATTCCGAGCACCCATAAAATGAAGGTGGACGTCAGCCTGGCGTCCCACGTCCAATAGATCCCCCACACCGGCTTGGCCCAGAGCGGGCCCATGAGAAGCCCGGCGGAAGTAAACGTGAACGCAACTTCCACTCCACTCACTCCGAGCCAATCCGCTTTTGGCGAACGCTTTAGCAAATAGAAGATATTCGCGAGGAATGCGATCGTGAATGCGGCGAACGCATTAATAAAGGCGCCCATATGGAAATAAAAAATCCGCTGGACGTCGCCCATCGTCCGCTCGGTGGGCGCGACAAAAAACGCGGCGTACGCCGCGCCGCACACCAGCGCCGAAACGGCGAACGACCTCAACGCCTGCATGAACGCGCCGCCTTCGTACTTGCCTGCCACTCGGCCTCCCTATTCTTCGAGCAGATACTCGCCGAAAAGCCACGTCGCGGTCAAAAAAATTATGTCGAAGGCCCCCAACATCACCAGCCACGGAGTCCTAAGCTCGTATGGATCCCCCAGCAGGCCAGCGGTCGCTTCCGTACTCGCGATCAGAACCGGCGTCAATGCCGGCAGCAAAAGAAGAGGCAGCAGCAACTCCCTCATTCGCGCGTGTGAAGCAACCGCGGAAAATACTGTCCCGATCGTCGCCACGCCAAGCGTCCCCATGAACATCACCAACGCCAGCGGCGCCGCCACCGGCGCCAGCGGAATGTTGTAAAGCACTCCGAAAACTGGCAGAAGCGCGGCCTCCACCAGCAATAGAAACACTAAGTTTGCGAGAAGCTTTCCGGCCAGAATCGCAACCGGAGCGATTGGCGCGAGCCGCAGCCCGCCGAGCGTGTCGTTCACCCGTTCGCGGCTAAAAGACGGCTGCAACATCAGCGACCCCGCAAACAGCAGCGCGATCCACAACAGGCCGGGTCCAAACCTGCGCGATTCTGCAGATGTGGGGTCAAACGCAAAGCTGAAAACAAAGACGACGATCAAGACGAAAACGATCGTGGATGTAAGCAACTCAAACGAGCGAAATTCCGCTCTCAATTCCTTTGCCAGGATTGCCAGCGCAGCCCGCGGCGCGTTCATGCGAGTTCCTTCATATTCTAATTCCGCCCGGCAGGAGCGACCGCAATGGAGAAACCGCCCGCCCCGCGTTGAATGATCGAACGCAGGTCATCTCCCGCCACACTGTCGGCGGCCACTCTTCCGCCGCGCATTTCGATTGCGCGGGTCGCCAGCGAAACGGATTCGCTTTGTCCGTGCGAACTCATCAACACCGTTGCACCTGCGGCGCGCAATTTCTCGAGTGTCCGCGCAAGCCATGCTGCGCCGTCGCGGTCGAGCCCCGCCGCCGGCTCGTCAAGCAACAGCAAAGTGGGCGCTGGGAGCAACGCGCGCGCAATCGCCAGTCGTTGCCTCATGCCGCGCGAGAATGTACGCACTAGACTGCCCGCTCGATCCGCGAGACCGGCGGGTTCAAGCGCCTCCGCTGCACGCCGCCGCGGTTCCTTCAAATTGTAGAGCCGCGCGAAAAAGTGCAGGTTCTCCTCCGCGGTAAGTTCGTCATAGAGCATAGTCGCGTGTCCGACCATCCCGATCCGGTTCTTGATCATCGCGTTCGTCGCGCCGCCGGAATTTCCCACACTCACCTTCCCACCCGTCGGCCGCGAAATCAGCGCCGCCAGTCGAAGCAGCGTCGTTTTCCCGGAACCATTCGGCCCTACGAGCACGACAAATTCTCCGGGTGCGATGTTCAGCGAAAGGCGGCGCAGTGCAATGAGCGAGCCGAATCTCTTCTCGGCGTTCTCAAAAATAATCCCCGGCGCTGTGTTGGATTCAGAGATGGAAGTTGCAGCGGGCACGCGTGCCGCTCAGCCTCGCACGAGATCGCGCAGTATTTTTTCCGCGCGAGCGCGCTGCTCGGTGTATTCATGTTCGGAGATCGTCCCCGCCTGCCGGCGCAACTCCAATCGGAACAGCAAGTCCTTTAGCTCATCGAGACTCGCGCCAACTTTTCTGTCAATTTCCCCAAGCGCATCGCCTGTGGCCGCGGCAGGTGTGGCGGGTTGATTCGCCGCGGAATGAAAAGCCGTGTGACGCGGTTCCGCATTACCGCGCGGTCTCTTGGACACGGCAGGCGCTTGCGGACTCACAGCACCCCCCGCCAGTGCAAACGGCCGCCGGTACAAATAAATCCCGCCCAGCAAGAAAATAGACGCGAACCCGCCAACCAGGACCCACTTCAGCGTATCCAGCCGCGGAGGCACCGCCGAAACCGCCTGCCCGGAATCGCGGTCTCGGGTGCTCCCGCCGCCATTATCCTGACCGGCTTGCGCCGAATTATCCGGAGGAGGCGGCGCGGTTCCCGAAACCGAAACGTCGAACCCTGTGCCTGTAATCGGCCCATCATGAACGTAGACTGACAACCCTTGCTCGGTGCCACCAGCTTGGAATCCGGCGCTGGAGACCATCACCGTAGGCGGCGCAAGAAGCATGATATTGCCGGCCGACCCATCCAAAGGGATATGCATCGAAGCGCGATCCGATGCGTACGGCAATGTGTACGAGAGCCGAACGCGGCTCTCTCCTGGCCGGAACGGAAACGCTATCGCAAAACGCTTTCCGCCCTTGTCGATCGTGCTTTGAACGACGGCCATTCCTTCCGGCCCCGCCGCGGAAACCTCTTCCAGGTTCGCGTTTTCCGGAATCTGAAACTCAAAGTTCCCTGCCACCTTGAAATAAGCGACTGGCGGTTTCGATTGATTCTGGATGTCGTACTCTTCTCCGACGAGGAGGGTCGTCCCGTCCGGCTGAAAATATACGATCCTGTTGGGGAATTGGACGGCGCTCGCGTCCGTGGTGGGCTCGTAAATCTGAACGTCGGCGGTCACCTGGCCGGGAGGCAGCATTGCGTGGAAGTTCACACCTTTATAGCTGGCGCGCACGAGGATCGGAGTTTGTCCGTTAGGCGTGTAATTCAATTGGAAGCGCCCCTGCGCGTCCGTCTTCGTTGTTGCGACGCTGTCCATGCCGTTTTGCAAATTCAGAAGGATGATGTCCACGCCCGCCGCGACCTTCCCGGTAGTGCCGTCATGAACGACGCCCGATATCGTCGTCGCTGAAACCATACCCGCGCCAAGCAATGCCGCCACGAAAACAATCCCCGATATTCGCGCTGAATAATTCATTGCCTGTCTTTCTCCGTTTTCTCCGCGCCTGCCTGCCGGTAGACAGGCCTCCACGTTCAAAGCAGATTCAATTTTGGCGCAAACCCTTAGTGCCCCGCGGCCTTCCGCCCTATTAATGATGGGCTGCCCGTTTCTTGCTCAATTTCCCCGAGCACCACGGCCGCCTCGGTTTCCAATGCTAGCCGCGTTTCGTCGTAATCCTTCTCCCCAAACTTCCCCGCGCGGTATTCAAATCTCAAATCGCGCAAATTGTCATAGATAGTGTCGCGGCGTTCCAGCAACTGGTCAAGCTTCGAGCGGTGCGGCGCGGAATCGCCCGGACTCGGCTGCGCGCCGAACACAAATACGAGCACGGAGACCGCAAGCGTCACGCACGCGAGTATCGCGGGCGTATCGCCGCCCAGCAGATCCGCAAGGAGAGGAATCGCGACGATCACATCCATTTCAGAACCTAATCCTCCGTCTCGCGGCGCGCTTGTTCGCGCACGCGAGCCAACATTTCATCGGTCACTTTGCTGCTTGCAACCTTCGCGTGTTCCGGTCGCGCCGGAACCCGCTTGCGCCAGTGCGAAATCACCAGCAGCACAAGCCCGAGCCCCGCGGCGAATGCGAATCCCGGCAGAATCCAGGCGATGCGGTTGAATCCTTGATTCGGTGGCGACGAAAGCACCGCAATGCCATATTCCTGAATGAAATCCTGCACCACCAAATCGTCCGCTTCGCCTCGCGCGATATGATCATCCAATTCCTTCAGCATCGGCGCCGAACTCGGACAATTGATGTGGTTGCATTGCACCAGCACCTGCCCGCAGCCGCACATGCACATCAATTTCATCCCGAGTTTTTTCGCGTGGTCCGTTTGCTGCGCGCGCGCTACGGGCATCACCGCAAGTCCGGTGGCGAGCAACGTCACTGCCGCGAACGCCGCCCAAAATCGCGAATTTGTTCTGTTCCGAGACATCGGCTTCAGTCCGACCCTTCATAATTTGCAGTTGCGGGAATCGTCTGGGTGCCGGCTGCGTGAACTGTCCCCGGCGCTGTCTGCGCGTCGGGTTGTGCAACCGCTTGCATCACAATCCCCGGTGCGCGATTCGGAATCAGCGCCAGAATTGTTCCGAGCACGACCACCACTCCGCCGAACCATACCCATTTCACCAGTGGATTCAAATACGCGTGGATCACCGGATTGCCCGTTTGGGGGCTCTGCCCGGCGTAGACCACGTAAAGGTCCTCGCGCGGCGTGGAAGAAATCGCCACCATCGTCCCGGTTTCCTGACTCTCACCATAATTCCGCTTCTCGGGATAAAGCATCATCGTCTCTCGCCCGTCCTTCAGAACTTCCATGGAGACGCGCTCGGACGTGTAATTTGCTTCCGGAATGGTGTCAAACGCCTGAAATACAAGCGTGTATCGCCCAATTTGCATCTGCGACCCGGCCTTCATCTCCATCTGTTTATCCTGATTGAACGCCTGCCCGGAAATCCCGATGAAGACGAGCACAATTCCAAAATGCACCACGTATCCGCCATAGCGCCGCGTGTTGCGCAGCGTAAGCTGCACCGCGGAATTAAATAGGTTTCCACCGCCCCGCGCGCGGATCACTTTCGCGCCGCGATAGAACTCCAGCACGATTGTCAGCGTGACGAAAACCGAAAGGATCACGCACGCCAGCGAGAAGAGATCCTTGCAGCCAAGCGGCCACGCGATCGCCCCAGCCACAACCCCGCCGAGCAGAGGCCACGCAAAATTCCGTTTCAAACTATCGACCGATGTGCGCCGCCAAGCCAGCAGCGGGCCCACGCCGGTAAGGAAAAGGAGCATCAGTCCGATGGGAATATTAATATGGTTGAAAAATGGCGCGCCGACGCTGATCTTCTGCCCGGTCGCCCACTCTGATAGCACCGGAAACACCGTGCCCGAAAGCACCGCGACACATGCAACCAGCAGGATTAAGTTGTTGAAAAGGAAGCTCGACTCGCGCGAAATCATCGAATCCAGATGGTTGTCGCTCTTCAGGTAGTCGCGGTTCTTCAAAAATGCCAGGGTGCAGACGGCAAGTATCAAGATCAGGAAACCCGATAAACCACGGCCCGATATTCGATTGCGCGAACGCATGCACGGAACTGATTACTCCGCTCCGAGTGAGAAATGTTCCGAAAATGCAAAGCAGGAACGTGATGAACACCAGCCAGACATTCCACACCTTCATCATCCCGCGCTTTTCCTGCATCATCACCGAATGCAGAAATGCTGTGCCGGTCAGCCACGGCATCAGCGACGCATTCTCGACCGGGTCCCAAGCCCAATAGCCGCCCCAACCGAGCACCGCATAGGCCCAGTGCGCGCCGAGCAGGATGCCCACGCTCTGGAAGCACCACGCGATCATCGTCCAGCGGCGCGTCAGATGAATCCACTTTTCGCCCGGATAGCGACCAAGCAGCGCGGCTAGCGCAAACGCGAACGGAATTGTGAACCCGGTGTAGCCCGAATAGAGCATCGGCGGATGGATGACCATTTCCGGATACTGCAGCAGCGGCGTTAAGCCCGTTGCCATCGGGCTGCGTCAACCAGTGAAATCACGCCACCGGGTCCGGCGACCCCGATCATCTTGAATGGGCTGGCGACGAAATTATTCAGCGTGAGGAAAAATAATTGCACGCCCGCGAGGATCACGCCGACGTAAGGCATCAGCTCCGGATGCTTGCTCCGGTACGTCGACAGCACGGAAAAAACGTATACCGAAAGCAGCAAGCTCCAGAACAGCAGCGAGCCTTCCTGCCCGGACCACAGCGCCGCAATTTTCAGGAAGATGGGTAGCGTGCGGTTGCTGTGCTCCACGACGTAGGCCATCGAAAAATTGTCGGTCAGGAAAAGATATTCAAGGCTCGCAACGGCCAGGGCAATCAAGGCGCAGACGGCCATTCCCGCGTTCCGCGCGCTCTTAATTAGAAATGGATTGCGCGTCCGAATCGCGGCGATTCCGCCGCCGATGGCGTAAATGGCGCAAATAAATGCAAGGAGAAGCGCGAAGGAGCCGAAAAGATCCATCAATTAATCCTTGACGGGCAGCGTGCCGCCAATTCGTTGGGAGTGCTACTTACCGGACGGAGTCGGAGCCACTTCATACTTGGATGCGCACTTGGCCGATATCTGGTCCGCAACGAAGCGGCCGTCAGGCCCCATTTTCCCCTCGACGAGCGCTTGCGCATCGTCTTTAAATCCATCCGGCAGAGGGTCCGTGCTCGTATAGCTCACCGGAAGCTTCTGATTATCCTCGATGAGCACGAAATCCACTCTCCGCGGCATGTGCTGAATCGTCCCAGGCGCGACGTTTCCGGAGACCCGCATGTGCTGGTGCAATTGGCTCTGACTCAGTCCGGGAAGTTCCGAAATGGTGTGGTAATAGGTCTGGCTTCCCTTGACGCCCACCCAACCAAGCGTGATCACTGTTACCAGAATGATTCCAATTCCAACTCCAAACTTCAGCTTCGTATTCAATTTAGGCTCCCAAGGCAGCCCTCAGACGCCGTCCAGTCTATCACAATGAACAAATGATGGCGGACGCTCGGGTCGCCAGCTCTAGAATGCAACACAGCGTCTAAACTTCTTGTGACCGAAGTCACATCTCAATGTGCGCTCGTCACAACGACCATCTATCGTCACCTCTGCGCCTGCCTGCCGCCTGCCTGCCGGTAGGCAGGGTAGGCAGGGTAGGCAGGGTAGGCAGGTCTCTGCGTTAAGGAGGAATTTCAAAGCGCCTCAGCCCGTATTCGCAGACGGCATCGCCGCAACCAGAATCCCACGATCCTTCGCGATCCCTTCTTTATCTCGCGCGGAAGGAATCTCAATTCCCTTCCCGCCCGTGATTAGTATTTCGCCGAGCCCCGCAGCTCGAAGAGCCTCCGCCAACCCGGGAGCCACGGGAGCGAGTAGTCCAATCCGTGCCGGCTTATATGATTGGGTAATTCGTGTGACGATCGAGCCCGCCGCCTTCAAGAGGGTGCTTTCAGATTCGCCCCCAGCCGTCAATGGACATTCTACCAGTCGCGCCAGATAAATTCCGCGCCGCTGAAATTCCGCCAGCCCGTCCGCGGGTGTTTTCTCGGGTCCAATTCCCGCTAATAGAAAGAGCCCCTCGATGTATTGCGCTGCGTCCGTGCCCGCCTGTTGGCGATCCCACGCATAGAGGTCGTCGTCCATCGCCGCCGGAGGCGCCGTGCAAATCAGCAGCAGCGCGATGTGGACGGGCCGATACCGTGTCGCCAATTCCAACCGCGCCAGCCGCGCGCGAATGTGTTCCGGCGATGCCGCCGCGCCGCACGAATCACATGCAACGAGTGCGCCTTTTTGCTCAGTGAGGGCCATGCGAATCATCGTAGAGCACTTGTGCCGATGGAGCAATTCGATTTGCATGTGGATATGGCTGCAAACACGGCGAACAATTCACCCGCGCAAAAGAAAAGGGCGTCCCGCGTTTGGGGTCGCGAAACGCCCGAGTCATCGATTGGGAGCCATTGAGACGGAACGGGGTGGTCGGCGTCCCAACCGTCAATCAAACTCTTCTTTCATTTGATAAAACACGGCAGGAGCGAAAAAGTTTCTGCGGCGCGCCTGCTTACTTTTTCAGAGCCGCGCGCAAGCACCCCTTCAACTCCGCGCTCAACTCCTTGATTTCCATTCCCGCCATCACCATGAACTTGCACGAAAGCAATTCCCGCGGCTTGTTTTCGTCGGGTAATTTGCAGGTCACCCGGCAATACTGGCAATCCTGGTTCCAGCAGAAGCGTCCATACGGAATTGTCTCCGGACTGATAAATTGAAAGCAACGCAGCAGCGAATTGCGCTCCGGCACTTCAAAGGTTTTTCCGAGAATCTTGATCTGGACAAGCCGCTCGTAGTGGCGAAATGGACCCGGCAATTCAAAATCCTTGTCATCGAAATCCTCGATGGACTTTGCGGCCTCGCGAAAATTGATGATCTTGGTCTCCAATGCGCTCTCCCCTGAGGTGCGTCGAGCGTATGCCAGTGCGCCGCGCGCCTCAAGGATTCCGTTGAAAGGTTTGACCTAAAAGGTAATTGCCACCAGGAACGAGGAAAGTGCGCGTCTCCGGGCGATAATGAGGGACGGCCTATTGAGGCGCGCCCTGGTTTCTCCATTCGAGCAAACCTTCCAGTCGCTTCAAATAACTCGCGGATTCCGCGTCGGTCTCTGCCCACTCCGCGCCTGCCTCGCGGTAGGCAGGCCTCTGCGTTGAATGCTGCCTATAACCTCGCACGCCTCTGCTATGCCGCCAGTGAAAGCCGATCGTACTCTTCCGAACTTTCATTCGGCAGCAAAGTCCAAATCGTGTAAACGCCCAGCGCGGTCCCCAGCGGAATGTGGAAGAGTCCGATAAAGCCCATCACAATCGCAAGCGGACGCGCCCAGGTCTCCCGCTGCAACAATCCCCATCCCGCGGCCAGATCGAGAATCGCCTTCACAAACAACACGGAACCCACAACCGTGAGTATGGTATGGACGAAAGGTTCCGCGCCGCCGATATTGCCTCCGTGCATTCGCACCACAGCTGCAAAAACTATATTTGCGACCACGAAGATCGCCACCGCCCCCAGAAGTTCCAGCGATCCACATACCATCCAGAGAATTGACAGGACTTGCAGGTTCCGTTGCACCCTTCCCTGCCGCTCCAGTGGCACTACCGCCATCCCCACCGTCTTTCCACACGAGGAACAATACCTTTGCCCATCCAACAACTGGTTGCCGCAGCGTTCGCAGTACATCGCGCACCTCCGACTTCAATCCTGAATACGGATTCGCCATCCAAAAAGTTCCTTTTTTCGGGGAAATTAAACTAGGACGAGGGCGAATTGAAGAACTGCCCCATGCGGCGGAAACGCTGGTATCGCTTTTCAAGAAGTTGCGGGACCGGCAGTGCGCTCAATTCTTCCAGCGTGCTCAGCAGGATCGGGTCCAGCAGTCGCGCGGCTTCTTCGTGGTCAGAATGAGCCCCGCCTTCCGGCTCCGGCACCACGCCATCAATCAAATCCAGCTCGACAAGTTCCGGAGCCGTAATCTTCAGCGCCTCCGCGGCTTTTTCCGCCTTCCCTGAATCGCGCCACAAGATCGAAGCGCACCCTTCGGGCGAAATCACGGAGTAAACCGCGTTCTCCATCAGAAGAACGCGGTCGCCGACGGCAATGCCCAGCGCCCCGCCGGACCCACCCTCGCCTGAGATGGTCACGATGATTGGCACCGGCAAGCGCGCCATTTCGCGCAGGTTGTGCGCGATGGCCTCGGCCTGCCCGCGCTCTTCCGCGTCTATGCCGGGATACGCGCCGGGCGTATCCACAAAAGTAAAGATGGGACGCCCGAATTTCGCTGCGAGATTCATCACGCGCAGCGCTTTGCGATAGCCTTCCGGCTTTGCGTACCCGAAATTCCGCGCCAGCCGTTCCTTCGTGTCGCGTCCCTTCTCATGGCCGATTACGGCCACAGGCCGCCCGTGGAACCTCGCGAGGCCCGCGACAAACGCCCCATCATCGCCAAACGCGCGGTCCCCGTGGATTTCAGTGAAGTCCGTGAATAACATCCGGATGTAATCGAGCGTGTAAGGCCTTTGCGGATGCCGCGCCAGCTGTGTCCTTTGCCATGCGCCCAGATGCGCATAGAACTCACGCTTCAGCTCGTTCACTTGCTCGCGCACACGTTCGATATCCGGGTCGGACGCCCCTTGCGTGGAAATTCGCCGCAGTTCCTCAAGATCTCTCTCGAGACGTTTAATTTCTTCGCGGCGGTTTTTTGTTTCCATATGAATGGGAGCCTAGTTCGCGGCTCTGGCCGCGTGTGCGCTTTCGCGAACAACTTCCACGGCGCCCGGGCCGCACAACTCGCGCAGCTCTTCAATCAAGTCGCGGTCCGCGCGGACGTGCTTGCTCGATTGAATGCTCACGGAATCCGCGTCCGTTGAAATCAACTCAAATTCAACAGAGCAGACTCCCGGCCGCCCGGCAAGCACCTCGTTAATCGAATCGAGCAGCTCATCGTTCACGTCCTCACGCATGAGTCGCACTCGAATCAAAGCAATCGGGGGCTCCGCCACATCTTCAATTAATTTGGCTTCAGATGCGGCGAGGCGCGTCCCCGCTTCTTCTACGTTCACGCGCCCGCGCAAAAACAGCATCGCGCCGCTTTTCAGCACCGGCTCCAACTTTGAAAACGCCTCGGGAAACACGAGCACCTCAACCATCCCCGTTTCGTCTTGCAGCGAGAGGATGGCCCACCGCGCTCCGCGCCGCGACCGCATTTGCCGCATCGCCACCACAATTCCCGCAACGGCAATCTCTTCGCCCGCGCGCCGGCCCTCCATCGTCCCCAGGCCAACCGCGTGCAATTCTCGCAATCGGTCCGCATATTTTGATAGCGGATGCCCGCTCACGTAATAGCCGAGCGTCGCGTACTCTCCCGCCAGCCGGTCGTGCTCGGCCCAGGGGTCCGCCTCGCGCAATTCGCGCTGGAATCCCGGCGCGGTTGCCGACCCGCCAAAAAGTCCGGATTGCCCCACCGAGCGATGGTGTCCCATCTTCTGCGCGGAAGTAATCGCGTCGTCCATCGTCGCGAGAAGTTGTTCGCGCGCGCCAAGCGAGTCCATCGCGCCGCTGCGAATCAGGCTTTCCAGAGCGCGCTTGTTCAATACGCGCGGGTCCACATCGTCGCAGAAATCGAACATTGTCTTGAATCCACCCAGGCGCGCGCGCGACTCCAGGATCGCCCTCGCCGTTCCTTCGCCAACGTTCTTGATTGCCGCAAGTCCGAATCGAATCGCTTCTCCCACAGGCGTGAAATAAAGATCGCTCGAATTCACATCCGGAGGCTGCACCGTGATTCCCATCCCGCGCGCCTCGTTCAAATACTTCACCACTTTGTCCGTATTTCCCGTTTCCGAAGTCAGCAGCGCGGAGACGAATTCCACCGGGAAATGTGTTTTCAGGTACGCCGTCTGATACGCGAGCATCGCATACGTGCAGGCGTGGGCTTTAGGGAATCCGTACCCTGAGAATTCTTCCATCAAGTCAAAAATGTGTTCCGCTTTTTTGGCCGGGATTTTATTCGCAAGGCAGCCGTTCATGAATTTCTCGCGCTGCTTGGCCATCTCTTCGCGTTTCTTCTTCCCCATTGCACGCCGCAGGATGTCCGCTTCCCCGAGCGTGAAGCCCGCGAGAATTTTCGCCGCTTGCATCACGTGCTCTTGATACGTGATCACGCCGTAGGTCTCTTCCAGGACTTCCTTTAACTCCGGCAGGTCATACGTGATTTTTTTCTTCCCCTGCTTCCGGTCGATGAAATCGTCAATCATCCCGCCCTGGATGGGCCCGGGGCGGTAAAGCGCGTTCAGCGCCGTCAGATCCTCAATTTTGCTCGGCTGACACCGGCGAAGAATGTCCCGCATGCCGTGCGATTCAAATTGAAAGATGGCCGTAGTTTCGCCGCGCCCAAATAATTTGTAGGTGGCCGCATCATCGAGCGGCAGAAGGTCGAGATCAATTTTTTGCCCGCGGTTCTGCGCAATTAGCTTTATGGTGTCGTCGAGAACCGTGAGGGTCGTCAGGCCCAGGAAATCCATTTTCAACAGGCCCAGGCGCTCAAGCGCCTTCATATCATATTGCGTCGTGATTTCATCTCGGCTCGTCTTGTAAAGCGGAAGGATATCTGTGAGCGGCACCGGGGAAATGACCACGCCTGCGGCGTGCGTCGAGGCGTGCCGCGAAAGCCCTTCCAGCCGCTGCGCAATTTGAAAAAGCTCGGCGACCTTTTCGTCGCTCTCAATTGCCTGCCGAAGCTGTGGAGTCTGTTCGAGCGCGTCCTTCAATTTAATGTTCAGCGTTGTGGGAATCTGCTTCGCGAGGCGATCCACCTCGCCGTATTGCATGTCCAGCGCGCGCCCCACATCCTTAATCGCGGCCTTCGCGGCCATCGTCCCAAACGTAATAATTTGCGCCACGTTGTCGCGGCCGTATTTCTGCGTGACGTATTCGATCACCTCGCCCCGCCGCCTCATGCAGAAATCAATGTCAATATCAGGATTCGACACGCGCTCCGGATTCAGGAAGCGCTCGAAAATTAAATTGTATTGCAGCGGGTCCACATCCGTAATCCGCAGGGCGTAACTCACCAGACTTCCCGCCGCCGAGCCGCGCCCCGGCCCAACCGGCACGCCTTGCGTGCGCGCGTAATGGATGAAATCCCACACGATCAGGAAATATCCCGCGAACTTCATCCGCTGGATCATCCGGATTTCGTCGCTAAGCCGGGATTCGTATTCTGAAAATGTGTGCCGCAGATTTCCGGTCTTCGCCATCGCTTCGAGGTACGGCATTCGGCTGGCCAGGCCCTCCCGCGCAACCCGTTCAAAATAGCTGTCCGCGGTTTCGCCGTCGGGCACCTTAAATTCCGGGAAGGGTGAGAGCACCTGCTCGATGCGCACGTTGCAGCGCTCCGCGATCGCCCACGTGCGCTCCAGCGCTTCAGGCACTTCGCTGAAAATCCTCGCCATCTCCGCCGCGGTCTTGAAATAAAACTGGTCTGTCGCAAATTTCATGCGGTGCGGATCGCTCATCGTCTTGCCCGTCTGGATGCAAAGCAGCACTTCCTGCGCCCGTGCGTCGGCCTGGGTCAGATAATGGCAGTCGTTCGTGACAACCAGAGGGATCCCGCTCTCTTTCGAGAGCCGCACAAGCTGTGGATTAATTTGTTTTTCGATGTCCAGACCCTGGTCCTGCATCTCGATGAAGAAATTGTTCTTCCCGAAGATGTCGCGCAACCGGTACGCCGCTTCCTGCGCCTTGCCGTAGCCGCGCTCCACAAGCGCTTCATTGACTTCCCCGCTCAGGCAAGCCGAAAGCGCAATCAGTCCCTTGCTGTGTTTCGCGAGCAAATCATGGTCAATACGCGGCTTGTAATAGAATCCTTCCAGGAATCCCGCCGAGACGAGCTTGATCAGGTTTTGGTATCCCTCCGCGTTTTCGCATAGCAGCACTAGATGGTTTGTGCTCTTCATCCCGGGTTCCACGGCGTTGTCCCGGCCCGAATTCTTCCCCGCGTTCCCGTTTCCGCCGCGGCCGCCGTTCGCGTCGCGCGGCCCTGCTTCCGCCCCGCGGTCATGCCGGCTGCCCTTTGCGACGTACACCTCGCACCCGATAATCGGCTTTACGTTCCGCGAAGTCGCCTCATGATAAAAATTCTGCGCCGCAAAAAGATTGCCGTGGTCCGTCACCGCGACGGCGGGCATCCCGCGACGCGCGGCCTCTTCCGCAAGCTGCTTGATCTCGCAAGCGCCGTCGAGAAGGCTGTAATCCGTGTGAAGGTGAAGATGTACAAACCTTGGATCGGATGGCATGGATACCGTCATTCTATTCTGTACTGCGAAGTTTATCTACCCGCCGCGCGCTGCATCCGCCGCGCGGCTTTCAAGTGGCCTGCCTGCCGGCAGGCGGGCGCAACCACTCCTGGCTTCGCGCCGTGTCGCCTTCTCACTTTATCCGCGGGGGCGCCTGAATTATGTGTGCGAGAATATGTGCCCTTCACTTTTTCTTTCCTGTTTTTTTCTTCTTCGGCTTCGCAACTTTCTTCTTTGCCGGCTTATGTAACGACTTCGCCGCTTTCTTCGCGCTCTTCGCCGGTGGCGCGATCGCCTTTCCCGCAGCCTGTTTCCCGGCCACATGCTTGCTTGGGACCGGCGCTTTTCCTTTTGCGGCCCCGCCGCCTGCCGCCGCTTCCGGCTGCGCCGCCACCCTCACCGCACCCTTCGGCATCGCCTTGACGGGTTTCTTCTTTTCCTCTTTGATCGGCTTCTTCGGCAGCTCCTTAATTCCCGAAAGTCTGCGCAGCAATTTGACGCGGTCTTCGGGGGTCTTGCCTTTCCCCGCCAGTTGCGCCGCAAAGAATTGCTCCACAACCTTGTCAAACTTCGGCCCGCGAGCCATCCCCAGCGTTTCCAGTTCCGTCGCCACCGAGGGCAGGTTCATCCGCATCGGCCGCCATTTCTGGATGTAGTTGCGAATCTTCGCCCGCGCGTTTGTGTTCGGCGACTCCGCCATCACAAACGCGATCAAGTCCAATGGCGTATTTTCCAGCAAGTTGTACGCGTCTCGCGGCGCGTTCATCTTTCTTCCCGCAAGTATCTTGACGAACTTTTTCCCCTCCGCTTCCAATTTCAAAATCGCGGCAATCTCCGCCGCGCTGTATTTCAAATTGTGCAGAGCGGCGCTCAACTCGCGCGATTTCAGCTTGCCGAGCGCGGCAAGCGTTCCGGGGACCAGCAGTCGCGGCCGCAGGTTTCCGGACATCAGATCATCGCGCGCCCGCACAAGCCGCGCCACCGCGTCATAATCCGGATGGCGCTTCGCCAGATGCCCTGAAAACGCGCCGAGCAATCCGCTTGCCTCCCACGCTTTCAAAATCGTCACCGGCTTTTCTTCGCGCGTGAGTTGCCGCAACTCGAAGCCCGCGTCCTCGGGAGAAATCTGTTCGTTCAGTTCGCGCTCGACCGCCAGGTCAAACCACTCCTTCGTCCGCGTCTCCAGTTTTCCTCCGAGCCGTGCCGCAAACCGCAGCACCCGCAGCAATCGCACCGGCTGGTTCGTAAAGCTGTGGATCGAGAGCGCCCGAATCTCATGCTTCTCCAAATCCGAAAGCCCGTTCGTCGGGTCCAGAAGCAGTCCCCGCGAGGCCGGGTTCAGTGAGATGGCGATCGCGTTGAACGAAAAATCGCGCCGACGCAGGTCTTCCATGATCGTGGACCACCGGATTTCCGGCGTCGTCCCCGGCCGCGCATACACATCGTCCCGCGCCGCCGCGACGCTGCCGTCCACGTCGCCCGCAAAAATCATCTCCGCGAACCGCATTCGTTCGCTTTCGTGCACCACGCGCGCCCCGCCCTTTTCCAGCTCGCGCACGATGCGAAATGGATTGCCCTCCACCACGAAATCCAAATCGCGGATGGGCATCCCCGAAATCAGGTCGCGCACCGCTCCCCCGGCCAGATACACATTCGATTCCGTCGCCACGCCCAGCTCCTGCATCCGCAGCAAAACTGCCCGCTGTTCAGCGGACAACCGGCTTTCCAGCAAGAACATGTAATCAGGCATACGTTTTACCGTCCCCCAGGGCGCTTGCCGGAATGCAGAATTGAATTTTTCCGATTTGGCGCCTGCCCCCAAGTTTGCATTGCACTTCCCCTGCGTTCAGTGCTTCTGTCCTCGGCCTTCATGCCCGCGGATGATGCGCCTTATAAACCGACTTCAGACGATCCTCCATGACATGCGTATAAATCTGTGTGGTCGATATGTCCGCGTGCCCCAGCATCAACTGCACCGACCGCAAATCCGCGCCTCTTTCGAGCAAATGCGTCGCAAAGCTGTGCCGCAACTTGTGCGGAGTAAGGCTCTTCCTCAAACCCGTGGCCCGCCCGTAACCAGAGAGGATTTTCCAGATCCCCACGCGGCCGAGCCCGGTTCCGTGCTGGTTGATAAATATTTCCGCGCGGGGAGCGCCTGTCGCCTTCTTTCGGGATTTTAGCAGCGCCGGACGCGCTTCCCGGATATAAACCTCCACCGATTCAATCGCTTTTCGTCCCACGGGTACCAACCGCTCCTTGCTCCCCTTGCCCGTGCAGCGGATGCACCCGGCCTGAAAATCAATGTCGCCAAGCCGCAACCCGACCACTTCGGATACCCGCAACCCGGTGGAATAAAGCACGTCGAGCAACGCTTTGTCGCGCTTCCCGGAAACGGTGCGCGTGTCCGGCATTTTCAGCAGCCGGTCTACTTCTTCCACCGAAAGATAAGACGGAAGCGACTGGCGGATCTTGGGCGATTCGAGATTGGTTGTCGGGTCGTCCTCAATCAACTCGTCAATCACAAGGAACCGGTAGAACGTCCGGAGAGACACCAGATGGCGCGCCACCGAGCGGCTGTCCAGCCCGCTTCGATAAAGCCCCGCGAGGAAATCCACGACGTCATCGCGCTTGGAATCCAGCAGCGTGAGTTTCCCTTTCTTTAGGAACGCCACGAATTTCGCGAGGTCGCGCCGGTAGGCCATAATCGTATTCTTCGCCAGGCCCTTCTCCACGCTTGCGTAATTTAAGAACGCTTGTACGGCTGCATCCGGCTGCATCACGCGGCTCCCTCGGCAGCTTCTGCTGCCTTCCGTTGAAACACGATTTCATATACTTCCCTGAGTTCCGTCGCCCGGAAAAGCCACGATAGGCCGAGGTAGATTGCCGCCGCGCCCGCAATCGTCGCGCCCAGCAGCGCCGCATCGGTCGCCAGACTCGGATGCGACCCGACGTGCCCGTATTGCACCGCAAGCCGGCAAAGCGCCCCCATCAGCGCCGCCGCTGCAATCATTTTCATGGACGATCGGATAATTTCCTTCGCGCCGATTCGTCCATGGCGATTCCGGAAAATCCAGAACAGCACGCCGCAGTTCACGTATGCGGAAATTGCCGTCGCCAGCGCGGGCCCGCCATTCTTCAGTCGCGCGAATAGGAATACAAGGAAAAGCGAATTCAGCCCAAAATTCAAAATCAGCATCAGCGCGGCGATCACCACCGGCGTACGTGTGTCCCGCGTGGAATAAAACGCCTGCACGATCAGCTTCACCGCCGAAATCGCCGGGAGTCCCGTCGCGTAAAACAACAGCGCGCGCGCCGTCAGAACGGTGGACTCGGCCACAAACTGCCCGTGCTGGAACAGCACGCGGATGATCGGCTGCCGCAGCATCAGGATTCCAACCGTCGCCGGTATCGTGATGAACGAAACAATCCGCACCGCGAACCCTAGCGTCCGCTTCACGGCTGTGAAGTCCATCGCCTTCGCCTGCCGCGACATCATCGGCAGGATCGCTGTGGCCACCGCCACCGCGTAACTCCCAAGCACCAGTTGCATGATGCGGTCGGCGTAATAAAGAGCAGAGACGCTTCCGTCCGGCATCCTCGATGATGTAAGAAAAAGCGTGTCCACTATCACATTGAGTTGCGCCACTCCCAGCCCGAAAACTCCGGGGATCATCAACGCCGCAATCCGCCGGATTCCAGGGTCGCTGAACGATATTCCGAACCGGAATCGCATCCCTCTCCGCACGAGCTGCGGCAACTGCATCAGGAATTGCAGAAGACCGCCCGTCGCGACGCCCGCCGCCAGCGAGATCGCCGGCGAATGGAACCATCTCCACACCAGCGCGGTCGAAAAAATGATGATTGCGATGTTGGAAATTGCCGGAGTCAGCGCGGGCACCGCAAAAACTTTGTAGCAATTCAGGATCCCCATCGCCAGCGCCGATAGCCCGATGAAAAAAACGAACGGAAACATGATTCGCATCAGCTCGACGGCGCCCGCCCATTGCGCGGGGTCGTGGCCCATGAATGTGAAGAGGTGAATGATCTGCGGCGCAAAAATCATTCCCAGCATCGTCACAATCGCCAGGATCACCGCCAGCGTCCAGAAAAGCCGGCTCGCGAAATCCATCGTCTCTTCTTCAGTCTGCTCCGCCTGATAGTGAGTAAACACCGGCACAAATGACGCCGACATCGATCCTTCCGCGACAAGCCGCCTCAAAACATTCGGAATGCGGAACGCCAGGTAGAAGGAATCGGAGACAATCGAGGTGCCCAATAGCAGTGCAACGCGCTGGTCGCGGATATATCCGAACAATCGGCTTGCCAGGGTCGCAAGCGTTATGACGGAAGTGGACTTGAGGATTTGCCTTTTTTCGGTCAAGCGGGCCGACCCCCGTCCTAAGTCCTTTATTTACAGTGACTTACGGCGAGATGAGCCCTTAACATAACACACTGCCCGCCCTTTTGCAAATTTTCCTAAGAAGTAACACGATTTCTCCGGGGTACTTGCGGCGCACTCCGGAACCCACCATACTAACAGCAGTTGTCAGCAATTCAGCATTCCCAATCCGTGATGGGAGTATTCAATGCGTCCCCGGCATTTCGCATCCATAGCCTTACTGTCGTCGCTCACTTATGGTTTCCATACCGCGCCCGCGCGCGCTCAGACATCTTCAAATTCAAGTCCGCAAGCCGCCCAACAATCGGATTCGCAATCCGGCTGGCAAAAATTTTCCAAGCCCGGCGCTGAAACCAGTTCGCAAATCGCGCCGAATTCGCAACTGCCTCTGAATGCGAAATCCCTGATGAATCGAATCAACGACGAACGCGTTTCGCGCGGCTTCTCCAGACTCGAATGGAATGACCACCTCGCCGAATCGGCGCTCACCCACGGCCGCCGGCTCGTCGAGCAGGGGCGCCTCTCGCACCAACTTCCCGGCGAACCGGATCTCAGCGAGCGCATCCACGCCACCGGATTGCGTTTTGACTCCGCCGGCGAAAATCTCGCGGTCGCGGGCAGCGTGGATGAAATTCACTCCGCGTTGATGAACTCCCCTCCGCATCGCGCCAATATTTTGGATCAGGTTTACAACTCCGTGGGGATCGCCATTATTTCGCGCGGGCGCGACCTTTATGCTGTCGAAAATTTCGCAAGGACGTATCCGTCCTATTCTGAAGCGGACTTTCGCGCCGATTTGATTTCAACTTTCAATCAGGCGAGGAAGGCGTACAAGATTTCGCCCATGGAGATTCATCCCGATTCCCGTTTGCAGGATGCGGCATGCTCGGGCGCCACGGATACGCAGGCTGTGCTCCATAACCAACCCGGCGCACGCGCGCTCGTCATCTTCACCGCATCGTCTCCTGATATGATGCCGCAAGACATGCTGGACGCCGCCGCCGATCCCAATTTCTATCGCATGAACCTCGGCGTCTGTTTCCGCCCCGGCAAAGTTCAGGGAAACGCCGGCTTCCGGATCGTTGCGGCATTTTATCCAGGTCTTCACAATTGATTGCCCCGGGCCCAGAACGATGAGCGCGCACGCCGCAAAAAAACGCCAATCGGCTTCCTCTCTTAAAAAAGTTGTCGCTGTGCAACTGGACGGGACAGTTTTGCGCGGCTACGTCAATCCCTCCGGTCTCGGCCACGAGGAAAAGTTCAGTCTCCTCACGCAGGAAGGCGCGCACCTGGAAATCGCATTGCGCGAAATCCGCTGCGTTTATTTTGTCCGCGAATTTACGCCGTCTTATGCGCCCAGCCGCAAGGAATTCCTCAGCCGTCCGAAGCTTGACGGCCTCTGGGTGCGACTGAAATTTCTCGACGATGACGTTCTCGAGGGTGTCGTCCCCAACGATCTTCTCGCCATCCTTGATTCCGGCGTCCACATCACTCCGCCTGATTTGCAGGGCGATACGCTTCGCATGTTCATCCCCCGCACGGCCCTCGCCGAAATGAAAGTCCTCGGCGTAGTGGGAATCGCGCGCCGCAAACCCGCCGCCGCCCCCGCGCAGCCGGATCTCTTCCCCGAATAGTTTTCCTTTTGTCCTCTGCCGTTCCGATTCTCCGCACCCTGTAGCTCAGGTCTCGGCCCGGCGCATCTTGCCGGGACAGACCTGAGGCATTCTCAGTGAGGTCCAAAATTATATTACTGCTGGCCGCCGCTTACTCCGTCTTCTCCACCGGCCTCTGCTCCTCCGGCAACAGCTCCGCCATTGAAGCGCGCACGCGCTTTGAGAGCGCATCGCGCTCCTCCATCGAATACTTCGACGCGTCAATCGCCTCCCCGAATCGCAGCACCACCAGCCCCGGTTTTATTCGCAAGGTTCCCTTCGGCGCGATCTTGTGCGCCCCCGCCAGCGCCATTGGCACCACTGGAACGCCCGCCTGAATCGCCATCGCAAACACGCCTTTCTTGAATGGCAGCAGACGCCCGTCGAAGCTGCGCGTCCCTTCCGGGTACGCGAGAAACGAATTTCCAGCCTTCATGCTTGCCGCCGCCGCGTTCACGCTTGCAATCGCCGATTCCCTGTTCGAGCGGTCCACCGGCACAAATCCCGCCATCCGAAACGCCCACCCGATAATCGGAATCGAGAAGAGAGATTTTTTCGCCAGGATGCAAATCCGTCGCGGGATCGCCCAAACAATTCCGACTGGGTCCACAAAGCTCGTGTGGTTGGCGACGAAAAGGCAAACGCCCGCCGGCACTTTCTCGCGCCCTTCCACCTGAATGCGCATTCCCACCGCGCGCGCGATGAAATACACGCCCGCCACTCCCGTGCGGAACATTGCATTCGGATTTCCGGTGATTGCCGTGTACAGCAGAAGTGGCGGGCCAACAACCAGCGTGTAAATTGTAAGAAATGCCGCGACAATCGCAGTTCGGATCATGATCTTGAAGTATTGCTCGTCAGCCCGCGCGGTCTTGAAGTATTGCTTGTCATTCTGACCCCGCTTTGCGGCAGAAGCGTGCCTGCCGGTAGGCAGGGATCCTTCCACGTCAGACACAACCTATGTGTCCCACTTGCGATCGTCTTTAATTCTCCGTGCCTTTAAGCATTCCGTCTCGAATGCGCCGCTCTTTCTCCGTTGCTCCACGCAAATCCTCAATCCGATACATCTGATCCTGCCGCGATCCAAGCCTCACACGAAAATCCCGCTGCTGTCCGTCCCGCAGGATTTGGAACGTCACCATCTCTCCCGAATTGTGTTGCGAGAGGAACTCCTGCAACCCATCCGACGCCGGTTCCCCATTCATGCTGAGCAGCACGTCCCCGCTCTTGATTCCCGCCGACTGCGCGGGCCCTCCCGCCGCAACCGTATAAATGACCACTTCCGTCCCTTCAAAGTTCGTGGTCACTTCAAATCCCGCGTCCGTATGTTGAAATGGAACGGTCACCAGCTCCATCCCCGCTTTCGCAAGCGTCTCTGCAAACGGCACCTCGACCGTCCCCGCCACATATCGCGCGAAGAAATCGCGGAAGCTCACGCCTGCCACTGACTCCGCGGTCGCTTCCACGTCCACGCTGTCGTTATAGAACTTTCCTTTCTTCGCGAAATTCTCGTTCATCGCGCGCAGCACGTCGTCCAGGCTCTTATGGTTGTCCGTCGCGTCGCGAATCAGAATGTCGAGCATTACGCCCACCAGCTGCCCCTTGTTGTAATACGAAATGCTGAAGTCCGGCTCGTTGTGCAGCGGATATTTTTCAAACCACGCATCCAGGCTCGACTCTTCCACGCTCTCCCATTTCCGCGCCGGCCGCGCTTGCAGCGCCGTAATCTGCCCCGCCAGATCAAAATAGAATTGGTCCTTTGACCACATCCCCGTGCGCACTTCGGTGTACGAAGCGTACGTGCTCGTCACTCCCTCCGCGAACCATAGAGCGCGTGTAAACATTTCGCGTGTGTAATCCACCGGCTCGAGCGTCTGCGGACGAATCCGCTTCACATTCCATGTGTGAAAAAACTCGTGCGCCGCAATCTCAATCGCGCCCGCCGTAGACCCCGCGCTGATCGCCGTCGAGTTCGCGTGCTCCATCCCTCCGCCGCCATATTCGGAGCCGATGTGAATCATGAATGTGTATTCCTTGTACGGCGCGCCGCCCATCATCTGCGTCTCGTATTTCACAATCTTCGAAAGCCCATCCGCAAGCCGCCTCTTATCCCAATTCTCTCCATGCACCACCACATGCACCGGCGGCGTAATCCCCTCCAAATCAAATCTCTCAAACTTTCCCACCTCCACCGGCGCATCCACCATCTCGTCGTACTTGGGCGCACTGAATTCGAGGTTCCGAATGCTCCCAAAGGAGTCTTCACCGGTTGCCTCCAGTGGACTTGAAACGCCCCAACCCATCAGTGCACCACCAAGCTCGATCCCCAACGAGGTTTCCTCCTTGCGTCTGTCGGGAACATAGACGAGAACTTCCGCCAAATTCAAAAATGCGTGGCTTGCATTTAGTTGCGATGCGAAGGGTCCGGGTTCATCCCAGAAAATTGAGTATTTCACTGTAACGGAAGAGTTGCCCGTGATGCGCCAAGTTTGCTTATCGACTTTTAAGATTGGCAACAACTGTTGAGCATCTGCCGGACCGGAGTACGCCCGCATGTTCTGAATTCGCGACGCAAAATCCCGGATCTGATAAGTAGCATTCCAAGCAGGCATTTGAATCACGACGCTGCCGTGCACATCGGGAATCGTCACTGTGACATCGAAGAAATGATCATCCGTTCGGTCCAGCGAAATCTGGTACGAAATCGTTGCATGCGCCGCCCCCACGAAAAACACAAGAGCGCAAGCCAGCGCGAATCCCGCGCGAGCAAACGTCCGTCTCCACCGATTATTCACTCGAAGAAATTGGATTTTCGAACTACCCATTTGAAAACACCGCGCATTCTTACAAATGTCGCCCAAAGAAAAAGCTTGCCATCCTGAGTGGAGGCCGCTTCGGCCGGAGCGAAGGATCCGTAACGCCCGCCACAAATCGAGCCATCAGCCCGAACTGCTCATGTATTCGCCTTTGCCTCTGCTGTCCGCTCCCCACTCAATCGCGAAATCAGTTTCTCGCACAACCCATCAAAGCTCCCATTCGACATCACCAGCACCACATCCCCATCGCGCGCCACTCCCGCCAAATAATCCGCAATCGCATCCGCGCTATCCAGCGCCACGGCCTTCTTCCCCGCCGCCGCAATCCTCTCGGCGACACGCGATGGCGAAAGCCGCTCCGCATCCGAAAGCAATTTCGCGCGGCTCACCGCGCCAAATACCACTCCATCGGCCAACGACAGCGCATCGGCAAGCGGCGCCTCAAAAGTATTTCGACGCATCGTGTTCGACCGCGGCTCAAACGCCGTCCACAATCGCCGCCCCGGCCAGCGTTCACGCGCGGCCTCAATCGTCGCGCGAATCGCCGTAGGATGATGCGCGAAATCATCCACGATCAGCACGCCATTCGCCTCGCCCTTAATTTGCAGCCGCCGCCGCACGCCCGCAAATGTTGCCAGCGCTTCTTCAACCGACGCGCGCGCAACGCCGCGCCCAAGCGCCAGCGCCGCCGCCGCCGTAGCATTCAGCACATTGTGACGCCCGGGCAGCGGCATCCGCACGCGCGCCATCTCCGCGCCCTTTCGTACGATGCGGAATTCAGTTGCGCCGTCCACCATCGCGATGTCGCCCGCAACCCAATCCGTCGTCCCATCCAGCCCGTAAGTTTCCACGGGGCAAAACGCCTTCTGTACCACGCGATGCACTGCCGCAGCCATCGGCGTCGCGTCGCCCCAAGCAATAATTCTTCCATTGCGCGGCACAAGATTCACCAGCCGCCGGAATTGCAGCTCAATCGCCTCCAGGTCCGCATAAATATCCGCGTGATCGAATTCCAGCGACGTGATGATCAACTCATCGGGATGGTAGTGCAGAAATTTCGGCCCCTTGTCGAAGAATGCGGTGTCGTACTCGTCGCCCTCAATCGCAAATTCCTCGCCGCCGCCCAATCCATAGCTCTTCCCAAAATTCTCCGCCAATCCGCCAATTAAAAAATTCGGCTTACGCCCGGCCACATGCAAAATCCATGCAAGCAGCGAAGTCGTCGTCGTTTTTCCATGCGTCCCGCTGACCACCAGCGAATCGCGCCCCGGCAAAAAGAATTCCTCGATCGCCTGCGCCATCGACATATACGGAATTTTCTGGTCCAGCACATACTCGATCTCCGGATTTCCGCGCGGCAGCGCATTCGCAATCACCACCAGATCCGGATGCGGCTGCAAATTCTCTTCTCGGAATCCCTCGAACCATTTGATCCCCAGCGATTCGAGCAGCGTCGAAGCCGGCGGATACACTCCCGCGTCCGAGCCCGTCACCTGATATCCGCTCTCCGCGAACATTCCCGCAAGCGGCGCCATCGCCGCGCCCGCAATTCCCGAAAGATGCACCCGCAAAATGGGCGGCGCCGGTCTCATGCGCTCACCGCCGGTTCAAGCACGTCGACCTTCCCTGCACCGCGCGCGCGCAATTTTCCGCGCACGCCCAGCGGAATCGTCAGCATCACGCGCGGAGTGTGCCCCACGCGCGCTCCCCACACGACTGGCACTCCCAGCTTTCCCAAAATTCGCGTGCACACGTCGCGCACCGTTGGACTTCCCGCCGGCGCGTCCGACCCCGGAAATTCACCAAGAATAATTCCGCGCACTCCATCAAACTTTCCCGCCTGCCGCAAATGCGTCAGCACGCGGTCCACTTGATACGGTTTCATGCCGCGATCTTCAAGCAGCAAAATCGCGCCGCGCGTCGCAAGCTCCCAGGGAGTGCCCAGCGTAGCTTCCACCAGCGTCATGCATCCGCCCAGGATCACGCCGCGCGCCTCGCCCGGCGCCAGCATTTCGCCATCGAGATCGAGCGTCCATCCGCCGCGCGTCTGCGACACCGCATTTCCGAGTGAAGAAAAATCGTATCCGCCCGGCGCGCCCGCTCCCGCATCGAATCCAGCCGCAACCATCGGCCCGTAAAATCCCGTCCATCTGCGTTTCTGCCACAAAAATATCTGCAGCGAGGTTGCGTCGCTATAGCCCGCCAATATTTTCGGCGCGCAACGCGAAATCGCTTTGCCAAGATCATCCAGCAAGTAGGTGGACCCGAATCCACCGCGCGCGCAAATCACCGCCGCTGAAAGTTTATCTCCGAGCGCCGCAGCACACTCGCTCCCGCGATCCTCGGTGGACGCCGCGAAATAATCTTCAGTAGCCGGAATCGGCGGCGATGTCTCCACCAAATATCGCAGCCGCCGCAGCTCCGCAATCCCTCGCGACAATTTCTCCGGGTCCGCGGGAGAAGACGGCGAAACAATCCGTATTTTGTCTCCAGTGGAAAGCGCTTTCGGTTTTCGCGGGGCTGGCATTGGGGTTTTAGTTGTCATCCCGATCCCGCCTTGCGGGAGAGGGATCTGCTTTTTTTTAAAGCTTAAACGTCGTCAACTTATGAAAATGCCGCACCCTCTCCGTAATCTCGCGCCGCTTCAATGTCCGCAGCCGCTCCAGCCCGAATTTCTCCACCGCGAAACTTCCCATCACCGACCCATACACCATCGCGCGCCGCAGCGTATCCGAATTCACTTTCCCCGCGCTCGCGAGATATCCCATGAAGCCGCCGGCAAACGTGTCGCCCGCGCCGGTCGGATCGTGCACTTCATCCAGCGGATACGCGGGCACGCAGAACACCCAGTCATTGTGCACCATCATTGCGCCGTGTTCGCCGCGCTTGATCACCAGCGTGCGCGGACCCATCTTGAATATTTTCTTCGCCGCGCGGAGCAGGTTGTGCTCGTCCGTAAGTTGCCGCGTCTCCGAATCATTAATCATCAGCACGTCCGTGTGCCGCAGCGTCTCTTTCAATTCCGCGGGCGTGCTCTCAATCCAATAATTCATCGTATCCAGCGCCACGAGTTTCGGTTTCACGCTCACCTGCTGTAACACCGACCGCTGCAGCGTGGGATTAATATTTGCGAGGAATACATACGCGCTCTTCCGGAATGACGCGGGAATCTTCGGATTGAAATCCGCGAACACATTCAGATCCGTCGCCAGAGTCGTGCGGTCATTCAAATTGTCGTGGTATCGGCCCGACCAGAAAAACGTTTTCCCCTTCGCGCGCTCCAGTCCCGCGAGATCGACATCCCGCCCGTGAAACACCGCCTCGTGCTCCGCGCCGAAATCCTCGCCCACCACTCCGACAAGATGCACGCTCGTAAGAAAACTCGCGGCAATCGAAAAATACGTAGCCGCGCCGCCAAGCGTGCGGTCGACGCGCCCATGCGGCGTCTCAATCGCATCAAAAGCCACCGACCCCACGACCAGAAGGGACATTTTCTCTCCTGTATTTTCCTGAGGCGCAGAAATCCTTACGACAGATATTTTCCCGCAATCGGCGCAAGCCTCTTCCGCGCCGCCGCCGGAATCCGCGCCCGGTCCGTGACAATCGCGTGCGCCAGCGCGCTGCCGCATTTGCACGCGCGCGCCGACGGCATCGCTTTCACCGCCGCGCGCAGCGCGTTCTGCGCGTTCTCCGCATTCTTCGCCAGATTATTCATCACTTCCTCGAGCGTCACGCTGCTGTGCCCCGGATACCAGCAATCGTAATCCGTAATCATCGCCACGGTTGCGTAACAGAGCTCCGCCTCGCGCGCCAGCTTCGCTTCGGTCACGTTCGTCATTCCAATCACATCAAAGCGAAGCTGACGGTGCACGTTCGCCTCAGCGAGCGTCGAAAATTGCGGCCCTTCGATGCACACATAAATCCCTCTGCGATGCGCCGTGACTCCCGCGCTTCCACACGCATCGCCAAGCACGCCCGCAAGTTGCGCGCATACCGGCTTATCGAAACTGACGTGCGCCACGACGCCGCCCCCAAAGAATGTCGCCACGCGCAACCGCGTCTTGTCGTAAAACTGGTCCGGAATCATAAACTCGAGCGGCTTCAAATCTTCCTTCAGCGATCCGACAGCGCTCACGGAAATCACGCGCTCAACGCCGATCATTTTCATCGCACAAATATTCGCGCGGAAATTAATTTCAGATGGCAAAATCCTGTGCCCGCGCCCGTGCCGCGCAAGAAACGCCACGCGCCGCCCTTCGAGTCGCCCAATCACCAGCGCATCCGATGGGTCGCCGAACGGCGTGCGCACGCGCACTTCGCGCGCGTCCTCAAGACCGCGCATTTCGTAAAGCCCACTCCCGCCGATAATTCCAATCTCAGCGGACGGTTTCCGCGCGCCGCCGCTTTTGTTTGCTCCCGCTCCGCGCGTCACTTTCTTCGCCATTCGATCCTCTCCAGCAATTTCATCGCAACCTCCACGCAGCTCAATCGAGCGACGCCGCCTGCGCCTCAATCACGCCTTCGCGTTCAGTTAGTTTCGTCACCGGCGTGCGCGGCTCGTGACCGAAAATCACCGTCCATCCTTCGCGCGCCGCCAGCGGCAGCCATTTCTTTTTGTTGGCAAGCGTCGTCAGCGGATAAAGGTCGTAGCTCATAATCCACGGATAGCCCAGGTGCGAAACCGTCGGCACAAGATCCGCCGGCAAGAAAACCGTCTTCCCGCCGCCGCTAATTTTCACGCACATCATATTGGCGTTGTGCCCCGGCACAACATGCACCTCGATGCCCGGAACGATCTCGCCCGGCCCATCCAGCAGCCGCCATTGCCCCGACTCTTTTATCGGCAAAATATTTTCAGGAATATAGCTCGCGCGATCGCGGTCCGTCGGCGCCAGCGCGTGCTCGAATTCCCCGCGCTGCACGAGTACTCCGCGTTCGCGAATGTAGGCACAATGCGCCCGTCCTGCATCCGCGTGTTCCACCCGCAGTGATCGAAATGCAGATGCGTGTTCAGCACGATATCAATTTTGTCCGGCGGAACTCCCGCGGCCAAAAGTTGATCCGGCAAGCGGTTTGCCGTCGCGATCCCATAAATCTCGCCGCGCTTCGCGTCCCACTTGTCGCCCGCCCCGGTTTCAACCAGGATCCACTTCCCCGCCGCGCGAATCAGCAGAATGTTCATCGCGAATTGAATGCGGTTGCGTTCGTCGGCGGCCATTTTCTTTTCCCACAGCGGTTTCGGAATCACGCCAAACATCGCTCCGCCATCCAGCTTGAAGAGTCCGTCCCCCAGCAACCGAATTTCGATGTCGCCCAAACGCATCGCCGCCGCAACCTCGCCTAAGAAAGTTTCGATCCCTTCAGAATTTCATCCGCCGCCGCAAATGGATCCTTTTTCCGCGCCGACACTTCTTTCGCCAGCGCCACGAGCCTTTCCTCGCTCTCCGCCGTCCCCAGCACGCGCGCCATCAGCTTCGCCTCGATCATTTCAATCAGCCTGCGACGCCAGTGATCTGTTTCGCGCGTCTGAAATTCCGCCGACGATTCCGCTCGCTTCAAAAAGCTTGCGATCTCCGCCACCAATTCGTGAATCCCTTTTCCTTCTGTCGCCACCGTCCGCGTGACGGCCGGCTTCCACCCATCGCGCTCCGGCACAAGCGCAAGCATCGCATGCAATTGTTGTTCGAGCCGGTCCGCGCCGTCGCGCTCCGCTTTGTTAATCACAAAAATATCGCCAATCTCCATCAGCCCGGCCTTCATGTTCTGCACGTCGTCGCCGAGACCCGGCACGAGCAGCACCAGCGTGCAGTCCGCAAGCCGCACGATGTCCACTTCGTCCTGACCAACGCCCACCGTCTCAATTAAAATAATTTCTTTTCCCGCTGCATCCAGCAATAAGGCAACATCCGCCGTCGCGCGCGCCAATCCTCCCAGAAATCCGCGTGTCGCCATCGAGCGCACAAACACCCCTTCGTCGCTCGCGTGCCCCTGCATGCGAATTCGATCTCCGAGAATCGCACCGCCGGTAAATGGACTCGTCGGGTCCACCGCGATAATTCCCACGGATTTCCCCGCGCGTCGGTATGACGACGCGAGCTTGTCCACCAGCGTGCTCTTCCCCGTCCCCGGCGCGCCCGTAACGCCGATCATCCGCGCGCGCCCCGTCGAATAAAATAACCCCTTCAGCAGCGCGTCCGCTTCCGGCTCGTGATTTTCGATCGCGGTGATTGCGCGCGATACCGCGCGAGTCTCGCCCGCGCGGATTTGCTTCGCCCAGGTTTCGATGGCGGTTGGCATCGCTTGAGGAATTATTTCTTTCCGAGAAGCTGGCGCGCGATCACAAGCCGCTGGATTTCGCTCGTGCCTTCGCCGATGGTGCAGAGTTTGACGTCGCGATAATATTTTTCCGCGGGATAATCCTTCGTGAAGCCGTAGCCGCCGAATACCTGCACGGCCTCATTCGCCACGCGCACGGCCACTTCGCTCGCAAACAGTTTCGCCATGCTCGATTCGCTTGTAAGCCGCGCGTTGCCTTTGTCCGCGAGCCACGCCGCGCGATACGTCAGCAGCCGTGCCGCGTCAATCTCCGTCGCCATGTCCGCCAATTTAAATTGGATCGCCTGGAATTCGCTGATGGTTTTTCCAAATTGTTTGCGCTGCTTCGCATATTTTGTCGCCGCTTCATACGCGCCCTGCGCCATCCCGAGCGCCAGCGCCGCGATAGAAATTCTTCCGCCGTCCAGCACTTGCAGGCTGTTCACGAATCCGGCGCCCTCTTCGCCCAGCATCTGCCCCGCGCCCACGCGGCAATCAGTGAAAATTACTTCCGATGTATCGCTCGCGCGCAATCCCAATTTATTTTCTTTTTTGCCGGGACGGAATCCCGCCATCCCCTTTTCGAGAATGAACGCTGAGATTCCATGGTGACTCTTCCCCCGGTCCGTGACCGCCATCGCCACGCACACATCCGCGTAATGTCCGTTCGTCGTAAACGTTTTCGCGCCGTTCAGCACCCAATCGCTGCCCGCGCGCACTGCGCTCGTTCGCGTGCCGCCTGCGTCCGACCCTGCCTCCGGCTCCGTCAGCGACCAGCACCCAAGCTTCTTCCCCTGCGCAAGCGGCACAACATATTTCTGCTTTTGCTCTTCGCCTCCGAATTTGTAAATGTGATTTGTGCAAAGCGAATTGTGCGCCGCCACAATAATTCCAATCGAGCCATCCACGCGCGACAACTCCTCAATCGCGATCACGTACTCGATGTACCCGAATCCCGCGCCGCCATATTTTTCCGGGAAAATTACGCCGAGCAATCCAAGGTCGGCCAGCTTGGGAATTATCTCCGCCGGGAAGCGCGACGCCTCATCCCATTCCATCACATGCGGAAGTATTTCGGCTTCGGCAAATTCGCGGACGGTGCGGCGCAACTGCTGCTGTTCGTCGGTAAACGAGAAATCCAAATTGTCCTCTGTGGTCGCCCGGATGCGTCGCCCTACTTCCATAACGCAGTCGAACTTTTATACCACAGTGGCCAACTCACTCCCAATTTCGCGTTTCATCGGATTGCGCTAGGTGTGAACCGCGTCACTTCGCGGGCGGCGCGGTAAGCCACTGGTTGATCGCGCTTTGAATGCGCTGCCTCTGGTGGGGCCCCCACCCGGCGTAAAACTGGCGCATATTTCCATTCGCATCAATCACGAAATAACACGGCATGGGAAATTGATCCGCGTCAAACAACTGCTGTATCGCAAATCCATGCCGGTCCCAGGCCTGCAGCCACGCGGGATGGCTCTTGTCCACGGAACTGCGCCACAGTTTTTCGTCATCATCTTCGTTGACGCTGACCAGCGCAAAATTCTTTTTCGCATTTTCCGTGTTGATGCGCTGGAGTTCCGGAAACGCTTCATCGCAGAGCTCGCACTTCGTCGCCCAGAACGCCAGCAGCACAACCTTTCCGCGCAGCGCGCGCGTTAAGAGCTTATCTTTTCCCAATGTCGCGAGTTCCATCGCCGGCAAAGGCCCGCTCGTGAATCGCAGCGCTTTAACGCGTGATGCATCTCCCTCATCCGGAGGCCCGGAGGTCTCATCTAAGTCCTTCTCGCCCCCGCCAGGAAGAGTTCCGGTGGACACGCTTATTGCCGCCGGTTGTTTTCTCGCGCTGCCCGGATCCGCGATCAGCGCTTCCGCTTCATCCGAGTCCACTCCATCGGGCAGCGCCTTCAGGTACGCTCGCAATTGCGCCACGCCTTCCGCGTCGCGGTTCTCCAACAATAATGTTTTGCCGAGATTGAAGTAAGCGACGGCGTAGGATGAATCGAGGTCGATCGCCTTCCGAAATTCCGCTTCCGCTTGCGACAGGCCCGCCTTGTCATCCATTCCCTTTTTCGCGAGCGCCAATCCTTTTAAGTTGTGGCACAGTGACCGCGTCGCGTCATTCGTCGCCAGCGCAAGCATCTGATCGCAAGTCGCCAGCACGTTCCGCGTATCGTTCACCTGGTTGTACGCCTGCGCCAGCCCCCAGTACGGCGCATAATCTTTGCCGCCGGAAAGTTGGATCGCGTGCTTGTATTCCAGCACTGCGTCATCAAAGTTGCCTGACTCCATCAACTTCGCCGCCGCCTTCATCGAAGCCTGAAAATCAGAATTTCCGGATTGTGCCGCGCCGTACTTAGGAAGAAGAAAACTGACGGTGAGAATTACGCTCAATGCCGCTAGGAAATAAAGTTTGGTATGTCGCCGCATTTCCAGTTTCGATCCTTCGAGGACTAATGTTTTGCGAGACCTTTCACAATTTCAAGCGCCTGTTCAATCGCCGCGCGGTCAACGTCGCAGTGCGTCACCATGCGGATGGAATGTTTGTCCGTCGGCCCGCACAGCACGCCGCGCTTCGCAAGTTCCTCCGTCAGTTCCGCGGCGGTTCGCCCCGTGCCGCTTACATCAAAGATGACGATGTTGGTCTGCACGGTTGCCAGGTCCACCTTAATTCCCGGTATCCGCGCCAAATGTTCGGCCAGGAAACGCGCGTTCGCGTGGTCTTCGTGCAGACGCGCGGGGGATTTCTCAAGCGCGATCAATCCCGCCGCGGCCAGCACACCCGCCTGCCGCATCCCTCCGCCCAGCATTTTGCGGTACACACGCGCGCGCTCGATAAATTCCTTCGAGCCGATCAGCATCGATCCAACCGGCGCGCCCAGCCCTTTCGAGAGACAGAACATGATCGAATCAAAGTTGCGCGTGATTTCAGCCACGCTTTTTTTCAGCGTAACCGCCGCGTTGAAAATTCGCGCGCCATCCAGATGCACGCGCAGCCCTGCGGCATGCGCCTTCGCGCAAATATCATCGGCCACGTCCGTCGGATACACCGTCCCGCCGGCCATGTTGTGCGTATTCTCGAGCGACACAAGCGCCGTCTGCGAATAGTAGTAAATCTTCGGACGGATCAGCGGCTCGATCATCTGCCAGCTCAGAATTCCGTTCGCCGAGGCAACCGTGCGCGGCATGCACCCCGCAATCGCGGACATCGACGCCATCTCATATTGATTGATGTGCCCGCGCTGCTCGCAGATCACTTCATTGCCGTGATGCGTCCAAATCTTGATGGCGATCAAATTCCCCATCGAGCCCGATGGCACAAAAATCGCCGCCTCGCGCGCGAAAATCTCCGCGGCGCGTTCCTGCAAATGGTTCATCGTGGGGTCTTCCGCGTACACGTCGTCGCCGACCTGCGCCATGGCCATCGCCGCGCGCATCTCCGCTGTGGGCTTCGTCACCGTGTCGCTGCGCAAATCAATCGCCGTCTTTGCCAGCGGCTCGTTTTCGCGTTCCTTCGCGGAATTTGTTGCTGTGCTTCCGTACATGATTCCTCCCGATGCTTTTATTCCACGCCGCGTTGCAATGCTTATGTAATCAGCTCCACAAAAACTTCGTTCGACACCGCAATCCGCCCCGGCGCCAGCCGCACGCGCCCATCATGCCGCTCGATGAGCCCGCGCTCCATCAATCCGCTGAGCCGCACATCGAGAGGCACATTGTATCGCGCTTCCAATTCCTCCACGCGGATTCCTTCGGCGAGGCGCAGCCCCAGAAATAATTCCTCGTCCAGAGATTGTTGCGCGCCCAAGATTTCCAATTGTTCCGCCGGCAAACGTCCGCTGCCAATCGCGGCGGTATATTCCGCCGGATCGTGAGCATTCGCCCAGCGCATCGCGCCGTCAAAGGAATGCGCGCCCGCGCCAAATCCAAAATACGGCTCGCGCTTCCAATATTTCAAATTGTGCCGCGACTGCAAACCCGGCCGCGCCCAATTGGAAATTTCGTAATGCTCGTAACCGGCCGCGGAAAGTTTTTCGCACGCGTGCTCGTAGAAATCCGCAATCGCATCGTCTTCCGGAATCGCCGCAGCCGAATAACGCGCGCCGCCCGCAAGCGACTCGCGCCCCAGCCGGCTGCCCTCGTCAATCTCCAGCATGTAAATCGAAATGTGTTCGGGATCGAGCGCCAGCAATTCATCCACGCTTGCGCGCCACGATTCCGCCGTCTGGTGCGGCAATCCAGCAATCAAATCAAAGCTGATGTTGCCGATGCCCGCCGCGCGCAGCGCCTGATCCGCCGCAAAAATATCTTCACGCCGGTGCAACCGCCCCGCCGCGCTCAACTCCTTGTCATTAAACGATTGCGATCCCAGGCTGATGCGATTGATCCCCGCCGCGCGCCAACCCTCCGCATTTTCGCGCGTAATTGTTTCCGGATCGGCCTCCAGTGTCACTTCCTCGAACGCGCACGCAAACGACGCGCGCAACGCATCAATCATTCGCGCCAGCGCAGCCGCATCCAGCAAACTCGGCGTCCCTCCGCCAATATAAATTGTGTCCACAATTGCGCGCTCATTCTGCGATGTGACGCCACTACCCACACCCGCCTCTGCAAACAGCGCGCGGTGCTCCGCAATCTCCCGCACCGCCGCATCCACATACGGCGCATACATTCCCCGCGGGAACACGCCCGTATGAAAATTGCAGTAGGTGCATTTCGTCCTGCAAAAAGGCACCTGAACGTAGACTCCAAGTTTCATGGCAACCATCAAATCTAGCACAGGACGCCGCAAGCATGTGTTCATGCGTCTTCGCTTAGGTTTGCACGCTCGCCCCGCGCCTCCGTCCCACGGGAACTACTACCGGCTCCGTTGCTCGCCACTTCATTCCACCTTGACACCGAAAAACTTTTCGATACTCTTGCGCTCTAAAGATTCGGCGGGAGGAACCGGGATGAAGCTTCGTACAGCCAATTGTTTTATTTCGATTTCAATCTGCGCTGCTCTCGCATTCGCAACAGTCGGATGCGATAAGGCGGAGAAATCCGAAAAGGCGCAGGGCGGCGGCGCCACGGAAACGCGCGTCTCGGTGAAGACAGGTCTTCCACCGGGCGCGGACCCCAATCAACCTCGCGTTCTCACTTTCGCCGAGTTCGCTTCCATCCCCGTTCCTCCCGGCGTCACGAAAAATGATCCGCGCTATGAAAAGCAGCGCATCCCTGCGTTCGACAATCCGCTCGGAGTGAAAGAAGGCGATGTCGTAAAAGTCCGCGGATATTTGCAGGTGGTCACGCTCATGGGCGATGGCGATTACAATTTCCATTTCACCGCTACCACCTCGCCCGACCGCTACGCCGTCGTCGAAATTCCCGATGACGATGACATCGCCGACCGCAAGCTTCGCCCGCTCGTCGAAAACGCGCGCGACGCGCTGAAGAAGCAGGCCCTCTCCGGCAAAGATCCCGCGCGCACTCCCGGAACTTCCATGACGACTCCGCTCTACATCGAAATCACCGGCCAGCTTTATTTCAGCGACACCCACGTGGGCGATCAACCCGCTCCGGATCGCCAGGGCTTTTACCGCGCGACCGACTGGCAAATTCATCCCGGCCTGATGATTTCATTCCCAACGCCGCCGCCAACGCCACCCCCCGCGCATTGATGCATCGGCGTCGCCTTGCGCCAGCGCTCCCGCAGTGATGCGCCACATAAAAGCATTGTCATTCTGATCCCGCCTTGCGGGAGAAGAATCATGTGGCGACATACTGGACTGTGCCAATGGCTCGGTCTGTGGCGGGTGATACGGATCCCTGCCTGCCGGCAGGCACGGCTTCGCTCCGGCCGAAACGGCCTCCGTTCAGGATGACAACCTTTTTTATTCACGCCGGCCTTTTTCACTAAACCTTCCCGCTTCCTCTCAATTCACATCCGGCTTCTCCACATGCTCGATCACCACCACCTGCATCGGCCCGCGCGACGAAACCAATTTCAATCCCAACTGGTCCTCCAGCGCCGCGGTGATCGAAGGCCCGCCCGCCGGTTCCGGCGCATCCGGAACATTTTCCGCCGCGCCTGCCGGCCCACCGGCGGACAACGTTTGCTCACGAGCAAATTCTAGCTTGATGTCGTACCTGCCCGTCAGCCCCGTTTTGTCGAACACCGGCCGGCCTGCGAACTGCCCCAAATTCCTCGCGAAGCCCGCCATTAGAACGCCTCGACCGTCGACCACCCATTTCCCCTGATCAATCCGCATAATCATCCTGCCGATGTCTTTAGCGTTTGGGTCGGCTTCTTTGAACTTCGGCCCACTTTTCCCGATTACCAGATCGTAGGCGGGCACATCCTTTGTTTCCGAGTGCGCGGCGAGGTTCATCCGCTCCTTCAGAATTTGTTGCTCCATGTAGCGCCGCACGAAATTGCTGTCGTCTCCGCTCAGCTTCCTCAGCGCGAGGCCGACTTCCGGCACAAATTTCGCTTCGATGTCGTAATGTTCGTCATTCAGCCATCCGGGCCCGCCCGTGATTTGAATTTGCATGCCCGTGGAATATGCGCCTAGAACCATGATTTGCATGGTCACATTGACCCCGCGGAATCCGTCGTCAGATCCACCCATCCCACTGTTGCCCGTGCCGTCATATTTATGCAGCTTGATGGACACGACGTCGTAAACAAATCCCGGGCCGCCGGCGACGCACGGTTGCGCCTGCGGCGAGGCCACATCCTTGTTCACCGTTGCATCCTTGTCGCCCGCCGCGTCCTTCTTCGCCGACGCATCCACCGGCGGGCATTGCGTCGCGTCCCACAACGATTTCGCCCAGCAATCCGGCGCGGCAGCGGAATCCTTTCCTCCGCATCGCGCCCTCGCGTACGCCGAAATATTCGCGGCCAGCCGCTTCGCTTCGGCTACCTTTACCGCATCCGGCCCCGCGCCTTGCGCAGGGGGAGGGGGCGGCGGCGCCTGGCGAACGGCGGCAAATAAATTCAACGTCGCGCAAGCGATGGCGGTTATCAGCATCCAAACGAAGATTGGTCTGTGCGCCATGGCACCCCCATTAAAGAATATGACGCCGCTTGCGCGCATTCAGTTTTGCTCTTCGCAGATGCCAGACCATTAAATCGCGCGGAAATGAAAAGGGCCGGAGAAACCTTCCGCCCCCCACCAAACTTTCGCGCCTTCCGTTAATTCACATCCGGCTTATCCACATGCTCGATCACCACCACCTGCATCGGCCCGCGCGACGGCGCCAACTTCAATCCCAACTGCTCTTCCAGCGCCGCCATGATCGAAGGCCCGTTCGCCGGTTCCGGCGCATCGGGAACATTTCCCGCCGCGCCTCCCGCCGCTGCGGGGACGCCCGTAGACAAAGTTTGCTCGCGAGCAAATTCCAGCGTGATGTCGTATGTTCCTGTCAGCCCGGTCTTATCAAACACCGGCCGTCCCGCGGCGCCTGACAAATTCCGGGCCAACATTTGCATCCCCATCCCTTTCGCGGTTATCAAAACCTTTCCCTGGTCGTTCTGCATTCTCATGTTGCCGTTGTCTTTGGCATTCGGGTCGGCCGCCTTCAGCATCGGCCCGTTTTTTCCGATGACCAGATCGTAAGTTGGCACTTCCTTTGTGTCCACGTGCGCCTTGAGGTTCGTGCGCTCCTTCAGAACTTGCTGCATCATGTATCGCCGCACAAACCCGCGGTCATCCGAACTCAATTTACTTAGCGCCTCGCCTACCTCCGGCACAAATTTGGCTTCAATGTCATATCGCGCGTCGGTGAACCAGCCCGGCGCGCCAGTAATTTGAAGTTGCAACCCCGTGGAATAGGCGTTGATAACGGTATTCTGCATCGTCATATTGACCGAACGAAATCCGTCGGGGGTTCCTCCAACCATGCTCATGAAATTCCCGTCGTTTTTGTGTTCCTTGATGGACGCGACGTCGTACTCAAATCCCGGGCCGCCCGGGACGCAGACCTCCGACGGCGCGGCTGATTCCTTTTTCGCAGCCGCGTCCTTATTCGCAGTGGCATCCTCCGGCGGGCACTGCGTCGCGTCCCACAACGATTTCGCCCAACAATCCGGCGCGGCGGAGGAGTCCTGCCCTCCGCATTTTGCGGTCGCGTAGGCCGAAATGTTCGCGGCGAGCTTTTTTGCCTCGGGTGACGGCTCAGCATTTGGCCCCGGGCCCAGCCCGCCCGGCGGCAACGGTGGCAGGGGCGCCTTCATCGGCGGGGGCGCCTGTTGAATTGCGGGAATCGGTTTCGCAGACGCGCGCGGGATCGCGCCCGTCAACGTGGACGCGCCCATCACCGCGCACACGACTACGCCTATCACCATGCCTCGGTTCTTCACGTCGCCCCCTTTGCAATATTAGACGCAGGTTTCTCACATTTGTTCCGTTTCTTTCTGAATAGCACGGCCCTCAATCCGCCACCAACAATTCCGGATCCATGCAGCCCGCCCCGGAGTGAACGCGACCCTTAGCTCAGGTCTGACCCGCAAAAATCGCGGTCTGAGACCTGAGCTACATTTTCGGATTTTGCTCCACAAATAAAAAGGGCCGGAAGAATCTCCGGCCCTTTCCTTACCCTGCGGTTGTGAAACTTTTGTGCGGTGCTAGTTGTCGTCGTCGCCGCCGCGCCTGCCGCCGCCCCCGGCCACCGGCACGATTACGATCTGCGCCACGCCCGAGTCGTTCATCAACTTATTCAACGCGGGGAAGCCTTCCTTCACCAGCTTGTCAATTTGCGGCTTCAGCGCATTCAATTCGCCGAGCAGCGTCGTGTATTCGGACATTTCATCCGCCGTAGGAGCCGCGGTGATGGATTGCAACGACCCGTACACCTGCCCGATGCGCTGTCCAATCGTCGCGGGATACACAACGAAGGGCGGCGCCGCGCTTCCCTGCTCCTGCCCTTCTTCGGGCGGGTTGACGAATTTATACGCGACTTCATTCACCTGCTTTTGGAAATCCTCCGCCGCCTTTTGGACGTTGTCCGGAATCCTAAATGCCGGTGGACGCGACTTCCAGGAAGTGATCGCGTTATCGAGCGCCGCCTTCATGCTCGTAAGAGGCTGCAAGGTCCTCGTCAGATCCTGCTGCAACGCGAACGCCTTCATCATCAGGTCGTAGCGGGCTGCACGATCCGCCGCGGAAATCTGGATGCGCGGGTCTTCTTCCACGTGGACGGTCTTGGTCTGTGTCTGATCGCCCATCGTGACTTTCACGGTGTAGTCGCCGGGCTCAACGCGCGGTCCGCCGCCGCCGCCGAATCCGCCGCCTCCGCCACGCCCACCGAACCCTCCGCCGGCTGGTTCGCCGGGAACCGGGGGCGGTTGATAGCGCAGATCCCACACCACGCGGTTGATTCCCTCTTTGCCTTCACAAGCGCCGCCGCCAAACGCGCCGCCGCGTCCGCCTCGGCCTCCGGCCGCCGCAGCCTGCGCTGCGAATTCAGGCGGGATCCCCGCGGGTGCGCCTGCCGCAGGAGCGCCTGCCGCCGGAGGAGCTGCAGCAGCTCCTCCACCGCCTCCGCCGCGTCCGCCTCGGCCACGCCCACCACCACCTCCGCCTGCTCCGGCAGCGCCTGCCGGCGCGCAGTTGTAGGTGTGCATCTCTTTTCCATTCTTGTCGCTGATCGTGATGTTGACGCGTTCCCTTCCCGTAAGCGCACTCTTCAAATAAATGTCGATCAGCGCGCCATTCGGTGGATTCGGGCCGTTGAAATTGTGTTCGCCGAAACCAAATCCGCCGCCTCCTCCGCCGCCCGACGTCCGCCATTCGATTGCGTCGCGAATATCGAACAAGTGCATGGGTGAATTCAGGACATCCGGCGTGAGCTGCTGGATCGCGGTAACGTCGTCCATGATCCAGATGGAGCGTCCGTGCGTCCCAAGAATCATGTCGTTGTACTTCGGATGGATAAGGATGTCGTCCACGGGCACGCCGGTGGGCACGTTCGCATTGCTGCGCGACCAGTTCATGCCCTTGTCGAGCGAGATGAAAAGTCCGCGCTCGGTTCCGGCGTAAAGGACGTTCGGGTTCTTGGGATCTTCGCGAACAACATGCACGATTCCATCTTTTTCCGTGATGCCGTTCGAGATCGGCTTCCAGTTCTGTCCGTAATCCGTGGTCATGTAAATGTAAATGTGGAAATCGCCATCGCGATGGCCGTCAAACGTTGCATACGCCGTGCCTTCGGCGGTCTTCGAGCCGATTACGCGCGATACGTACGTTCCCTTCGGCACGCCCGGCACGCGCGACGCGACGTTTGTCCAGTTCTTTCCGCCATCCTTCGTCACTTGCAGGTTGCCATCGTCCGTGCCCACCCAGATGACGTCTTTGTTCACCGGCGATTCGCCGATGACGGTGATGCAGGGCCACCACTCGACGCCGTCTTCGCGTGAGAGTTCGTTCGTCGTCGGTAGGATCCCCAGAATTTTCAGGGTGCGGCGGTCAACATTGTTCGTGAGGTCCGGGCTAATTTTGTCCCAGTGATCGCCCTGGTCATGCGAACGGAACAGGAAATTTCCGCCGTAATAAACGGTGTTGTGGTCAAACGTGGAAATTTCGATCGGAGAGTTCCATTGGAAGCGATAGGGCTTTTCGCCTTCCGCCGGTTGCGGACGGATGCTGCGCGTTTCATTCGTCTTGAAATTGCGCCGCGAGAGGCTGCCGTCCTGCGATTCGGCGTAATCAATCGCCGGGTCCACGGGATCGAGACGGTTGTAAAATCCGTCGCCGCCGCTCACGTCCTGCCAATCCGCGTTGGAGATTCCGTTGCTGGTCAGCGACATCTCATACGCGCACCAGCTTCCGTTGTCCTGCAAGCCGCCGCAAACCTTGTAAGGCATCTCATCGTTCGCGGTGACTTCGTAGAACTGGCCGATGGCGATGATGCTGTCGTGCTCCCACGTCCGGCCCATGTCATGGCTCTTATAGATGCCGCCATCCACGCCGACCATCATGTGGTTGGAATCGTGCGGGTCAATCCAGAAGCCGTGATAATCGCTGTGGACGCCCGCGCCGCGTGAAGTATTGAACGTCCTGCCGCCGTCTTCCGAAAAATAAAGCGCCGCGGCGGGAGCCCACACGCGCAAATCATTATTCGGGTCAATGGCCATGATGCCGAAATACATCGGCCGCGAATCGTTGTCGCTCATGCGGGTCCATGTGGCGCCCTTGTCTTCGCTGCGGAAAATGCCGCCCTGTGCATGCTGGATGCGGGCGTACACGATGTGCGAATCTTTTTGGTAAATTGCGAGGCCGATGCGGCCAACGTCGCCGCCATTCGCGTACGGCAGGCCGGTGGTCAGCTTCGTCCACGTTGCGCCGCCGTCTTCCGTCTTGTAAATGCCGCCTTCGGGCCCGCCGCCATTGAAGCCCCACGCCGTACGGCGCCGCTCGTAAGCCGCGGCGTAGAGAGTGCCCGGATCATTGCGGTCCAGCGCGATGTCCGTAACGCCGGTGTTCTCGCTGATGTAGAGCGACTTCGTCCAGGTCTTTCCGCCGTCCGTCGTCTTGTAAACGCCGCGCTCGGGATTTGCATTCCACAAGCCGCCGAGCGCCGCGACGTAAACTGTATTCGGGTCGTGCGGATCCACTTCGATTTTGCCGATCGCTTGCGTCGCGTCCAGACCGATGTGCGTCCAGGTGCGCCCCGCATCCATCGACTTGTACATCCCCGCGCCGTAGGACGCGCTCTGCCGGTTGTTGGCCTCGCCCGTGCCCACGTAAACGATGTCGTGTGACGAGGGAGCAATCGCCAGCGCGCCGATCGATGCGCTGACTTCGTGGTCGAAGATCGGCAGCCAGGTCGTGCCGCCGTTCATGGTCTTGAACACGCCTCCCGCAGCCGTGCCGACATAAATCGTGTCGGGATCGGTTTCGTCCACGGCGTAGCCGTCAATGCGGCCGCCCATGGTCGCGGGGCCGATATTGCGGAACTCAAGCGTCCCGAGCGCGCCCGCGAGATTGGGATCGGTCGGCATTGCCGCCGGCTCCGGCGGAACCCCCATGGGGTTCGCCGCGGCGAACGAGTTCGCCAGCGGGCCTGCTGCCGTGTTGCCAACCAAATGCGATAGCGCCGGAACCGCCGCTGCCGCCAAGAGAAGCGATGCCACCAACCACACGCTCACACCAACAGTCTTTCGCGTCATCCGAGTACTCCCTCCCAGTATTTCTTCAGATAGAGTTTCCCGACCAAAGTATTCCGAAACGCAGGATTCCTTATCAAAATATTTCCCAACAAAGTGTTCCCCGGCAAATTGTTGCCCGACAATTCATTCCCCAACAAAGTCCAGAGCCTGCTCCTACCGGCGGTAGGAGACGCGATGCTAGTTCGGACACAGCAGAAATGCAAGAACCAAAGGAAATCACACTCGTACCGTCTCTGTGCCCCCGCCTAACGCATCCGACGTGCGCCCGCCCGATTCAGTTTCAACAGTTTGCGGCGAGGCGGGATTCGCCGTTCTGTAGCTCAGGTCCCCGGCGGTTTGTGCCGGGACCTGAGGTTTCCCACTGCATGCGGCGTTGAGTACGCTGGAATGCGTCCGGCGTAGAGCGCGGTTCAGCGTATCGAGAGTGCGGCGTTGCGGAGGGTGCGGCGTTTCAATAGCGCAGCCTATCGCACGGTTCAGCGGGAGGCTCCGCATAAAAGCGCGGAGCTCAAAAGTCGCGCCTCAGGTCTGACCCGCAAGAACCGCGGCCCGAGACCTGCCTGCCGGCAGCCTTGAGCTACAGGTCATCGGCAATTTGGATTGGCGCGACAATTCATTCGTGCCACAATCGCCGTTCATGCGATGCCATAATCGAAAATGGCTTTGATCATGCTAAATTCGGGCGATCCACGTGCGGGGCGTCGACCGCGATTGCTCACCGCGGCTGGATTCTTCACCGCCGCCCCGCCAATCGCCGGGCTGATGCTTTTTGGCGCGCCGAGCGTGACGCCGGGCCTCGCTCCTCCTCAACAGCAACCGCAAGCGCAAAGCGCGCCCGCCGATCCGCCGCCTGCTTACGTTTACGACGAGGTGACATTCAAGCCAAGCAAAGGGCGCGTCCCCAGAGGCAGATTGGGGATTTCCAATGAGCCCGACGGCCTCCAAGCGTGGAACGTCACGCCGCAGCAATTGATTTCTTCCGCGTACGGCGTTGATCGATTTCACATCACCGGCGGCCCGGACTGGCTGGCATCGGATCACTATGATGTTGACGCGAAAATCGGGAGCGCCGTGGACGAAGCGCTTCACAAGCTCGGCCGCGACGCGCGCCCGCAAGTGCGGCAACAAATGTTGCAGGCGCTTCTGGCGTCGAGCCTCAAGCTCGCGGTTCATCACGAGAATAAGGATCTTCCCGTCTATTTTCTGGCGATCGCCCAAAGCGGACCCAAACTTCAGGACGCGAAGCCCGGCGAAAATCCCGCACGCGCAGGCCGCGGAGGCAGAGGCGGTTTTGCCGGAAACGGCACGGTGCGCATCACGGGAAAGGGAAAGCAAACGTTTCGAGCGGCGCCCATTTCCGCGTTGATCAATTTGCTTGCGCGCGAAGTGGACCGCCCCGTTCTGAACAAAACCGCCCTCGCCGGCAGATATGATTTCAAGCTGAATTGGACTCCGGATTATAGCCGGGTGAAAGCGCCGCAGGTCGGCGCACCGGGCAGAGCGAGCCGCATCCCTCCGCCGGAGGCAAACAATCCCTCGCTCTTCATCGCGCTCCAACAACAGCTCGGATTGGAATTGCAATCGGGGACTGCTCCCTATGATGCGCTCGTGATCGATCATGTCGAGAGGCCCAACGCGCATTAGTACTGGGACTTTTCGCGTTTTTGGGACGAAAAAGTAGGGGTAGAAACTGCGCTTTCAAAAAGCTCGGAAAATTTATTTTAGGAACAAAAGTTCCAGTTCCAGGGGACGGGACGCGGAAACCAGGCGTATCGCAAGCGCCTCGTGCCCGGCCATGGTCTCGTAGCCCCTTAACTTGGCCGATTCGCGCCCGGATTTATCCACAGCACCCCCGAAATTTACGCTTGACACATCAAGGGCGGAAATAGTAAGTTCATAAACGGAATAGAGGTGTCACTAGCCGCCGGAAGTTGGGCGGCTTTTTTGTTTTTGGCCCCCCTGCAACGGTTCTCATCCGGTTGCCGTTCGCCTTCATGTTGTCATCCTGAGGCGCGCCCTTTGCGCTCCGCGTTTCTATGCGGAGCCGGTTTCTGGCCGAAGCCGTGCCTGCCCTGCCTACCGGCAGGCAGGCGGCAGGCAGGGATCCGTACGAACGAACCACAAAACTATGCCCATGGCGACGTTTTGATTGTCGCTTCATGATCCTTCACTCCGAGCCGACAAGAATCATCGGCTCTCCGTTCAGGATGACAAGCAGGACAACTTGTCCCGTTTCCCTTTCCGTTTATGCATCCCACATCGAAGAAAACTTCCGGCATTGCCGGCGGCCTGGCGGCCATGCGCCGCGAGCTCGCGAATGCCGAGCTACGGGTGCGCCAACTCGCCGCGAAGGACTCGCAGATTCTCGGGGAGCGCGAACGCACTGCGCTGCTCGCTGCGCGCGACGCCTGCCGCATCTTCGACGACATCCGCTCGCTCGCGGAAGCGCGTCTCGCGGAGATTCGCGCCGGCGCAATCCTGCCCGGCAGAAAAACTCCCGAGCGCTTTGCGGGTGAGGCGCGCCTTGCGGAGATGTCGTTGCGCGAAGCGGATCTCGCCGACGCCGCTTACACCATTCTCGCGTTTGCGAATGCGCGCGA
>CAVTRS010000001.1:0-93638 GCA_963737185.1 uncultured Acidobacteriota bacterium | reverse complement strand
CACCGCTGGATATGATCTCGTTCAGCGCGTATCCGCCGCGCGCGAACAGGATCATTACTTCTCGATCGCGTATTCCGACGCGATCTATATCGGCCTCTTGACCGGGCTGATCTCCATCGCCGCACCCCGCTTGCAAGCCGAAATGTATGGCGGCTTCATCCTTCTTCAACGATACGACGTTGGCCTCATGTTCTGGGTCCTGGTCGAACACGTGATCCTGGCGATCTTTGCCGCGTCGGCGATCAACCTGTTCAGGTCTCTGTTCTCTCGACTCACCCGAAATTCGTTCATCTTGGGCGCGGGCGCCCTCTGGTTAATGGTCTTCATCGGCCTTGCATTCGGATGCATCCATTTCATCGAGGATTCTCTAAGTCTTCACGGCTGGGCGGCCTGGGGTTATTCCGTCTTGCTGACTGCGACGATAACTCTTTTTGGATTGGCTCTGCCCATGCAAATGTTCAAGGGCGGCATGCGCGGCAAGATGATTCGGTGGCTGCCGGTGGGAGTCGCGATGTCGTTAATCGCGCTTTCCATCTATGTATCGCTGGCGATTGCTCCCGGCGACGATTGGAACGGCATCCTCCATAAGGTATTCACGCTCGTGCTTTGGGTCGCCGTCGCATTCACGATATGCCGGTTGCGCGTGATCGAGAAACAATATTCGGTTGCAGTGATACTCGCCGTCGCACTGGCCACTTTCGGAATATTTGAGACTCTGAACAGCACCAAATCGGTTTGGGCCGCGGAAATCGCCCCGAACAAAATGGAGATCCTCCGCGAATTCAACAATTACTATGCGCAGAACACTTCCTTTGCGCTTGTAGACACGCTGCTTGGCAATCAATCGTCTGTCCCCTGCGATGCAGGCTGCAAGACACTCCGCCAATTCAGCAACATGCGGAACGCATGGATTTCCCACGAGCTGAATCTTGTCGACGACCTGCATCCCACACAGGGTCCCAAGCCGAATATCTTCATTATCGTGATCGACTCCATGCGTCCTGACTATATTGGAGCCTACAACCCGCGCGTGGATTTCACGCCAAACCTCGATGCATTTGCGCGCGACAACATCGTCATGCGCCATGCCTATACCGATTACGCCGGCACTTCACTTTCGGAACCGGCGATCTGGGCCGGAGCGCTGCTTTTGCACGCCCACTACGCGCAGCCGTTTGAGAAGGTGAATAGCCTGGAGAAGCTCGCTCGCACCGATGGCTACCAGCTGATTGTCAGTTATGACGCAATCCTGCACGAACTTCTCTCGCCCTCCGGCAATTTCGTGAAACTCGACACAGACAAGAAAACCTGGGGACAAATTGAATTTTCATCTACGATCCAGCAGCTTGAATCTTATTTGGATCATAGATCCGCCCCGGAAAGGCCGGTTTTATTCTATGCCCGGCCCATGAACGTCCAGATCCATGCGGAAAACCACTTGCCCAAACGCACGAATGCGAACTGGCAGACGCGCCAGGGCTTCGACAACCGGATCGCCTACACCCTCCACCAGACGGACGGTTTCTTCGGGCAATTCATCGCTTATCTGAAGACGAAGAACCTCTACGATAACAGCATCATCATTGTGACCGCCGATCATGGCGATGCCACCGGAGAACTGGGCCGAAGAACTCATTCCACAATCATCTATCCGGAGGTCATGCATGTGCCGCTGATCATCCACCTGCCGGACAACATGCGCGGTAAATTTATTTACGACGAGAATCGGATGTCCACGCTCACCGATATTGCGCCGTCGCTCTATTACCTGCTGGGCCACCGCCCGATTAAGCCGATTCCGCTCGCGGGACGGCCGATGTTCGCCGAGAGCGAGGAGGAGTTCTTGGACTATCCGCGCCCGGACCTGTTACTTGCGTCGGACTCCATCGCCGCCTTTGGAATCTTGAGCGGAGATGGCCGGTGGATGTACACGACTTACGCCTCACCGTCCCGCAGCATGTTGTTCGACCTCGTGCAGGATCCCAACGCACAGCACAATGTCCTCACTCCAGAGCTGAAAAAGCGCTACGACGGTCGCATTCTCGAATACCTGCAAATGATCTCTAATTTCTATGGTCATCAACCGACCGGCGGGTAGAGAAAAATTCATACTGCTTTGAATCAAAAGGAGCGGCCTAATTCACCATGCGGCGGAGGCTTGCGAGGGATTGGCGCGCGAGCGTGTAGCGCGGCTCGATTTCGAGCGCTTGCTCGAAATTTTCACGGGCGCGATTGATCATGCCCTTGGCGAGGTAGGCGCGCCCGAGATTGAAATAGGGAAAGTGGCGCGGGTCATATCGCTTCGCGGTAATCGCGCGGTCGAGCCAGGGGATGGCTTCGTCATAGCGTTCAAGCCCGATCAGATAGGACCCGATGTCGTTGTAAGGATTGCCGAAATCCGGGTCCACCTCGATGGCCAGCATACATTCGGCGATTGCTTCCTCGATTTTTCCCTGGAAATGATAAGTCCAGCCGAGAAACGTGTGCGCCTCCGCGGTGGGATGCAGAGCGAGTGATTTCCGATAAAGCTCGACGGCGCGATCGTAGTCGCCTTCCATCTGCGCCTCGTATGCTTCCTGCAATTTCTGCACGGCCCGCGATTCTCGTTCTGAAGCCATGTGCATTGAAGTAGCACAGCGATGGAGGGGTGTCAAACTTCCTGCGTGCCCGCCATCATTTTCTTCTTTCAGACATTTAAAATCCTGCTACGCTCTCGGGTTGATATGGGGACGTCCTCGCTTCATGCGGTGAAGGAGCGGCTATGCGAATGACGCGTTGGTTGGTGGCGGCAGTCTTGGCGGCGGCATCCGCAATTGCCGTGGCGGCGCCGCAAACGAAGATTGTGATCGCCGTTGGCACGCTTTTCGACGGGCGCGGACAAGTGATTCACAATACGCGCGTGGTCATCGAGGGATCGAAGATCACCGCGATTGATGCAAAAGCCGGGCCGGTCGATTACGACCTGCGCGGCATGACGCTCATGCCCGGTTGGATTGATACGCACGTTCACATCTATTGGCATTACGACGCGAACCACAAATCGGTTGGCGGTGACACGAATCCCGTGAATGCAGCGCTCTTCACAGCTCAGGACGCGTGGATTACTTTGCAGGGCGGATTCACCACTGTGCAGAGCGTAGGCGCCGCGATTGACGGTCCCGTGCGGGATCGCATCAACAGCGGACTTTTGCCCGGGCCGAGGATTCTCACTTCATTGAGGCAAATCACAAATCAAAGCGGCGATCCTGATTCGTTGCGCGCCCTTGTGCGGCAGACCAAGGCCGAGGGCGCGGACCTGATCAAACTATTTGCGACGAGCGGCCTCGGCGCAGGCGGGGGCCAGACAATGACCGATGAGCAGATTCAGGCCGTGTGCAGCGAAGCGAAAGCCGTGGGATTGCGCTCGCTGGTTCATGCGATTGGCGATGCGGGCGCGCGCGCATCCGTGCTGGCGGGCTGCACCTCCATCGAGCATGGGACTTTCTTGAAAGACGAAACTTTGCAGTTGATGGCCAAGCGCGGAACTTATTTCGATCCGAACCTTCTCGTGCTGCACAACTATCTCGATAACCGCGATAGCTTTGCATTCACGCCCGAAGTGCTCGATATTTTGCAGAAGGGAATTGCTCCAACCGTTGATGTGATCCAGCGCGCGCGGGCGCATGGCGTGAAAATCGTTTTCGGCACGGACGCGGTTGCCGGATCGCACGGCCGGAACGCCGAGGAATTTATTTACCGCGTGCAGGAAGCGCACGAAAAGCCGATGGATGCGCTGATTAGCGCGACGTCGCTTTCGGCGGAATCCCTCGGGATGGGAAATCAAATTGGGAGCATCGCGCCGGGATTCGAGGCGGATCTCGTCGCAACCGACGGCAATCCGTTGGAAGATATTACTGCGGTGCGGCGCGTCGTGTTTGTAATGAAGGGCGGCAAGGTTTATAAGAATATTCCGCGCAGCGCTGGTTCGTCGGCACCGAATACAAAGCAATGACAGCGCTGTGGCTGCGCGGGGAGTAGGATGGTTCTCGCGGGGGCGGGCATACTCAGTGCACCGTAGGGCTGGGGATTTTGTTGAATGAATAAAATACTTCTTGCCATTGCATTGCTTTTGCCCGTGGGCCTCTTGAGTTCACCGCGGCAAGAGACGCAGCCAAACCTCTATGAAAAGGTTATGGAGAATGAATACATTCGCGTGTCGAAGTTGAACTTCGATACCACACAGCCAGCCATTTCCGGAAAGGCGCACCCCGAACCCGGTTTCGCGACAGTTGGGACCGTTTTAATCGTCCTCGAACAATATAGCAACGCTGAATGGGGCGAGCTGGGGGCAAATCAGCAAACGTTCAAATTTGTTGAAACTTCCTACGCCAACGAAGGGCACAAATTATCGTATAGCTTGCACGATTTCCCTGGCCCGGTGTTCCGTGAAATCCAAATCGAACTCAAGGCGCCGCCACCATCTGGCCTGTTCGAGCGAGATGCGGTGAAGCTCGATCCCAAGCACAACGAGGTGCTCTTCGAGAATGATCGAGTCCGCGTAGTGCGAATTCACTTTCCGCCAGGCGAAGAAGGGCCGATCGTAGACAAGCGTCCACGCGTAATCATTTTGCTGACAGATACGCACGCGCAGGTGAGGACGCCGAATGGACAGCTCTCCCCGCGCGATTCACCGGCTGGCTCGATTCAGTGGAGCCTGGGTGGCCGCCAGGCGACGATCAATGGAAATGTAGGCCCGCTCGAGAATATTGTCGTGGAACTGAAGGACGCGCAATCAAAAGTGAAGTGAGGCACGCGGTCAGCTCTCTCCTCGGAAATGTTGTCATCCTGAGCGGAGAGCCGATGTAATTCATCGGCTCGTAGCGAAGGATCATGATGCGTCACACGAAACGCTGCCAATGGCTCAGTTTGCGCCCGCCTCCTGTGGATTCTCCTCCCCGGTCAGAATGACGAACTTTTTCACGCAGACTTAACTATAATCTTCCCGGAGGAAAACAATCGTGGCAACCACAGCGACACATTCGGATTCAACCAAGCGCGGGCCATTCCGCAACGAGATCGCGCATGACTTCACAAAGGATGAAAACGCGAGGAAGATGCGCGAGGCAATCGCGCAAGTGCGCAAGGAACTGGGGCGCGAATACGCGCTCGTGATTGGCGGTCACCGCATCACGACTGCTGAAAAGATCCGCTCCGTGAATCCGGCGAAGCCGTCGGAAGTTGTGGGCATCCACCAAAAAGCGGGGATGGCGCAGGTTGAGCCGGCAATGCAGGCCGCGCTTCATGCATTCGAAACATGGAGCCGCACTCCCTGGGCCGAGCGCGCGGAAATCCTTTTTCGCGCGGCGGACATTCTGCGCCAGCGGCGGTTTGAGTTTGACGCGTGGCTGGTATTCGAAGTGGCGAAAAATTATGCCGAGGCGGACGCGGACGTCTGCGAAACAATCGATTTTTGCGAGTTCTACGCGCACGAAGCGCTGCGTCTTTCGCAGGCAGAGCCGCCCGTGCAATTGCCCGGCGAGCGCGACACGCTGAATTACATCCCTCTCGGCGTGGGCGCCGTGATCCCTCCGTGGAATTTTCCCGCGGCGATTATGGCGGGGATGACGGTCGCCGCTGCCGTGTGCGGCAACACCGTGATCCTGAAGCCGTCCAGTGATTCGCCGACGATCGCCGCGAAATTCTTCGAAGCGCTCGAAGAAGCGGGCATGCCGGCGGGCGTAGTAAATTTCTGCCCGGGTGCCGGGGCCACTTTCGGAAACGCAGTGGTGGCGCACCCGAAAACGCGATTCATCGCGTTCACCGGCTCGCGCGACGTCGGGCTGGACATCCACCAGCGCGCGGCAACTCCGCAAAAGGGCCAGATCTGGATAAAGCGCACGATCCTCGAAATGGGAGGCAAGGACGCGATTATTGTCGATTCCGAAGCCGACGTGGACTCCGCAGTCGAAGGCGTCGCGGTTTCCGCATTCGGATTTCAGGGCCAGAAATGCTCGGCGTGCTCGCGCGCGATTGTGGACGAGAAAATTTACGATGCGTTTGTCGAGAAGTTGCGCGCGCGAGTGGCGAAGATCGCCCTGGGCGACCCAACCGAAAACGCAGCCATGTGCGCCGTAATCAACGAAGCGGCCATGAAGTCCATCCTCGAATATATCGAAGTCGGAAAAAAGGAAGGGCGGCTAATCTCCGGAGGCGCCCGCGACACAAAGTTGGGCGACGGATATTTCGTCCAGCCCACGGTGATCGCGGATATTCCGCCAATGGGACGCCTGGCGCAGGAGGAAATTTTCGGCCCGGTGCTGGCGGTGATCAAGGCCAAGGATTATGACGACGCGCTGGCAATTGCAAACAACACGGAATACGGGCTGACCGGCGCGGTCTACACGAAATCACTCGAGAAGATCGAGCGAGCGAAAAAAGAATTCCACGTCGGCAACCTCTACATCAACCGCAAGTGCACGGGCGCGATGGTAGGTGCGCATCCCTTCGGCGGATTCAACATGTCAGGCACAGATTCGAAAGCGGGCGGCCCAGATTACCTGTATTTGTTTACGCAGGCGAAGTCGGTGGGGCAGAAAATAAACTGATTCGAATTCATTCTAAGAAAATACAAAGCGCCCAACCCCAAATAGCGGAGTTGGGCGCTTTCATTTAAGAAGAAGGCTGCTGCCTGCCTATTGCTCCTTCCAACTCGGCAAGCGTCCGGGCGTGTGCGGCACGCCATCGGCATCGAGCGCCTTGTTGAGCTTCACCATGTCCACTTCAACCAGCGTGCGCAGTTTTGCAAGGACCGGCGCGAACAGATCGCCTGCGACCTTGTAATCCTCCTCCTGCGTTTTGGTTGGCCGAGTGGTGTTTGACCCCATGCCCTGCACGACCCTGCTGACGCGTTGCGAAATCGAGGCGGGGGTTGGCTCCTCATGGCTGCGAGCGAAATTGTCGCCGCGCAATGCCATCAGGATATCGTTGTTCCGCTTCTCGAGATCATCAGCGGTCTTCAGCAGTGCCGCGCTGTCGGGATAAGGCATCGCCGTCAAAGCGCGCTTGATGGTTGCGAGATCGGTTTCGGTTGTGGTCGCGGTTTCCAGAGCAGCCGTCACCGCCGACTGCAGCTTCGCGGCTTTCATCTGGAACGCTTCCTTCGCGGCGCGCTCCTGCGGCGAGAGCGGCTGCACTCCTTCGGGCTCGGCCTTCACGGTAAAATCTACGGGGCCAGCAAGCTTCGTGGTCTCGCCATGAAACTCCTGCGAAATGGAGACTCTATACCTCCCCGGCGCGACAAGCGGCCCGGCGCCTCCGCCAAAACCGCCAAACCCTCCGCCGCCTCCGCCACCTCCTCCGCGCCCGCCGCGCCCTCCTCCTCCCGCTTCACCGCCTGCGGGAGCAGCCGGCACGCTGAAGGGAGCCGAGTGCAAATCCCATGTGATGCGCCGGATTCCGGCCGCCGCAGGTGACGTGAGCTGGCGCACGAAATTTCCATTAGCGTCCGTGATGGTGGCGATAAGCTGCGCCGGTTGTTCTTCGTCCTCCGCACGCAACTCCGCAAGCGTCGGATAATTAAGTTTTGAATTATTGCGCTCGGCGTCCCGTTCTTCGGCCTGACGCTTCTGGCGCAATGTTTGCGGCGGCGGATTTTTCACATAGAAGGTGATCAGTGCGCCGTTCGGAGGGTTTTCTCCCTCGTAGAGTTGCTCCCCGAGGTGCGCCTTGCCTCCGCCGCCGAAGGGCGAGTACATCGAATACATGTACGCATCGCGAATCGGGAAAATCGTGGCGTTCGTTTCGGCCAACTTTTCCGGTGCGGCGTAACGCAACGGTGCATAGTCATCCATGACCCAGATGCTTCGGCCAAACGTGGCGATGACGAGATCGCCCATCGGCTTCTGAATGTGAAGGTCGCGCACGGCGATGGTCGGAAGTCCGTTGCGGATCCGAGTCCACTGCGTCCCGCCGTTCATGGTCATAAAGAGCCCGTACTCGGTGCCGACGAAAATAAGGTTCGCGTTCACCGGGTCTTCCGCAATGGCAAGCACGGGGCCGTTATCGGGAAGATTTCCCGCGATGGAGGTCCAGGTCCTGCCCGCGTCCGTGCTCTTCAAAAGATGCGGTTTGAAATCTTCTAATTTGTGCCCATCAAACGCGGCGTATACCGTGTTCACGTCATGCTGTGAGGCGAAGACGCGCGAGACGAAAGTCGTATCCGGCACGCCGGTGAAAGTTTCGATTTTTCGCCAGTGCGCCCCGCCATCCTCGGTCACGTCAATTACGCCGTCATCCGTGCCAACGTAAATCAGGCCTTCTTTCTTCGGCGATTCAGAGATCGTGATGGAATTGCCATAGAAGGATGTGGATGCGTTCTTCGCCACGGCTTCCGGCGGCCAAATCCGTCCCATCACCGGAAGGGTGTTGCGGTCGATCGCGCGCGTGAGTTCGCCGCTGATGGCGCGCCAGGAATCCCCGCGGTCGTCGCTGCGGAAAAGTTTATTCGCTGCGAAATAGATACGCGTATGCGAGTGCGGACTTACCAAAATAGGTGAGTCCCAATTCCATCGGAGACCAGGCTCGCCGGGGCCTTCCGTGGGCACGATGTCCACTCGTTCGCCGGTCTTTCGGTCGTAGCGGACTAGCGCGCCATTCTGCAATTCCGCGTAAATCGTGTTCGGGTCCTCAGGGTCCACGGCGCTCGTGAATCCGTCGCCGCCCTGTGTGGTGAACCAGTCGGCATTCAGGATGCCGGCGACGCTCCGCGTCCGCGAAGGCCCGCCAACGCTGGAATTATCCTGCGTGCCGCCGTAAACGTAATAAAACGGCGCGTTGTTGTCGGCGCTCACATCGTAGAACTGGCCGAGCGGGAGATCTTCCTTAAACGTCCATGTCTCTCCGCGGTCAAAACTTTCATACAAGCCGCCATCGCACCCGACCAGGAGGTGGTCCGTTTCATCGGGGTCGATCCAGACCACGTGATTATCCACATGCTTGCTGCGGGTTCCGAGTGTTCGGGTTGTCCGCCCGCCGTCATCCGAAGTCATGATGTTGGTGTCCATCACGTAGATGCGCTCCGCGTTTTTCGGATCCACAAAAATCGTGGCGTAGTATTGCGGGCTCGAGCTGAAGAAATCATCGCGCTTTTCCCACGACGCGCCGCGGTCCGTGGAGGCGAATACGCCCCCGGCGCGGTTCTCCGCTTCGATCACGGCGTAAACAAGGCTCGGGTTCGCGGGAGAAATCCCCAGCCCAATGCGGCCAACGTCTCCGGCAGGCAATCCGCCCCGCAGCTTGTTCCAGGTTGCGCCCGCATCCGTGGATTTATAGATGGCCGATTCGGGGCCGCCGTCAATCAGCGTCCACACGTGCCGGCGGCGCTGATACGACGCGGCATAAATCACATCCGGATTTCCGGGCTCGAAGATTGCGTCCGTCACTCCGGTGTTTTCGCTGATCATCAGGATGTTTTTCCAGGTCTTGCCGCCGTCCGTCGATTTGTAAAGTCCGCGGTCGCCGCCCGGTCCCCACAGCGGCCCTTGCGAGGCAACGTACACAACATCAGAATTGCGCGGATCAATCAGCACGCGCGCGATGTGCTCGGAATGTGGCAGGCCCATATTGCGCCACGTGCGCCCGTCGTCATCGGAGCGGTACACACCGTCGCCCCAGTCCACGCTGCGCTGTGAATTGTTTTCGCCAGTGCCAACCCAAACCACCGCCGGGTTGTGCGGGTCGAGCGTCACCGTGCCGATCGAGAAGGAACCCTCGTTGTCGAAAACCGGGGTGAATGTGATTCCGCCGTCGCGCGTGCGCCACACGCCGCCCGAAGCCGCGGCGATAAAGTAATGGCGCTTGTTCGTGGAATCCATGCCGATGCTAACAATGCGGCCCGAAATCATTGCCGGGCCGACGTTGCGGATGCGAAATGCCCCGTATACGCCACCGCCACCTCCGGCGCCTCCTCCCGCTCCGCGTCCACCGCCGCGGCCCTGGCCGCCACCTCCTCCTCCGCCGCGCTGCGCGCGCGTGTTCGGCACAACCGCCAGAGCAACCAGAACGACAGCCACGACTGCGAACAGGAAAAGACGTTGGAGCGATTTCACGGAATCCACCTCATTAATGAAATTTTTTTCAAGTGCTCCCAACAGGCGCACCACCCCGCTCTACTACCGCCAGTCGGAGCACCCGATGGTACTCCAGACGTGCCCCGGTGTCGCGCGGTTTCTGAGAATCGCGCCCGCGCCGGGGGTGGGACGCCGGGCGTCATTAACACGATTGAAAAGGTCGATTTGTTATCCTTTGGCGTGGCATGCGCCGCGTGTAATGATTTGGCTGTGCTTGATTCGATGCGAGTTTCTGTGAGATGAGTTTGGGAGCCTAACCATGCCCAACGACGAAAAAGATCGCCTTTCCGCGCTGCTGCAGGAAAATCGCCTGTTTCCTCCGCCGGAGAAATTCCGCGAGCAGGCCGTCCCCAACGATCCTGAAATTTACGATCGCGCCCGCCGCGACCCGGAAGGTTTCTGGGAAGCCGAGGCGCGGAAGCTCGACTGGTTTGCGACGTGGCAGAAAGTCTGCGAGTGGAACGCGCCGTGGGCGAAGTGGTTTTTGGGCGCGAAGATCAACGTCACTTACAACTGTGTGGATCGTCACGCCGCATCCCCGCGCCGCAACAAAGCCGCTCTGGTGTGGGAAGGCGAGCCCGGCGACCAGCGCATCTTCACTTTCGGCATGCTTGAGCGCGAAGTCAACCGCTTCGCCAATGCGCTCAAGTCGCTCGGCGTGCGCAAGGGCGACCGCGTAGCCATCTATATGGGCATGATCCCCGAGCTGCCCATCACCATGCTTGCCTGCGCAAAACTCGGCGCGCCGCACAGCGTAATTTTCGGCGGCTTCTCCGCGGAGTCGCTCCGCGAGCGCATCAATGATGCGACCGCGAAAGTTCTCGTCACCGCCGATGGCGCGTGGCGCCGCGGCGCGGTCGTGCCGCTGAAGGCCGCAGCCGATACGGCGCTGGAGCAAACGCCCAGCATCGAGCACGTCGTCGTAGTCGAGCGCGTCGCAAAGCTCGCGCCCGCCGCAGCCGCGTCCATGAAGCAGGGTCGCGACGTCTGGTGGCATGACGTTGTCGCAAACGCCTCCGACGAGTGCGCGCCCGAGCCCATGGACGCCGAGGACATGCTCTTCATCCTTTACACCAGCGGCACCACGGGCAAGCCGAAGGGAGTCGTACACACCACCGCGGGATATCTCGTCGGCGCAAGCACCACGCATCGCTACATTTTCGATATCAAGGAGAACGATTTTTACTGGTGCACCGCCGATATCGGCTGGATCACCGGCCACTCTTACATTGTTTACGGCCCGCTTGCGAATGGCTGCACCACGCTCCTCTATGAAGGTACGCCTGATTTCCCCGATCGCGGCCGCTTCTGGAGCATCGTGGACAAATATCGCGTCAACATTCTTTACACCGCGCCCACCGCGATCCGCACCTTTATGAAATGGGGAAGCGAGTGGCCAGCGAAATATAAATTGAATTCGCTGCGCCTGCTCGGCACCGTCGGCGAGCCAATTAATCCCGAAGCCTGGATGTGGTACCACCTGAATATCGGCCACGAGCGTTGCCCCATCGTTGACACTTGGTGGCAAACCGAAAATGGCTGCATCCTGATCACGCCGCTGCCCGGGATCGTCGCCACAAAGCCCGGCTCCGCCACGCGCCCGTTCCCCGGAATCGAAGCCGAAGTTGTGGATGAAAAGGGAAATAAGGTCGGCCCCGGCGCAGGCGGTTATCTGCTCATCACCAAGCCGTGGCCCTCCATGCTCCGCACGGTTTACAACGATCCCGAGCGCTATGTGCAGAATTATTGGTCGCGCTACCCGGGAAAATATTTCACCGGCGATGGCTGCAAGATTGACGAAGACGGCTACTTCTGGCTCCTCGGTCGCGTGGACGATGTGATGAACGTCGCGGGCCACCGCATCTCTACTTACGAAGTGGAAAGCGCGCTGGTGGATCACCACTCGGTCGCGGAAGCCGCCGTGATTGGCCGCTCGCACGAATTAAAAGGCCAGGGAATCTCCGCGTTCGTCACGCTGAAGGAGACCGCGAAGCCAAGTGATGCGCTGAAGGAAGAGCTGCGCGCCCACGTGGCCACAAAAATCGGCGCCATCGCCAAGCCCGACGATATTTTCTTCGTAAGCGAATTGCCGAAAACGCGCAGCGCGAAAATCATGCGCCGCCTGCTCCGCGACATCGCCGAAGGCCGCGTCCTCGGTGACACCACCACTCTCGCCGACCCCGGCGTCCTGGCCAAACTCAAGACGCAATATCAGGATGAGGGATAGCGGCGTTGTTCGCGCAGCTCCGGGGGAAATTTATGCGCGATTCCGCAAAGGCCGCGCACTTCGCGCTCACGTTCATCTGCGCCATATCGCTCCCCCTTTTGGGGATTCTCCTCGCGCGCCCGAATTTCGCGCAAACGATCCCTCAGCCCTCCGACAGCTTCAATCGAGTCGTGCTTCCCACCGGCCACGCCCCCGGTTCCATCGCGGTCGCCGATGTGAATCATGACGGCAATCCCGACATCATCGTCGCCAACACCGAAGACGAAACAGTGACCGTTCTGCTCGGAGACGGCAAAGGCCATTTCACGCCAGCGCCGGGCTCTCCCTTTAAGTGCGGCGCGGCGCCGAATGACATCGCCGTCGCGGACATGAATGGCGACGGCAATCCCGATCTCATCATCGCCAACACGAGCACGCCATACATCACCATTCTGCTGGGCAATGGCAAGGGTGGTTTTGCGCCTTCGCCTCACTCGCCCTTTGCCACGCAGTCCTACCCGCACGTTCACGGCGTCGCCGCGGCCGATTTCATGGGCAATGGCAAGCTTGCCGTGATCACAGATAGCTGGGGTCACAATCAGATCCTGATGATTCCCGGCGATGGCAAAGGCAACCTGATTCTTCCGGGGAAATTTTTCAACACGGGCAAGCGCCCCTATGAGCGGCTGCGCTCCGCCGATTTCAATGGCGATGGCAAGCCGGACGTAGTGACAACCGATATCGACTCGAACGCCGTGACGATTCTGCTTGGCGATGGGAAGGGCGGATTCATGGAACCGCCCGGCTCGCCGTTCTCCGCAGGATTCGCTCCCTGGTCCGTTGCGATTGGCGATATCAATGGCGATGGAAAACTCGACCTCGCGATTCTTCCTTACGCGCCCGACGTCAGGGATCCGAAGGATGCGGGCGTCACCATCCTGCTCGGCGACGGCAAGGGAGGATTCACAAAAATGCGCGGCTCGCCGTTTTCGCTCGCGGGATGCGAGGGCCCGGATCGCGTGGCCATCGGCGATGTCAATGGCGACGGATTCGCTGACATTGTTGCGTCGTGCGCTCAAAACCATCGTGTGATGCTGTACATGGGAACAAAAGCGGGCGGCTTCCAGATTTCCACGCTGGATGTCCAAACCGGCTGGTCGGGCCTTGCCGTGGCGGATTTATTGGGCAATAGTAAGGATGAAATTATCGTCTCGAATGGCGCGCTGGATAGCGACCCAAAAGGCCTGCCCGGATCAATTACATTTTTCTTCAAGAAATAGCGCGATGAGATTTGCTTGAACGAATGGAGCGGCGAAAAATCTGATGCGTAAGATTTTGAAGTGGGCGGTGCTAATTCTGGCGATTGCATTCGTTGCCGCGCAGTTCGTGCGGCCTGCGAGGACCAATCCAACTTTTGCCTCGACGCAGACGATCGACAACGTAGTCAACGTACCGCCAGATGTCCACGCAACTCTGATGCGTGCCTGCGGTGATTGCCACTCAGACCAAACCGAGTGGCCCTGGTATTCACACGTTGCGCCGACCTCATGGTTCGTGATTGATCATGTGGATTCGGGGCGCAAGCACATCAATCTTTCCGAATGGGTGCACCCCGGAAAAGAGCCCCAGGATTCCGTTCACCGCTTGAAAGCGATATGCCGCGAAGTGCAAAGCGGAGCCATGCCGCTCACCTCTTATCTGCTGATCCACTGGAGCGCAAAACTTTCCGCGGACGATGTAAAACAAATATGCGACTGGTCCACCGAAGAACAGCAGCGCCTGGCCGCTACCCCCGCGGGAAAATAGAGTGATCCCCACCCCAAAAAAATGTTGTCATCCTGAGGAGCGGTTTTCGCGACGAAGGATCCGTATCTCCCGCAACAATTCGCGCCATAGGCAAAGGCTCACATCCCTTCTTCCCGCGCCGTCATGATTGACGCCCCCATCCCGTCAACCTAAGATGGCTGTATCCCATGGCACTTGATCATCCAATGGACGCACCCCTCTCGCCGCACGTGGATACCCTCGGCCGTGACCTGCGCAACCTGCGCCTCTCCGTCACCGACCGCTGCAACCTGCGCTGCCGCTACTGCATGCCGCTCGAGGATTACACCTGGCTCCCGCGCGAAGAGCTGCTCACCTTTGAAGAGATGGTGATCCTCGCCGGCGTATTCACAAGCCTGGGCGTCACGCGCGTCCGCCTCACCGGCGGCGAGCCGCTCCTGCGGCGCGATCTTCCGGTGCTGGTGCGAATGCTCACGACGAATCCACGCCTCAAAGACCTGGCCCTCACAACGAACGGCGTACAACTTGCCGATCAGGCGGATGCGCTGTTCGAGGCAGGCCTTGGCCGCCTGACGGTCAGCCTCGATACATTAAACCCGGAGCGCTTTTACTCGCTTGTGCGCAGGGATTTTCACGGTCACGTTCTGGACGGAATCGCGGCGGCGCGTCGCGCGGGCTTTCGTGGCACCAAGATCGACTCGGTAATCCTGCGCGGTTTCAATGACGATGAATTGAGCGACCTGATCGAATTTGGCCGCAAGCAAGAAGCCGAAGTCCGCTTCATCGAATATATGGATGTAGGCGGCGCGACCGATTGGACGCCCGCGCAAGTCTTCTCGCGCGACGATATGCTCGCATCGCTCACCAAGCGCTATGGAAAAATCGAGCCGCTGCGCGAAGATTCCACCGCCCCCGCGGAGCGATATCGCCTTCCCGATGGCACAATCTTCGGCATCATCGCTTCCACCACCGCCCCTTTCTGCCGCAAGTGCGATCGCAGCCGCTTAACCGCAGACGGCCTCTGGTACATGTGCCTCTACGCGAAAGAGGGAACCGATTTGCGCAGACTGTTGCGCGACGGCGCTTCGCGCGAAACAATTGCGGAAGAAATTTCGCGCGCTTGGCGCGGCCGCGCCGACCGCGGCGCAGAAGAGCGCGCCGCCCAGCCGCGTCGCGGCGTCTTTGTGCCCGTTGATTCGCTGAAAAAAGATCCGCATCTCGAGATGCACACCCGCGGAGGCTAGTCCTTGTCAAAGGATTGCCCGATTATTTATTCCATCCGAGCGGGAACCTCCCGGATTCATCTCCAGACTGCAAAAGCAAAAGCTCGTCATCCTGCGACCGCACAAACAAAAGCTTGTCATCCCGAGCGGAGTCCCGATGGTTTTTATCGCGACGGAGCGAAGGATCCGCTAAATGTTCGCGGTAAATCCCACTATTCAAGCAGTCTTTGCTTCGCCTCCACAACCGAACGCGGTCGTCCCACGTCTAATTGAAACCATCCATGCCCTCTCCCCCACGCAGCGTCGAAATCACCCAAGTCTCCGAATGGAGCGATGGAACTGTCCGCCGTGTGGAGGACTACCTCGCCGCCGAAGAGCCGCTCGAAATTCAAATTGGCCGCAAGCCTCTTGTCGTGACGATGCGCACGCCGGGCAATGACGAAGACCTCGCCGCAGGATTTCTCCTCACCGAAGGAATCATTCGCGAACGGAAACAACTTGCGGGATTGGCGCAGCCGCGTGGCGCGAAAAATCTAGTTCGCGCAAAGCTCGCGCGCGGCGTGAAGCTTCCGCCCGCGATGTTGCGCCGCCGCTTTGCCGCGAACTCAAGCTGTGGCGTCTGCGGCAAGGATTCGATTGACGCCGTCCGCGCCCGCGGCATCCGCGCACTTCCCAACGGTTTCCATGTTTCATCGGATGTACTGTGCAGATTGCCGGACCTGGCGCGCGGCTCGCAGGAAGCCTTTGGTCGCACCGGCGGCTTGCACGCCGCAGCGCTTTTTGACGCTGAAGGCGGTCTGCTCGTCCTCCGCGAAGACATCGGACGCCACAACGCAGTGGACAAAGTAGTCGGCTGGGCGCTTTTGCATGACCGCCTGCCGCTAAACAATTGCGTCTTGATGGTAAGCGGGCGCGGCGGCTTCGAAATTATCCAGAAAGCGATTGTCGCGGGGATTCCTGTAGTAGCCAGCGTCTCCGCACCCTCCAGCCTCGCAGTTCAACTAGCCCGCCGTATGAACTTAACCTTGGTTGGATTCCTGCGCGGCCGACGTTTCGTAATCTATTCCGGCGAAGACCGTCTCACAAAGTGAACCCATCCTCTTGAAGTGATCCCTCCTCATTCCTTTACCATGGCTGTCCGCCGCCCAGAAATAAGTCGCCAAAGCACTCATTCGAATGCTTCCCCTCAAATGACAAATTCAGAGTCCAACAAAGTGGGAAAAGGTCGAAATGAGATTCCCTGCTTTTCACAATTCAAATTTAGTTGAATGACCAATCAAATTAATTGCGCCCCCACAAACCACTCGGTAAATTTTGGTAAGTCCTTTTTAATCAATGGCTTACAGGCGGTTACTTTTTGTTCCCAGCCCCTTCATTTGCGACTGGCGTGGCGAACTGGTTGCTATGCTTCGAGGCGATGCTTCGCGGCGAGGTACTCTTCCCAAGTGTTCAAGTTTTGAAAAAGATTCCCATCCGGCGAAAACTTCTTCCAATCATTTTCAGAAATGAGTTCTGTTTTGATCACGTCGAGTCCATCCGTAACTTTTCTGATGCCGGAATCCAGCGCGGCGGAAAGCTTTGATGCGCACGACGCGCGATAAATCGCGCAGAGCGGTTCCAATCCGCGCGAAGTTTCCGGGACGATTGCATCTGCGGAAGTTTTGCTCGCGCGTTCAAGAATCCATTCGAGGAAATCCGCGCTGACATTCGGCATGTCGCACGCCAACACCAAACACCATGCTTGTCGCGCGGCGCACAGCGCAGTCGCGATAGCGCCGAGCGGGCCGGCTCCTGGCCAGCGATCGGTGAGCACTCGCAAGTGATCGCCATGCGCAGACGAAACAAATTTAGAGTAGCGCTGCGGGTCGCCCATCAGCGTGACGCTCGCAACCAGCGGCGCGCACAGCGATGCGGCGCGTTCGATCAGCGTCTTGCCGCCAATCTCGAGCAACGCTTTGTCACGGCCCATGCGCGAGCTTTTTCCGCCCGCAAGAATGAACGCCTCGATTTGCTGAAGTTTCGCGGTTTGCTGGGACTTTTCCATGTCTCGGTTATATTTTGCGTGAGAATGATTTTCGATTATTGCAAACCGAATTCTACTGCGCCGGCATTTTTCCGATTTCGGTGCGGGCCTGAATTACGCGCAGAATGGAATCCCTGCTCACGATTCCAACCACATGCGGGTCCGGATCGGATTGCAGCACGGGCATCTGGTTGATGTCTTCACTTTGCATGCGATCCAGCAATGCGAGGACTGGTTCCTCGGGCGCGGCCCAGCGGACTTTGTCCAGTGAAAGCATCGCCGCTTGGATCGAAGTGTTATGCCATTCCTCGCGGGGGATTCTGTTTAAGGCATGTGTGGTCATCAAGCCGGAAAGATGACCGTTCGATGAAACGAGATGGCAGCGGCGGCCCGTGCGAAGAACGAGATGGCCGTATTCTTCCAGTGAAATGTCGCGCGGCACAGTTGGCAAATCCAGACTCATGATGTCCGCGGCGCGCAAACCCCCAAGAGCTTCGCGAACGGCAACCTGCGCATAACTTTCTTGCGCGGCCGTCAGCAGGAACCATCCGATGAATGCAATCCAGATTCCTCCCTGAATATTGTGCAGGTACAACGCATTGTAAGCTCCCCAAAAAATCATCGCATAGGCAATGAGCTTGCCGCCCTGAGAGGCGATGCGAGTGGCGCGGGAGAAGCTTCCTGTGATTGCCCAAACCGAGGCGCGAAGGATCCGCCCTCCATCCAGGGGGAATCCCGGCGCGAGGTTGAAAAGTCCCAGGAAGCCGTTGATCATGGCGAGCCACTCCGCGGCTGTCGCAACCAATCGGTACGGCGCAAGAAGGAGCGATAAACCAAAGAACACACCCGCCAGGAGAAAGCTGACTACAGGCCCGGCGATGGCGATGTTGAATTCCTGGAGCGGTTTTTCCGGTTCCCTCGCGATTCTGGCCAGCCCCCCAAAAGCATAAAGCGTGATGCTGACCACCGGGATTTTGTAGCGGAGGGCGATTGCGCTGTGTCCCAGCTCATGAAGGATGACGGAAGTGAAGAAAAGGAGGCTGGCCACGATTGCCACGCTCCACTCCAACGCTGAGGCCGGATGATTCGGGAGTCCGGCGAACTGGTCGATCAGCAGGTATGTGATGAGTAGAAAAATGATGAACCACGTCGGATGCAGATAGATGGGGATACCAAAAACCTTGCCAATCTTCAGTCCTGACCCTTGAGTCACCGCATTCCTCCGGCGCTCCATTATAACCGCTCGAAGTGGTCCGCCGCTTGCATCGGTGCCGGCTGCGGGCGGGATTTGCGTCGTTCGCGCCACACCGTGTTCTTCTCTCCACATTTCTGGTTTGAAGACCAACCAAAAACCCAATGAAATCAAGGGTTTTTGTTTGGCTCGATTTGTGCAAATGGAGGGAGCGGCGGCAGAAGAAGGAGTCGCCCATGGTGACAGCAATGACGGCCGCGGCAAACATCGAAATCTTCCTGGCGTCGCTCGGGATCGCGGCGCTGCTTGCGTTCGTGGCTTTGCGCATAGCGTTCCGGCTGATGGTGAACGCCGCAGCTGGCGCGGGCCGGCATTACACCGTCCAGCAAGCGCCGCCTTCGGGCGAACTTGCCCTGGCGCGTGTTCGCGGAGCCTTGAGCCATGGACACGGAAGAACTCGTTAGCCGCCGGGTTGCGGGTAAGGGCTTGGAATAGGAGACACGACGATGCTGGTACTCAAATATTTGTTGATGGTCGCAAGCATCCTGCTTTTTGGCACTTCAGCCGGATTGGTTGGATATGACGTCTGGCTCGCCTTTGAACTTCAGAATTTGCTGAGGAGAAAGAAAGAACCGGAAAGCGGTTTGGCGGCCGGGGAGCCACCCGCGGCCCGCCCTCCGCGAACCCCGCGGCCCATCCGTTGGGGGCTGGCGGGGAGATTGGCGGCGATAGCGCTCGTGCCGCTGCTGCTTTCGGAAAGCATGGTCTTCGTGCCGGACGGGAGGGCGGGCGTGTCCATCAGCCAAATCTCCGGCGTGCGTCCGGGAACACTTTATCCTGGAGTCCACTTCGTCGTGCCGTACGTTGAAAGCATCGCCACATACGATCTCCGAGAGCGGATTTATGCGACGTCGGCGAGTGAGGTTGCCGGCTCGGACAAGAAAGATGTCTTGACCGTATCTGCTCGAGAGGGATTGCCGCTCGGGCTTGCCGTAGCGGTGCGTTATCGACTGGATGCGCAGAGGCTTTCCTATATTCACTCGAATGTGCCGCAGCCAATCGAGCAGGAAGTTATCGCGCCGGTGGTGTCGAGCATTTTCAGGGAGGTCGCCGCGGGATATGTGGTGCGCGATGTTTTCACTGTGCACCGCGAGGATTTTCACGCGATCGCTGCGAAAGCCATTACGGAGCGGCTGGCCACGGACGGAATTCTTGTGAAAGAAGTTGTGCTGAGGGACGTGCGACTGCCCGCGGAATACGCGAAAGGATTGGAGAGCTTGCTGCTGAAGGAGCAGGAGAGCGAACGGCTGAACTTCGACACTGACATCAAGCAGAAAGAAGTGAAGATCGCGGAGCTGGAAGCCGAAGCGCAGAAGGTCCGCGACATTAAACATGCCGAAGCTCAGGCGCAGGTCCACGTGCTGGAAGCCAAATCGGAAGCCGACGCGATGCAATACACGCTGCCGCTGAAGCAAAAGCAGATCGAGCAATCTCGGCTGGAGGCTGAAGCGCGCAAGGAAGCGACGATTCAAAACGCCCAGGCCGCCGCGGATTCAAAGGTGATTGACAGCAAAGCCGAGGTGGAACGCAAGCGGCTCATGGCGGACGCGGAAGCCAATACGATGCGCGTGAACGCGGCTGCTGAGTCCGAGGCGAAAGTGATTGACAGCAAAGCGGAAGTCGAGAGCCGGCGGTTGCTGGCCGACGCGGATGCGAACACGATTCGCGTCACGGCCGCCGCGGATTCGGAGCGGTTGAACCTTGAGGCCGCTGCATTGAAATCGAATCCGCTGCTGATTCAGAAGATGATCGCGGAGAAGCTCTCCGACAAATTGCAGATCATCATGGTTCCAACGGATGGAAGCAATTTCTTCGCGAGTGATGTGCTGCGTTCGGCGTTCTCGGGATCGGGAACAAACGGCGCGCCGAATGGATCGGCCGCACCGCGAAAGAGCCCGCAGCAATGACGAGTTCCGCCGGCTAAAACCCTTGCGGGAGGCTCGCAGCCGACCCGCCGCCCTGAGCAAGCGACCGCCGCCGCAAGCTCAGGATAAGCGGCGGGGCGAGCCACCCAGCCGGCGGTTCGGCAAAAACACAACGCGCCCCGCGAGCCAACTGCATGTGGCCGCGGGGCGCAAGTGTTTGTGGAGACCGTCCCTGTTTCTAAAAAATGATTCGCTTAATCAAGGTAGTCGATCGGATCAGAGACCGTTGTTTTCAGTCTTCCTTCAAGAAGATCAATGTAGAGCTCGCCAGTGCGATGGCCTAATGGTTTGACTTGCTCGAGGGCTCGCTTGGCTACGGAAAGCAGAAACTTCGCTCGAGTATCGTCCATCACAAAATCATCCAAACCAACTGACATGCAACCGCCATCAACCTTTACCTGAATTTGCCAGTGCTTTTTTAATGATTCCTGCCATGGTCGGGGATTCTGCACTTTTCTCATTTCGTCCAACATCGCTGTGAGCCAACATTCCAAAAAACTATCGCGGGTCCAAAATCCGAACCCCTTGTATTTCACGAAACTTGTACCCATCAAGAGATCCTCTCCAACCAAGTCTTGATTCTTATTTTAGCTCTGTTTGCGAACCAAAGCTGTACCACTCGCCAAAGTCAAAAGCCCCACGTTCGCCCGAGGGGGCTGGGCGAACATGGGGCACCCTGTGCTGACTATGCTCGCCGGGCTTTTATATCGGCGACTCGAATGATTACGCGCTTGCCGAGCGCGCGGGCAGCACGGGTGATCGTATCGAGCGTAACCGAAACGTTCCGAGGATCGAGCAGGCGATCGAGTTGTGATCTGCTGGTACGAAGCTGCTTGGCCATCGCCTGTTTCGTTTTTTGCTGTTCTTGCATGGCTTGTTCCAATTGCCAGGCGAGCACCCGCTTGATGGCGACAGCCTCGACCTCTTCTCGAATGCCTTCCTGATCGAGAAAGCTATCGAAGGTTGATCCACTATGATCGGTTCTCTTCCGATTTTTCCTTACGCTCATAACAATCCTCTTTCGTGTTTGCTCTTGTTGCTTCTTGCCAGATCTATTTCCTCGCCCGGAGTCCTTCGCGTTTTCTTGATGAATCCGTTGAGGAGGACCATCCGGCCCTTCTTGTCGATATAGAAGAGCACGCGGGCAATTCAGTTCTGGGCCAGGCTTGTTCGCACTTCATAGATGCCTACGCCCAACGGCTTGCAAACGGGCATCCCAATGGGCCAGCCAAATTCCATAGTCTTGACATCTTCTCCAATGCGCTTCCGGTCCTCCGGCAAAAGCTCCTTTAGCCATTCTCGCACCGGCTCGCCGCCCGCCTCCGTGCGATAAAAAATCGCTGGTACTCGCTTGCCCTGGCTTTTGATATCGGCGGGGGACTTGAGGTTCATTTGCACTCTGGAAGTGTACCATACATGGTACACAATACGGAACCGATTGTCTCCGCTGTTCCGTGGCCGCGCCCCACGACCAAATAGCGTGTGGCTGCGGGGCGCGATCTTTCATGCGATTACTGACTTTGAATGATTACGGCTGGCCCTTCTTTGGGTACGCGGGGTGCGAAGGCATCGGCGGAATTTTTTTCAAGGCTTCCATTGCCAGCTCGATCGCTTTTTCGAGTTGCGGATCGTGTCCGTTCACGACGAGGTCCGGGCGCTCTGGAACGATGAAGTCCGGTTCGACGCCGACATTTTCGACGATCCAGTGGCCGACGCCGTTTTCAACGACCCAAAAGCCGGCTTCCGGAGCGGTGACGGAGCCGCCATCCATCATGGGGATTTCCCTGTTATAGCCGATCAATCCTCCCCAGGTGCGAGTGCCGACGATCGGGCCGATTTTTTCCTCGTGAAAGAAATATGGGAAGCAATCTCCCCCGGAACCGGCGAGCTCGTTTACAAGCATGACCTTCGGGCCAAAGATGGCATTCGGAGGCCACGGCTGGTCCGCACCGTCACGCGACGACACAACGGCGAGCATCTGGCGCTGGAGTTTTTCGGTGTAGAAATCGGGGATGGAGCCGCCGTGGTTGTAACGCTCGTCAACGATGAGGCCTTCCTTGCCGAGCTGGGCATTCAGATATTTATCGAACATCGTGACGCCCGCGATGCTGGTGTCGGGCACATGCATGTAAGCGATGCGTCCGCCGGTGGCTTTTTCAACAAGCATGCGGCGCGATTCGACCCAATCCAGGTAACGCAGCTGATTCTCATTGCCGATTGGGCGGACTACGATTTCCCAGGCGCCGTCAGCTGACGGTCTGTCATTAATTTTCAGCGTGACCACCTGATTCGCGAGGCCCTGGAAATAGGAGTAGACATCATTCGATGCGTGAACCGGGACGCCGTTGACGGCGATAAGGTAATTGCCTTCCTTCACTTTCAATCCAGGATCGGTGAGCGGCGAGCGAGTTGCCGGGTTCCAGTTCTCACCGGCGAAGATTTTCTTGAAGCGGTAGTAGCCCTGATCAATGTCGTAATCCACGCCGAGCATACCGACGCCAATGCGCAGGATTTCCGGAGTGTCTCCGCCCGCCACGTAAGTGTGAGAAGTGCTCAATTCGGAGATGAGTTCGCCGATGATGTAATTGAGATCGCTGCGGTGCGCGACGTAAGGCAGCAAAGCTTCGTAACGCTTGCCGATTTTCGCCCAGTCGAGTCCGCCCATGTTGGGGTCGTAATAGAAATCGCGCTCGATGCGCCACGCTTCGTGGAAGATCTCGGGCCATTCCAATTTCGGATCGACGAGGGCTTGCATTGCGCCCGTGTTCAGTCTGCCGTCGCCGACTTTTGCTTTGCCGGGGATGGCGTCTGTGATGCCCCAGGCGGGGCCGGCGCCGTAGAGAACTTTGCTGCCGTCCGCGCTGAGTTCATAGTTGAATCCGATGCCGCCCAATAAGACCTTGTCTTCGCGGGCCTTTATGTCAAAAACGTGGAGCGAACCCGGGGGCTGCGGTGAGGGAGGCGCCCCGGCTTCCAGAGCTTCCTGCGGAATGGAGATGTAAAAGAGTTTGCCCTTCTTCGCTTTCAAATTCTGATAGAGGCCGGCGGGAACAGGGACCTGGGTGATGCGGTTGCCGAGGCCATCCAAATCAATTTGAATTGGCTTCGGAGTTTTATCCTCGGGCTTTTGATCGGCGGGCTTGGCTCCTTCGGCTGGAGTGGCACCGCCGGAGCCGGGGGCTCCATTTGCGGCGGGCTTTGCATCTGCCGCGGCTTTTTCTTCGTCGCTCTGCGGAGGGAACGGAGACGGTTCATCGGCCTTCAGCGTGAGAGCGAAGATACCGGTCGTATCGTAATAATTGAAGCGCTGGTCGGTGACGCCAGAGCTTGGATAGTAAAAACGCTGGGAGAGGAAGAAAAGATATTTGCCGTCGGGGTCGAAGACCGGCTCAGTGTCATTGTAGAAGCCGGACGTGACGTGGGTGACTTTTTTCTGGTCGAGCGAATAGAGAAAAATCGAATTGGCCTGATTTGGGCCGGTCTTCGAGTAGACGATCCACATGTTGTCGGGCGACCAGCTGGCATCTCCGATTGGGTTGTGCTCGTCGTGATCCACTTCGATGGGTTGTTTCGCGTCGATATCCACGTACCAGAGGCGCAGGGATTTGTCCCAATAGAGCAGCTTCTTGCTATCGGGCGACCAACGCGGGCCGTAGCGGTATTCATGGCCGTCGGAGGTGACGCGGACTTCATCGCCGCCCATTTGCGGGCGGAGGTAAAGCTCGAACTCGCCGGACTTGTCGGAGAGATAAGCGATCCATTTTCCGTCGGGAGACCAGGTGGGGTCCTGTTCGTGGACGCCGGGCGACATGGTGATGTTGCGCGGGCTGCCGTGCTCGGCGGGAAGGGTGAAGATATCGCCGCGGGCTTCAAAAACGGCGCGGGCGCCGCTCGGAGAAATATCAGCGCCGCGGATTTGATTCGCGACGCTCCTGATTTCGGGGCGCGCTTCGACGTCGTCGCTATTGACGGTGATGTGGATCTGCGTTTCTTTTTCGGAGGCGAGATCGAAAGTGTACAGGAGGCCGCCATTTTCAAAGACGATGGCGTCCGGGCCGAGACTGGGCCACTTGATGTCGTACTCGGTGAAATTGGTCAGCTTGCGCGTCTTTTTCGAGCCGAGGTCATAGCGGTAGAGATTCATCACGCCGTCGAGATCGGAGATGAAATAGATGGTGTCGCCGTGCCACATGGGGAAAAGATCCATGCCCTTGGTGTTCGGCAACTCGGAATAAGTGTTGTTCTTCAAATCGTAGATGCCGATGGGCGGCTTCCATCCGCCGCGGTAACGCTTCCAGGTGCGGAAATCCTGCGAAGTGGGAAGATAGGCGATGCGATTGCCGTCGGGAGAAAAACTGGTGAGGCTGGCGCGGGGGACGGGAAGCATATCCGGCATGCCGCCTTCGGGCGAAACGGTGAAGAGGCGCGTGTAATCGGGCGGCTGGCTGTAACGGTTGGAGCGGAAGAGGATGCGCTTGCCGTCGGGAGTCCAGCCGAGGACGAGATCGTTCGATGGATGATACGTGAGGCGACGGGGTTCGCCGCCGCCGGCGGGCATGACGTAGACGTCGGTGTTGCCGTCGTAGTCGCCGGTGAAGGCGACCCATTTTCCGTCGGGGGAAAATTTCGGGAAGACTTCTTCGCCGGGATGGGCGGTCAGGCGGCGCGCTTGCCCGCCGGTGCGCGCGACGGTCCATAAATCACCGGCATAGGTGAAGACGATGTGATCCTTGGAGACGTCGGGATATCGCAGGAGGCGCGTGTCCTGCGCCTGCGCTGGTGCGGCGATTGTTGCCGCGAGAAAAATTATGGCTGCGAAGATCCACTTCACTGATTTCATTGCGCGAGTGATGTTCGCGCGGCTTTGGCGTGCGCTTGAAATTGATACGCGGCTCATTGCTCTCCTTTTGGTCTGACCCCGAACCCGGGAGGGCGATCAAGTGTCCCGAGAAGTAGCGGCATTCTATCATTCCAAGGCCGCGCTCCCCACACCCCGGTATGGTGATATACGCGTTTTCGCGCCGGGATGTTTCGGGCGAATACGGCTTTGCAACAAAGGAAACCGGCGGGGTGCATTGCGGATGCCGAGATTGCGCTGTGTTACCATTGAAATGCAGGGAGAAAAAGAAGATTCGCTTGCCGTGAACCGCTGGACATTGCCTCGTCGAAGGCCTCGAAGATTCCGGGCTCGATTTTCCCGCGCCGCGCTGACCGTTATTGGATTGCTTGTGTTTGTGTGCGGCGGATTGTGTGCGCCGGTTGTGCGCGCGGATGAGGCGGCGAATGAGGCCGCAAGGGAATTGGCGAAAAAAGTAGTGGCTCAAATTGATTTGAATGGGAAGAATATTTCTGTCGGAGTAAGAGATGACACTAAAGAGCTAACCACCGACGAAATATGGGAAATCTCAAAAGTGTTTCAGAATGCATTCATACCTGAAGGTAATCGACCTCGTCCCGCGAGCGGCCCCTCGGTAAAAATACTGGTTACTCTTACAAAGACCCCCTCACAAAGATTGCTTATCGCGCATTTTGAAAAAGATGGGACTACGGTAGTTGAGATCGTCGGTTTCGGTTTGCTGGAAGCCAGCTCAAACGCGGAACTCGCCAACCCCGTCCGAATCGAGTCTCAGGTCGAATTCATTCAAGCTGATCCCTTTCTGGATTTTGCAGTCTTAAAGCGCGAAGGGAGTTTCTCTTCAGAGGTCCTGATTCTTGGGATTCGGAGCGTTGTGCTGGTAAGCCAGTCCGACGGGCAGTGGCAGGCGAAAGGGTCACTCGATATCCCCGAAATTATGCCTGTTTCTCGCGACATGCAGGGTCGTCTGGTTGTAACGGGTGACACATTTGAGGCGGGGGCCGGAGAGACTTTTTGCCGCGGAACTATTTCACCGGAATTCAAAATGAATTGCGATGCGAGGGCAGGGAAATGGAGTTTCACGCTGGGTGGCGATCAGACTCTCCAACTGAATCCGATTGCGGCAACCAACCGTTTCCACACGGCGCCAATGCAGTATCCCAGTCCTCGGGAAAGTTTTGCGGAAGCTTCGGGACGAATCGATACGATGGATTTTCGCGTGACGGCGGATTCGGAGGGACGGACGTGGATAGGTTTTGGCAGCATGGGGCCGGAGACAATCGATTCCGCATGGGGAGATGAATTTGCAGCAATAAATTCATGTGGAGGCCGGGCTGCCTTTTTGGCCGCTGGGCGCGGCGATTTCAATGCTCCGGATTTCCTGCAGGCCGTCGGGAATTTGAGGCAAAGCACCATGGAAAAAAGCCCCGTATTCAATCTTCCGGGGCCGGTGATGGCGCTGTGGTCGGAGCCTCCGGGACTGCCCGCGAGGGCCGTGGTTCACAATTTAAAGACAGGACTGTATGAGGCACATCAGATTACTGTGTCTTGCGGGCATTAGCCTGGCATGTCTGGCAGCAGCGCTGCGCGCTTCGCAGCGGCCGCGGTATGGCGGGTCATTGCGCGTCGAGATGCGCGAGCGCGTCGGCTCGATGGACCCGCGCGGATTTGATCCCGCCGCGGCGGACGCGCCGGCGGCGGAGCGATTGCTTGGTCTGGTGTATGACAGGCTCGTGCGGATTGATGAGCGAGGCCAGACGCAGCCCGCGCTTGCGGCATCCTGGCAGCATGATGCCAATCTCAGACACTGGCAATTTCTGATTCGCACTGATGTGAAATTTCACGATGACGCGAGATTGACCGCCGACTTAGCCGCCGCAGCATTGCAGGCGGAGGATTGGCCTGCAACAGCTTCCGGAGGCGCGGTTGCATTCGCGTTTCCATCTCCGCATCCAAATCTTGCCGTTGAGCTTGCGTCGGGCCGCAGCTTTATTTTTCGTGCTGCGCAAGACAGTGTGTTCGGCACCGGCGGATTTCGCATCACCGCGTGGCAGCCCGGACAGAAGCTTGAACTTACCTCGAGCGAGGAATATTGGGCGGGGCGCCCGTTTGTGGATCGCGTGGAGATTTCGCTGGGCATCGCGCCGCAGCGGCAGATGACGGACCTCGAACTGGGCCGTGCGGACATCATCGAGGTGTTGCCTACGTTGCCTCACGCCGCATCACAATCGAACGCGCGCTTGTGGAATTCATCGCCGGTGGATCTTTATGCGATTACATTTACGCCCGGCCGCCCAGCCGCGCAGGACCCGCGATTTGCGCAGGCGCTTTCGTTAGCAATCGACCGCGCGGCGATCGTCAACGTGATCCTGCAGCATCAAGGGGAGCCCGCCGGGAGCCTTCTGCCGCAATGGCTATCGGGTTACGCGTTCCTATTTCCGACGGCGCCCAATCTGGAGCAGGCGAAGCAACTCCGCGCGCAACTTCCCGCTACCCGTTCACTGAGTCTGGTCTATGATGGAGGCGATCCCGTGGCGGCAACCGTTGCGGAGCGATTTGCAGTGAACGCGCGAGATCTGGGAATTACGGTGAATGTTTCGGCGGCGAGCGCCGGCGCGGCATCGGCGAACGCGGATATGCGTCTGGTACGCTGGCATATCGAAACGCCGGATTCTCAGGAAGCGCTTGGCGCATTGCTTGCGAGAATTGCCCAGCCCGCTGTCGGAGCGCAGCCTCCGCCACTTGATACGCCCGAGCAGCAGTACACAGCGGAGCGCGTGGCGCTGGATGGCGGGAGTGTGATCCCGATCGCCTTTGTGCCGGAGATTTATGCGCTCGGGGCAAACGTGCGCGATTGGATGGCGACACGATGGGGCGGCTGGCGTCTCGAAGATGTGTGGCTGGATCTGACGCCAAAATCCGAGCCGGCCGGCGGGGAAAATAACTGACCTTGAGCTTTCGGACCAAACTCGCGCTCTTTTTCACGTTGACGGTGGTCGTCTCGGTGGCGCTCGTTACGTGGGGTGTGACGACATACACGCGGCGTGAATTCGAGCAGGTCAGCGGGCAGCACACGCAAGCTCTTGTGGATCAATTCCAAAAGGAGTACGCGCAGCGCGGCGAGGAGATTGTGCTCCGCGTTTCCGGGATCGTGGATGCCGAGGCTACAACCAGCATGGCGATTGACCTGAGCAAGCCAAACGCCGATCCGTCGCGATACTTTAGTGATGCGGATGGCCTTGCCGCGCAGCATCAACTCGATTATCTCGACCTGCTTGGCGACGATGGCTCGATCATTTCGTCCAAGGAATGGCGCGCGCACTTCGGCTATAAGATGGATTGGGTTGCGGCGCGGGGGCTCGAATGGAACCGCGATCCCGCGTTCCTGTGCCGCACGGAGCTTTCCGATGGCGCGGTGCTTTCGCTGACGGCTGTGCGGGTCCTACCTGTTGCCGACAAAAAACTTTATGTCGTCGGCGGCCTTCAAATGGACAAGGGATTTCTATCGAGCCTTGTGCTTCCGGAAGGCATGCGCGCGTTGCTCTATACAAATTTGCAGCCGGGTTTCGACGCCTCATCGCTTACCGATGTAAATGGCCCCGTGGCGCAGGCCGACCGTCTTGCCGGACTGATCGGGCAGGTGCAAAAGCAGGGGAGGGAAACCGAGCAATCCATTCAGTGGAATGCCGCCGACGCCGCGAGCGCGGAAGCGCTCCATGCGATCCCTCTGCGGGGCCGCGACAACGATTTGCTGGCCGTCCTGCTTGTCGGGAGTTCGCAGGCGGACCTTGTGAGGCAACTTGACTTCATCCGCACGCTCGGCGTCGTGGTGGGCGGCGGCGGCATCGTGCTCGGCCTGCTGTTGAGCATGTGGGTTTCCGCGCGCGTGACGCGGCCCATCGAGCGGCTTGCCAAGGGAGCGCGCGCCGTGGCCGCGGGCGATTGGTCGGTGCGCGTGGAAACGCGCTCGCGCGACGAGGTCGGCCAGCTCACGCGGGCTTTTAATGTGATGACGCGGCAGCTTGCCGAACAGCGGGACCGTCTTGTGCAAGCGGAACGCGTGGCGGCGTGGCGCGAACTCGCGCGGCGGCTGGCGCATGAATTGAAGAACCCGCTCTTTCCGCTGCAACTTACGCTTGAAAATTTGCAGCGCGCGCGCGAGCAAACTCCGGAGCAATTCGATGAAATTTTCGACGAATCGACGGCGACGCTGCGGGCCGAGCTGGAGAATCTGAAGGCCATCGTCGCGCGATTCAGTGATTTTTCAAAGATGCCCACGCCGCAACTGCAGGCCGTGAGCGTGAATGACGCAGTGCGCACAGCGGTGCGGGTGTACGATTCGCAATTCAGCATTATCGGGCGTCCGCCGATCCGGCCGGAGCTTTATCTGGACGAAGGACTGCCCTCCATTCAGGCTGATCCCGATTTGCTCCATCGCGCGCTCAGCAATCTTGTGCTGAATTCGCTGGATGCCATGCCTGCGGGAGGCACACTCACGATCCGCACTGCGCAGAAGAACGGCGCGGTGCGCGTTGAGGTATCCGACACCGGCACGGGGCTGACTCCCGAGGAGTGCGAACGGCTTTTCACGCCGTATTACACAACCAAGCGGCACGGGACTGGGCTTGGGCTCGCGATCGTGCAATCCGTGGTGAGCGATCATAACGGCAAGATCTCCGTGGAGAGCGTGCACGGCGCGGGCGCGACGTTCCGCATCGAATTGCCGGTGCGCCAGCCGGGCTCGGACAACCATGCGGGCGCGAGCGCTCCACCGCGCTCAAGCGACGGCGAAAACGCCACTTCTCAAACGTCGCCGCGCAGGCCCGGCTCGGGTTCCATTCTCGGATTAAGCGGCGAAGGCCCGGGCGCATGAAACATTGCATGACAGGCCGCGTGAACCACTCCGGCGCATCGTGACTCCCAAAGCCAATCTCCTTTTTGTTGACGACGACGCGAACACGCTGGCATCGCTTGCGCGCGCGTTCCGCCTGGCCGGTTACGAGGCCGCGGTGTGCGACAACGCCGCGCGCGCTCTCGAACTCGCAAAGACGGAGCGCTTCGATTTGATTTTCTCCGACGTAGTGATGCCGGGCCGGGATGGCATCGCTTTGCTGGCGGATCTAAAAGCGGCGGGGGTAACCACGCCGGTGGTGATGATTTCCGGACAGGCAAATATCGAGATGGCGGTGCGCGCGACGCGCCTCGGCGCGGTGGATTTCCTGGAGAAGCCGCTTTCGACCGAGAAGCTGATGGTCACGGTTGAAAATATACTGAAGCTCTCGCGGCTCGAACAGGAAAACCGCGAACTCCGCACGCGCCTTGGGCGCCACGAAATCGTGTGGCAAAGCCCCGCGATGGAACGCTTGATGGCGCAGATCCACCGCGTTGCGGCGAGCGAAACGCGCGTGTGCATCCTTGGAGAAACTGGGACGGGCAAGGAACTGGTCGCGCGCACGCTGCATGAAAGCAGCCCTCGCCATGCAGGACCGTTTGTTACGCTGAATTGCGCGGCCGTGCCCGCAGAGTTGATCGAGTCTGAACTATTCGGCCACGAAAAAGGCGCGTTCACGGGGGCCGCGGCGCGGCACATGGGAAAATTCGAGCAGGCCCACGGCGGGACGCTTTTCCTTGATGAGATTGGCGACATGCCGCTCGCGATGCAGGCGAAGTTGCTGCGCGTGCTGGAAGAGGGTGAAGTCGAACGAGTCGGGGGCGACCGGCCGATCCGCGTGGATGCGCGCGTGATTGTGGCCACGCACCGGAACCTTGAAAATCTTGTGCGACAGAATGCCTTTCGCCAGGACCTCTTTCACCGCGTTTACGTTTTTCCGCTCGCGCTGCCGCCGTTGCGAGACCGGCTGGAAGATATTCCCGTGCTTGCGCGACATTTCGCCACGCAGATTTCGGCACAGAATGGGTGGAAAGAAAAACCATTCGCGCCCGAAGCGCTGCAGGATTTGCAGAGTTACGCGTGGCCCGGAAACGTGCGCGAATTACGGAATGTTGTCGAGCGACTTCTGCTGATTGCGGCCAGAGATACAGCGACCGCTGAGGATGTTCGAGCGGCGTTGCCCAATGCCGCATCCAGTGGAGCGCATGGCAGGGGTCCCAGCGCCGGTGCGGCGCTTTTCACAGGCACATTGACGGAGCGAGTGGGAGCATTTGAAAGGGAAGTATTGCTTGCCGAACTGAAGCGCCACGCCTACCACGTGACCAATACAGCGAAGGCGCTGGGCCTGGAGCGCAGCCACCTCTACAAGAAATGCCAGCAGCTTGGGATAGACCTGCGCGAGCTTCGCAAAGCGGATTAGGCCGCGAATCCACAAAATTCCGTTCGGAAATTAGAATTGTAGAGAAGCGGCGTAACGCCCGATCAGAGTTCCTTACGGCCGATTGATGCCGGGATTCGCAGGGCCTGTGGCCGCCGGAGCCGCAGGCGCCGATACCACCGGCTTGCGCAACGCGAAATAATTCCGACCAAATGCCGCCTGCGTTCCGCCCGCCTGCACCGCAACGGCCTGCACGGTATAACGGCCGATGGGAAGTTTATCCAGCGGCAGGCTGATGCGGAAAGACGCTGTGCGCGTCTTCGCATCCACATCCGCCGGCTCAACGACAGGCGTCTGATCGTAACGCTTGCCATTCACGAAGAATACGAGCCCCGCGCGAATATTTTCGGGGTTGGCGCCTTCAGGCGCGTAGGCCTGGAAAAAGACGTAGAGCGTCTGCTGGGATGTGAACACGCGCGTCACGCTTGGGACGATCCTCTCACCGCCGACATCGAGCGGCGAGGTCTTCATTTTAGCGTCCCCGCCGAGCGCTTTCTTCCTGACTTCCGCAGTTCCGGCGACCTGTGAAATCTGGCTTGAAAGCATCAGGCTGCTCAACTCCATCCGGTTCATTTGTTGCGGACGCAACGTCAAATCCTGCTCAAAAGTGCCCATGCGCCCAGATACATTTTCCCGAGCAAGGAACTTCAAATGAAACCGGCCCGGCCCGAGCAGGATTCCGCCCTGATAAACGATTGCCTGCTGCGCCACTTGCTGGAAGCGATTGGAATCGAGTTGCACGGTTATGCTGTCACGCTGCGAGCCGACAATAATGGGCTGCGGTGTGCGTGACGCGACGCTGTTATTCTGGCTCGCCGCGCTGGGCTGACCGCCTCCGCCACCACCACCGCCTCTGCGTCCCCCGCCTCCTCCTCCGCCGCGTCCTCCCCCGCCTCCAGGACCACCGCCGGTTCGTATGCCCGTCATGGTGACTTCGTAAAGAAAGTCGAAGCGGTCTTCATGTTTGCCGCTTTTCTCGGCCCATTGCAACGCGCTCGACGCTATCTTCACGGAGATCGGAACGTAGAACATTCCGTTCGGGAGCCGGAACTGGCCCAGGTCGAGGGCGAGCGGCAGTTCAACGACGGGCGCCTGAGTGGCCATTGCGTTATCGAGCTGCTTCTCTTTGTCCTGCGTATTGAAAATGCCCCAATCTTTCGCCGCGTAATAGCCCTGACGATAATCGATCTTTGTTCCCGGCGGCAGGCCGACAAGCTTTACCTTGACCTCGCGATAGCGGCCATCGCGCGCTTTGTTCGTACTAAAATAATTCAGCATGTAGTACCCGGTCGTATCGTCCTGGACCGTCTTGAAGATTCCACTAAAATCATTCAGATCGAAGAAAGTTTTTCCGCCCGTGTCCGCCGCCAAAGTGTAGAGAGTGTCGCGCGAATTGTGCCGCGCCTGCGATTGCGCAAAGACCGCTGAACCATTGAACGCGGACCTCCCCGAGGAGATCCCCACGCTGGCATCGCCGCCGGGGGTTTCCGTCATCAGGCCGCGCGCATCCACCTGATAGAGAGACACATTATTTTTCACCGCGGCGTCTGTCGCCGCGCGCACGGACGACCGATTCTCTTCGCCCGTCTGCGTGATGCCGCTCGAGAATTCGAGGACAATTTTCTTCCCCGGGATATCAGCAAGGGACTCGCACAACATTTGAACGGCCAGCAGCTTGTTATCCGTATTGAAGATATTGAATTCGGTGTCATCCGCGGTGAAAGCCGCGCCGGTGTCTTCCGTCACGGCGTCGCTGGAGGAAGACGCCAAACCGGCCAGCATGGAATCTTTTCCCGGTATCAACTCCCTTATCTCATTTTCAAGAAGTTCCTTGTTGTTGGTGAAAGCCCGGTTCATGGTCATGGTCGTGCCAAAGGCAATGATTCCCACCAGGTCTGCGGGAGTCATCTGTTCTTTTAAATACTTCATCGCCGCATCCGTCGAGCGCAGCAAATCCTCGGGCTGGAGCGAAGTCAAGTCAAAGAAGAGGATAATCAGCCGGTGGTCGCGCACAATCGGACGGATTGCTTCGGGGTTATTCGCGCCCGCAATCTCGATCACGATGGGCGGAGCGTCGGGATCGTTCCCGGCCGTTTCGATCTGCTCCATGTCGTAATAATCCAATTTATCCAGCTTCTGCAGCTTGCCATCTTCGTAAAGCTCGAAGTTTCCCGGCTTCAGATCCTTCACAACTTTGCCGTTTTTGTCCCGCACGGTCGCGTTAATTTGCACCAAGTCCACATTCGACACGATTGGGTGCCCCTGATTTTTCTGCCCGGTACCAGGAGGCGGTGGAGCAGGGGATTGCGTGGTCATTGTCCCAGTGGGTGGTGGATTTTGAGCGGGAGGCGTGGTTTGCTGCTGTGCGGGCGCGACGGGGAGCAGGAGACAAGCAGCGGCCCCGAGCACAATAAAGCGAACGACCGATGAAGAACCTCGGGTATTCATTGCACACCCCCAGGACTATCCAACCCAATTCCGTGGCGGATGTTGCACGCCTCTACCGTGGTGCGGCACTCATCCCTTTGAGGCCGCGCAATTGCGCGCCTCAGCGCTGGCTCTTGCCGGGACTCGACGGGCTCGCGGGTGCAGCCGCGGGAGTGGCCGTAGCTGCCGGCGGCTTCCGCAAGGCGAAATAATTCCGCCCAAACGCCGCTTGAGTTCCGCCGGCCTGCACGGCCACTGCCTGGACGGTGTAGCGGCCGGGGGAAGCTTTTCCAGCGGCAAGCTGATCCGGAATGACGCAGCATGGGTTTTCGCATCCGTCTCGGATGGTTCGACCAGCGGCGTATCGTCGTAGCGCTTGCCGTTCACGAAGAAGACGAGACCCGCGCGGAGACCCGAAGGATCCGAATTTTGGGGCGCGTAAGCCTGGAAGAACACATAGAGCGTCTGCTGGGATGTGAACACGCGCGTAACGCTCGGGACGATCCGCTCGCCGTTGACGTCGAGCGGTGAGCCTGACATCCTCGCTTCCCCGCCAAGGTTCTTCCTTTGGACTTCCGAAGTCTTTGGAACCTGGGAAAGCTGGCTGGAAAGCAGCACGCTGCTCAACTCAAGCTTATTGGGCTGCGTGGGAGGCAACGTGAAATCCTGCTCAAAGGTTCCCATCCGGCCGGAGGCATCTTCGCGCGCGAGGAATTTCAAATGATATTTCCCGGGCGAAAGCAGGATGCCGCCCTGATAGACGACGGATTGCTGCCCCACTTGTTGGAATCGATCCGAATCAAGTTTTACGGTCATTTGATCGCGCTGAGAGCCAACGATCCGCTTTTGCGGCGTTGCGGTTTCCCGGACTTCATAGAGGAAATCAAAGCCCGCTTCGTGTTTTCCGGCCTTCTGCGCCCACTGCAATGCGCTCGAGGAAATCTTCACGGAAATCGGGACGTAGTATTGATTTCCGGAGATCCGGAAGTCACCGGTATCCAACGCGATGGGCAGCTCAACGCGGGCCACGGGCGAACCCATGGCGTCATCCAGCGCTTTCTCTTTGTCTTCCGTATTGTAGATTCCCCAATCCTTCGGGGCGTAATAGCCCTGGCGAGCCGTGACCTTTGCTCCCGCCGGCGCGTTCACGAGCTTCACCTTCACGGCGCGGTAGCGTCCGTCGCGGGCCGTGTTCGAGCTGAAGTAGTTCAGCATGTAGTAGCCTGTGGAGTCGTCCTGCACTTCCTTGAAAATCTTGCTGAAATCGCCTTCGTCGGAGAACATTTTTCCGCCGGTGTCCTGCGCCATTTGGCTCAGAGTGTCGCGCGAGTCATCGCGCTGCTGGCTCATGTTGAACACCGCGCTTCCTGAGAAGCCGGACCTGCCCGAAGCGATCCCAGTGCTCGCATCGCCTCCCGGCGTTTCCGAAACCAGCCCGCGCATATCCGCTTGAAAGAGCACGACGTTATTCTTGTTCGCCGCGTTTGTGGCCGCCGTTACGCTCGACCGGTTTTCTTCGCCGGTCTGAGTGATGCCACCCGAGAATTGAATCACGGACTTCCGGCCGGGGATTCCGCCCAGCAGATCTGCAAGCGCCTCCACCGCATACAGCTTGTTATCTGTATTGAAGATGTTGAACTCCGTGTCGTCCGCTGTAAATGCGGCGCCGGTGTCTTCCGTCACCGCGTCACTGGCCGAAGAGGCAAGCCCCGCCAGCATGGAATCCTTGCCGGGGATCAGGGATTGAATTGCGGCAATAACGGTCTTCTTGTCGTTTGTGAAATCACAATTGATGCGGAATTGCGTCCCGAAGGAGACAACGGACACGAGATCCGCCGAGGTCATCTGATCATTCGCAAATTTTTTCCCTGCATCGGTGGAGCGCAACAAGTCTTCCGGCTGAAGGGAAGTCAAATCAAAAAAGAGCACCATGATGCGGTGGTCGAGGATGATCGGCCGCAGTTTCTCCGGGTCGTTGGATCCCTTCATACTGATGATGACCGGTTCGTTGTCTTCCTTTTCCGCGGTATCCATTTTTTCGACATCGAAATAATCCATTTTCTCGATCTTCTGATTTTTCCCATCCTCTGATAGTTGGAAATTCGCCGCGGTCAGCCCTTTAATTAGCTTTCCGTCTTTGTCCGTTACCACCGCGTCGATCTGCACTAAGTCCACGAAGGATTTAAGAACTTTCTTGTCCGCGCCCTTTGGTGCCTGCGGCGTGGGCGGCGGTGGCAATTGGCGGATATCAATCACGTTGCTGTCGGGTGGAGGCGCCTGCTGCTGGCCCGAGCTTTGTTGCGCCGAGCCCTGCTGCGTGGAGCCCTGCTGCTGCGCCGGAGCGGCGGCAGAAGCCAGCCAGCGATGGCCAAAAGAGCCAGAAATCTAATGATTTGTAAATTATTTGATGCTCTCATTTTTTTTCCCATGCCCTTAGAAGTTTAGCCGGACGACGGCGTCCATCGTCCGCATCCCTGCCGCGCCCGTAATCTTGCCGAAGGTGTTGCCCGCGTTCACGGTAGTCCCGAGCCCCGTGTAATTCGCGGTATTGGTGAGGTTGCTCACTTCCCAACGCAGGTCGAGTCTGTGCTGGCCGTCGCGATTGAGCGTTATCGTCCGCGCAAGCTGCATGTTCAAAACGAATGAACTCGGCCCGATGATGGTGTCGCGGCCCGCATCGCCAAATAAAGTTCCCGGGGCGACAAGGTTGGTGTTCACCGGGAAGGTGTTGCCGGGTACGGCGAAACAGCCGGTATAGAACCACTGATTTACCGTGTATGGACCGACATTCGGGTTGCATCCCGGCGCCACGTCCGCTCTCGTCGAAAAATTCTGCGTGCCGCTGAAGTCTGTTACCGCGCCTTGAACCAGTGCCGTGAAGGGCGTGCCGGTGTGGAAAGTAACGCTCCCGCTCAGCCGGAAATTGCCGAAAATGCGCGCCTCCGCGCCCTTTTTGGCCCAGCGCTTCCGCTCACCGAACGGCAGTTCATAGGTGGAGTTACCGGTGATCTGGTGTTTCATATTGAAGGTGGAAAGACCGCGCTCCAGACTAAATAATGGGAACTCCTGGACCACGGTTCCCCCCCCGGCGCCACCGATTGAACTCGAATTGTCGATGGATTTGCTGAAAGTATAGAGCGCGGTGAACGTGAATCCATTCTTCATGCGCCGCAGCAACCGCCCCTGCACACCGTGATAGATGGATGAAGCCCCGGAGCTATCGTAGGTGAATCCCAAAGCATTCGGGATGGTGCCAGTATTTGTATTCGCGCCGGAAAGCACGTTTGGCGCGCTGAGGAGATCCAGGCCGGTTCCCTTGATTCCTGTGTAGGTGATTTGCCATACCAGGCCGGTGGTGATCTGACTTTCGAGGGAAGCGCTCCAGGTCTGGACGTAGAGGTTGCTATAGTACGGATTTACCGCATATGTGTTCGTGTTGGTATTTGTGCCCTGGACAGGGAAGCCGTTCGCCAGAGTCAAAATTTGGCTTGTAGAGGACTTGAGAGATTCCGCCACGCCATAGGGAGGTTCGTTCAGCAGCTCTGACGTGAGAGATTCCTGATAGACCTTCGAGTTGTCCGCGATTCTATATCCCGCGCGGACGGTAAGTGCGTGAACGCCAGTGAACATTTTCCCCGGAACACGCCACGCAATTGCGACCGCAGGAGCGAGGTCCTTGTAATCGGGATGGATTAGAGAATTGGGAAGCACGCTTGTGCAACCCGCGATGATTCCCCCACTCTGCGGGCAAACCTGAGTTGTCGTCGTGAAATCCGAGTTCACGTCCAGATTGGAGATATGGCCGAAAAGTTCCGTTGGCGGCATCATCAACTCGTAACGCAATCCGAGCGTTACCGTAAAGCTGGGGCGCATGTGCCAGTCGTCGGTCGCGTAACCGGTCATTCCCCAGGCGCGGAGATAAGTGTTCGAGGCGCAAGTGAAGCCGCAATCCGGCGCACTGCCGAATTGCACGTGGGTGGATTCCGGCAGGCCGAGGAGAAAATCCGCAACCGAGTAGGCGGCGGCCGCAGTGCTCGTCTGCTGCACCGGAATGCCAGCGGTGGTCCAATTTTCACTCATCGCCCCGGTGAAGTTAAATTGGCCGTTCGGTTCCTGAGGGGAAATGCTATTGAACTGGAAGCGGTCGAACTGATACCCGAAATGCAAAGTGTGTTTCGAGGACGGCACCCAAGTCAATTGTTCCGTCAAGATCCACGTTTGGTTGCGCCGCAGCGAGCCGTTTGTTGTATTCACGCCTGTGAGTCCGCCCGTAAAGCTCAAAGTGGGCAGCCCGTAATTGATCGGCAGCGTGGAAACCTCGCCGATGCCGAGCGTGCCTTCGACGTTGGTGGTGTTCGTAAAGCCATTCTCCACATCCGACCGCGAGCGGGTGAAATTCGCGGAGAAGGTGTCAATCAACCGCGGGCTGATGTTGTAATTCAAGCTCAAGGTCACATTTTGTCCGCGGCTAGCGAGATTGCTCGTCTCAGAGGGAAATGCACCCTGGCCGGGTGTTTGGGCTTGCGAGAGATTGTAGACGACGCCGAAATTGATCTTCTTTGTAACTGTCTGGTTCACGCGGAAATTAAGCCGTTGATTGTTCGTCGGCAGAGTATCCTCGAGCAGGTAGTTGTAAATTTGACCCGTCGAAGAAACGACCGGTGCGGTGAGGTTGGGCGCCGGAATGTAATTGTTGATGATAGCCATCGCGATCGGACTGATATACGGCTGGCTCGTAACCGGGTTAATCGCCCCTGCCAGATCGCAATTGCCCGTGCCTGTTCCCGGCAGGGGGTTTCGCGGGCCTGAAAAATTCGATGTGTAGTCGTACAATGTGATGCCCGAAGTGCAGAAATTTCCGGTCCGCTGGTCGGCCGTGGGCACGAGCGATTCATCCGTCACACCCGTTGTACCCGTAAGGAAGTTCGCGTTGATGAACCAGAATGTGCGGTCGCGTCCATCGTAGATCTTTGGAATCCGGAACGGTCCGCCGATGCTGCCGCCAAAGTTGTTGCTCTGGAAAGGCGTCTTGGCGATGACATTGCCCGTTGCCGACCACGGCCGCGCATCGAATGCCGAATCGAGCAGCGTTTCATTCAAAGTGTAGTGCATCGAGTTGACGCGCCGCCGGATGAGCTGTTGCATACCCCATGGAGGGCCGTTCTGGCCGCCTTGTCCGCCTCTTCCGCCGCGTCCGCCACCGCCACCCCCTCCTCCACGGCCTCCACCACCGCCAGGTCCGCCGCCTCCGGGTCCACCACCGCCCGGGCCGCCAAATCCGCCGCCCGGCCCACCCGGGCCGCCGGGTCCGAATCCAGAATTCGTGGAATTGGCCATTCCATTGGCCCCTTGCACTTGCGGTCCACCCGGGCCGCCGGGCCCGCCCGGGCCACCAGGCCCGCCGCCGCCCATGCCCATGTTAATGCCGGTCGTGTCGCCTTGAGCTGTCGTGCCATTCATCAACACCGCGTCCGACGAGGCTGCGCCCCCAAGTGCGCTTGTGTCAGCGCCTGTGTCTGTGGTTGTCGTCGTTTCCAACGCACCCTGACCGCCGACGTTGACTGATGAAAATCCACCTCCATTAGCGTTGCGCCCGCCACGCGCGCCTTGATTATTTGCATTCTGTCTGCCGTTCTTGCCGGTTGTCGCGGGAGGAGTCGTCGTAGCAGTCTGCGCGCCGGCCGGAGGAGTAGTTCCTCCCGGAGGAGTCGTACCGGCCGCTGTCGCGCCCGCGGGCGGATTCGTTGCAGCCGGTGCGCCGTGTGCCGCTGGCTCAGGTTGATTTTTCACGCTCGCCTGAGCAATCTGGTCAAGCGTAGCAACTTTCAGAACAAGAATAATGTCGGGGCTGGCTTCCTGTGTGGGGGTGATATCCTCGGTCGCAGCCACAAAGCCTATCTGAGTTGCTTCAATCACGAAATGTCCAGCGGGTAGCTCGGGCAAGCGGAATTTGCCGTTCTCGTCCGTCCAAGTAACCCATTGCTTTCCGATGGTCCGATTCTGAATGGTCACTGAAGCGCCAGGAACAGGCGTTTGGTCAGTTGTTCGCACGGTGCCCTGCAGCGTCACGTGCGCGGGACCTTCCTGCGCGGGAGTTGATTGCGCCTGCTGAGCAGGCAGAGTTTGAGCTTGCTGTGCGGGGGGCGCTTGCGTTTGCTGCGCCAACAGCGGCACGCAGAAAAATGCGAGTGCAACAAAAACTCTTGTCGTATGCTTCCAGAACATTGAGTATCCCTTCCCCTAGACCCGCTGAGTCGGCCGTCGCATTGGGGGCCGTTCCCGAAACGTTCGAACCGCAGAATCCTTGGCCCTTCTCTGACCTGGGACTTAGACGTATCTTCGTCCCGTCTGGTTACCGCTTCGTATTTTTCGTACCCAAGAGCCATGAGAGAATGCAATTCCGTGGATCCTTGGGCCATCGGAGTGCCAATCGCGGCAGCGGCGGGAACTGCACTCGGTGCATGGGGCGGAGTCGCGCCGTCATCGCAGCTATTTGGGCCTGTGCTTCGGCGCCTGCCGGCTGAAGTTTGGATCGAAAAGGCGCCTTTTGCCGCGGGACGTGAATCCCCGCGCAGGATTGCATTGACGTTTGACGACGGGCCAAATCCGACAATTACTCCACGGTTGCTCGAACTACTCGATCAATACAACGCGCGAGCCTCCTTCTTTATTATAGGGCGATTCGCGGAAAAATGCCCGGACCTGGTGCGAGAGATCGCCGCGCGCGGGCATCTGCTTGCCAATCACACGCATGGGCATCCGAATCTCTTCTGGCTTTCCCGCGCGCGTATCGCGCAAGAGCTGCGCCAGTGCGAGGAGGTTGTCGCGGAGGCGCTTGCGGCTATTCCGTCGCGCGCAACAGTCCCCGCGACGAAGCCGCAAGCTTCAGCGAGCGGCGCGAGCACGCTTGCAATGCCGTGGATGCGGCCGCCATTTGGAATCCGCGGGCCGCAACTTGGTGGGGTCGCGCGCGCGCTGGGGATTCGCGGCGTCGCTACGTGGTCGCTCAACTGCTACGACTGGAAACCGCAGGCCGCGGACCGCATGATCGCGCGGCTCGCGCGGGTGCGCGCGCGGGATATCGTCCTGATGCACGATGGCGATTACCGCGCGCTCGGCGGCGACCGCGCTCATGTGGTGGCGGCGCTGGAACACTGGCTCCCGCGATGGCGGGACGCAGGCATCGAATTTGTTACCATCGCCTCCTAAATGAATGCGGTAGAATGCGTACGCGATTCGAGGGCAAATGGACGAGCGAAACTTTTACGACGAGAAGCCGGAGACAAAGTCCATCAAGCTGATGTGTCCGAGCTGCCGGCGCGAGGATTTGTATCCCATCCGCTGGATGGTGCGCACCAAGAAAAAGGAATTGCCGCGCGGGGCGGGCGAGGAAGACAAAAAGCGCTTTGCGAATGCGCGGTCATATATGGTGCGTGTGGACGAGCTCGTGGCCTGCCGCAAGTGCCGCAAGCGATTTGAATTGACGGGGCAGAGCGTCGTGTTCGTCGAGCAAATGGCCGGGCTACCAAAGGACGTGGAAGAAGAGGGATTGTAGGGCCCGCTGCCTAAAAGAAATTTAGCCAACCTCTCAAATTTCCGGATACATCTCGAAGAAGGCTGCGACGGACTGGCGGAGCGTCTCTTCGATCTCTTCCTTGCTGCCTTCGATCAGGTGCATTGAGACGCGGGCGTTGCGGCCATTCTTGAGTTGCACCGTGGCTTCTCCCACTTCACCAAGCTCATCGGATGGAAAAAGTCTCATCCCGTAGATCAACGCTAGTTTTGCCATTTTGCGACCTTTCGATTGCTGCATCCAATCATTGCCTTCATTTATCTCATCCATTCTACCCGAATATGGGAAGGCCCCGCGTTCGGGGAACGCAGGCTACAGAGACAAGAAAACAATTGACACTGGCGTAACACCAAGCGGGCTTTTCGCGGTAGAATGCCGGACAGCGAAAGCCCCGGGTGGGGGCATCAAAGTATGTGGGTGAGGTCAGTAATGGATTCCTACCGTGCCCGTTCCTTCCGAGATTATTCCCGAACGATATTGAAATCGGCGGGGCTCGCGCTTGCCGCGCTTGTGTGCACGGCCGGAATAAGCGCGCAAGGAACCAGTGGGCCGATACAGGCGCCTCCGGCGCAACAAGCACCTCCAGCACACCCGGCGTCACAGCCGCAAGCGCAACCTCAAGCTCCTCCGGCGCAGCCCGCGAACATGCCGCCGTCAGCGGCTCCAGCGCAACCAACGGCACCACCGCAAACAGCGACGCCGGGCAAACCGGGTACACCTGCGCAACCAGCCACTTTGACAGTGCCCACGGGAACAAAGTTGCCGCTGGTGCTGCACAACGCGATTACGACGCGGAACGCGCAACCGGGCGATCCTGTCTATCTCGAAACGCTTTTTCCCATCGTGCTGAACAACAAAATTTTGATTCCCGCGGGCTCATTCGTTCAGGGCGAGATTGTTTCCGCGAAGCGTCCCGGGAAAGTGAAAGGCACGGGGGAATTACAGATCCGCTTGAACACGATGATCCTGCCGAATGGATACACGGTGAGTTTTGCGGCTGTGCCGAGCAACGCGGGCACGGGCGGAAATGAACGCACCGATTCCGAGGGCAATATTCATGGGGATACGGACAAGACAACCGACGTCGGAACAGTTTTGAAAGGCACGGCGATTGGCGCGGGCATCGGCGGGATCGCCACGCGAACGGGGACGGGAGCTGGAATCGGCGCGGGCGCCGGACTGGCTGTGGGGTTGGCGACGGTCCTGCTGACGCGCGGCCCGGAACTGGAATTGCCGCGCGGGACGACGCTCGACGTGGTGCTTGACCGTACGCTTTATCTTGACGCGAGTTACATCACATTTACGGACCCCGGGCACGCCTCGACATTGCCCGGGCCGCCGAACCGCGAGCCGACGCGTTCGCGGTCTCCATTCTAAGTCAGACGACTTACGCAAAAAAATTTCAAGAGGGGCGCGATTTCCGCGCCCTTTTTATTTAGGCGGATGCGCCGGCGGAATCAGTGAAGCGCAAGGGAGAAAAAGCTTCGCACGGGATGGAAGCGCGGCCATCGGTAATCCAATCCGCGATGATCTTCGCGGTGATCGGCGTGAGCAATATGCCGTTGCCGTAGTGTCCCGTCGCTACTAGCAAGCCTTCGATATCGGTGGGGCCGAGCGAGGGCAAATGATCGGGCGTGTCGGGGCGCAGCCCGCTCCAAGTTTCCACGATTTCCGCATCGGCAAGGGCGGGGACCATTTCATTCACTGCGCCGAGGATTTTTTCGAGGCCGCCCGGCGTGACGCGCTTTTCATAGCCCGCATTTTCAAGCGTGCTGCCCGCGACGCAGAGCCCCTCGCCGCGCGGGACGATGTAACCACGCTCGCTGCGGATCACATGCGCGAGGTCCACGGCATCGGATAGCAGCGCGACCATTTGTCCGCGAATGGGGCGGGTGGGAGCGAAACGCGCGATGCTTACAAGCTTGCTTGCCCAACAACCAGCCGCGATGACGACTTGACCCGCTCCAATTTTTTCACCAGCCGCCAAAATTCCAATGCATTTATTTTCCGAGAACAGGACATCTTCCACGGCGCAATCGGCAAGAAATTTAGCGCCGCTTGCCTCGGATGCCGCCAGCACGGCGTGCGTGAGCATTCGATTATCCACAGAAGCTTCATTCGAGAGCAGAGCCGCCGCGCCGAGGTCGCGGCCAAGCGCGGGTTCAAGCTTCTGCGCTTCCTCGACACGAAGGGCTTCGGTGGGAAGACCCAGGCCGTGATGCAGAGCGACAAGCGTGCTGAGTTCGCGTGCGGCGTCGGCCGAGAAAAACGCCTCGATGGCGCCGCACGGCCGGAATCCGGCCTGTTGACCGGAAGCATCTTCAATATCGGCGATGAATCGGGGATAAAGGTCAAGGCTCGCGCGGGCGAGCGGCACGAGGGGAATCGCGCCGGCGCTATCCGGAGCGGGCGAGAGCATTCCCGCGGCGGCCCAGGAAGCTTCCTGGCCGGGCGTTTGTCGGTCGAAAATGGCGACGCGAATTTTTTGCCGGGCCAGTTCAAAGGCGATGGCTCCGCCGATAATTCCGCCGCCGACGATTACAACATCGAATGATTTCATCGGATCAGGAAAACAATCGGGTTCATGTTAGCAGTTTTCCTTAACAGAGGCAGTGGACGCGGGCAGTGGACGCGGCAAGCTCAGGGGCGCAGGGATTTGACGAGTTCATCGGAGAGCAATCGTGCTTTTTCAGCGAGGCTGCTGGCACTGCTCCAATCGGAAATGGCGATAGCGTCCTGCGCCTGTTTCAGGAAGCCGCGGATTTTTTCAACCATGTCCTTTTGATTTACCGTGAGCTTTTTTCCGTTTGCGGAACCAAGATTCTGCTGCGCGACGCGCATGAAATCTTCCGCTGTCGCCTTCGCATGGGCCAATTCATCAGGCGAAAGCTGCGGCGAAATTTGAGGCGCTTCGTGCTTCGGCGGTTCGGGTTCCGGCCCGGGCGTGCTCGGCGCGCGGCGGACGGGCGGCGGGGTGGGCTTTGGTGCTGGAAGGGGAAGATAATAGTCACTCGGCAACGCGCCAGTAGCAATCTCCGGCGGAGTTGCATTCACCTCACGCGGCATTACAAAGGGCGGTTTGATCAGGCCGTTCTCTGCGATGTCCGGGCGCACGGGCTTGCTTGGGCATCCCAAAGGGAAAAGAATTGAGAGCACGGCCAGCCCAAAGAAAACCGGGCGACCACCCCCGAGCAGACTCACGCCGGGAAGTGGCGCGCGAATAACCGGATTGTGATTTCGTAAACGCATTATCCCGGCTGACCCTGAACAGCGCGCGCCGATCGCACAGGCTCCGTCGCGGCTGATTGTCCACGCGCGAAGGGCAATTCAATTCGGAACGCCGTGCCCCGGCCGACCTCGGATACAAAGTCTATCGAACCGTTGTGAAGCTGCACAATTCGGAAAGTGGTGGCGAGCCCCAGGCCGCTACCACCCTTGCGAGTCGTATAAAAAAGCTGAAAGATTTTCGCCCGGTGCTCGGGAGGAATACCCTTGCCAGTGTCGCTAACCATAATCACGGCGTCGTCCCCGCGGCGATCGAGGGAGATGAGCAGGCGCCCCCCGCCGGGCATGGCTTCCACCGCATTCAACACAAGATTGAGCATCGCCTGCCGAATAAGCTCGCCATCGCCGCGGAGCGGAGGGACGCCATCCGCGAGACGCATCTCGACGGTAACTTTCGATCGTTCGATTTCCGGACGGGCGACTTCGATGACTTTCGAGAGAAGCGGCGCCAGATCGACATCTTCAATTCGCATCTCGACGGGCTTTGTGAAATCGAGAAAGCGCTTGACGACGCGGTCGAGGCGGTCAATCTCACTATCGAGAACGCGAACAGCCTGCGTAGAAGCGTCGTGGTCCTTCGGCAACGATTCCTTCAAAGTCTCGAGCCAGAGACGCATCGAATTGAGCGGGTTCTTTACCTCGTGCGCGACGCCTGTCGTAATACGTGCGAGCGCTGAAAGGCGCTCGGAAGTTTCCAGTTCGCTGCCAATGAGTTCGCGCGATTCGAGGTCGCGTAGAGTTACAAGCGCGCCCCAGACAGCGCCCGCATCTCCGCTCGATTCGGGGATCGGGTGAACCGTGATGCCCACTCGCAATGGAGCGGATGCATTTCCCGCCGCGGGCAGGTCGACCTCGACGCCGTTCACGGGCTCGAGACGCTCTCCGGAGAATTGCAGCACCCGGCGCAGGGGATGGTCCGGCGGGAAAATTTCCGCGGCTGTTCGTCCAAGAAATTGGTCCGAAGATGTTCCGAGAAATTTTTCCACCGCGGGACTGACCAGCACGGCCCGCCCTTCGCTCGAAAAAAGAATCAGGCCGTCTTCAAGTCCGGACATCACTTGATTCAAGTTCTCACGCAGGGTGCTGAAAATTTCCCGCACTCCGCGGAGCTGTTCGCCGAGGCGGCTGATTTTGGATTGGACTTGCGTCAATTCATCGCCGCGTTTGCCAGACCCCTTTTGCCGCGCGCGCGCGTCCGATTTCCCTCCGGAAAGAGTGTCAAGCTGGCGATTGATGGCTTCGAGAGGCGCAAGCAACAGCCCGCTGACGAATGCCGAGACCAGCGTTGAAATCAAAACCGCCGCCAACCCAAAAAGCCCCGCCGATTTCAGGTCCGGCGTAATCTGATTGCGAAGAAGCCCGGTTTCCACTGTGACGCGGACTTCGCCATACGGGGCTTGTCCCGCCGAGGAACGCAGGCCAAAAGGGAGTCGGACCTGATAAAGGTGCGAGGGGCCGAAGATGACGCGAAGCTGAGCAAACAGGCTTTGGCTTGTGAGGTCCGAGAATGGCGCACGCGCCGTCAGGGGGCGATCCACGAGATTGGGATCGCTCGAAACAAGCCCCATCCCCCCGCCGTCGGCGATGGTGACCTCATAGATTGCGGGAACTTGCGCGATGATTGAATCCAACTCGGAGGTAAGGCCGCGGCTGCGGATCAGTTCGGTTTGGACGTATTCGCGGACGTCCTCGGCGCTTGATGAGACAGGTGCGCGCCCCGCAATATTGGCGTCCTCGAGCGCCTTTCGCGCCTGCCCGAGCACCTGATGCGCAGCGAGGTCGGCGTCGTCCTTGGCAGAATTGATTGCGCGGCGCGCCAACGTGCCGACAAAGACAGCGGAAATGAGAAGGGCGACGCCGAGAACCAGCAGCGCCGTGATTAGCGTAAATTTAGTTCTGAGCCGCAGGGGCATTGTCTTGCCTATGCGCGAGCAGCAGGGTCGCGTAACCCGGAATGCGCCCAGCCCTTAGCGCTCGGTGCCAGCTGATTCGTACTCCTTCAACTTATTGTGCAATGTCTTCAGGCTGATGCCCAGAAGCTCCGCCGCGCGCGTTTTGTTGTTGGTGGCCGCGAGAGTCTGAAGGATCAGTTCGCGCTCGGCGGCCTCAACCGTGGTGCCCACGGGGAAGCGGAGGGCGGCGAGCCCGGCGGTTGTGGCGGCGGGTGCGTGGCCGAAATCGGGAGGCAAATGAGCGCGTGTGATGACGTCACGATCGCTGACGATGAGTGCGCGTTCGAGGACGTTGCGAAGTTCGCGAACATTTCCGGGCCACGTGTAACTCTGGAAGGCGTCCAACACGTCGGGGCTCGCGCCGCGCACTTTCTTGCCGTGTTTCACGGCGAGGTCTGCCAGCAGTTGCTCCACGAGCGCGGGAAGGTCTTCCTTGTGCTCGCGCAGCGCGGGAAGATGAATGTGGAACACATTGAGCCGGAAAAAAAGATCCTGGCGAAGATCGCCCTTGCTCACGGCCAGTTCCGGTTCGCGGTTTGTGGCGGCAAGAACGCGAACGTTGACTGGCGTTTCCGATTTGCTGCCCAGGCGGCGGACCTTGCCGTCTTCCAATACGCGGAGGAGTTTTGTTTGCGTTGGAGCGGGCATCTCGCCGATTTCATCGAGCAGGAGGGTGCCGCCATCCGCCAGCTCGAAGCAGCCAAGACGGCGCTCCGCCGCACCTGTAAAGGCGCCTTTCTCGTGCCCGAAGATTTCGCTCTCCATAAGGGATTCGGGAATGGCGGAGCAATTGATGGCGACGAAAGGCTTCTCCGCGCGCGGCGAAAGTCGGTGGAGCGTGCGCGCGACAATTTCTTTTCCCGAGCCGGTTTCGCCGGTGATCAGCACCGATGCGGACGAGGGCGCGGCCTGTTCGACGAGGTTCAAAACCGTCTGCATTGCTTTCGAGCCCCCGATCAGGCTGCCGAGGCGGCCAGTGTCCCTCAACTGCCGCGTGAGCGCGGAGACTTGCTTCTTGTCACGGGAACGGCCGAGCGCACGGTCCAGTAACGCGCGGAGCACCGGAGCGCGCAGAGGCTTTTCGATATACCAGAATGCGCCTGCCTGGATGGCGGCAACGGCACGCTCTTCGCTGCCGCGCCCCGTGATAACAATGGCTGGGACTTGCGAAAGTTCGTCCGAGAGACGCCCCAAAAATGCGAGACCGTCCATTTCGGGGAGCTCGACGTCTGCGATCACGAGGGAAGGTTGAAATTCGGCGAAACGCTCGAGCGCCTCCTCCGCGCTGCCCACGCCGAGCACTTCATACCCCCACTTGCGCAGTAAAGCTTCATAGCCGGCGCGGGCGTTGGCTTCGTCTTCGACGATCAGGATGCGCTCGCTGGCGCTGTTCTGTTCTGCCATAGCAGACCGCGGAGCAATTCATTCTGCAATTTAACAGTAGCGGGACAGGAATGCCACACAATCAGGCTGACACGGCTGAATCGTGTCAAGTTGGGAGGCGGACAAGGTCAGAAATCCGGTATTTGCGGACAAACTGTCCTAGCATTTACGATCAGTCGAAAGGTATGGCTTCCGCCACGTCTGTGCTCTTGTGGGGGTTGCTCACAGGCGGGGAGGGGGAATACAATACCGGGCGGGGGAATTGGCTTCGGCTCCCATCAAGACGGTTGCCCAGGACCGTGAGAATTCATCACGAGCCCCTTTTGAGCTGTGCATATCAGTTAGTAGACTTCATCTGGTTTCCTTTTTCGGGAGGCCGTGGGTCGCGGCTGGGCAATAGATTGCTCCCAAATTCAGGAGGATTAAATGAGAAGGCGTGCATGTGTGCTAGCGATTGCCGCGCTGGGGCTGGTTTTCATTCCTGTTGCGCACGCGCAGCAGAGCGATTCGAGCGCTGGGACGGCGAATAACACGTCATCGAATGGCGGGTCCGCGCCGGCGGCAAAACCGGCGAAAAATAGCAAGACGGCAAGTGCGCCGAAATCGGGCGCAGACCCTCACGTCAAGCCGGGCTCGGATTATCCGCACTGGGAGGCGTTTGCCGGATATTCCTTTTTTGATTATCGGGCTGGCGATTCGTTCCCAGGGCCGGTGAGACTTCAAGGTGGAGTCGGGTCCGTCGACTATAATTTTAACAGCTGGTTCGGCATCGAGGGAGAGTTTGGAGGCTATCACGTTGGGACTGTCAATAACACCAGTGTGGACGGGACGGGCTTCAGCTACCTGTTCGGCCCACAGCTTACTTATCGCAACAGCTCAAGGTTTACGCCATTCGCACATGTGTTGTTCGGGGGCGCTTGGGCAAACGATACGCTGGCCAATGCCGGCGCCTCCGCCAACTCATTTACATTGGCGGCGGGCGGTGGGTTTGATCTGTGGCTGACCAAGCACATTTCCTGGCGAATGGTGGAAACGGATTACGTCATGACGCGATTTGACAACCCCGGCGGAAATTTTCCGGAGAACAATGTCCGCGTATCGAGCGGGGTTCTGATTCATTGGGGAGCGCGCCCGATAGCGGTGAACCGCCCGCCAATGGCGTCGTGTTCGGCGGATAAGAACGTGATTGTCGCGGGGTCAGGCGAGACCGTTCCCGTGCATGTTTCCGCCAGCGACCCGGATGGCGACTCTCTGACATACTCATGGAGCGCAACGGGCGGCCGCGTGGATGGTTCCGGCGCGGATGCGCGCTGGAGTGAAGGGAATTCCGGCGCGGGATCCTACTCAGTTACAGCGCGCGTGGATGACGGGCATGGCGGTACGGCTTCGTGCTCTGTCGACATTCGCGTGAATGCGCCTCCGCCACCGCCGGCGCCGAGACCGCCGACTATGTCTTGTTCGACCGACCGAAGCACAGTAATGGCCGGCGAGCGCGTTAGCGTCATGGCATCAGCGAACAGTCCGGCAAACTTTGCTCTTGCATACACTTGGAGGGCGAATGCGGGGCAGATCGTGGGCTCCGGATCAACGGTGCAATTTGACACCACTGGTCTTGGCCCAGGAACCTACACAATTACAGGACGCGTGGACGATGGGCATAGTGGCGCCGCAGATTGCACGGTGAATGTGACCGTGCAGCAGCCGCCACCGCCGCCACAGGCCAGCAAGATCAACGAATGTACGACTTACAAGGCCGGCATCACACGCACGGATAACGCCTGCAAGCGCATTCTGGACGACGTAGCGCTGCGATTGCAGAACGAACCCAAGGGAACGGTGGTCATCATTGGCTACTCCGACCCGAAGGAACCGCACACGAAGACGGCCGCGAAGGTGCGCGCCGATAACGCGTCGAAGTACCTCGTAGGCAAGGGCATTGACCAGAGCCGGATTACGGTGCGAGAGGGCAGCGGCCAGGCGGGCGCTGGCGCGGCGAACCGCCGGATCGAAATCATCTGGGTGCCCGAGGGAGCAACGTACTAGACGCAAACAATTAAATTCACGGGATTCCGTGAGCAGGCCCGGCGCAGAGCAGTCTGCACCGGGCCTGTTTCTTTTTCGCCGGATTTGTTGCCGGTTGAGTTCCGACACACGTAGAATCGTAGAAGCGCCTTTCAATGAAAGATGAAGACTCGCATCCATATCGCGATTCTGCTGGGCCTGGTTGCAGCGCCGGTTTCTTTCGCGCAGACGTGGCAGCCGATGGGGCCCCCGGGCGGTGACGTCCGCACTCTGGCCAGCGATCCTTCTGATAGAAGCCGCATTTTTCTCGGCACGGCGGATGGCCACATCTTCGGTTCGCGAGATGCCGGGGATCACTGGACGCTTCTTGGCAGGGCTGGGACGCGTCTCGATAGCGTGGTGACGGCGATTGTCGTGAATCCACGCGAACCACAAATGTTGTGGGCTGCCACTTGGACTCGGGATCCGAAGGCCGGGGGTGGCATTTATCGAAGCGCGGATGGAGGCCGCACGTGGTCTGACGCGGGGCTGATGGGCCATGCCGTGCGGGCGCTTGCGGAAGCGCCCTCCGACCCGAACGTGCTGATCGCGGGGGCCGTGGATGGCGTGTTCCGTTCCGCCGACGCGGGAAAAAGATGGGAGCGCATTTCACCGGAAGGCCACGAAGAACTGCGCAATTTCGATTCGATTGCGATTGACCCCGGTGATGACCGAATTATTTACGCGGGTACGTACCACCTCCCATGGAAAACAACCGACAGTGGCGTGCATTGGGCTCCCGTCCATGAAGGGATGATTGACGATTCCGACGTGATGAGCATCCTCGTGGACCGGACGCATCCGCGGCGAATTATCGCCAGCGCTTGTTCCGGGATTTACCTCAGTGAAGACGGCGCCGGACTGTGGCGAAAAATCCAGGGAATCCCGTATTCGGCGCGGCGGACGCAGGCGATTCTGCAGGACCCGGATCACGCGGGAACCGTTTACGCGGCAACAACTGAAGGGCTCTGGTTTACAGCGAATGGTGGATCGAGTTGGAAACGGCTTACCCCGGGGGATTGGGTGATCAATTCCGTCGCAATACTTCCACGGCGCATACTGATTGGGACCGAAAAACTTGGAGTCCTGCTGAGCGAAGATGGAGGCGCGTACTATCGCGCGGCGAATGATGGTTTTTTTCACCGGCAGATCGTCGCCCTCGCGTTGGATCGTCAGCAGGAGGGGCGTGTCCTCGCGGTTTTGGCAAACGCGCCGGAATCGCTCCTGGTGACTGAAGATGGAGGAAACACCTGGGCCCCGTTGGGACAGGGATTAAAGATGCAAGGCGTCCGCAAGCTTTATGCCGCGCCCGGCGGATGGTGGGCCGCGCTCGAGCGTGGCGGGCTAATGCGTTATGAGAGCGGGAAATCCGCTTGGACAAATGCGGGCCGGTTGGATCCCGCAACTGCTTCACTGATTGCATCCTCTGCTTCAACGAGCGCGGGGCGCAAGGTTGTGGCGCATCCAGTGGGGAATAAATTCGCTGAACAGGTGAACGACATGGCGTTCTGCGAGACGGCATGGTTTGCCGCGACGGAGCGAGGACTCATGCGGTCGGTGGATCGCGGAGAGACGTGGGAAATCCTACCGCTCGGGCCACTGCCAACGTTGCCTGTGCGAAGCGTGCGCGTCTCTCCGGATGGGACAGATTTATGGATCGTTTCCTTGCGAGGACTTGTTTTCTCCCGTGATGGAGGAAAAACATGGTCTTGGCATGACCTTCCAGAAGCTGCGGGGGCCGCGCTCTGGCTTGATGCCACGACGGCCGGCGAGGAGGAGACGATCGTTGCGGACGCTGACAATGGCCTTTATATCTCGCGCGACGCTGGAAAGAGTTGGACTCTTGCGGGGGCGGGCATTCCGCAAGCGCCGGTGCAGGATCTGGCAATTGCCGGAGACACTTTTCTGGCTTCCATGCGCGCGGGCGGCCTGTATCTTTCCCGCGATCGCGGCAGATCGTGGACACGGGTCCCGGGAATGCTCGCCGAAGGCTTCTTCCCGGTTGTAACCACGGAAGACCGCGCGGCGACATTGTTTGTCGCATCCGCGACCGAGGGACTCTACGCGGTACGATTTGGGAATGTCGGAGCCCAGCAATCGCAGTCTGGTGGAACACCAATTCACTGATACCGAAATGGGGCATTCCTGTTTCGGAACTTCTGCCATTCCCATTCTTGCATTCCCTTGAAAGCTGGACGCTTGCGCGCCATTTCCGGCAGTAAATAACATTGACATCCTGCCCATTGTGGTACTAATCTGCAATCTAAATTTCGCTACTACTAAAGGGTAAAGTCAATACACTCAGACTTTAAAGCAATAGTTCTTGAATGGCACAAGGGTTGCTCCGAATTCTTAGGCAATCCCATTGAGGGGGGCGCGTGGAAGCGAATACCGCGTATGAGGCGACACTCAAACCGCTGTCGGTTGTAACTGCGCTCCTGGTGGAAGACAGTCCTGAGGACCGCGGAGTCTGCAAGGAAGTGGGCGAGGAGGCCGGGCTTCGCGTCCGGACAGCGGCAACGACGGAAGAGGCATTGAACGCGCTCGAAGAATTCCCCATTGACATTGTATTGACGGACCTATGCGTGCCGGAAATGGGAGGCATGGCGCTTCTGCGGCGCATCCGGAGCCAATGGCCGCACGTTTCCGTGATCGTGCTGACCCAGTACGGAACGATTGATACGGCATTGGAAGCAACGCGGCTTGGCGCGGCGGATTACGTCACCAAGCCATTCCATATCGATGACCTGCGCGTAAAGCTCCAGCGTGTGGCGCATTCGCTTCTGTTGGACCAGGAGAACCGGATCCTTCGGGAACAATTGCGCACGCGGCCGGGCTTCGGCGGGATGATCGGCCTTTCGGTAAAGATGCAGCGCGTTTATCGTCTGATTGAAAAAGTGAGTCAGCACAATTACCCGGTGCTGATTCTGGGCGAAAGCGGGACGGGGAAGGAGATCGTCGCCAGTTCCATCCATTTTCTCGGTCCCCGGAAGCAAAAGCCATTCGTTCCGGTGGAGTGTTCGGCTCTGGCTCCTTCCCTGATCGAATCGGAATTATTTGGACACGTAAAAGGTGCATTTACGGGCGCGCAACAGAATAAGCAGGGATTGCTTGAAACGGCCGGGGAGGGGACGCTGTTCCTCGACGAAATTGGGGATATGCCTGTCGACTTACAGACGAAGCTGCTTCGCTCTTTGCAAGAGCACGAGGTTAAGCCGGTGGGGTCCACAGCGCGATTGCCGCTTCGTGCGCGCATCATCGCTGCGACAAACCGCGATCTTGAGACTGCGATCCGCAACGGGACATTTCGCCAGGATCTCTATTTTCGGCTAAATATTGTTCAGATTAAAATACCGCCGCTCCGTGAACGAAAAACGGACATCCCTTTGCTTGCCAACGCATTCCTTGAAAAATTTGCGGATCCTGATAGCTCTCCACGCAAACTCACCGAGGAAGCATTGCGCTGCCTAATGGCCTACGACTGGCCCGGCAACGTGCGGGAACTTGAGAATGCCATCCAGCGCGCTGTGGCGCTCGGCCCCGGTCCAAATTTGCAGTTGACCGATCTGCCGTCAAACTTACAATACGGCGCAAGCACCCGGCCACCGGATGATGACAAGTTAGTTCCATTGGACACTATGGAGAGGCGCGCCATTTTCCGTGCGTTGCAGGAATCCGGCGGGGATAAGGTTGTCGCCGCGCGCATGCTCGGCATCGGCAAAACAACGCTTTACCGCAAACTGAAATATTACGAATCGCACCCCGCCGCGCCAGCGCCGCAGTAGTCCTTCGGCAGGTGCGTGCGCCGCGAAACCCCATTTTCGCCAACCGCCGAAAGACTGCTCTGGATGCTCCTTCTATGATCCCTCCTATTCCGTTCTGGCACTCGAATCGAGTCTCCTGATTTCGTAGTGGGAAAGTGCTCCGCGCGCACATTTGGCCACGCCTGCAATTTATTGATTCCATGACGGTTAGCGGTCCCGCCATCGCCGGCCAATGGCAAGTGCAATGCATTGCATTTATCGGAGGTTTTTGTGGTCGGACAACGGCGCATATTATTTTCAATTTCAATTCGTGTAATCGCCCAATATGCCGCGGTCTTGGGGCTCGGCGTCCTTGCTAGCTACTTGATCCTCGGGGCCAGGTGGTCTTAGAGGGATGGCTCCAATCAACGCAACCGTAGTTAGGCGCGACACCCCCGCGGCTGACAATTCAGCGGCTGCAAGGCTTCTGCGTCTTGCAGCGAAGGGCGAGACAATCGGTCGCATTGTTGAGCATGCCGCGCGGGAATTGTTTGAGGCAAGCAGCGCCGACCGCGCGGGAGTTTGGCTCTTAACGCAGGGGCAAGCGCGCGAACTCCGGGGTGTAGTGTTGGAGGTGGGGGACGGCCAAATCCCGGAGCGGTGGTTGAAGCTCGACCCCAACTCGCCAGCGCTTTCGGGATTGATGGGGAGCGGCGTTGACGAAATACTGTTGAGGGGATCGAATTCCGAACAGATGCGATTCGGACCGTTGACGGGCGCGGCGAAAGCCCTCTGGTTGCCGATCCATGCCGCACACAAGCCACTGGGGCTGGCTCTGGTGGCATGGCGGGACGAACCGCAGTGGTGGAAACGTCGGCAGTTCGTGCCATCGCAGACGTTTTGGGATTTGCCGCCGCCTGCAATGCGGATGAGCCGGAAGCATCCGGTTCATTTGATCACCTGAGCGCGACGGAAGTGTTGGCCCGCGCGCTGAACGCAGAAGCGGAAATCGTCGGCCTTGCAAACGCATCGGACGAAGGAATCATCCTGTACGACGCGATCGGCGGAGTCCGTCTGATCAACGACCGCTTTGCGCAACTTGTCGGTATTACACGTCAGGCGCTATCCGTCTGCAAGACATGGCACAACCTGGCGCACTCCATCGCGGAGAAGTTCCGCGACCCCGCCGCTTTTGTCCAACGCTGGCGCGAATTGGCAAACCGTCCGGGAGACGCAAGCTGGGATGAAATTGAGATCAACACGCCGGAACAACGCAGGGTTGAGCGGTTCGTCCGGCCCGTACGCGATCGTTACGGAGTTGTAGTGGGGCGTCTCGAAATCTACCGCGACGTGACCACGCAGCGGTTCGCTCAATCGAAGCTCATGCAGACCGACAAGATGGCGGGCCTCGGCCAGCTTGTCTCCGGCATCGCGCATGAACTGAATAATCCGCTTACGGGGATTATGGGTTTTGCGCAGCTTCTTCTTGGCAGGGGGCTGACGCAACCGCAAGCGGCCGATGCGCGGTTGATTTATGAAGAAGCGGAACGCGCGGCACGCATTGTGAAGAATTTGCTTCTCTTTGCGCGGGACGCGCGACCGGAACGCGACAGAGTTCAATTAAACGAGATCGTAGAGAAAACACTTGCGCTCAGGAACTACGAGCTCCGGGTCGAGAACATATCGCTTTCGATGGACCTCGAGGATTCGCTTCCACCGATCATCGCCAACCCCGCTCAGTTACAACAGGTCTTCCTCAACCTAGTGGTGAACGCCGAGCAAGCGATTCGCCACGGCGCGGGGGAGGGAAACATTTATGTCCGGACGTGGCAGCCGTCTCGCGGGCGAGTTGCTCTGGAAATCGCGGATACGGGCCCGGGAATTCCCGTGGACGTGATGCCGCGCATATTTGATCCGTTCTTTACCACGAAACCGGCAGGGCTTGGGACCGGGCTTGGGCTCTCCATCGCTTTCGGCATTCTGAAGGCGCATGAAGGGGAAATCTCCGTGGACAGCACACCGGGCCATGGCGCGGCATTCCGCGTCGAACTGCCCGCGGCGGACCGCTCGACGCAACCGGCTGCCCCTCTTGGCTTGAGGAAAGAGAAGATTTCCCGTTTGCCTCCAATCTCTCGAAACGAGCGCATTCTGGTCGTGGAGGATGAGCCCACCGTTGGCCGGTTGATCGCAGACGTGCTCGGCGAGGAGGGATATTCGACGGAAATTGTTCTTGATGGGGAAGAAGGTCTGCGGCGGGCGCTTCACGGCGATTACAACTTGATTGTCTGCGATCTGAAGATGCCGCTCCTCGACGGCCGCGCGCTCCATCGGGAATTGGTGGCGAAAGGGAGTCCATTACAACACCGTCTGGTATTCGTGACTGGCGATACGCTGGCGCCGCGCACGATGGAGTTCCTGGAATCCTGCGGTGTTCCCTACCTCGGGAAGCCGTTTCTTGTAGAAGAGCTCAAGGCAGTCGTTGCCGCGGCGTTGGAATCCGCAACGAGAAGCAATCCTGGTGAACGCGGTCACAATTTGAAGGTGAAAAAAGGAGTCTCATTGTAAATAAGTCTTTCGATGAGACTGAATGATTCGGAATGAGGGTGAATCAGTGTCAATTCACAGTTTCCCTGCAAGGAAAGCGGAACGCCCGGCGAAAGCGCCTATTGATGTGGGCGTTCTCATCGTGTGCGGCGATTCGAGCCTGACGCGAGGGTTTATCGAGGAGCTTCTTTGCGCAGGCGGGCCGTTGCAAGCGCCACTCGCGGCCACTTTGGTGCAGGCAAACAGGATACTGACGCACTGGAGCCCTACTGTTATTTTTCTCGACGCTTCCACGTTGGGCCGGGACGAGGGCGGCATTGCTCTCGAAAGAACGGTCGGCTCGTTGACGGAATATGCGCCCGTTGTGGTCGCGGCTTCGGCGGAGCATCAGGATATGCTGGCCTTCCTGATCCGCTCCGGAGCAGTGGATTTGGTCGCGCGCGTCGGCAATTTTTTGCCGGTGGCGGCGGGGCTCGTGGCGCGGCGTGCTCGAATTGCAAGATTGATCCATTCGGAAGGATTCACCGGGCGCATCCGGCAGGACGATTTTGGCGAACTCTTGCGCCACGAAGTGAATAATCCGCTGACAGGAATTTTGGGCAACGCGGAACTGCTGCTTGAGAGGCGAAGCCAGTTGCCGCAATACGCCATCGACCGCCTCGAGACCATCACGGAACTCGCGGTGCGACTGCGGGAAACGATCCGGCGATTGAGCGACCAGTGGGAAGACCGCCAGAATGAACTGCACACGGTCTAACACTGTTTGATGCGCCGGAGATTCTTATCAAATTGGCCCGGTGCACTGGATTGAGCGCAAGAAATCCAGGCAGCGAGACTCATATTCTTCCGGCGCCGTCCCTAAGCCGGCAGCGTGGGGTGCGTTCGGCACAATCCAAATTCGCTTGGGACCTCTGGCGGCTTTGTAAATCGTTTCGGCGTGAAGGGTTGGGATTGTCCGATCGTCTCCATCACTGATAATAAATACCGGGTACGCTCGCTCGGAGACCGCTCTCTCAGGCGAGATTGCATCCACGCTGAAACCGGATTCGCGTTCCATGGCCATCAGTCCCGCTTCGAGTCCCGGCCGAAAAAGGGTTCGTCCGAGCCACGGGCTCACGTGCAATCCCGCATAGTCGTAGGTCACTTCCCGCAGGGAACTGAATGACGCTTCCGCGATTACTCCGGCGATTCGCGGTTCTTCCGCGGCGGCCTGCAAGGCGATCGCCGCTCCCATGGAAACGCCCAGCGCAAATACGCAGCCGACTCGTTCGCGGTTTTTGAGAGCGGTGTAAATTGCGCGGACATCGTCGCGCTCTTTCCAGCCAAGCGTCGCTAGCGCGCCACCACTTTCACCGTGAGCGCGCGAGTCCATCATCACGACTCCGTAGCCCGCGCGAAGAAAAAATGTAGCGTGGCCAAAGACGCCCATTCGGTTGTCGGCGATACCATGAAATACAAGCACCCAATCAAGGGGTTCCTTTTCACCGGATGCGCTTGTTGAAGGGCATAGGAGCCATCCGTGAAGAATTGTTCCATCCGAGGCGGTGACGTCCAGGTTTTCCTTTGTGGCGTGAGACTGGCGAAAAACAGTGTCCGCCTCGGAAATCACTTGGGGAGTCAAAGAGCGACGGGTGGGATGCAGGGCCCAAGTGCCCACCCAATAGCCCACGGGGATGGAGAGCAACAATAGCAGCAGCAATGTTGAGCATGTCCACCGGATCAAGCGCTTCATAAGAGCCTCTACCTATTTATACGAACAGGATTGGGGCGATGTTCAGAATTCGGTTTACGAGCCGGTGGAAGAGTAGTGGCGGACGCCGGTGCTCCAAAGAAGGGAGGCGAGAATTGCGCATACCGCCGCAACAACGGGGACATATAGCGCAAACTTGTGCCATTCGCCGTGCGCCAACAGACGCGCGCCGGGATAAAACGTGGCGAAGCCGAAGGGCACGATCCAACTGAGAATAAATTGAATGTAGCTGGAATAAATGGACATGGGATAGCGGCCGAAGGCCAGCAAATTCCAGAAGGGTGGATGGACGCCCACGCGGTCTTCGAACCAGAAGGAAAAAGTACTGAGTGCCAGAAAAACCGAGACGTAAATTACGGCTCCGCAAATACCAAAAATTGCCAGTAACAGTACGTCTTTCACGCCCCAGTGCAGATGCATTGTTACGGCCATCCAGACAACAATTCCCACTCCGGTGAAGGCTTCAAAAAACGACTCGATGCGGAAATTCTCGAAGAGCACCTGAAAAAGGGAATTCACCGGGCGGAGCAGAACACGGTCAAACTTTCCCTCCATGATGTATGTGTTGCCAAACTCGTAGAGGTTCAAGCTCAGGATGTTGAAGAGCCCAAAAGGAATGAGGGAAAACCCATAGAGAAAAAGAATCTCTTCAAAGCGCCAGCCGCTCAGATTCACTTTGCGAAAGAGCACATACACAAATGCGAATGCGAAGACCGTTGCGGCGGTGCTGGTTGCAAGGCTGACAAGGAAATCGCCGCGATAGCCGACGCGGACCTTCAGGAATTGGACGAAGTATTCGCCCAATAGTTCCGCGTGAAGCTTCAGCGATTTGAGCATCCGGTTCATTGGTTATCCGCCATGAATGGTGATTTTGCGCGTCGCGCGCCTCCACCAGGCGCTGCCTGCCCACAGCAGGACCGCAATCCACACCCACTGCGTGGCGATCACTTTCAGGGCCTGCATGCCGTTCAGCTTCCCAAGATAAATTTGAAGCGGCGTGTATGCGATGTGCTCGAAGGGCAGCCATGCTGCAATCTTTTGCAGCACTTTGGGAAAGTAGGTCATCGGGACGAGCAAGCCGCTCAGCAATTCGATGAGCCAGTATTTTGCGCGGATGAGCGCAAGGATGGATTTCAGCGGAATCGCGCAAGTGCCGATCATGAAATTGATCGCGCTCATCAGCAGAATACTGCCCAAAACAGAGACGAGAAAATACGCGAAATTTGTCCCGGACGCAGGGAGTTTCACTGGAAAGAGTAATGCGATGGCGATAATAGTCGGCGCAGTCAGTAGAATCAGGCGGAAACCTGTTTCGCCCAGCGCGCGGCAAATCCACATCCACTGGATCGAGACCGGCTTGATGAAGTCCATGGCGATTTTTCCTTCGATCACCTCATAAGCCATTTCCTGGTCGATCGTATTCCAGTAAAGCGAGCGGATAATCCAGCCGACCGCGACATAGGTGAGCATTTGCGCGAGCGTGTAACCGTTGAGGGTCGCGGTCGCGAGATTGGCGGACGTCGTACCGGGCGAAGAACGAAACACCGCTGTCCAGATGAAGTAATAGACCGTGACGTTGATGAGGTAAGTGAGGATGCCCATGTAATAGCGCAGGCGAAACGCCAGGATGTTGACGAAGCCGATGCGCGCGAATTCGGCGTAGGGGGCGAGGGCATGTGCGCGGCTGCTCATGGCAAGAGATGGGCTCCGCCCGGGGTTTCTGCGAGCGCTTCGCCGGCGTAAATGCGTTTGATGATCTCTTCGATAGGCTCATCTTCGATGAGGAGATCGCGCACCTCGCCGGCATTGAGAATTTTGCGGATGAGTTCGGCAGTGGAGACGCGCGTCTTGTCAAAGCGGACGCGGTAGGTCAGCTCGTCGAGAGGCTCGGCTTCAAGGCCTTCTGCTTTGAGCGCTAGGCTAAGTGCAGCCGCGGCTTCACTCGTGCGCAGCGCGAATTTGATCTGTTTGGTGCGCAACAGCTTCTGCTTCAGGAGAGAAAGGGGGCCGTCGTAAAGCAATTGGCCCCGGTCAATGATCATGATCCGGCGGCAAAGCTCTTCGATATCGTCAAGGTCGTGCGTTGTTAGAAGGACGGTTGTTTTATAGCGCTGGTTGATGGCGCGGAGGAATTGCCGGATGTGGTCTTTGGCGACGACGTCAAGACCGATGGTTGGCTCATCGAGAAAAAGAATGGGCGGATTATGAAGCAGAGCCGCGGCCAGATCGCAGCGCATGCGTTCGCCGAGCGAAAGCTTTCGGACCGGCGTATTCAAATAATCGCCGATGGCTAGAACCTTATGGAATAGCTCCATGCGTTCATCAAAATCGCGCTGGGAAACGTCGTAAATCCGGCGCAACATCTTGAATGATTCCACAACGGCGATGTCCCACCAGAGCTGCGTGCGCTGGCCGAAAACTACGCCGATGCTTTTCACATACTCCGCGCGCTGCTTCCAGGGCACAAATCCATTCGCATGCATTTCGCCGGAAGTGGGCACGAGGATTCCGGTGAGCATCTTAATTGTGGTGGATTTGCCGGCGCCGTTCGGGCCGATATAGCCGACCATCTCACCCGGCTGGATATCGAAAGTAATTTTGTCCACTGCGCGGACGGTCTGATATTCGCGCACGAACAAGTTTTGGATGCCGCCCCATAAGCCCTCGCGGCGGTGGAATGTGCGGAAATATTTACAAAGGTCGCGGACTGAAATCAGCGGCTGGTCAGACATGAATTGTGAATTCTAGCACGGCGAAAGCATTGGGGTTGGCGGCGACACAGCATTTGCTGGAATCATTCGCCGAAATGGCTGCCGATTCTGGTGTTATCGAAACGGCTCCATCACGTCCGAAACAATACTTCTTCCCGGTTGAACTGTTTTACCGCTATAAAAAGAGCCGCCGCAGCGTACGCGCAGGTTGACAGGAAAATAACGCCGATCTGGTGCCAATGATAGGTGCCCGAGACGATCTCCTTGCAAACCAGAGTCGTGTTGAGAACGGGGATCATGGAAAATTGCGTGTTTAACTCGGTCCCGGGAAGCATCCCGATAATCGCGGGCAGGATGACGACAATCATAAGCGGAGAGATGTAGCTCTGCGCTTCTTTGTAACTTTTCGCCATAATGGCGATGGCCAACAAAATCGCCGAGAAGAAAATGGTGATCGGCAACGCCATCAAGAATACGGCAAGGATCGCTTTGATCCCGATAGAATACTGGGTCAGGTTGTTAGCGTCCTGGGGCATCCCCGCAAGCATAGCCTTGACGACCAGGAACGATCCTCCCATCGACATCATCGCAAGAATTGCTGTTGTAAGCGAGGCGGTCCACACCATGAAAAACTTTCCAAGAACGAGATGTGTTCTTGAGACGCGGCTGCAAAGAATGGTTTCGATGGTGCCGCGTTCCTTTTCTCCGGCGGTCAGGTCAATGGCGGGGTACATCGCCCCCGTCAAGCTCAGTATGATGATGAAATATGGGATGAAACCGCCGAGGACGGCGCCGCTCACTTTCTCCGGCGGCGCGACATTCTGGGTTTTCACTTCAAAAGGCTTGATCAAGGTAGCCGGAAGATTTTTCCCGGCTAACCTCTCTTGAACAATTTGGCTTGTAAGGTCATTGAAAAACTTTTGTAATTTCTCAGCAGCGAAGCCGGACTTTAAATCGCCCTCATAGTCGTAAATTCTTACAGTAGTCTGGTCGCCGCGCGCCAGCGCCGCATCAAATCCCGGGGGAATTTCAACGGCGGCACGCACTTTCTTGTCTGAAATCTGTTGAATGTAATCGGGGGTGCCCTCTTGAAAAGTGATCTCCTTAAGGTTCCGAAGATCACTAATTGTTTTTGGAGAATCCGAGCCCCCCAAGATCATTACAATTGGGACTTCCTTCTGAGCTTCGCCAACAATCTTGCTGACCAGTCCCAGCACCCCAATTACGAGCAAAGGCATAATGATAATCGGTACAACCACCATGGCGATTAATGTCCGGCGGTCTCGCAGCGAATCGCGCAGTTCCTTGCGATAGACGATCCAAATATTCCGAAGTTTCATGATCCCACGGCCTCCTTGATTAAATGAGGCTCGACAATGCGAACGAAAATGTCTTCGAGATCATGCAGGCCGTACGTTTGACGTAATTGTTCAAGGGTTCCTTCGGCCAGCAGCATCCCGCCATGAATAATCCCAATGTGGTCGCAGAGCTTTTCGACTTCGCTCATCACGTGGGTGGAGAAAATCACGGTCTTGCCGTGGTCGCGACATTCGCGGATGAATTGCACGATAGTCCGCGCGGCCATGACATCGAGTCCAATGGTTGGCTCATCGAAAATCATCACCGGAGGATCATGGACGAGCGTGCGAGCGATGGAGACCTTTTGCTTCATTCCGGTGGAGAGCTTGTCGCAGCGCCGGTCGCGAAAATCATTCATCTCCAGGCGCGTAAAAATTTCATCGATACGCCGCTCGATCGTGGGATCGTCCAGCCCGTACAGCCGTCCAAAGTATTCGACCATTTCCTGAGCCGTCAGCCGCCCGTAAAGGGCGGTTGCCGTGGATAGGAATCCTACGTTCGCGCGGACATTTTCGGGATCTCTCATGAGGTCGAATCCGGCTACCCGTGCAGTTCCACTGGTGGGTTCGAGAATCGTCGCGAGCATACGAAGCGTAGTTGTCTTGCCCGCGCCATTTGCGCCGAGCAGGCCGTAGATCTGGCCGGGCTTACAAATGAAGCTGACTTCGTTCACTGCGCGGACTTCGCCGCGCTTCTTGTCATGGAACACTTTGCACAGACGTTCGGCTTCGATCATACCGGGGCAGCCTCCGCACTTAGTGGTTCAATCTTATGAGAGACAGACCTTCCTCATGGAGTTACGCAAGGGAATGCTGGAATATATCACTTCGGGTCAGCCTTTATGGCAATTGGGGCACTGCTTGGCGTCGTAATGGTCGGGCGTCACGGTGAACATGTTATTGCATTGAATGCAGACGCGATGAAGCACGGGTTGAGGGTTTAGAACAGGCTTGGGCTCCTCGGGCGCACGTATCTGTTCCTGAGTCGTCATGGACGAATATTACCACGCCGCGCAAAGATCGCACACCAGTCAAAGGGAGGAACCTTGTCTGCGTCCGTAGAAAGCGCTTTCGCATCTGTAAGATGTGTGGAAGAAACGAGGGTGATTGCCCTGGAAAAAAATATTGGAATGCGGCATAGCCTGGCCGGAGGCGGTTTGTTAGAATACATTCCATCCTCGTCGTCCAGGGAAACAGCAGATATTTGAGGGTTGGATGAAAACACTGCACTCGAGGCGTGTCTGGCTTTATTGGGGATTGGCGATAGCTGCCGTCGTAGCCGTCGTTGTCCTCAGCGAGCGGAGACCGTTACCCCAAGTTCCAGTGCAGACCATGGTGCGTGCAACCATCAGTGCCGCCATTTCCACCAATGGAAAAATTGAGCCGATCTCACCATACGAAATGCGCTCGCTTGTCGATAGCCACGTAACGAAGGTTCACGTCCGCGAAGGGCAATCCGTGAAAGTGGGACAGCCGCTGGTTGACCTGGATGACTCCGAGCTTCAAGCGGAAATGGCCCACGAAAAGGAAACGCTCCTTAACAACCAGGAAAATCTGCGGATTGCCCGCTCCGGCGGCAAAACGGCGGAATTGGCGCAATTGGACAGCGACATTCGGAAAGCGAATGCCGATCACGATCGACTGCAGGCAAATGTCACAACACTTGAAAAACTAGTGGCCGAGCGAGCGGCGACCCCACAGGATTTGACGGAGGCTCGCGCGAGCCTCGCTCGCACGGAGTCGGACCAGCGCAGCTTGCAGGCTAAACGGGCGGATTTTGTGCGCCAAACGAAACAAGATGAAGATCAGGATTTGCTGCTTGTCCAGCAGGGCGAAGATAATTTGCGCGACCTCCAAGAAAAGATTGTCTCCACGCACATCCGGTCGCCCATCAACGGAACACTTTATTCATTTCCCGTGCACGCAAACGACCCCATAAAGGAAGGCGCTTTGCTCGCCGCGGTTGCCGACTTGAAGCAGATTCGCGTCCGCGCATTTGTGGATGAGCCGGAACTCGGCTTGCTCGAGCCAGGGCAGACCGTGGTGGTCACCTGGGACGCTCTGCCTAACCGCTCTTGGACCGGTAAGACGGATCAGATTCCGAAGCAGGTTGTGCCGCACGGCACTCGAACCGTCGGAGAATTGCTTTGCACATTGAACAATGACGATCAACGGTTGATTCCTAACACCGATGTAATTGTGCGTATTCAGCTGCGGACGCGAGAAAATGTTGTGACTGCTCCACGTGGTGCTGTTGTAATTGAAGGCGCGCATCGATATGTGTTCGTGGTCGAGGATGGGTCATCAATCACGCGTCTCCACAAACGCGAAATCAAGATCGGGATTGCGGATTCCACGACGTACGAAATTGTCAGCGGATTGAACGAAGGCGATGTGATCGCTTTGCCCAGCAATCTCGCCTTGAAAGACGGAATGAAAGTTCAAATCATAAAGCCTGAATGAAGCACTCAAAATTCATCGCGAACCTATTGTTCGTAGCTTCTCTTTCTTTCGCTGGAACTGCTCGCGCCCAAACGAGCGTGGAGGAAGCCAGAAATCCTTTCGATCAGGGCCATTATGCGGAGGCGGAAAAGATCCTCCGCGCAGAAATCGCCAAGACCCCACACGACGCTGTTCTTTATTACTGGCTTGGGCGATGTGCTTACGAAATGCACGACAGCGATCAGTCGGTGAGCAACGCGGAGCGTGCCGTTGAGCTGGATCCCAAGGTCGCCGGATACCATAATTTTCTTGCCCGAGCATATGGCCACAAGGCCGAACACAGCAATTGGTTTACCGGTCTTTCGCTGGCAAGAAAGGCGAGCCACGAGTTCCAGGAAGCCGTGCGGATCGAACCCAACAATGTACGTTACGAGAGGGACTTGATCTCCTATTACATCCGCGCACCAGGCATCGCGGGCGGTGGCGATGACAAAGCGGAAGCTCAAATCGCGAAGCTGACCGCCATTGATCCAGTGCAGGGTCATCTCGCAAAATTGGATTATTACGAGGACAAAAAGAAATGGAACCTTGCCGACGACGAATGCAAGGCAGTGATCGCGGCAAAGCCGAAAGAAATCGGCCCTTATCTCGACCTCGCGGAGTACTACGAATCCCATGAAGACGCGACGGGGATTCGGAATGTCCTGGCTGCAATTCCGCAAAGCGCCCCGGCGGATTCGCGCGTCCTCTTCTACCGCGCCGTGGCCGACATTTTGGCTGGCGACCACCTGCAGGAAGCGGAGACAACACTCCGGTCGTACATGAACAATTTGCCCCAGAGAAGGGAAGACCACGCCTCGAGTTCCGCTTCCCATCGCTGGCTCGGACAATTATACGAAAAATTGGGCAAACGCGATTCCGCAGTTTCCGAATACCGCCTGGCGATTCAGCTCGACCCAAATGATAAAGCCTCGCACGATGGACTGAGGCGCGCAGGATACTGACGCAATTCCGGACATCGGGCTCCGGTCTGCGATTCCCCCGGGTCGATTGGGTCAATTCAAGCATCAGCACAGACGGATAGCTTGCTGGAAAGCGCCTGCGGGTAGCGTCCGTGGGTCAGTGCCTTAAGCCTTATGGTAATCTGGCCGTACCATTTTATGCTTGGAAAAGAAACCTTCACCCTCGCCATCGATGCGCTTCGTGCCAACAAAATGCGCGCATTCTTGACGACGATTGGCGTAATCATTGGCAGCGCTTGCATCGTCCTGGTGGTGACAATTTCACTCACCGGCCGCCAGTACATCCTGGGACTCATCGAGGGGGTCGGCTCCAACCTGATTATCGCGTCCGCTGTACATTCTCCCGGGCGTGCAACCGCTCTCAGTTATGAAATCACTCTGGACGATCTGGCTGAGATCCAAAATAGCATCCCGGGTGTGGTTGCCGTCGCGGGGACTCGCGATTTGGACGCCACCATCGTTGTGAACGGCGTGGAGCATCCCGCAACCCTTCTCGGAGTGACGCAGGACTATCAGGAAGTCCGCAACATTGTCATCCTGGCCGGAAGGTATTTTGACCAGGATGACATGCAATTGCGCAATAAGGTGTGTCTGATCACCGACGAACTCGCTCAGAAGGTTTTTGCAAACCAAAACCCAATTGGCCAGTCGATGAGAGTAAATGAACTCGCCTTCACAGTGATCGGAGTTTTCCGTGAGAGCGTGGAGACTTTCGGCCAGTCCGAGGTCCAGAGCAACTCCGTCGCGATTCCGTTCACCGTGATGGAGGACTACACCGGTGAAAACTATGTGGGCGGATCATACGTGCAAATGGCGGCCCCGGATCAGGTCGCATCCGCCACCAACCGCGTTGAACAAATCCTGATCAGTCGCCACCCGCAGGGGGCTTCGTTCGACGTCAGGAATCTAAGCGGAATTCTGAGTGTGGCACGAGGGATTTCCAACGCCCTTTCGATTGTCCTGCTCTTTATCGCCGTGGTCGCGCTGATCGTAAGCGGAGTGGGTATCATGAATATTATGCTCGTCACGGTGACCGAAAGGACGCGCGAAATTGGGATTCGCCGCGCGGTCGGCGCCCGGAGAAACGAAATTCTTTATCAGTTTCTGATGGAGTCATCTTTGATCAGCGGCGTCGGCGCAATTCTTGGTGTTTTCGCCGGGGTAAGCATTCCGGTGCTTGTCCAACCTTTGATCCCCGGCAACTTGCGCGTTCCCGTGCCGTGGGTTGCCGTCGCCGCCGCCCTGTTAGTTTCCTGCTTGACGGGAGTCTTCTTCGGATATCTTCCCGCCAGCAAAGCGTCGCGCCTGCAGCCAACAGAATCGTTGCGGTATGAGTGAAGAACCGTTGAAAATCTAGGAGGGGGAACAGTTCGATGCGCATCTTTTCACGTTTTTTGGCGTTCTTTGGAACTTTGCTGTTAGTGGCGCAGTTCGCCAAAGGTCAGCAATCACCTCCCGTCACGCAATTGACGCTCAAACGCGCCGTGGAGCTGGCGCTTCGCAATAGCCGCGATATTGATCTAGCCAAGCTACATGCTTCGGTCACCAACATGACGGTTGGAGTGGACCGGTCAAAGTTTTTGCCCAATTTTTTCACCGGCTCGGGTTATGAGTATTCGAGCGGCTTTCCTCTCGCGCCCGGGGGAGGAGTTCCTGCCCTATTTGACCTGGTGTACACCCAGTCGGTTTACAATCCGCTGGCAAAAGGGCAGCTCCGCGCGGATGAACTGCGCGCAAAGGAACAGAATGCCAGCCTGGATTCGGTACGCGACGCCGTGATGGTCCAGACAGCGAACGTTTTCTTGGAGCTCACAAACATCCGCCATTCTCTTGACTTGCTCCGCACGGAGCGGGACGATGCCCAAAAGATTACAGATTTGGTTCGCGACCGCGTAAGTGCCGGATACGAGCTGCCGATCGAAGAGACGAAAGCTGAACTCAGCGCGGCCAAAATCGAGCAGCGCGTCGCGCATGACGAGGGGCGTGAAGACGCCCTTGAGGCGCAGCTTCGAGACATGCTTGGGCTTCAGCCGGACCAACCGTTGGAGCTGATCGCTGAAGACCTCCCTCCCGCCGCCGAGAGGCCCGTAAGTGAACTCGTGGCTCAGGCGCTGGAATCCAGCGCCGAATTAAGGCATGCCGAAACTGAACGCCTGGCCAAGGATGAGATCCTGAAGGGTGTGCGCGGCAACCGGTGGCCTAGCGTGGACCTCGTTGGAAATTACAGCGTTTTGAGCAATACGAATAACTTCTCCGTGTTCTTCAAGAAGTTTCAGCGCAACAATGTGAATGTCGGCGCGCAGGTGACCATCCCGATTTTTGCCGCACAAACCAACGCCGCGATTTCGCTCGCCCAGGAAGACGCAAATGCGGCCGCCCTCGAGGCAAGAAATAAGCGGAGCCAGTTGGAATTGCAGGTACGGAGCCAGGCACACATGGTTCATGAGCTGGAGTTGGCTCGCGACGTTGCAAGACTCGATCTCAAGCTGGCGCAAGAGAACGTGCAGGTTTTGCAAGCCCAGTTCGACGAGGGTCGTGCGACTCTACAGGTGCTTGAGCGGGCGCATCTGGATGAGAACGACAAGTGGCTGGCTTTTCTAGATGCTGATTTGCAACGTCAGCAAGCTTCGCTCGCCCTGCTCCAGGCGACCGGCCAGGTCTCCAGCATCCTGAAATAATGCCGAGGAAGTATTCGGGACGGCCGGACAGGCTATAAATGTTGCTGCGCGTGCCCTCAAAATTATTTGTTCCGGGCAAGCGAGAAGATTGGCGGAATAATCTTCAGCATGAGCTTTCGGCGGAAAACTTATTTTCTCCTTCTGGTTAGGGCCTGCTTCAACGCCTTCGGCGATATCGAGCTGAAGCGCGGCATGACACAAGTTGGCCCAGTTTCCATTTCATCGGCGGCGATGGCCTGGCATTATTACCTTCAGGTGATTTCCAGCGGGACCATCTGGCTGGGGATTATTTTCCTTCTCGGTTTTTTTTCAATCCACCTTGTACTCTATTCCAAGGCCGACTTCAGTTATGTGATGCCCACAACGGCTGCTAATTACGTGATCGTTCCCCTGTTGGGTTTGTTCCTTCTGGGTGAAACAGTCACTTTCGTGCGCTGGGCCGGAATTGCATTGATTTCGTTCGGAGTGCTTCTCGTCAGCGCAACGAAGCCGCGCGCGCAGGAGACGGCCTAGCCCATGCGCACCGCGATTGCCCTTGCTCTTATCGTCTTCCCTACAGCCGCTGGCGAACTGCTGCTCAGCAAAGTGATGACGCAAGTCGGCGAAGTAAGGCTTTCTTCGTTGGGGTCGCTCGTGCGTACCGGGCTGGGTGCCGTGCGGAACATTGCCTTTTGGGTCGCTGTCATTCTCTTTACCATTTCGTTTTTCTCGCTTCTCGCGCTCTTTTCCTGGATGCCGGTCAGCTTCGTAGTGCCCGCGACGGCCTCGGTCTACATTGTGGGAACGATTGCGGCGCGCCTCATCCTGCGGGAACAAGTTACCGTCGGGCGCTGGGCCGGCGTGGCATTTATAACCCTCGGCGTTATCCTGGCGTCCGGCGGGGACATCATCGGCAAGGCATCGCCGCACTCATTCCTGCCGGGCTTACGCTGGGTGGTGCTTGCTCTAGCCCTTTTGCCATTTTGCTATTACGTGGTGTGCATGTACGCCGCGCGGAAATTCTTCACCTCCCAGCGGCGCAAAAAACCAATCGCGGCGGAGTTTGCACCCCCGGTGAGTATCCTGAAGCCGGTTCGCGGTCTTGACCGCGAAGCGTATGAGAATTTTGCGAGTTTCTGTAATCTTGACTACCCCAATTACGAGATTCTTTTCGCCGTTCTCGAAGAGTCAGATCCTGTCGTTCCCGTAATCCGAAAAGTAATTTCAGATTTTCCTATGCGCAAGATCCGACTTCTTCTTGGCGTGGAAAACCTAGGTCCAAGCGCCAAGGTTTGCAAGCTTGCCAGACTGGTTCGCGAGGCCGGCTTTGATCTGTTCGTGATTAGTGACAGCGAAGTCCGCGTGGATGCCGATTACCTTCGGGTGATTGTTGAACCTTTCCGCAATCCAAAGGTCGGAGTTGTGACCGCGCTATACAGGGGGAATGTCGAGAATAATTTTGGCTCATACCTTGAGTGTCTGGGCGCATCCGTCGAGTTCACCGCGGGCACGCTCGTTGCCCATGTGCTTGAAGGCTCCCATTTCGCTCTCGGTGCGACCATGGCTACCACACGAGAGAAACTCGAAGAGATTGGCGGTTTTGAAGCCATCGCGGACCGGCACTCGGACGATTTCGAGTTTGGCAGCCGAATCGCTTCGCGAGGGTATCGGGTCGAACTTGCTCCCAAGCCAGTCTGGATGATTTACAACTCGCAAACGCTTAGCCAGTATCTGCGTCACGAATTGCGGTGGGCAATCGGCCTGCGGAACATTCGCCCGGGCGGCCATGCTGGGCTATTTTTCACACAGGGATTGGCGCTAACCGTAGCCGCGATCGCTGTCGCTCCCTCGCGGTCATTGGCGCTGGCTTATCTGGCCGCCTATGTGATTCTCAGATTTGCAACCGCTTGGACGGTCGGCGTCTGGGGGCTGCAGGACCGCGTAGTTCGCCGCTGGTTCTGGCTTCTGCCAGTGCGCGACCTCCTTGCATTTCCTATTTGGGTCGCCAGTTTCTTCTCCAACACCATCGAGTGGCGCGGCTCGCGTTTCACCATCCACAAGGGCCGTATGGTTCCGGCAGTGCGTCCCGCCGGGCGCGGTTGACGGATTCTAAGTTCCTGAATAAAGTAGAAGTGTCCGCTGGCAAGGAGGGATATCCCGGCCGGTGGCGCTGGCGGTTCGTTTCCGCCTCCCTCGGCTGGGAGGTCGTACAATTGGCAGTACATCAGCCTCTGGAGCTGACTATCCTGGTTCGAGTCCAGGCCTCCCAGCCAATCTTCGATAGCTCAACTTTTCCGAGAATATTAATGAATTCGAGACGGGTGCGAAGGTTGCCCCCCATTCAGTGCTCTCCACGGGTTAAAAGGCTGGATCGCAATTTATTTTCTACGAGTACTAATTGTTCTCGAGTTCCCGACGGTTGAGTATCGTAGCCGTTTCCTGGCAAACCAAATTTGTTGAATTCGAAAGCGCGCGGTGTACAATCTCGCTTCGGAGGAATCGCCATGCACCGCCGTCCATTCTTAATGATCGCCATTTTCTTATTTCTCGCGGCACCTCTTTCTGCACAGCGCGGTGGGCGCGGCGGGGGTGGGCCTGAAGTTGCGACGACGCCGGAAGCTCCGCGCTTCCGTTATATGGGTCCCCAGCCGGCGGGTCGCATCTCGGCAGCAGTCGGAGTTGCCGGCGATGCCAATGTCTATTATCTGGGCGCGGCGTCTGGGGGCGTCTGGAAATCAACTGATGGCGGCGCCAACTTTGTTCCCATTTTTGACGGTCAGCAGGTCATGGCCATCGGCGCGTTGGCAATTGCGCCGACCGATCCAAATACCGTGTGGGTGGGTACGGGAGAGGCCTGGGCGATACGAGATATCGATGTCATGGGGGACGGAGTATACAAGTCAACCGACGCCGGCAAGACTTGGAGCCACATGGGGTTGGTGGAAACTGGGCGCATTGGTCGGATCGTCGTCAGTCCGACGGATGCGCAAACCGTTTATGTATGCGCGCTCGGCCGTACTAATGGTCCCCAGCAAGAACGCGGTGTGTTCAAATCCACCGACGGCGGCGCGAATTGGAAGCAGGTGCTTTTCGTCAATCCCGACACCGGATGCTCCGGCCTCGCCGTAGATCCCAACGATCCCAAGACGATGCTGGCCGGCACCTGGCAGGTGCTGATGCACACGTACGGCGAGTTCAGCGGCACTTGGCCGGGCTACAAGGGCACGCCGGGCAGCGGAGTCTATATCAGCCACGACGCAGGCGATACCTGGACAAAGATCGAGAATGGAATGCCCAAGCCGCCTGTAGGCAAGATTGATGTGGCGATAGCGCCCTCGAATGGCAAGCGAATGTATGCACTGATCCAGACAGCCGATCAAGGATCACTATGGCGTTCAGACGATGGCGGCGTCACATGGACGGACGAGAACTGGTCGCGCGACCTGATTGGCCGTGCCGGTTACTACATTCGCTTGGCCGTAAATCCGGAAAATCCAGACGACGTGCTAGTTCTTAACAGCGGGTTTCATCGTTCCAGTAACGGCGGCAAGACTTTCGACGAAGGGCGCGGCGGTGGTGGAGGCAGAGCTAATGCCGCGGGAGGCGCTGCTCCGGGCGGAGAGCGCGGAGGCGCCAATGGCGCAGCTGCCGGCCCGGGCGGAGGTCGAGGCGCATCTTGCGGCGACTGCCATGACGTTTGGATGGATCCGAAGATTCCCGGCCGCTACGTGCTTACCGATGACGCCGGCGCCAGCATCGCAACTCCTACTGGCGTGCTGACCATTCGCCTGCCAATTGGCCAGATGTACCACGTGGCCACCGACAATCGGGTTCCCTATTGGGTTTACACGAATCGCCAGGATAACGGCACCATGCGCGGCCCCAGCAATCAATCAGAAGGCACAGGCAACGGTGTTGTGCCGGGCGTTTCTCAGACGCTTGAAGCTGCCGGAGGCGGACGCGGGGGCGGACGAGGAAATGGCAGGGGAGCTGGAGGACGCGGCGCGCCGCCTGCTCAACCCGCTGCTGGGGCTGCTGGCGCGGCGGGAGCAACGCCGCCTGGGGCGGCGCCCGGCGCACCGCCGGCTGCTGCTGGGTTTGGTTTTGGCGGAGGGGGCGGCCGTGGCGGACCCGTCGATGAATGGCAATACGTACTCGGGGGCTGCGAATCCGGGTTCACCATTCCTGATCCCGTCGACACCGATATCGTCTGGGCCAGTTGTTACGCCGACGAAGTCACGCGCTATGATGCGAGGATCGGTCGAGCGCGATCGGTCGCTCCCTGGATTCATACTCTCGATTCGGAGCCGAACAAAACCAAGTATCGCTGTCACTGGACACCACCTCTGGCGGTCGATCCCTTTGACGGCAGCGTCTATTACGGATGCCAGGTTATTTTTCATACGACAGATGCGGGCCAGTCCTGGCAAGTGATCAGCCCGGACCTTTCCACACAAAACCCGGCGCACATCGTTTCCTCGGGTGGGATTGTGGGGGATAATCTCGGGCAATTTTACGGTGAGGTCGTCTTCGCGATAGCTCCCTCACCAATCCAACGGCATTTGATTTGGGCCGGAACCAATGACGGCAAGATTTGGTATACCAAAGACGGCGCTCATTGGACCGACGTCACCCGGAATTTGAAAGACGTTCCTCCCGAGGGCACCATCCTACAAATCTCGCCCTCAAATTTTGATCCCGCAACCGCATACGTCGCGATTGATTTGCATTTGATGGATGACCGGCGTCCTTACCTTTTTAAGACTAACGATTTCGGAAAGACTTGGACGAAAATCAGCGATACTCTGCCCACCGGCCATCCGCTCGATTACATGCGCTCCGTGGCGGAGAATCCCAACCGAAAGGGCATGCTCTTTGCCGGCACTGGCCATGCGTTTTACTACTCTCTCGACGACGGAAAAAGTTGGACGCATTACAACAATGGTCTCCCGGCCGCGCCGGTCACTTGGATTACCGTTGAAAAGCGCTCCCACGACGTGGTGATCTCAACCTACGGGCGGGGCATTTACATTCTGCCGGACGTCTCCCTGCTTGAACAAACCGGCCAAACCATGCCGCCAACCAGCGTAACCAAGCTTTACACGCCAGACGTGGGTATACGTCAGGCAAGAACCGGAACCGCGACCTTCGACTTCTCACTTGCCTCGGCTCCATCCGGGCCGCTGACATTTGAGATTTACGATGCCGGCGGCCAGCCGATTCGGAAGTTTCCTGTCGTTGCTCATGCCGGCATCAATCGCGCCACCTGGGACTTGCATTACGATCCACCTGAAGTCGTGGCCTTGCGCACAACTCCTGTGGAGAACCCTCACGTTTGGGAAGAGCCTCGATTCGTTGGCCAAACCACTCGTCCGGTAACCCATTGGGGAATTGAAACCGCCATTCGAGCCGCTCCAATCGCAGCGCCGGGCAAATATACGGTGAAGATTTCGGTGGACGGACAAACGCTGTCGCAACCGTTCGAAGTTATCAAGGATCCCGCGATTACTTCTTCTGACGCGGACCTGGTGGCCTCAACGCGAATGCAGGTCAAGGTGCGTGACGACCTCAACGAGGCTGTCGATTTGACCAACCGCTTGGAGATTGCCCGCCGCCAAGTCGAGGATCAGGTCAAGGCCCATCAGGCAGATGCCGCCATGGTCAAGGCGCTCGGGGATTTCGACAAAAAGTTGCTGGGAGTCGAACTCCAATTGATCACTCACTCCGACATGCAGAGCGACGACAAGTATTACCCCGAGCAGTACAAGGTCTACCTCAACCTCATTTGGTTTAATGGAGTGATTGGCAACGGCGCTGGCGACGTGGCGGGGGGCGCGGAGTACCGCCCCACGGATGCATCGGTGCAGGTGCTCGCGGGAATCGAGAGCGATCTCGCGGCCGCCAAAGTGGCGTTTGATCGGGTGATTGCCGCCGATCTACCGGCTTTCAATCAATCCATGAACGGCAAGCTGCCACCAATTACGACCAGCGTGCCGACAACGCCCCAATAGAGTGGTGCGGGAATGCCGCGGGGATTCCTAACGCGGAAGGAGCTCTCGATTCTAGCGGCACTACGGATGGCCGTAGTGCCGCTCTTACTCTGACGCCGTGATGCGGAGAATGTTGTAGGCAACCGCAACCTTGCGGCCGGGGAAATCCCTCTCGATGCTTTGTGTAACTTCGGCGATGGTCGGCGCGCCGTTTTTTCCGTTCAGCCCATCGGCATCGTCCATCAGAATCACGTGACCCTTCACGGAATGACGCAGTATCGCTTCCAATTCCACTCGAAGTCTGCCTTGATCACCTTGTGTGCCCGCCCAGCCGTAATATCCGGCGTCGAGCCAAAAGAGCGCAGGCCCTTGAAGTGATTTCAGGATTTCAGGGATGAGATCTTTGCTGTCCCCTTGCAGAATTTTGATTCGTGAGTCAGCGGAAAACTTGCGCTTGGCCGTTTCGGCAAGGCCGGCGTCCTGCTCGATCGAGTAAATGAGATCAAATCGCGACTTCATTGCGGAGACCATCTCGCCGTAGTAGGTCCCCGCTTCAACAAGAGTTCTGAGTCCGAATTTATCTCCGTATTCACGAACCGTTCTTTGCTTGAGCAAGTGGGGAATGCGGCGCGGCTCACCGCGAAGTTTCCAGTACCAATAATCTGGATAGTGGCCGAGTGACTTCAGCGCATCGTAGAACGGCATTCGGCGGAGCATGTTGCTATAGGCTTTCAAGGGACCTCGTACCCGCCTGAATATTACGGAATCGCATGATAGGAAGCTCGTCTGACCGTGTCAAACTTTGCGGGCTTCTGTGCGTTCCCAAGACCTGATTCCTGACTTGCCGCAAATGCCAGCGAAGGGGTATTCCTATAGTGTTCTCGATTGCCCGAATACCGGCTGTTCGCCTTCCAGCCCGTTCAGGAGATCGTACTTGATGCGCATCTCGGTCTGCATCGTTACATTCAACGAGGAAGCGAACATCACGCGCACACTCGAAAGCGTGAAGAGCTTCGCGGATGAGATCATCGTAGTGGATTCCCACAGCACCGACCAGACCGTGGCGCTTGCGAAATCCATGGGCGCATTGATTTATGACGAAGACTGGAAAGGGTTCGCGGCACAAAAAAATTCCGCAATCGCAAAGGCCACCTGTGATTGGATTTTTTCCCTCGACGCTGATGAAGAGGTCAGCGCCGAACTCGCGGCGAGCATTCAGGCGTTGCGGAAGGCAGGTCAATCCGAGCCAAGCTTTGACGGCTTCTTTATGCCGCGCCGGAATCTTTACCTCGGCCGATGGATCAAACACGGTGGATATTATCCCGATCGGAAGCTGCGCCTCGTAAAGCGTTCTTTGGCGAAATTTGAATTGCGCGAAGTCCACGAGGACATGAAGCTCGAAGGGAACACAGGCCGATTGAATGGGGACTTAATCCATCACGCCTACCCCCAATTTGAAAATTTCATTGAGGCCGCAAATCGTTATTCCTCGCTCGGAGCGCAAATGGTTGTCAAGGAACGGCGCGTTGGATTCAGCATCGTGAATATCGTCCTGCGGCCCGCGTTTAATTTCATCTATAACTATATCTTTCGCGGCGGTTTTCTGGATGGCCGTGAAGGTCTGCTTGTTCACATGACTCACGCCTCTTACGTAAGCTGGAAATTCGCCAAGGCATGGCAATACTCGAAGGCCGCACGTGCCGAGAAGACGCGAGGTCCGGCTGGGACACCAAACACATGAATGCTGAAGAACAGAGGCTCGAAGAGAACCGATTGAGGACGGCGTATTGGAGGCGCTGGGGCCCTTACTTGAGCGAGCGCCAATGGGGTACTGTCCGCGAGGATTACAGCCCGGATGGGAAACCGTGGGAATTTTTTCCGTACGACCACGCCCGCTCGCGCGCTTACCGCTGGGGAGAGGACGGCATCGGTGGCATCTGCGACAATCACCAGCGAATCTGTTTCGCCATTGCTCTTTGGAATGGCCGCGACTCCATGCTGAAGGAGCGCCTCTTCGGCTTGACGAACGAAGAGGGCAATCACGGCGAGGACGTGAAAGAATCTTACTTTTACTTAGATTCAACCCCCACGCATTCGTACATGAAGTTTCTGTATAAATACCCTCAGTCGGCGTTCCCATATTCCCAGCTACTCGAAGAAAACAAAAAAAGAAATGGGAAGGACGCGCCCGAATATGAACTCGTTGACACCGGTGTTTTCAGCGAGAATCGATACTTCGATGTTTTCCTCGAATACGCGAAGGCCGGCTCGAATGACATTCTTATCCGCTTAACCGCCTGGAATCGAGGTCCTGAAACAGCCCCTCTCTGGTTGCTACCGACGGTCTGGTTTCGCAACACCTGGTCATGGGGACGCGATCCGGCGCGGCCGAAATTGTCACTCTCTCCCGTGTCATCAGGGCCAGCTCGGACGAACACCGTCTTGCAACTGGATCACAAATCATACGGGCAGTCCTGGTTTCTTGCGGAGGGCTCCCCTGAATTGCTTTTCACGGAAAATGAAACAAATGTCGAGCGATTGTTTGGCGATAAAAATCGCACTCCGTACGTAAAAGATGGCATCGGGGAATATATTGTCCACGGCAATCGCGCGGCGGTGAATCCGGCAATGTCAGGTACGAAGGCCTCCGCGCTTTACCGCGTAGATTTGGAGCCGGGTGGCTTAAAATCAATTCGAATGCGGCTTACGAATGCGCCGGATGCCATTCAAAACATGGCTTCACAGCTCAACGAAAAAGATTTCGAGGCCGTCTTTTCGACGCGAAAGAGCGAAGCGGACGAGTTTTACAAGGCACGCATTCCCGGGACATTAAGTCCTGACGCCCACAATGTTTTTCGCCAGGCTTGTTCTGGCCTCCTCTGGTCCAAACAATATTACAATTATGACGTTCGCATCTGGCTCGAAGGCGACCCAGCGGGGCCGGAGCCTCCCTCCTCTCGCCTCAACGGCCGTAATCACCATTGGAAGCACCTCATCAATGAAAACGTACTCTCCATGCCTGATACCTGGGAGTTCCCATGGTATGGCTCGTGGGATCTTGCTTTCCATGTTGTTTCATTGGCTTTGTCGGACCCTGAATTTGCAAAGGCTCAGCTCATCCTTCTCATGCGCGAATGGTACATGCACCCGAACGGACAGCTTCCCGCTTACGAATGGGGATTTGGCGACGTCAACCCACCCGTGCATGCGTGGGCCGCATGGCGTGTTTACAAGATTGAACGGCGCATGCATGGCAAAGCTGACCGGCAGTTCCTCGAGCGCGTCTTTCATAAGCTGCTCATTTATTTCACCTGGTGGGTGAATCGCAAGGATCCTGCGGGCATGAACGTTTTCGAGGGCGGATTCCTTGGGCTGGACAATATCGGTATCTTTGACTATTCCAAACCATTCCCGGCCGGCGGCCGCTTGGAACAATCCGACGGCACAAGCTGGATGGGGATGTTCTGCATGACTATGCTTGCCATTGCACTCGAGCTTGCGCGCGAAAACCCCGATTATGAGGATGTCGCCACGAAGTTCTTCGAGCATTTTGTCTATATCGCTGATGCCATGAACAACCGGGGCGGGGAAGCGATCGAGCTTTGGGATGAGCAAGACGGTTTCTACTATGACGTCCTTCGCTTTGACGACGGCTCGCATCGTTATCTGCGCGTCCGCTCCATGGTTGGTCTGATCCCACTTTTCGCCACAGGGACGCTTGAGCCGGAAATGCTCGCCCGCTTGCCTGACTTTCGTGAGCGCATGGAATGGTTCATAGCGAACCGGCCCGAATTCCGTCCCAACCTTGACGCTTCCATGACCACTTCACGCGGCGTTCGTCGTCTCCTCTCGCTCGTCACGAAGGACCGCTTGCCCCGTCTGCTTGCTTATATGCTTAATGAGAGTGAATTTCTGTCGCCTCATGGACTTCGCTCCCTCTCACGATTCCACCGGGACAAACCCTTTGTGACCTATCTGGATGGCGAAGAGTATCGCGTCGACTATGAACCCGCTGAGTCTCGCACTCGCATCTTTGGCGGAAATTCAAATTGGCGCGGCCCCGTTTGGTTCCCATTGAACTACTTAATCGTCGAAGCTTTACAAAGGTTTCACTATTATTACGGCGATTCGCTTCGCGTGGAATGTCCTGTCGGATCTGGAAAGCAAATGACTTTGTGGGAAGTCGCCGCAGAATTGTCCCATCGCCTGTCCCGACTATTTCTTCGCGGGAAGGACGGCACACGCCCTGCGCTCGCGGCGAACCAATGCTTCGCGACGGATCCGCACTGGCGAGACCTTCTGCTCTTCCACGAATACTTTAACGGGGACACGGGCGCCGGGTTGGGCGCGTCTCATCAAACAGGCTGGACGGCGCTAGTAGCCAAATTGCTCGAACAGAATGGCGAGTAGCGCAATGGAGGAAACAATGTCTGAAATTCCAAGAACTGTAATCGTCGCAGGTGGAACGGGGGCGCTCGGCGGTTCGGTCGCTCGCGCTTTTCTAACGGATGGCGCCCGCGTCGTTGTGACATCCCAGCGCCAGCAAGAGATTGACGAACTTTCCGAGAGCGCGGGGAAAAATCCGATGCTGAGCGGAGCTACGCTCGATGCCACCGACGAGATCGCAGCAGCGAAATTCATCGCTGATACCGAATCCCGGTTTGGGCCCGTGGATTCCCTCGTAGTCACCATTGGCGGCTACGCGGGCGGGAAGAATTTATGGGAGACGAGTATCGCCACTTACGAGCAAATGCTCAATCTGAACCTACGCGCCGCATTCATTATGGCTCGCGCTGTGTTGCCCGGAATGATCAAGCGAAATCGCGGCGCCATCGTCAATATCGCTTCGCGCGCTGCTTATGAGCGCTCCGCAACGGCGGCGATGTATGCAGCTTCCAAAGCGGGGGTTCTGGCTCTATTCAATTCGTTGGCGGAGGAAGTTAAGCCCTACAACATCAACGTAAACTCCATCGTGCCGAGCATCATGGATACGCCCGCAAACCGCCGCGCCATGCCCAAAGCAGACTTCAGCATTTGGCCGAAGACGGATGACATCGCAAAAGTCATCGTTTTCCTGTGTTCGGATGGTGCCAAGGTGATCCACGGCGCTGCAGTCCCTGTTTATGGCCGCACTTAATGCGAGGGACGCGCTGGTTCAACAAGCTCGATTAGGATCCTTTTCCCTGAAGCGATGGGCACAAGAAAAAAATTGACGCGTGTCGCGTCCGCTCCCGCGCGGGTCGCAGGGTAAATCGCTTTCACGCTGAATCGCTCCGCAAGAATCTGTGTCGCCCGATCCACATCGGTGACTTCATATTCCACTTGCTGAATCCCTTCGCCGAATTTCTCAATAAATTTCGCGATGGCGCCATCCCCGCCGGGTTCTCTCGTCGTCAGAATGTCGAGCCGGATCATTTCGCCCGCCGTTGTTGTTCCCGATCGTTGAGGCGTTGGAAAATGCAGCTCGAATTCCAATGCGTCTTGGTCTGGCGGCACCTTTGCGAGGCGCGGCATTCCATTTGCCGCGCGAATCTTGGAAAATGTTTCAGTCGTTACGGCGATTCCCACCGTTCCGCGCAATGCGTCCAGGGTTCCATCCTCAGTGGCTGGCGGATCGCGTTTCAGTATTCCCGCAAATTCGGCGTCGCTCGCCCATCGTTCTATCGTGTCACGGCTCATCACGCGCCCCATCAGAAACAGAGCCGTCCCGGCCCGGCGGCGGACCCATTTGTCGGGGCTGCCAAGCTCCGCAATCATTTCTTGATGGCTTCTCACTTTAAACTCAGGCCGCGCCGTTCTTCGCATTCCGGGATGTTTTGTCCCTTTCCGTTTCTCATTCCATGATGCCACGCCGGGTGCAATGATTGCGACAACAAGAACAAACGCAACGACGCCGAGTGGGCTCATCAAGGAAGTTTAGTTCGCGTCTGCTTGGAAAGAAAAGGCAGGAATCCGTGCGGGTCCTCAAATCGGGAATCTGGAAGATTGGTTCCTTAAGGCATTCGCGGCTCGATCCCATTGAGATTGGAAAGTTCGACGGATGAGGCTCGCCCCGCCATTACACGGACCGGCACGTCCCACCGCACTCGGGCGTCTCCCGACATAGCCTGCATTTCAATTGTCGAAATCCAGTATTCACCGGCTGGCAATCCGTCAAATCTACCGTGCCCATCCAGGTCCGTGTCGCATTGGCCTGCTTTGTACTGATACTCCGCCAGTTCAAGCCAGCGCCGGTGAACTTTCGCCGTCCGTTCGATCACCAACTTGTTCCACCGCGGGCCCGGGTTGATCTTTTCCAGAGCAGGTTCAAGCGTGGAAAGCGTATCCGGGTTGGCGGCGATGAATTTCTTCATGGCGGCAATATATTCGTCCACTTCCTTCTGATATTTTTGGGGATTTTTATCCTTATCGGCCTCACGGTACTTGGGAGTGGGCAATCCAACGCTGCGGTCTCCCTTATTCTGGTCCACGTAGCCGGCTTTGAACTCAGGGACATTCAAAACATCTTCCGGCTTCACCGCTTTGGGGAATTCCGTTCCCGAAAGGTCGACGATCTTGTTTTTCTTCATCCACGATTTCAATGCATCGGACACGGTGAGGCTGCTTATGAATTCATCCATGTTCGGCGCCGGTTCAAGCGTTTCCGCCTCAAGCCCGATGTCTTGAAAACTTTTTCGCAGTAGATAGAAAGTGAACCCTCGCACCGGTTCCGCGTGGCCGCCTGTCGGCGAAACGTGAGCCACGAATTCGATGGAGCCGCCCTGCGAACCCTGGCCGCCCGCGCCCTTTACGAGCACGGACATCGCAACCAGCAGGAGGCCTCCGGACAGTGCAAGTAGTTTGAAAATTGCCGGTGAGAATTGCCGCAGCCGATTCATGAATCTGATGCTAGCAGAAAAAACAAAACACGGCGGAAGGTCATTCCGCCGTGTTTCGTGAATCGAATACTGCCCGCAAATTGAAGATTCTTAAAAAAGTTGGAATTGCACTTGGATGTTTATCCAAGTCTTGATTGGTTTGCCGTTTGGCCCTATCGCCGGCTTGAATTGCCAGGTTCGTACCGCTTCGATGGCTTTTTCGTCCAGCCCCATTCCTAGGCTCTTCGTCACCTTGATGTCATTCGGGCTCGGATGTCCATTTTCAAGGACGAGTACATCCAGCCACACATCGCCTTGATATTTCGATTTCCGGGCTTCGTCCGAATAATCCGGTCGAGGACAATACACGCACGTAGGATATCCGGCGCCGTTTTCCCCGGCGCGATACGCGCCGCCGCCGGTGCCCCCGCCAGAACCCGGCCCCAATCCGCCGCCCTCACCGCTGCCGATTCCACCACCGTGGCCGGAACCCATTCCGCCGCCCGAACCCGGGCCGTTTGAATCATTCACTATTTTTGCCAGTGGATCGCCCCAGCGGTCCATATTCGGACTTGGAATCCTGAGGTTGTCCGGCCCGATCAATGTCGGTTCCACTTGCAGCGCCGCATTCTTGTTACGAATAATCTGCGGAGGAGTTATTTGCTGCGAACTGAATTTGGGCAACTGTCCCTTCGTTGCCGGTTCTTTTTCATGCGCGCCGCCACCGCCGCCTCCGCTCGCAGGCTTGGCACCCGGGGGCAGCTTGGCTTCATAAGGTGAAAGATCCAATGGAGTCACAAGAACGTTGTTTGTCTTCGCATTTACGCTTCTAGACGCAACCTTCAGAAGCGGTACAAGCAACAGCACCACGACCCCGACATGGAAACAAATCGAAACTACCTGCGCGCGGCTGAACACTTCGTCTTTCGTCCAGATGTCCTTTACCTTTACCGCCTTGCTCGTCACCTTCAGCGGTGCTTCCTTTGGCGGCGAAATCAAGTCCCGGATATTCTGGAAGAAAGTTTTGTAAAAGGGCTTCCACTCCACTCGGATCCCGGGCGCATCGGCTCCACGCAATGATGCAGCCGCGCCTCCGGCAACCTTTGGGCCGGAGTGAAACCACTCCTTCAGGTTGGCCATGAACCCGGTGCCAAATTGCGGCTTGCCATAATCGCCGCCGGCAGTGCCCCTCGGAAGTTTCGCCGGACGCTCCGCAAAGAAATCACGCAGGTTCGCAAAGAATCCCTGCGACATCACATCGCGTTTGATGACGAGGCTCGGCGCATCCTCGGAAGGAGGGAGATTCACGCCCTGAACCTTCGGGCCTCTAAAGTTCGGATTTGAGCTCAATGTATTCATAAGGGTTCGTTTGATTCCCCGGCAGAACGGGCATGATTGTTAGATTCAGCCCCCGCCTAAAAGTTGTATGCCCGTTGGAAGTCGGGCGCTCGATTCCCCTCAGTGCCTTAATACTACCACACAGAACCTTAGACGTTGCTAGGGCCTTTCAGGTTCCATCCCGTCGGGCCCTAGCTCGTTCCTAGAAGAGTTGGAAAATCACCTCGATCGTGACTACCGTCGCGACCGGCTTCCCGCCTGGTCCTATGCCGGGCTTGAAGACCCATCCGCGGACGGCTTCTACTGCCTTTTCGTCGAGCCCCATCCCGGGTGAATTGACGACCTCGATCCTGCCCGTCTTTCCATTCGGAAGGATGACCACATTCAGTGTCACCGAACCCGAGTATTTAACTTTCCGCGCTTCATCCGGGTACTCAGGTCTCGGACAATACTGGCAGACGGGGTAGGTTATGCCGTTTCCTGGAGCAGACGGTTTGCCGCCTCCAAACCCATTTTTATCACCGTTTTCAAACCCGTTCCCGTTGCCGTTGCCAACTCCATTGCCTTCGCCATCTCCGATCCCGTGCCCTTTGCCCGGGCCGTTGGAATTGGTAAGCGCATTGGCATTGGGATCACCCCAGCGATTTATGTCCGGGTTTGGAATGTCATTGAGTTCCTTCGGACCCTCAAGATTGGTTTTCACAGTGAGAGCCGGATTGTCGTTTCGTGGGACCGACGGCGGCACAATCTGAGGAAGCTGAGAAAAATCAGGGCGCCGCCCAAAGCTTGCAGGTTGTGGGTTGTTCTCGCCCCCACCGCCGCCCCCGGTGCCCTTGCTCGGAGAGACACCCCTCGGAAACAGGAGAGCGCGCAATTCGTGGGGGTCAGGTGCATAAACTGTCTGCGTGCGAGAGATCGTCTCATTCGGCTGTGGCAGCCGGGTTAGTAGCGGAATAAAGAGGAGCAGCGCCAGCCCTCCATGTATCGCAAAAGAAGCCATTTGTGAGGGCTTCATATTCTTGTCCCGGATCCAAACGGGCCGAATCAGTGGAACATTGCCGGCAAGCTTCACTTTGTGGAATTTGAAAACTTCCTTCAGATTGGAAAGCAAGTCCTGTAACTTGCTGCTTTTCTGCATGAGGAGTCGCGTCGAGAAACGTCCAGAGGGAGTGTCGAGGTCGGCTTTTCGCGTTGGGCTGGAAGCCCCTTGATTCGCACGCATATTGCCTCCTTAGCGTTTTTGTCTGCGCCGGACGAGCATCACTCGCACTGCTTCGGTACCGGCTTTGTCTTCTCCTTCACACCCTAAAAGTGACATCCAACCACATTCGTTGATAGCATGGACGTTCTCTGATCCAGGAATGGTTGCAAGTAGTTGAAGCAATTTTCATCTTGTTGCGAACCATTCTCCGATTCTTCGCCGGGATTTGGGCGCTAACCGCCAATACATTGAATCTATGGACCTGAAAAGCACGCTAAATCTTCCGCGCACGGACTTTCCGATGAAGGCCAGTTTGCCCAAGGCCGAACCGGTGCAGCTCGAGCAATGGGAATCGCATGGCCTCTACGCCGAAATCTTGAAGGCTCGGGCGGGCGCCCCAACTTACCTTTTGCACGACGGCCCGCCGTACCCGACCGGCGCGATCCATCTCGGCACTGCCCTGAACAAGATATTGAAAGATATGGTCGTCAAGTCAAAGACCATGGCTGGCTTCCGGTCTCCTTACGTTCCCGGATGGGATTGTCATGGTTTGCCCATCGAAACAAAGGTCGAAAAGGAGTTGGGACACAAGGGCGCCGTCAGCCCCGGTGAATTTCGCAAGAAGTGCCGTGAGTTCGCATTGTATTTCGTCGACCAGCATCGCCGCGATTTCAAGCGGCTCGGCGTTTTCGGCCAGTGGGACAATCCATACCTCACGATGAGCCATGAGTATGAGGCTTGCATCGCCGATACTTTTCTCACGTTTCTGGAACGTGGCTACATCTATCGCGGGCTCAAGCCTGTGTACTGGTGCATTTACGATTCGACCGCGCTCGCAGAAGCCGAAGTCGAATATGAAGACCACACCAGCCCTTCCATCTGGGTGAAATTTCCCGTAGTGGGCGGTGCAGCAGCAGCCAAGCTCGGCGCGAATGTTGACGCCGTAATTTGGACAACCACACCCTGGACGCTCCCGCACAATCGCGCGCTCGCCTTCCATCCGGATTTCGATTACGTAGTCGCGGAAACTCCGAATGGCGATTTGCTTGTGGCAGAAGAGCGCGTCGCGGCCTTGAAGGACGAAATTGGAATCGAAGCGACGGCTTTCCGCGGCCCATGGAAGGGCAGGGAACTCGAGGGCTTACAGTTTCAGCATCCGTTCTTAAAGGGTTTGCGCGTTCCGGCTGTCCTTGCCGATTACGTCACTCTCGACACCGGCACGGGCATCGTTCACACCGCCCCCGGCCACGGCGTCGAAGACTTTCAAACCGGCCAGCGATATGGCTTGGAGACTTACGCTCCGCTCGATAATCAAGGCCGCTACCTCGTAGGGTTACCCGAATACAAGGGTAAAACTGTTTTCGAAGCGAATCCCATTATCATCGCGTTGTTGCGCGAGCGAAAAATGCTTCTCGGCGAAGGCAAGCTAACTCACAGCTATCCACATTGCTGGCGATGCCACAACCCGGTCATCTTCCGCGCCACGGAACAGTGGTTCATCAAGCTCGATGCCGCCAGAATTGGCACGGAAGCCCCCACGCTACGCGCTCGCGCGCTCGAAGAAGTGAAAAAAGTTAATTGGATTCCCGCATGGGGCAGGGATCGCATGCACTCGATGATCGCCGAGCGCCCGGATTGGTGCGTCTCACGCCAGCGTTTCTGGGGCGTGCCTATTCCTGTTTTCTATTGCGATGCGTGCGGCAAAGTTTTTGAAAATGTGCCCGCATTGCGCAACGTGATCGAATGGTTCAAGCGCGAGGGCGCGGACGCTTGGTTCACGCATTCGCCTGAAGAGCTGCTTCCTGCCGGCACGAAGTGTTCCTGCGGTGCGTCGAAGTGGCGCAAGGAAAATGACATTCTTGACGTCTGGTTCGATTCAGGCTCCTCATCCCTCGCCGTCCTCGGCAAGGACGGTTTGCCCTGGCCCGCCGACATGTATCTCGAAGGCCCCGACCAGTTCCGCGGGTGGTTTCATAGCTCGTTGCTAATCGGTGCGGCTATCAAGGAGGCAGCGCCCTATCGCAATGTTCTCACTTACGGTTGGGCCGTTGACGAACAGGGCGACCCGATGTCGAAATCGCGTGGCAACGTAATTCTTCCCCGCGATATCTGCGACAAGTGGGGCGCCGACCTCTTGCGTCTCTGGGTTGCTTCGCAGGACTACACCGCGGACATGCGCTTGTCGGACGATGTGATGAAGCAACTTGCCGAGGCCTATCGCAAGATCCGCAACACCTTCCGGTTCGCGCTAAGCAATCTTTTTGATTTCGATCCCGCGCGCGACGCCGTCCCGGACGCCCAGCTCGAGGAATTTGACGCCTGGATGCTCTATCGGACTTCTGTGCTGGCCGCGGAGTGCAGCACCTGGTACGAGAATTTTGAATTTCATCGCGTCTATCACGCGCTTCACGATTTCATCACCGTGGATCTCAGCGCGTTTTACTTTGACATTCTCAAGGATCGCCTTTACACCTTCGCTGCCGGCGGCCGCCAGCGCCGCTCCGCGCAAACAGCCGTGTGGCGCATCGCCGACGCGCTCGTCCGGCTATTCGGCCCACTCCTGGTTTTTACATCGGAAGAGATTTGGAGATTCCTGCCGCAGGCCTCCCGGGAAAAAGGAAGCATCCACACATTGGTTCTCCGCAAGCCGGAAGACCTTTCCTCCGGTTTTGACGCCATGAGAGCGGAAAATTGGTCAAGGCTTTCTGCGGTGCGAACGGAAGTCCTGAAAGCGCTCGAATCCGCACGCAATTCGAAACAAATCGCTGGCGCGTTGGAAGCAAAAATTATTCTTTCTGCCGGCAGCGATTTGCAACCGCTGCTCGCGGAATACAAATCCTGGCTCCCCGCGCTCTTCATCGTCTCCCAGGTCGAATTGGTTTCCACCGCTCCCGAGGATGCGAAGCCGGCGGATGGTGTGGCTGGATTTGGAATTGCTGTTCGCCGCGCCGATGGTAAGAAGTGCGAGCGCTGCTGGAATTACTCCGTCCATGTCGGCGAAAGCGTGAAGTTTCCGACTGTTTGCGAACGTTGCCTCCCCGTAGTGGAATCTATCCTCGGCGGATCTTCCGCAGCTGCGTCCTGAAATAACATGGCCCTCCGCCGACTTAATTGGATCTGGATCACACTCGGCGCCTTTGCACTGGATCGCGCGACGAAATACTCAATCGAGAAAATGACTCCCCTCGGCTACCGGAAGACTTACATCCCTGATTTTTTTTCAATCGTGCATACCAGCAATTCCGGAATTGCATTCGGACTTTTTGCCGATTCCCATTCGCATTGGATAAGCGGTGCGCTTTCCGCGGCCGCGTTGGTTGTGTGCGTTTTGCTTACGTGGTTTCTGTGGTCCGGAAATGCGGGGGCCGCGCCGGGCCGTGTCGGTGTCGCTCTGGTGTTGGGTGGCGCTCTCGGGAATCTTTTTGACCGCGTAATTCATTCCGGCGTCACGGATTTTATCCTCGTCCAATTTCACAGCCATGATTGGCCAGCGTTCAATTTCGCGGACTCCGCCATCACCATTGGCGCGATACTCATCGGAATTGAGCTGGTATTTATGCGCAACTCCTCGGCCTCCGGGGAAGCGAAGTGAGCGGGCCGGCAATGCGCGAGTCATCGCATCTCAATGCGTAAACCCTCGCAGCCAACTCGAATCGAGCACCTTCGCGTCGGTCCGCTGGAAGCCGGCGAGAGGTTGGACCGTTTTCTCGTCACGCGCCTTCCGGAATTCAGCCGCGCCCGGATTCAGGAACTCATCGCCGAAGGCCACGTTCTCGTTGCGGGCCGCCCGGCGCGTTCCTCTCAAAAGGTAGCGGAAGGCGAAAGCGCGCAGGTTGAAATTGTTTCACGGCCCCCGCTCGCCGCCGCGCCGGAGGACATTCCCATCGACGTTTTATACGAAGATTCCGAGGTGATTGTAGTGAACAAACCGGCGAACATGGTCGTTCATGCCGGCGCGGGACACCACCGCGGGACGCTCGTGAATGCACTCCTAAATCGTTTCGGCAATCTGGCTACCGCTTCCGGCGCCGAGCGGCCGGGCATCGTCCACCGCCTGGATCGCGGCACGTCGGGAGCCATCGCTGTCGCACGCACCGATGCCGCGCACCGCGCTCTCGCGGCTCAATTTTTGTCCCGCGAGATCGAAAAAATTTATCTCGCCCTCGTTCACGGCCGCATAGAGCAGCCCAAAGGCAGCATCAACCTTTCTGTGGCTCGCGATCTTCACAGACGCACCCGGATGACTACCAGGCGCCGGGGTGGACGCGTCGCGCACACCGACTGGCGCGTCCTTGCGCGCCTTGGCGATTTCACTTTGCTCGAGGTTCAACTGCACAGCGGCCGCACGCACCAAATTCGAGTCCATATGTCCGCCATTGGGCATCCCATCGTCGGTGACTCCGTCTATGGCGCGCCACGCGAACCGCTCATGGACGGCCGGCCACTCCCGGCCTTGAATCGCCCTTTTCTCCATTCCGCGCGCATAACGTTTGCCCACCCCGCGGACGCCAGGCCCGTCACCGTTCGCGCCCCTCTGGACCCGCAGCTTCGCCAGTATCTCGCCAATCTCGCGGTCGCTTCCGGCGTCGACCCTTCTTTGATTGACGCTGCTCTCCGCGAGTTCCTATAATTGCATCATAGTGATCGGGGGACACAGCCATATGCGTCGCGCTTTAGGGGTCATGTTGTTCGTAGTGGTTCTGGCATCGGCAGGAGCAGCCTTTCCACCGCAACAACAGACTCAGCAGCCGCCACCACCTCCTCCGCAAGCAACGGGACAGAATCCGCCGACCGTCACGTCACGAGTCTCCGAAGTAGACCTCATCTTCGCCGTGGTGAATCGCAAGCAAAAATTTGTCACCGATCTGGAGCAATCCGATTTTCAGGTCTTTGAAGATAATAAGCCCCAGCAGATCAAATTCTTTGCCCGTGAGACGGATCTTCCGCTCCGCGTCGCGCTGCTTATGGACACTTCAAACAGCATCCGGCCACGCCTGCAATTTGAGAAGGACACCGCAATTGATTTCCTTTACAACGCTATCCGTCCCGGCCGTGACATGGCTTGCCTCATGACTTTTGACAGCGATCCCGAAGTCGTTCAAGGATTCACGAGTGACGTTGAACCTTTGCAGATTGCGATTACCGCCCAAAAAGCGGGCGGCGGTACCGCCCTCTACGACGCAATGGTCAAGGCGTCGAAAATGCTTGCGGAAGCTCCTCTCCCAAAGACCGGCCCTCAGGAAGTTCGCCGCGTGATTGTCGTGATCAGCGACGGCGATGACAATCTCAGCGCAAGCACGCGGCAGGACGCAATGGATGCCGCTCATCGCGCGGGCGTCGCCATCTTTACCGTCAGTACCAGCACAGAGTGGATTACTCCCGAAGAAACCAAGGACCCGAGCCATAAGTTCGACCGTAAATGGGAAAAGACCGACGGCGATAAAGTCCTCGAGTTCTTCGCCAACGACTCAGGGGGTCGCCCCTTCTTTCCCTTCACCGTGGATGATGTTGCCCAATCGTTCCTCGAAATCGGTACCGAATTGCGCAGCCAGTATCTCCTCGGCTACCAGCCTACCTATGGCAATCTCGACGGCAAATTCCACAAGATCAGAGTCGAGATTGTCGGCCACAAGGAACTCGAAGTCCACGCCAGAAAAGGCTATAACGCCAATCCCCCGGTCGTCGTTACGAGGGTCATAGGCGGCCAATCCGGAAACTGACCAGGCAATGGATTTGGAAATTGCTTCGGCGGTCAATCGTGGGAGGCATTCCACGGAAATCGTCGGGCGCAACTCGCGCTTCGCTTACTGCTGTCCCGGCAGAATGTAGAAAATCAGTGTTCGGTCGAAATCAGTTGCCTTCCTGCGCCGCGTAATATCCTTTGCGGGTGAGGACCTTCAAATCGCTCTTGGTCGTTTCTACTTTGATCTGTCTGTAGGTTCCGTCGTATTTCGTGTTGGTCGGGTAGTAGCCCAGTTGGTATTCGCTTCTCAATTCCTCCGAGATCTCGTCGAACGCCTTCAACAGCTCTTTCTCATTGCGGATGTCGATCGCCCGTCCGCCCGTTTCGTCGGCAATTTTCTTTGCTCCGCTAAAGTCAGCCCCATACTTGGGGTCGTACACAACCAGCATCTGGACAACGGTGTCCGCCCGTTGCGCCGCTTCGATGGCATCCTTCAGCTTCATATCGCTGCCTTCATCTTCCGCGTCGGTCATGATGACCAACGCCTTTCGCCCGGCTTCAGAGGACATCTTGTCGTGGCACGCGAGATAGACGGCGTCATAGAAAACCGTCCCCTTCATCATGTTCGAGGGAAGCGGCCCCGGCGTAACCATAGCGCTCGCACCGCCGGTATTGATCCTGGCCCTGTGGATGGCGCGATTTATTTCCGAAAGGTCGCTCGACCAATCCGAGAGCATATTCACGTCGATGTCAAACGTGAGGACCATCGCTTCGTCTTTGTTCTTCTGCATCACCCGGCCTACGAACTGGCTCGCCGCCTGTTGGATTGCTCCGATCATCGCCGCCTCGCTTCCGCTGGTGTCCATTAAAATTCCCATCGTGAGCGGCAGGGAATTTTCCCGCGAAAAGAAGGCCACCTTTTGCTCGACGTTGTCCTCAAAGATACGGAAGTCTTTTTGCTCTAGGTTGGCGACAATCGCTTTGTGGCTGTCCCGAACGGTGGCGTAAAGGCTTACGAGTCGCACCCCGCTGCGGATGACTCCCTGCTGGTCCTGGTTCTTGTCCCGGCGCGATGCGCTCGCGCCGTTTGCCGCGGAAAGGGAACCGGGCGCGATGGAAATCAGACTGGCAACAGCAGCCAGTGCAAGCAACGCCCCAAGAAATCGATGTCGCATAGTATAATCTCCGTGTGAGGTCTCCGATGTCATTGGATGCTGTTCGGGACTCTCAAGATGTGCGACGCGATTCATGGTGACCTCGGCTTGAAGATTTGTCCACGAAAAACGCTTGTCCTCACGCTGACGGTGATTCTTGCCATCCCCCTGATGGGGCTGTCCCAGCAATCACCTCCTCCGCCGGCCCAGGGCGGCGCCCAGGGGAATCCTCAAAGGCCGGGTCAAGCCCCCGGCATCAGTGTGGTTACCACAAATGTCCGCGTGCCTGTCACTGTGAAGGACGCCAACGGCCAGCTCGTCAACAACTTGCGTCCGCAGGATTTCCGTATTCTGGAGGATGGCGTCGAGCAGAAAATTGTTGATGTTCGCGAGGAACCCGTGCCCATATCCGCTGTCGTCCTCGTCGACGACTCGTTGAAGGGCAAGACGCAACAGCAGGTGCAGGATAGTCTGAGAGCCATTTCCGCCGGAATTGCCGATGACGACGAGACCGCCATTTTCCGGTTCGATCAGTATCCGCTGCAACTCACCGATTTTATCAATGGCCCCGATAAGTTGCTCGCCCAGCTCGACCGCATCCAAATCGCAACCAGCACCGATTCCATGATGGCGCCCGATCCCACTGCCAGCCACTCCTCCATTCCGCAAACCAACGGAACCCCGGGCGTTCCCTCGGTTGCTCCGCCCATGAACATCCATATTTTCGGAGATGGAACCAAGTGCGTAAATGACGCTCTTTACGCCGCAGCGCAGCTCTTACGGACTCGCCCGAAGGACCGGTTGAAAGTAATCTTTTTGATTTCGGACGGCGTAGATTCCAAGGGCAATAAATACAGCTTCGAGGACACCGTCAGAATGATTCTTTCGGCGGACGCTTCCGTTTATTCGATTGGGATCGGGGCGACGTTTCTAACCCGCCCCATCAATGTACTTTCGCGTTTCGCCCATTCGACAGGAGGAGATGTTTTCTACGCTTCCAACGGCAAAGACCTCGAAAGACTCTATCCGCGCATTTCAGACCAGATCCGCAATCAGTACACAATCTTTTATTCGCCCGATCACAAGGATCGCACGGTCACTTATCACTCCATCGATGTCCGCGTAAAGCGTGGCGGGCTCACGGTCCTGGCCCGTGACGGTTATTTTTCTGCTCCGACGCCCTGAACTCCTGCTCCCGCGCTTGACGTCTGCGTGATTTGCGCGCAGGCGAGGTATCGCCCCGATTTCGCGCGCAGAATTTCTCCTTGACATCTCTTTGTGCTCCCCTTATAGAAGAATACGGGCACGCACTCTGGTTCGCTCATTTTTGCGCCGCCCGGGGAGATTCGTAAGGCCGGCAAAGTTCTTGCCGGGAATTGCGCGAAGAAGGCATCAAGCATCCGGGCGCGCTGCCAATTCAGGTAGCGCGCCTTTTGCTTTCTTTGGATGTCAGGAAATCTTTCGGCTGGAGCGAGCTGGATTCAGACGCTCACCGCCGCGCGTACAATCTGCTGCTCGTGCGCCGGACAAATCGGCCGGAACGCGCAGTTCCGGCACTGGAAGAAGCCCGGCTCCGGCTGAAATTCTCCGGCCCGGATGCTTGCCGCGGTCTCGGAAATAATTTCCCGCGTCTTGTTCAGTTCTTTGTCGCCGCGCGTTGTCTCCACCCGCGAGTTATCCGTCAGGTTGTGGAACACAAGCCGCGCCGGATCAAACTCCAGCACTTCCCGCGCAGCCAGCGCATACATGCTCAGTTGAATATCCTTTCGCGCGGACTCTTCCGTCTTCGGCCGTCCCGTCTTGTAATCCACAATCTCCCGCCGCCCCGCCGCGATCCGGTTGATTTGATCCATCCGCCCCGTAATCACAATGTTTTCTTCCAGTGGCAGCTCAAAGCTTTTCTCCTGCGACTCAATCTCAGGCGGCTCGGCGACTGCTACCGCGTGAAACGCGCGGAGCTGCTCCAGCCCGTCTCTCTTGTATTCCGCCTGCTGGTAATCGTCCTCAAATCCCGCTGGGGTCCATTCGCGCTCGAATATCGTCTCAACCTCCTCGAACGCCACTTTGCGCCCTTTCCGCAACTCCGCGAGAAACTGTTTGATCGTCGTATGCATCACACTCCCAAAGCTGATCGCCGCAATCGGCCCTGTCCGCAGCCCCCACACGTTGCTGAACAAATATTTCTGCGGACATTGCCGGTACGTCTCTATCGCCGATGCGCTCAATTGCAATGGCTCCGCGATTGGCGGACGATAATCCGCCGCCCATTTCGCGATTTTCGAAAAAACGTGCGCCTCGCCCGCGTCCGCGGGAAATAAGTCCGCAGCCCCGCGCATTGATCCCGCTCTATCTTTCGTCGCGCCCGCGTCTGACTTCTTTTCATTGGCGGCAATCGTCGCGGGTGCGATCTGCTCGACGTCTCGCCGCGCAAGCGCGGCATTCTCCAGAATGTCATCTAGAAACGGCGAAGGCTTATTGCGCTTGTTGTCCACCACCGCGGTAAGCGTCAGCCGCTCTTTCGCCCGCGTCAGCGCCACGTAAAAAAGCCGCCGCTCCTCTTGAATGTGGAAATCGCCCCGCGGGCGTTGCTCCTTCATCAACTCGTCGGGGAATTCAAAAAGGTGCGTCCGCGCCCGCGTAGGAAACGCCCCCTTCGTCATCCTCAAAATGATCACATGCTCGAACTCCAGCCCCTTCGCCGCGTGCACCGTCATTAACTGCACCGCGTCCGCGCCCGTTTCTTCCTCAAGATTGATTTGCCCGTTCGCCTGTTGAAAGTAATCCAGATATTCCACAAATTCAG